>NZ_JAGGPX010000016.1:0-166510 GCF_018613575.1 Planococcus sp. ISL-110
AGCCGTGCCCGCGGAAAGCGTCCGGCTGGAGCGAAACGCAAAAAAGCTGCCGAGGTTTCTCGACAGCCTGAGAGGATGACCCATTAATGGGTCATCCTCTTTTTATTTGTCTGGGGAATGTGTTGTGAAGTAAGTGGGCAGAGGCTATCGTGAGCTAAATATATTGGACTAATCCTTTATAATAACTTCTATTTGGTTGCAGATATTTTGCAAAGCAGTTCCGCTTTCGGGTCCACAGGGTGTGTGGTTGGTGCGACAGGAAGTCGTGGTGCCAACTGCCAAGGGCGAGCACCAAGCGACCGAAGCGACCTATGAAATGATAACCACTTAAGTTCAACATATACAAGCTTAAAATCGGGCAGCTGACTTTTTTTCCATTAGGTGGTCCAATAGAAAAAGTAAAAAGTGATGCGGAAACTTCCGCATCACTTTTTGGACAATAGAAAAAATCGGATTCTCTTAGTCTTCAAACACTTCACTGAAATACTTTACTGTCTTCATCTCTCCTCCAGTACTGCGTGTGTTCCAGGTAGTTTCGAGAAACACCTCCGTCAAAAGCTGATAAATGCCGCCATATTTATGCGCCCATTCTAGAGCAATCAGACTTTCAAAAAGCCAGGCCATACGCTGCATCAATGCTTTCGCTTCAAATGTCTGCATATCATATCCATAGGAAGCGTAGGCATCCAATTCTTCATGAAGTGCTTTCAGCTTGCCACTGACTGTTTCCCACTCAGGAGATGGCGGAAGTTTTTTCAGCCTGTCTGTGATATGAACAATAAAAATTTTATGAGCATCGAATTTATTGATAAGGCGGATCAATTCCAGTCCCAGAATATTCGCGGTGCCTTCCCAAACTGTCAATACCTGCGCGTCACGCAGCAGACGGGGAGTTACAAAATCTTCGATATAGCCGTTGCCACCATGCATTTCAATCGCTTCATGAGAAAAATGGATGGCTTGTTCGGCCGATTCCTTTTTAAGAATGGCAATCAGTAAACGATTCAATACTGTTTCTTCCGGTGTTGCCGTTCCAGCAGTCACTCGATCATACAAGGCGATAAGGTCGAAAATCGCTGCCGTTTCCGTTTCATGCTTGGCGCGAAGCTTCATCAGGCTGTCCTTTACCATTGGAAACTCCATCAATTGGTGACCGAATGCGTTGCGCCGCTCAGCGTATTCCGTCGCCTCCGACAAGGCACGTTTTGTAATGCCGATCGATGCTACCGCATTACAGATACGTGACAAATTCAAAGCTTCCATCATGTATTTCAAGCCTTTCGCAGGATCTCCTACAAGGTAGGCTTCTGCACCGTCAAACTCCACTTCCCCAGAAGGAACCGCGCGCACTCCTAACTTATCCTTTAAGCGGCGAATCTTGATGCCATTCAGTTCTCCTTCGACGCGCCATGGCACAGCGAATAATGTCAGTCCTTTTGACCCTTCAGATGCTCCTTTTAGCCGAGCCAATACCATCGCCACTCCTGCCATCCCTGCATTGGATGCAAAATATTTTTCTCCAGACAGTCGATAAACGCCCTCTTCCAAAACGGCTTCCACGGTATTTGCCCCCACATCAGAACCCCCTTGCCGTTCTGTCAGGAAAGTTGCCCCTTCGAATAGTTCCACATCCCCTGTTGCAGCGACATGCGGGAGGAACTTCCTTTTCAGCTCTTCATCCGCAAAATGTTCCAAAAGATACGCGGTCGCCATCGTCAAGGTCACCGGGCAGTAAAAGCCGGGTTCTGACTGCGACAATAGATAACCCTGCGCGAAGCTATAGAGATAATTTCCTTTGTGCCCAAGCTCTGGAATCTCTTTGTGGACAAAGCCGACAATGCCGGTCCGGTAAGTTTCTTCCACTGTCTTCTTGTAGCCCTCATTGACCCAGACATGCGAAATATCTTCACCCAGCCGGTCATATTTCTCCAGCTTTGGCGCTCCTTCCCGGTCGGTATGGCGCGCGCGTTCGTCAATTACACCCGCAGCCAATTCACCGAACTCCTTAAGCTCCTTGTTTGCATAATCCAGGAATCCATTCGGCAAGTTTTCTGCAAGAATCAATTTTAAGGTCTGATCGTCAGTGAAAAAATTGCGTTTACCTTTGGGTGCTTCTCCTTTTAATACAACCATCCTATACACCTCTTTCCCGCAGCGGCTGTTTCAGGATTTTGCCGGATGCGTTTCTCGGCAAAGCTTCCATTTGCTCAAACAGGCGTGGAATTTTAAAACTGGCAAGCCCATCCCCAATAAAAGATTTTATTTCTTCGGCATCCAATTCACGTGCCCCCGCGAAATAAGCTTTCACTGTTTCCCCCCACTCAACATGCGGCACTCCAATAACAGCAACTTCGTTAATATCAGGATGGCTCAGCAACATCTCTTCGATTTCCTTCGGATAAATATTGACGCCGCCTGATATGATCAAATCCTTTTTGCGGTCAACCACCCAGATAAATCCATCATCATCGAACTTTGCCAAATCACCAGTTTTCAGCCAATCGCCGAGGAAGGTCGCTTTTGTCGCTTCGTCATTTTTGTAATAGCCCAGCATATTGCCTTCTCCGCGCAATAAAATTTCTCCTATTTCATCTACTCCAACGTCTTTCCCCGCTTCATCGATAATGCGCAGTTCTGTATGAAGGGCTGCCCGTTTGCCGATGCTCCCCGCTTTTTCAGCGTGCTCCGCCCCGGTCATTAAAGTTCCGCTCGGCCCTGCTTCCGTCAATCCATAGACACAGACAAGGTTATCTGTTCGGAACGCCTGTTGGACGAATCTCACTTCAGCTGCTGATAACGGTGCGCTGCCATATATCCACCATTTCATCGAAGACAAGTCACGTTCGCCAACTTGCGGATGTTTAGCAGTCATGAGATAAGCAACCGGTGCACCAAAGAAATGCGTTGTCTGCTCTTTTTCCACCGTATCCAAAAACAGATCTGGTGTGAACGTTGGTACGAGTATATGTTTAGCGCCGACAATCATCCCCGCCACCAAAAATAAATGCAAAGGAGCCGAATGGCTCAATGGCATCATATGTAGGAGGCGGCTTTCCGGTTTCATTTCCATCTCAACACAAATCATCTGTGCGACCGACAAAATATTGCGATGGCTGAACAAGACACCTTTAGGCTTTCCTGTGGTACCTGATGTATAGAGGATTGTAGACGGATCATCTTCTTTAGCGTCTGAAAACAGCTTTTCTGCAGCTGAATAATTCATAAAACCGTTTAATGATTCCCACCTATCTGCCGCTAGCCCCGTTTTAATCAGTAACAGATCCGAATGCAGGTCTTTCACCGCTTCAAACAACAGCTCATGTACAATCAACGCTTTCGCGTCTGAATGATCAAGGATATACTCTACTTCTTTTCGCGTTAATTTAGCATTGATCGGAACGATGACTGCTTTCAAACGTTGAACAGCAAAATAAGAAACGATGAATTCTGGAACGTTCGGCATGAACAGTACCACTTTGTCACCTCTACCGATTCCTTGTTCTTTCAAGCCATGGGCTACCGCATTAGCCAACTGGTCCAATTGCTTGAATGTCATCCGCTCCCCCATACCTACTACGGCTTCAGCTTCTGGAAACTTGCGTGCATTTCTCTCTAATAATCCCGACACATTCATTTCTTCATCCCCTTTATATTTTCTAACTTTTCTGTGAATTTTTCGAGCAATGAGCCCATTTCCCGTTTCATGGTCTCTAGCTCGTGAATTTTTCTGCTGATGGTATCCAGCTGTTTATGCCCATATTCAATCGTCCGTTCCAATTGCTTCTCCCCTGAACGGTCGATATCAAACAGCAATATCATTTCTTTGATTTCATCGAGTGTAAAACCATATTGCTTGCCCCGATTGATAAGTTTCAGTTTGGCAGACTCAGCACTTGAGTAAAGGCGCTGCCTGTTTTCTGTCCGTTCTGGCTGCAACATGCCCAGTTCCTCGTAATAGCGGATTGTGCGCGTTGTCATACCAAACTCTTTCGCCACTTCCCTGATTGTCTTCATCCCCCACCTCCTAGGTTCTTCCTATATGCTTTAGTTTAGCATTGACGTTAACGTAAAGAGCAAGCCTTTTCAGGAGTAATATTCAGAAAACTGTCGCCCCTTCACAGAACCTGAAGAAAAGCTCACCGGATGGCTGTTGCTCACGCAGGCTATATTCGAGTGATATAGAAGCCCACAAATATCCGTCCATCAAAAAACCGCCCGAATGAACACCCGGGCGGCTGACTTTATTCCTGATAGGATGATTTGAAACGGTAACGGGAATCTTCCTCGAGTTTATTGAAAACTTCGATGTAGCGGGTGCCGCCCTGTTCTGTTTCAGTAGGTGCTTCATCGCCATCAAGGATGTCGGCGAGTGGACGGGCTTCAGGTTCAATGATCACCGAATCGAAATCGTCCATCAAGCCCTGCAGCTCACTGTAAGTTTCAATATCATGATCTTTTTTCACTTCTTCAAACAGCCGGTCCGACTCTTCTAGTGTCAGTTCGACGTAGCCAACTGTGATGCGCTGCTTTTCCATTGTAAAACCTCCTGTGTTTTCATGAGTCATTTTAGTTTCTATACCCTTCAGGAGAAATCCCATAAACCTGCAGCTGCCATTCGCTGGAAGAGGGCTCTGATTTCCGTTATGATAGATGCAACAGAAAAAATTGAGAAACCGGAGTTGATCGCTTTGCGCGTAGCCATATTTGATTTTGATGGAACCCTATATTCGAAGGAAACTTTTCAACTGATGATGGATCATTTAAAAAATCATCCCGAACACAGCCGACGGTATCGCCAATTTTACCGGGCTATCATACCGCTCTATGTCGGCCATAAGCTGAAAATCTACCCGGAACGGAAAATGCGCGAACGTTCTGTGCAGGCATACTTATCTGCGTTGGAAACCTTTACCCAGATTGAGCTTGAGCGATATTTCGGTGAAATTGCCGACCGGATGCACGACGATATGAATCCCAATGTCGTTGAACGGCTTAAAAATCATGTTGCCAACAATGATTATGTCATGCTCGTATCCGGAGCTTTCACTCCGCTTCTTCACGCAGTCACTAAGCAATTTCCGTTCAAGACCATTATTGGAACGGAAATTCTTTATAAAAACAATATTTTGGATCACCGGACAAGCATTTCACATATTCAGGGACCGTTGAAAATAATAAAAATCAAAGAAGCACTCGAAGGCCAGGATATTGACTGGGCCAATAGCTATGCTTATGGCGACAGCCACTCGGACTTGCCCGTGCTTGAACTGGTCGGCCATCCGGTAGCCGTTCAGCCTGACCCCCGACTGCGTAACGTCGCCACAAAGCGCAACTGGGAAATTATTTAGAGGGTAAGTTAACAGTTTGGGTTTAAATTCCTATGCATAAAAAAGCGAATCGCAGCTGCGATTCGCTTTTTTTCATGTTTCGTCCAATGCCTCAATGCAAACCCGAACACCCTTTAGCAGATCCTCATGGGACCAGCTTGGAATCCGCCCATGCTGAATCGCCAATTCGTGCGAAGCTGGTATGTGGATAAATCCTGTGAGCATGTCTGGCTTGTTTGTTTTAGCGTAATGCAATCCTTCGTACATAAGGTTATTGCATAGATATGCACCCGCTGTATTCGAAACAGTTGCAGGCAATCCGTTTGCAAGCAGGCTGTCGACCATTTTTCGGATAGGAAGTGTGGACAAATATGCCGGCTCCCCTTCTTTCCGAATCGGTTCATCGATGGGTTTATTGCCCTCATTATCTGCAGCGCCGTCTTTGATATTGATGGCAATCCGTTCCGGCGTAATTTTATAGCGCCCTGCTGCAAGTCCAAGGGAAATGATCACATCCGGGTCTTCTTCCTTGATAAAGTCGAGCAATGCTGCTCCTGAGCTATTAAAGTCCACCTGCATAATTTCCCCGACAATCTGGTAGTTGCCGATCATTGTGCCATCCAGCTCCTCCACAATTTTCATCGTCGGATTGACCGTATAATCCAAAAACGGCTTGAACCCGGTCAATAAGAGTTTTTTCAATACTATCCCCTCCTAGTCTGCTATTATACGCAATCTACTCCTTCTTTCCCACAGCTAAAAAATCTGAATACATCGACTTTTTATTCATTCTGAAAAAAACTTTCCAAAACCCTTTCTCTGTGTTAAAATTCATTTTAATGAATAAACATACACTTAATAGGGGGAAATACACATGATCAAGAAAAAACCATTTATCGCTTTATTCGCATCATCTGCTCTACTGCTCGGGGCTTGTGGAAGTGACAGCTCGAATGAAAGTGACTCAGGAGCTTCAGAAGAAAAAGAAGTGTTGAAAATGGGCACATCCGCTGAATTCCCTCCATTTGAATCACGTAATACGGAAGGCGAGATTGTTGGCTTCGACATCGACCTGGCCAATCATATTGCTGATGAGCTTGGCTATGAACTTGAAATCACTGACATGAAATTCGATGGCCTGATTGGTGCTTTGCAGAATGACCGTGTCGATATGGTCATTGCCGGTATGTCCGCAACCGACTCTCGTAGAGAAAATGTTGATTTCTCCACAGAATACAACCATTCAGGCGAAATGTTCCTGACAGCTAAAGGTTCAGAGCTTACTACACTCGAATCACTGGAAGGCAAATCCGTCGGCGTTCAGCTTGGGACCATCCAGGAGGAAGGCGCGAAAAGCATTATTGCAGATGAAGGTATCAATTTTGAATTGAAAGCGCTGGACGACTCTGGCGCATTGATTCAGGAAATCCTTTCTGGCCGCATCGATGCTGCATACATGGACAAGCAAGTTGCTATCGGTTATATCGAGGCACAGGATCTTGGATCGTTCGATGATCCTACAACAGCTTCACCTGGCATGGCTGTCGCTTTCCCGAAAGGCAGTGACCTAGTCGAAGACGTTAATGGCGTACTTGCCGAAATGGAAGAAAACGGCGAGCTGGATGCGCTGAAGGAAGAATGGCTGACCGACGAAGAGTAAACTTACTTTTAGAAAAGAGTTGTAACTTATGAACCTGGATTTCTCACAAATAGTTCCCTATATCCCTTTCATGTTGGAAGGGATATGGGCCACCTTAAAATTCGTGTTTTTCGCCATCATTCTCGGATCGATTCTTGGCACATTGCTGGCCCTTTTCAAAATTGGCAGCATCAAGCCATTAAGATGGTTCGCCGATGCTTATACGTCCATCTTCCGTGGAACACCGCTGATCTTGCAATTGATGATCATCTACTACTCCACTCCCCAGCTGACCGGATATGACATATCAGCATTTCTGTCCGCCATCCTGGCTTTTGGACTGAATTCATCCGCCTACATATCAGAAATCATCCGTGCCGGCATCCAAGCGGTCGACAAAGGACAGACGGAAGCGGCGCAAGCTCTTGGCGTTCCTTACCGTTCCATGATGAAAGACATCATTTTGCCTCAGGCTCTGAAAAATATCCTGCCGGCTTTGATGAATGAATTCATCACCTTAACAAAAGAATCTGCCATCGTCTCGACCATCGGCTATCTCGATCTTATGAGACGTGCGCAAGTCGTTGGCTCGGACTTGTTCCGCAACTTCGAACCCCTGTTATTTGTCGGCCTCATTTATTGGTGCATGGTAATGGGCTTGACGATGATCGGCAGAGTTTTCGAACGGAGGCTGAAACAAAGTGATTAAAGTCCAGAATCTGTATAAAAAATTCGGCACCAATGAAGTTCTCAGTGACATCTCCACTGCCGTGACGAAAGGTGAAGTGGTATCGATTATTGGCCCTTCCGGTTCAGGCAAGTCGACTTTTCTGCGTTGCTTGAATCTGCTGGAAATCCCGACTTCCGGCACAATCGAAATTAATGGCAAGAACTTGACGGCTTCAAAAAACAATATCCATAAAATTCGCCAGCAAATTGGCATGGTGTTTCAGCATTTTCATTTATTTCCTCATTTGACGGTACTTGAAAATCTGACCTATGCACCGATGAAAGCAAAAGGCGTCAAAAAAGCAGAAGCGGAAATGAAAGCACGCCTCCTGCTGGAACGCGTCGGCTTATCCGAAAAAGAAAAAGCTTATCCAAACAGCCTGTCAGGCGGACAGAAACAGCGTGTTGCGATTGCACGCGCCTTGGCGATGGAGCCGGAACTGATGCTGTTTGATGAACCGACATCGGCACTCGATCCGGAAATGGTCAAAGAAGTATTGGACGTCATGAAAGACTTAGCGAAATCGGGTATGACAATGGTCGTCGTGACGCACGAAATGGGCTTTGCCCGTGAAGTCGCAGACCGCGTCCTCTTTCTGGACCACGGTGTCCTGGTGGAAGAAGGCCAGCCCATCGAGTTTTTCAGCAATCCAAAAACCGAACGCGCCAAAGATTTTCTGGATAAGGTACTGTAACAGGTGTCCCATGGGACGCCTTTTTTTTATGAAACTCCACTTTTTTGTTCTTTGCATTTGTTCATTTGATGCTCAAATATGGACAGCCTTCTCGCCTTCTCCACATGTTACAATGAAAATTGATAACCATGCAGAAAACAGAGGTGGAAAATGTGTTTAGAAAAATCATTATTTTAGCGGGAGTCGTATTTTTCATGTCGCTGATTGTTTTTACAGCCGTCATGTTTTTAAAAAATGAAGTTGAACTTTATTCGGAAAACAATGTGTCTTTAACGGTTGAAAAACCGACTTTCATCACATTGAGCGAACCCGAAGTCAGTGAAAGTGGTTCAGACCTGACACAAGTATATAACATGACTTTGCTGGGATTTGACGTTGGCACGTATACACTAGTCGACCGGTCGCTCCAAAATGGCACGTCCCTCATTTTTGAGGAAATCAAAAACACCGGCTGGATCCCTTATACATTTTCGATGAATGTCAATGGCCTGGAAGAGGCCGACTTTAAATCCTGGAATCCCGAACCAACTGTCAGGCTCGACGAAGCTCTCTATGGGCCAGATCCCACTACCAATCCTTATGGGGTCTTCACGAAAGACAATAGCGAAATCCTCGTAGGGAATGTCTACGTATCCCGTAGCCTGCAGCTGGGCAATGGCGAATGGGTACGGGAGCTGCGCCATGAGATTTCTGAATTCACCGCCGAAGAAGGTGTACTTTCTAAAAACCTGTGGCTGCCCCCTAAACATTCGAGCCAGACCTGGCTGATAGCTGCTCAAGATCCCTTATTTGCAACAGACGAAGCAGAAGATGACTGGATCGCCTTTTCACTTGAAAACCGGCTGTCCCAATTAAATTGGCTGACTCCGGAAGGCCCATACGTCAAGCTCGAATTGACAGATGATCCACGAACTCAACTCGCCTATGGCTATATTGAAAAACGGACAGCGGACCTGGCTTCCCTGGAATGGAATGAAAGCTCGCCTTCCCTGTTTTTCGAATCCATGATTTTGAACGCAGAAATCAATCAGCAGTAATAGAACCAAAAAACCCGTTGGAGCTTTTGCTCCAACGGGTTTTTCCATTATGGTTTTCTTCGGAATAGACCAGCTGAATTCCGAGCAATTTCTCTTTCTATTTGACAGAATAATCTGTATACTATAGGTGAGATAGGACTCCGCCTTCATTGCCATATGGCTGCTTAATATAATACAAGGAGGTTGGTTATAATGGAACGCAAAGTACTCGATCCAAGAGAAGCTGAACTTCGTTCAGACGACGATTTCAATGCGATTCTGAATATGATTGGCGAAGGTGCACCTGATTATGCAGCCTATGAAGAAGACGAGATTCCAAAAGAACGGCGTCGTGAAGAAGACAAGACGAAAGATCTGCAATGATGCCGGATCATCACCTCTCCTTACTGGAGAGGCGATTTTTATACAACAAAACCCCGTTCTGAGAACGGGGTTTTTGCTTAGTCCATCATTTCTGCCACGTAATCATACGACCGCAGGCGATCTTCGTGATGGAAGATCGGCGAGTTGACGATGACTTCGTTGGCTCTCGTTTTTTGAATGAAGTTTTTTAGCTTTTGTTTAACGAGATCCGGTGTTCCAACAATCATCGATTCGGAATCCAGCTTGTCACGGAAAATCGCAATTTCACGGTCCGTCCAAACCTCTTCTAAGTTGTCGATAGGCGCCTGAAACGTCGTCGGCTCCCCTCTCATCAACGAGAACATCTGCTGCTGGGAAGAAGTCGCGAGCCATTCAGCACGTTCCTGCGTCTCTGCAACAATGATATTAACGCCGAGCATTGCGTAAGGCGACGCCAAAGCCGCAGAAGGCTTGAAATTCTGGTGGTACAGCTGCAGCGCCTGCATCATGTAATCCGGTGCAAAATGGCTGGCGAATGAAAACGGCAAACCTTTGAGTGCCGCAAGCTGCGCACTGAATCCACTAGACCCCAACAGCCAAAGTGGAATCTTCAGGTTGGTTCCAGGATAAGCCCGAACACGGCCAACTGGATTTTCCGAAAAGTAATTTTCCAGCTCTGCCACCTGCTGCGGAAAATCATCTCCACTGCTCTGCAAAGTCCGGCGCAGCGCATGGGCAGTTGCTTGATCACTGCCCGGTGCACGGCCCAGACCCAAATCGATGCGTCCCGGATAAATTGTTTCCAGTGTACCAAATTGCTCCGCAATAACAAGCGGTGCATGGTTCGGCAACATAATGCCGCCAGAGCCCACACGGATCGACTCTGTAGCCCCTGCAATATGGCCGATGAGGACCGATGTAGCCGAACTGCCGATGCCCGGCATATTATGATGTTCAGCCAACCAGTAACGGTTAAATCCTAACTTCTCAACATGCTGCGCTAATTCCACACTATTCTTGAATGCCTGCGCCGTTTCTGCACCTTCGTTGATCGGCGCCAAATCAAGCACACCCAACGGTATATTTTCGAATTTCTTAATGTCCATGTCTATTTCCACTCCTATCTATTCCATTGTAGCGACATTTCCAAAAAACATCCTTTCTCCTGCTCATCAAAGAAAAGCGGAGGTGCCCGTAGAGCTCTGACGGGCATAAGACAAACCGGCGAAGCGGCGTTCTTTGCCGCACAGCCGGGATGGCTTATGACCCGAAGAGCTGGGCACCGGAGTCTGGACAAAGAAAAGCGCAAGCAGCCGTATAGCCCCGACAAGCGCTGGAAGCCTTGCCGGTAATGGCGTTCTGCAGCTATTGCTGGCAAGGCTGAAGCGACTCGAGGGGCTGGCTGCTGGAGTCTGGACAATCAGAAAAGCGGAGGTGCCCGTAGAGCTCCGACGGGCATAAGACGCACTGGCGAAGCGGCGCTTCTTCAGCCGCACAGCCAGAGCGGCTTATGACCCTAGGGCCTGGGCGCCGGAGTCTGGACAATCAGAAAAGCGGAGGTGCCCGTGTAGGTTAAAAAACAATATGCTCTAGTCTCTTCTTTCCGTAAAAACACAAAAACCCGAAGCCATTCACTTCGGGTTTTTCAAACTATCTTATAGAAGAAGCTTTCGCGAAGCCAGCACCGTTTGCAGAGAAGAAACAAAATGCAAGTCGAGGCCTGTCTTCAGATGATGAAGCTGTTGCGCATGCTGTGGCTTGATTCCTGTGACAATTCCACGGACGCCCATCACCTTAAAGGTCTGCATCAACGATTTCAAGTAATTGGCACCCTCCTGCTCTAGCTGTTCCATCGCAGTCAGGTCCATAATGACAGTTTCAGCACCTGTTTCATAAATCTGGTTCAGAATATGAAAGCGGATCACTTCAATTTTACGGGGATCCAAATCGCCATACAGTGGAATCAGCACATGTCTTTTTCCGAGATGGATACAAGGGGCCGATAATTGCCGTACTTGCTGCAACAGTTCTTCAGTCCGTTCTTTTTCAAGAAGCAAATCATAATTGGTTTCCTGAAGGCGTGTGCGAAGACTCAGCAACTGGCTGGTTATTTCGAGAAGCCGGTTGCCCTTTGGCACCAATACGATGTTCAGGAAAAGATCGCTGCCCCATTTGCTGTAGACGTCTCCCAAAAACAATTCCTTGGTCACTGAAATGAAATTCAATTCTAGAGGCATCACTGGTTGATCGCTTGAAAGAAACTTGCTTGCCTTGTCCCTGCTCGCTTCATCGAGAATTTCAAGGAAAGAAGAACAGTCGCCAACTAACTTTTTCGCTTTTTCAGAGCACTCAACGATTGCCAGTTTGCTATTCAATTTAAAAGCTGGCAGCGGCCATTCATCCAATTGAGATGCTGAAGTCATTGGCAGATTCCTTTCCAGTATGGATCCAACTTTTCAGCTGATCCAATTCTTTTACGATGATGATGCCTTCGGTATCGGAAGCTGACCAATTCGCCAGAGAAACAGCCCGCCCTCCTAAAACGACAGACGGTTTGAAATCAAGCGCGATGAATGCCTCCGCATATTTTTTCAAAACAGGAAGCCGATAAGCCAACGCCGCGGATAATGCAACGACATCCGGCTCCCATCGTTTTGCAGAGTCGATGGCGGCATCGAGCGGCAAATTCGGACCTAAATATTGGACTTCCCAGCCATTTTCCTTAAATAAAGAAGCCACCATCTTCAATCCGATATAATGATCTTCTCCTTCAGGGCCAAGGACCATTACTTTCTTTTTAAGAGAATTTTGTACCGGCCGGCGAACTTCCGTCACCGACACCACAAAATCGCAAATGGCAGTCGCTAAATGTTCATCCGCCACTGTGATGATATTCTTTTCCCATAGTTCTCCGATCCAATACATCGCAGGAGTCAATAATAATTGGTAAAGTTCATCTTTCGTATGGTTTTCCAAATACGTTTGGACTAATTGCAAAGCCTGCTCTTCATTGCCAGCCAAAAATAAATTGGCCAGCTCTTGTGATTTGCTAGTCATGTAACCCTCCCTTACCTTATGAAGGGCCTAACACCGAAATTGCACTTGTTAAACAACGCAGCATAAAGGCTTCTTCATCTTTACCTGTATTCCCTGGAAGAATCTTTTGTAAGCGTTCAAAATTATCGATAATCAATGCTGTTTCCACATTGCGGCTGGTCAGTACTGTTTCCAGCCATATGGCATAATCAACGAACACCTTTGCATCATCAAGAGAATACGCAGTCTCTAAATGATCCAAGTGGTGATGATTGTCTTTTTCAGTATGTTGGAAGCCTCGCTCTCCAAAACGTTCCCAAAGCGTTTGGTGAGCAGCGTATATGCTTTTTGCTGTTTCAGAGGCGATTTTATTTTTGGCCTCCATCTTCATTCGGCCACCACTTCGTACTGCCGAACAGTTGGAATGATTTTTGCCAACTCCTGGTCCGGATATTTTTTTCGAGATCGTGAATTTCCTTGAACTCCTGGCTTTGCACCCAAGCCATATAAGCGGCTTTCGTGTGCCATTCCATGTGGACCGTCAATTCGTTTTTCTTCTTGGTATTCTGGATGAGCCTGAATAAATGAAAGCCCTCCGCCAAGTCTACGCGACGTGAACGTTTTTAATAGATCCCAATAACTTCCTCGGTTTTTTCAGGCGGAACAACCACCGTTGAGGTGACAATATACATTTGTTTTTCCTTTTGCATACAAATTTCATTCAACCATCATATCATTTTGATAAACGAAATAAAAGAATCACGCGATTTAGTACAGAAGCGGCCGAAGCGCCCATTAAAACCATCGAAAGTTACTGCCACCATACAGAATCAAGCAATCTCTCTACTCTTCTTACTTATTATCTTTTTATTTCAACTATTTGATTTTCTTCCTTGCTTTCCCCCATCAAATGATTTAAGATTAAAAACATCGAAACAGAAACAACTTAAACTTCATAAGATATTTCTTATCTAGAGAGACGGAGGGACTTGGCCCTGTGAAGTCTCAGCAACCAGTCTGACGAAGACTACGGTGCTAATTCCAATAGGCTCCGCCTACCAGATGAGAAGAATGCGTTCCCAGACAGGGGCTTTCTTCTTTTGAAGAGGAGCCCCTGTTTTTTTATTGTTGAGAGGATGAGTGGAATGACAAAACACAGCTTGGAAACTTTATTGGTACAAATAGGAAATCGCAGCGACTCTGCAACAGGAGCGGTAAATCCGCCCATTTACTTATCAACAGCCTTTGAACACCAGGGACTTGGACAATCGACCGGCTATGACTATTCGCGAACAAAAAATCCGACGCGTTCTGTCCTTGAAGAAGGATTTGCAGAGCTCGAAGGCGCAGATGCCGGATTTGCCTGCAGTTCCGGAATGGCAGCCATCCAACTGGTTTTGTCTCTTTTCCGTCCAGGTGACGAATTATTGGTACCAGAAGACATTTATGGCGGAACGTACCGTCTGCTGGACCATTTTGCAGCTGCTTATAATATCCATCCCAAATATGCCGAATTCAAAGATGTACAGGATACAGAAGAGAAAATCACCATGAATACACGGGCGCTCTTCATTGAAACGCCGACCAATCCGCTCATGCAGGAAATCGATCTTGCCGCTTATGCAGCATTAGCGAAAAAGCATAACCTTCTATTGATTGTCGATAACACGTTCCTGACGCCATACTTCCAACAGCCGATCGAACTGGGCGCAGATATCGTCATCCATAGTGCCACCAAATACATAGGCGGCCACAATGATGTCCTTGCTGGTCTGGTAGTTGCGAAAGGCGAAATTATCTGCGAAAAGCTCTCAATGTTCCACAACTCCGTCGGTGCCGTGCTGTCACCTTTCGACTCCTGGTTGCTGATCCGTGGATTAAAGACGCTTCCCTTGCGCATGCGGCAACATGAAGCGAATGCTAAAGCCATCGCAGCATTCCTGTCACAGCAATCGGTCATTTCAGATGTGCTGTATCCAGGAAGAGGCGGCATGCTGTCATTCCGCCTGCAGGAAGAAGAATGGATCGGACCTTTTCTGGAAAATATTAAGCTTATCACCTTTGCCGAGAGTTTAGGCGGCGTTGAAAGCTTCATCACCTACCCGGCCACCCAAACACATGCAGATATTCCTTTTGAAGAACGTACCAAACGCGGTGTCTGCAACCGGCTATTGCGCTTCTCGGTCGGTGTCGAACTGGCTGAAGATTTAATCGCTGACCTGACACAGGCATTTTCGAAATTGAAGAAGGAGGTTGTTGAATATGACTGATCGCATTGAAACCAAGTTTATTCACTCTACCGGCGTTGACCCGCTAACTGGCGCCGTTAACGTACCTATCTATTTATCTTCCACATTTCATCAGAAAAGCATAGATTCGTTTGGGCCTTTTGATTATAGCCGCTCTGGAAACCCAACTCGCCTCGCATTGGAAGAAACCATTGCAAACCTGGAAGGCGGCAAACGCGGATTCGCCTTTTCTTCAGGAATGGCCGCTATCTCTTCCGCTTTCATGCTGCTGTCTTCGGGCGATCACGTCCTGGTTTCAGAAGATGTCTACGGCGGAACTTACCGTTTCATCACGGAGGTTTTGGATAAATTCAATATCGAATACACCTTTGTCAATATGACCGACCTAAACGAAATGGCCAATGCAATCCAGCCCAACACAAAAGTGGTTTACCTGGAAACGCCATCCAATCCGGTCATGAACATTACAGATATCGAAATCGCAGCAAAATTAGCGAAAGCCAATGGCTGTCTGACATTCGTCGACAATACTTTCATGACGCCACTTTACCAAAATCCATTGGCACTTGGTGCTGACATCGTCCTGCACAGCGCGACGAAATTCCTATCGGGGCACAGTGATGTCATCGCAGGGCTTGCCGTAACAAAAGACGAAGAACTCGGAAACCGTTTGGGCTTTATTCAAAATACTTTCGGTTCGGTTTTAGGCGCGCAGGATTCCTATCTGCTGATACAGGGCATCAAGACTTTAGGTGCCCGTTTGGGACAGTCATCCGAATCAGCCCGCACCATCGCTGAGTATCTTCATAACCACCCATTGATCGAAGAAGTATACTATCCAGGGTTTTCATTTCATCCCGGCAATCCGATTCACGAACGCCAGGCTAGAAGCGCAGGTGCAGTCCTCTCTTTCCGCTTAGCTGATAAAAAGTCAGCCCGTGTCTTTGTGGATCATTTGAGAATCCCGGTATTTGCTGTCAGTTTGGGTGCTGTCGAATCGATCCTGTCCTACCCGGCAACTATGTCCCATGGCTCTATGCCTGCCGAAGAGCGTGAAAAGCGTGGAATCACCGATGGCTTGCTGCGTTACTCCGTAGGCCTTGAACATCCGGATGACCTGTTGCAGGATCTCAAACAGGCATTAGCACAGGTGGCTCGCCGAAACGGCTTGAGCATCGCCAACTAAATAAAAAAATCATAAAGTGAAAGCTTGAATTTTTAGAAGAAGCATTAAATGATTATGGAATAAAAAACCCTTTGCTGACCTGGCAAAGGGTTTTTTGAATTTTAGATAAAGACATATTCTGCAATGCTTCAATAAATCAGAAAAAGGTTTCGGATAGACTTCGCAATGGGTGTCGGTAACAGATCCTATGAAAATAGAGAAAAATGTGTTAAAAATAGTGATGTGTGATAGCAAAACTCCACGAATTTTGTCCACATCCCTATCTCTGATTCTACATACTGGAAAAACAAGAAATCAGTATGAACGAACCATCTCGTGGTTACATATTCGACATAAATATAAAAAAAATAGGATTTTTCGCTAGATTCAGTTGACATTATCATTTAGCCACCTATAATTGAAAATGAGAATGGTTTTCAATTGAGCTTCTTAATATCATAATAAAGGGAGAGATATTCATGAACAAACTTATTTATCTTGTTTTGGCTTTTGTACTTCTTGTTTTAACTGCATGCGGAAACAATGATGCATCCGCACCTGCAACAGATGGTGCTACTGAAGAAACACCCGAAAGCAAGGAAATCAATTTATATACTGCAAGACATTACGATGTAGATGATGAATTATACAAGAAATTCGAAGAAGAAACAGGCATCAAAGTAAACCTTATCAAGGGAGAAGCGGACGAATTGCTTGAGCGCATCAAGCGTGAAGGAGATGGCACCGAAGCAGACTTGTTCCTGACTGCAGATGCTGGCCGCCTGTTCCGTGCAAAAGAGGATGGATTGCTGCAAGCAGCCTCAAGCGACCTGCTGAACGAACAGATTCCAGAAAACTTACGTGACACTGACCAAATGTGGTATGGCTTAACTAAACGTGCACGTGTGTTTGTATACGATAAAAACACAGTGAAACCTGAGGAATTATCAACATACGAAGCCTTGACAGAGGATACATGGAAAGGCCGCGTACTGATCCGCGGTTCAGAAAACATCTACAATCAGTCTTTGCTTGCTTCATTTATTGAAATAGACGGTGAAGAACAGGCAAAAGAATGGGCAGCAGGATTGGTGAACAACTTTGCCCGCGATCCTGAAGGTGGAGATCGTGATCAAGCCAAAGCCATTGCTGCAGGCGTCGGCGATGTCGCTATCATGAACAGTTATTATTTCGGACAAATGCTGAACTCTGAAGATCCGGCTGAAGTGGAAATAGCCGAAAGCCTTAGCTTATTCTTCCCGAACCAGGAAACTACTGGAACACATATCAATGTTAGTGGAGCGGGAGTTGTCAAAGGATCAGAAAACCAAGAAAATGCAATCAAGCTGCTTGAATTCCTTTCTGCTCCTGAAGCTCAAGGAACATTTGCAGAGGCAAACTACGAGTATCCGGTGAATGAAGAAGTTGAACCTTCTGAGTTGCTGAAATCATGGGGCGAATTCAAGGAACAGGATATCCCGCTTTCTGTCCTTGGAGACAACAACGCCAAGTCAATTCTAATCTTTAATGAAGTAGGCTGGAAATAATCAATATGCTCTACCCTTGCTGCAGTTTTTTGCAGCAAGGGATTTCTTGTGATTGGAAAGGTGGATAAAGCCATGCAAAGAAAATTGGCAAATGTAAATATTTGGACGGTTTCAGCTATGGCTATTATCGCCGCTCTGTTTTTGCCCAATATAACGATTGTGACAGGTCTGTTCATCCCCTCTAATGAAAACTGGGAGCATATGAAAGAATTTGTCCTATGGTCGTTCGTTAAAAATTCCTTGATTCTCGTTGTTGCAACTGCCGGCGCTACAATTTTCATTGGCTTGAGCCTGGCTTGGCTGATTGCACAATATCAATTCCCTTTCCGGCGATTTTTCAAATGGGCACTGATTCTGCCTCTTTCCATACCACCTTTTATTGGAGCCTATACATACCATGGGATTTTCAATTATACAGGGGTGATCCAGAACACACTTCGCGACCGGTTCGGTATGGAACTAGATCCCGTTTACTTCGACATCATGAATTTGCCTGGTGCAGTTTTTATCTATACAGTTTTTCTGTATCCGTATGTCTACACCATCACGCAAGTTTTCCTGTCGCAGCAATCCGCTTCGTTGATTGAAAGCACACGCCTTCTCGGAAAAGGCCCATGGCGTACGTTTTTCCAAGTGGTTTTGCCGATATCCCGAATCTCCATCATTGCTGGTGCCAGCTTGGTCATTTTGGAAGTGCTGAATGATTATGGAGTTGTCAAATACTACGGCATCCAGACATTCACGACGGCTATTTTTCAATCCTGGTTCGGCTTGGGGGATATCGAGACATCCATTAAGCTGGCAGCTTCCTTAATGGGTTTTGTCATTTTGATTCTGCTGATTGAAAAAATTCTGCGCGGCAGACGCCAGTACAGCTATTCCTCCACCAAAGTTCGGCCATTGCCACTGATTCCGTTAACCGGTTGGAAAGCATTTGCTGCCGCTGCTTATTGTCTAAGCATACTGGCAGTTGGATTTTTCATACCAGTTGCCCAATTGATCGACTGGACAATACTGACTTTCGGAACCATTCCATTAGAAGAGTTTATGTCCTATATAAGAAATTCAGTATTTGTGGCAGGGTTCAGCGCTGCAACCATTATTGTTTTCGCATTGATTGTCGGTAATTTCGCGCGTCTGGTCCAGGGAAGACTGGCCAAACTGCTGCCGAAACTAACCGTTCTCGGCTACTCAATTCCGGGCGCTGTCATTGCGGTCGCAGTCGTAACCGCCTTTGTCGCATTGGATGAATTCCTGGCGCCGCTTTATCGGATGGCAGGCATGAATACGACCCTCGTCCTCAGCGTCAGCATCATCCTGCTGATCACAGCTTACATCATCCGGTTTTTCGCCATCGGCTACAGCTCCATCGAGACGGGGTATGACAAAATCGGGACGGACTTCCAGGATGCCTCCCGCCTTCTTGGCGCTGGTCTTACGAGAACCTTCTTTAAAGTGGACATGCCCATGATGAAAGGTGCAATCATCAGCGGATTCATCCTTGTCTTTGTCGATGTACTAAAAGAAATTCCGTTAACCCTGATTTTACGGCCTTTTAATTTTGATACACTTTCCACAAAAGCATTTCAGTATGCAAGTGACGAAAAGATTATGGAGGCTTCCCAGTCTTCTTTACTGATAATCGGCATTAGCGCCCTGGCCATTGTGATCTTTTACAAGTTTCTCGAAAAGGAGATGGACTGATATGTTTGTTTCAATTGAAAATCTTAATTTTTCCTACCCCAACACAAAAGTCCCTGCACTCGATAATTTTTCTCTGCAAATCAAAAAGGGCGAAGTCATTTCAATTCTTGGGCGAAGCGGCAGCGGCAAAAGCACCGTTTTGCGTCTATTGGCTGGGCTTGAAAAGCCGGCTAATGGAAAAGTCGTGATTCAAGACCAAGTCCTCTTCGATGACCGGACTTTTGTGCAGCCTGAAAAACGCGGCATTGGCATGGTATTTCAGGACTATGCATTGTTCCCACATTTGACGGTTGCTGATAATATTTTGTTTGGGCTTTTCCGGATGAAACGAGCAGCAAAGCGGATTCGTCTCCAGGAAGTTTTGGAACTGGTGGAATTACAGGGGTATGAGAAACGTTATCCTCATCAATTGAGCGGTGGGCAGCAGCAGCGTGTTGCAATTGCCAGAGCACTCGCCCCCAATCCCCATCTTCTGCTGCTTGACGAGCCGTTCAGCAATCTGGACGCGGAACTGCAGGAAAAAATTCGCAAAGAATTGCGGGATATTCTAAAAAAAGCAAACATCACCTCCATCTTTGTAACGCACGATGAGAAAGATGCCCATATCCTGGCAGACCGAATTGTCAAAATCAAGAACGGCCGAACCGATTTTATCGGACGTCCGTGTGACCTGCTCGATGTGTATCGGCAGGAAAAGCAAAATATACCAGCAGTATCAGAAGAAAAAGAACTATCGTATACTTAAAAACAGCCAACACCCGCTCTTCAACAAGCGATGTGTTGGCTGTTTTATATTCCTCTTCGTTTTGTTTTGCAGTATATTTCACTTTCGAAGCATTTGCGGTCGCTCAGCCGGATTTGCGGTCGTTCAGCCAAAATTGCGGTCGCTCAGCCACATTTGCAGTCGCTCAGCCAAAATTGCAGTCGCTCTAGCCCGATTTGCAGTCGCTCAGCAACATTTGCAGTCGCTCAGCCAAAATTTCAGTCGTTCAGCCACATTTGCAGTCGCTCAGCCGGATTTGCAGTCGTTCAGCCAAAATCCCACCAAAAAACCCATCCGCCTGAAAAATAGCGAATGGGTTTCTTCTATAATATAGTTTACTTTTCTCCGGCTGCCGATAAGCTTGCCGTTTTTTGCTGCAGATCTTCCGTTTCGATTGTTTTGCGGGCAACGCCTGTCTCGATTGCTGCCTTGGCGACCGCTGCTGCAACAGCTGATGCTACGCGCAAATCAAATGGTTTAGGGATAACATAGTCCTCATGCAACTCATCGGTCTCCAGCAAGCTGGCTATCGCTTCGACGGCGGCAATCTTCATCGCATCGTTGATATCTGTAGCCAAGACGTCTAAAGCGCCTCTGAAGAGCCCTGGGAAAGCTAACACATTATTGACCTGATTCGGGAAATCTGAACGCCCTGTGCCGACAACTCTTGCGCCAGCCTGTTTCGCCAAATGCGGAAGGATTTCAGGATTCGGATTGGCCATAGCGAAGATGATGGCGTCGTTGTTCATGGTGCGGACCATTTCTTGCGTCAACGCGCCTTCTGCCGAAACGCCGATAAAGACGTCCGCTCCACCGATGACATCTGCCAATAAGCCTTCTTTGCGTTCATAATTGCTCATTTCAGCCACTTCTTCTTTAAATGGATTCATGCCGTTTTTACGTCCTTTGAAAATAGCACCTTTCGTATCGCACATGATCAGATGGCCAAAGCCGAATTTGCTCAGCAGTTTAACGATGGCGATTCCTGCAGCTCCTGCACCGTTCACCACAATCTTGGTTTCCTGAACGTCCTTGCCGACCAATTTCAATGCGTTGATCAAGCCAGCCAAAGTGACAATGGCTGTGCCGTGTTGATCATCATGAAATACGGGTATCCCCATTTCCTTTTTCAGACGCTCTTCCACTACGAAACAAGTAGGGGCTGAAATATCCTCGAGATTGATGCCTCCAAATCCAGGTTCAAGCAATTTCACTGTCTGGATGATGGTTTCTGCATCTGTTGTATCCAAACAGATTGGGAAGGCATCCACTCCGGCAAATTCCTTGAACAATACGGCCTTTCCTTCCATGACCGGCAATGCGGCAAGCGGACCGATATTGCCAAGTCCCAGAACAGCGGTACCGTCTGTCACTACCGCTACCATATTGCTCTTCATCGTATAATCATGAACCTTCGATGGATCTGCAGCGATTTCTCTGCAGGGTTCAGCTACTCCTGGAGAATATGCGAGGCTCAAGTCCCTTTCGTTTTCCAACGCCACTTTTGACCGAATCTCCAATTTTCCCTGATGCGCTCTATGCAGTTGCAACGAATCGTTTTTCAGCTTAGACATTTGCCTCATCTCCCTTTGTTTATAATTGTTTATTATAAAGGGTATCCGCTGAATTGAAAGAGTTTTCACTCAATTTAATAATTATTCAGACTTTAGGCGGATAAAGCAGTAAAATCCATTTGTATTATCGAACTGCTTTCTGCCTCCTAATGTTCCAAATCAAGCCGCTGTTCTGTTTTTACTGGAAACCATCACATTGGTGTTCCGTTTCACAAAAGGCAAGGCAATCTTTTTGCCAACACCTGCGCGCTCTCCTATGATAACGACGGTCTTGTTTTCCAGTTCGGAAAATAACCACTTATCCCGGTTCCCTTGTCTTTAAATCATTTTTCAGGAAATGAATCAAAGTCTGTTCCCGCTCTTCATTCAATTTTGCTGAAACATCCGGCTCCCACGAGTAAAACCCTTCTCCTGTTTTATCACCCAGCTTGTTTTCCGCTACAAGTCTGGATAGGGTTTCACCTGAATGCTGATCTGTCGCTAACTCCTCGAACAAATAATTGGAGATTGCCGAGAAGACATCGAGCCCTCCCATATCCGCAGTCATGAGCGGCCCTGTCACCGGCAACCTTCGGCCGATGCTGTAAGTCACCGCTGCATCAATATCTTCCTTAGAAGCAGCTCCAGCATCCAGCAAGGCCTGGGCTTCCCGGAACAGGGCATATTGCAGGCGATTTCCAATAAATCCTGGAATTTCCTTATGAAGCAAAATCGGTTTCTTGTTCATCGCGTTGAGAACAGCCATTGCCCGCTCAACCGTTTTTTCGTCTGTGTGCTCACCTTTGACCACTTCCACTAAAGGAATGAGGTGTCCCGGATTCCAAAAATGCGTTACCACAAAACGATTGGGGCAGCCCATCTCCGCGGCCAATATACTCGGCTTAAACCCTGAAGTATTGCTGGCAATGACCACATCCTCGCTGATCAGTTTTTCCAACCTCTTATACAGTTCTTTTTTCAACTCCAGCACTTCAGGCACAACTTCGATAATGAAAGTCGAATCTGAAATCGCTTCTTCAAGTGACGTGGTCAACCGTATGCGTTTTCTGATTTCTTTTGCTTCGACAGCTGTGAATAATTCATTGGCGGCCATTACCTTGAGTTTATTGTTTAAACCTCTGTCCGCATTTTCAAGATCCTGCTCATTGATGCCGTATACATTTACAGTTTGCTCAGACCACGCTGCTGATAAGGCAATAGAATGGCCCATCGTTCCTGCTCCAAGAATTGAAATCTTCTCCATCATCTGCACCTCTCCATCTTTTGGTTGCATGCCGTAAGACCCCGGCAAGTTTAACCTGCAATTGAATGAATCGTGGTTACCGCATAGCTGCCCTGCCACAATGAGTATCCACTGCCTTGCAACAAAAAGCCCGCCGTTTTTCCGGCAGGCTGTCATCAGGCTGAGCGATTTTATGATAAATGAAATGAATCATCATAAAGCGGCTTCATATGCAAAATATATTCTTTTTTCACTTCTTCAATGTCGTAGATTTCACCAGGATGTTCGGGACTGCCCATTTGTTCGACCTGCTCATGAACCAAATCGGCAAAATATTTTCCGCAAGCGACGTCTTTCGGGTATTTCGCTTTCACCTTAGCCACCAGCTCTTCGTTCAGTGTTTGGTTAAATGCTTGATACATCGCAGCATTGACAATCGTCAATGCCTTTTTGGAAGCATAGGACACCATATAGTAATTCCCGTAACGGTCCTTCAGCAAATCTCTCTTTGCCACAATTTCCATACCTTCGCCCTCCTTGAGTTTCGTTACTGTTCCATACCCTTCCGCATCTCCAAAAAAACAGTCTGGAAAAATATGCTCTATCAGCTCTAGATGATTCAAGGTTTCTAATACTTTTTCTTCACCCTTAGAATTAGTCCTTGATAGGGAAAAACGCCTCTTTAACTTACACACAGAAAACCCATCTGCATGAAGCGGATGGGTCCAGCTGTTTATCTAAATAAACGGAAATAACGCTGCCTGCTTTCACTTAAAAACTATAAGCGCCATAATTGAATTTTTTCCGGTTTTTTCTTCACATCAAGAGCGCCTTTTATGTCAAAGACAATTCCCCGCTGTTCGATCAATAAGCCCTCAAATTGCTTCCAGCCGCCCTCTTTGTATAACTTATGCGGAACTGCCAGAATGACTGCATGCGCCGGCTTTAACTGCTGATAGGATAAAATTTCCGATCCATAATGGCTTTCTGCATCTCCCACAGCAGCATAAGGATCGGTCAACTGGACATTCATTCCATATTCTTTCAATTCCTGTACGATGTCGATTACTTTAGAATTGCGCAAATCAGGGACATCCTCTTTAAAGGACAGGCCTAAAATAGTGACACACCCCTCTGCTGGGCTGATATTGTTTTGAATCATCTTTTTGATCAGTGACTGTGCAATGAATCGCCCCATGCCATCATTGATAGCGCGTCCCGACAAAATCACTTCGGAACTGTGTCCGACCATCTCCGCTTTGTTCGCCAAATAAAACGAGGCCAGCCCGATTCCCTGCCCGCCGACCAAATCTGGTGACGCTTTCACGAAATCACGTTTGCTCCCTGCTGTTTCCAGCACTTCCTGTGTATCGATTTTTAAGCGCTCGCAGATCAACGCCAATTCATTTATCAGTGCCACGTTGACATCGCGCTGGATGTTTTCAATCAATTTTGCGGTTTCGGCGACACGGATGGATGGTGCTTTATGTATCCCGCCTCCAACGATACTGCCATATACCAGTGCCAGAAACTCTGTCACTTCTTCGTTTTGTCCCGCAACCACTTTTTTCATTTTTGTGAAGCTGTTCTTTTTATCTCCCGGCAGCATTCTCGCAGGGGAATAGCCGACAAAAAACTCCTTGCCGCTCTCATAGCCCGAATATTTTTCCAGCAGCGGAATGCAGATTTCTTCAGTCATTCCTGGTGCCACAATTGATTCGTAGACCACTACGGCACCCTTTTTCATATGTTTGCCCACACACTTACTAGCTTCCTGCAGGGCGGATAAGTCAGGCAGTTTATCTCCGTCGATGGCTGACGGAACGGCAATGATGATAAAGCCTGCCTCTTTTAAATCCGAGGGATCGTCCGTAAAAACGATGGTTGCTTTTGCAAATTCCTCCGGGCTTACCTCATTCGTCTTATCCAGCCCCAATGTTAAAGCCTGAATTCTTTCTGCATTTACATCGTAGCCAATGACGGGATATTTTTGGTTGAAGGCCACCGCTACGGGCAACCCGACATACCCCAAGCCGACTACTGCTATTTTCAGATTTCGCAACATGTTGACATATGTCCCCCTTCTCCCGCTCTCCTCAGTGAACTTTTTCAATTTCCCACGTAGCTGTTCTGAAGTTGCTCTATTCTCCGTGGGTGAAGATAATAAGTTGAAATTGAGAGGCGATCAAAGCAAATTCTCTTTTTCTCTTAAAGAAGTGATCAAGATGGGTTGGCTGTTTGAGTTTAATGCCAGTTTCCACGAAATCACATCGTCCGCTTTATCGTTGATATGAAGGTTGATCGCAAAGGACTTGAGCCGGTCGAAATCGGGGATTCTGCTACCTGCAAAAACAAATCGTGTCTGTGGATGCTTGGTGATTTTTTCAAGTGTATTTAAATTGTAAGCATACGACTTCAAATTTCCCAGGTGATCCAATCCGCATGAAATCCCCCCGATTTCATCCGCAAATCCATTCATGCTTTCGACAGTGCCTATCTCCAGACTGCCCGACAGCAAAGAAACTGTATTATTTTCGCAATAAGTCACCAGATGAATGGTATTCAGCGCATATGGGTAAATTTTGTTCAAGAAAGGATGTTGCACAATCAATTCATCATTTTGAAACGGCAAATCTCCTCCAACGTCGCGAAGTTCCTCTTCAAACCGAAATTCATTCCAGTGCTTTTCTGCTCCCATTTACTCCCATCCTTTCATTTTCTATTGCTTAATGATTGAAATAACCAGTTTTCTTGCCTCATCCTCTGAGGCTGTTTTCAACTGTTTAAGAAGGCGCGCCATTTCTATTTGACTGAGTTCCACCTGTTTTCCGGGTACAGCTCGTATGGTTGCATCTCTTTGCTGAAACAAGCTTCCTTTACTGGAGTTTGCATTTGGTCTTCCAGCCTGAAGAACATGTTGCGCCGCATAAACAACTGGAGATTTCTGCTCCAACAGAGAATGTTGTTTTTTGGATAGATGCTTGTCGTCAAGATTTCCAGGTAATTGAACCGTCATGTACCGGGTCAAACTGGTCATTGCGATACTTTCAACGGTCATTTCCGCCAGCCTTTTCGCTGCTTCCCTGAGATTACGCGGCTTTGATGCATTCTCAGAAGAAACCATTACAAATACACCGATCCGATGGCGGTTTGCAGCTTCAGCGATATTGTTTGTCCCAAAGACATTACCGTATAACGCTTCGACCGGCTTTTCTTCTGTAACATCAACTTGTTGTTGGCCGGCTGTATGATAGATAATATCCGGCTTATGCCGCCCGACTATTTCAAAAATCCGTTTTTTATCCTGGACATCTACGATAATAGAAATGATTTCTGTATGCCTTTCCAATAACTTTTGCAGATGATGCTCAGCTGCGCAGATGGATTTTGGTCCATGTCCGAGCAGTAAAATTTGGGCAGGTTGAAACTGAATCAACTGGCGGCTGATTTCTGTACCGATCAATCCACCAGCACCGGTCACCATGACGATTTTCCCTGTTAAATGGGGCGCTGGCGGTAAAGCCGCATGCTCCAGTTTTTCTTCGATATTTTCAAATCCAACTAACACGAATGTGCGAAAATGGCGAAATACAATAAGAAAAGGCACCAGGGAACGATGAAGAATTTCGAGTAATCGCTGTTTGTCCATCTTCATGCCTTTTCTCCCTTTCCTGTCGTATCAAACCGATTACTCGTTATAGTTATGATAATAATAATTTTCTTTATTCATCGGATAATTGTTCAAAACAACCCCTAAAATAAACGCTTTCGCAGTGGCTAAGGAATCGCGCGATTTTTCAACACTTATCTTTTCCGATTTGCCGGTATTGACCACCAGCACCGTGCCATCACATTTATTTGCAAGGATTTTAGAATCGGTTACAGACAGAATCGGTGGCGAGTCAAAGAGCACGTAATCATACAGTTCCCGCATATCCTCAATCAATTCATCCAATGCATCCGACTCCAGCAGTTCTGCTGGGTTTGGGGGAATCTGTCCACTCATCAGCAAATCCAGGTTTTGAATGCCGCTCGCTTTTACCGACTGTTTCAGCTTGCCTTTTCTCAACAATAAATTGGACAGGCCAATATTGTTGCCGAGCTGAAAAGTCCGGTATAAGGTCGGGCGCCGCATGTCTGCATCGATCAGCAGGACTTTTTTGCCGGTTTCGGCAAAAACAATGGCCATGTTCGCAGCAGTCGTCGACTTTCCTTCTTCCTTTGAAGCAGACGTGAACAAGATGACTTTCGAATCCACACCGGGAGTCGAAAAGTTGATATTGGTCCGGATTGTGCGGTATTGTTCGGCTGCGATCGACTGTGGATTAGTACGAGCCACCAATTTTCGCGGCATTAACCTTTTCGTCTTTTTCATTGTCCGCATGTAGATCCTTCTCCAATCTGTCTGTTAGATTTAATGGCTTTTCCATTTTTAAATTGCTGTCCACCGGACTGACGACACCTAAAACCTGAAGTCCCGCCATTTCTTCGATATCCTCTTCAGTGCGGACCGTTGTATTCAATTGTTCCAGAATCAAGGTGATACCCATTCCGAAAACCAAACCAGCGATGGCTCCAATGGCCATGTTGAAAACTGGATCGGGACGAATCGGTTTCGGATTTCCAGTTGCATCAGCTGCAGCCAATATACTGACATTGTCCACCTTCATCATTTGCTGAATTTCCTCCTGGAAAACCTTTGCAGTCGTATTCGCGATCAATACTGCCTGTTCCATCGAGGAATCTTCAACCGATAAGCTGACGACTTGTGAACTTTCAATATTGTTGACAGTGACCCGCTCCGTCAACGACTGAACCGTTTCATTCAGCTGCAACTCATCAATCACATTGGCCAAAATTGCCGGACTTTTAATGATGACATTATAGGTTCCGATTAATTGAAGGTTGGTGTTGATATCCAGGCTGTCGAACTCTTCGCTGCTGGCGGTATTTTGATTGATCAGAATTTGAGTGGTAGCCTTGTAAACCGGTTTCATGACGGTATAGCTGGCTACAGCACTGAAGACAATAAAAGCCAAAGTGACAAGGATGATTAACGCCTTTCTCTTTTTCATCGCTTTCAGGAATTTATTCAGATTGAATGTGCTCTCCATAATTAAATCCTCCTAATGTTTATCCTCTATGCTCCTTATCTTAAAATGCGAAGGTTAAAAGAACGTTAAATAATCTAAAAATTCAATAAATAAAATAATGTATAAATTAAACAACAAAATCGCCTTTTGCTCTCTGCTTTGGTTAGGGCTCGGACGTTAAGGAGTTTTTCCCGCTTGTCCCCCCACGCAAAAAAAGCATCCGGCCCGAGTCAGCCGAATGCTTTTCACTCCCATATGAATTTATAGCCAAACCCTCGTACCGTCTGGATAAAGATCGGATTGGCCGGGTCTTTTTCAATCTTTCTCCGCAAATTGCTGATGTGTACCTTAACCGTCTGCACGTCCCCTTCGGAATAATAGCCCCATACTTGATCGTATAATTGTTCAGCAGTCCAAACGCGGTTAGGTGTCTGAGCGAGCAGCAGCAATAATTGAAATTCCTTATGATAAAGCTTTACCGGGGTTCCAGCAATATAAAGCTCGCATGAATCTACATGGATGTGAAGGTCTTTGTATTTCAGGACGGCCAGCTGGTCTTCCTCGCCGCTTTTCCAGCCATTTCTCCGAAGAATCGCACGGATGCGGGCTTCCAGTTCATTGAAATCAAACGGCTTGGTGATGTAATCGTCGCCACCGGCTTCGAGTCCTTGAATTTTATAGACCAGCTCTTTCCGGTAGCTGACAAACAGGATTGGCAATGTTGTCTTCAACCGAATTTTCTCACATACTTCCAAGCCATTCATGCCAGGCATTTCGACATCCAGCAGGATAAGATCCGGCTTTTCTTCTTCCAGCAGCTCCAGGGCCCGAAAGCCGTCTTCAGCCAGTAGGACGCTGTAGCCTTTCTTCAGCAGGAACAACCGCATCAATTCACGGATCCCTTCATCATCCTCTACGATCATTACAGTAGCAGCATTCATCTGGTTTCCTCCTGTCCGTTAATGAAAAGTCAGCGGCAATACAATGATAAAGACGCTTCCCTTCCCCTCTGTGCTATTGGCCCATATTTGTCCTTTATGCGCAAAAATGATTTCCTTGGCAATCGCCAATCCTAGTCCACTGCCTTTGTAGCCCGCAGAGCTGTCGATTTTGTAGAAGCGGTCGAAAATATGGGGCAAAGCTTCTTTTTTGATGCCGCAGCCATTGTCCGCAATCCGAATGATCAACTCTCCGTCAGCATCTTCATCGAGCAAGGCATCTTCATTGTTTTTGGCCAGTATTTCTGTGGATAGCGTAATCCTTCCTCTTTCTGAAGAAGTATGCTTAACGGCATTCCATAAAATATTGGAGATGACCTGATCAAGGCGATCCAGGTCGACAGCCAAAAATGGCTGGTTCAGATCGTCTGGATTTTCTGTTCCCAAAAATTCGAAAGCCCGGCCACTCTGTGTGGCATCAGACGCCATTGAATCCACAAGCCTTGTCAGCCATCCCTGCAATTCCTTTTCTTCGAAACGCAAAGTCATATTTCCTGACTTGTATTTGGTTAACTCTACAAGATCCTCTGTGAGGCGTTCCAAAAGCAGGAGTTTTTTATGGATCATATCCAAATATCTTGGATTGTTCTCTTCAATCAGGCTTTCTTTCACGGCCTGAATATAGCTGTGGATCAGCGTAATCGGTGTTCCCAGTTCGTGCGAAATCGCTGACAGCATTTCATTTCTGGACTTCTCAATTTCCTGAATTTCATCATTGACCGTCAGCAGGTTCATATTGGTGATTTCAAGTGCCATGGTCCGTTCGTTGACATTGCGTTCAAGAAAGTAATTCAGGTTGGTGATTTCCTGCGTCAGGCTGCGCATATTCGCCAAGGTCTCGATACGCAGCAAAAACTCTTCTTTATCGCAGGGCTTGACCAAAAAATCATTTGCCCCTGCAGTAAAGGCATCTTTTTTTTCCCGCAGGCTGTCCACATCTGACAGCATAAGGATCGGCAGTTCCGTCAGCGTATAGTCCAATCGAACAAATCGGCACAATTCATCGCCAGACATGTCAGCCAAATAGCCGTCCATCACAATCAGCTCCACCGGCTTTTGTATCAGCAGCTGCATCGCTGTTTTTCCATCCTCTGCTCCGAATGCCTTATAGCCAGCTGATATTAATTGGCGCAACAGCACCAAACGATTGATTTCCTCCGATTCAACCACAAGAACGTGCAGATTTTGCTTGAACGGCCGCTGTTTCAATATCGAATCCGCTAGCTGGGAAGCGGTCAATTCCTTGATGCCGGAATCAAAGCCATCCGGAAATTGGACGGTCTCTTTGTCCCTTTGGATCGGCAATGTAAAACTGAAAATTGAGCCGGTTCCGGCCTGTGACTCAACCTTCAATGAACCCCCTTGAAGTTCGACTAAGTTTTTGGTGATCCTCAAACCAATGCCCGAATTTTCCGAAGGATTTCCCTGTGAAACATCCCATGCAAATAGGGATGGAATCCGTTCATCCTGTATGCCGATGCCTGTGTCCTTTACTGAGATTTCCAGTTGATTTCCCAGAACTCGGGCTGAAACGATAATCTCTCCCTCATGAGTATGGTGGATGGAATTATCGACGAGATTGTATAAAATCTGTTGGACGCGGTCCGGATCGGCGAGCACTTTTGGCAGAGAGGCAGGGATTGTGTGATAAAGCTTGACGGAGTCGGTCTGTATAAGCGGCCGGCACAGCGATAACACGGCGTCGCACTGCTGATCGACCGCAACTGCTTCGACATGCAGCTGCAGAGGGGACTGTTTCAATTTTGAAAAGTCAAGAATTTCATTGACCAGATGCGCCATATTTTTCCCGCTTGCCACCAGATCATTTAATTGGTTCGCCATTAAAGGAGTCATTTTTCCAGCAGCCGATTCCTGAAGTGATTCTGCAATGCCAATCATGCCGTAAAGAGGAGTCCGCAAGCCATTTGAGGTAAATGCCAGCAACTCATCTTTCCGCTTGTTGGCGTTTTTCAGCGCTTCAATTTCTGCCAGCTGCCGTTCTTTTCCTTGGTGCTCCAGCTGCTGGTTCTTTTCGATTTTCATTTTCTCTTTTGCCAGCAGCGCTTTCGCTGTTAACAAGAGCCCAATTCCACTTGCACCATATACTCCATATTGAATGGTCTTTTCATACGGCAAAATCGCGGCGACAGTGAGAAGTGAAACAACAAATGCAGCTATGAATAAAAACAAGGCAGCCGCATAAGGGAACACATGGGAGTTGCCTGTTTTCCAGGTGTGCAGGGCAATGCCAAAAGATAAAGCGACTGATAAGAATACAGCTGAAGATAGGATTAAACTTGCAATTGGATAAGCGAAAAAAGAAAGCACAATAGCAAACAGCATCAAAACAACCATAGTTTTAACAGCTTTGGAAAGCCACCGCAACGGCAGAACCTCTTCCAAAAGCCCTTTTGTGATAAATAAAGTCGCAATGCCGGCTATTCCAAGGAACGCACCTGCAGTTTGTCTGTTCCACCACCTGATTTCTGTCCATAGCGGGAACAAACTCAATCCGGCCCATGCCGAAGAAACCAGCAAAACTGATAGGGCCAGAAACAGGAGATAAAGAAAGCTTTTTTGGCGATAGCTGAAAAGCCATTTGATGCAGTATCCCATGAACATCAAGCTCAGTCCGCCCAATAATCCGATTATTGATGTTGTCTGCCGCAACTGTTCACCAAATGCTTCACTTTCCCAAATTGTCAAAGGGAGATGCATGGCACCCTCGGATTCAACTCTCAAAAAGAATGTGGTTTCCTCTTCATTCAGCGGAAGCAGCTCGAAGACTGGATCACGATGGGAATAAATCCCTCCCCAATCTGAAATCGCATTTCCTACCGTAACAGCGGAAAGTCCTCCTGAAGGCTCCGGCGAATAAAGAGTTGCTTTATCAATCGACGGGTTAGCCAATTCCAGCAGCCATTGCCGATCATCAGACTGGTCCATGACAGTAAAACTGACCCAATACACATCAGAGGCCAAGCCGCCATTTGGAATCCCCTTTTCATTTTGAGAGAATTTCCAGCTGTATGGCGGCTGAAGCAGTTCATGTATTTCATATATCCCTTTTGTGTCCTCAAGGATCTGCAGGTGCGTTGCGAGAGGCATCTGCTCCACCTCGGCTGTTAAAATGGCGGCAGTGGGATCACCAGTGTTTGCAATTGTTTTTTCGGAATCAAGAAAAAAGAAAGAAATCCACAAAGCACAACAAATTCTACCAATAATAGAAGTTCCACGATAGGACTCTTTCATTTTATCACCTCAATTATTCAAATAATCAGTTATTTAAAGACAATTTTAAGATTTTCAATAGCTTCAGGAAGAAACCCTGCACAAAGCCTTTTGCAGTGAATACACAGAAAACAAGGTATATATAATTATATAAATAGACATTTTATGGTTATTTAATAGTATGTATGATTTAACAAAATCATAACATTTTTCATACGAAAAGAAAACTTATTTTATTTCTGAAAATTCAAATACTACCTATTACCTACTGTATTTTCCATTTTCTTTTACAAATCGTAACTATATTTCCAACTCAACCAAAAAGTTGAGAGCAATTTGATTTGGCTATTTATACAATCGCCTGCTTCTGCATCCTTGGCCTGTTGTTCGTTAACCTCTTCCATTGCGCTCGATATTCTCTCGCTCCAGCCTCTGGAAGCCCTTCTTTCCACACAAAAAAACATGAGCCTTGTCGGCTCATGTCGGACTTACTTGAAATGAATTTTTTTCCTGCTGTTTTGCTTTATACATCGCCATGTCTGCACGCTTCATCATGACAGAAATGGAAACCTTCTCAGCAGGTGCCAGGGCAATTCCCATACTGATGGAAATTTTCAAGGATAAACCCTGCACTTCAATCGGCTCTTTCATCACCTGGTATATAGTATCTGCAACTTCTGCCACTTGCTCTTCGGTCTCGGTATCTGCCAACAGAATGACAAACTCATCTCCGCCTAAACGGGCCGCCATATTTTCTCCATCTATGCAGCGATTCAACCGAAAACCGAACTCCTGAATGACCGCATCGCCGATTTCATGTCCCCATTGGTCATTGATTTCCTTGAAATCGTCAATATCAAGAATGAGCACCGCTAGACTTTTTTGGCCTTTTTCGTTCAGCCGCAGCCTCTCAGTCGCATATTCCTGGAAATAGCGGCGGTTCGGCAGTTCTGTCAGGGAATCAAAATAGGCAAAATGCTTGAGCTGGCTTTCGTAGTCTTTTTGAATCGAGATATCCCGTTCCACCATCACCATATGGCTGAATCTTTTGTCTTCTCCAAATACGGGTGTGCCGTTGATTTCTGACCAGATCCAGCCCCTCTCCTTGTGGAGCAGACGAACCTGTACCAAATAAGTCGAGGCATTTTTTGCTGCCTGCTCAAAAGCATCATTGATAATTACGGCGTCCTCCGGATGTACGTTGTAAAAAGGCTTCTGGCCGATGATATGATCTGCCTTAAAACCGAATATATTTTCAGATGACGGAGACACATAGAGATACTGTTTATGATGGTCCATCAATGTGATGACATCATGGACATTTTCTGCAATGATCCGAAAGTTTTTTTCTCCAGCCTCATAAAGGCTCGCGATTTTGTCCACTTCTGTCATGTCTTTAGCAATCATATAAAATCCGGTGATTTTGCTGTTCACATTGATCGGAATGAATTTCACCAGACAGCCGACAGATACGCCTGATTTATTGAAGATCTGAAGGCGGCAATCTTTGATAGTACCCAAAATCGAAAAATGGAAATGTTCTTTTGCCCTTTCTTTATCTTCGGGAACCACACACTCAATAAAGTTTTTGCCTGCCAGTTCCCTCATCAGAAATCCACTGAGCTTGTAACCTGCAGAATTGCCTCCCGTAATGCGGCCATCAAAGTCAACGGTGAAAATGGCATCCACATTACTGTCGAATAAAGAGCGGTAACGCGCACTGCTTTCTTCCAGCCGTTCACGGATCTCTTTACTTTCCAGCTTAGCTATTTTCTCATTGGTGATGTCTTTTACCAGACTAACAATGTGAGTACATTTACCCACCTCATCAAAGAGAGGAGTCAGAAGGGTTTTGGAATAAAACAGTTTATTGGCAATGGAGTAAAATGAATCCTCGTAGCTCGTGCTTTGGTTTGTCTGAATGACTTTCCCGTACTTTTCATTCAGAAACTTCGCCATCATGGCAGAATGGACTTCGTCAAAGGTTTTTCCGATTGAAGCAGGGCTTAATATGGCTTTTTCCATCACTGCCTTGTTAATAAACTCATAAGTGAAAGAACAAGCTCCATCAACTTTGACAACAAACACCATTTCTTTAATGCCTTCCATTAATACGCGCGCAAAAGATAATGAAGCTGCTTCGTTCATTATGGCCCTTCCTCCTGATCACTTTAATCTTGAATTTTTTCCGAGAAAACTCTTTTAATAGTGTAGCAGAAAACAATTTGATTTGAAACTTTTGACCTATCAAAAATCCGAAATTTTCTAAACTGGATTCTCCCCGTAATATAAATGGAACATAGGGAACCTAACTTTTTAATCATCAAAATAAAAGCTTCTGTTCAGGCTGGTTTTTTATTAAGTTTCTAGTTGTATTCACATACCTTAACATAAGCCATTTTTCATTATTAGGGTAGCTCTTTCTGTCAACAGAACGCTTCATTGTATATAATAAATCAAAAAGGGGAAATAACATGTGCCTCATCAATCTGCAATTCAGGGATCATCCCACATATAAACTTATTGTTGCTGCCAATCGGGACGAGTTTTACGGGCGCCCTGCTGCGCCAGCCCATTTTTGGGAAGACGAACCTTACATTTTAGCCGGCCGGGACTTGACTGGGATGGGTACATGGTTGGGCGTTACGAAACAGGGGCGCATAGCCGCGTTGACTAACTTTCGGGATCCCACCAATCTGGAAGCAGGCCGGCTGTCCAGAGGGGCAGTCGTCAAAGACTTTTTGGCAGGTACCCATTCTCCGAAAGAGTATTTGCAATCTATTAACGCAAAGCAGTACGCCGGTTTCAATGTCATCATAGGCGATGCCGAAAGGCTATTTTACTACAACAATATCCAGGAAGAATCCTATGAAATTCCGCCAGGCACCCATGGGCTCAGCAACCATTTTCTCAACACACCGTGGCCAAAGGTGACAAAAGGCAAAGAAAAACTTGCTTCCTATATGGCGCAAACCGACAGAGTTGACCTGGAAAAGATTTTCACAATACTGGCAGACGGTGACCATGCACCCGATACTCACCTGCCCGACACCGGTGTCGGGTTGGATCTCGAGCGTATGCTGTCTCCGATGTTCATCAAAACACCGGATTATGGTACGCGTTCTGCAACTGTTATCCTCGTTGCCCATGACGGCAGCCTAACCTTTGCCGAAAGAAACTATGAAAAAGGTCTCTTTAAGGAAGATAACCGGTTTGAATTTAAGATAGAGTAGCATATGCATTGCAACACAACCTAAAATTTCAATGCCGCTCCTCCGATAAATAAGCTGCCATCGGCTAGGTATATGATTTGAACATGAATAAGATCACCTATTTTTAAAAGGAGTTTTTTTATTGCCACAAATAAAAGAAACAGAAAATGAATTTAAGCACATTCAGGACCTTGAAAAATTCAAAGAGGCCCACCAAATAGATAAAGTCGTCAAAACCACCTCTTTATATACAGTAAAACTGATTTCCCGGAAAGACAGTCCTGATTTTTGCCGCGAGGTTTTACTGCTTGAACATGCGCCTGCTAAGGAAATGCAAGCCTACGTTTGGGTACACAAGGTCAATACCAAGGATACTCAAATTGAGGTCATGCGAAAAATCAACAATGCTCTGGAGAAACGGTTTGAAAATGACAGCCAAAACCTTGTATAAGCTAAAAGTTCATAAATATTGTTTTTACTGAATCGCATATTTTAAAAAGGCAGAGACTTCTTACGGGTTTCTGTCTTTATTTGAAAGGGGAATTAACCATTAAAAAAGGGAGAATTTCAATTGTAGGCGGTTTGATTTTAGGAGTAGTGATTTCTTATTTTGTACTGGACTATGAGGGATGGACCTTGGTTTCAATTGGAGTAGATGGTGAAACTGCCAATACAGTAAATGAACTTGACTTTGATTTAATTACCTATGTGTTCGGAATCATTTTAATCTCGATAGCCGTGATTTACGGTGTTTTGGCTGTATTCAGTAAAAACTATAAAGCTAACGAATAAAAGTCTTATGACCGAGAATTTTTTTGGTTCCTAAAAGGGAACTCTATAAGTTGAACTAAAGAAACCAGCTTTTCCCCATCGTTTTGGCCGCTTTGAGCCTGGCTCCCGCGGAATATCAGCAGGCAAAGATCATTAGCTCAACTTATACAATATCTTTTTCCTTTCACATGTATGAATAAATGAACTGTGTTTCTTTTTTTGATTGAATCGGCGCGGCGCAGCTCTACTCTATAAAGCGTTTGTTAGTCGAATCTCAGACCTTAGAACAGAAAAAGGAATCAAGGATACTTTTTATAAACTTCGTATTTATCCTGAACTTTAGCTAAAAAAACTTCAGGATCTTCTTTTACAGTAAAAATTTTAGTTCCTTCCAACAAGTAATTAGAGGTCAAATTTTCTTTTGGCATTACGCCTCCTTTAATTTTTTTTTGCACTTCTCCAAGTTCCTCGACGATGGTATACTCCCCCTTCTCAGCAAGGTCGTAAGAGTAATAATTATCACCTTCTATATTTAACAACGCCACATACGAAACTTCTTCAATCGATACATCATTTGCATCTTGGGCCTCTGATGAACAGCCACTCAATATCACCAAAAATGATAACAGACATATAAAATAACATTTCACCTTTACCTCTCCCTTTATTTGCTTGAGACGTAATGGACAATTGAATAGTTACAAAAAAAGATGATCCCAATACGAAAAATGGGATCATCTTTTTTAGATCGTACTGTCTTAGTGGGTGTAACAGACAAACTAGAAGTTTCCTTATGAACGTCTACTGATTTGCCTGCACATTTGTCACTGAAGCTATTTTCTGAAACAAAAACTAAACGAATAAGATCTTTACAGCGTTCTTTTATTCAGACGAAACACGCATGCTTTCAAACAGGCGCTTGTATTCCGGGTACCAATGCTCCCATTCCAATGTCCGTTCGATTCCTCTCTTATCGAGAAGGGCTTCCAGGACGTCCAGGCACACATGCCACCCCGCCACGTCTTTCGGTGTTTGGTCTGTCAGCGCATGTATCGTTTCCACCATCCGCAGCCGGGTTCCCCCTTCTTCGGGCATAAGTTCGAACAGGACATGGTCTTTCCCCCATTCAAATCCTAATTGCTGCTTCTCTTCATAATCCGTGATTGCCATTTTTTCAAATTTTCCATGGCCCAGATCAAATGTTAAGTAACCGTCTTTTCCCGGCTGCTCTATTTGCAATCCTGCGAACCATCGGTGAATTTTTTGATTATCCGTCAGCATCTGCCAAACCTTTTCCGGTTCATGGACCAGTTTCCGGTCAAATTCCGCCACGTATCCTTGCTGGTTTCGAGTCACTTCTGCAATCATTAGAATTCCTCCTCAAATTGGCTTGTTACTATTATTATACCCAAACAAAGAGGAATGCAACCCGCTATAGAAAGGGTATAATAGGAGCGAGGAGCTGAAACAATATGAAATTAGGATATGCTTGCATGAACACTGAGTTAAAAACCATATTTAGAACCTTGCGTGTCGCTACTGCAGAAGCGGAAGGCACAGGAAAGATAAAAGAACTGACCATGAAAAATTTCGAGACCACACTCCAAATCATCAACTGGAATCTGGAAAATGACATTTATTTTTACCGGGCTTCAAGCTCGATTGTTCCACTTTCCACTCATCCGATAAACGATTGGATCTGGTGGGAAGATCCGGACGTGCTGGCCGTCACAAATGAAATCCGAGCACTTGTTGAAACACATGGGATGAGGGTTTCTGTACATCCGGGCCAATACACCGTCCTCAATTCTCCTAAACCGGAAGTGGTCCGGAAATCGATTGAAGACCTCGAGTATCATGACAAGCTGATTCAATTGCTTGGCGGCTCAGATATCATCCTCCATACCGGTGGAGCCTACGGGGACAAAGATGCGGCCAAACAACGCTTTGCGGAAGCCTATCTGGCATTGTCTCCAAGCATACGCCAGCGGCTGCGCCTGGAAAATGACGATAAGACCTTTACCGTCAGAGACGTTCTGGACGTCCATTACATTTGCAAAGTGCCTATTTGCTTTGATATCCATCACCATAACTGCAATAATGATGGCGAATCCGTCGATTATGCTGAAATCCTGAAGACCTGGGAAGGATATGGCACACCTAAAATCCATATTAGTACAGGTAAAGAAGGATTTACCGATCTTCGCCACCATGGATTGGTTTCTGAAACGGATTTTCAGGAACTGTTGAAATTATTGGGTGGCATAGATGCCGATATCATGTTCGAAGCAAAATTGAAGGAACAATCGGTCCTTCCTTTTGTCCGTCAATTGATGCATAAATAAACCAGCAGTCTCCTTGGAGACCGCTGGTTTATTTTTTTTCTGATGCAGCGAGATTCGGAAATTCCAGTGTAAATTCGGTGCCTCGCCCTTTTTCGGAATCAACCATGATATGGCCGTTCATTTGGCTGACGATGCTGTACGTAACCATCATCCCAAGACCGGTTCCTTTGATTTTATTTGAAAAATAAGGTTCTCCCAATCGATTCACTTCTTCTTTTGTCATGCCGACGCCTTCATCGGTTACTTCGATCCATACTTTGGCGGGGGATGATTTCACTGCAATTACCAGCGTCCCTCCCTCCGGCATTGCTTCAATGCCATTGCGGATGATATTGACCAACGCCTGCTGGAATTTTTGGCGATCGACGAGAATTTCGGCCTTTTCGTCCACTTCACTAATATGCATGTCTACGTCTTTGCCGTTGGCATAAGGGGCCATGATTTTCAGAATATGGCTGATCTCAGCCGAAACAGTAATTGGTTCGAGCTGGCCAAAGGTCGGTTTGGCATATACCAGGTAGTCATCGATCAAATCTTCTGCAGCATTGATTTCTTTTAAAATCAGGTTGTGGAACTCTATTTGTTTTTCACGGCTGTATTCATATTCCTTCATCAGTTGAATAAACCCTTTGATGCTTTGCAGGGGGTTTCGCAACTCGTGCGAAACAGCCGCAGCAAAATGGCTGACCGTCTCCATTTTTTCATGCTTCAACAGCGAGTTGTACATGTATTCCTGCCGCTGGATATGCTCAATCAACAAAGCCGTTAAAACGATGATCGTCCCCTGGTTGATCATCAACATCAGCCAAATGCCGATGATATCGTGGAGCGGATCTCCAAAAAAGTAAGCACCCGCAAACATATTGAACAACAGCGAGGCAATGGAAATACAAAATACCAGAACGATTTTCCCAAACCTTTTTATCCGCATGTACAAAGGGCGAAGGAAAGGAACTCCTGCCGCAATGACAAATTGATTAAGGATGGCGATGTACATTCCATCTCCACCGATGAAAAAACGCCCAACAGAGGAGACCAGAAACAGCATGGCCGAAACTAATGGCCCTCCGTATAAAGCTCCGACAATCATCGGAACCTGGCGCAAGTCAAAAATGTATTGGTCTGTTAAAAATTGATAGGGAAACAACATACACAGTATGATGGAAATTGAAAAAAGAACCGTCATTGTAACGCGATGGCTGACGAAAAAATTTCGTTGGCCGGCTGTCGCCAGCATCTGATAGACGATGATTGGAAATATGATGAAGAAAATATTATTGATCATGCCAGTCATCATTGCTTCCATATAAGCCATCCCCATTTCTTTCTGCTGCGTCATTTATTATACAATTCGATCTTGTTCCCTACCACCTTTTTCTGCATGTTCTAGGCAGCCCCTCCTACTGTTTGAATGGATGAGGCGTCGTTGCTTTCAGCTTCTTCAACAGCCGCTCACGCCTCTTTTTCATGCCGGCCAGTGAAATTTTTTCACTGACAGCCAAATCGGCAAGCCTGCAGCCTTTTACATAGAGAGCTTCAAGCAGCCATTTTTCATGCTCATTCAGCTTGTTCACCTCGAGCCACTCGGGAAGGCCTTCCGCTATTGCTTCTCCATCTTCCTCTATTATGCTGCTTATATGACTTGCCTGATCATTTCTTCTGGTTTCCCGCTTTAGTTCATCGAGCATTGCTCCCTGTATGCTGCGATAGGCAAAAGGCGTGAAATTTCCTTTCGAGTCTTCGAAACGGCACCAAGCCTGCCACAGCGCAATATTGCCGATTTGGCGAAAAGTACCGTAATCCCGATAAATGTGAAGCTTGCGGATTATGGCAGATATCATTGGTGCATACTGTTCAGCTACTTCTTCAAAATCCTTCATTCGCTTTATCCTTCTGAACGTTCGTTGATTCCCGGGTAGGTTCAGAATAAGCTGTAAAAATAGCATCAGCCAGTTGTGTGCTGTGCCATTTGACCTTATAAAACAACCTGTTTGTCACCAGAAACAGGAAGTTCGACTCACCTAATTATCGAAACAGTATCTATTTTCAGAAAAAATAGATTGCCTCGTAAACTAGCGAATGGTAGAATTTTCATGTGTTGAGAAAGGGGAGCTTGTGACAGTGAAGAAGCAGGATGAACATTTAATTGATCGATCGGTGCTGTTTATTGAAAGTTATTTTGAAACAGAGAGAAAGTCCAAGATCGTGACGAAAGACGGCGTTTTTTATTCCCGTGATTCGGTTCTGACATTGATCGATAAGGCGTGTATGATGTTCGCATCAACATACGAAGGCCGCGTAAAAGCCACACGGCATAATCTCAAACAGCATAAAAAAACAACACTTCTCATCTCGGAAGATGGTTTGGCCGCCTATCCCACTAAGTCTCCCAGCAATCCTGACTGTGTATGGATTTTCAACCACCATTACCGCCTGGAAAGCATAGCCCCAAACAGGACCCGCATCCTATTTGACGAGTTCAACGTATCGGCAGAGGTCAATGTATCGATTGGCATCCTGCAAAAACAGCGAAGCCGCATGTATGAGATGATCTATTATTACTCCAACATTCGTGAACGAAACAAATCCTGACTACAAAACTAAGACACCTCTCTCTGCACTGGCCAGGATGCCAGTGCAGAGAGAGGTGTCTTTCTTATGCCCATCAAATCTAGACGGGCGCTTGCGCTTTTCTTTGTCCAGACTCCAGCGCCCAGATTCCAGGGTCATAAGCCATCTCTGGCGTCTAGTTCAGTGCCTAGCTCTTCGGGTCATAAGCCATCTCAGCTGCGTGGCAAAAAGCGCCACTTCGCTGACCTGTCTTATGCCTGTCAGAGCTGAACAGGCACTTCTACTTTTCTAGACTGTGCGGCTGAAGAAACGCCGCTTCGCCGGAGCGTCTTATGCCTGTCGAGGGCCTGCAGAATGCAGGTCAGCTAACCGTTGCGACAGGAAGTCGCGCTCTTAGGTTAGCTTCTGCTTTTGGGCGCTTGCGCTTTTCTTTGTCTAGACTCCAGCGCCCAGATTCTAGGGTCATAAGCCACTCTGGCTGTGCGGCAAAGAGCGCCGCTTCGCCAGATCGTCTTATGCCCGTCGAATCTACACGGGCGCTTCCGCTTTTCTTTTAAGCTGCGTCGTCTCTCATGAGCAAAAATGCGATTTCGATTGCCCATTTGTTCAGATCAGGTTCTGTTTCCGGATCGGTCACATAAAACTCAAAGCGGCCGTTCCAAATTTCATCTTCCCCTTCCCACCGTTTATCGATATCGAGCCCCTCCTGTACAGCCCATTGTTCCAAGAGATCAATCGATTTCTGAAGACTTCCCGGATGGCCTTTGTGCATAGCTGACAAATAAGAGCCGCCCGGGATGTAGCTGGCAATCACCCGTTCGTCTCCCGTCACCATCCGTTTGACGGGTACACCCACTTCCATTTTGTATTTACTTCCTGAATCTCCCAGGCACCAGTAACGGAAAAATGGAGCTCCCGCCGGTTTGATCCCCTTTATATTCAGCCAGTTAAAGAGCTCACCCACCAAGCCATTGACCTCGTCCCATTCCGATAAACCAGCCAGAATGGGAATGCCGACATAAGGTTGTTCCCTTCGTTCCTCAACAAAAGGCTCACTGATATACTTCTGCACCATCCAACCATCTCCTTTGCAAAAACTCAAGCCACTGCTTACTGTTTATTATTCTATACCCGCAGGCACAGTCCCTTTAATCGGCTATTGGAATTTCAAGAAAATCCGCTCTGGAAGGGCTTAAGCTACATTTCTGATTAAAGTATATGAAAACCTGAGACCAGCCATGAAATTGTCACATAATCCAAAGCTCATCAAATTGACTTTACTCTCTTTAAACGATAATGTGAAACGAGTGACCAATTGGTCATGAATAGTGACCAATCGGTTTAGGAGGGCTCTAATGGATAAAAGAACCGAATTAATGAAGCAGGCTGTGCATTTGTTTTCTTTGAAAGGCTTTCATCAAACATCGGTACAGGAAGTGGCACAAGCCGTTGGTATTTCCAAAGGCGCTTTCTACAAGCATTTCGATTCGAAGGAGAATTTATTCATTGAAATCCTAAAGCAATACCATGAAGAAATCACGATGGCAATCTCCAACTCCCAGCATCCGCCAGGGTCCGATCATAAGGATGTCTTCAAGGAAAAGTTGGCGATTGAGATTGAACGTACCCTCTCCAATCAGGATTTTTTCATGATGGTATTCAAGGATTTTCCGCTCAGTGACAGCGAAAAGCTAAAATCATTGTTCATGGAGCTGCGCCAGTCGACCATTACGCTGCACAAGACAATCTTATTGGACACATATGGAACACAGATCAAGCCGTTTTTGCCTGATTTGGTGATGGTTCTCGAAGGTCTCATGCAGCAATACATCATTACATCGGTAATCGAAAAAAAACATGTGCCGATTTCCAGGCTTGTCAATTTCATCACAGCCACCATCGACGCGATTGTCGACAACCTGGAGACAATGGAACCTGTCTTAACCGAGGCACGTTCTCCGGCGGCCACAATGGCGGAAAGCTTCGAGCTGCTGGCTGAAAAAATCAAGGCTTCTGTACCCAATCCCGACAAGTTGCTGGCCTCACTCGATTTATTGAAAGAGCAAGTCGGCAAACAAGAGCAAGAGGTGTTTTTAATCGAAGCCCTATTGGTTTATTTAAAGCAGTACTCTTCCATTAAGAACGAAGTAGCGTATCTGGAAAATTTCATTTAAGAAAAAGGAGCCAACAACTTGAAGAAAATCATTAATTTTTCCTTGAACAACAAATTTGCGATTTGGATTTTGACCCTTATGATCGTTGTCGCCGGGCTTTATGCAGGCTTGACGATGAAACAGGAATCCATTCCAAGCATCACCCTTCCTGCTGTTACCGTAGTTACTACATACCCGGGCGCCGCACCGGATGAAATCATGGAAGAAGTCACCATTCCGATGGAGCAGCGGATCCAGAACATGAACGGCGTCGAGCTGACGACATCCACTTCTATGGCAAATGCCTCAACCATCCAAGTCCAATACGACTTTGAAGTTGATATGGACGAAGCGACCCGTGAATTGGAAGATGCTTTGTCGCAAATCTCGATTCCCGAGGCAGCCAATGAGCCCCAGGTTTCACGCATCAGCTTGGATGCCTTCCCTGTTCTGACATTGAGCATCAGCGATTCCGGACGTTCACTTGAAGAATTGACCGCAAGTGTCGAAGAAAATGTGCTGCCAGCCCTTGAAGGCGTACCCGGTTTGTCCGATGCTCAAGTTTCGGGACAACGCGTACAAAAAGTCACTATGTCTTTTGATCAGCAAGCTCTAGCACAATACGGCTTGACTGAAGAAACGATTCAACAATTGATCCAAGGATCAATCCTGACATTCCCGTTAGGATTGACCGATTTTGATGGCGAGTTGAAAAACCTGGTTATTGACGGCGACATTACGAGCGTCGACGATTTAAGAAACCTGCAGATTCCGGCTGTTCCTCAAGCTGCACCAAGCGAAATACCAGCCGCATCTGGTGCAGAAGAAGCTGGTACTGGGGCTCCTGCTGCTCAAGCGCCAGTTACTGAAGCACCCGCTGCCGAAACTCCTGCTGCTGCACCGACTTCAATTCCAACAGTCGCGTTAAGCGAACTGGCTGAGATAGAAGTGGTTAGCGAAGCAGAATCGATTTCACGCACCAACGGTGAAGAATCGATCGGCATTTCAATCGTCAAATCACCGGATGCCAATACCGTTGATGTGGTCAATGGCGTCAAAGACATCGTTGCAGATGTTGAACAAGAATACGGCTTGACCGTTGCTTCTACATTTGACCAAGGTGAACCTATCGAGAAATCGGTTGAAACGATGCTCAGCAAAGCCCTATTCGGTATTTTATTCGCCGTAGTGATCATTTTGCTGTTCCTTCGCAGCTTTAAGACAACCCTGATTTCGATTATCTCTATTCCCCTGTCGTTATTGATGGCGATTTTCCTGTTAAACCAAATGGATATCACCTTGAATATCATGACACTCGGGGCATTGACCGTTGCCATCGGACGGGTTATCGATGACTCGATCGTCGTCATCGAAAACATCTATCGCCGGATGGCCTTGCCCGGCGAGAAGTTGCGCGGCAAAGCATTGATCCGTGAAGCTACACGCGAAATGTTCGTGCCAATTTTCTCGTCAACCGTTGTCACCATCGCGGTATTCTTGCCGCTTGCATTAGTCAGCGGACAAATCGGCGAATTATTCCTGCCTTTTGCTTTGGCAGTTGTCTTTGCGTTGTCGGCATCCCTATTGGTTGCTGTCACCATCGTTCCGATGATGGCGCATTTGATGTACCGTAAGCAATTGCAAAATCTGGATACCAATAAATCCTCAAAAAAAGCGCACAAGCCAGGCAAAATGGCGGACAGCTACAAAGGTATTTTGGAATGGTCTTTAAATCATAAGATCATCACTTTTGGAGGAGCTTCCGTAGTCCTTGCGGCAAGTTTATTCCTGATTCCGGTTATCGGCGTCAGCTTCCTGCCTGAAGAAGAACAAAAAACAGTCATGGCTACTTACAGCCCGGAACCTGGCCAGACACGGGAAGATGTGGAAGCTGTTGCACTTGAGGCAGAAAGCGCCATCGACGGACGTGACGGCGTTACATCCTACCAATACTCGCTCGGCGGTGGCAATCCGATGGCAGCAATGGGCGGCGGCGGAGATAATTCGGCGTTGTTCTATATTGAGTATGATGACGACTTTGAAGCATTCAGTGATGAAAGTGCAAAACTGATCGAAGACTTGAATAGCGCTACTGAATCCGGAGAATGGGCAAGCATGGACTTTGCGGCCACCGGAGGAAGCGGACTGGAAATGTTCGTCTACGGCGACACTGTGGAAGATATCCAAACGGCCATCGATCAAATCCAACCATTCATGGAAGATAATGATGGACTGGAAAACACAGAATCCAGCCTGACTGAAGCTTATGACCAATTCACCTTAGTGGCCAATCAGCAAAGCTTGAGCGAAAATGGCCTGACTGCCGCGCAAGTCGGTATGGCGTTAAGCGGAGCCGGCGAAGCACCCGCCTTGACTACAGTCACTCATGAAGACAAAGACATCAATGTCTATATTGAAACAGAAAAAACCGAATATGCCGGCATTGATGATGTAACAGATATAGAAATCCCGACAGCGCTTGGAACGGCAGTAACAATCGGCGATGTCATGGAAGTGGAAGAAGGCCAATCACCCGATACCATCAACCGCAGAGATGGCCAAATGTTCGCTTCCCTGACTGCAGATGTCCTTGGCAACAATGCCGCTGAAATAACTGCGGACATCGATGAACAAACCGCAGAGCTTGACCTGCCCGCCGGTGTAACGACCGACCACGGCGGCGTCACCGAACAGATCAATGAATCGTTCACACAGCTTGGCCTGGCAATGCTTGCAGCCATTGCGATCGTTTACTTTGTTCTGGTTGTAACATTCGGCGGTGCACTCGCTCCGTTCGCCATCCTGTTCTCGCTGCCATTCACCGTAATTGGTGTACTGGTTGCCTTATGGATTACCGGAGAAGCATTGAGTGTCAACGCATTGATCGGTGTCTTGATGCTGATTGGCATTGTTGTCACCAATGCCATCGTCTTGATAGACCGCGTCATCCATATGGAGAAAGCCGGATTGACGACACGTGAAGCCCTTCTCGAAGGCGGCGTTACACGCTTGCGTCCGATCCTGATGACCGCTTTAGCTACAATCGGCGCACTTATCCCACTTGCCATTGGCGTAGAAGGCGGAGGCGGCGGATTGATTTCCCAAGGTCTTGGCATCACGGTTATCGGCGGATTAATCAGCTCTACTTTACTGACATTGGTCATTGTGCCGATCGTCTATGAAGTCGTGTCGAAATTCCGTAAGAAAGAAATAAACTAAGTGCTAATTTGAAAAAGGCAGCTCATCGTGAGCTGCCTTTTTTGTGCGTATTTTTCACTGACCGCACCTCGTTTGACGATAACCGCACCTCAACTGCCCATAACCGCACCTCACAGGCTCAGAACCGCACCCCAAACGCCCAAGACCGCACCTCATCGCCGCATAACCGCACCTCGCACAAAAAAAGCCGGTTCAGATAAACTGAACAGGCTTCCATCCTATTGCTTCTTCAAGTATTCCAATACCGATTCATCGATAAGTGCTTCTTCCGACCAATGATCGTCGAAATTCTCACGCAGGACAAAGGTTTTCAAGGCCTCTTTCACTTTCGCATCATAGTTGCTGTGGTCGACCGTCTCTAATAGATCTGCCTTCACCAATTGCTCCACAACCGTTTCCAGCACGTCTTCTTCGATAGCCAACTTTTCCTCTGATGGCGCGGCATACATTTTATGCAGCTCATACAGCCGCTGCAACTCTTCAATCGGCTCCGGATGGTCATCCACGCGCAAATCGACTTTTACATCATTATAGCCGCCATATCCGGCAGCTTTCTGCAAGACGTAGACTGCAGCCGACTGTTTGCCTCTGCTGTCGCCTCCAGCATGCTGAGCGGCGGAAATGGCTGTCAGCAAACGTTCAGCCAGCGGCCCTTCTGACTCCTCAAAAGCTCTGCTCATTTCACTGACGGTTTTTTCACTGACCAGGATATTGCCCTGACAGGAATGATGCTTGCCTATTTTATGCCCTGCCCAGTCGTAGCATTCATGGCCCGTGAATGCGCTCGCTTCACCATCCGAATTGATGACAGCCACTTGGCGCAAACTTCTGTCTGGATCGTCGGCAATCAGCTTGTCGATTACTTCCTCTGGCGACAAGCCCTTCTCCAAAAGCTCCAGTCCTTCTGGTCCATATGCAGTATTGGCCCAGGATTGAGTTGCAACTGCTCCTACATTGGCTTTTGCCCATGGAACGACCGATCCGACTGCCAAAAACTTCGATTGAACCGCTACGCCCACTTCTCCCGTTTCCGGATTTGCAGCAACAATTGAAAATGTCGCAACCAATTTATCTTTGTCCATTTTACTGTTCATGTGATTGCCCCCTTTTCTCTACTGTAATTCAATCCCCCAAAAATTTCTTGTCTGACTGATTATTTGCAATAAAAAAACCTGCAGCTCCTTAAAGGGCTTCTGCAGGTTTTTCGTTTTTCTTGGATTGCCGATCGAGTGCACGGGTCCGGTATTTTTTTTTGTCAGTTTTTGATAAAGCCTTGTATTCTTCCAGAAAAGATTCGTATTTGGTCAGGACTTCTTTTGTAGAGCCGTACTCTTTGACCACACCAAACTCTAGCCACAAGATTTTATCACAGAATCTTTTCATCTGCGAAATCGAATGGCTTACAAAGAACATCGTTTTCCCTTTTTCCTTGAACTCCATCATCTTGTCCAGGCTTTTTTCTGAGAATGCCTTATCCCCTACGGACAAGGCTTCATCCACTATCAGGATATCGGGATTTACGCGAACCGAAATGGAAAAGCCCAAACGCGATTTCATGCCGCTCGAATAGGTTTTCACTGGCTGGTCGATAAACTTTTCCAGCTCAGCAAACTCAATGATTTCGTTTTCCATAGCCGCAATTTCTTTTTTGGAAAATCCAAGCATCAGTAATTTGAGTTCGATGTTCTCGCGCCCCGACAGCTTGCCATCGAGTCCGGCATTCACCGCAATCAAGGCGACGTTCCCATCACTGGTCACTTGGCCGTTTGTCGTCGGAATAACGCCTGCGATGATATTCGCCAAGGTCGACTTTCCAGATCCATTGATGCCGACGAGCCCGACAATCGAGCCTTTTTCCACTTTGAAGGAAACATTCTGCAAAGCGTAAAAGTCTTCTCCGTAATCTTTATAGGGAACCAGCAAATCAAGAATCCGTTCAGACTGCTTCTTATATAGTTTATAGCGTTTAGAGACATTTTTGACTTCCACTGAATTAACCAAGAGTTTCACTTCCAATTTTTATAAAAAGTCAATGAATTGACTTCTAAATTTCACATGAAGATAAGCACCTACCAGGAACGTGAGCGCGACCACTCCAACAAAGTAAAGGGTGTAGACAGGGTTTTCAAGAAAATACCAGCCTTCCCCAAGCAGCGAGTAACGGTATCCCTCTATCACATAGTAGAAGGGATTAAGCTTCATGAAGGGCTGCCATGATTCCGGCAGCAAAGTCGGCGGCCATAATATTGGAGACAGATACAGCAGCATGCGCATAACCGATTGCAACAGCATCTGAACATCTCTGATGATGGTCGATAAAGTAGAGGTAATCAAGGCAAAACTGAACAGGAACACCAGCAGACCGATGATATAGATCGGCAACTGCAAGTAGTAGATGGAAATCGGGAATCCGATAAACTGCAGTATCACCATTCCGATAGCTAATAATACCAGATGAGGGTAAAACTGTGCAAAGATTGTATAATTCGGAATGACACTCATCGGAAAATTCATCTTCGACAGCATCCTAATTTTGCTGTAAATGGACTTGGATGATTTCATTACACTATTATTGATAAAGAACCAAACCAGAATTCCGGCAAACATCCATTGGAAATACGGAATGTCGCCGACATCTTCCCGCTGGCGGATCCCGAAACCGAAAACAAACCAGTAGATGAGAATCTGGATAGCCGGATTGATGATTTCCCAAGCTGCGCCCAGGTAATTGCCTCTTGTTAAGCTGCGCAACTCGTAAACAGACAATCGTTTAACTAAATAAAAGAATTGAACTTGCTCTTTAATGACTTTTATAGCTGATTTCATAGGTATCCTCACTTAATCACTTTTTATCATGTTAAACCGCGAGCAATAGTTCTGCTGTTCGAAATTTAACTTGTGTAATTACTTTAAAAAGGCTTTTACTGCACGCTCCGTCGCCAATCCATCTTCAAGGGAAGCAAAACGGTCTTTAAATTCTGAGAAAGTCGGGCTCAACTGCACATTTTCATCTGCCATTTCCCGGATTGCCTGGAAAAGGTCCTTTTCTGTCTGCACGATCGGTCCAGGAGCATCTGTTTCAATATCGATATAGAAACCGCGCAGCTGGTCACGATAGTTCTCCAGGTCATACATAAAGAAAATAATCGGACGGTTTAAAATTGCATAATCGAAAAAGACCGAAGAATAATCCGTTATCAGCAAATCGGAAGCTAAGTAAAGATCACGGATGTCCGGATAAAGCGATACATCATATACCATACCTTCATATGAAGAAAAATCAAAGTTTTCAGCAACCAGGTAGTGCATGCGGGATAGCAGCACCCACTCGTCACCAAATTCTTTCTTCCAATTGTCCAGATCAAATTGGAACTTAAACTTGTATTTCCCTTTTTGATAAAATTCATTGTCTCTCCAGGTAGGGGCATAAAGCATTACTTTCTTGTCTTCAGCAATACCCAGATCCCTTTTCAGATTGCCGATCAACTTATCTGAATGGCTGGTTAATACATCGTTTCGGGGATATCCGGATTCAATGACCTTTCCATTATAGTGGAAAGCACGCCTAAATATCTCAGTTGAATAGGGATTTGGAGAAATCAGGTAATCCCATTTTTCGGATTCCAATATGAAATTCTTTTTATACGATTCTGTTTCTGTGTTGGGCATGTGGATCTCATCGATATCCAAGCCAAGTTTTTTCAAGGGAGTCCCGTGCCACGTTTGAAGATAGACAGTGCCTTCAGGCTTTGGCATCCACCGGGGCAGCCGGACATTATTGACCCAATATTCAGCCCTCGGAAATGTCCAGAACCACGGGATGGTGAATCTGCGGATATAAGGCACCTTGAATTCCTCAAACAGTTTGATTGCGCTTTTATCGACGCTCCAAAGAAGCTTGAATTCCGGGTAATGTTCTTTCATATACTCATAAATGGCACGCGGGTTGTCACTGAATTGCTTCGCGTGAAAACTTTCAAACACGACCAGTTTTTTCTTTTTCGGAAGTTTTCCAAGTATCACAAATACCACCCGAAAAAGCCTTCTTGTATAGCTGCTATCTTTAAGACCTTTGATTTTTTGGACAACTTTCAAATTATTCACCTTACTTCTTTCTTGAAAAACGGATTTGGAATAAATTTACTGAAAATTGTGGTATCCTTTTTCTTTTTACTTTATACTGAAACGAAGAATAGACCCAGTATCTTTTAAAAAATGCATCTTTTTCTTTGTCAATGCGTCTAATACCCCATACATCCCCTTCATTTCCAATAGCTATTACACATGATAACATATAAGATAATATCATAGCATATTGTGAAATAAATCGAAAATAAGCATTTTTGGAGTGAAATATATGAAAAAAGTAATAACCTACGGAACCTTTGACTTGATTCATCATGGCCATATAAACATTTTAAAACGTGCAAAAGAGAACGGCGATTATTTAATAGTAGGCTTATCGTCCGATGAGTTTAATGCGACTAAAGGCAAAGCTGCCTATCACTCTTATGAAGAACGCAAATTGATACTTGAAGCTATAAAATACGTTGATGAAGTGATTCCTGAAAACACTTGGGGCCAAAAAGTAAAGGACATCAAAAACAACGATGTGGATTTGTTTGTAATGGGTTCTGACTGGGAAGGCAAATTTGATGAACTGAAGGACTTCTGTAAAGTTATTTACTTGCCGCGTACAGAAGGCATTTCGACTACAAAAATTAAAACAGACCTTTACAATCACCAATGATTAAAGAACTTGGAATTTCCATCTATCTATTCCTGTTTAAAATCTTATTTGCCCTGTTTAAGCTTTTCCCTATGAGTAACAAAACCGTCTTTCTTTCCTCTTTTGGCGATAATGCATTTTTTATCGCAAAAGAATTATCAAAGGCGGAAAAACACCAAATCATTTTCGTCAACCAAGCCAAATGCAAAATTGATTTTACTGCGATTTCCACTGACAATAAAAAGATTTACAGCTTTGAAACATCCAATATTGCAGACACCTTTTTATCGATTTATCATTTGGCTACTTCCAAATATGTTTTTGTCGACAATTACGCGGGAGTTCTTTCAGTCATTAAATTCCGAAAAGAAGTAAAGTGCATTCAATTATGGCATGCAGCCGGAGCCATAAAAAAATTCGGCTGGAGCGATCCGGAAACTTCGGCAAGAAGCGAACGGGCAAAGTTACGGTTTCAACAGGTATATGATCGTTTTCAATACATCCCTGTGGGTTCACAACAAATGGCGGATATCTTTTCTGAATCCTTTCATGTCGATCAAAGCCATTTTATTTATACAGGCGTTCCGCAAACTGATTTTTACTTTGATCCGCCCGCTAAACAGAAGGCCTATACTGCGCTGATGGACTTATACCCGGTCATTTCCGGAAAAAAAGTGGTCTTGTACGCACCCACTTTCCGCAAAAATTCACTGCAAAGCATGCAAGTGCAGCTGGACGTTGAAGAGTTCCTGGATAAATTGGATGATCAGTATGTTTTGTTGATCAGGCTTCATCCTTCTGTCCAGGAGGTCACTAATTTCAAGGCGCATCCGCGCGTCTTGTTGGTCAACGACTACCCGCATCTCAACGAATTGCTGATCGTCAGCGATATTTTAATCACTGATTATTCATCTATCCCGGTAGAGTTTTCATTGCTGGGAAAAAAGATGATTTTCTTCACTTACGACCTTACAGATTACGGTAAAACTCAAGGAATTTGGGCAAAGACCAGTCTGTATTTTCCTGGTCCGATTGTAAAGACCACCAGCAGAGTGATTCAACATATTCTGGATCCTGCGATTGACCACGAAAAAATCGTTCAATTCCGTAATCATTGGAATACATATTCAACGGGCCAAAGCACACGCCAGCTCATTACAGTCATTTACGATCCAAAAGATCTATAGAAAAAAGCCAGCGTCCGGATAACTCGGGGTGCTGGCTTTTCACTTTTGTTAATGAAATCTTCACCTTTCACTTTATCTCGTTAAAAGCTCACCACAATATTCTTAATATTCAGTTTACAGTAGTGAAAATTGCTTATACCCGTGGTATAATAGGAGTACAAAACTTGCGGTTACCTTTGCTCTTCTCACGGATACCTCATCTATTCCCCGATTGCCTATATACATACGCGGGCTTGGCCCAGCGAACTAAACAAAGGGGTGAGAAATGTGCTTTCTAAATGGATTAAAGTCTCAGCAGCCGTATTACTGATCCTGTTTACGGTATTGTCCTTCTCTGGCCAGTCGCAAGCAGCAAGTTCCACTTTTGTTACAAAAGGAAATACGACCAGTAAAGTGGTCGCCTTGACTTTCGATGATGGTTCAGACGGTACAAACATCAACAAGATTCTGGATATCCTGTCTGCCAATAATGTAAAAGCAACGTTTTTTTTAACAGGTTCCGGTGCCAAAAACCACCCTACCTGGATCAAGAACATATCAGCAAAAGGCCATCAGCTTGGCAACCATTCTTATTCGCATCCTGACTTCACAAAACTGACTGCCGCAAAAATCAAGAGTGAACTTGATACCACTGAAGCCACAATCAAAGGATTAACCGGAAAAACGACCAAACCGATTTTTAGAGCCCCATTCGGTGCATCTAATGCAGCCGTCTTGAAGGCGGTCGGTGATGCCGGATATACCCATACGATTCAGTGGAATATCGACACCGTTGACTGGAAAGGCGTTTCATCCACACAAATCACCGACAAAGTCCTGAATAATATTGTGCCAGGATCCATTGTTTTGATGCATACTGGCGCAGGAGCATCCGGAACTCCAGGTGCTTTGCCAAGTATGATCAGCAAATTGAAAGCTAAGGGATATAAATTCGTCACTGTCTCTGAGTTATTAAAATTGCCGGCTGCCGGCACCAAGTACACAGTCAAAGCCGGAGATACACTTTACAGCATTGCAAAAAAATACAATGTAACTGTTGCAGCACTGGCTAAAGCCAACAACATCACCAATTATAATCTGATTTTTGTCGGGCAGGTATTGACGATTCCGAGCAAAGTGGCTCCTCCCCCTGCTGTTACTGTCAAATATACAGTTAAGGCCGGAGATACACTTTACAGTATTGCAAAAAAATACAATGTAACTGTTGCAGCATTGGCTAAAGCCAACAACATCACCAATTATAATCTGATTTTTGTCGGGCAGGTATTGACGATTCCTGGCCAAACCACTGCGCCGCCCGTCACTTCTGTCACATACACTGTCAAGGCTGGAGATACGTTGTATAGCATTGCGCGCACCTACAATACGACCGTTTCCATAATAGCCGCCGCCAATAAAATCACCAATGTCAATGTGATTAGCGTAGGTCAAGTGCTGGTGATTCCAAGATAGCAGGCGAACTTACTTCATGAAATGCCATTGACCAAAACCAACCAAAAAAGGAGCCGGAATCTATTTCCAGCTCCTTTTCTATATGGCTTTTGGCTTGTACAAAAACCTGCGGTATAGCTTGAAGATTATAAATGCCATGCCAAGCAGAAAGAAAATCGACAAAACGGGTGCAATAAATATCAGTATCGGCGCTATTGTTGCTGTGGCGTCTTCTGCTGCAGAAACGCCCGGACTCATCATAGCAGTTTCACTCACTCCCTTTACTGCTGTGATGGTCGCATGCGAAGCTGTAGCTACTCCCCCTCCGCCGATGATGGCGATACTCCATTCCAGAAAAGGACTTATATCTCCGATAAAAGAAGCAGTCAGCAGGATGCCTGCCAAAGCGGCGATCGGCGTCGAAATCATTTTCATGAACGAGCCTAAACCAGGAATATAATTGACCGCAATTTCAAAAAGTGTGGCTATAGCAAAGGCGATAATCGCCGGGGTACTGCCGATCCAACTGAAACCTTCTGAAAGCGTCAACCAGTCTACATGAACGAATATTCCCGTTATCAACAGTGGGGTAAAAATTCTAAAACCCACAGTTGCACTTAATGCCAGTCCGATACATATTGCAAGAATGGTTTCCATCGCGTTGACCTCCCCTGCCTTTGTTTTCTATCATTATACATGAGCCGAATCTTGCCTGTTGCTCACGCAGCAGCTTATCGGCACTGGATACGAAACCTCCGGCTATTTCCCACCTATTATCCCATTCGTATCTTCATAAGCGGCCTTGACTTTTTCCTCACGCAAAATCTGTTCGAACAGCTTTAATAGCGGCTCTTTCAGCTCGGGACGCTTTAAGGCAAAATCTATCGTCGTTTCGATAAATCCATACTTCTCTCCCACATCATACCTGCGCCCTTCAAACTCAAAGGCATAAACCCTTTGAATTTCATTTAATTTTTGGATGGCATCTGTAAGCTGGATTTCTCCTCCTGCTCCAAACTGGTGTTCACCCAAAAAACCGAATATTTCTGGAGTTAAAATATAGCGCCCCATAATCGCATAATTGGAAGGAGCTGTCCCCAGTACCGGTTTTTCCACAAAATTTCTTACTCTTATCAACTGGCCATCCATTGACAGCGGATCGATAATTCCATATCGATCCGTTTCTTCTATTGGAACCTGCTGAACGCCAACGATTGAGTTTCCGGTTTTGTCAAATTGCTTCATCAGCTGAGCAAGGCAGGGCTCTTCATTTTCCACAATATCATCACCCAGCAATACAGCAAATGCCTCATCACCGATAAAGTTGCGGGCTGACCAAACTGCATGCCCCAGACCAAGTGGATGCTTTTGGCGAATATAGTGAATTTCCAGCTTCGACGTTTCAAGAATGGTTTCCAGCATCTCCAGTTTCCCTTTTGCCAACAACATTGCCTCCAGTTCATGCGCATGGTCAAAATGATCTTCGATTGCCCGCTTTCCTTTACCGGTTACAATAATGATGCTTTCAATTCCCGATGCAATAGCTTCCTCAACAATGTATTGGATAGTAGGTTTGTCTACGATTGGCAGCATCTCTTTTGGCATGGCTTTAGTGGCAGGAAGAAATCGTGTTCCAAGACCAGCAGCTGGAATGACGGCTTTTCTGATGGACATCGGTAGCTCCTCCTTTTTGCAACGCTCATTTATTATCTATCATAACATTTTTCAGAACTTTCTGAATACATTACCTATCTTTTGCAAACTGAGCGAATTGGGATCGTTTTTAAACCTATTCCAATTACCTTTAAAATTCAATTTATATGAATATTTATACCTATGTCAATTCATTAAACCCAAGACTATAATAATCTAGATATTCCATTTTTTATACACAGGAGGAAGAAAATGAAACGTTTAACTGTATTTTTATTAGTTTTAGGGTTTGCATTTAGCATGATGCCGCTCTCGGCATTCGCCATCAAATCGGATGATGCTAAATTCGACCAATTTTTAACAGAAATCAATTGGGAGAAACCGGATTACTTGGACTATCTGGAAAGTAAAAACTGGTCTTTGGATGATTTTGATAGTGTTACCGAATTGGGTACACCATTGACTGAAAAAGGCGTTCAAACTTTAACAGGTAATTTGGGGCTGTCCCGCACAGAAATAAATCAATTGCTTTATGAATACGGCGACCTCGAGTATGGCCAGGACGTGCTTGACGGCGTCTACCTGATTTTTATGGAAGATGTTGAATACTATATTGAGTTTTATCTGGAAGACTATGCAGCAACTCCAATCGATGCCACTAACTTGCAGGAGCTCATGGAAGCATATGGATTCGCTTCTGAAAAAGAGCTGGAAGCGTTTTTGCAAGGTTATGATGATTCCCTTTCAAATTATGAATATATTGAGGATTTAGAATCCACGGTTCTTTTCTATCAAGACATGGGTGAATATGTAATCGATATCGACGGCCTTTTCACTGAACTGGGTATGACTGAAGAAGAAGTGGAAAGATTGGTCGCTCATCTGGAAACACTGAATTACGAAAATCCTGCTTTCGAACAACAGCTGACACAATTAAGCGATCGCATGATGGCGATCGGCGATTTTGAAACTGCTGACGAACTGACAGCAGAGCAGATTGCTGAAATGATGGCGATCTACAATGAGTTGATCGACTTGTTTGAAGTGAAAACAGCTTATTACTTTGTCAAAGACGGCCAGAAAACAGCTGTGTCATTAGCTACTTTGATGACGCTTGAATCAACTGAAGGCGCTGATCTATTGATTGAAATTTATAACCTGAAAGATGTATTCCTGGCAGACATCCTTTTGACTGCTGAAATGTTCGGATCTGACTTGATCGTCGATACTGGAAAAGACTTGGACACAGTCGAAAAAGTGATTTCAGCACCAACTGTGATACAAAAACCAGTTGTAACTGCTCCAACAGCACCAGCTACATCCCAAACTGTGACAGGCGGGAAATTGCCTGCTACGGCTTCTGATTTTGTCGCAAATACCGTTTTCGGCCTAGCGTTGCTTTTAGCCAGTTTTGCCTTATTCCGCCGCATTAGAGCTGAAGAAGCCTAATGGCGAAGGAACAGCACAAAAAAAGAAGAAGCAGGAAACCGCTTCTTCTTTCTCTGTCCATCGTCCTTATCGTTCTCGGTCTATGGTTCAGCACCACCAGCACCGCAACTTTTGTAAAAGGCTATATGCTTTATAAAACTGGGAACGTCGAAGCACAAGATTTCGGCAACAAACCCGAATCACAGTCTATCAAAATTGCCGGGGAGTCAAAAGAATCCGAGAAATCTGTTACACCTGCAGAGCAGGAGGCCGCGGAATTAGCCATCAGTTCCAAGTATCCGGAAACACCGCAAATCGGTGACTTGATGGGCGAACTGATTATCCCGAAGCTTGAAGCCAGCCTGCCGATTATACACGGTACGGATGAAGACGAGCTGGAAAAAGGCGTCGGACATTTTGCTCAAAGTGTCATGCCTGGCGAAAATGACAATTCCGTATTGTCGGGCCACCGCGATACGGTGTTTCGCGAGCTTGGCGAGGTCGGCAAAGGGGATCTGTTGATTGTCAAAACCCATTCTGGCACCTTCACCTATAAAGTTCGCCAAGTGCGAATCGTAGACGAAGATGACCGGACTGTCATTGTTCCGAAACCAAGAGCCACTTTAACCGTCTCGACCTGCTACCCATTCGACTATGTCGGATATGCTCCGGATCGTTATATTTTGGTAGCTGACTTGGTTTCCAGCGAGTAAAGTTCATCATTATTAAATTCAATTAGAAAAAGAGCGGCGAGATAAATCTCACCGCTCTTTTTCTTATGCATACATTTGATTACGACAGCTGAAATCACGTTAAGGAATTCAAACTGTTGTAGTTTTTTTCGCCTCGATCAGTTTTTGGACTTCGTCATAAATCCGTCGGCTATTGTGCTGATCCTGATGTTTAATGATGCCAGTGATTTCATATTCGAAATTTGCAAAATTGCTTTTAATTCTATCTTCAATGATCGTTACAAGCTCTTCTTCGTAGGAACCGATGCCACCAATAAACGTTTCTTCGATTGGCCGCAGGATGCCTTTACGGAAAAAGCGGTCTACGTCGAAATGATAGTAGACGACGGGTTTGTTGAGTAATGTAAAATCAAAGCTGACACTGCTGTAATCCGTAATCAGCAAAGCATGGTCAATCAATAGCTGCTGAACTGTCTGAGACCCGAGCGGAATGAATTTTATGCGTTCGTGCATATTTTCTATCTCACTCTGGAAATAATCCTGAGCCCGGTAATGCGGATAAAAGTTGATATTGACCTTATACTCTTCAAGCAAGCGGAGCAGTTTCTCATTTTGGATTAAGTTGGAATAAGCAAGAAAGTATTCGCTCTTCAAAAATTGTTCATCCGTATTGATCCAATCACGCCATGTTGGCATTAACAAAATGTCTTTTGGAGGATTAACCTGGATCAGATTATCAAAACGCGCCAGACCGGTTGCTGCTACCTCGTGATCCTCATAACCCATCTCATCCATGACAATGACCTGCTTTTCAGGGTCCGAACTGACAATGAACAAATCAAATGGCATCTCGTAATTCTTTTTATGGTACTCAACGTTTTTCCGGCCCAGCACGCCATGCTGGAGAAAGATTTTCACGGTTTCTTCATAGCCGAAAAAGCCTTTTGCCGGCTTGTAAGGCAAAATATTCTCCAAATCATGAGTCCCAAGCAAAACTTTGGCTTTGAAAGCAATTTCAAAATGTTTGTCGGAGCCAAAAATCAAGACGTTCTGGAGGTGTTTGATGTGTTCATAATCAGAACTGTCTTCTTCTATCACATAATAAGATTCGATCGTTGTGTTTTCCTGCAGCCACTTGAAAAAGATGATTCCATTGTCCTGGGCCGTATTCGTGCGTTCTCCCAGCAACCAGACATTTTCATCTTTTGTTTGCACATCCGCCGGAATCTTCACATGACTAGGTATGGTGAATGACTCGATCTTCACATTATTGAACGGGGTTGTGGTAACCATAAAGTGATGTTCATTGCCTTGGTCATCATGTTGTTTTTTATAGCTATAGTAGTTGTCTTTCTTATAACGTGCCGTATTGTATCTGATTTTTTCTTTTCGGATAATCTCTCCGGACCCGTTTTCAATAACGACGAAAAGGTCAAGCACCGTTTTTTCTTTACTCTTGATTCCAATCAAATCCAAACTATTGAGATCAACTGAAAACTCTCCGGTAATAGGGACTTGAAGCGACCCTTGAGACAAACGGTCTTCAATCATCAAGTAAGCTTTTGAACCTATAAACTCTTCAATCGACCCTATCACGCCTTCTATCTGAAAATCTTTTACTTCACGGACTGATTTCTTCAACTTAGCTTGGGTCATTGCCAGGCCAAGAGACAAATCTTTGCGGCGATAGAATCTCAACTTAACGAATTGTGAATTCGAGATGACTTTATAATGCGTAGTAGTGTTGTGCAGCAATTGCTTATCTAAATTGAATCTGTAAACTCTAGGTTCTTCACTATGCTCAACAAGAAAAAAACGCTTCACAAAAAAGTTTTCAAGCAATTCCTTCATCGGCAAAGATGTTTGAAGCTGGCTGCCTTTACGCTCTAACGGATACGTTTTAAGCATCCCACTTTTTGGTTCATCTACTTGGAGCGAACAAGCAACCCCGCTGTCTTCCCGGGAAAGAGAAAATGACAAAAGATACTCATAATTTTGTTTTTCCTCAATTGAAAGTGCCTCGATTTTCATAGAGTGCGGAATCAATTCCAAATAAAACACGGATTTCCGGCTGAGAATCTGGAGCTGATGATGGTAGGAACTGAACGGCACAGCAAAAGGTTCCACTAAGTTCAATGGGTATAGTTTATTGTTGATATGGAGAAACATCCGCCATAATCCAGCTGCCATCTCTGAAAAATCATTGACCACAACGGTGTTATTTTTTCCATCTTTCGTGCCTGTCAATATGCGAAATTGAAAGTTATTAAACGCATAAAGTTCAACTTCTGCATCAGCTTTTTCAGCCACTTCCGGTACATCCAAAGACAAGGTGAGCACATCGTATTGCACTGATTTGACCCGCGAGTCGATTGGGCTGTCCATAAAGTAAAAATCTGCAAATCGGTTGTTGATAATAATATTCTTTTTCACTTTCGTCGATAAGAACTTGTTGCCGATCAACAGAGCTTCCTGAAAATCCCCTGCTTTGTATGTATCATGTTCTGTAATCCATATTTTTTTGTTATTGATGGTCAACTGCATAATTGAGCTTGAAGTAACCAGCGCAAGAAGAGACTGCGGTATTTTTACAATCAGGCGGTTGTTGTTCAATAGCTCATGGCTTAATTGGTGGACCTCTTCATTAATCAAAAATTCTGCTTTGACACTCTTTTTTAACGTAAAGAAATTAAATAATTTGAATTCAAAGAGCAGAGTCTGCTCTTTAAAGTAATATTTTTCTACTTCTACTCTTTTTACTAATCTTTTTTTTAATTGCTTCGAAAAATTTTTAAAAATCATAGCTGCTAATCTCCCAAACAGTTTTATTATTGCAATATCTTATGTTATCATTCTTGTAATTTCTGTCAATTAAAATAAAGGATAGACAGGTGGAAAAAGAATATTTATACTATAATAATGTAAACAGGTAATACACTTACTTGCTTTTTCAAATACAGAAATAACCTTACTGCTTCCAGTATCGTTTGCCCATTGGAGAATTTACGTGAAAAATTTAAATGAAATCAATATTATAAGAGCCATCATGTGTCTTTCCATCGTAGTGACACATTCAATATCAAATTACTTAAAGAACATCGAAGTTGACCAAGCTGCCTATGATCAATATATCATTTGGATAAGGTTCGCTTTGCTTTGCTCTACCCCTATATTCATTTTATTATCTGAAACTCTGCTGTCCAAAAATTACCCCAACGGTTTTAAAAAAGGCTTTTTTCCAAAGCGGATAAAGTATATTTTAATGCCTTACATATTAATCGGGTTAATCGTCAGTTACAGAGGATCTGAGAGAGACTTATCTTCTTTCTTGGAAGTCGCCTTCCAAAAGGTTATATTCGGTCAATGGTATGGATTTTTCGTCATTGTAATCTTCCAATTCTATATTCTTCATTGGCTGATCGGAAAATACCTGGCACGCATCAATCCTCTTGGACCAATCCTCATTTCGTTTGCCATCTCTTTTGCACATGTGTACTGCTTTGTGCACATTGGCTCCTATCAGGAATTTGTATTGACGCAATATCCGCTTTGGTATAAGACCCATATTTTCATGTGGCTGTTTTATTTTATTGTCGCATTTTATATTGGCCAATACTATGAACAACTGATCACATTTTTAACCGCTAAAATATGGATACCGATTTTAATGACCACCATCAGTTTTGGCATCATCATGTACAATTATCTGGAAATGGACTATACAAGAATTTCAAGTGAACGATATGATATGCTGCTGTATTCCGTCAGCATGTTCTTTCTTTTAGTAGCGTTGATTCGGAAGTTTAATTTCAACAACCAAACCTTAGTTATGATCAGTAATTTTTCATTCTTCATTTATTTGACACATATGATTTTTCTTCCCTATTTCGTTAAGCTTTCTCTGACATTTGGTGAAAATTTCTTCACTTATGTAGCCACTATGACGTTCCTCACGATTGCATCCTGTATCGGAGTTGCCTTCTTATTGTACCAAAATAGCTTTACACGGCCATTTACAGGCAAGATCAAATACCTGGAGCCAACTTCCATAAAAAACTCAGTTACGTCCAACAAAGAACCACAAAATGTTAACTACGGACAATGAAAACAGCTACTGAAAACAACTGAAAAAGTCTGACAAAAAAATTCGCCAGCCGTTCAAAAGCACTTTCTTTGCGAAAGTGCTTTTTATGTTCCCCTTTACCCAGCCTTCTGCGAGTGAAGCAACGGAGCCAACTTGAAAGAAAAATCATAGGTTGGTTCTTTCCCAGCCCCCATCATCGGATCCGCATCCAGCTCTATCAAAAAAGATTGTTCTTCGTATGGATAAATTTTTCCTTTATCCGCTTTATCCAGTTCGAGCATCACTGCAGGCAGATCCTTATTTCCCTTTCTATCTCTGGTATTGAAGTTTCCGGCGAGAGGTCGGGTGGCCTTTGGAACCCACAGCTTCTCAGATAGCTGCCACTTATTTTCGCGCTTGGCGATGGTTTCCACAATCACCTTCGGCTTATTGAATTTCGTGATATCATACTGCGCAGCAATACCTTGAAAGAAAAATCGGCTGTTTTCCTGCTTCACAAGCGAAGACGTTTCAGTATTTGTCAGCAGGTAAAGCTCCTGGATGTCCTGATAAGTGGACGCATCCACACTATTCGCAGGCAATTCAAATTGCGCTATCTTATCCATCAGTAAATAATGGAGCCTAAGGACGAAAACCTTGTCCTCATCGCTTATTTCCTGAATGGAAAGTGACGGGATCATTTTCCAGCGCTTTCACATTTCCTAATAGATATCGAACATAGCTATCCCCTTCTGCATCCTGCGTGAAAACGATGGGATTGCTAATGGAACCCACCGGGATTTTGAACCTGCCAATTCCATGAATCCCTGCACATCTCTTTTAGGCTTTTCTCCGCCTGCCATCCAAGCAGGGTTTTCACTTTTTCCGGATTGGCGTAACAGACTCCGATATCGCCGGGCCTTCTGTCTGTGATTTGATAAGGAATTTTTTTGCCTGTCACTTCATTGAAGTTGTGGACGATTTCCAACACACTGTAGCCGGTGCCTGTTCCAAGATTGAAGGTTTCGATGCCTTCATGCTTTTCCAGATACTCAAGTGCCTTGATATGGCCTTTCACTAAATCCATGATATGTATGTAATCACGGACACCGGTCCCATCACTGGTATTGTAGTTTCCCCCAAACACCTGCAGCTCCTGCCGTTTGCCGATCGCAACTTGTATGACGTACGGAATCAGATTATTCGGCACTCCCCTCGGATCTTCGCCTAATCGACCGCTAGGATGCGCACCGATGGGATTGTAATAGCGCAAAATCGCAATTCGGAAAGACGGGTTTGAAACAGCCAGATCCCGTAAAATTTCTTCAATCATCAATTTGGTCCGGCCATAGGGATTGGTGGCTAATAAGGAAAATGATTCTTCAATCGGCACCCGTTCTGGATGGCCGTAAACCGTTGCTGATAAACTGAATACCAGTTTCTCCAGCTTGTGTTTCAGCATAACTTCACATAATGTCAACGTGCCGTTGATATTGTTGTTGTAGTAGCTGAGCGGCATTTGGACCGATTGCCCGACTGCCTTATAGCCAGCAAAATGCATTAGTCATACCAAGAAAACACAGCATCCAAAGCTTCGTAATCCAATAAATCCACTTGATGGAATGCAAAGTCCTTTCCGGTCATTTCTTTTATTCGGTCTATTGGAGCCAATTGGCTATTTGATAGATTGTCCACCACCACTACTTTATAATCATTTTCAAGCAGCTTGACCATTGCGTGGCTACCGATAAATCCGGCTTCCCCCCAGTTACTAGCACCACCATATGCATCCCTCTTTTTACACAAATTTCAATATTCAGATAATTTAATTCAATTTTATTATACTGCATAGAACAGCTTTTGCCACAAAAACAAGCAATATTTTATTCTTTTCAGCAGCAAAAAAGCCATCCATCAGAATCAAAAGATTCTGATGGATAGCTTTCGTATCAGCCGTTTCCTATTCTTTATTAATAATGTCGGAAACATAGTAAAAACCGTATTCGTCCATTACGATGGTGTAGGTTTTATTGCGTTCTTGAACGGACCATTCCCCGGCTTCATCTTTAAGGTCGAAGGCTTCTTCCGTGTGGACGATTGCATGGTCGTCGAAGATTTCAATGCCGGAAATCTCCAGCTTCGTAAAGTTGAATTCCATGCCCTTGTCTGCGATGTCTGTAATGTACTCGGAAATGCCATTATAGATATCGCTTTGGTAGACCAGAAGATTCTGGACGTAGAAAAAGTCCTCTTCTTTCAGCGATGTTTCATAATAATAACGGAAATCTCCGATAAATTCACTCAAATTGGTTTCATCAAACTTCATTTCCAAGTCGATGTCGTATTCGTAATCTTCATCTTCATAGCCGCTATAGTCGTCGTAGACTTTGAATAAGGCTGCGACTTCTTCTGCTGACATTGGAGCCGTAACCCATTGCGATAATTGTTCATACACAGAGTACATCGGAATCGAAAAGCCGATCGAATCGCCTTCTTCAATCACCAGTGAATTGATGCCGATCACTTTACCGGTTGTTGCATCCACTAACGGGCCCCCACTGCTTCCCGGTGCAATTTTCGCGTCGATCTGATAAATGTCTTCATACGTAAATTCCTGATAGAAATCACGGTCAATCCCTGTCAAATAGCCGATTGTTGCAGTGTTTTCCATACCTGCAGGGCTGCCCAGCGCAATGACTTCGGTTCCGACATCTGTTGCTTCCATTTCAACTTCCAATGGCGTAATGCCTTGGAATGCTTCTACATGGATCAACGCAATATCGGATTCATCGGAAATGCCGATAACTGTGCCTGGATGGTCCTGGCCATTGATGTTGCGGACCACTACATCAGTGAAGCCAGCTACAGCGTGGGCGTTTGTTACAACCATTCCGGTATCGGAGAACAGGAATCCTGAGCCTTGTCCGCCTTCAGTCAGAATGGTATAAACTTTTTGTTGTGCTTCCTTGATGATCGCTGGTTTTTCTTTTTTCTTAGGCTCTACTTTTTCTGTCTGTTCGGAAGGTGGTACAACGTTTTCCACTTTGGTTACAGTACCTGCTGTGTCCTCTTCAGCTGGAACCGTTTCTTCAGGTTCCTCGACCTTTTCCACAATCCCCGGTTCAATTGCCGGCTCTTCTTCAGGTTCTTCTTCAACTTTCGGCGCTTCTGGCTCCGGTTCTATTTCAGCCGTCTGTTCTTCTTTGGGCGGCTCTACTGGCTCTGCTTCATCTTGCATTAATTGCGCAGAACCAATTCCTACGCCCAATAAAGTTAAAACCAATACGATTGCATACATTAAATTACGTTTTTTCTGCTTTTTGCTTCTTCTTTGCATGAGCGAATGGCCACATTCTTTACAGAACTTTGCACCTTCCTCATTTTCTCTCCCACATTTATTACATGTCATGGCGGTACCTCCTGATGGACTAGCATAAATCCCATTAATTTCTTCCATTATAAACCTTATAACGTCAAACAACTACTCAGGGTTGCAAGTTGTCACGAAGTCTTCCTATTTGTAATAAATCTATCTATTCAAAAGATGATTTTATCATAGATAGCAAATTTACAGTTAATAAAATAAAATAAATGTAAAAAAATATTAAATTCGCAGTATTATTTCTTATTTTAAATTGATATGATTAGATCAGTAAAATACTATAATTTAGGAGATGGGATTATGGAAGAATTTTTAAATGCATTCAGAAAGGCTTTTGTTTTTAGTGGCAGATCGCGGCGCAAAGAATACTGGACTTTTATATTAGGGGTAATGATCATCTCGTTTGCCTTAACAATCGTGGAACTTGCAGCCGGTTTGGAAATTGCACCGGACGTTGGACTTTTAACTACTATTTTCTCACTCATCATATTTATTCCAAGCTTGTCCGTCACTGTCAGACGGCTTCACGATATCGGCCGATCAGGCTGGTGGCTGCTGCTGAGCTTTATTCCTGTCCTTGGATGGATCGCTTTATTTGTATTTACTTTATTGGACAGCCAATCCGGCAGCAATAAATACGGGCCTAATCCAAAACAATCTTCACATGATTTCGCACCTGCCAATAACTAGTGTCAAAAGAAACCGCAGCTGTCACTTCGACAGCTGCGGTTTCTTTTGTATTAATTTCAACTGCTGCCTATTTCACGTCAATCCCATGCATCTTCTCCTGAACGAGCAGCAGTTCTTTGAAGTTCTGATTTATTGCTGGGGATTCTGATTCGATTTCCTGGGACAGTGTGTTCAATTCCTGGAGCAACCCATCGAGCGTAGACTGGTACTGCTGATATTGCTCGAAGCTAATGGTTTCTTCGCCATCCAGTTCTGTGATCAGTGCCTGGAGGTCTTCTTCAAGTGCGTCGAATTGTTTCTCGTAGGGGCCTAACCTTTCCAAAACTCCCGCTCCAGGTTCATAGGATAGTTTTTGTTCTTCAGATGCCGGATTTTTTATTGCCATATAAGCCTGTGTATCCACGTACGGCGTCAAAACAAATCCAAGGGCGATAACGGGGACAGACATTTTCAAAAACAAAGTTTTCAAATGATCTTCCTCCTTCAAAATGATTAGGCGTTATGCTCAGCTTATACCATCCGCTAAACACCGCAATCCTTTTTCAGGAGTCTTTAGAATTTCTTAATCTGCGCTTTACAATCGGACCATTAAAGCGAAAATTTTATTATCGATGCGTGGATTACATCCAGAAAAGCATCGATATCCGCCTTGGTCGTACTTCCTGAATATGAAATCCGGATAAATTTCCGTGCAGCATCCTGCTCTATTCCCATAGCGCTCATGGCAGACATCGCCTCACCCGCACCAATCTTGCAGGCGGTGCCTGTGGAAATCGCAATCTGCCGGCGGTTGCATTCAAGCATCATCCACTGCCCTTCAACATGCGGCAGCAGCAATCCTTGGATAAAGGGCGATTTCCCCGCTGGGTCGCCGGTCAATAAAACTTCGTCTGGAAGCTGCTCCATCAAATAACGCTGCAGATTTTCAGCATGTGTTTTCGCTTGCTGCTGCTCGGCAGTTGCTTCTTTTCCAGCAATTGTTGCCGCTGCGATTCCCGGCACGTCCACCGTTCCCGCACGAAATCCCCCTTGATGGACAGTTCCTTCATAAACCGACTCCCAGTGGGTGCCCGGGTCTACCCAAACAATGCCCACACCTTTCGGGCCGCCGATTTTATGGCCCGAACAGACAGCTGAAGTGACGCCCAGTTGCGACAGATCCACTGGGATTTTTCCGAAGGCCTGAACGATATCGCAATGGATGGGCACTGCTTTTTCTTTTGCATAGGCAGCACATTTTGCTACAGGCTGTATGGCCCCCATTTCCGAATTGATGAGCTGAATGACGATTAACGCCGTTTGGCTGGTGACCAGACTATGAAACTGTTCAAAATCCAGGATGCCATCCGCATCGACCGGCACATAACGGATTCGGTATCCTTCTTTCTCCAGTTCATGCAGAGCCGTCAAAACAGAAGCATGTTCGAGTTTTGTTGTGACAATTTCACGATATCCACCAGCTCTTCCCCTCAGCAGCGAACGGATGGCCAATTGATTGCCTTCAGATGCATTGCCTGTAAAATAGACTCCTTCGCTACGGGCATTGAGAAAGCCTCCCCATATTCTCCGGCACGCCTCCAGCAAGTTGGAAGCAGCCGAACCCGCATCGTGAAGGCTTTGGGTATTGCCAAAAACCTGTTTGGCTGTTTCTGCATAGGCATCGATGGCAGTTTGCCGCATCGGTGCGGTTGCCGCATAGTCCAAATAAATCATCATTTCTACCTCATTCCTTTTCGAATAGGATGTTAACCTTGTAATCACTCTATCTTTATGTCATTAATAGTGTCAAGACACTTGTAAAGTTGGTGTAAACTTATGATTGATATTTGTATCATCGGTGGAGGTGCAGCCGGCTTAATGCTGGCTCATTCCCTTTCCCCTTCCCTTTCCGTCGTTGTCCTCACGAAAGAAGATGCTTTTTCAGGCAATACCGCCCTTGCACAAGGCGGCATTGCCGCCAGTATCGGTCCCGGCGATCATCCTGCGTCCCATGCCGCTGATACATTGTCTGCTGCTGCTAACCATGCCAATCCCGAGCGGGTAGAAGTTTTGGTCCAGGAAGGACAAGCTCTCATCGAAATGCTGTTGTCACAAGGACTGCCTTTTGATGCCGATGAAGAAGGCCTGCCGATGCTTGGGCAGGAAGCGGCACATGCCGCCCGCAGGATTATTCATGCCGGCGGCGACCAGACCGGCAAAATGCTGCAGCATCATTTATTGAGTAAGACCGAAAACCGCGTCAAGCGCTTGCCATACAGCTCTGTATTGGAACTTATTATAACCGAGGGCCAATGCACAGGCGTATGCGTAGAAGACGCCTTCGGCAAACGCTCAATCATCCATGCTCAGCATATTGTATTGGCGACTGGCGGCATCGGCCAGCTGTACAGCCAAACCTCTAATTCCATTGTTGCTACGGGAGATGGCTTATCACTGGCCTTTCACGCAGGCGCCGTTCTGGAAGATTTGGAGTTTGTCCAGTTCCATCCTACTGTTTTTACTGTCAAGGGCAAATCGTGTGGACTGATTTCCGAGGCCGTTCGTGGGGAAGGCGCCTGGCTCGTCGATGCAGCAGGGCGACGCATCATGGAAGATGTCCATCCGTTGCTGGAGCTGGCACCTCGGGATATCGTCGCGCGTACCATTGAATGGCATTGGCAGCAAAAAGGGTCCGTGTTTCTTGATGCCCGCCACCTTCAGGATTTCAAGGTGAAATTCCCTTCCATCTATAGGAATTGCAGGGACCACCATATACATCCTGAAAAGCAGATGATCCCTGTACGGCCTGGAGCCCATTTTCATATGGGCGGCGTCCAGACGAACGAATGGGGAGAAACCACCATCCCCCGTCTCTATGCCATCGGAGAAATCGCTTCAACCGGTGTTCACGGCGCCAACCGGCTCGCCAGCAATTCATTGCTGGAAAGCTTGGTGTTCGCTAAACGCCTGGCAACCAAAATACAAACTTATGGTTTTAGCCATAAAAAAGAGTCTGTTGAATTAATTGAACCGGTGAAGAAATTCTCTCTCCCATGGAATCTGCAACTGCGCATGACCGAGCAGGTCGGCATTTTAAGAGAAGCCGACGAATTAAAACAGTTTATCGCCGATTTCCCGTTATTGCGATTTGATTTGCAGCAATATTCCGGAAAGCAGATCAAAGAAATTCACCGCTATACGGCCAGCAGCCTGATTGCCCAAGCCGCACTGTTCCGCGATGAAAGCCGCGGCGCCCATTACCGGATTGACGCACCGCAGGCTTCAGAAGAGTGGACCGGAAAAACCATTCAGCTGTCTATAACCGGCATGGCGATTGGAAAACGAAAATTACAGCAAAAGGAGACGGTTTCATGAATCGCTTAAAAGCCGAAGAGGCTATCAGAAGTTTTTTACTGGAGGATATTGGAGACCGTGACGTGTCTTCTGTTTTATTCAGCCAGAAAGATCGAGGCGAAGCTGTGGTCCGCGTGAAACAGGATGGCGTCATTGCGGGGCTGGACTGTTTTCAGTGGGGCTATCACTTGCTTGATCCTGAAATCACCGTGGAATCCATCAAAAAAGACGGGGATTTCGTCAAAGCGGGTGAAGCAATCGTCCGCATTCAGGGACCAGTCGCGGCTTTATTGGCAGGAGAGCGTGTGTTATTGAATCTGGTCCAGCGCATGAGCGCCATTGCGACTTTGACCGCCCGATGCGTTGAGGCTTTAGGCTCCACCCACACCCGCATCGTCGACACCCGCAAGACCACGCCCGGATTGCGGATGTTCGAAAAATATGCAGTTCGGACCGGCGGCGGATTTAACCACCGAAACGGCCTCTACGACGCAGTCATGCTGAAGGACAATCATATCGCAGCAGCCGGTTCCATCACTGAGGCAGTCCAAAGGGTCCGCTCCTCGTTGGGGCATATGACCATGATCGAAGTCGAAGTCGAGAGCCTGGCTCAATTGCAGGAAGCGATTGCTGCACGGCCGGACGCCATCATGTTCGACAATCAAACACCTGAAACCATAGCAACTTGGGTGCAGCTGGTTCCGGAACCGATCCGTACAGAAGCTTCCGGCGGCATCGACCTGAACAACCTTGCTGCTTATCGCCATTCGGGAGTCGATGTGATTTCCATCGGCGCCTTGACCCATAGCGTACACAACCTGGACATCAGCATGAATTTAGCCATTTCACATAAGGAGGCCATCTATCAATGACTTCATTCCTAAACGAATTACAACAAACAGATGCCATGCCACAGTCTTATTTGGAAGCCACAACGGAAGAGCTGCATGAACGTGCGAAACGTGCACGTGCCGAACTCGGCGATCGTTTGTATATCCTCGGCCACCATTACCAGAAAGACGAAGTCATCAAGTATGCCGACGTTACCGGCGATTCGCTGCAATTATCGCAGATTGCCGGTAAGCAGACGGCGGATTATATCGTCTTCTGCGGCGTTCATTTCATGGCGGAAACTGCAGACATCCTGACAAATGCCGAGCAGGCGGTCATTCTGCCTGATATGCGCGCCGGCTGTTCCATGGCGGACATGGCCAATATCGATCAGACCGAACGCGCCTGGATCCAGCTGCAGGAAATGTTCGGCGATACTATCGTTCCGCTGACTTACGTCAATTCGACGGCGGCCATCAAAGCTTTTGTCGGACGCAACAGCGGCGCCACCGTGACTTCATCAAATGCCGAGCCGATGGTGCGCTGGGCATTAGCACAAAAAGAGCGTATGCTGTTTCTGCCGGATCAGCATCTTGGCCGGAACACGGCGGTCAAACTTGGCATTCCGCTCGAGCAGATGGCCATATGGGATCCGATCAAGCAAAAGCTTGAAGCGCAATGTCCGGTAGAGGATGTCCGGGTGATCCTGTGGAAGGGCCACTGTTCCGTCCACATGAACTTTTTACCCAAGCACATCGACAACCTGCGGACCAATGAACCGAATCGCCACATTCTGGTCCATCCAGAATGCACGTATGAAGTGGTCAGCCAGTCGGATTTTGCCGGCTCGACCAAATACATCATCGATATGATCGAGGCGGCAGAACCCGGATCCAAATGGGCGATCGGCACAGAGATGAATCTGGTCAACCGGCTGATTGCCGATCATCCCGATCTTGATATTGTATCGCTCAACCCGTATATGTGTCCGTGCCTGACGATGAACCGCATCGATTTGCCGCATTTGACATGGGTGCTCGAAGAATTGGTTGAAGGACGCATCATTAACCGCATCCAGGTCGATCCCCAAACTTCTACCGAAGCAAAAATGGCATTGGAAAAGATGATGTGACAGGAGGAAGGCTTCGCGCCTTCCTTTTTTAGTTGGTGAGGTGCGGTGTTGGATGGTTGAGGTGCGGTCTTTGCCGGTTGGGGTGCGGTTATCACACTTTGAGGTGCGGTCTTTGCCGGTTGAGGTGCGGTCACCCGATTTGGACAGAAAAATACAGCCATTCCCAAAGGGATGGCTGTATTTTTTAATGGGATCGTGTTAAACGGCTGCTGCGGTTATCATATGGCAAGCGAGCTTTTGAGCGCTTTTCTTTTTCTTCAATCTCACGCACACGATTTTCAATCGCTGCTGAAACCAATCCGAGAATTGTACCGAAAGCTGCTCCGGCAACCACTTCAACTGGCTGATGGCCAAGCAATTCCTTTAATTGCTTTTCACGTTCGATAAATTCAAAACTTGGAAATTCTCCGGAGAATTTCACAAAGCTGTCTTCCAGGTCATTGACCAGACGTGCAATCTCTCCAGTATGCCGGCGTATACCTTGTGCATCGTACATGACGATGACGCCGAATACGATGGCCAAAGCCGTCTCTGTGTGGCGTGCCCCTTTATTGGCAGCAACGTATGCAGCGAGTGCAGACACCCCTGCTGAGTGGGAACTTGGCATACCGCCTGTCGTAAAGGCCTTTTTCCAATCCCATTCCCCAGTCACTTTTTTATGAGTGACAATTTTCAATGCCTGCGCCACTCCGATTGCACCTAATGAGGTAATCATTCCCCGGTTCATCTTTCTCATCTGCTCATCCTCCAGTTTCAACTTGGCAACTATACAGTTACTGTTCAATATACTTCTTTACCCATTATTGCAGATGAATATGTAAGGATATACTAATTTATTTCTCCAGGATCATATTATTTCAAAATCCTCTGCCCGCTCTGCAATAAATTCTGCCTCTCCTGCCACTTACTGCTGATAAATCCTCTGCATTCATGTATATTTATAGCTAATCCAATGAAACATCCAGTTCCCATCAAGCTGAAAAGCAAGCATTGACGGACAGACAGTCGACACTTTCTCGCTCTACCCAGCCTAAGCCGACATCCTTTTCCCTTCCGGTGCACACGCGGTTGCGCTAAAATATAGACTGGAAGGATTCACAGCCGGTTTATTAATTTCTCTTTTGAGTTTTCTAGTAGCAACCTTCCTGTATATCCGCCACCGCAGCTTATCAAATAAAAACTCCACTGTGCAGCAATGAACTTCTATTGATCATTAAACATTAATCATCTTATAAGAGAGAATGGGGAATTCCATGAAGAAATTATTAGCTAAAGACTGGCGCAGCATACTCATGTACTTGATCATGGGCGGTTGGACCACTGTCGTCAACATTGTGGTCTACTGGGTCTGCGAAGAGCTTTTCCATCTGGATTACCGCATTTCAACAACAATTGCTTGGCTTTTCGCCGTCATCTTTGCTTTTATCGTCAACAAACGCTATGTCTTTAAAAGTATCACCACCAATTGGCGTGACCGCTTTGCGGAGATGGGCTCCTTTTTCGGCTTCCGTGTGCTGTCCTTTTTCATGGATTTAGGCACCATGATGGTATTGGTGGGTTTATTGAGCATCAACGGCACAGTCTCCAAAATCCTGGCTAATGTCATCGTTTTGGTCGCCAATTACATCTTCAGCAAGAAGTTCATCTTCAAGGACCGCAATGTTCCAATTGCGGAAAAAATTCAGTAATACGCAAAAATGCCGGACAGGATTTTCTCCTTGTCCGGCATTTTTTTGCTTTCCTCAAACTTCTGGCAGCTCAAGTGGCGCTATATGCTGCCTGTGGATTTGGGCAGCCTGTAGAGATAAACTGACAGCACAATCGTCCATAGCTGTAACGTGTAAATGAGGATGCGTTCGACCAGTCCAGCGTATGGCAGCCCGCCACTTAAGACAATCGGAACCGCCACTCCCGCCAGCACGATAACGATGGCACAAACAAGCGTGAACATACCGATGCTCCTGAAGTTTTTGGTCAACCACAGGCCATAACCAATCGCAAACAACGCACCGATTGTTGCAACTACGACAATCGCGGTTATCCCTAAATGCATAAAGTTGCCGAAAGTCAGCACTTCGCCTCCCTGTTCCAACGGAAAAAGACTAAAACCGATCAGCGATACGGCATGCATGAGAAATAGCAGCATAGCCCCCCACTGGGCCACTTTATGAGTCTTGTGCTTACGGAAAAGCACGTAGACAACCGCTGCAAAAATGACCCCGAATATCCCATAAAGGAGCGTAAAGATTCGCAGCATCCCAGCATTCGGTGCACCATTTCCTGTCAGTTCGCTGATTGTTTGCCTCACATGGCTATATCCATCCCACAATATTCCGCCTGTAGCAACGTGCAGTATGTAAATGAGAGCACTGACCACCCCACTTAATGCTGCCGTCTGCCAGTAACTATCCTTCAGCCCGAGTTTCATACTTTCACCCGCCCTTTTCTTTCTATCTATTCCACAATTGCGGATTTTACGCTAAAGGCATCTGCATGTTCGAGGCATCCTTTCATTTTATTTATATAGAGCTTCTTCTAATTTTCCAGCGCTTTTCTGGCGTTGACGCGACCATGCCCGTACACATCGTCCCGTCCAACCTTTCCTAAATCATCCGCTGACGAAAAGATCAGTTTTTCGATTTCTTTATTGCTGAGGGCTGGCTTATCGGCTTTGATCAAGGCAGCTACTCCCGAAACAATCGGCGCTGCCATGGATGTCCCACTCAATGGACCAAAAAGATTGTTCGGCAAAGAGGAATAGATATCCGTTCCCGGGGCTGTGACGTCGATGGTCGGCCCTTTATTGGAAAATAAAGAATTGATGTCATTGCTGGTTACAGCACCCACGGAAATGACATTGGCCAGAGAAGACGGGTAATGTGAATTGCGCGTTCCGTCATTTCCTGCGGCAGCGACGATGACGATCCCCTGCTTATGTGCTTGCTGTATCGACTGATTTAGTGCCTCGCTATAATAGTAGGATCCCAAGCTCAAATTGATGATGTCAACGTTGGCAGCCACGGCATATTCAATGCCATGAATCAAATCAGAAGTATAGCCCAATCCTCCATCGTCAAACACATCGATTGGCATAATCTTCGTACGCGGCGCTACCCCCGCACCCCAAATGCCGTTGTCAGCTGATCCTGCGATCAGGCCTGCAACGTGCGTACCGTGGAAACCGGGACTGATGGTTCCCACCTTTTTTTTAAGCGCATCGTATGGCGCAACAAACTGGCCTGCCAATTCGGCATGCAGCACATCCATGCCATTATCAATCACCGCCACCACCACACCAGCTGATCCCCGTGTCTGTTTCCAGGCAGCGGATGTTTCAATCCTTTGATGATGGTATTGGAGTCCAGCAAACTCCGGGTCATTCGGTGTATAGGCCAGCTCTATGGGATAATCCGGTTCGACAAATTCCACATCTCCTCTTGCTCTCAGCTCTTCCATGAAAGCAGCAGTGGTTTCGCCTGCCGGCACATCCAGCGCAGCCATTTTTGCGTTCCCACTTTGGTTGATCGTCGCAGCCGCAGTGACTCCCAGCTGTGAACCTTCTTTATACTTTACAATCACCTGCTGCGGACCGGATTCCGCAAAAACTTCATTTCCATTGGCTGTGAAGGTCACGAATACCATCGTCAAAACAAGAAAAAGACCCATCGTTTTATTCATGGCAAGGCTCCTATCTCAGTTGATTAATATCACAATTTTGTGATTAATCAGATATTTTAATTAATTATAAACCCAAATGAGTATTTTTTCCAGTCCATTCCAAAAAAATCCCGCCTGCAATCAATTGAATGATTGCAGACGGGATTGTACTAGATTTTGCTTATGCTTTGAGAAGATATCTCCACAGGATGAACGGCTTCGTACAGCAAGCCTTCTAATTCAGCACGGTAATCCGCAGCCTGTCCATCAGTCCAGCCGAGCATCTTGCCCATATAAACGATGGTTGATTCTTTATGTGCATACACCCAGTGGATATCGAAATACAAAGCACCGGTACGGCGAATAAAGAAATCGATCGGCTTGTATGATGCTTCGTATTCCATTGAATAACGCAGCATCGCGTAGACCAGTTGATTAAGCCCGGCACGTGCAGCTTCTTCCAGTCCGGATGTGTAGAAATGAAGAACTTTGTCCACGTTTGCCCCATAGCGGTTGACAAGCATGCGCATGGTATCAGGTGTCAGCCCCATGCTGCCAGCTTGGTGTATACGGTCAGCCATGAACGTTTCAAAGCCTTTCGACCCGCCCACTTCGCCGCCGGAAATCGGCAAACGCTTGGTCGAGCTTTTCGGATAGTTAACGCCTTCTTCTTTTTTCAATTGCTCTGCTACCAGATTGATGATGTGTTCGCCCATTTTACGGTAGCCGGTCAATTTGCCGCCAGCAATTGAAATCAAACCGGAATCCGATACAAAGATTTCGTCTTTCCGTGAAATCTCGGATGGATCTTTGCCTTCTTCGTGAATCAGTGGACGCAAACCAGCCCAGCTGGATTCGATGTCCGACTCTGTGATTGCCACATCAGGGAACATAAAGTCGATTGCTTTCAAGACATAGTTGCGATCCTCCAGCGTCATCGTCGGATGTGCAATGTCCTGCTTATAAACAGTATCTGTCGTGCCTACATAGACTTTGCCTTCGCGCGGAATGGCAAATGCCATCCGGCCGTCCGGCATATCAAAATAGATCGCTTGTTTTAGTGGAAAGCGAAGGCCATCAAAGACCAAGTGAATGCCTTTTGTCAGTTGAAGCGTCTTGCCGAATTTCGAGTGGTCCTTGTCGCGCAATGTATCAACCCAAGGTCCTGCTGCGTTGACGATTTTTTTTGCATACAGTTCGTGGATGGTTCCATCAATTTGGTCTTCCACCTGAATGCCGACGGTCTTGCCGTTGTCGTAAATAAAGCTTTTTACTTTCGCATAGTTCATCGCCAAAGCGCCTTTTTCAACAGCTTTTTTCATGACTTCCATGGTCAGGCGTGCATCGTCGGTTTTGTATTCCACGTAATAACCGCCGCCTCTGATGTCTTTTTTCTTCAGTAAAGGCTCATGGCGCAAAGTTTCTTCTTTGCTAAACATTTTGCGGCGTTCACCTTTTTTGACGCCAGCCAAAAAGTCGTAGACGCGCAGGCCAACATTGGTGCTCAAGGGACCGAACGTTCCGCCTTTATAAAACGGCAGCAACATCCATTCCGGAGTCGTCACATGGGGCCCATTTTCATAGACGATTTCGCGTTCTTTGCCGACTTCAGCGACCATTTTCACTTCAAATTGCTTCAAGTAGCGCAAACCGCCGTGAACCAATTTGGTTGAACGGCTGCTCGTACCTGCTGCAAAATCCTGCATTTCCACAACTGCAACATTCATGCCGCGCACGGCTCCATCAAGCGCGATGCCAGCACCTGTAATCCCGCCCCCAATAACAAGGACATCCAATTGCGTTTGTTTCATTTGTTCATAGCGTTCGTTTCTGTTTAAGCTTGAGAATTTCATAAGTCCATCTGCTCCTTTTTGTGTGGGTTGAAGAAATGCATGGAGAAAACTATTCTGCTCCTTCATAACTACCCTTTCCTGCAGGGCATTAAGTTGCTTTGCTTCACCCAAAGCGGTGTAAAAAATATGTTCTCGTTCAATCTGTATAGCCTTTTTCCCATATAAAAAGAGAGATCCAGGCACAGCTGCAGAATTTTGTCTGCAAATCTGGCTTGGTCTCTCATCGTCTCCGGCCGTATATCTCTCTTTATTAACTTGTAGGTTACTTCACTGGTTTAAATGAACGTGTTGCGGTTACCGCGTTTTTCCAGCCTTCGTAAAGCTTTTCGCTTTTTTCAGCCGGCATTTCGCGTGTAAAGGTTTTGTCGATCTTCCATTGCTGGGCGATTTCTTCTTTGTCTTTCCAGAATCCGACTGCGAGGCCCGCTAAGTAAGCTGCGCCCAGTGCCGTTGTTTCCTGGATCATCGGGCGTTCCACTGGAACATCCAAAATATCGCTTTGGAACTGCATCAGCAAATCATTGCCGACCGCTCCTCCATCAACGCGCAAGGTTTTCAATTCGATCCCTGCATCTTCTATCATAACATCTACGACATCTTTTGTCTGGTATGCGAGCGCCTCAAGTGTCGCACGGATGAAATGCGCTTTTGTTGTGCCGCGTGTCAGGCCGAAAACGGCACCGCGTGCATCGGTATCCCAGTAAGGAGTTCCCAGCCCAACAAATGCCGGCACCATGTAAACGCCTTCGGTTGATTCGACTTGCATCGCGTAGTCTTCGCTTTCCGGTGCATTTTCAATGATCTGCAGACCGTCGCGCAGCCATTGGATTGCTGAACCGGCTACGAAGATGCTGCCTTCAAGCGCGTATTCGACTTTGCCGTCAACGCCCCAAGCCAAGGTTGTCAATAAACCGTGCTCCGACACTACACCTTCTTCGCCAGTGTTCATCAGCATAAAGCAGCCTGTGCCATAAGTGTTCTTCGCCATGCCTTTTTCAAAGCAAGCCTGGCCGAATAATGCAGCCTGCTGGTCACCGGCGATGCCGGCAATCGGCACTTCGTGGCCGAAGAAATGATAGTCGATGGTGTTGGCGTAGACTTCGGATGACTGCCGTACTTCAGGCAGCATGCTCTTCGGCACTGTCAAAATATCCAATAGCTCCTGATCCCACTCCAGGTCATAGATATTGTACATCAACGTGCGCGATGCGTTGCTGTAATCCGTCACATGCACTGCGCCGCCTGACAATTTGTAGACCAGCCACGAATCGATTGTTCCGAACATCAAGTCGCCATTGTCCGCTTTTTCGCGTGCGCCTTCGACATTATCCAAGATCCATTTCACTTTGGTTCCGGAGAAATAGGCATCAATCAGCAAACCTGTTTTCTTGCGGAACAATTCGTTCAAGCCTTGCTCTTTCAAGTCGTTGCAGATGCCGTCTGTTTGGCGCGACTGCCAGACGATGGCTTTGTAGATCGGCTTGCCTGTGTTGCGGTCCCAAACGACTGTCGTTTCACGTTGATTGGTGATGCCGATGCCCGCAATCTGGCTCGGGTCGACATCCGATTTGCGCAGCACTTCTGCGATACACGCTAAAACAGAAGTCCAGATTTCATTGGCATCATGTTCTACCCAGCCCGGTTTCGGGAAAAACTGTTGAAACTCCTGCTGAGCGGTTTCGAAGATTTCGCCTTTATGGTTCAGTAATACGGCACGTGAACTGGTTGTGCCCTGGTCTATGGATAAAATATAATCTTTGTTCAAAACGATCTCCTCCAATGGGTTATGAAACGATTTTTTCTTCTAATCTATCAGCGGTTGTCCGCTCTTTTCTCAATTCTACACTTGCTGCACGGAATAAAACCAGGAACAAGGCAGCGCTCATGATCCAAAACGGCAAATCGTATGCGCCAGTAAACAACGCTTTATAAAATAAGGCGCCGTAAACACCGCCGAAAATCGGTCCGACAATCGGCACCCAGGCATATGACCAGTCCGAGCTGCCTTTGCCCGGAATCGGCAGCAAAGCGTGCGCGATGCGGGGGCCGAGGTCACGCGCAGGGTTGATGGCGTAGCCGGTCGTGCCGCCAAGCGACATCCCGATGGCAATGATCAATGCACCGACAATCAGTGGATTCAAACCTTCTGTAAAGTCATTGGCACCAATGAACAGCAAGCCCATAACCAATACCGCGGTTCCGATGATTTCACTGACTAAATTGGAGAGCGGGCGGCGGATTGCAGGAATTGTTGCGAATACTGCCAGTTTTGATTCTGCATTCTCGGTCCGCTTCCAATGCGGCAAATAGTTGAAGAAAACGATGGCCGCCCCGATGACGCCACCAATAATCTGTGCCGCAATATAAACCGGCACTTTAGCCCAAGGAAAATCGCCCACTGCGGCAAAACCAAGTGTTACAGCCGGATTTAAATGTGCCCCGGAAAAACTTCCTACTGCATAAACACCCATTGTGACGGCCAATCCCCAACCAAAGGTGATAACTATCCAGCCGCTGTTTTCAGCTTTAGAATCTTTTAACACTACACCCGCTACGACGCCGGCTCCGAAAATAATCAAAATCATTGTACCAATCACTTCTGCTAAAAATTCCGTCATTGTACTGCACCCCTTTGTTTTTCGTCTTTGAACCGCTTTCAGAAAACGCAAAAAGACCCACGCTGAACCGAGCCACTTCTCTACGAGAAGCGCTCATTCCAGTGTGGGTCTCCATTTCTCCAACACAGTTCTTAACTTGTAAATACTAAGTTAACAGTTTATGAAAACGCTGTCAACGTTTTATAATTCCCAAAGTTCAGGCTGGGATGTCGAAATCGCTTTTGCCCCGCCGTCATAGGCCAATTGAATATCTTCTTTTGTGCGGATCAACCCGCCTGCAATCACCGGAATGCCCGTCTTATCAAAAACTTCCTTGATGACTGACGGAATGATTCCCGGCAGGATTTCAATGTAATCCGGCGAGACCTGATTGATCAGCTTGATATTGTGTTCCAGCGCCTGGCTGTCCAATAAGAATAAACGCTGGATCGTCAGCAGATTGTTTTTCTTCGCCAAAGCGATAACATTGCTGCGCGTCGAAACAATGCCATCCGGTTTGACTTCCCTCACCAAATACTCAAATCCATAGGCGTCCGTTTTCAGTCCCTGAATTAAATCCACATGCAGGATGACTTTCTTTTTGGCTTTTTTCGCTGCCTGAACCAACTGCTTTAGCTGCGCCAGCCGAATTTCCAAAAAGATGATGTATTCATGGTCGCTGTTGAGCAAGCGTTCAAATTCTTTCATATTGCGCAAAACTGGCAAAACTCCTGTTAACTCATGCACCCGGTTTCCTCCTCCAGTTGTTCCATGCCTCTATAGAGCATTATCCGCCCAAACCGCTTCCCATTCAAAAATTTCGTATTTCCTGGCACCTTCCACAACATACGGATCCGTCTTCACCAATGCTTCGCAGGCTATGTACGATTCAGCACGGTAAATGACCAAGCCGCCGGAACCATCTGCAAACTTGCCATTGGCGGCCACCTGTCCGCTGCTGCGCTTGTCTTCCAGAAACGCCAAATGCTGCGGCCGAAACTCTTGGCTCTTATCAGCGTCTTTCATCGGCAACAATACCGCGAAATATTTCATGAATCTGCCCCCTTTTCCTTTATTATAGTGAGCAGGCTCCAAAAAGTCTTTTATTGCCATGAATTCTTCTGGAACTAGATTGTTATTTCCCAGTTATTTGGATATACTGTCCAAACTCAGGTAAATACTGTCCAAATTCAAAGAAATACTGTCCAAGCAGCTTTTCAAACTTTCCAAACAGGGTAAACTGGTACTGACTTACATCCTCCTTAAGGAGCTGATTGGCTATGCAGATGACCAAAAAAGGACCTGTTTATCAATTGATGTTCATGCCCCGATTTTTCCCGGTAAACTGTTATATAATCGATGAAGAAACGGAATTGACTTTGGTCGATGCCGCTCTGGGATTTAACGCCAAACAAATCTTATTGTCGATCAAGGTCATGAATAAACCGCTGACCCAGATCATTCTCACTCATGCCCATGTCGACCATATCGGTGCACTCGACGCCATCAAACGCGAATGGCCGGAAGCCGTTGTCAGCATATCGTCGCGTGATGCGCGTCTGCTTGCCGGTGATGCGGGCCTGCTGCCTGGCGAACCTGAATCGCCGATCAAAGGCGGTGTTCCCAAGAACGTTAAAACCCAGCCGGACCGTTTGCTCAAGGAAGGGGACCATATCGGCTCTCTGAGAGTGGTCCATACGCCCGGCCATACGCCTGGCTCTATTTCGCTATTGGATTCCCGCAATCAGTTTCTTATAGTGGGAGATGCTTTCCAAACGCACGGGGGCATCGCGGTCTCCGGAACATTCAAAGCATTGTTTCCTTTTCCAGCTTTTGCGACCTGGAACAAGCGGACAGCGCTTGAAAGCGCACGGAAAATACGCCAGTTAAATCCTCAGCTCTTGGCAGTCGGGCATGGCCGAATGATTGAAAAACCGCTGGATGCCATCGATTTAGCCATTCTCGAAAGCGAAAAAAGACTTCAGTAAGCTGTCGGCACTGCCTCTATCGCCCTCAGAAAAAAACCGTTTGCCAAGGAAAGTTTCCCGGCAAACGGTTTTCTTATTTCACTTCTGTGCGCCTAACCCGCATCAGCATGACCGGTCTTGGCTCATCTAGCACTTCATCCACTTGCCGCGTCTTTTGGAAGCCCGTTTTTTCATAGGCCCGGATTGCGACTGTATTCCGGACATCGGGGTCAGTGACACAAGATTGAATTTTCGCGTCCGCAAAGATGATTTCTTTCAGGAATTTTTGAAGCACCTTCGAACCCAGCCCTTTGTTGCGATAGGCCTTGGCGCCAATCAACACATCCATTCCGGCTGCTTTTTGAAGCTCCTCGTATATTTCACAGCCCGGATAATCGCTCCATTCGTATGTCTGGATATAACCAATCGGTGTTTCTTCATAATAAATGATGTACGCCCTTGTTGGATCCTTGCCCTTGATGCTATCTGTGAACTCTTGGACAAACTGGCCGTATGTGGGGCCTTGCACATAGCCCCAAAACCGGGTAGCAGGCGGCTCTTTTGTAATCCATTCGTAAAGCTGCGGCAAATGTTCCCGCCGCAGTCGCCGAAAGCTGACTTTTCCTATATTCAAGCCCATCAAAACACTCCCTCCTGATCTTTCGGTGAAAAAGAAAACCGCTATCCGTTATTCCATTGAATAAACACGAGCGGCATTGACGAGAGGCTATTGTTTTTCCGATTTATCGACAGGTGGTTTCAGGATGCTGCCCAAATGTTCAATCGGCAGGGAAAAAATGGTTTCCACTGGTGCGTAGTTTCCAGCTAAACGGCCGATTGGTGCCAGTTTTTCCAAATTGATGCGGCCATTTTGATAGAGCTCATCTTTAACATGAAATTTAACGAGCCTGCCAATCACCAGATGATCGTCTCCCAGTTGGATGATGTCATGCAGTTTGCATTCCATATTGATGGGCGCTTCCAGAACACGCGGAACAGAAACTTCAATCGATTCGGCAGCCGTCAAGCCGACGTAATCGAATTCATCAACTTCACTTGGCACGTGTTCGCCGCTTTTTGCCATTTCATTAGCTAATGGTGCTGTTACGATGTTAATGACAAATTCCTTGTTTTCCCGGACGTTCTGCAACGTGTCTTTGATCGTACCTGCACGTTCTTCCACACCTTCGCCAACAGAAAACGCCAACATCGGCGGATTGCGCGATACCACTGTGAAAAAACTGAAAGGCGCCAAATTGGCGATGCCATCTAAAGACATCGTAGATACCCAGGCAATCGGCCGCGGGACTACACTTCCGATCAATAATTTATACTTTTGCTTTGTCGTCATGTTCAGTGGATCGATGATCATTTTCCCCAGCCACCCCTTCACTCTTCTATTCCCTAAATGCTCTTCCTTCTCTTTTCCCTTTTTGATTCGATATAAATCAAATTCCCGAAACGATTATCCATTATTTTGATGGCTGCTGATTTTTTGCATCCTGCATCTTTCACTATAATTCGGCACTGGCGCTGCATATCCCTTCGCATCTCAAAACAATCAATAAAAAACCTGTCAAGTATAAGCGAAAAGCTTATGTTGACAGGTTTTTGGTTTTATTTTAGTTGGAAGGTCTTTTCTTCTTGAGCTTTCTGCGTTTCATACTGCCGATAGTTGGAATAATATTCTTCGATCAAATAAACTGGCCGCCCTTTGGTTTCAATAAAGATTTTGCCCAGATATTCGCCAATAACCCCCAACGAAATCAATTGAACCCCGCCGAGAAACAAAATGACGGACATCATGGATGGATATCCTGGAATCGAATCATTGAAAATTAAAGTCCGGAAGAACAGGTACAACATGTACAATAAAGCTAAGAACGATACCGAAATACCGAGAAACGAAGAAATTCTGAGTGGCAGTACGGTAGATGAAGTAATGCCGTCAATCGCCAGATTTACCAATTTCGGGTAATTCCACTTAGTCGTTCCTGCTGCCCGCGGATCCCGGTCAAACAGGATCTCCATCTTATTAAAGCCAATCCAGCTGAACATCCCCTTGGTATAGCGCTGAGACTCCCGAATTTTCTTCAAGGCCTCAATGCATTTCCGGTCAAGTAGACGGAAATCTCCAGTGTTGTTCTGAATGGGAATATTCGATACCTTGTCCAGAATATTGTAATACGAATTGGACGACCATTTCTTGAACCAGGTTTCTCCGGCACGGCTGTTCCGTTTTGCAAACACATCGTCATATCCCTGCTCCCAATAGGAAATCATCTCAGGAATCAATTCAGGTGGATCCTGCAGGTCTGCATCAAGGATGATCACAGCATCTCCATTAACATGATCGATTCCAGCCAGCATCGCGACTTCTTTGCCAAAATTGCGCGAAAGATTAATATAAGCGATCTGCGGATGAGTCCTGGCCATTTCTTTCAGCATTTCCAGGGTCCGATCCCTGCTGCCATCGTTGACAAACAGAAACTCAAATTCGTAATTTGAGATTTGCGTGGTTACCAGCAGCAAACGCTCCAGCAGCGTCTCCAGGACTTCCTCTTCATTATAGGCAGGGATGAGGATTGTTAGTAATTTCATGCACGATTCACCGTCCTTTCCTGAAAGACTGATTTGCCAAAATTATATCATAAACCGGTCTGAATCTCATTGTTTTTTACAAAAGCACCCTATTTTCCCAAAACAAAGTTTGCTATCATTAGAAATGGAATTCACTAACCAAATCCAACTGAAATCAATGAGTCTCATAGCTTATATACAACAAGTAGCTATTACTGTGGATTTTTCGTAAACCAGCCCAGTATCCCGGAGCTTTTCACTGATTTTCTTCAGACGCTGCTCATCAGGATTTTTTATAAAAATCTTAGCAGAAAACACGTCAAACAGCGAAAAATCACCTACTTCTGCATCGCTCCGGAGCAATGCCTGTACTGATAAATAGTTTGGAAAGTTAATTCTTCAGCCCACTTTAAATAGATGAGGAGCCAATCGAAAATGCCTGAAGAATTTTTACTCAAATGGAAAACGGCAATCCGGCCGCAATGGAAAACGGCATTTCTATCAGCTGCCATCATCGGATTTTTATGCCATATGTTCGTGTTCACCAATACCCTTCCCAATCACGATAGCCTAGTCAATGTGCACAGTCCTCAACTCAAAGCGAATCTTGGACGCTTTTTCCTGTCTCCATTCAGCGGGATCAGCTCCTATTTTGACTTGCCTTGGATCAACGGAACCTTATCCATTCTTTACCTGGCATTGGCAGCCGTCATCCTGACTGAACTGTTCCAATTGAAGAAAACTTTTTCGATTGTCGCCATCAGCGGACTGCTCGTTACATTCCCTACTATCGCATCCACCTTCTCTTATATGTTTACGGCAGATGGCTATATGTTCGGCTCTTTGCTGACCGTTCTGGCCCTGCTCATCACCAAAACATACAAATATGGATTTGTTCCGGGTTCCATCATTTTCTACTTAGGCGTCGGTGTATACCAGGCCAATCTGCCGTTCCTTTCGACCTTGATGATCATCTTTTTAATCAGTGAGATCCTCGGCAGAAAAATTACTTTCCCGCAATTGAAGAGCTATGTTCTGCGCTTTTTTGGGCTGGGAACCATCGGGATGGCGCTGTATGCCGTCAACTTTAAGCTTTATACCAGTTTTTTTGCCGGCGATATCTCAAGCTATCAGGGGCTGGACTCAGTGGGCGACAGCAACGGTTCCATCTTTGATCGTTTCAAGCAGGTGAGCGATTCTTTTTCCACATTCTTTTTCGAAGGGTTCAACACGGATTTGCCAATCAATTTATTCGAATGGCTGAATGTCGGTATTTTCCTGCTGATTGCCGTCGGCTTCGTCCTTTTGCTGATTCAAAATCGTATATTTACCAATATCCCAATGACATTGACTGCTTTGGCCTTGTTGCTGCTTATGCCGCTGTCTGCCTATATTCTGTATTTCGTATCATCCGATGTGACTTATCATATGCTGATGGTGCTCTCACTTGTCAGTTTTTATATACTTCCGGTGCTCTTCTATGAGCACCTGTCCGTACCGACTATAGCTGCCAAATCATTTTCATGGCTATCTTTAATGGTTGTGTTCGTTACAGTCTTCAACTTTGCACTCATCTCAAATATTTCCTATCTGAACATGGAATTGAAGTACGAAAAATCAACAGCCTTCGTTAACCGGCTGATCAGCCGAGTAGAACAGACTGAGGGCGTAACGCCCGAATCAAAATTAGCGTTTATCGGACGGGTGCAATTGGATTCAACACTAAGCTCGAACACCATTCCGGAGAATATACCAAGAATGACAGGTCCTTTAGGACAAAGCATCATTCCACTGCCTTATCATTACAGTGCCTTGATGAAAAACTATTTTGGCGTTAGTTACAATTTTGTTTCTGAGCAGGAGCGCCAGGAAATCGCGGCTGCCGATTGGTTTGAAGAAATGGAAGCCTGGCCATCTCTCGACTCTGTCCGCGTAATCGACGATGTGGTCGTAGTAAAGCTCCAGGAATGAAAAAACATCAGACATGGATGGTTTATCCGCTGTCTGATGTTTTTGTTTATCCCCCTTTACATTTACCTATCTCATACTGTGATTTAGGTCTATAATGAGGGTAAATAGACTGGGGGGATTAGCATGAACACGGAGGAAAAACTGAAACGATGGCAGCAGGAAGGCTTGTTGGATCAGGACACAGCCGAACAGATTCTAGCGTTCGAAAAGCGTCAGCCCGCCCCTAAAAAGCTGCCGCTGCTGTTGATAATCGGCTTGATTTTCTTTTCTCTGGCGATTTTCAGTTTTATTGCAGCCAATTGGCAGGCAATACCGGATCTGGCCAAAGTACTGCTGATGCTGGCATTGATGTGGATTTTCTACAGCATCGCTTATTTCTCAGAGAAAAAGGATTTTGGTTCTCCACTTCTCTTCAGGGTCGTTGGCCTTGCGATGTTTGGTGCCACATTACTGGTCGCTGCACAGACTTTCCATTTTCCATTGGCAAATTCTGTTTTGCCATGGGCAATGTTCCTTGCAGCGCTCGCCCATCACTTTTACTGGCGGGACCTCATTTACAGCATCATCGGATTTTTCTTTGGCGCATCTGTTCTGATGTCGTTCCTGCCTGACATCGGATGGCTGGAATGGGGCATTTTCATCGTTATTACCCTAGCGTGGTTCTACTTCAGCAAAAGCTTTGCACCGGTGGCATTCAGTTGGATACTGCTGTTCGCTTCCGGGTTCATGTTATGGGGACTGGTGGATTACAACAGCTCGTTATGGCCGATTTGGACATTGTTTGCGCTTGTGCCGCTACTGCTTATCGTACCCGAAAAAAAATACCAAATGATTCGGCCGCTGTATCTGCTGGCAGCAGGAATGCTGCTTGTGGCATATTTAGCGGTTCGGGGACAAACGTTCATCAGCATAATTGACGCCAGCCATATGCCAGAAGCTATCGCTTTAGCCATCACCGGCATTGGTGTGCTCATTCTAAGCTTTTTCAAATTCCGCTCCATCATGTGGATTGCTGTTGCAGGATCTATCGGGTTGCTGCTCTTTGATGAAACCGCAATCGGCCTGGCAGTGGTTGCTGAATTGTCTGCACTCGCTTACCTGATCATTGCCCAGCGGCAAAATGAAGCTTTGGGATTGGGCTTTGTCTATTTCATTGTTGTGCAATTTGTCATTTACATCATTTACGCTTGGGAACGGCTCGACATGTCACTGTTCTTCCTGATCGGTGCATTGCTGTTGTTCCTACTGTCAGCTGTCGCCTGGTGGATTAATCGCAGGAAAGAAGGTGTCAAGCCATGAAGTCCTGGCTCTTCCCGACCATCCAAACAGCCGTTGTCGTCATCCTGCTCATAAGTTATTACGCAGCTTCCTGGTTCGGCGAACAATATGTTTTAAGAGCCGAACCCTTTGATCCGTTCGATCCATTCTACGGAGAATATGTCATGCTGCAATATCCCGACCTGCAAACGTCTTCCATCACGGATAACGGTCCTGTTTATTTCACTTTAAAAGAAGCCGATGATGGCTACGCTGTTATCGACCGCATTGAAGGCAAATCCTTTTTCGGTGCCATTGAAGGTTCCATTTATGACGGCAGAGTCACTGCTCCCCAATTAGAGCAATTCTATGTAGAGCAAGGACTCGGGCCGGAACTCGAGTTAGCCCGCGATCTGCAGGTGACCATTGATGTCTCCAGCTGGGGAACCATTCGGCCAGTTGATCTGCAGGAACGCTCGGAATAAGCCAATAAAAAAAGTTCAATCAGTTTTCTGATTGAACTTTTTTTATTGGCTTCATTATCCTTCTGCGCCATAATACTGCGCATCGGCAGCATCCTTTTGGATTTGGACGTTATTGATCACCACACCCAGCAAGCGGGTTTTAGGCGAGGCCGTAATGGCTTCCTTCGCTCTAATCGCATGCTCTTTCTCGGTTTTCCCCGAATTCACTACCAGGACGGTGCCTTCACATTTATTTGCCAAAATCACACTATCCGTAACGGATAAAACAGGCGGTGTATCAAAAATCAGCAAGTCATAAATATCCAATGCCTGTTCAAAAAGCAGGTCCATATTATGAGAGCTCAGCAACTCTGCTGGATTAGGTGGTATTGGCCCAGACGGCAAAAGATCGAGATTTTCAATTTCAGCCGACTGAATTGCCACTTTCAATGCAATCTGTCGGGCCAGTACGTTTGATAACCCTCGTGTATTCGTAATTTTGAACGTTTCATGCATCGTTGGTTTTCTCATGTCTGCATCAATGAACAGCACACGCTTGCCTTCCTGAGCAAAAACAATCGCCAAATTCGAAGCGGTGGTCGACTTTCCTTCTGAATGAGAAGCGGAAGTAATGACCAACGACCGCATATCTCCATCAGGAGAAGAAAAATGGATATTCGTCCGTAAGGTTCTGAACTGCTCTGACACTCTTGACTTCGGATTGGTAAATGCTATCAATTTCCTGTTTTTCACTTCCGGCTTGTTCTTCTTTTTCACCATTTAGTTATGCCTCCCTGCGTTTAAAGGCAATCGGCTCATTAGCCGGAATGTCTTCTTCTTCGCTTATCGGTGAGATTGCTCCAAGTACGGGAATTCCCAGCACGTCCTGTATGTCCTTTTCACCTCTAAGTGTCGTGTCCAAATAGCGCAATATCATGGCGATAGTTCCACCAATCAAAAGACCGGCAACTGCGCTCAGCAAAATATTGAGCGGAGGATTTGGCGATACCGGTGTTTGATTCTCCAGAACCACAGCCGGCGACAAGATTGAAACATTGTCTACATTCATTAATTCCATGATTTCCACTTCAAAAACTTCAGCGGTCTTATTTGCGATTTCAACAGCGGCCGTAAGATCTGGATCCGCCACTACTATATTGAGCAGCTGAGAGCTTTCCGCAATTTCTACGTTCACTTTTCCCTGCAGCTCTTCATAAGACATTTCCAATCCCAACTGGCTGATTACCTGCTCAAGTATGACCGGACTTTTAATGATTTCACTGTATGTACCGACCAACTGCAAATCTGCTTCGATACTTTGGCTGTCCAAACCAACTTCGCTTTGTTGCTGGCTGATCAGAAGTTGAGTAGATGTCTGGTAGATCGGTGTAAGCATGTAATACGATATCAATGCCGTAACAATCATAAACGCGATGGTAATAGCCAGAATCAGTCGAATTCGATTTTTCAAAATCCCATAAATATCACGCAGGCTGATAGTTTCTATCATTCGCCATCCCTCTTTTCAGCTAATAAAATGTAAGAGCCCGAAAGCTACAGCTTCGGGCATCAATAAGATTTCCGGCCTTTTGTTCTCTCGGCAATCGGCGAGGAGACATCAATTAGCACAATTGACGTCTCCTGTTTTTCGAGCCTCCAACCGATTATCCATGGTGCAAATAATGACTGCCTTCAGCAAAAGCTATGCATACAATAAATTCCCCAATTTTTGTTAATACGCATCCTTGGAGCCGAACAACACCAAAATGGTCTTTAAGATCAATTTGATATCCATCATCGTATTTCGCTTGCGGATGTAATCCAAATCCATTTCGACCCATTCCTGGAAGCTGATATTGCTTCTTCCATTAACCTGCCAAAAACAAGTCAAACCTGGCGTTACACTAATGCGCTGTTTTTCGTAGTTTGTGTACTGTGCCACTTCATCAGGCAAAGCGGGCCTTGGTCCCACGATGCTCATATCGCCATTCAGCACATTGACCAACTGTGGCAGCTCATCAATGCTTGTTTTTCTGATGAATTTTCCGATCCGTGTAATTCTCGGGTCGCTTTTGATTTTGAATACCGGCCCCGATGCTTCATTCTGTTTGAGCAAAGAGGCTTTCAGATCTTCCGCATTGCAGACCATGGATCGGAACTTATACATATTAAAGGTTTTGCCATGCTTCCCAACCCTTTTCTGCTTGAAGAATACCGGCCCATGAGGGTCTTCCATTTTAATCAGCAAACTGATAATCAGAAATAAGGGAATCAATATGATCAGACCCACTAGAGAGCCGGCAATATCCAGAAAGCGTTTCGTATACAAATACCCATTGCTGGTATTTGTTTTCACGCTTTCAAACACCATTTCGCGGTATCTTGTATTTACATCCATTTTTTCTTTTTCAGGAGCGGACACTGACATTTGAATCACCACTTTCATCTTAAATTGCGCTTATCAATCAGATGGGCGCTACTTCAATCAGTTTGGCTGAAGCCGGTCGACCGATCGAATGATATTCAATCCCATTTGTCTCCATAGCTTTTAACGGAAAACAATTTCTTCCATCAATAACGAGCGGCTTTTTCATTCTGTTGAATACTGCCAAGTCGACATTCTTGATTTCATCCCAATCGGTCAAAATCAATGCAGCATCACTGTTCTCAACCGCCTCTTGAATGGATTCAGCATATTGAACCAGCGGATTCAGTATGGATTTGGCATTATCCATTGCAATCGGATCATAAGCCACAACCTCTGCGCCTTGCTTTATCAATTCCTCGGTAATCAGGAGAGATGCAGACTCCCGCATATCGTCTGTATTTGGCTTGAAAGCCAGCCCCAGCACAGCAATTTTTTTGCCGGCAACGTTAGGGAGACAGTCGTTCAACTTGCCGATCAATATCCCTTGTTGCTTTTTGTTGACATTGACCACGCCTTTCAGCAATTCAAACTCATATTCGACATTCCCCGCAATTTGTATCAAGGCTTTTGTGTCTTTTGGAAAACAGGATCCACCGTAGCCGATTCCTGCTTTTAGAAATTGGCTGCCGATTCGTTGATCCAAGCCCATGCCTGTCGATACATTCTCTATATTGGCCCCCAACAATTCACAAATATTGGAGATTTCGTTGATAAAGCTGATTTTCGTTGCTAAAAATGCATTCGACGCATACTTGATCATTTCTGCACTTTTGATATCCGTTTTAAATATAGGAACCTTGAATGGCTGATTAATCTGTTCAATTATGCTGAATGCATGTTCACTGTCTGCACCGATGACGATCCGATCTCCATAGAACGAATCATGAATAGCAGAGCCTTCTTTTAAAAACTCTGGATTTGAGACGACTTCAACCTGCAGTTCTTTGGGCAAATGCGTTTGAATGATTTCTTTGATCATGGCATTTGTGCCTACAGGAACGGTGCTTTTCGTGACGACAATGACATCGTTCAAAACATTTTCAGCAATGTCTTGAGCAGCTTGAGCCACGAAAGACAAATCAGCTGAACCGTCTTTGTTTTCCGGTGTTCCTACAGCAATATAAACAACGTCTGCCTGGTGGAGTCCCGCCTGATGATCAGTCGTAAAGCTCAAACGTTTTCCCTCGATGTTTTTGGTCATTAATTCACTAAGTCCAGGTTCGTAGATGGGAGAAATCCCCTTCTTCATTTTTGTAACCTTGTCTTCGTTGACGTCGATGCAGATCACATGATGGCCAATTTCAGACAAGCTCACACCCGTTACCAAGCCCACATATCCAGTTCCGATTACAGCTATCTTCATAAGGATGCCCCCAAATTAGAATAATGGTGTAGCTGATTTTTCAGCCATCAATTGTTTGATAATACTTTCGACATCTTTTCCGAATTCAGGGCTATCCAAAGCGAATTCAATGGTCGTCCGCAGGAAACCGAGCATCTCACCAACATCATAGCGTTTCCCCTCAAAGTCGTAAGCATAGACGTTTTGTACCTCATTGAGCTTTTGGATAGCGTCTGTCAATTGAATTTCTCCTCCTGCACCAGCACTTTGGGAACCCAGGAAATGAAAAATTTCAGGATCCAAAATGTAGCGTCCCATAATGGCCAGGTTGGAAGGAGCTGTTCCCGGTTTCGGTTTCTCTACATAATTGCTGACCTGGTAGCAGCGTCCATCTACTCCGCTTGGATCGATAATTCCGTATCGATGCGTTTCATGATCCGCCACTTGCTGGACTCCGATAATGGATGACTGCATTTTGTCGTATTGGTCGATCAATTGTTTTAAGCAAGGTTTTTCTGCTTTTACAATGTCATCTCCCAACAGGACCGCAAAAGGCTCGTTTCCGATAAATTTGCGCGCGCTCCAAACTGCATGCCCCAATCCTTTAGGCTCTTTTTGGCGAATATAGTGAATTTCTACGTTGGAGGTATGCTGAACCTTTTCCAGAAGTTCGAATTTTCCTTTTTTGAACAAATTGTCTTCCAGCTCGAAATTCTTATCGAAATGATCTTCGATGGCACGCTTTCCTTTTCCGGTAACAATGATGATGTCTTCGATGCCTGAAGCAATGGCTTCTTCAACAATGTATTGAATCGTCGGTTTGTCTACGATCGGCAGCATTTCTTTGGGCATAGCCTTCGTTACCGGAAGAAACCGGGTACCCAACCCAGCTGCCGGAATAATTGCCTTCGTTACTTTTTTCCCCATAAAACCCACCCGCCTTTTAATTTTTTCGGGATCATTGATTTCCACCTTTTCCAATGGGACCGAACCTTTCTTTTATCAAAAATCAGGCTCTTTAGTACTTAGTTGTCTAAATATTGTCCCATTGTAACATCGATAGTCCCTTAAAAATAGTTTTATTATTAAGAATTTTTAATTTTCATGAAATAAATAGTTATATAGACTTACTTTTTTCACTCATTTAAGCTTTTTTAACTCCATTACATAATTTAATATTCTGATAATTAAGGACGTAATTAGGTATGAGAAACAATCAGTTCTAAATCTCCATCGATAAAATAATTGCCGATGGTCGCCGGCACAATGAAGTTATCCCCTTTTTTCACCACCGACACACTTTCTTCTGTCACAATCTGCCCCGTGCCGTTGATGACGCTGACCAACAAGAACCTGGTCGTTACCGGAACTTCAACTTTTCCACCCAGTTGCCAATGGTATACGGTAAAATACTCTCCTTCGATCAAACGGGTCGACTCCAGGTTGTTCAATTGCTCAGTCAGGTTGCTTTGGACGACTTGCTGATGCGGACAAGTCGTTACCGTCATCGCTTCCTCCAAATGCAACTCGCGCTTTTTGCCTTCTGGATCGAGACGATCATAATCGTAAAGCCGGAATGTAATATCAGAGCTTTGTTGCGTCTCCAGAATAACAATCCCCTTACCGATCGAGTGCAACGTTCCACTCGGCACGTAAACAAAATCCCCTTTTTTCACTTTGATGCTCTGAAACAACTTGTGCCATTCCTTTTCGTTCACCAGCTGCTGAAATTCTTCAAGCGATTGCGCCTGGTGCCCGATTATAATTTCAGCATCTTCATCACAATCCAGAATATACCAGCATTCTGTTTTCCCGCACGGCTTATGTGCCAACTCCTGGGCATAGCGATCGTCCGGATGCACCTGGACAGACAGTTGATCATTCGCATCGAGAATTTTCACCAACAACGGAAAATCGCTGTCGGTTTTTTCAGAGCCAAATAGTTGAGGGTAATTCCGCCAAACTTCCAATAAGCTTTTTCCTTGCAGCTCGCCATTCATGACAATCGACGGCCCATTTTCATGCGCGGAAATGACCCATGCTTCCCCTGTTGTTTGTGAAGGAATATCGTAATTGAATAGTTTTTGAAGCTTTTCTCCACCCCAAATTCGTTCTTGAAAAACAGGCTTTAAAAAAACGGGTTCCTTGTACATGTACTCTCCTCCCACCACGGAAATGACAAGCAACTTATGCATTATGCAATTTCTCCTCCCGCCTATCACCCGTGGCGAGCTGTTAATTTATCTTTGCAGATTTCTTCAATTTCGGCCCATTCATTCGAAGTGCGGAAAATATCCTCTTCAATCAGTTCACTGCCAGTTTGAACTTCGATAATTTCCATGTGGGTCGTCGCTTTCAGCGTATGCTTAGCTCCCAGCGGGATATGGATGACATCTCCTGTCCGGACATGGCTCAGCTTGTCGTTGAAAACAAAAATACCTTCACCTTTGACGATGGTCCATACCTCACTGCGTTTATAATGCATCTGGTAGCTGAGGTTTTTCCCTGCATTTATGCCCAAGCGCTTGATCAACACTTCATTGCCTTCTGCATATCTTGTATATTCCAGCACACGATACCAGCCCCAGCGACGTTCTTCATACATTGGCCGGCTATTAAAGCCTTCCACATATTCCTTCACTTTCGTACTGGCATCTTTGTCCGTCACCAATATCCCATCCGGACTTGCCGCCACCACTACATTATCCAAACCAAGCAAAGTAATCGGGATGTCAAGTTCATTGACGATATGGGAATTTTCCACCCCTTTACCAATAATGCCTTTGCCCGTTACCTGAACCGCCATTTCATCTGTCAGCGTATTCCAGGTACCCAAATCTTTCCAATATCCATCATATGGCAATGAAACAATATGAGCAGCCCGTTCAACTACTTCATAGTCAAAACTGTTTTTCGGAAGGCGATGGTAATTTCTCAGCAATTGAGAATACTCGGTCGGCATTCCTCTTTCTTTCAACAGATTGATGATGTAGCCCAATCTGAAGGCAAAGACCCCACAATTCCATAAGGCGTTCTGTTCTATCAACTCTTCCGCCTGTTGTTCCGTAGGTTTCTCTTTAAAGTAATCAACCGTCAAATAGGAATCACCCGATTTATTATCTGGAATAATGTAACCGTATTTTGCGGAAGGATAAGTCGGCTTAACTCCCATCAACGCCAAGTCCGCACCTGAATCGTTCAAGGCTTTCTCCAAATCCTGGACGCGTCCGAAAAATCGGTTCTCAACGTATGGATCTACCGGCAGCATGCCGACCACTTCCTCGAGACTGCATTTCTGTACAGAATAGAGATAAACGGCTGCCAGAGCAATCGCCGGGAATGTGTCTCTTCTCTCCGGTTCCGTGACCACATGGACATCTTGGCCCAATTGCGCTTTTATCATATCCACCTGTGAGCTGCTGGTCGCAATGATGGAATTGTCAGCCATGCCCGTTTCCTCAATCTGCTTCCAGACCCGCTGCACCATAGAAACTTTATTGCCATCCTCATCACTCAACACTTTAAGAAACTGCTTTGAACGCGCATCGTTGGAAAGTGGCCACAGGCGTTTTCCAGATCCCCCTGATAACAATACCAATCTCATAATTATGCCCTCCTTCTCCATCTGCATTTTTTACTAGATGCCAGTTCTTTATACTTATTAGATGCAATAAAAATATAAATCCAAAATTCCTGTATAGGTAATATTAATCTGCTTCTGAAAATAAGTAATTCTATTTACGTATGTTTTAAGAAGCTATAACCGTATTATATATATAAATACCTAATAATTCAATATAATTTTCTAATTAATTAGAAATATCAGATATATTGACCTATTTTATATCCCGAACTCCTTCAAGGCAAGGTTTTAAGAATTATTTTATTTTTCTTATTTTTTAGAAATTAAAGACATTTTTTTGTTATCGGCGTCGATTAACAACTATTACTGAAAAAACCTGCCGCCATCATCTATAAATTTGGACGTAGAAAAACCACTTCCATGAAATCGACAGATTTCGCGGAAGTGGTTTGGTTAAATGGACTTATTTTTTATGGACGGCTTCTTCATAGCCTTCGGTTTGATAAGAAGTTTCCAACTGTGGAGTACCTGCAATCGCATGCAGCACATCGCGGTATTTATTGATGGACGTGTCCCGTGTCAGATTTTCTTCGAGATAAGCGCGCCCTTTGAGCCCCATCGCCTTCAATTCAGCGGGATCCAAGTTTCGCAGGTAATTGATCGCATAAGCGACGCCTTGATAATTTTGGGGTTCAATGACAACTCCTGCACCGCTTTCAAAAATCAGGCGCTGCACTTCGCTGTCCTGCTCCAATACGCCCAATACGGGTTTTCCTGCTGCCATGACGCCGTAGATTTTGCTCGGCACAGAAACCCCTTTAATCCCTTTTTGATTAACCACTAAGTGAACGTCCGCCGCATTCAACGAATACTTGAGAAATTCTTTTGGCTGATAGGGAAGGAATTTAACGTTTTCAAGATTGTTTTCGGTTGCATAGTCCTGTATTCGCTGTTTGACAGCTCCTTCTCCGATAAACAGGAAGACGATGTCGGGCTGTTCCGTAAATTGCTTGGAAACTTGAATCAGGTTTTCCAGATCGTAATAGAGACCCAGGTTTCCCGAATACATGACAATAAACTTATCCTGCAAGCCATGCATTTCCAGGAATTCACGGATGGCCGGTTCGTCTTTTTCGAGCGGAACGATGGCGTGTTCATCCGTCCAATTGCTGATGACGGTATGGCTTGGCACTTTTTCATCCTCAAAACGCCCTCTTAAGGTTTCAGCCATATCTTCGCCCACCAATAATACTTGATCCGCATAGCTGCAATTCAATTTATCGACAGCTTTGGCGATTTTAAACACGGTCTGGTTGTTCGTATATGCTACAGCCTGCGCCTGTTCGGGATTAAAATCATGGATGCTGTATATGTGGCGCGAACGTTTCAGCAACTTGCCGATGGTCCCGATCAACCCGCCCAATACCGGCGGCTGGGAAATCGTAAAAATGACATCGGTCTCTTTTTCCTTCAGCAAAGCAAGATTCGCCAGTAGAAAATAAGAAGAGATGTACTTTAACCGGCTGACTTTGGAGTTTTTATCCACCTCGGGCAATTTGATCCGAACCACTTTGATGCTTTCCAAATAATCCTCTTCAAAAAGCTTCTTGCTGCCATGGTTTTCACCGGCATATCCCGGCTGCGCTGCAATGACTGTAATATCGAAATCATGCTGAAGGCGCCCCGTCAGTTCCGTCATCAACTGGCTGGTGGCCGCAAGATCGGGGTAAAAATAATTGATGACAAAGGTAATCTTTTTTTTGCGTAGCATATGGACCTTCCTTTCCCGGAGAGCACACAGTCACATGTGCATTCTCCATTTAAAGTTCGTCAAAAATGGCAATCAAAGCATCGGTATATTTGTCTTCGGTATAAAACGCTTCAAACGTCTCCCTGCTCATTCTCCCGAGGCGCATACGTTCTGCGTCATCAGTCACCAAGCCCTTGATGGCGGATTTGACGCCATCCACAGTCGGTTCAATAATAACACCGCAATCTTTGATCAATTCCGCAATAATACCCCGATCCGAAGAAATGATCGGCAGCCCTGCGGCCATACCTTCAATAATGGACATCGGCTGGCCTTCTACTTTGTATTTCGTTGGAAGGGCCATCATGTCCGACTCAAGGAAAAAGCGTTTTTTCTCTTCGCCCTGCTTGAGGCCGTGGTATTGGATGCGCTGATCCATATCGTTCTCTGCGATATATTGCTTTACTTCCAGGAATTCAGTTTCATTCTGGATGCCGCCAACCAGGTCCAGCCGGAGATTATGCCCTTCTTTGACCAATGCTGTCGTGGCCTTGATCAGCTCAATATAGCCTTTTTCGAACATTAGGTTGCTTAAATACAAAAGAGAAATAGGTCCCTTTTTCTTGCCCTGGCCTACTTCACTTTTTAAAATGAAATCTGCCGGTATGCCATTGGATACCACTTCCACCCGTTTGACATAACCACGGTAATTAGGGGATAGCTTCCCGCCCAGCACAATGCCGACATCGATTTTCTGCAAGGAATTGACGATAAACTTCTGCGTCATTCCGGAAGTGGCATCAATGGTGCCACCCAGATTGTTGCCATGCAGGTGAGTAACCACTTTTCCGCGCCCGAGCAGCTTGCACGCCTGAATCATCATACAATCCCGGAGCAGCCCCATTTTCGTCTGGGAAATGGAGATGTACAGAATCGGATTTTTCATGACAAGCGACAAAAATCCGGAATAAAGGATGGCAAAAGAATCCGTCCATAATTTATCAAAAGAAAGAGCCCCTGGATGTTCGAAATCCTTCCGGCTCAAATTGATTTTTTTCACCTTGTACTGCTGATGGAGTTTTTCGGACTTGTATAAGGATTGCAGGGCGATGCTTTCTCCCAGTATGGGAGGAGGCAAGGGCCCAACAAATATCAAATTCCCTTTTTTTGTTCCAGTCACGCTAGATCACCTCTCATTAATTGACATCTGCTTGCCCCGCATTATCAGAAGCAAGTTTCAAATAGCTGATACAAACCGATTACTAATGCGGGTCAGTGGATTTCAAAGCCGGCTTATCCACCAAATCTTTCTCGAATGATGCAATGACCAGGTAGATGATGACAAAAACCGGTAGAATGATGACCAGCGGTTTGATGTAATAAATATAGCCATACCAGAACACCCGGGCGACGGTCAGAACGATCCAATAATAGCCCAAGGCCACTCCGAAGTTGCCAAGAAATTTCTTCATTAGATAAGCTGGCACGAAAATGACCGCGTACGTCACGAACGGAGCCAAAATCAGTCCGACCATCCCGTAGTTCAAGTAGTATTCCCCGTAGACAAACAACCCGTAATTGGTATGGATAAGCGAAGCAACAAGATGGGCCGCTTGCGGACTCTGCGCCTCAATTCCAAAGAAGGACGGAATCAGCTGCGGAATATAATCGATGAGCGTGTAATAGTTGCCGTAAGAATGGGTCACTTCAATTGCGGCGGCTGTAGAATAAACAAGATCCTGAACAGTCGGGTAATTGATGAGAATGACAAGCGAGTCAAGGATTGCTTCTACATCGAATATCAATCCCGAATGCCGAACCAAACCCAGATAAGAAAAGACCAGTAACCCTCCGGCAATCAATGCTGCTTTTTTAAATGAAAATTTGGACTTGATGACCCCCGCTCTTTTGGTAGCTGTCAAAAGCAGGTATAGGATCAATAGCAACCCTAAAATATCGACCCTGGCATAATGGGATAGGAGCCAAAAAGGTACAAAAAGAATCGCAAATTTCCGGAGGGCACTGCCTTTGACACCCATTAGGACAAAGAAATACGAAACGACGACAACAGAGTTCCAGGCATTTCCCGGCAACAGGCTGGGCGAGAGAGCATTATAAGCTTTGCCCGGCAGATCCGGCAAATAAATGATGGAAGAGACGATGGTCAGTATGCTGAAAAACCAAGTTGCCAGCAAACTTTGGACCGTCCCTGAATAAAAAGCCAAAATCTTGGCATCGTAATTGCGGTAGGTTTTATTGGTCATCCAAAGCAGGATCGACCAGATGTAATAGAAAAACAACGCACCAAATGCCAAGGTGTAGAAATGCTTTTCGATAAGGCGGGTCTGGTCATTGAATAACGGCTGCACCTCGCCAATCGGACCAAAGCCCAATATGCTGATGATCGGCAAAAAAAGCAGCACCAGCGAAAAACTGGCAAAACCCACTTTAAAGACATAAATATCCATTATGAACTTAAAGGAAAAAATAATTAAAATGAATAGGTTCCATGGATCATCGGTATTGAAAACCTGCCCTGCACGAAGCAGGTAATAGATCACTGAAATCCCAGTTAGTAGATTGACGATGATAAACAGGACTTTTTCAAATCGATCATCGGCCTCAATATGCTTTTCCATCGTCTCATTCCTTTATTTATAATTCCCTTCTCCTACAACAAAACGCCCGCTGTATGCTGCCTTCTATTTCAAGAAGGTGTAGTTGCAGATAACACACGGGATTTCCTATTGTTTTTTTTGGATTGTGTGTAGAGATAGGATAAAACTTTCAAAGGTAAAAAAGTGGCTGGATAATAAAACAGAAACTTCAAGGATATCCGGTCATCCTTAAAACCTTCCGCCAGTATCTTTCTGGACAACAGAACAGTTTCTTTGTTCTGGTCGACAATTCCCGTACGGAAAATGACTTTCCAAATAGTCAAAATGAAACTGCGAAAAGTCGAATTCCGCTGTTTCTTCGCCAAATTCTTGTATTTTTCTAAAATGCTCAAATGGCCATTGAGCACCGATTTTTTGTTGGTGGTGATGCGCTCACCGCTGTGGTGATAAAACAGCACCATGCTTTCTTTGACAAAATCGAATTTTGTCACTTGCGCCAGCCTTATGTACAAATCCCAATCCTGGCAACTTGGCAAACCGGCATCAAAACCCTGCACCTGATCCAACACTTCTTTTTTTACCAATACCGATGATGTCGTGTCGATGCAATTAGATTCGAACAACTTCGGCAATATGTCTCCCCGGTATTCAGGAACTATTTTACGGGTGGGGTGATTGTTTTCATTGACCACCTGGACACCCGTATAGATCACACCCACATCCGGCTGATCTGCAAATAGCGCCAGCTGCTTTTCCAGTTTATCCGGAAGCCATTGATCATCCGAATCCAAAAAGCCGATAAATCTCCCCGTGGCTCTTTTGATGCCGGTATTTCTGGCTTCCGCTCCGCCTTTATTGATATCGTGTTTAAGGTAGATGATCCGGTCATTCTTCATCTCTTTCACGACTTCTGCCGTATCATCCGTCGAGAAATCATCGATAATGATGATTTCAAAGTTTTGATGACTTTGGCTTTCCAGGCTTTTCACCGCTTTTTTCAACAGTTCCGAACGATTATGCGTCGGAATAATGACGCTGACTTTATCATTTAAGGTCACCATTAATTCTCCCCCCTACCCGATAAGGAACCTGCCCCCATTAATACTCAGTGATAGCGCTCTTTTCTTCCTTTAATAAATTGCAGTCATGCGTAACCATGATTTCAACGAGTTCCTCAAACGATGTGGAGGTCGGATTCCATCCAAGCAGCTTTTTCGCTTTCGAAGGATCGCCCAATAACTGCTCGACCTCTGACAAACGGAAATACTCCGGATTCACTTCAACCACAACTTCACCCGTTTTTGCATTGATGCCTTTCTCGTCAATTCCTTCTCCTTGCCATTCCACTTCGATTCCGGCATGTTTGAAGGCCAGTGTCGCAAATTCGCGGACCGTGTGCATTTCCCCTGTCGCAATGACAAAATCCTCAGGCGTATCATGCTGCAGAATCAGCCACATGCATTCCACATAATCCTTGGCATAGCCCCAGTCTCGCTTGGCATCGAGGTTGCCCAATAAGATTTTCCCCTGCTTGCCATTGGCGATTCGTGCAACCGCCATGGTGATTTTGCGCGTGACGAAAGTTTCACCCCGGCGTTCTGATTCATGGTTGAACAGGATGCCGTTCACCGCGAACATATCGTACGACTCCCGGTAGTTTTTTGTGATCCAGTAGCCGTATAATTTCGCCACGCCATACGGAGAACGCGGATAAAACGGCGTTGTCTCCTTTTGCGGAACTTCCTGCACTTTGCCGTAAAGTTCAGATGTGGATGCCTGGTAAATACGCGTCTTTTTTTCCAGCCCCAAAATACGGACAGCTTCCAGAATGCGCAAAGTGCCAATGCCATCAACATCCGCTGTATATTCAGGTGTTTCAAATGACACCTTCACATGGGACATTGCCGCTAAATTATAGATTTCATCCGGTTTGATTTCACTGATCAGACGGATAATATTGGAGGTATCGGTCATATCCCCATAATGAATATAAAAGTTCTCGCTCGATTTCAGTTCTTCAATATATAAATGTTCGATACGGCCCGTATTAAAGCTTGAACTTCTGCGAATGATGCCATGGACTTCATAGCCTTTCTCCAATAAAAAATCCGATAGAAACGAACCATCCTGCCCGTTAACTCCTGTAATCAATGCCTTTTTCATAATCTTCCCCCTTAATTCGTCAACATTGTATTTTTTTCTATATGTTCCAAAAACCATTTATAAGCCATCTCCAGGCCTTCGTCCAAAGGGATTTTCGCTTCCCACCCAAGACTCGTCAGCCGGCTGACATCCACCAGTTTTCGGGGAGCGCCATCTGGCTTTGAGGTATTAAAGAGGATTTCCCCCTCATATCCGACTGTTTTCCCGATTTTCTCTGCCAGCTCTTTAATGGTGATATCTTTTCCCATGCCGATATTGACCAAGTCGCTGCCACTGTAAGTATTCATCAAATAAATCGCGGCATCGGCCAAATCATCGGAATACAGGAATTCACGTTTCGGCGTCCCGGTTCCCCATACCTCCACCGTCGGCGTGTTGTGCAATTTAGCCTCGTGGAATTTCCGGATCAGCGCCGGCAGAACATGCGAACTGTTTAAATCGAAATTGTCATGAGGACCATACAAATTAGTCGGCATGATGGAAATGAAATTCGTACCGTATTGCCGATTATAAGATTGGCACATTTTGATGCCGGCTATCTTGGCAATGGCATAAGGTTCGTTGGTCGGCTCGAGTTCCCCGGTCAGGAGCGAATCCTCTCTCATCGGCTGTGCCGCCAGTTTTGGGTAGATGCATGTACTGCCGAGGAACAGCAGTTTTTTGACACCATTTTGATATGCAGCATCAATAACATTTGTTTGAATCATCAAATTGTCACGGATAAACTCTGCGGGATAGTCGTTATTCGCTACAATGCCACCCACTTTCGCAGCTGCCAGAAAAACATACTCCGGCTGTTCTTCTTTAAAGAATTTATCCACCTGATCACGCTTGGTCAGATCCAATTGCTCGCTGGTCCGAAACACAAGATTGGAATAGCCATTGTCCTGCAAATTCCGCATAATTGCAGAACCCACCAGGCCCCGATGGCCAGCCACATAAATTTTTGAATCTTTCTCCATAAATATCCCACCTTTTTTCAGCGTCTGCCATGTACAAGTACACGGATGCCGGTATCTGATTTGTGCTTATCTCCGGATTAAATAACCTGAAAACTAAAAACGACCTTATACCCAAGACTATATACTTACTAATCGATTTTGTTTTTCCATTCTACCATACAATAGTCTAAATATTACAGATTATTTTGATTATTTGATATTTTATATTGTCTAGCTGCATTAATTTAATGATTTCTATATGCGTTAGACTTGAGAATGATCGTTTCATCTACAGCTCTGCCGCCGAGAGGTTTACTCACCTAAATGCGAGCTTCTGTTTTATCATCAACTTATTAGCAGATATAGAGCAAAACAGTGGAGATGCCTGCAGGAAAGCGTCCACCTGCAGCGAATTCTTCACCCTTCACCCCTCTTTAATCGCCGTCCGTTTTTGAAAAAAACCTTTTACTTCCGCTACCAGTTCGCGTTGGTTCAGGATCATCAGCAACCCGTAGATCAGCCCTCCAATGATTGCATCAATGGCAATGATGCCGATTGGCCCAACACCTGTTAACTGGGCATTAATGAGATACAAAGGAGCCAGCATGATGGCTGAGTGGATCATCGGCTTGGCGATCGACATGCTCAATTCACCTAAACTGTCGCCGATGATATGCCGGATCCGCACAAAATAACTGACATAGAACAGCACCATCCGCAACAGGCCGACCGCTAATGCCACAACGACAATTTCACCGGATAAACTGGCAAAGAATACAACAATCGGAACGATGATCAGCTGGACCAATTGCCAATAAAAACTCCATCTCACTTTTCCTACGGCAATAAAGAGGCTGCCGCTCGGATTGCCCAATGCTTTGAATAATCCGTACAGACAGAGAATCTGGATGATGATGATGCTGTCCGTCCATTCTGCTCCCAGCAAAACCGGGACAGCGTATGGAGCCACTACAATGACGCCGGCCAATAATGGTGCATTAAAACTGGTCAGCATATTGGTGATCAGCAGATAAGCTTTGCGCAATTTGCTGCTGTCCAGCTGGATTTTCGAGAACACCGGAAAAGCCACACGATTGATCATGGAGTTTAGTTTCTGGACCGGCTGCATAATCAGGTTCATGGCCATGCTGTAATAGCCGAGTGCCACGGATCCCAAGGTGATGCCGATAATCACCTGATCGATTTTTGTGGTGAAATAATTGATGCTGGTCGAGCCAAGGCGGTACATGCCGAATGATACGAAGCCTTTGATGGCTGCCCAGGAAAAAACGAGCTGCGGTCTGGTTTCCGGGTTGCGGTAACCGCCGATCATCCAGGGTACACTTCTGAACAGTGACGTAACGATATGCCCGTACACGAGCGACCAGGCACCAAGACTGGTGAAAGCCGCCAAATAAATGGTCAGCAACACGCCGATGGCTGTCGCCAAAATTTCATTTTTAGTAATTTGCGCAAACTCCAGTTTTTTCGTAGCAAGCGTTTGAAACTGCAGGCCGAATGGCAAAATCAGAAAGCTGATGCCCACTACCTGGACCATCGCCATCAAACTGGGTTCACCGAACAGCAGCGCAATTACCGGAGCCGCCAGCAATAAGACGATAAACAGCACCAGCCCGACAAAAATCGAAAACCAGTACAGGCTCGACAGCTCGACTTTGGAGATTTTCTCTTTTTGGATAATAGCGTCTGTGATGCCCATTTCCAGGAATAATTGCGAAAACTGAATGACAATCTGCACCATGGCGATCAGCCCGAAAATTTCCGGGCCCAGCACTCTTCCCAAAATCAGCAGTTGGGCAATTTGCAGGACACTGGTCACGAGCATCGCGATTGAAGTAAGTTTCACGCTGTTCACTGCTTGATTTTTTAAAGATGCCATAGGCCATTCCTCTAATCGCGTTTAATATAAAATCTTTTTCCACATATTCCGGCGTTGCTTCGGAAATATTCCATACGGCCGGTCTTCCGCAAAATCTTCCGGAAATCCGTTCAAGTCAAATGAATCTCGGACATTCGGCGGCCGCTCTTCGTATTGATATAGAAACTCGAAATCAATGACCTTCAATCCTTCAGACGTCAGCAGAATATTCCCCGGGTGGAAATCGATCAGCGCATAGCCTTTGTTATAGAAAAATTCGTTGATGCTGAAAATTTCCTGTTTATGCTTGCGTTTCAGAATCTGCTTTTTGATGTGCCAGCTTTCTGTCACTTTACGAGTCTTCAGATAAGGAACAATGATGTAATTCTCTCCGCTTTCGATCAGCTTCGGAATAAATTCGCATTCCTTGCTCAATTCCCCGTAAACGAATTTTTCACGTTCCAAAAACCGTTCCTTGCCGGCTTTATAGGTTTTTTTCACCGCTCGCTTTCCGTGGTATTCAATGACCTCCACCTTGGCGCGCCGCTTTTTTTCGGACACATCCGCAATCACTTTTTCCTGAGTCCGGTAAGCTCTGTCCCAGTCCGTGACAATGGTTTTGATTTCTTGGAGAAGATCTGGAGTGACAGCAGCGATGTAATCCAAAGCCTCAATTTCATCATCTGCGCTGTGAAGCGGATTGGCTCGTTCTTCTTTCGATAAGGAGAAATTGATCTCCGACCGCAGCTGCTCTTTCAGCAAATAATGCTCGTTCGAAACATGCGGATATTTTTTCTTCATTTTTGCACCTAGCGGTTTGGGATGATAATCATACATGATCAGCAAAGTGGCAGGCTTGCCGCCGCTCACCGGCCATGGGCCCTGCCCCCAATTGCCGCCTCTCATGCTCTGGGCAGCGTTTCTTTTCTGCTCTTCATCCAGTTCGACTGCACGGATGAGGCATAGGCCGTTCCGCTCGAACCAGTCAATGATTTTAGGGGTCAACTGCCGTTCCTCCGCCCATTCCCGAACGACAAACACCATCAATTCTCCATCTTTTTCGAAATTATGCTCATTTGATTTGATGATGGACTCCAGCCAGTTGCCGCTGACACCGATTAGTTTCCGGATGGTGTCTGTCGATGGCGCCCAGCCTTCTTCTTCCAGGAAATGATGGAAAGACTCCAGGCTAATTTCGTTCAGTTCGTTGCCCGTCTCTTGCGCCAGCTGCCGAAGAACCCCAGGATAATCGTGGTCCTGCGGAATTTTTTTGACAGCGCCTCCCGGCTTGGCGGGAATTCCCGACTTCTCGCCTTTGTGATAAACCGCATGGTACATCAGGCTGAGGAAATAATGTCGCTTAGACGGAACGGAATACTTGCCGTTCCACAATTCCCGTTGGTCCAATATCGTTTCAGCGATATAAGGAGGATAGTAGGCGATGTTCTTGAAGTTGCTTCCCGGCAGACCGCCCACGCTGTAAATATCAAACGGCAAAATGCCGATCCTTTCGTTCAATAGGTCCCGGACCTTTTCGATATGTTCATCTGAAATCAATAGATCCACGTCTTCATTCAGGTCCAGAAAAGGCAGTTCATCAAACCAGCGCAAAATCACATAATCGAGCTCTCGTTCATTGAGAAGCTCAAAGAAGTTCTCAAGCCCGAGTTCAGGTGACAGGTATTGCCGCGCTGCCTTTTCTTTTTGGTGATCTCGCTTGAAGATGATGCCCGTCCGGGTTACCCCCGAACTGTCGCAAAAATCCTCAAAACGGAAATCCCATTTTTTCTTACGAGCCAGCTTGTAAGCCCAAAGCGGCAGAAAGCTGGCCCGATCAATTATTTTGGAAGGAATAAAAAGGATCAGATCGGCTGAAGAATGAAAAGCATTTTTCAAATCCATAAAATCAGCCCTATTAATGATCAGCACTTCTGCGTTATTTTTATAGGTCAAGGTTTTTTCCTTTGCGTAATACAGGTCTGGATCCCTTTGGCTGCCTGGATTCCCTGTGCAGATTCCAAGATAATTGCCATAGCCGGAAGCGGCCAGCTGTTTTTTCAGATTGCTGGTTTCAGCATTGTACTCCAATACTTTCACTGTTTGTGTTTGCGGGTATGAAGCCCTTATAAATTCACTGATTGTCGTCCCTATTGCCATTCCCCTATTCCCCCTTGTCCACCGGCACCTGCGGCAGTCCGCATCCTATCATTTAGGCGCGTATTGCCTGTCGAAATACTGCTGGTATTCGCCGCTGATGATTTGTTCCCACCAGTCCTTGTTTTCCAGAAACCAATCGACTGTTTGGGCGATTCCTGCTTCGAAATCGTAGACCGGACTCCAGCCCAGCCCTTCGATTTTAGTCGGATCAATTGCATACCGTTTGTCATGGCCCAGCCGATCTTTGACAAATTCGATCAGGTCTTCCGATTTGCCTAAAGCCTGAATGATGGCGCGCACCACATCCAGATTTGTCTGCTCGTTATGGCCGCCGATATTATACACTTCACCAATTTTTCCGTCGTGCATCACCAAATCGATCGCCGAACAATGGTCCAGTACATGCAGCCAGTCTCGGACATTTTTGCCATCGCCGTAAACCGGAACTTTCTGGTCATTCAACACCCGCGAAATCGTCAGCGGAATCAGCTTCTCCGGAAAATGGTAAGGCCCGTAGTTATTGGAGCAGCGCGTAATATTGACCGGCAGTCCGTAAGTTTCATAATAAGCCCTGACCAAAAGATCCGAGGATGCTTTGCTGGCACTGTAGGGGCTGTTTGGCTGCAGCGGCGTACTTTCCGTAAAGAAAGTCGTCGGATCAAACTCCAACTCCCCGTACACTTCATCGGTCGACACATGGACGAACTTCTTGATGTTTGACCGTTTGGCAGCATCAAGCAATACCTGTGTCCCCAAAACATTCGTCCGGATAAAAATCTCCGGATCCGTAATTGACCGGTCGACGTGGCTTTCTGCTGCAAAATGGACAATATAGCTGAAATCCACCTGTTCGAACAATTCGCTGACCGCCTGGCGATCGGCAATGTCAATATGGACAAAGCTGTAGTTCTCCTCATTTTCAATTTTTTGGTGCTTGGTCAGATCTCCTGCATAAGTCAGCAAATCCAAATTATAAATATGGTACTGCGGATATTTATCGATCATGTATTGGACAAAATTCCCTCCAATAAAACCTGCTCCGCCAGTCACAAGTAGATTTTCCATACGGACGCCCCTTTTACGATTTATTAGGTAACAGCGATTTATTAGGCAACAGCGATTTTTCAGAAGCAATATCCAGCAGATACTGGCCATAATCCGTCTTTTTCAAAGGCTGTGCCAGTTCAATCAACTGCGATTGGCTGATATACCCTTTTCGATAGGCGATTTCTTCCAGGCAGGCAACATACAGCCCCTGCCGTTTCTGGATGGCTTCCACGAAATTGGAAGCTTCCAAGAGAGCTTCGTGTGTTCCTGTATCCAGCCATGCCAGCCCCCGGCCCATGATATTGACCTGCAATTCGCCCCGTTTCATGTACTCATCAACGACAGAGGTGATCTCTTTTTCCCCGCGTGCCGAAGGAGCGACACCTTTAGCGATTTCGACGACTTCATTATCAAAGAAATAGAGACCCGGAATCGCATAGGAGGATTTGGGCTGCTCTGGTTTTTCTTCAATGGAGATGACGTTCATTTCATCATCCACTTCCACCACACCATAGGCTCTCGGATCTGCTACATGGCAGCCGAAAATGATGCTGCCTTTTGTCAGCTCAGCCGATTCCTGCAGCCGGCTCCCGAAATCCGATCCGTAAAAGACATTGTCGCCGAGCACCAGTGCAACAGGTGAATCACCGATAAAGCTCTCGCCGATCGTAAACGCTTCAGCCAACCCGTTCGGTTCTTCCTGTATCGCATATTCGAGCTTGATGCCCAATTTTTGGCCGTTGCCGAGCAGGCTCAAAAATCCGGAGATGTCCCGTGGCGTTGAAATGATCAAGACTTCCTTGATTCCCGCAAGCATCAAAACAGACAGCGGGTAATAAATCATCGGTTTATCGTATACAGGCAGCATTTGCTTTGAAATCGATTTGGTCAACGGATAAAGGCGCGTTCCCGTCCCACCAGCTAAAATTATCCCTTTCATCATAGATCCCTCATTTCTTAGATTTGAGATAAACTCCTCTGAGTTACGTGCAGTTCCCGGATGATGCCGCAGATGGCCTCGACGGATTCAATCGGCAAGTCCCCATAATAGGGCATCGCCAGCACCTGCTGAACCGCCTGTTGGGCATGCGGAAGATTTTCCGGCCTTGCAGACGGCAGTTCGCTGTACCATTCAAAGTCGCTGCATAAAGGAGAAAAATACTTTCTCGCAAATACATTGTATTTCTGGAGTTCCTGGTGCACCGCATCTCTCGATTGGCCAAATGCCGCTTCATCGATTCCAATAACAAAATACTGGTAGCTGCTGGATTCATCTTCAAGAGTCGTCAAAACCCGGATGCCGTCAATATCCGCCAGGTTCTCTTCGTAGGCTTTTTTGATGGCGTGGCGCTTACTTCGCTCTTCCGGCAGTACCTTCAGCACTTCAAGACCAACTCCCGCCTGGACTTCATTCATTTTGGCGTTCAGACCGGACAGCACCACTTCCTCGGCATTGGCGAGCCCGAAGTTTCTCAGCAGTTCCAGCTGTTTGTCGAGCGCCGGATCGCTATAGGTCAAAGCCCCACCTTCAATGGTATTGAACAGCTTTGTCGCATGGAAACTGAACATCGTCATATCCCCGAAGCGGCTGACGGGTACGCCGTTTATCTTGGATCCGAAGGCATGGGCCCCATCGTAAATCACTTTCAGCCCGTGCTTATCGGCTATCGCCTGGATCTTTTCCACATCGCATGGGTTGCCGAATACATGGACTCCCAGAATGGCGCTGGTTTTTTCGGTGATCAATGCTTCGATCTTATCGGCATCGATGTTGAAGGTCACCGGGTCGATGTCGCAAAAAACAGGTGTCAGGTTGTTCCAGTCAAGCGCCTGCACCGTTGCAGGAAATGTAAACGGCGTCGTGATGACTTCACCTGTCAGCTTCAAGGCTTTCAAGCCCAGCAGCAAAGCCATAGTTCCATTGGAGAACATCGAGATGTGGCCAACCCCCAGGTATTCTTTGAGTTGGCGGCTCAATTCGGCATGCTGCGCGCCGAAATTCGTCAATTGCTTGCTGTCCCATACCTTTTTTATACGTTCCGTGACATCAGTGATATCCGGCAATAAGGGACGTGTAACATAAATCGGTTGTTCAAAAGCTTTAGCCATTCTATTCCCTCCCAGGGTACGAATCTGTATTCCCACAATTCAGCCCGTCTTAGCGGGTATTATCTTTTTTATTACCGGTACCAGCAATTCGTAGACAATATCGAACTCCTTAATTTTCAGCAGCCTGCAAATCACGATATAAAGCACCACACCGATTCCGATCTGCAGAACCAGCGTCAAAAGATCCGAAAACGGAAGGAGTTTGCCGATGCCGTAAACGGCCGCTCCCATCCCTAGTGAAATTGCATAAATCGGCAGCAGATCCCCTATCTGTTCCTTGGTGCCGTAAGAAATTTCCCGTCCTGAAAAGTAAATATTGATGAACAGGGAAATATACGAATCAAGAACAATCGTGATCACTAAAATGGTGATTCCCCAGTCCATCCAGATGACAATGAAGATCAATATCGTCGGCACGATGGTTTTGATGATTTCCAGATAAAGAAACAGATCCGAACGCCCCTTCACCTGTAGAATGTTCAAATTCAATGCGTGGATCGGATACAGCATGCCCGCTATGCACAGGAGCTGGAAATAAGGAATCATGGTCGCCCATTTCTCACCGAAGATCAGGAGAATCAACGGTTCTGCCACTGCCGCTACACCGATCATGATTGGAAAAATCAGAAACCCGGAGAGCTTGATGACTTTCTTGAAGCTTTGTTTCAGCCTTTCTTCCTGATCCTGGATCCCACTCAACACCGGGTAAGTCACCCGCTGGATTGTCGCCGTCAATGTCTGTGTTGCCACATCGCTGAATTTTGCGGCATTCGTGTAATAACCCAGGGAGGTCGCCGAATATTGCTTTCCAATGATCAGGTAATAAATATTGTCATAGGCCGTATCAATCAATCCCGAGACGAGCAGCTTCCAGCCAAATCCAAACAAACGCTTGAACGATGCCATACTGAAAACCAGTGAAGGCAGCCATCTTCTATAGAAAGCCAATAACATCGCCTGAATCCCATTCAGTGCCAGCATACGGACGACCAGGCTCCATACACCAAAGCCTAATAGCGCCATCGCAACTGCAACAATCCCCGACACCACACTTGCCGCCATGTTGACTTTCGCCTGAACTTTGAAGTCCACTTCCTTGGTGAACATCGCCCTCGGGATAATCGAGAATGCATTGATGATGACGCCCAATGCCAATACCCTAACAAGAGCCGTCAATTGATCTTGCTCAAAGAAATTGCTGATTAACGGTGCCGACAAGAACAGCACCCCATAAATAAAAATGGATACAGCCAGGTTAAAATAGAAAACCGTCGAATAATCGGTTTGATTGGCTTTTTGATCCCGGATCAGTGCTTGTGTAAAGCCACTGTCGACGAGCGAATTTGAAAGGGCGACGAACACCAGGATCATCCCGATCAGCCCGAAATCTGCAGGCGTCAATAATCGCGCCAGGATAATCTGGATAATAAACTGAACACCTTGATTGCCCATCAGATCCCCGAAGCTCCACAGCAGACCGCTGATTGTTTTTTTCTTCAATGAATTTTCCTGTTTCATCTGCCGGCTCCTAACGAAGAAAACTTTTATGCACATCGATTAGACAAAGTGCCTTAATGTTCAGAAATTTCAATTCTATTATTATTTAATCATATAAAGTAGGTAAATGACATCCGTTTCATCCTGATTCTATTAACCTCCATTCCGGATACACTACTTTGTGCTTATTTATATCTCTTGAATTTCATTCTAACATACCATAAGTCATAAATAACAGATAATTTAGATTATTTTTTTATTTTTATTATGCAAATTATTCCACTCTTTTTCATCAAATCGAAAATCCAACCCGTATCAAGCGACAATTCTGAGCAAGATTCTTCACTTAACTGTTATATCCTTCCTGTTTTTTGGAAGCATCATATGGGGGATACTATTTAAGCGTTTACAGATCAATTTTGCTGACTCACAGACACACAAAAAAGAGGAGATGGATTTCAACTTATTCCAACTCCCTTATATTCGATTGATATTCTAAATCCAAAAATTTACCCTTAACACCTTTCAAACACTTTCGGACACCCCCTTGCCCCAGGATGTTGGCATATCAGGATGACATATGAAAAGGCAGTTTCGAATAGCCGTTGTTGCCAGCTTTCGGAAACTGCCTTTTCTGTATTTTGTGGTTATGAAGAGAATTTTTTTCAGACGGTGATCCGTTTGAAGATCCGCTTAAAGAATTCAGGTTTCACATAGAACTGCCGGTAACCTTTTTTCAAAGTCTCTTTAATTTCCAGCTGCTTCAACAGAACATAGAAGCGATCACGTTTTTTGGTGCAGCTAATGACCTTATCGTATTTGAAATTAGTGAAGGCATTTACTTCATCGAGCAAGCTTGCGACATCCTGAAGGTGTTTTTGCTTCGCGGAGCTGTCAGAGAGCTGCACATCCGTCCAGGAGCCTTTGACTTCCACCCGGTATGCAGCCATATTCCGATCCATGTAATGGACCGTCCCGTTTAACGCCCCACAGATGACCAACGGATAGTCACCGATTGTGGCGTTCAGGTAATACTCCGGCATCTCGGGAATTTTATGGCGGGAATACATGATCGAATTGGTGGCGAACAGCTCCCCTCCACCTTCGATCACTTCTTCTACAGAATAGATTTTGTCTTTATGGCTTGGCCGAATAGCAGCGACGGTTTTCTTAGTTACTGCAGAGACCTTTTCTGCAGCATGTACGCACATGCTGCATTCGGGATGCGCCTCCATATAGTCCACTTGCTTTTGCAGTTTTTCCGGATCAGTCCAGTAATCGTCACCTTCACAAACCGCAGTGTACTTTCCTAATGCGCGTTCACCGTTAAACAACTCAAAAGGGATATTTTTTGAATACTGATTTTCTGTCTGGTAGATCGGTTTGACGATATCCGGATACTTTCGTTCATAGCTTCTGATGATTTCAGCTGTTCGGTCAGTGGATGCATCGTCATGAATTAAAATTTCATAGGCGAAATCCGTTTTCTGCATCAGCATGCTGTCCAATGCCTCGGCTATAAAATTTTCATGGTTATAACTGTTACACTCAATGCTCACCATTATCTCGTTTGCCATACATTACAGACTCCTCTACAGTTAAGTAAATTTCCGTTAGCCGCTCCAATAAATTGGCCCAAACCTCCACCACCCAGTTTAGCTGAACAGAATCCCAATAAATCTCCTATACAATTCGTATCTTAGCATAGAAAATAAATAAAATCGGATTATTCAGATAAATTAATAAAAAATTTACAATAATACAAAATTCTATCTATTATTCATCAGTGACAATAAAATTCTCTTGCTTATATTTTACTCTCAGCCCTTTATCGCGCAGAATCAGATTATTTTCCTCAACAGTGTTCCCTCGGACTATATGCCCGCTTCCGACATTGATATAAATCCCCCGTTCCGAGTTTTCCCGGGGACTGATAGCCAGATTATTAAGGATGCTGATATTGTGGCTTGGCGTCATCAAGTTCTTTCCTCCATCGCCGGGGCGCACCGCAATATTAAATTCATTATTATAGGTGAGATTCCCCTTAATCACATTGGATTCTGCACCGTTTTTAATATCGATTCCATAATAGAAGCCGCTGACCGTATTCTTTTCAATAGTGCTGTTTTTTTCACTTTCGACCGTAATTCCTTGCTGATCGGTAAAGCCTTTGCGATCTTCCATTACAACGCAGCCTTTGACCAGATTTTGTTTACCGCCACCGAATAGGGAAAGATGGCCGTCTCCCGAATTTCTGACAACACAAGATTCAATCGTATTGTAATCCGACGCAAAATTGATGATGCCGGAACCATAGTTAAATTCACTTGTCACATTTCGGATGACATTATCATTGGCGTGATGCAAGTGAATGCCTTGGGAATAGTTTTTCGTGTAAACATTTTCAATCGAACTTTTCTGGCTGTCCTGAAGCAAAACGGCAATATTGGAAACCAGCGATCCGCTCTCAGGCAATTTGTCCCCCATTAAAAAACCGCCCTTCAAATGGACATCCGCCGTAGCCATAATCCAAAATACGCCATATTCGCCCGCTGACTCTGTCTTGAAAATCGCCTGGTCCATAATGATGGTGATCGGCTTGGAAATTTTCAAGGCAAAATAACTGTCTCCGTATCCGGTACTGGCCTTTAGATCAGGATTTTTGGTCAATTTATAAATACCAGACGGAATGTGCAACTCCCCACCTATCGGAGTTTCATCAATAGCCCGTTGTATTGCTTGTGTGTCGTCCGCCACCCCATCACCTTCTGCTTCAAATTGTGTTTTTACATCAACCTTCTCTTCCGCAAAGAAAGAACTTTGCCCCATGATAAAAACAGCCGCCAATCCATAAATCCCCAGTATGCAAAAGAGCCAGCGAATGGTTTTCTTGTTGGTCATTAACATCTCTCCTTCAACCTAACCGCTATATCGATAGATTATGACATTGTTAACTACTGAATAATTCTAGTATAAGACAACCTTTCTTTAAATGCACATATTTCTGAATACTGTTTTTCTTAAAAAAATAGCCATTTACTTCGTTACTCTATCCTATAGCCTAAAATATCCCCTATATAGTTGGATAAAGAAATGACTTTCCCCCTCGCATTTACCTATAATATTCGCTATAATCGACACAACAGCCTATTTAATTGAAAATTTAGTTATATTACATAGGGAATTGAATTCTTTATAGCTGAACTGTTGTAGAAAAGATGAACTTTTATATTCGCTTAAAAAATATGAAGAAATGAGGTTTTATTTTGAGAGATTTATTTTTTGCAAAAGATTATGCCAAGCTTTATGAAGAGATTGAAGGAGGAAGCTGTGAGGTTTTCGAATTTGAACATCCCATTGGATCGGTCTATCATCAATTTATCAAAAGAGAGATTCCTATCCTACTGGAGGGAGGGCCTTATTTCGACCTTCTCACGCCTTATGGCTACGGAGGTCCCATCATTACTGAGTTAATGGACAAGACGCGCAAGGATGAACTGGTCACTCAATTCTCCCAGGCTTTTCAGGCTTATTGCCAGGAGCACAAAATCGTCAGTGAATTCGTCCGCTTTCATCCGCTTACCAGCAATGCCGAGGATTTCAGTTCCTGCTATAACGTCCTTTTCAGGCGCCATACTACAGGCGTCACTTTGAAAGGCTTTGAAGATCCGGTGCAGGAAGAATTTTCAGGCTCGACCCGCAAGAGAATTCGGAAAGCGTTAAAGGACGGTGTAACTTATCGGATTACAATAAATCCACCTGACTTAGATCAGTTTCAGGACATCTACATCAAAACGATGGAACGAGTCGGTGCTGAGGACTTCTATTTATTCGACGATGTATACTTTTCAAAAATTCTAGATAATTTGGGTGATCAGCTGATATTAGTCGAGGCTCTCTCAGACTCCCAAGTGATTGGCGCAGAGCTTCATTTCCACTCTGGTCCAGTTATCCATACTCACCTATCAGGCACCGTGGATGGCTTCAACCACTTGTCGCCTGTTTATGTCATGACCTACGCCATCGTGCTATGGGCCAAAGAACATGAAGTGGAATACATCCATTCCGGCGGCGGTGTTAACCCTGGTCACGATGACTCGCTGTATTTATTCAAAAAGAGATTTGGCAAGAATACTGAATTCGACTATTATGTTGGCAATAAAATCTGGAACGAAAAAATCTATCAGCAATTGGTTCAGGCGACAAATTCCAATTCAGAAAGTGGACTTTTCCCAGCATATCGGTGGACATAAAAGCAAAAATGAATAAACAACGAAATAAACGGTAAGCAGATAATCCTGCTTACCGTTTATTTCGTTTTATTGAGAATGGACCTGATCAGCCCATAGACCGTTTTCAGTTCAGTGATGTTCGCAATCCGGCAAGCGACGATGTAAAACAGGATACCGATAGCAACCTGAAGCAGCAATTGGAAGAAAATTGCTATTTCCAGGAGTCCGCCAAGTGCCCATACCACAGCACCCATCCCAAAGGACAGCAGGTAAATCGGCAGCAGATCCCGCAATTTTTCCTTGGCGGGATAAGCCACTTCCCGTTTGGAGAAATGGCTGTTGACGAAGAATTCCAGGTAGGTGTTCAATATAGCGGCACCGATTAGCCCGATGACGCCCAATTCCAGCCACACTGCCAAAAATAAAAGAATCGTCAATGAGATTTTATTGATGATTTCCAACAGCAGATACAGGTCAGATCTGCCTTTCACCTGAAGAATGCTCAAATCGAGAGCCAAAATCGGGTACAGCATCCCGGCTATAGAAAGCAATTGAAAATAAGGGACCATCGGCAGCCATTTTTCGCCGAACACCAGCAGCACTAAGGGTTCGCCAACAGCAGCCATTCCAACCATTACCGGAAAAATGAGAAAAGCAGCGAGTTTTGTGATGTTTTTATAAGACTGTTTTAAGCGCTCGTGCTCGTCCTGGATGCTGCTGAGAACCGGGTAGGTCACCCGCAGGATGGTCGCTGCCAGATTTTGCGAGACAATTTCGCTAAAACGGGAGGCATTCGTGTAATAACCCAGCTGTGCTGCGGAATACTGCCTGCCGATAATCAGGAAATAGACATTCGTATAGAAGGTGTCGATCAGTCCTGAGACGAGAAGCTTCCAGCCAAAACCAAACAAGCGCTTGAACGATGCGATGCTGAACACCAAGGAAGGAATCCACTTTTTCGATGCAGTGAAAAGAAAAGACTGAATAGCGTTCATCGACAATTGCCGCAGCACCAAACTCCAAACACCATATCCCGTCATCGCCAGCCCCACCGCAAGAACTCCCGATACGATACTGGCGCTCAAATTGATGGTTGCTTGCGCCTTGAAATTTACTTCTTTGGCGAACATTGCTTTCGGAATGACGGCAAATGCGTTGATGACAATCCCGATGGACAAGACCCGCACAAGAGACACCAGCTGAGGTTCGCTGAAAAAGCTGCTGATGGCGGGAGCCGCAGCGTAAAGAATGCCATAGATCAGCAGAGAAACGAACAGGTTAAAGTAAAAGACGGTTGAATAATCTGTTTGGCTGGCATTGCGTTCGCGGATCAAGGCCTGTGTAAATCCACTGTCGACCAATGAATTGGACAATGCGATAAATACCAGAATCATGCCGATCAAGCCGAAATGTTCCGGCAGCAACAGGCGTGCCAAAATAATCTGGATGAGGAACTGGATGCCCTGGTTGCCGATCAGGTCGCCAAAGCTCCAAAACAGACCGCCAATCGTCTTTTTTTTCAATGATGGTTGTGGTTCCATTTAACGCTCTCCTATCTCCAGTCCCTTCTAAAGTTGCATTACTAAATCAATTTCCACTTGGCTTTTCGGATGCTGTCTGTGATATTCGGGAAATATCGTTTCATCTCTAGCAGCAGGCGCTTTTTGATGCTGAGCTCCAAATAGATTTTCCGGTATTCTCCGCGTTTTGCTTCTTTGAATTTTCCCTGCTCCAATAAGAGCGAGAACTGGTAGCCTCGTTTTGCTTTTTCCAATGCATCATTATATTGGAAATCGGTGTATTCGTTGATTTCATCGAACATTTTTTCCATGTCATGATAATGATTGATGCGCTTCATACTGGTCGCCAGCTCCCGCTCCGTCCAGGATCCTTTGACCCCGACACGGTAGGCAGACATATTGTCATCCAAATAATCCACCGTTCCATGAAGTGCAGCTAAAATAACCAATGGATAATCGCCCACCACCGCATTCAGGTAGAACGGCGCCAATGTCGTCACTTTTTCTTTTGAATACACCATGGAATTTGTCGCAATCAGGTCGCCGCCGCCTTCTATTACGCGCTCGACGGAAAAAATGGCATTGCCGCGTTCGGGCCTTACGGTAGAAAGGACTTTTTTCTTATCAGATAAGACACGGTCCGCTGCATGGACGGTCATACTGCACGACGGATGCGCCTCCATATAGTCCACTTGCTTCTGCAGCTTATAGGGATCGGTCCAGTAATCGTCGCCTTCACAGACCGCGATGTATTTTCCAATTGCCCGGTTGTGGTTGAACAATTCCACGCGGACTCCTTTTGAGTATTGATTTTGGGTTTGATAGATTGGTTTGATTAAAGAGGGATAAGTGTTTTCGTACTGTTTGATCACTCGGGGGCTATGATCGGTTGAGGCATCGTCGTAAATCAGGATTTCAAAATCAAAATCCGTTTTTTGCATCAGGAAACTGTCAATTGCTTCAGCCAGATAATCGCCGTGATTATAGCTTGTGCAGACAATGCTGACCATCGGTGTCGTTGTCATGATTTTCACTCCTTTGAATTGGGGTATGTGCATTACCGATGTCAAAAGGGAATTACAACTGTCTAAAAGGATAAAAATGGGAAATAATCATTTAAAGCATTACTTTATGCTCATTTCTCCATCTTTTAATCATTTTACCACAAAGAAAATCCATAAATATAGATAATTCTAATTATTACAAAAACAATATACCAGCTTTACATTTTTAATACTATATAAGTTGAAGTAGAGAAGCAGTATTTTGAAAATCACTCCCGATATGGAGCAAAACAGCGGAGACGCCTGCGGGAAAGCGAGACAGCTGAGACCCCGCAGGGAGCACAGCGACTGAGGAGGCTTGGCGCTCGCCCGCGGCAAGCGCAGCTGGTTTGTGGAATATCGCTTATGAATATTCAGTAGTTCAACTTATATGACAGCAGTAGCAAAGCGGAAATGGACAAAAAAATCCATTGAGCGCATGAGTCCGCTCAATGGATTTTTTATAGTTTCTATTTCGAATGCCATGCCCAGGCACTGGAGATGATGGCCTGCAGATCATAAGCAGGCGTCCAGCCCAATGCCTCCGTGATTTTATGGGATGATGCGACCAAAGTAGCCGGATCCCCTGCACGCCTCGGTGCATATTCGATAGTCGCTTGTTTGCCTGATATGCGCTGGCAGGATTCAATGATTTCAGTCACCGAATAGCCTGCCCCATTGCCGAGATTATAGGTTTCGTTGGCAATTTTTCCACTAGCCATCCCTTCGTAGGACAGGATATGGGCACGCGCCAGATCCGTGACGTGAATATAATCCCGCACACAGGTACCATCCGCGGTAGCATAATCCGTGCCGAATACCGAAATCTTATCGCGCTGCCCAAGAAGATGCTGCAGGACGATAGGGATCAAATGCGATTCCGGATCGTGGCTTTCTCCAATTTCTCCCGATTGATGTGCACCCGCCGCATTGAAATAGCGAAGCACGACGTACTGGAAATCATGGATTTTCGCGATGTCAGCCAAAATCTGTTCCACCATCAGCTTCGAGCGTCCATAAGGATTGATGGGATGGGTCACCGTCTCTTCTGTGATCATCTCAGTACTCGGTATGCCGTAAGTAGCCGCCGTTGATGAAAAGATAAAGCGCTTGACGCCGTGCTCAACCATTTTCTCCAGCAGTACCAAAGTTGCACTGACGTTATTGCGGTAATATTTCAGCGGATTTTCCACTGATTCACCCACCAGGCTATTGGCCGCGAAATGGAATACCGCATCGATGCTGTGCGTCGTGAAGACGCTATCCAGAACCGCCCGGTCACCTAAGTCGCCTTTGATGAAAGTGGCCCGCTCATCGACCAAATGCGCGAAACCGGTCGTCAAGTTGTCCAGCACCACTACTTCGTATGTATCGGCCAACTCCTTCACTGTGTGGCTGCCGATATAACCCGCGCCGCCGCATACTAAAATTGCCATAAATCTTTTCTCCTCCTCTGCCTGATAAAAGATGCTAATATAACCAATTATACCATTAGCAGAAAACTTTCAAGCAAGTTTCTTTCTATAGAATAGGAGCGTTCGCACCTCAGTCTGCTGCGACCGCACCTCGATCCATAAAGACCGCACCTCACCAGCTGATTTCCGCACCCCAGAGCCACTTTTCCGCACCCCGCCAAAATGAATGCATTAAAAAGCACGTTTCCGCGGAGCCTCTATCGGCTCCAGCAGGAAACGTGCCTATTCATCTTCTTCCGGCACAAAATAATTTTGGCTTTCGTAAATTTCCAGCTCATGCTCTGGCATGATCAGGTTGCCATTGTTCAAGGTGTTGCCGATGACTACATGGCCTTCCCCGGCCCCTACATAGATTCCATAGGAGGATTTATCTCTTGGGTCGATGGCCATATTGTTGAGAATCTGGGTGTCATAGCTTGGCAATTGAAGATTTTTACCGCCATCGCCGCCCCGCACAGCAATATTGTACTCGTTGTCGAAGACAATATTCGATTTGATGATATTCGATTCCGATGCATTTTTAACATCGATGCCATAATAGAATCCGCTGACAGTGTTGTTTTCGATCAGGCTGCCGGTTTCACTTTCCACCGTGATTCCCTGTTGATCGGTGTAACCCGGGCGATCTTCGGTAACCAGGCAATTGACTACATGATTATCTTCGCCACCTCCATACAGAGATAAATGACCATCCCCGGAATTCCGCACCACACACGAATCGATGATATTATGCTTGGAGTCGAAACTGATGATTCCCGATCCGTAATTGAATTCCGAAGTTACTTTCAGGATAACATTGTAATCAGAATGATTGAGATGGACGCCTTGCGAATAATTCTTCATATAGGTGCCTTCAATCGAGCTATTGTCTGTATAGAGAAACAGAATGGCAATATGGGAAGTCAAGGAGCCATCTTCCGGCAAACGTTCCCCCATCAAAACTCCGCCTTTGAGGTGGACATCTTCCGTTTCATTGACCCAAAAAACCCCATATTCATCATCCGTATCCGTCTGGAATATTACCTCTTCCATCAAAATGGTGATCGGCTTTGAAACCTTCAAGGCAAAATAGCTGTCACCGTACTCCGTGACTGCTTTCAGCTCGGGATTTTTACTGAGTTTGTAGACGCCTGGTGGTATTTCCAAAGTTCCTCCAGCTGGTGTTTCGTCAATCGCCGCTTGCAAATCTTCCGTTTTATCGACAGCTTCATCCTGATTGACAGTTTGGCTTTCAAGGCCGCTTTCCGTATCATCCTGCTGAGTCAGCTTGTCGACCATTAAAAAGAAATAGCCAAATCCGACAATCCCCAAAAGTACCAGCAGAACAAATCCAAATGTTTTTGCTTTCATGCCAATCACCTCCTTAGTTGCGCAAAGCTCTTACCTACTATGATACATAATATAGGCTTAAAATAACAGTTTGATATCTGAAAATTCAATAATTACAGCTTATTAGGTAAATAAGCACTAAAAAACACCACAACATCAGAGTTGCTCTGATGGTTGTGGTGTTTTGCTTTCTTTATGTGGTGTTGGCTCTTCAACAGGTTCGGTGCCGGGGATTTCGTCTATTGTTGGACTTGCCTCGTTGTCTTTGCTGCGCGCCAACAATTCTTCGCGGTGGCTGCTGGCGACGTCTTCCCTCTTTGAACTGGCTTTACCCAAAGAAAAAAGAATGGCCGTAACGAACATAAAACCACCTGCAATTAATGCCCACATACAATCCACCTCTTTTTATGTACCTTAGTTGCTGTCATGAATATTCTACTCCTTACAACTTCCATTATTCTTATTGATTTATACTATCTTACGCTAAATTTTTGGTATTTACTAGCTCTATATTGGCCAGTAAATTGAAGCCCCTCATGACTATCGATTCAGTTCAGGCGAAAAAACAGCATAATTCGGCCATTACTGACTTTCTGCTGTCCTCTTTTTCCGCAGGCTCCATAGTTTATCGGCCATTGCATAAACCGCTACGCCCAAAGCGGCGCCAATACTGTCAATCAACACATCTCTGGCTTCACCGCTTCGTCCATCAATGAACAATTGGTGGATTTCATCAGTCACCGCAAACAAGACACACATGCCAAAACCTAATACCAGCTGCCTCAACCCGCTGAAACCACTGCTTCTCCAGGCATTCAAACTCAACAGGCTCAATAGGAAATAGGCAATGAAATGCGCATTTTTCCGAACGAAGGTATGAAAGCTCTCGACATCAAGCTCGAGATTTGGCGCCACCTGATCAATTAGATTTAAAAGCGTCGCCACAACGCCCGAACTCAAGTCGCTCGAAGCAGAGCCCGGTTGATGAGAAAGATAGAAAATCACAGCCATCCAGGAAAAGGCTGCTATCCAGGAAACACTTTTATACGCAGTCATTTTACAAATCCTTTACTGTTAAAATTGAGTGCTAACCATGAACTCTATTATATCATCCGACCCGCAGATTTTGGTCTACACTTTTTTTCACTTGAAAAATGTAAAAGTTTCCGCCGAATGCTTCTGCCTCCAGGGGCTGGACTAGGCTATTATAAAGAAAACATCAACAATCGCAGCACACCCTTACACGAAAATCTCCCCAAAAAAAGCCTGCATAAATCCGCAGACTTTCCTTTTCACACACTTCAGCGACTAGTGAGTCCGACCTGTTCCCGGACTGCTGCTGATGAACGATAAGCTGGGAATGAAGCATCCTCTTGTTGGACCCCAGCCGTTTTGCACAACAAATCGTAGATCTTTTGGTTCCAGATTTTGTGGCTGACATAAAACTTGAATTCCGTATTTTTCCCAAACTGCTTTTTAAACAGATACAGCGGATCGTCTATCGCACCCGTCACGCCTCCCCCTTCATGAATCAAATCCATTTCATGTTCTTTTCCCCACTCCGCCAGCGCATACCGCATGACAAAAGACGAAGACAACCGGTGGTATTCCTCCAATGTCCCAGACAAGTGGATATGGATGGTTTTTCCATAGACCAGGTTCAGCCCTATTGCAATTATTTTTCCTTCGTAAAGAACTTCCACCAAAAGAATATTCTTGCCCAACAAATGCAAAAGCTTGTCAAAATAATCATCATTGAAATAATAAACCGAAGCGGCGTTTTTTCGTTTCATGGTCGAATAATAGATTTGTTTAAACTCATCCAAATTGGATGGGTTTTCCTTTATCCGGTACTCCACACCTGCCTTCAAAGCTTTTTGGATGCTTTTTTGCTTTGACTTGGAAAACTCCGATTCCACAGGATTTTCGTAATCCTTCAAATTAGTTCCTGTGGTATAGCGGCGGAACGTCAATTTGTAACAGCTTTCGAAATCTTGGGCATTCGTAAATAAGGGATGAAAACGGACAAACTCATAGACAATGTTCTCTTTTTGGCAGTGTTTCTCGAAAGCATCGTGGAAGGCTTGTATCACCTGGCATTTATGTATTTCTTCGCATTCGGTGAGGCACGGTCCTCCATAGCCATACGGTGTGCTTATATCGTAATAAGCTTCTTCGTTGATGCACGCGGGAATAAGACGTTTAATAAACAGGTGGCTGACTTTTCCCAGCGGATGCTTGAATTCAAAGACCTCGCATACGCCCTGTTCAATCTGTTCATATAAACAACCGTAATTCTGTTCAAAATAAATATCATTCACCCTGAATCTGCCTCCTCTTGCCAAAGCTTTTCTGAAAGCTTTGGCAAATAATCGCATGAAAATTCCCATCTGTTTACAATTTTCGCTCTATAGTTAGATAGTTTATCACACTCCTACAAAATATCCACTAAAAAATCGGAATTTTTAGATTATTAGAATCATATTCTTTCTTATTCATACAGCAAAAGACCCGGTTCAGCTATTTTTTCCCAGGAAAAGCCGACCTCAAATAAAAAAACGGCTAAATTTAATAGCCGTCACTTTTATTGTTTGCTCGTTTCCATCGTTTCCTGCACTGAAAATACATCGGTTTGCCGCAAAACAGCTCCCCTTGAATTGGAGACAATCACTTGAATCTCAGCGTCTTTTTCTACCTGCTGTTTTGGAATGCTGAATACAGCCATGCCCTGCTCGGCTGTCTGCCATTTTGCAGCTGTTGCTTCGCCATCGACAAGGACCTCTGAAAATTTAGGGGCACCTTCAATATAGAGTTCATACGACTCGGACGTCTCAACCACTTTCTGCGCAGCCATTTCAGGATAAAGGCCCAAGTGATAATCCGAAGACGGGGTTCTAACAAGTTCCGGCATCAAATATTCGGAATAGCGTTTGCCGTGAAGCAGATCGTATTGGATCATCTGCAAGTCCTTCATTTCCTGGGTTTGTTCGCCCATCTGCGTTTGCCACTGGTTATAAGGAATTGCTGCATCCCCCTGCTCACGCATCTCATCAAGAATGGCCGTAACCGTATTGCCCTCGACTCCCGCCATCTCAAGCGCCATTGCTCCAAACTGATTAGGGGTCAAATCCAGCTCAGCGGGTTGATTTCCATCGGATTTCCAAATGAAATAAGGCACTTTATGAGTGGCGATAAAATCGTCGTAGTCGCCAAGCAAATCGTTGGCCACTTGGGTTCCTTCTGCGCCATATACCACATTGTTATCCGGGAAAGACGGGTAATGGTCGCCAAAGAACACCAGGATGGCCGGCTCGTCACGCGCTCCAATCTCCTCCACCATGCGGCCGATTTCTGTATCAATGCTATGCATTTTCTCCGTAAAGTTATTCAAATACTGACGGGTATCGTCCGGCAGTGTATCGGTCTTCAGAAATTCTGATTCCTCGGTCTTCCGATAGGGCATATGCCCTTCAGTTGCCACTGCGTGAATAAAATCGAGTCCTTCCGTTTTATCCAATGTGGCAAGGACCGAATCGGTGATATGGCTATCTTTCGGAAAACCTTTTCCGGCATCATTGGAATGGTCCAGGTCCATGAACTCTCCCGAGATAAACCGGTTAAAGCCCAATTGGCGATAAACCGATTCGCGCTGGTAAAACCAGCCGTAATAAGAGTGGATCGCTGTCGTTTCGTAATCCGCTTCTCTGAATGCATAGGCTGCAGACGGCAAAGGCTGCGTGACATACAACTGGTACGGCACGAAATTGGCCGGCATGAATTGCATGCTGAACCCAGTCAAAGCTTCAAATTCCACATTGGCCGTACCTCCGCCAAATTCTGACGAGTACATCCCGCCATGCAGCGATTCTCCGTATAGCCGCCGGAAGTTGGGAATCGGATCTTCCGCAAAATGCTGTTCGCCGAATGAATAAGGATCGATGAATGATTCACTCATCAGGAAAATGACATTCGGCTTTTCTTCATCAGTTTCTTCAGCCGGCTGGTATTTTTTTGCAAGGTTCTTCATATTTTGAGCAGAAAACCCGTCAGGCGGTTCGATATTGGATTGTTTGGCCAGCATAACGAAATTGCCGAAGACGCCATTGCGCATCAGCGCCAGTTCCAGCTTCCACCATGTGTTTTCAAACTGTGCTTTATCCATAGGAGAAGTGGGCTTGTCCGTCCACATCATCCCCAGGAAAAGTACAGAAATCAGGAAAACACCAATTTTAGCGATCCAATTTTCCTTCAGCTTCGGTACGCCTTTGAAAATGGCCACTGTCAGCACCACAAATACCAAACCGATGCCGACCAGCAACGGGATATTGATGCCAACCGGCTGTTCCAGCCCGCCAAGTTCATTCAACAGCGCAAAATCCCCTACAGAAATCGGCGAACTGCGCAGCTCCAGTTTAACTTTATTGGCATAAGCGAAGACGATCAACAAACCGCTCAGCAGCAAGCTTGTGAACATGAACCATTTTCTTGGCAAGATATAAAGCAAATTGAATAACGCAATCAGCAGCAGGGCATTGACCATAAAGCGCCCCGGAAAGTCCGCCACCCATTCCCGCAGCGGCAGGGTCAACATTTCACGGACCAGCCGTTCGCTGACATACAGTGTCACGAGCGGCAAGCCGATCATGAAGAGCAGTGTCAACAGCCACACCGCTATTTTTTTAAACCTTGTTTTTTTGTCCATTTTAAACACTCATTTCTTTTATTGTTGATTATGTATTACGGTAAAAACGGCTTGAAATTGAAAAACCGCTTCGCCAGATCGGCTTAAGCGGTTTGACCTTTTCGGAACATCCAGTCACTGTTCCTTGATGTACGACTCTTTCAACTTCTCCTCGAAAAGCTTCAACAGCCGATCTCTCAACTCAGGTCGTTTTAAGGCAAACTCAATGGTTGTTTCGATAAATCCAAATTTCTCACCGACATCAAAACGGCGCCCTTCAAATTCGTAGGCATAGACGGATTGGACTTCGTTCAGCATCTGGATGGCATCCGTCAATTGGATTTCGCCGCCTGCGCCGAGCTGGTGCTGACCCAAAAACTCGAAAATTTCAGGTGTCAGGATGTAACGGCCCATAATGGCATAATTTGATGGTGCTGTGCCCGCTTCCGGCTTCTCGACAAAATTATCGACTTTGATCAATTTTCCGGCAATGGATATGGGATTGATGACGCCGTAGCGATGAGTCTCATCTTCTGGTACCTGCTGGACACCGATGACACTTTTTCCTGTCAACTCGTATTGCTTCATCAATTGAGCCAAGCATGGCTCTTCGTTTTCCACAATATCGTCACCGAGCAGCACCGCAAACGGTTCATTGCCGATAAAACGGCGCGCCGACCAAATGGCATGGCCGAGGCCCAGCGGCTCTTTTTGGCGGATGTAATGGATTTCCACATTGGATGTCTCCAAAACAGAGTCCAGCATATCGGTTTTCCCTTTTCTAAACAAGGTGTCTTCCAGTTCAAAGGCATGATCGAAATGATCTTCAATGGCACGTTTGCCTTTGCCGGTCACGATGATGATGTCTTCAATACCGGAGGCAATCGCTTCCTCGACTATATATTGGATCGTCGGCTTATCAACGATCGGCAGCATCTCTTTCGGCATTGCTTTCGTAGCTGGCAGGAATCGTGTACCCAGACCTGCAGCCGGGATTATCGCTTTTTTAACTTGCATCTCTTCACCTTCTCATTCTTATTTTTTGTCTATTCGTTGTTTACTAGATGAGTTGAACTAAAAAAACCGGCTTTTCCCCAACGCGCCGGCGCTGAGAGATAGAGTGAATTCAAAACAAGCCTATGTTTTTCCCCTGTAATCATAAAAGAGTTGGAGCAAATCAGCTAGCGAAGATCATTAGATCAACTTATATAGCCAATTTTCCAGAATAAAAATAATTTGCAAAGATAGGTTTTTTCAGTTAAAAAAGTTCTGTATCTCTATTATATAGAAAATAGGCTAATAGGTACACCCTTGTTAACAGAAATTTAAAACAATAGGCAAACTTCTATTAAGATGTTAAAATAAACGGACTATATGTCTGTATTTTCATTCAATATTTCCTATTTATTGTATCAAATTCCCTCTTTTTATTCCGGGCTTTATGAAGGGTGTGCAAACTAGTTGAACGTTTTACCATTAACCTACGATCCCGTTTTGATTTTCATTTCGATAGCAGTAGTTCTCATCTCTGCATTTACCGCTTTGAATATCAGCGGGATGTTATTCGCAACGGTAGGCAAAGCGCGCATAAAGTGGATCCTGCTGGGTGCGCTCGTCATGGGGCTCGGCATTTGGTCGATGCATTTTATCGGCATGCTCGCGTCCCATCTGTCACTGGAAGTGACGTACAATACGCCGCTGGTCATCTTCTCAATTGCTCCCGCCTTGTTCGCAAGCGGGGTTGCTTTTGCGATCATCAGCAGGCCCCAGGTCCGAAAAACTGAGGTAATGGCTGGAGGTGTCCTGATTACTGCCGGAATCGCAGCGATGCATTATACCGGTATGGCGGCGATGCAGATGCAGGCCACCGTACAATATGATCCATTGTTGTGGATATTATCCGTGGTGGTCGCGCTGGTTGCCTCTTTGCTGGCAATGTTCCTGCTGTATTATTCGCGGAACCGCCACGGTTTTTTTTGGCTGAAATTCGCCAGCGCATCATTGATGGCTCTCGGCACATCAGGCATGCATTATATCGGTATGGCAGCCGCATCATTTAAAGCGGCCGATCGCCATGCAAACGTAACCGCCAATTCCATGGACAACAGCTATATCGCTTATAATGTCGGCATCGGCATGGCATTAATACTGATGATAGCCATCCTCAGTATCCGCAGTGAAACTAAAGTAAAATCCTTGTCCGATGAATACGATCGCCAATTCCGTTCGGTCATCGAATCCGCTACTGATGGCATCGTAGTCACCGACGCGAAAGGATTTGTCACGCAATGGAATAATGGGGCTCAATGCCTTTTCGGCTATAGCAAGGAAGAAATCACTTGTCAGGATGTCCGGCTGATCTTTCCCGAAGCCCATCAGGCCGAGGACATACAGCATAAACCTGCTGACGTGATCGGCAAAACCGTTGAATTGATGGGATTGAAAAAGAACGGCAGCCAATTTCCGGTTGAATTGTCCACGGGAAATTGGGAAACGGCCAAAGGCGCTTATTACAGCCTCATTATCCGGGACATCACCGACCGCAAAGCAACCGAGGAGAAAATCAGCAACCTCGTTTACCTAGATTCACTGACCGGACTGCCGAACCGCCGATTGTTCAACGACCGACTCGATTTATCCATAGATCAGGCACTGGAAAACGGCACGGCTCTGACCGTCCTTTATCTGGACCTCGACCAATTCAAACTGGTCAACGATACATACGGCCACCACACCGGCGACCAGCTGCTGTTGGAAGTGGCTGATCGCATCCGATCCTGCATCACCAAAACCGATACACTGGCACGACTTGGCGGTGATGAATTCATCCTGTTGCTGCCCAATACCGATTACACAGGAGCCGAAGCCACAGCACAGAAAATTCTGGAGGTCCTGAACAATCCCTTCATATTAAATAATGAAGCGATCTTCACTACGCCTTCAATCGGCGCGAGTGTTTTCCCGACAGATGGCAAAGACCATGGGACGCTGGTAAAAAACGCCGATATCGCGATGTATCGGGTCAAGGAAGAAGGCAAAAACCATTTCCAGTTTTTCACTCCCGAAATGAATGATTTGGTATGCAGAAAATCAAAAATCGCCATGAGCATCCGCAAAGGACTCGAGCTTGGTGAATTCACGGTGAAATATCAGCCGCAATTCGATATCGCAACCGAAAATATTATCGGCGTCGAGGCGCTGGTGCGTTGGCAGCATACAAAATTGGGACCCATTTCACCGGCTGAATTTATCCCTATTGCGGAAGAAAACGGTATGATTCTCCATATCGGTGAATTTGTTCTCCGAACCGCCTGCCAACAGAACAAAGATTGGCAAGACGCCGGATTAGTGCCGTTCCGTGTGGCCGTCAACATTTCAGCCAAGCAGTTTTCGCAGGGCAATGTTGCAGCGATGGTAACATCGGCCTTGGATGATACCGGATTGGCGCCCGAATTTCTCGAACTGGAATTGACGGAAAGCATCATCCAAGGCGCCACATCCGCCATTTCGAAAATGAAGGAACTGAAAGCGATGGGCATCCACCTGTCAATCGATGACTTCGGCACAGGCTATTCTTCTTTGAGTTATTTGAAGCTGTTTCCTGTCGACACCTTGAAAATTGATCAGCATTTCACCCGCAATATCCACAGCGACCCAAAAGATGCCGCTTTGGTGGACACTATCATTAAGATGGCCCATAATTTGGAACTGAATGTCATCGCTGAGGGCGTGGAAACAATAGAGCAATTGGCGTTCCTGAAAAGCAAACACTGCAATCAAGCTCAGGGCTATTATTTCCAGAAAGCCCTGTTTCCTGAGCAGATTGAAGAATTGTATGTGAAGGTTTAACCTGATAACCCATGGTTGGAAGCCAGACTTCCCCACGGACTATTTTATTTGCTGCCGAGCAGTTTCGATAAGGGATAAATCCCCAGACTTTGGATGATCAGCGACAGGATCACAACGGAAAAGCCGAGCGAAATCAGCTCGTCTGCAGTGCCTCCTTTGGCCATGACACCCAGTTGGAGCAGCAGAAACACCGACATCGAACCACGGATTCCTGACCAGGAAATAAGGAGTGACTTTTTCCAAATCGCTCCACGTTTTCCACCGGCCAGCAATTTGAAGGTTCCCCCGACAATGAAAAACCGAATGGCGATGCTAGCGAATAAAATCAATAAAGCCAGAATCCAATTGCCTAATGCCAGGTGTTCCGTCGCTTCGATGCCGATCAGCAAAAACAGCAGCGACAGCAGCGACGGCTCGACCACTCCCCAAAATCCGCCCAGCGACTCCCGGTAATGGTCTTCTTTATTGGTATGGGAAAATTCCCATGACAGCATGATGCCGGCGGATACAGTCGCCAAAACGCCGGAGAATCCAAAGCTTTCGGCCAGCTGGAACGCCCCGTAAGCCAGCACGATGCTGAGCATGACCTGATAATCACGGTGATGGGTAATATGGACAGCCTTGCTCAACAGCCAGCCGACCGCGATGCCGAGAATCACGCCGCCCGCTGAGACGTAGATGACTTCCCTTAAAATAAACTGCACATCGAGCGGCTTTGCTTCAAGATACAGGACGGACAAGAAGCTGAACAAGACGACACTGGTTCCGTCATTGATCATTGACTCTCCATCGACAATGTCTGCGATGCTTTTGTCGGGTGATGATTTTTTCAGAACCGAGACGACTGAAGCAGGATCGGTCGGCGCCAGAATCGCCGCAATCACCAATGCCCCAGCCAGTGAAATGGAAAAGAACCAGCCCCCGATCCAATAGACAGCCAGTCCGACAAGCACAATCGCCAGCCCAAGGCCCACAGTGCTCAACAACCCGATGATGCCGGCATTTTTCCGCAAAGCCTCCGTCGAGAACCGGTAGGCCGAGACAAATAATAAGCCAGGCAAAAAGACATCGTAAATCAGCGTCTCCGTCACTTCCACATCAGTAAAATACGGAATATATGACAAACCAATGCCGATCAGCAACAGCACGACCGGCACAGGAAAGTTTTCTTGTTTTTTATCAATCGTGAACACCAAATAGCCGATGCACAATAAAACCGTCACAAGTGCCGCCGACATTCCAATCCCCTCCAACGTGTATACTTCCATTGTTCTGAGATTTCCCTTTACGGCGCTTTTATAAACCGAAGTCCCAGTGCTCATTAGGCAACTGCCGGATAAAAAAGGGCAGCCGGATAGATATCTGGCTGCCCTGGTCTTTTATTTGAATGTAAAACGCATGCTTGGATGCTTGTCTCTATTTTGCAGATCGATTCGGCATCTGCGTGCTTTCCTCTTTAAGCCGGCGTTTGACCTGCAAATAAGATGTGACGTCCGCCAGTTCTTCATCGTTCACCGGCTTGTCATCTACCACCAGTTTCACAGAGCCTAAATCGGCCATTTGCAGAAGGTCCAGTTTGCTCACGGATCCTTCCCGATCCAATAAAAAGTCTATCGATACCTTATAGTAATCGGCCAACAACTTCAGATGTGAAACGCTCACTTGCTTTTTGCCACTTTCGTAACCCCAAATCACCGTTTTCGCAAATCCTAAGGCCAGGGCCAGGTCATCCACACTTAACTCGTTTTGTTCTCTCAAATCTTTTAGCTTTGCTCCTATTTGCTTCATTTCAAGTGCCCCCCTTTATGTCCGTGACAGTTATATATTTCTTATATTATTCCAATACACCCATGTTTGTAAACTGTTTGAGTCTTGTCTGGCAGCATTTGATACAGAATACTCATAAAAATTCAGAAATTTTAGATAAATTCAGTCCATTATATGGTAGTATGGTATTAATTTTAAAATGAAGGGTAGGTATTATGATGCTAAAAAAACTGATTTACATCCTGTCTATAGCACTCATTTTTATTGTCATCATCGGTGAAAAAAACTTTGAAAACATTGAAATAACGGAAGAAACCGCACTTCTGCCTGAAACGGAGGGCGCGCAGGCTGAAGTTTCCGAAGAGCCGGCGCCTAAAAGGATTACATTTGCTCAAAAGCTGGCTGCCGGGGAACGGGCAACCATCGTGTTTCTAGGAGACTACGTCACCTCTGCCGACTCCCTGCCGGACGGCAATCCGAACCATGTCGCGTTATTGGCCAACTGGTTTGATGAAAAATACCCCAATCAGGTGGAAGTTGTCAATGCCGGCATGAACGCCAATACCATTGCCCATATGAAGGACCGGGTGGCCAGCGATGTCCTGAACCACGACCCTGATTTGGTGGTGATTTCTGCCGGGCTGAATGACGCGCTCGGTGGCTGGAAGATTCCCGTAGCGGACTATGAAAAAAGCTATCGACTCGTTGTAGAAGAAATAATCGCATCCGGCGAAACCGAAGTGTTGATCCGCACGCCGAACCCGACGCTTTCCATCAAGGAAAACATCAACATGCTGCCTTATATATCGGCTAGCCGCAAATTGGCTGATAAAGACGGCGTCCACTTTTTTGATTTTTATCAAGTTATGGCCGATGAAGTGCATGCAAAGAAAATTCCGCAAAAAGAGTTGATGCAAAATGTTATGCACCCGAACACAAAGGGCCAGGCTTACCTGTTCGACAAGTTTAAAGTGTATTTAACGATGGAACTTCTCGAGCAGCAATAGATCGATAAAAAAAGAGTCTCTTCCCGCGAAATCAATGATTTCGTTGAAAGAGACTCTTTTTTCATTACTTGACCAGCAGGTTTCTGGCTTCTCTAAACTCTTTGATGTGGTGATCGATAATGCGGCCGTTTTCAATGACCACCGAATTGCGGATCATGTCGGTCCAATTGCCTTCGACAAAGTTATCGACCATCGGCGAGAATCCTTCGCTCAGCACTTTTGTGACGGTATGCGGGAACATCGCCGGCGTGTTGTCTACCGTGTAATGGATGATGCCATCCACTGTATAGACGGGATCATCGATAGTCGACGGACGGGAAGTCTCGATTTCCATGTTCGGATCGCAGCTGACGTCGACGATCATCGCACCTTTTTTAAGGCGTTTCAAGTCTTCTTTGTAGATGATGCGATCAGTACGTGTCGTATCCCACATGACGCAGTTGACAAGAACGTCGTAATTGCCCATGTTCTTGATGAACAGGGATTCCAGCTTGCGGCCGTATACATCGACATCGGCGCCCAGGCCGTGAAGGATGCGAAGCACCCCTTTGGTCGTATGGCCGTTGCCAAGAACCGCCACTTTCGTTTCGTACGGCATTTTTCCGCAATACTGGTAAGCCTGAAGAACCGCAGCTTCTCCGGCAACTTCACGGTTGCGGTAGAAGATATAACGGCCGTCTTCGAACATTTCTTCCCAGGCAACCACGGTGTGGTCCCCTGCAAGCACTGCGTCGGTAAACGCGATATCCTGAACTGCGTGTGCCCAGCCGATCAACAATTTGCCCGGCGTCAACTGGTCGAAATAATCCGCATTGCCTAGTTTCACATCAACGATCGCGTCGCATTGCAGCACTTTTTCACGTGAAACGAATTGAGCGCCAGAAACCGCATATTCGGCATCCGAAAAGCCAAGCGCGTCGCCGTAGCCAATTTCAAAGTACAGCTGCTCGATGTTCTTGATGTTCGGCATGTCCTTCGGCAAAAGCGCTCTTCGTTTTTCATTGTTTTTATGGCTGATAACAAATCCTATTGTGTAAATAATAAAACCTCCAATTGATGAAATGTTGGTGAATCCTGATCGGCTGATAATAGACATTTCATACAGAATCGACCGGACAACCCTCAAAAATTGTCGAGTGAGTTAATATATTAATATCGTTTCCGTATAGCTGATCTATTCTGCATCATACCATATATCGGTAGCAATATAAGCACTTTAGTATATGGATCATAAATAATTAAAGTAAGCGTTCACAGTTGTGACTCAGCTTGATTACAAGGATATTACTCGCGGTGGACTGGTGGAACATCCTGATCCTTTGTTCCGGCAAACCGCTTCCAAAACTGCCGAATGCACAAAACAAGGAAAGCGCAGAGCCCGCGCTTTCCGCTTCAGAATTGGATTTGAGCTGCTGCGGATCGTCTTTTATTCGTTATGGAATAGATTCGGGTTGGAACGGGTCGCATTGAAGCAAAGCATCTGACATACCGGACGACTTCTTCCAGTTAATTGGATATACAGTCCAAAAACGTGGAAATACAGTCCAAACTCGGCTGAATACTGTCCATTTAACGAGAATACGGTCCAAACTGGGCAGAATACAGGCCGAAGACAACTATCGCTGCCTTCTGCCCTCTCAGATTTGGCTCAACCCGCAGAAAGCGCCGGCTGGGTATTCGATGATGGCATAGCTTCCGGAAGTGATGGCACCTTCCGGTTGGCGGTGGACGATGCCGCCGCGGTTTCGGCACATTTCCAGGCTTTGCTTCAGGTCCGCAACCGCAAAATAGACGATCCAAAGCGGAGGCAAGCCTTCATTGACACCTGCCTGATGGCAAATGCCGGCGGCCGGCTTGCCGTCAGGCGTGTTCATCATGTAATCGGCATACTCCCCCATCGGAAAATCGCTGTGCTCCCAGCCGATCACTTGCTTATAGAAATCGCGGATCCCTTCTGCATGGTAAACTGTCAAATCTGCTGAAATGATGGCCCCGGGCTGTACCTTATTTTCTTCGGTCATTGGACACACTCCTTTTTATTCATTTCCAAAATGATTCGCCACAAAGATTTCAAAATCCTTTAAATTCCAACGAATAAAATAGCAAAAATCCATCATTAAATTGAATTAACCCCCTTTTTTGTGGTAAAGTTACTAAGATTTACGGATCACTATCATCTAATGGAGGATTAAATATATGAAACAAAAAATTTGGCTGCCCACTGTCTTGCTGCTGATTGCGGCCATGCTCGCAAGCTGCACGGATGAAGTGAAAATTAAGGATCACGGAGAAATAGAAGTGCCGGTGCAGAAGCTGACATTTCTCGATACCCGCGTGAGCGCTTCCAACTCTGCCTACAATTTGAAAGTCGCCGATCAGCTTCAGCAGGAACTGGACGCTTTAAAAGACACGGAAAAATATGTTATTGAAGAACCGCTCGCGGTGATGAATCCGTTCGGCACCAATACAACAGGACTGTACCTTTATTTCCAGGCAGCGGATTCAGGAACTTTAACCTACACGATTTCTGCAGAAGGCACGGCGGATTTCATGCGTACCGCAAAAGACGCAAATGACGAGGCGACCGTGGCCGAGTATCAGCTGATTGGCCTGGTACCGGGCAAAGAAAATCAGATTTCCGTTTCTTACATCGATGAAGAAGGTAAGCGCGGCGATGAGTATTCATTCAAGGTGGATGCGCCTGAAACCACTTCCGGCTACCCGATCGCCATGGAACAAACGGCAGCATCCGGCAATACGGAACTCGCTGATGGTTTGTTCGTGCTGATGGGCGTCAACAATTACGATGGCTATACCTTCCTTTTTGATAATAGCGGCACTTTGCGAGCGGAAATCATTTCCGAGGATTACCGCATGGACCGGATGGTGGCTTTCGAGGATTCGATGGTTTTCACCACTACCGACCAAAAGCTGGCACGAATGGACCCGCTCGGTAAAATTACCGATACGTATGAACTCAATGGCTATGTCATGCATCATGATTTTGTCATCAACGACGATGGTCAGGTGCTGGCATTGGTTTCCGATTCAGCGAAAGACACTGTCGAAGATATGGTGCTGAGCATTGACCTCAACACCGGCGAACAAAAGCTGCTGATTGATTTCAACGACTTGTTGAGCAACTATAAAGAAAAAACCAAGCCCGTGGAAATAGACGGAAAAAGCGTCTTGGACTGGATTCATTTCAATTCCATCGATCTGGTGGATGATTCTGTGATCCTCAGCGCACGCGAAAACTCGACCATCATCAAAGTCGATGACATTTATACGCAGCCCACCATCAACTACTTGATCGGCATACGTGATGTCTGGGCTGGCACCGAAGGCGAAAACCTGCGGCTCCAAAAATCCAGCGAGTTTCCGAGCCAGGCCGGCCAGCATTCCGTTACGTACGTGGCAGACGACAGCCTGTCCGAAGGCCAATACTACCTGTATATGTACAATAATAATTACTGGTGGTACGAAAGCCGACCGGATTATGACGGTGCGGTCATCCGCGGAACCAGCAAGACTTACGAAGCCAATGGCCAGGACCGCTCGAAATTCACCAAATACCTGGTTGATGAAAACAACCGCAGCTACGACCGGGTCCAGGAATTTGACGTTCCCTACTCCTCCATCGTCAGCAGCGTCCAACTGACCGGCGACTCGATCGTCATCAACAGCGGCATGGCCAAGACGCTGGAAGAATACAGCGCAGAAGGCAACCTGCTGGCCCAGTTCAACTACGAAGCGAGCACGTTTTCTTACAGGGTATTCAAAGAGAATTTTGAGGGATATTGGTTTGAATAAAGGAAGACATAAAAAAAGAGAAGGAGCCGATGCGCTTTTTCTCTTTTTTCATTTGAGTGTGGAAGTCAACGCAACTGCCCTTTCACCATCTCCACCAAATAGGCCATATCCTCTATTCCATAGCGCTGGTCGCACGGCAAGGGCAGGATGTTGGCGGCGTACTGGTATTCAATGCTTTCTTCCGGGCAGTCGCTGAGGACATTCGGCCAAAGCAGCGGTATGTAGATGTTCTGTGCGGCAAGCTTGTTTCGGATCCGCATGCCGTCCTCCACCAGCACTGGATAAGCGAAAGCGCCGTCCGGCCTGGTTAGCTTTAAGGCATTTTCGGCATCCAGCTGTTGCTCCAAGTAAGCAAAGTTTTCATTTCTTGTCTGGCGCGCCCGCTCGTAATCGATGGCGCCCATCAGGTTGCGTGTCAATTTCGACATTGTCCGGAGCGGGGTTGCGTCAAGAACATGGTCGTTGCGCTGAAAGTCAGCATAGTAGCCGCTGGCGGTTTCCTCGTAGCGGCCCATTATATGCTTCATGCGATCTGATGACATGTCTTGCTCAAGATTTTCATGCAGGATGGCATCGGTCGCCAAATAGGCACCATCTGGCACGCCGAAAAATTTGCGGCAAGAGTAAATCGTGTCGACGCCTGCCAACGGCTCCTGAAAAAAGGCATGGCTATGATCGAGAATCACCTGGCCAAAACGCTTTTTCAGCGCCAGCGTCTGTCCCGTCGTGAGCTGTCCATATAAATTGACGATGTACAGAAATTCCCCCTGCTCCAGCTGCTTATCAAAAATCGGATGAAACTCCTGGTCGATGTGATAATACTCAAAATTGTAGCCATGTTCCTCCAGCAGCGTGCTGACTGAGTCACATAAAAAATATGGGATGTGCAGTTTCGTGATATTCCGTGCTTTCATTAAATAAAGCAAGGTATTTCGTCCGGTATTGAGCGCAATCAATCCATCATGGAATTCATTGCTGACCAGATTGTCCAATCCAAAATATCCGCCTATTTCTTTCATATGAGACTTCCTCCAATTTCACGAATTGTCGTTGCAAAATGGCTGACCGCACCTCGTTTGGCCAAGTCCGCACCTCGAACGGCGTTAACCGCACCTCGTTTGGCCAAGTCCGCACCTCAAACGGCGTTAACCGCACCTCGCTTGGCCTAGTCCGCACCTCAGACGGCGTTAACCGCACCTCGCCGCAAAAACCAGCCATTATCTCCGATGCAATTTTCACGGCTCAACCATTCTCGATATTTCCGTATAAATGCCTGCAGCTTTTTCATCCTAAACACCGTTCTTCCGAAAGACCTCTTTCTTCAGGGAGATTGTGTTAAGGACTATTTGCTTTGTTACCATGACTGGCGAACGTGATTCTATTTTATCATTGAATTTGCAAATAATACAGATAATTTAGATAACTAAAGAGAATTTATCCGGGGAATTTATTAGAAAAAAACGCCACCAAATTCGGCAGCGTTCATTTCTTTTATTCATTTTCCTGAAACACCGCGAGCGGCAGCATGGCACTTACTATATACTGGCCGGCGTCGACGATTTCGGAGATTTTGAGATCGACGCATAAGCTGCATAGCAGGTAAGCATCTTTTGGATCGAGGCCATAGTTGTCAGCGATGTGGTCCACCATGGCGCGGATAGAGTCGCGCGCTGCTTCCAACAAGTCAGGCCCAATGCCTGTCGTGCCGTAAAAACCTTTATGGTCGACTTTTGGTGTCAATGCGCCGGCGGTCTGGAACTGCGGTGAGGGAATCGTTTTGCCTTTGATGAGGCGAAATTTCAGCGACGCCTGCATCGGACATTCGAGCGCAGTCACGCAAACTTCGCCGTCTCCTTGCGCAGCGTGGGCATCGCCGCAACTGAACATCGCGCCGGCCACCTGTACAGGCAAGTAAAGTTTAGTTCCGACGGTCAATTGCCGCGTGTCCATATTGCCGCCAAATGTCCCCGGTGGCATGATTGTCTGCCCTTCGGCATTCGCCGGGCCGACGCCCATTGTGCCGAGGAACGGGGTGATCGGCACTTTGATGTTCTCGCTAAACTGGATGGATTCGCCGTCGCTCAAATCGAAGGTCCGTAAGTAGGCATCCGCAAACTCTTCCGGCAGCAGGCCCAGTCCCGGCAAAATCGCCATCCAGCCCCAGCTGCCCGGCGTCAAATCGAGGATTTCCACTTCCAATGTGTCTCCCGGTTCAGCGCCTCGAACTTCCACCGGCCCTGCGAGCGGATAAACTTTTGCCCAGTCGAGCGTGGCGATGTCTTCTGTCTTGGAATCTTTGTTGAATTGATTGTCTGCCACTTCCCGTGTGGAAAAGTCCACCTGATCCCCGCTGTCGATCGTCAGCACCGGCTGCGGGTCCTTGTCCCACGTATAATGCACGCGGTCTTCCGGAAATTTATGCGTATTTGCCAATTATGGTCACCCTTTCTTTGTTGGAGCATCTTATTTTTCGAATAAAATCGTTGTTTTTTCCAGATAAATGGATATACAGTCCGAATCGTGCGATATACAGTCTAAGCTGCCGCAAATACTGTCCAAATAAAGCACAATACGATCCAAAGCCCCAAAAACCGTTCAGATACCCAAAACCAGGAAAGAGCAAGCCTGCGCTTTCCGCTTCAGGATCCGATTATATTTCACGTTTTGAGCCGCACCTTCATCTAATGACTTTCAAACTTGGCTTCTGGCCTTTCATCAGCTCAAGTTTTTCCAGTGCATAGGCGACGTTGAGGACTTTTTCCTCTTGGAAGGCGGGACCCATGATCTGCAGGCCGACCGGCAATCCGTCGCGGACGCCGCATGGAATGCTGAGAGCGGGCAGGCCGGTGAGATTGCCGGGTCCAGTAAAGCGGATGACTTCGTCCAAAAAGCTCAGCGCCTGGCCATTGATGTCGACGGTGCTGTCGCCGATTGGCGGTGACAGGAACGGCAGGGTTGGCGAAATGAGCACATCCACTTTTTCAAAAGCCGCGGCAAAGTCGAGATTTAGCTTGCGGCGGATTTGCTGGGCCTGCACGTAATCGACGCCGGACATCAGCTCGCCCACTTCCAGTAGGAAACGGACGTCCTCACCGAACTTCTCCGGCTGCTTGACGAGATTGTCATGATGCACCGCGCTCGCTTCAGTGGTGATGGTGACGAGTTCCGCAAATTCGGCCTGTGCAAGCGATGGAATACGGACCGGCTCAATCCGCGCACCGAGTTTCTCCAGCTGCTGCAGCGCATTTTGCACGGCTTCATTGACACGCTTGTCGACATTTTTGAAGAAATAGTCTTCCTCGATGCCGATGACCAGCCCCTTGACGTCTTCATTTAATCCTCCGGAATAATGTTGTGTCGGCCGGTCGACCGAGGTCGGGTCTTTCGGATCGTAGCCGCCGAGCACTTCGAGCAGGAGTGCGGCGTCAAAGACGGTTTTCGTCATTGGGCCAATGTGGTCGAGTGTCCACGACAGCGGAAAACAGCCATACTTGCTGATGCGGCCATGCGTTGCCTTCAAGCCGATGATGCCACAGCTCGACGCCGGAATCCGAACCGATCCGCCGGTGTCCGTTCCGAGCGAAGCAATCGTCATATTCGAAGCTACTGCTGCGCCGGAACCGCCGCTCGAGCCGCCCGGAATTTTGCTGAGGTCCCATGGATTTTTACAGGCGCCATAATGCGGATTGGTCGTGGTCGCGCCCCAGGCATACTCGTGCATATTGAGCTTGCCGTGAAATGTCACGCCCGACAGCTTGAGCTTCGACACCACGGTCGCGTCAAAGTCGGCAGTAAACCCTTCATGGATTTTTGAGCCCATCGTCGCCGGCTCGTCCTTGAAATACAAAATATCCTTGAGCGCCATCGGGATGCCGTGCAGGAAGCCGCGGTAATTGCCGCTTTGGATTTCCTGTTCCGCCTGTCTCGCCGATTCCAGCGCCTGTTCTTTTTGCACGCGAATAAAGGCATTGATGTCGCTGTCGTATGCATCGACATTCGCCAATACCGCTTGGGTCAGTTCAACAGGTGACACCTGCTTGTCGCGCAGCTTTGGCGCCAATTCTTCGATTGATAGTGCTGCCAATTCTTCATTCATGGCCGCTCACCTCCCGGCACATGCGTCAACGCCATGTCGAAATCCTTCAGCTGTGAATTGTCCACGGTTTCCCGCAGTTGCTGCACCGCCTGCATCTGCTGCGCCAGCATTTCCTGATGCGCCTCCGGTACTTGAATCCCTCGCTCTTCTAAAATCCTGTGAATGCCTTCTACCATAGCAAGCCCTCCCATTCGGATAGTTTAAAACGTCTGAGAATCTGGGTTGTCTACCGACAGTTTATCATAGTTCACAGATAGTTCTGACTTCTTTAGGGGATTTTTTATAAAACTAACCTTTGGATAGTTAGATTTCGGCTTGGCATTCAAAGATTATGGCTTTTCTCGAACATTTTTTTCCATTTAAATGGATATACTTTCTGTTTCCGACCAAATACTTTCCATATGGCTGAAAATACTTTCTGTTTGAACCTAGATACTTTCTATAGGAGGTAAAATACTTTCCAAGACCCGAAACCCGTTAAATGCCCAAGCCCAGGAAAGCGCAAGTCTGCGCTTTCCGCTTCGAACTTTCGGTCCCAAGCGGGTTTAGCTTGGGACCCCGCACTTAGCCATTCAATGTTCTTTTCTCCGGACCTTGGACAGCAACGGGCGTCCATTTCTCCAGACGACGTTTACCGGCACGTCGAAGAAATCCGAAAGCTGCTCACTGGTGATCAGCTCTTCGGTGTTGCCGGAAGCGAATACGCGGCCTGCTTTCAAAAGCAGGGTTTTATTGAACTCCGGCATGATTTCTTCTATATGATGGGTGACGTAAATGATTGTCGGGCCGTTCGGCTTTTGGGCGATGGCGGCGATGGATTCGAGCAGTTCTTCGCGGGCGATAAAGTCGAGGCCCGCTGTCGGTTCGTCGAGAATGAGCAGTTCCGGATCCGCCATCAAGGCTCGGCCGATCAGCACACGCTGCTTTTCGCCCTGCGACAGTGTCTGGTAATTCCGGTTGGCATAATCGAGGCAGCCAAGTTCCCGGAGAATGTCGACGCCTTTCTGATCGATTTTTTCGGTTGTCTCTTGGTAAAGTCCGAGCGAAGCGAACGCGCCGCTCAGCACCACTTCGTAGGCATTGTCACCAGTCGGCAGCTTTTGCTGGACCGATGCCGACACGAAACCGATCTGGCTGCGCAGCTTTTCCGCCAAATACGTCTTGCCGAACTCCAGGCCGAGCACGGTGGCTTTTCCTTGTGTCGGGAAAAAATAAGCGTTGATCAAATCCAGCAGCGAGGTTTTGCCGGCGCCGTTCAAGCCGTACAGCACCCAATGCTCGCCTTTTTGCACCTGCCAATCGACGCCATCCAACAACAGTTTGTCGTCTCTTCGCCGCGTGACCCCTTCAAGTGCCAAAACTATTTTCATAAACGGATGTCCTCACTGTGCTGAATGCGGGCTACCCGTCCCGCTGCCAGTGGATCGGCTTTTCGCAGCCCGCCGAAATCAAGTCCGGTCAGCTCTTCAATTTGGATGATTGGCACTTGATAAGTTTCAAATTGTCCGTAGACAAATTCCAGATTGCCGCCAATCAAATCTTCCTGCGTCTGCAGGTAAGCCGTAGCTGACAGGGACACCCCTTCTTTGACCATCACCTCCACTTTCCAGAACTGGTCTGGAATCTGCGCGTCGCGGTAGGTGATATCGTCTTCCCGGAATACCGGACCAGTGAATACCGAAACTTTCATGCTGGATTTACGGGCATTGTCCAACAGGTAACCTTCCAAATCGAGCCACGTTTTCTGGTTGAAATCTTTATGCTGCGGCGAGCAATTGGTAAAGTGGAACGTATGCTCATTGGCTTTTACCGCGCCGATGCCCCAGTTCGGGTCGCGCCGGCGGACCAGATGGCCGCGGTCGATGTCGTTTGAGCGGTAAAACTCTGGTCCGATCTGGTAAGCTTTGTCAATCCGCGGATCGAAATACCAGCGGTCGCTGCTGCGCTTGACGTCGACCAGTTGATTGCCGTCGATGTTGACGGCAGTGTAGAATGCCAGGCGGCGTGATTTGCTCATCGCGATGGAGAAATGGGTGTAATCGAGGACGGTTTTCCCGTCACCAGTCTGTACCGCATCTTCCATCAACGCAGCGCCCAAAATCGGCAGCGGCACGCTGAAACCCGTGCCAAGGAAAGCTGCATCATAGCCGCTAACCCCGGCGTACCAATCGGCTTCCAGCGTTCCCACTTCCATCGGTTCCACAGCAGATCCCGGCATGACCACAGCGAGCAGCTGGTCCAGCAACCGGCGTGAACGCCCATCCTTCAGGGTGCTGCGCTTGTCACTGAGGTGGTGGATAATCGAACTGATGCGAATGCCTTCATTGGCAATCCACTGGCCAGGCTCATTCGGGTCCGGAACGCCGGCATGATGGAGCGCGACGACCACCCATTGGTCGTTGAAGACCGGCGAACCCGAGGAACCCGGTTCTGTATCGCTGACGTAATGGACAAAATCAGAAAAGATGAACTTGACTTCATTTTCCCGGATGGTGATCGCCTTCGGACCGCCGTTTGGATGCTGGATGATGGTCACGTATTCGCCTTCCAGGACTTTCCCCGGCTTTGGCAGCAGCGGCAAATAGCCGAAAGCGGTGAGCGGAATGGTGTGCAGATTGGTTTCTTCCACCGCCACCAGCGTAAAGTCCAGTGCTGCGTCAGTTATGAAAAGCGCTTCGGGATCCAGCCGGAAGCTGATGATTTCAAGCGGCAGAAACTGAACATTGTCCTCGTAATTAAACTCGGCCACCGCGTACATTGCCGCTTCCGGCGTTTCCAGCACATGATTATTCGTCAGCAGCAGATTCGGCGCCACCAGAAATCCGGTGCCGTAGCTTTCCAGCTGACCCAAGCGGTTGCGAATCGAAATGCGGCAAACGGCTTTGCTGACATCGAGCCCTGCCTGCAAATGCGCAATCGGAAACAAATCGCTTTGGTTGATAATCCGCTCCATTGCCAGATTGTCATGGTGATTGATGATGCTCGACCGCGTCATCATCCGTTCTTTTGAAGTTGCTGCATGTTTTTCCACTCTGCGCTCCTCCTCGAATGCCAAATAACGCTGCAACGCCTCTTGCTCTATCCGCTCTATTTTGTTGGCCATCCTCTTCAATCCCCTTCCGAAGAATAAACTATATTTTTCAATTAAAAATTTAATATTCTATTAATTTCCTTTAGAAAAGTTTATCATAAGTAGAGGGCGAATGGTGCCAGCGAATGCGCCCAAAAACACGAAGACCCTCCAGCTCCCCAAAACCAGGAAAGCGCAAGCCTGCGCTTTCCGCTTAAAGATCGCTGGTTTCGGGCTGCGGATTGTATTTTGGGTGTTTGGACAGTATTTCTGCTTGTTTGGACTGTATTTATTGCATAACGGACTGTATATTGTGCATAATGGATCGTATTTCGGTGATTGGGCCGAATGCACACCTGTTTTATTCCGTACATACTGGGAACCCCCCCAAAAAATGCTTAGAGTTACGAACTAATGGGTAAACATCTACTCTAACCAACTCAACACAAAAGGAGCAATTTAAAATGGACTTTATTACACTGAACAATGGGATAAAAATGCCACAGCTGGGCTTTGGTGTCTGGCAGGTTGAAGACGACCAGGCGACGGCTTCGGTTGCGAAGGCGCTCGAGACGGGCTATACGTCCATCGATACCGCGATGATCTACAAAAATGAAAAAGGCGTCGGCAAAGCGCTGAAGGAAACTTCTGTGCCGCGCGAAGACCTGTTCATCACAACGAAAGTCTGGAACAGCGACCAGGGCTATGAAAATACCTTGCGCGCATTTGATGAAAGCCTCGAGCGCCTGGGACTCGATTATGTGGACCTGTACTTGATCCACTGGCCGACTCCGGAATTTGATAATTATATCGATACGTATAAAGCGTTGGAAAAGCTGTACAAAGACGGCCGCGTCAAGTCGATCGGCGTCTGCAACTTTGAAGCCGAGCATCTGGAGCGTTTGCTTGCGGAATGCGAAATTCCACCGGTCCTGAACCAGGTTGAATGCCATCCCTACCTGGCACAAAACGAATTGAAGGAGTTCTGCGCCAAGCACGACATTTTCGTTGAAGCCTGGAGCCCGCTTGACCAGGGCGGCGAAGTGTTGAAGGATGAAGCCATCCAAAAAATTGCGGAAGCCAAAGGCAAGTCACCGGCTCAGATCGTCCTGCGCTGGCATTTGCAGAACGGCACGATTGTCATTCCGAAATCCGTCACACCGTCACGCATCGAAGAAAACTTTAATGTCTTTGACTTTGAATTGACGGAAGCCGAGATGAATCGAGTCGACGAGCTCAACAAAGACCGCCGCAAAGGCGCTCACCCGAACGAAATGAATGTGCGTTAACTAGCTGAAAACCGCCTCTTCAGAAATAGAAGAGGCGGTTTTTCCTGTTTTTTTCAAACTTTGGCATACTCCTGGCGAAAACGGGTAAATTCCACATAACAGAATGTATTCGAGGAGGAAGAGCCAATGAGACATCTGATTGCACTTGCGATTAAATTTGTTATGGTGACCATTGTCCTGTTAATTGTCCTAACTTTGGCCTTTGACGTATCGTTCGTCAATACCCTGCTGATCAGCCTGGCGTTGACGGCATTGTCCTATGCGCTGGGCGACATCATGATTTTCCTAAATGCCGGCAAACCGGAGAACCAGTCGGCGCGCAATACCATTGCGACCCTTGCCGATTTTGTCACGGCGTTCCTGACCATCTGGCTGATTGGCTGGCTGTTGACCGGCCAGAATTTTGAAATGGTTGCGCCAGCACTGATTTCGGCATTGGTCATCTCAGGCGGAGAATGGTTCTTCCATCTTTACGTCGACCGCTCCGTGGTGCCTGAGTACAACAACTACTCGTCTGTTAAAGGGTGAAGTGCAGCGATCAAAAAAAGAGTCTGTCCCTGATAAGAATAGGGGCAGACTCTTTTTGTGTTTACTTATTTCTTCAGCACCCCAATAACCCGCCCATTAATGTAGACATCTTCACTTCTCATAATAATCGGTTCATAACTTGTGTTTTCCGAGACCAGGATGATTTCACTGCCCATTGGCATGTATTTTTTCATGGTCGCTTCGCCATCGATGACCGCTATGACAATGTCGTTATTGGAAGCGGTGTTTTGCTGATGGACGACCACGATATCGCCTTTATCGATTCCAGCGCCGTTCATGCTGTCGCCCGTGACTGTCAGAGCGAAGGTTTCACTTGGAGACACCACCCATTCTCGCGGCAAGGTGTGGACTGTCTCGTAGGACTCGGTTGCCAATGTCGGCAGGCCGGCAGCAACATTGCCAATCAACGGAACTTCCACTGTTTCGTGCACTTGCACGAGCACGTCCTGCCCAGCTTCCCTCACTTCAATCTGATCACTTGCATCCCGGTCTTCCGCATAATCATACTGCCTGCCATTTTTGAAATTCCTGTAGACACGCCGGTTTTTCGTATCCGGCAAGAACTGGGGGCGGCATTTTGGCAGATCCTGAACTTCTTCGCCTTGTCGGTCGATGATTTTCACTTCAAGCCCATCGGTCGCAATTCCGTAAAATGAACGGCTGTCCGCTTCCATGTAACTCTTCAACTGCGTGACGGCGTCCTCGATGCCACTGCCAAAACGCTTTACTTCAGCGATGATATACGGTATCGCTTCTTCTCCCGTATAAACCTGCACCGCAATGTCGCAATAGCCCTTTTTCGAAAACTGCTGGACAGGGAATTCCAATTCCATCAATTCATACGGATAATTGTATGTTTCATGGAGTTCCCGGATCAGCCATTGGCGGGTGATTTCTTCTTTGGAATGCACATCAACCAACTGATCTGCCAAGCGGTATTCGGTCATACTAATGGATTCAAACGGCCGGAGAGAAGCATCCTTCTTCATCCGCAAATGGTCCCGGTGGATTTCCTTGACGAAACTGGAAGGCTTTTTCACTGAAGACATATACAGCAGTTCATTGGCCCTTGTCATACCGACATAAAGTAACTTCCGTTCATCTGACTCAACCGTTTTCTGGTCTTCGGCATCTGCATACAAATCCTGAGGAATCAACCCGCTGTTCAAATCAATCAAGAAAATAACTTTAAACTCCAGGCCTTTGATAGAATGCATGGTCACCAACTTCACTTTATCGGATTCAAAATCCGGGTCTGTGCTTTGCAGGATTTCGCAGGCAATCCCGGCCTTTTCCAAATCGGATGCTGCACTTTCGATATTGCGTTTGCCGCGTGCCACAATGCACATTTCGGACAGGGCGTAATCATTCTGCAGCAGGGCAATTTCCTCTGCCAGAAACTGGACCTGCTGTTGCGGTGTCAAGAAGAACCGGTAAATCGGCGGGTGCCCGTGGCGGTCAATCAAAGCCGGTTTGACGAAATCTACATTCGACTGGATGCTTTCGTCCGCTTCGATCAAGTGAAAAGCTGCCGTTGAGATTTCGGTGGTCGTCCGGTAATTTTTGCTCAAGGTGCGTGATTTCCCGCTCATGTCGTAACCGATGGTCGTAAACGGCCGGCCTTTGCCGAGCCAGGACTGCGGGTAGATGCTTTGTGTATTATCCGCAACAAACATCAGCGACGAGTATTCCTTTTCTTTATACAGCTCTTTCAGGAACTCCAGTTGGACGCGCGTCAAATCCTGGCTCTCATCAATAATGATATGCGTGTAGCGCCCGGATGCGCTTTGGCGAAGCTCTTCCAATGCATAGATGTTCATCTGCTTGAAAGTAGTCAGTCCGGCTTTTTCAAGCAATTGGCGGAACACGTTCATGACTTCATAAATAGCCTCCCGCGTCTGCGAGTTCTTCAGTAACTTCTGCGGCGTTCCACTGTTTCCAGAGGCCCGCCCAATCCGGTCGACTGATTGATAGGTCGCCAAATCCACCATCGAACAAGAGTGGATCCATTCCACTTCATCCAATAAGAACTTGCTGTTTTTCGGCAACAGCAGCTTAACATCCGGATAGGATTTCTTCACCTCATGAATAGCCTGCACCATGATTTTATGGATTTTATCCACCGGAGCGATTTCGAGCTTTTTCCCGACCCGCTTCTGATACTTCCTGAACTCTTTGAACATCAAACTGTCGATGGTCGTAATTTCCACTTCCGCATCGGATGCGAAAAAGCGCTCCGCTTCCTGCAGTGCTATTTCCGCCATGCGTTCGTACTGATGTTTTATGTAATAGAGCAAGGTTTTGTTATACGTAACAAGCAAAATCTTATCATCTTCCTCATGGCAATAATGATCCATCAGAAAATGGATTCTCCGGATGGCAACCGTGGTCTTGCCTGATCCAGCAACCCCTTTGACCAGCATCGGGCCTGTCGGTTCAAGCTCGACGATGCGGCGTTGTTCCATATTCAGCTTCACTTAAGAAACACCCCTTTTTTTACAACTTCTACCTATATTATAAGAATATTGTCGCATAGTAGCAAGAGCGAATACTGCCAATACTTTCTGCGAAAAAAGCAGGAGCATGACTGTGCAGCAAAATAACTCTCCCATCCCAATCAAATACTTAGATTCTATTTTTCACCCTTTAAATTAAGTGAAAATTCTTGCTATTTCGTTCAATTTTGGTATAACTAGCTTGCAGTCTAATTTAAAGGAGGTCTTTTATGGAAAAGGTAGCGGTGATAACAGGATCAGCGAGCGGATTAGGAAAAGGAATTGCCCAGCGCTTAGCAAAAGATGGATTCAAAGTGGTGCTCAACGACATCAACGAAGAGGTGCTGAATTCGACCCTTGAGGAATTCAAGAACCACGGCTTTGACGTGATTGGCGTAACAGGCGATGTGTCTAAAAGAGACGATCAGTTTAAGTTAGTGGACGAGGCCGTGAATGCGTTCGGGCGATTGGACGTCTTTATTAATAATGCAGGAATCGATGTTGTGACGCCCTTCCTGGATATCGATGAACAGCAATTGACAAAAACGTTTGCCATCAACGTCAATGGTGTGGTCTTTGGCACCCAAGCAGCGGCAAAGCAATTCATCAAGCAGGACAGCAAAGGGAAAATCATCAATGCCTGCAGTATTGCCGGGCATGAGTCTTACGAGATGCTGGCGACTTATTCGGCGACAAAGCATGCCGTGAGATCATTCACCCATTCTTCCGCCAAAGAATTGGCCAAACACAATATCCGCGTCAATGCCTATTGCCCCGGTGTAGCGGGAACAGCGATGTGGGACAGAATTGATGCCGAAATGGTGAAATACTACGATCATATGGAGCCTGGCGATGCGTTCAAACAGTTTTCCGGGAATATTCTGTTGGGCCGGCCCCAGGAACCGGAAGATGTTGCGAACCTGGTTTCGTTCCTCGCCTCTGATGACGCGGACTATATTACAGGACAAGCCATTATCACAGACGGCGGATTGGTCTTCAGGTAATTAAAACAGTTTGCCGAAAATAAGGCTCTGCACTGGAGAGCCTTATTTTTTTTGGCGTGATTCCAAGCGGGCTTGTTCTTAAACAAAAAACACCTTCGAAATCCTATGATTTCGAAGGTGTCCAGCTTGTTGAAAAAGTCCTCACGCTTTCATTTCGCTTCAGGCGGACGCGTTCTTATCATTAGTCAAGGATCTTTCTCGTTAGTATTCCAGAAGAACAGAAGAGGCAAGGAACTTAGAATGGCTGCTTTCCGTTCCAGCGCTCGTTTAACGCGCAGAAACCGACTTGTGTGTGCTTCAATTCCCCTTCTTATTGACAGTATTGGTTGCGGTCATAGACCACCAGGGAACTTTTGCCCATACTGACGTCAAAAGCAATGAGGTGTCTGACCAACCTTCCTCCTGTTCTCCATTTTTATAGAAGTTCTTCACAGTGCCTTATCGATTCCACTTTTTTATACGGTCTCGAGGACCCAACATACTAACCTGATTCGGATAAGGCTGTGAAGCGAGTCGGTTTCCTGGTTCGGATTCTCAGATCCCCGCGTCCGCACGACTTCACTCCACTTCTACAAAAAAATAGTAACACAAACCATGTCCTTGGTTTGTGTTACTAATATTAGTATGTTTCCACGGGCATGGCTTCTGCCGCTTACCTGAAATGCTTTTCCACAAAAGCTTGTTCCTGCTTGGCACTCATCAGCCCAGTGGCTCTCCCCACAGTGCCATTATGCCAATCCCAAATAGTATTGTGAACATGGACAGCATTGGAAAAATCGCCTTGTTTCCATGCGGTTAAAGCTGTTTCATAGAAATCGCCATGATCGTAATGGTCCTTGTTGGCCTTGACGATCGTCAGCAAATCCTCGATATTTTCAGTCGTCATCTCGACTGCGCCTTTCTTTTTGCTGGCAATGATTTTCTGGTGCGTCATCTGGTGAAGATTTATTTGAATTCTGATTTCCTGCATATCAGCAGCATCATCTTCTTCAGTTCCGACTTTTTCGGCCTTGGCTTCTTTTCCCTCGCGCTTGTCGATTGTGTCGGCTACTTTCGTAATTTCCCCGCCACTCGAAGAATTCTGTACGATGAAATAATAGCCCGCCGCTGCCAGCAATGCCAATACGCCGAGAGTGACCCCTGTCGTCTTTATCATGTTCTTCATCCTTCTGCACTCCTTGATGTTAGTGATCTATTCGCGACTATATAAGTTGAACCAATGTTTTAGCAACTCTGTTTTGGATATTCCACAAACCAGCTCCGCTTTCGGGCCCGCAGGATGCGGGTCATGCAGGTGGTGCGGCAGGACGTCGCGGTGCCAACTGCCAAGAGCTTGCGCCGAACGGACTCGGGCTAGATTTCTTGCATGTCGTTGCATCGCTAGGCGGTTCTCTTGGGAGTCTCAGCTGGTTTGCTCCATATCCAGTTGATCAGTTATTCGAAGACGATTAGAAGAAAGAGCGCAAGGCGGTGACTCCTGCGGAAGAACGGAGTGATGAGACCCCGCAGGAGCTTGCGACGAGGAGGCTCAGTGCTTCGTCCGCGGAAAGCATCCGCCTGGAGCACTTTCTTCGTTTCTTCACTCGCAATGAGTTAAAAGAGTAAATTCTTTAGTTCAACTTATATATATTCCTATCTTAGTATGAAGAAGCTTTGATCAGGTTTCAATCCTTTTTGGAAAATCAGGAAATCTTCCCCTGAATCAGGATGAACATCAAAAGAACGCCACCCCCGAAATCCAGTGGCCTCAGAGATGGCGTTGTTTCTATATAATTCAAGCAGCTTTTATTCCACTAACACGTTTAAGCCCCGACCGCCAAAACCTCTTCCAGAATCTCCTCAAACAATTCTTCTTCCACTGCGGCTTCGATAAACAGCTCGCCGCCGTCTTTGTTGAACAGCGCGCTGAGCAGCTCTTTGGCACGCTTGGATTGGCCGGCTTTCATGGTGGCGCGGGCGAGTTCGTAATCGGCCGGCAAGTAATCCGGTTCGTCGTTTTGCAGCGCAAGGAGGCGTGCTGTGGCCGATGCGCTATCGCCCATGGTGATCTCACTCATGGCGAGCGACAGGCGGATCCATTCGTTGACCCGCAGCGCTTCCGGCAAACGGCTTTCAAAGCGCTTGGCTTTATCCGGCCGGTGATCCGCCAGCAGGTGCAGCAAGTGGACATAGCTTTCGCTGTGGTACGGATTCAAGGCAATCGCCTGCTCGTAATAGGTTTCGGCTTGTTCAACTTCCTCCTGAATAGCAGCCATATCGCCTTGCCACAGCACAATCTCGAAATCGGTCGGCTGTTCTTTGTGGAGATCTTGTGCCTGGTGAATGGCGCGTTTCAGCAGCTTGTCAGACTGCTTGGCATTGGCCTGCTGCAAAGTTGCCTGGAGCAGCGCCTTGGCCGCACCGGTATGCCCGGTGCGCTTGACGAACGGCGCCAGTTCGTCGGCGGCTTCTGCTGCCATGCCCCGGTTCATAAAAAACTCGGCAAGGTGCAGCACCGGCACTTCGCTGTCTTTGAATTTTTTTGCCGCGTCCCTGTACAGCGCGATGGCGTTGGAGAACATCACGATATGCCGTGATTTTTCGCGCAGCTTTTTGAAAAAGCCTGTTGGTTCTGGCTCTCCCTGCTCATCCAGCCATTCAGTCAAATGATCGGCGCTGTAGGTTTCGGCCATTGCCAGCTCTTCGCCTTTCAAGCGTTTTTTCAAGCGCTTGTGAAGATCGCCGGTTTTGCGCATGTCCACCAGCAAACGGACGTATTCCGCATAAAACCCTTCTTCGTCCGGATGCTCCGCGATCAGCTCTTCCAACATTCCGAGCGCCCGCTTTTTTTCGCCTTGGCGCACACAAAACTGCATATGCTGATAGCGCGAAGGCAGCGCGCCATTAAGCGCTTTTGCCTGGAGGAATAAAGACTCGGCTCCAGCCACGTCGCCCTTTTTCTCTGCCATATGCGCCTTTGCCGACAACAGCCATTCTTCCGGCACCTGCGCCGATACTTTCTGCAACGCGGCCGCTAACGCATTTATCTGTGTTCTATCGTCGACCAGTTCAAACAACTCACTCAAATCAAGCGGCAACGGCTCGTTTTCCAGCACATGCAGCGCCGCCGTAAAGGCTTTGCGCTTGTCTTCCAGCACCAGATGCGTCCGCATGAGCCCTTCGTGAGATGCCGTAAATCCAGCGTTCTTTTCCGCACTTTTCGTGTAATGGACAAGGGCTTCGCTCCATTTCTCAGCTTCTTCTGCAAGCAGACCCAAACTGTAATGGGCCAAATACAGCCCGTTCATTTCCGCTGCCTGGCTATAGAGGATCGCCGCAAAGCGCTTATGGTCCTCAAGTTCATACAAACTCGCTTCAAAGCACAGCAGCAACGGATCGGCTGCTTTTTTACGCAGCTCTTTAAAAGTATCCAGTAAACGGCCGCGGAACTGCGGCGCTTCGCCGAACGCTGCATATTGTTCGGCCATTTCGTGGAGATCGAGCGCTTCCCGTGCCATGCCACTTTCCAACAAATCCAGTGCCAGCGCTTTGCCGGCGTCGTCTTGCGATTCCTGCCACAGCATCGCCGCGGTCCGGACAAAATAATCGGTGTCGCCGGTTTCCGCGTATTGCGTGACCAGTCTGCTGACCCCATCTATCTGCTGTTGCTTGAGCAGCGCGTGAGCAATATGCGTCACCGTAAACAAATCGGACGGATCCAACTCGAGCGATTTGCGGTATTCCGCTTCCGCCTCCGTATACTGTTCCTGCTCTATGGCGATATGCCCCAAATACTGGTGCAGCACATCGGTCGTCCCGCAATTGTCGATGCCGGCACGAATGGCCCCTTCTGCCTGCTGCCAATCTTTCGCTTCCAGATGGATTTCAGCTATCCGCAAATAAGCGTACGGCTCTTTGGAATCAATGTCCCGTGCCTGTTCAAATGCCGCAATGGCCTCTTCCTCCTCGCCCAGCGCCAGCAGACAGCGGCCAATTTCATAAATGAAATAGCCGTCTTCCGGATGTTCCGCTGACAGCTCGCGAAAACGCACCAGCGCTTTTTCGTAAGCGCCCGATTCGTATTGGATCAGGCTGTGCGTGATGCGCGCAAAAATATCCGACGGCTCCTGTTCGAGCGCGATGCTCGACCATTTAAAGGCCTGATAGGTTTTGCCGGTTTCCAAGTAACAGCGCGCCAGATGGCTGTACGCTACCGGCTGATAATGGTCCAGCTCGATCGACCGCTTCAAGAGCGGAACGGCTTTCTGGTGTTCGCTGCGGCTCATCCAAATGGCCGCTTTCAGGAACAGCGCATACGGAGAATCTTTTTCTTTGACGTGCGCCAGGTTTTCCAGCGCCTGTTCTGTTTCTTCCCTTTGGTAATGCATATGCGCCGCCAAAAGCGCCACTTCCGCATCTTCTGCTCCCAGATCCTGGTGAAGCTTTTCGAGCCAAACCGGATGAAGTGCCTTGGCGCTTTCTGAAAACTGGGTAACCAGTCCGACCACTGCGCCGTAGCGCTCGTCCGGATGCGCTTTCAAAAAGTCGACCGCCACGTTTTCCTCTTTAGTCTTTTCTTCCAAGCTCCAGATGGCGAACAGTTCATGGAAAAAATCATGTTCTGTGCTGTCCAATAAAGCCAAAAGCCCTTCCTGCTCGGAGGTCACAAACATCATGCTCAACGAATCGCTCAGTTTATACGTGTCCGCGACGTCCTGGTAGGACAATAAAAACGGGCCAAGGTCATTCGGATCCTGGATGATCAATGCCTGCAGCCGGTCGTCATAGCCGATCACCACCTGCACATGCGCACTGTTTTCGATCATCATGCTGAGGAGCACCGGGACGCCCTCGTCGATCAGCCTTTTGTATAGATCGATCGTCCCTTTGAAATAGCGTGCCGTGAAGCCAAGCGACTCCATGTATTGCATGGTTTTCTGCAAGTCTGATCCGGTCACATCAAAGACATGCTCCGCGATTTCATCCTGCCCTTTTTTCATGCCGTAAGCTTCCAGCATCAACGCCAGCGACGCCGGGACGCAGTAATTGAGCTTCTGGATGTTCGGCGTCAACCGCAGTTCGCGGCGTGTTGCGTCCCGGCGGATTTCCCCTTTGCCGTAGACCGTTTTTCCAAGCTGTTTGTCGTGCGTGCTGATCCATGCCTCCAGCTCTTCCCAGCGCTCGAGTTTGTACAAACATTCCGCAGCCACGTAAATCCACGCCGGACGAAAAACATGGTATGGATTTTCTTCATTATAATGAGCTATGCCCTCGAGTGTTTTTTCGTAATGGCCGAGGAAAAAAAGAGTCCGGATAATGTCCGCGCGGAAAGTCCAATTGTCCGGCTCCAGTGCCTGGCCCTTTTCAAGCACAGCCAGCGACTCTTTTTGCCGGCCGGTCATCGCCAGCACATCCGCATACAACAGCCGCACGTACTCGCTGCGTTCGGTGGCGGCATCACCCAGTTCTTTTTCCAGCACCCGTTCTGCTTCCAGCCATTCCCCGCTGTGAATAAAATAAAAGCCTTTGAGGTCCGGCCAGACAAAGCCCTTGTGCTCGGCATAGCGGTCAAGCTGGACTTTCGCTTCCGGCAGCCGGTTCAGCTGTGCGAACACCCGCAGCAGCAATTGATGCGCCAACGCCAGTTCTTCTGCCGAATCGTTGCCGGACGAAATGCCCTGCAGCCTGCCTACCATGCGTTCTTCCGCTTCCAGGCTGCGTCCGGTTTCCAATAAGCGCGCGCATTGCCAAGTAAACGTCCGCAACGTACCAAAACGCTTATGTGCCTGTGTTGCCAATAAATGGCTGTACGTATATAAATCCGCCTGATCCGTCAACCGTATCAAGCGGTAAAAATCATCTTCTGTTTCCAGTGTCCCAAGAAATCTGCGCAATCCCCGAATCGAACGTTCTGCCCATAATCCGCGGATCGCCTCGACTGCCTGTTGCGCTGTCCCTATCTCTGTCGCTGTCATTTTCACCATTCCCGCCTCTCCCCTTGCCCCCAAGTAAATGTGGTTGATTTATTATATAGTGGAAAATTATAGGTTGCAATACCATTTCACAAGGCTTGAAAGTTTATTTTTTCCTTACTCGAGAGGCTACTTTTGCAGAACAAGAAGGACTCGCTACATTTTTTCTGATAGAATCGTCCCCTTAAACCAACTGTATAAGTTGAAGCTTTTACCCATCACTTCGGCCGCTCTGGGCATGGCTCCCGCAAGAAGCCAGGCAAAGGACGCCTGTCTTCTTGCTCTGCCTAGCCCGTGGACGCGCCGGCGCTAAGAGATAGAGTGAATTTGAAGCAAGCCTATGTTTTTCCATTGTATTCATAAAAGAGTTGGAGCAAATCAGCGGAGGCGCCCACGAAACAGCGCAGTGACGAGGTGCCGAAAGCAGAGCTGATTTGCGGAATATCAGCAGGCGAAGAATCATTGGTTCAACTTAACTATTTTGGAATGTACACAAAAAATCGCCGCCCCTTTAAACCATCAGAAGGGCGGCGACTTTATTTTTTTGCGGTTCAGCGCTGCTTTTCATCCGCAAACACGCCGGCGATTCTTTGCACCGTTTTCCAAAAAGCGGGACTCAGCCCGCCTTCAGCAATGACTCGGGCGCTCAGGCGGTAAGCGAGGTAAATGCCTCCTATGTCAATCAAGACATCGCTTAGTCTCCCGCTTCGTTCAAAAAACAGCTGCAGGAATTCCGTGAAGAACGCAAATAGGCTGCACAGAATGATGGCTTTGGCATTGCTGTTGATGGTTTTCGCCAGGATCAGGAACAGGATGCCGAAAGACAAGGCATGGCCCATTTTTTGGAACACGTAGGTTTTGCTGTCCAGGTGAATGTCGCTGGTGATGAACAGATCTGACAAGTCTGGGAACAGACGAATGTGAAAGCCGATTTCCTGGGCGAATAGCAGGGACTGAAAATTAAAGTTGTTGGTGGCTAGCAGAATGCACAGAGCCCACAAGATAACCGGTATGTACTTAGCTTTCAAAACACTCTTCCCTTCATTTTTGTTCTATATATTATATCAAGCAGCCTTGCTTTTATACACCACTTTGGGAGCATGGCGTCTTTGGTGCAAGTTGTGAGAATGTGGTTTCACTTTTTTACCTCGCTCTGGCCGCTTTGGGCATGGTGGTGGATTTATCGAAAACTATTCTTTGTCCAAGCAGACATCTCGCCACAATCACTTGAAATCTCAGACGAATTCTCTTTTGTTTATTATAAGTCTACTGGTCCGTAATGACTAGTAGATTTTTCCTATTAACGCAAAAAAACCATCTTTATTATCCAAAATGGTTTTTGCAAACAGCTGGCGATGTCGTCATAAAAAAAAAAAAAAAATCGCCGCTCTGTTTGTAACAGAACGGCGACAAAAGATTGGTGAAATTATGCTTTTACAGGTTCTCCGCTGAAGACGTTGAGTTCAAGTGGGGCAGCCATGAAAGCTGGTGCTTTTTGGCCAAAAGCCGTGAAATGTTCGCTGGTGTTGTGGGCTGCAATCGCTTCTGCATCTTTCCAAACTTCGACCATGGTAAAGTGGCCAGCCTGTTCCGTGGATTTCATTAAATCGTAGCGAATGTTGCCGGCTTCTGCTCGTGATGCTTGGATCAGTTTTTTCGCTTCTTCCAGGAATGCCTGTTCCTGGTCTGGTTTTACCTGCAAGTTTGCGTGAATAATCATCATAATTGAGATCAACCATCCTTTTAAACTATATTTTGTAGATCAGTATTCACTAATGTTCGTTTGCATACGATTCAGCATGTCAGACAGGGCATCGACTTCTTCGGGTGTGAAATCATGAAGCATTTGCTTTACAAAGCCCATATTTTCTTTTCGGTATTCGACTATTTTTTTGCGCCCTTCTTCGGTCAAGCTGACAAAAATCACCCGATTGTCTTCCGGATTTCTTCGTCTGGTCACCATGCCGCTGGTTTCCAGCTGCTTGAGATGGCGGGTAATCGCGGCTCCATCTATGTTCACCGCTTTTTGAAGGGTCGACTGGTTGATTTCTTCAGTGTTATACAGCTGGTACAGCAATTCATAGCGGGATGAGCTGATGCCTGTGCAGCGTTCAAATTTAGGGCTGATTTGGTTTGTGAGCCCTTTAAACAACTGTAGGACTTGTTCCTGTTTTGAAAATGAACACGACATAAATGGACCTCCTATATAAGTTGAACTAAAGAATTTCCTTTTTAACTCAAGAAGAGTGAAGAAACGAAAAAAGTGCTCCAGGCGGACGCTTTCCGCGGACGAAGCTAGCGAAGCGATGCAGAAGCATATCTCTGCCCTTCGCCGCCTTCCGCTCTTTCTTCTAAGCGTCTTCGAACAACTGATCAACAGGATATGGAGCAAACCAGCGGAGACTCCCAAGAGAGCAGCGCAGCGACAGACAAGAAATCCACTCGGGTGCGTAGCCCGAGTCCGTTCGGCGCAAGCCCTGGGCAGTTGGCCCACATCCTGTGGGCACGAAAGCGGAGCTGGTTTGTGGAATATCCATAACAGAATCGTTAAAACATTAGTTCAACTTATATAGTTGATATGAAGCAAAACAGCTGCGACTCCTGCGGAGCAGCGTTAGCGACGAGACGACCGAGACCCCGCAGGGAGCGCAGAGACCGAGGAGGCTTGGGCGCGAGCCCGCGGAAAGCGCAGCTGTTTTGCGGAATATCGACAACGAAAGATTATTAGTTCAGCTTATATAGTTAGAGCCAATTTATAGCTATGTTCACTATCTATTGACCAGTCAAATATAATACAGAATCTGTTAATACTCAACCTGAATCAGCTGCTTTTTAGCTCCAAGTGGTGATTGCATCGACTGGCAGGCGGTACGATTGAAAACCTTCGTTGAGGGCTTTGCCAATCGTAAGGAGCATAACCGGAAGATACCGTTCTTTTTCCATACCGAAGGCTTCCGCAATCTGCTCTTTGTCATAGCCGCCGATTGGATTCGTGTCGTATCCGTAAGCGCGGGCTACCAGCATAAGCTGCATGGACACAAGGCCTGAATCGAGCAAGATGATATCCTTCATTTGTTCATCAGATGCCCCTTCATACAAGGGTTTAAAATAGTTTAACTGAAATTCTTTTACTTCCTGGGACATATAGCCGTGTTCGACTGCTTTGCCGTAAATTTCTTCGGCATAGTCAAAATTTTTGCGGTCAGCAAAAACAGCGATCACTGCAGAAGAGCTCATGACTTTGTCTATGTTGAATGAAGCAAGCGGTGCAAGGGTTTCTTTTCCTTCGTCGCTGTCGATAACAAGAAAGCGCCACGGCTGCATATTAATGGAGGACGGGGCTTTCGAAGCTTGAGTCAGAATTTCACTCATTTCCTCCCGGCTGATTTTCACTGTAGGGTCGTATTGCTTGATGGAACGGCGGCCGTTGACGATTTCATTGAAATCATTTGTTTTTTGTAGGGTTTGCATAGTGTACGTGCTCCTTTTTCTATCTGCTTTTTTATGAGGCCATAACAATTGATGCCTCAATATTTGATGCCTCATACAATATAAACCGGATTGGCGGAATATGCAACCGCAACGCACTGTTTTTTGAACTCGAGGCACAGACATGCAAAAACCGGCCTCTTCAAAAGGATGAAGAAGACCGGTTTTCGGTAGGGCTGCTTTGCCGTTTTTTGGTTAAGCCCCGCAGCATTTCTTGTATTTTTTCCCGCTGCCGCATGGACAAGGGTCGTTGCGGCCGACTTTTTCGCTGTTGCCGGCAATTTCATAGGGCACATCCGGCAGCGGCATTAGGTTTTCCCGCGGCAACAATTCGGCTGGCTGATGGCCACGGTTGGCCCAATGGCGCGAATGGTTGGCGAAATTCGAATACAGGCCGATCAGCTCGTTCAATTCCCGCTCATTTTCGAATCCACTTATATTGATCAAGGTTTGCGCCGCCTGGGTGGCAGCCGTCTCAACCTGCATAACCAACATGACCTCTTTTAATGCCTGCGGCAAACTGACCGGCTTCAGCGGGTGAAAATTAGGCTCGAGCTTTTGGTACAGCTCAAGGTATGCGGCGGTCGGTTCAATATAGAGGTCGTCCGTATAGCGGAGCAACTCTTCTTTGGCCGGGACATACCAATTTTTGCCGGACCCACTGCCTTCAATAAAGGCTTTCGTCCCTGACTCCAATACTTGTTGATGAATAAAATTCAAGCCATCCCGTCTGACTTGGGACTGCTCGATCCGTTTTTTCCAGTCCGCCTCTGTCATGACCTGGAACGCTTGGCCGCTTTTGATGTACATTTTCGGATTCTGCCGGTTAAAAACTTCCACAACTTGATCGAGTGGCACTACTCCATACAAATTAGTGCAGGCTTTGACGTATTTCCAGAACAGCTCTTTGTCAAAATCCGCAGGCAATGCTCCCCATTCCGTATCCTTTTCAATCGGAAGGTATTTATCCGACAGCACTTCATAGTTTATGTGATCGATTTTGTTCCATTCGGTTTTTTTGATTTTTTGGTTAGCCAAGGAGCTGTTGATGCGGCTCCGGTTATACGGGTCGAAATGCTGCTCCTTGCTCCACCACAGCATGTCTTCAAAATCAGGATGCGACTCATCCGCCAATACCGACAGCAGCTGCTGGAAGCCTGGAACGCCACCGGCATCTTCCGGCGGCGCATCTCCCGCGCCGTCCAATACCGCCGGATAACCAAAGTAATAATCGTCTACGATTTTCTCCAAGCGGATATCAAACTGCCAATTGTCACCAAAGTCATATGTATAGGAAAGACGGCCATATTTCTCCAGGTAGTCATCGATCTTCAGCGACTGCGGTTTCCGGACCGTCTGCCCGCCAGCGCCTTTTTTTCTTTTCTTGAACGTTTCATAAACTTCCGGCTCATTGGTTATCAGCAGGTCTTCTTCAGGCAAGCGGAACTCATGGAAATGCAACGGCCAGTCCATGTACTCGCTTTGGAAGTTCGTTATCTCCTGAATCACGGCATGCAGACGCTGAAACGTCGCTCCTGCCGGCACAATCACACGACGCCACACCGGCGGTTCCAGCCCAATCATCTCCACTTTCAATATATATGCCTTCATCCACTCACCATCCGTTTTCTTTTTAGCTTATCATAATTATAAAAAAACTATTATTAATTAAATTCGAAATAGCAATTTAACGATATGCTCGAAGACCAGCTGGATCATCGAGAAGATTGGAAAAAAATTGAAGTCCGTAATTATCAGGACGCTTTATCTATCGGCATTGAGGCAATCCAAGCCGGTTATCCTTTATCCGAAAGACTGATTAGGCAAATGCATGAAATGCTTATGCGCAAGGCACGAGGATCAAGTGGCGCTTCAGGAACCTACCGAAAAGTACAAAACTTTATCGGTCCGACCAATAGAATCAAAGATGCGGCTTATGTTCCCCCAGAGCCGCAATTGATGGATCAATACATGACGAACCTTGAAAGATTCATAAATGGAAATCCTTATGAGACACAAACTGCGGAAGAGTTGCATCCGCTCATTAAAGCAGCCATTGTGCATGCTCAGTTTGAATCCATCCATCCGTTCCTCGACGGCAACGGCCGATTAGGACGCATTTTAATTGTCCTTTACTTATTGCAGAGTAAACTGATAGAAACTCCTTATTTCTTTTTAAGCGAAGAATTGGAAAGGGAGAAATTCAAATACTACGCTTTGCTAAATAGAGTCAGAGAAATTGATAAAACTTCACCTGACTGGAAAAGCTGGATTAATTTCTTTTTGGAAGCCACCATTAAAATGGCTGATCATCAATATGCTAAACTAGATCAGGCAGAAGCCCTTTATCAAAATGGTTTGGAAAAACTATCGCAAACTTCAACAAAAACAATATGGAAGACCATGTTTACTTTGCCAATCGCTAGTGTAAACCAATTGGAAAAAGAAACTGGCCTGTCACCGGCAACAATCCGGAATAGCTTAAAACAGCTTGTTCAGGAAAATATGATTTTCGCAAATGACCGGCAGCGAAATCGTCGTTATTATTTCTATGATTTGATTGCAATTATTAAGGACTAGATTCTACTGTGTAGGTGCCTGATATCCTTTTCCATCAATTCTTATAACATACATGGCAAGAAAATAATGACTGCTACAGGGCATCTCTGCAGATTTTCCCAATATACTGCTGGAAGAGATGAAAGAACAGAAGAAGTTATTCCTGATTTAAAGGCAGACAGCGTCCCTGCTCTAAAGACGAAACAAAAATTCTTCTAATGTTTGAAAAAGAATATGATAAACGAAGTGGAACAATATAGAGAATAGAAGATACGGTCCTTCCATGAGCAAGAGCAGAAAGTTAACTGCTCTTGCTTTTTATTTTCTTCAAGTATTCCACTCGGTCGCTAAAGCGCATCAAACTGTTCCTGTTATCCGATGAAAGCACGCTCATCACCCTGCCAGTGGCATAGCCCTGCTTTAAAGAAATGGTTTGACTCAAAACAAAAAGCCATTTTACGGATTTCTGGCCCCCTCCCAATGACACAACTATTGATTTCAAAATCAGGAAGAGTAGAATGAACAATGTAATGTGTTAATTTTCAGTTAATTCAGTCAATAAGAGGAGGAATGGTGTATGGGAAGATTGCAGGATAAAGTGGCAGTGATTACAGGTGGCGCCGCAGGAATCGGCAAGGTTACGGCAAAACGGTTTTTGGATGAAGGAGCTTCTGTCGTATTGGTAGACTTGTTCGAAGATGCGCTCGCTGAAGCGAAAAAAGAGTTGGGCGACAATGTCCTGACGGTCGAGGCGGATGTCACTAAGGAAGAAGACGTTCAGAAGTATGTCGACAAGACCATGGAACAGTTCGGCAAAATCGATATCTTCTTCAATAACGCCGGCATCGAAGGAAAAGTGGCGTCGATCACCGAACAAAAAATCGAGGATTTTGATAAGGTCATGGCCGTCAACGTACGCGGTATGTTCCTGGGGCTGCAAAAGGTCCTGCCGGTCATGATCAAGCAGAAATCGGGCAGCATCATCAACAACTCGTCTGTTGCGGGACTTGGCGGATCACCGAATGTGTCGCCGTATATCACATCCAAGCACGCGGTAGTCGGTTTGACAAAAGCGGCAGCGGTTGAAAACGCCGCCCACGGCATCCGGGTCAATTCCATCCACCCTTCTCCTGTCAACACGCGCATGATGCGTTCACTCGAAGCCGGCCTGAAAGTGGACGAAGCCACCTTGGCGAAAAGCATTCCGCTCGGCCGCTACGGCGAATCGGAAGACGTCGCGAATCTTGTGCTGTTCCTGGCATCCGATGAAAGCACGTTCATCACCGGTGTCCAGTACCGGGTCGATGGCGGCATGGGCGCGACTTAAATTAGATCGGTCCACTCATAAAAACAGCCAGCTTCGGCTAGAAGCTGGCTGTTTTTTGCTTTATGGATAATTGAATTGTGCGGGTGCCAGGCAATCACATATGCTTCGCCTATAACGGAAACAACCACAAACATGATCCGCTTAAAATTCTGCAGGTTTTGCGCTGAATACCTGAAGATCCACTGGGGCAGCCAAAAAAGTGGGCGCTTTTTGAACAAAGGCAGTTAAATGTTCGCTTGCCATATGCGATGATGCCGATTCGAGGTCGTTCCAAACTTCCACCATCGTATAACGATTCTCCTGTTCAGTGGATTTCATCAATTCATAGCTGATGTTGCCGGCTTCCGCTCGCGTTATCGGAAGAAGTGTGTTGACTTCTTCTAAAAATACATGTTCCTGGTCCGGTTGTACTTGCATGTGTGCGTGAATGATGAACATCTTGAATCACCTATCCTTTAATCGTATTTTTCCGTACTCAACGATTTTCTGTCGCATGCCAGATAAGGCAGCTGCTTCTTGGATCCAATCTTCTCTCAAACAAACAACTTACAAAAACCGCGCCCGAATTTCAGCTTGAATGACCTGTTGCTTGGCGCAGTTGCATTACAACAGATATATAAGTTGAACTAAAGAAATCGCTCCAGGCGGACGCTTTCCTGCGGGCGAGCGCCAAGCCTCCTCAGTCGCTGCGGGGTCTCGGCTGTCTCGCTACCCCGCGGGAGTCGCCGCCTTCCACTCTTTCTTCTAAGGGGCCTTGAACTACTTAACCAATAGGATATGGAGCAAACCAGTGGAGACTTTCAAGGGAGCAGCCTAGCGACCTAAGAAAAATCCACTCGGGCGTCTAGCCCGAGTCCGTTCGGCGCAAGCCCTGGGCAGTTGGTTTGCGGAATATCCGCAGCAAAGTAGTAGCTATTACAAATAATTAGTTCAACTTATATTGCCAATAACCCCTATTCCACATTCTTCAACTCCGAGTAAACCGTTCCGTCTCCTCGGACCCACTTCACGACGGCAAAGCCTTCAACCATGTAATACTTGCCGCCGTCGTCCGTAGTGATTTCCACGGCATCGGTGAAGGTGCGGTAATCGGTTTCAACCGTTTGATTGACGCCGGTGATGGTGGACACCGCATCCGGATTGGAGCCGGCGATAAAGGTTTTGCCGACCCGAACCGGGTACACGAGATGCGTGTTGTGTTCGGCATACGGATAGCCGATGGCGAATCCGTCATAGGTTTCGTACTCCTGCTCGGGGTATCGCTCTTCCCCAATCTGGGTTTCCCAGACAAATTGGCCTTCGCCTCCGTCGGTCCCCGGCACTTTGACATACCGGTCCACACTCTCTCCTCTTCCATATCTCAAGTAGGTGTAGGTTTTGGTTTTATCCCGCTTGTAGGAGTCGGCAATGGCCGCCCGGTTTTTGAACTCAGGCTCTAATGCCCGCGCCAAAAACGCAGAAAATTGGCCGCGCGTCACTTCCAGCTTTGGGCGGAAAGTGCCGTCGGGATAGCCGATGGCGATGTTTGCCGCAACCAACCGGCTGATGGCTTCGTAATAATAAGCCGTGTCCGGAACATCTTTGATGTCATGAAAAAAAATAAAATTCAAATCAAAAACACGCTCCATGATCAACGCCATGTCGCCGCGGGAAACAGGCTGATCTGGCCGGTATGTCCCATTTTTGTAGCCGATAAGATAGCCGGCTTCTGCCGCTTCTGCGATGGAACCGCTGGCATAATTCCCAGCCGGCACATCGCTGAATGGCGTCGCTCTTTTTTCTGTATCCAATCCTTTGACCCTGCCGATCATCACCGCCGCTTCCGCACGGGTCACCACACGATCTGGACGAATAGAGCCATCCGGGTAGCCGGTCACAACCCCATCGTCCTTCAAGTACGTAATCTCTTCATAAAACGGGTGGCTTTTCTGCAAACCTGCAGCAGCCTGTGCAGCATTCACGCTAGGGAAAATCAGAGATAAGGATAATACAATCACCGCAAACTTCACTATATTCTTCATACTTTCACTCCTTCACTCCAATCGATACCCTTTAATCCACCTCCGCTAACTCACTTTCTACTACTCCTTGGGCATTAATTGATTTGATGGTTGAAAAGCCTTCCGCCATGTAATACTTAAAGCCGTCTTGCGTCGTCACTTCTGTTGCGTTGGTGAAGGTCTTATATGGCGTTTCGACGGTTTTATTGACGCCGGTAATCGTGCGGATGATCGTTTCGTCACCCATCCCAACGTTGAAGGTTTTGCCAAGGCGAACCGGATATACGAGCGCCACGTCGTACTCGGAATACGGGTAACCGAATGCAAACAGCTCGTGGCTTTCGAACTCGAAGTATTCATAAGACTCGCCGTCCACTTCGGCGGTCCACATAAATCCGTAAGTTAGCCCATTCCGATCCGGAACATCCTCAAACCGGTGAACGGCCGTGGTCCCGTCTGACATATTGTAGGTATAAGCTTTGGTTTTGTCTTTTTGGTAGGAACGGGCGATGACCGCATCATTTTTGAATTCCGGCTCCAGCGCCCGTGCCAGGAAAGCTGAAAACTGTCCGCGCGTCACCGCCTGTTTTGGACGGAACGTGTTATCCGGGTAGCCGATGGTGATGTTGGCCGCCAGGATCTTGCTGATGGCTTCTGCGTAATAAGCGTTTTGCGGCACATCCGTAAACGACTGGTTGAATGTAAAGACGAGACCAAACACCCGCTCAACAATCAGCGCCATGTCCCCACGGATGATCGGTGCGTTCGGACGGAAAGTGCCGTCCCCGTAACCTTTGACGTAACCCGCTTCGGCTGCTTCTGCAATATAGCCGCTGGCGTAATGGCTAGCCGGCACATCCCGGAACGGCGTCGCTCGTTTCGTGCCATCCAAGTCTTTTAAACGGCCGATCATGACCGCCGCCTCGGCGCGTGTCACTTCCCGATCCGGCCGAATCGTGCCATCCGGGTAGCCCGTAATTACTCCTTTCTCCATCAAATACGTGATTTCCTCATAAAACGGATGATTTTCGGACAAATCCGGGGCGGCAGCAGCAACAGGCAGGACCAAAAACAGAGACAATAGCACAACAAACACACCCATCAGCTTTTTCACAATCATCACTCCTCCGTTTGTTTGTCTGGCTTCTTGCCTCCATTCTACCAGTTGAAAGTTGCTGTTACATCAAATATTTACTAAATATTCAGAAATTAATAAATCCCACTAAATCTCGCAGCCAGCAGCAGATTGCTTTTCTATCTTTCACTTAAACTCTTTTTCTATAAAACAAAAGGGCCAAAAACCATAAAATTCCGACAACAAAGGGTGACCCGTTCCTCCCAATTCGTTACAATAATAAGAGAAGCACCTATCCAAGGAGGTTACCCGATGTCGACATTACAAGAGATTGCCCAATCAGACGATTACGGGCAGTTTGATTTGAAGGAAGTCTACCAGGCTGCACAGCTGTTGCTGCAGCAATTTCAGAAAACCCGCACCGAGCCGGAAAAGCTCACCGACATCATCAGCCACCTGAAAAAACGCCTGGAAGGCCAAACATCCTATCCATTGGCTATTTTGTTGGAAACCAGCCAGTTGGGCATCCAGCATCAGCTGCAAAAAGACTGGAACAGCCCGATGAAGCAACGCCAGCTGTTCTTGTTCGAAAGCTTGCACGCCCAGTTCCGTGCCAAAGTGCCGCCGACCGTTTGGAACCAGATTTGCCTGAACTACGCAGAAGCATTGATCTACGTCGGCCGTTCACTCGACGGGCTGGATGTATTGGAACACATGACCGAAGCGGAAAGGGATCCGTCCTACGAACGCAAAGACGCCGAACGCGGCTGGGGGCTGTTGTTCTACTCGACGTTTCTGCGCGACAAAGAACAAAAAGCCGAAGCGCTTCACCTGTCGCGTGATCTGTTAAAACACGGCGTGGAGAAAATCAGCACTACCAACGGACGCGCATTGTACGCAGACCGCCTGAATCTCGCCGTCAAAATGCTGGAGGAAATCGGCCCCGTCGATGTCACCGGCAGCTACAAGCCGAACTTTTTCGAAGGCCGCGAGCGCGAATACCGCGACTGGTGCGCCAAGCATCATTTGCTGCTGAATGATGACAATGAAACCGATCCGGTAGGCACCATGAAAACCGATACGCTCAGCTACCGCCACAAAAAGCCCGATGACAAAGAGCGCGGCGTTTTCCTCGAGACCTTCATGGACGCCATGATTTCCGAATTTACCGCGCTGCGCTGGCGCCTCTATGACGCCCTCGAGCACGAGCCAGGTGCGGAACGCAACGAGCAGCTGAAGACCGTTTACCGCCAGTCATTTTCGCTGTTTACAAAAACCGCCCAGTTTGTCAGCCATTATTACCAGCTCGACATGAAAGACCCACGTGCCGGCATGCAGCGCATTTGGTTTGAAGACGAGCAGCCGAAAAACCCGCTCAAGCCATTTATCCGCGACACCAAAAATGGCGCGCTGAAGGCCATGTTCTGGCTGTCCAAAGAACTCTTCGGCTACGAGCAATCCCAGACCCAAAACATCGCCACCGTCCGTTCGCTGCTCTTGCGCGACCAGATGGAACGCAGCTTTGTCCAAGTCATCACCAAGAAAGAAGAAATCGCCGAAATCGGCGAACTGCGCAAGCACCAAATGACGCAAGCCGAGCTTGAGCACATGGCCATGAGCAATGTGTTCAAAGCACGCAATGCGATGATGTATTTAGGCTTTGCGATTGCGTTGGAGAAGAAATAGAAGAAATTGAAAAGACGTCTCCGGGAATCTTATTGATTCCTGGAGACGTCTTTTTATTGAATTCCCCATTATCAACTGGATCCTGCGAAAGGCGTGTGATTGGAGTTGGGTTTCTTTTTTACATGAAGGTTTTTCTTTTCTACATGAAGATTCTTTTTCTCTACATGAAAT
>NZ_JAGGPX010000016.1:166612-166794 GCF_018613575.1 Planococcus sp. ISL-110
TCTACCTGAAGATTCCATTTCCACCTGAAAGTTCCCCTCTTCTTCATGAAGGTTCTTTTTCTCTACCTGAAATTTCTTCTTTTCTACATGAAGATTCCATTTCTACATGAAAGTTCCCCTCTTCTACATGAAGTTTTCGCTCTTCTACATGAAGGTTCTTTTTCTCTACATGAAATTTCTTC
>NZ_JAGGPX010000016.1:166839-189993 GCF_018613575.1 Planococcus sp. ISL-110
TTTCTACCTGAAGATTCCATTTCTACATGAAAGTTCTCCTCTTCTACATGAAGTTTTCGCTCTTCTACATGAAGGTTCTTCTTCTCTACATGAAATTTCTTCTTTTCTACCTGAAGATTCCATTTCTACCTGAAAGTTCTCCTCTTCTACATGAAGATTCTTCTTCTCTACATGAAATTTCTTCTTTTCTACATGAAGATTCCATTTCTACATGAAAGTTCCCCTCTTCTACATGAAGATTCCATTCCTACCTGAAAGTTTCCCTCTTCTACATGAAGGTTTTCCTTCTTTACATGAAAGTTCTCCTTTTCTACATGAAGATTCCATTTCTACATGAAAGTTCCCCTCTCCAACCCGGGTGTTCGCCACCCCAACCCGATTCCCCCTCCCAATACCCACAAAAAAATCGGCAGAAGAACCTCTTCTGCCGATCTCCCCCATCTATTCTCCCCTACTAATCGTCTCAATCCCCAAATACGGATACACCGACTTCCCAAACCTCACCGTCGTCAAGGAGATCAATTCGTCTGCGTGCTCATCGTAAAAAAGCTTGTGGATGGTGCCGTATGTGACGAGCTGGTCCTTGCTGATGAGCCTGGGATAGTCGTAGCTTTGGATCAAGTTGGTTTCAAAGGCGGTATGCAGTTCGCCGGATGCTACATCCACCGCAAATGCCGAAAACGGCCGGTCCAGCGTTCCGAGGTACTTCATGGTATTGGCACTGAACATATTGCCGAAGCCGTTCAAAATGTATTTGCCGTCGGGCGTTACGCTGACGTCGGGTGTCATGGCGTATACTCCGTGGTAAGGCGAACGGATTTCAAGCTGCAGCAAGCCGCCGACAATCGGGAACGCCGAGAGGTTCCGCGGAGAAACCGCTGTTGAAATGACCAGCAGGTTTTTCTGGTTCGGCGTCAAGGTGATCTTTGCCCGCATGTAAAGCATTTGCTGAGACAAAATGGCGCCTGTTTTCGAGTCAAAGCTTGTCAAATCAGTGTGTTGATTGGATCCCCCGGAAATGAACACCTGTCCTTCGTCGTTGGCTTCGATATCGTATGGGTCCAATGCCAAATGCCACAGCTTGATCAGCTTCAATGAATCGGCATCAAAAATCGCATAAGCGCCTTCTTCTTTCCGGTCGCCGGTCCAGTATTCATGGTTCATCTTATGCTGTGTCACGTACACTTTGCCTTTAGCATAAGCCAGGCTCTCGGCCCGATACGGCAACTCGACGCTATCTAGTTCGTCAGTCTCGTAATTAAAGGACACCAAACTGTTGGTCAATCCATCGAGTATGTAAAAAACCGGCTGTTCGGGATGTTTGGCGACGTCCATCATTTCAATATCAAGGACGTTTTCCAACAAGGAATCGGCCTTTGCCGTCGTATACGGTTTGAATGCGGGATTGAGGATCCGCGCCATAAATCCGGTAAATTGTTCCCGGTTGATGGTCACATGCGAGCGGAACGTGCCGTCGGGATAGCCGTTGGTGACGTTATGGGCTGCCAAGGCAGAAACATACGGATACGTCCATTGCCCTTCCGCCACATCGGTAAAGCCTGTGGGATACATGCCGCCGAGCTCATAGGCAAGTGCCAGCACTTTTGACATTTCGCCCCGCGTCATGTGCCCTTTCGGATCAAACCGCCCGCTCCCTTTTCCTTCGATCAACTCGTAATAAGAAGCAGCGGCCACATCCTCATAACCCATGTCCCCTTTTCGGATATCGCTAAAGCCCGGATCCGGAATCTTCTCCATCTCCAGCCCCATTTCCCGCATGATCATCATGACCGCCTGCACGCGCAGAATCGGTTCTTCCGGCCTGTAGCTTCCGTCCGGATAGCCATTGATGATTTTCAGGTCGGTCAGGTACTGAATCTCTTGTTTGAAATTCTTCACGTCCCCGAATGTTGCAGCGGACACCGGCTGTGCTGCCGGAAGCAGCATTGCAAACAGTAAAGCTGCCATGCATAAAGCCCCCATCTTCTTCAGCATCTTTTCCCCTCCCTTTTTCTGGTCTCTTCCCCTTGCACGCCATCTTAAAAAAACCGGTCGATCAGCCAAAAAATCAAAAATCCGATGGCAATAACCACAAGCAAAAGAATCGGAAGCGTTATTTTTTTCATCCCCCATTTCCCCTTCCCCTCTATAGCTTCTGAACTTCAAGAAGCAGAGCCGCTATTTAGTAAATGCTTCCAAATAACCAGTCTTTTTAACCTGTTATAGTTTGGAATTTAACGAATTAAGCAATTTAACTAGATTAAAAGAACTATACATATCATAGATTAAGTTATCTAAATATTCAAATTAAATAAAGTGATCCTTTCTAAAGTTCCCCTCGCAACCCAAAAAGAGCCCATTCCAAAGTAAGGAATGGGCTCTCTACCACTAACATTCTATCGACGAAATTTCCGAGTCAATGCCCAGAACAGTCCACTCTGGTTGCCGGTTCTCCTCGACAAGCTGGAAAACCGTGAACTGCAATTACTCTCTTGGGGCAGTGATTTCTGCTCTTTCTTCTTCCGTCAGTTCATCAGAGCGTTTTAAACTCCAGCTCCCGACCCACTCTTTAAATGTATCCAGATTTTCTTGTCTTTCCTCTTCTGTACTGCCCAGGTTGCTATACATATTGCCTGGTTCCCCATCCTCTGTATTGGCACCGTCATCCAGTCTGCGCATGATTGCCCCAGCATCATCACCATTGACTAAGACGACCAAATCTTCGTAGTTATCAAGCCTCGGCCCCTTGGACTCGGCAATATACTTTTCCGGATCTGCTTTTGAAAATCCCAATCTACTATACGAGGAGTGAAAATCATAAAGAAGAAAATCCTTATCTATGGCGCAGGGCCTTTCGGCAGCTTGTTCGCCGAACGCCTTGCAGAAGCTGGCCATTCGGTTTCCCTGCTTGACCACGACGAGCGGCAACAGGAGTGAAAGACCTTCGGCGTTGTTACCGAAAACACGGAAACCGGAAAACAAACGGTCTCCCACCTTCCCGTTGTGGACCGCTTATCCGAAGAAGACTACTACGACTTGGTCATTGTGCCGATGCGCAAAAATCGGGTGCCGGAAATTCTGCCGGTCTTGGCTGCCAATAAAAACGTGCCGACTTTCCTGTTTATGATGAACAACGCTGCGGGCCAGCAGCCCTTTATCGACGCTGTTGGCAAAGAGCGGGTGATGGCTGGTTTGCCGCAACCTGTTGGCTTTAAAAAAGGCCATGTCATGCACATGATGCCGGTTGATGCGAAGAAACCAATGATGATGCCAATTGGTGAAGTGGACGGCAAGGTCACAGCGAGAACCTTGGAAGTGGCAAAAATAATGGGTTCGATGCGCGGCTACCGAATCGAAATTCGAAAAGACATCGACCATTGGCTCAAGACGCATGTGGCGCTGATCATTCCGGCAATGGCTTCAGCGGTTTACGCCTGCAACACCGACCAGGAACATTTTGCCGCTACCCGGGACGCGCATGTGCTGTTAAAGCGCGCACTTCACGAAGCGCTGCTGGCAACCGAAGATGCGGGAGTCACCTTAACGCCTCCAGGGATCAAGGTCGTAGAACGCATTCCCGAACCCCTTTTCGTCTCGGCTATCGGCAACATGGCGAAAACGCCAATCTTTGAAAATATTTTGGGGCACTTGAAAAACGCAGAAGACGAAATCGAGTATTTGACCGATGAGTTTTATGCGATGATCCGAAAAAGCAATACACCGACGCCGACTGTCGATCAGCTGACGGCCTATACTTATGGCAGCAAACAATTTCTGCCTTTCGGATCGAAAGAAATCCCGCTTCGTTGGGGTGCTATCTACGGTATAGCGGTTGGCGTGGCAGCGGTCGCCGGCAGCCGTGCTGGTGAACAAGCAACGGAAAAGGGATTGCTGATAGAAGAAGCTCGGCTTATGAAGCAAAGAGAAGACGCCAGGTTACAGCGCCTTCTCTTTGTTGTCGTATTTTGAATCTTTTTAACAATCATACGCCACTTTCTTCACCTCGCGAAGGTTTCGGTTTTACAGCCGGTCCGCTTCTGCCGAAGTGAAAAATGTAGCCGGATCACGGATCATTCCTTGCCGGCTAACTATTTAATATAGTAGAAGCTCGATTTTTTATCAAAAGCGCTATTTCACCAAGGAAGTCGATTCACGCCTCGGCCTTCTCACCGCCAGCAGCTTCATCCACCGCAACCCCTGGCGCGAATTTAAGCCATCCTTTTGACAATGGCAACACCAGTAAGTAATATAAAAGAAAAATCAAACCATTTAAGGAGGCATTCACATGGCAGACAAGAAAAACAAAAAACAGCAGTCGGAAGATGAGGCGACTCAAGCCAATCTGGAAATTCAGGAACAGTTTAGTGATGATGAAAAAAAGCACGACGAAACTTCTTCTCCCGTCCCGTTTGTTACCAGTAACACAGCTCCATTAACTTCGAAGGATAAAAATAAAAAGAAATAAGCCATAAACAAAGTGAAAGCCAGGATTTGTGGATCGACCGCAACTCCTGGCTTTTTTGTTCTCAATTGATGATGTTGCAGACAAGAAAATCGAACCACACCAGATGATTTCCTTAAGGCTTTAGAAGAGAAGACAGAAGAAGTTATTGCTCACTTAAAACCGGGCCGACTGAATAAAGCCAACGAAATGAGCCACTTGTGCCATATTTTTGAGCCACTTCGGACGGATTTCAGAGCCACTTGAGACATGAGAGAACCACTCCTACGCAATTAGGGTGCATTAAATGAATTGTCTCTAGCACAAGGAGCGATTTATTAGAGATCCTATTCCGAATTATGGAATAAACTGCTCATACCTTTCTTTTTCATGCATGCACTCGGGATTTCCTGAGCAATCCCTCATGATACGGAAATGCAAATCGATCAAGGTTAGGAACCATGTAATAGCTGATCTTATCAATCACCTGGTGTCCTTCGAGGATTGAACCAACTGGCAGTAGTTTCTAAATTTCATTGTCTTTTATCCACACGGCCAAACCCTCTTTCTCCTCCAGCTGTTCCCTTGTAAGCTACCTCAATCCTGTATAAGTGGTATCCACGAACTCCCTCTGTTTTTTAAGATTTGATAATTTCTTTATTCACTTGTAGTTTAGCGGATCCAACGAATTCACCGTTTTTCATTACTTTCTTGTCTTCCTTCAATATCTTCAAGTTTGTAAGCGGGTTGTTCTCGACGATTAAAAGATCTGCTTTATTGCCTACTGCAAGAACCCCTCGATCCGTCAAGCCCAGGCATTCCGCAGCAACCCGTGTGGAAGCATGAATGACATCAATTGCCGACATTCCAGCTCCTTCCATGATCAGCAATTCATCAAAGTAATAAGCTGGCGGTGTCGCCGGAGATCCACAATCGGTTCCTGTCGCGATTTTAACGCCTAATCGGATAGCATTTTCCAGCATTTGCTGATGGGGTCCCACTACCTGACGCGCTTTTTCCAATGCCCATTCAGGAATTCTATCATCCACTGCTAGCCGCTTCATGACTATCATAGTCGGGACAAGATAAGTTCCCTTTTCCACCATTTTTTGCAAAGCCTCTTCATTTGCATAAATGCCGTGTTCAATCGTATCAACGCCTACTTCCAAACAATTTAAGATTCCTTGCAGCCCTTCCGCGTGCGCTGCTACTTTCTTGTTTTTCTTATGGGCTTCTTCAACCGCAGCCTGCAATTCATCGATCGATAATTGTACTGAACCCGGTTCTTCGCCCAAAGTATAAATCCCTCCGGTAGCCATCAGTTTAACTAAGTCAGCCCCCGATTTCATGACTTCTCGGACCGCTTTACGGATTTCATCAGGGCCGTCGGCTTCTCTTCCTAGATAGTGGACATGCCCCCCAGTCATGCAGATAGCTGGACCTGAACTCAAAATTGTTGGACCAACCAGAACTTTATCATTGATGGCATTGCGGAGATTCAGAACACTACGCCTTGGCGAAGCGACATCCCGTACGGTAGTAATCCCTAACTGTAAAGTTTCTTGAGCATGGCTGTATGCATGCAATGAAATCATTTCCTGATCTAAATGCTGAATGACGTTTTGCGGATCTTCACTGCCATCCCATACCAAATGCACGTGGGCATCAATGAGACCCGGGAGGACATATCCACCTTCACAATCAACCACTTCATCACGATCATTAATCGATGGTTCTCCGGTGCCCATGTCAATAATTTTTTCGTTTTCAACAATAATATAGGCATTGGTCATAATATCCTTCACAATTCCATCAATGATTTGGCAATTTCTCAATACTTTTCTCATATCGTTGGTTCACTCCCAGTTTGTATATTTTCTTCGTATTCTGTTTTTATTTCTTTTTCGGTCGTAAACAACTCGACATTTTCCGATTCGGAATGTTTGGTCAATAATGAGACCACGACAAGCAAGATTAAGGAAGCGCCACCACCAACATATATGGTTTCCAGATTGCTAGTGACAAAGAACTCCCATACGATTGTAAAAATGGTACCGCCGATGATTGAAGCAATTGCGCCCTTGTTTGTCGCACCTTTCCAGAAGAAAGAAGCGACAATCGGAAAGAAAACTCCTGCCCCGTAAATTGTGTAGGCAATCATCGCATAGGCTAGAACCGTTTCAAACCACATTGCTCCAGAAAAGGCCACCACCCCAAGGATTATCACCCAAAGACGTGTTAAGTAGAGGATTTTACTATCTTTTGCATCCGGCTTCAGAAATCTGAGATAAATATCTCGTACAATATTAGTTGCCGGTGATAAAAGATAGGAATCGGAAGTCGACATAATAATCGATAATATTCCTACTAGTAAAAGCACCCCAAGAAATGGTGGCAATAAATCCGTTGCAACTGTATATACCGCCAGATCTGAAGAAATCCCTGGAAAAAGAGCTCTTGAAGACATTGAAATCGTGAATATTAAAGCCATAATAATAGCAGCACCGATAAGTGCCAGCAAAGCACCTTTCTTAGCAATACTTTCGTTTCTCGCAGAAAACATGCGTTGATATAAGTTTTGGTCCACCGTCGACAGCATGAAGAATGGCAACAATACCGCTAATGCCCCTATTAAACCTAGTCCACCGGTCCCTTCAAAATGAGTAGCTGGAAGTGCTGCACTCATTCCGGCAAATCCTCCAGCTGCATTCAGTGCTATTGGTGCTGAAATGATAAGAGTGGTCATCAATAAAACATATTGAGCAACATCTGTATAGGCAACTGAAAGCATCCCGCCTAATACCGTATAAAAAATGATTACGGCTGCCCCAATTGCTAAACCAACTTGTCCGTCAATACCGATTACCACTTCCAGTACATAGCCGACTGCTTTCATCTGATAACCGACAATTGCAGTGAAAGCTAAGATGACAGGAATGGCACCCAATATTCTTGCCAATGGACTAAACCGGAGTTCTAGAATATCAGGCACTGTATACTGTGCTAACTTTCTGAGCTTCCCAGCCATCACGACAATGATTGTCGCACCTGCCAAACCACCGGCAGCCCACCAGAATGCGCCAAATCCATTATCATATGCAAGTGAGGCATATCCGACGACCGTTCCTGCACCCAACCACCCCGCAGTCAAAGTTCCGACAAGCACAGGCAAACTCATGTTGCGTCCTGCTACCAAGTAATCATCTGAGCTTTTAACTTTCTTGGAAGCAAAAAGACCAATTACAACCATAGCTATAGCGTAAACTACTAAACCAGCGATAAACATACCTTCACTCTCCTCTTTTCGGAATTTTCTAACTAATTAAATCTTAAGCTTACTTTGAGATCTAAGCATTAGTCTCGTGAGACAAAAAAAAGAAACCAGTTTGTGGTTTCAGAACAAAGGATATATCAAATTTTTTCTATCGGAACAGCAGCATTTTTGCTTTTCATAAAATAGATTTTAAAAGCTGTCATAAATAATAGATAATTATCCGGGTCATTAAACAAAATGCCTTTGTATATTTCCTGTATTTTAACGATGCGGTATTTTACTGTATTGGCATGGACATAGAGCCTTTCAGCACTTTCTTTCAAACTGAAAAAAGTCTGTAGATAGGTATATAAAGTAATTACCAGCTCTCCACCAGTTTCTTTGTCTTCCCTGAGAAGTGGTTTTAACACATCAACATCATAATCTTCAAACAAAAAATTTTTGCTGGCTACATACAGGAGTTTATCTACGCCAAGATCTTCCCAATAATTAATAGGCTTAGATTTTTCTTCACCAATTTTGTTTGATATCATTGCTTGGTTATACATCTTTCTAATTACAGGCACACTAAATTCAGCGGTTTTTTTGCTTTGTCCCATAATAATATCGGGATGTTTCTTTGTGGCCTTCTCTAAAATCGTTTCCGGTATTTGCTGGAAAGTAATTCCCACCACTTTGTTTTCAAATAGCCAAACCAAAGAACGAGAGTCCCAATAATTCAATAATTGGTATAGAAAATCAAAAAATTCATTTTTTTTACTTAGATCTGTTGTTTCTGCCACAAAGATAAACTTTATTTGCTCCACATTAAAAGAAAAACTTTGAGCATTAATAGGTGTATGTATTTCATTTTTGAATATAGATTCAATCAACAATATGTCTTGGGTCTTTTGATATTTTGTTATTGCACTTCTTCTTATCGCATCAATTATGAGGGCTGTTACCCCGTGTTTAATAATGACTTCATTAAATACCACCTTGTCTTTTGTTGTACCGACCATCAAAAAACCATAAAAATCCTTTTGGCGAGACAAAGGGATGATTGTGAAGGAAATGCTTTTTCCGGCAATTACCACTCTTGAGCTTTCTTTTGGCGACTTGAAAAGGGATGTTTCCAAAAACAGGTCTTTGTCGTTAGATAAAATTTGGTTCTTTACTACTTCCAAAATCTCCGTTTTTGAAAATGTACTGCCATTCCAATACGATAATACCTCTAAGGTTTCATCCAGATAACATACAGGAACATTTAAAAATTTACCAATCATCTGTATGATGTGATGCGTATCTTTTTCCATCACTACAGCTTCAAGCATATTTTCATTGATGCTTTGAATTTCTTCCTTGATATGATTGGTTTCAGCAGCTAACAAGGTATTAAAACGTTCGAACAGCAGGTGGTAAGGAATTTCCTCTGGAATATAGAAAAGCGGCAACCCCAATTGATTGGCCCGTTCTATAATCGGTTGAGGAATTTCTTTAAAAACGACTACATTAAAACCTACCGCACTGACTCCTATTTTCTTAAACCAGTCCAAACGGTCTAGAATCCGGTTCACTTCTTTAAACGCATTAAAGGTTGTCAAGATAAAACCATTGGTTTTATACCATTCCCTTTCACGGTCAAGCTCTTGCACATTCACATAATCTACTGGCGATTCTATACCTTTTTCGCCTGCGAACAGCTGAATTCCATCATCTTTCAATACATCAACCATCTTTTTGACAGTAATCATTTTCTTATCTCCTTTCTTGAAAGCAGTAAACTTACTATTAAAATTAGTATAATCAGTGTATATTCAACAGTTATTTGCAAATACCTTTTTTCTAAAAGCAGCAAATTCATTAACCTAGTTATTACAAGCTAAATTTATTTAAAGTTATTTTTAGTAATTACGAAAAAGAGCAGTTTTCCATCTTAAGGAATGGACCAATTGACACCATCTCTGCTATCTGCATAAATTAAAAACCACTCCTTTGAACCGTTTTTTCTCAGGAGTGGATTTTTCTGCATTCAATTAGTGTGTGGATTTATAGTTTAGAATTGTCTCTTTCCATGCGACTCGAATTTAAGTATCCAGGAAATTCTTTCCGACTAGCTCATCTGAATAAAATATGAATGCTAATACCAGCTTAGCGATGTTTTGCAAATCGTCCTAATCTAAAATCCCCACAAATGGATACATATAGCAGGACGGAATTGACACATCACCTGCATCCGTGCCGATTTCCATGAATATCCCCTTCTGTTGCGAGTTGTGGTGTTCGCTGGCGACTTTTTGTAGATGTTTCGTGACAAGCGAGTGGGCAATTAGTAATTTTGATACAAACCCCTCTGTTGAGCACGCGCGCTTCGGTCATCACCCCTTTGCGCGTATCGCTCGTCGATGTTGTGTCAATCGCCAAAGCGAAGTCGCTATCCGCTGCCCAAAATCATAGGGCTGGTCAACCGGCGCTATAGCGATTCTTATGCCAAACGCTACGGTCATATCGTGCGGATCTACCAAAAGCGCTATTTTGCCAAGGAAGTCGATTCACGTTTGGGCCTCCTCACCGTCAGCAGTTACATCCACCGCAATCCGATCCAGACAAAACAGCCGATGGTCGAGCGGCTCGAACTCTATCCATACAGTTCTTTTCCACTGTATTGGGACGACTCCCTCCTAGCGCCGGTCTTCTTGGACCGGGAGCTGTTGCGGGGCTTGCTGCCTACGCCATTCGAGCAGAACAACATGGCGTATTGCATGTACTGTTTAACGTACGCGCAGAACGCGGAAGAAGACGAGCATGCGGAAGACATGGAGCCGCCGGTGATGTAGGGGTGAGGTATTCAGAAGATGGGAATTCCCAACGGTTCCCAAATGGTCCCTGTGTTAGACACTTTTATAAATAGTTAACTATTCAGATATTTATACTCAGTCCAAAGCCTGAAACCCCTGCTGCATCAAGATTTGGACTTTCGGGTCTACATATTCCGTGAATAAGCTGAATCTTCTTCAACACAGGGGCTCGATTTCTAGAAGAAGTTATTGCTCACTTAAAACCGGGCCGACAGCGTCCGCTTTCTGAAGATGAGCCAAAAATCCTTCTTATAACCGAAAGAAAGCCCATTCCGAGATTCGGAATGGGCTTTCTTTTAGTGAATCCTTTTAACGAAAATCCTTATTCGCTGCTCGCGCCAGGAATACGGAATACTCCGCTCTGGTCGTTGACTCTCCAGGGTGGAATGTCTTGTCCGGGTATCCGGTGGTGACCCCATTCTCATAAAGCCCGGAGATATATCCTTTTGCCCAATGCCCTGCTTTCACATCGCTGAAGTGGTTGACATCGCTTGATTCTAATTCGTATGCGATGCTGATGATTTTTGCCATCTCAGAACGCTTCAACACATCGCTTGGCGCAAAACTGCCGTCCGAGTTGCCGTTAAAGAGGCCGGCTTCAGAGACAGCCGCGATATAATCTTTGGCCCAATGCTTGCTTGAAACGTCTTTATAGCCGGATGGAACATCTTTGATTGGCAAATCCAACGCCAAAGCCAGCATTTTGGCCGCTTCTGCGCGTGTGGTGTTCTTAGCTGGTTGGAAGTCACCATCTGGATAACCGCCAATGATTTGGTCGTCCGCTAAGTACATGATTTCATCCAATGCCCAGTGTGTAACTTTCAAATCCGGGTAGTTGCCATCCACGACCACGACGGCAATCGCTTTGCTGCTGTTGCCAGCGGCATCCGTCGCGATGATGGACAACTTCGCCCCGACTTTTTGTTTGGCAATCATCACTTCATACTTGCCTTTTGCATCGGCTGTTGCCGTACCGATGGATGTCGTACCTGCTTTAATGGTAATTACCGAGTCAGCTTCTGCTGTGCCGATGACGCGTGTGGAATAATGTGTGACTTTGCTCGTCAGTGATAGGGTTGGAGCAGTTGTGTCTTTTACAGTCACATTTGTCGCTTCGCTGGTATTGCCGTATTTACTGGTTGCCGTTACAGCCAGAATCGTACCGGCCTTTTGCTTAGCTATTGTTACCGTAAATTTATTATCAGCGGCAGACATTGCTGTGCCAATTTGCTTACCACCTACTTTAACCGATACCGTCGCACCCGCTTCTGCAGTCCCGGTTACTTTAATAGAGTCTTCTGTTACAACATTAACTGTCGGTTTTGCAGGTGCGGTTGCGTCATTCACCGTAACTTCTACGGACTCACTGACATTTCCTGCCGCATCACTTACAGCTATTGATATTCTTCTATCAGCTTTCATTTTGGTGATTGGAATATTGATAAATCCATTAACGTCTACCATAGAATTATAAAGAGTCATTCCGTTTTCAGAAACAGTTACTTTGGCATTTGGTTCGGCTCTCCCTGTAATATGGGTAGATTGATCTGTGATTTTATCTATGTCAGGTTTATCTGGCGCTGTGCCATCCAATACAGAGATTTCTGCCGCTTCACTTTCATTACCATATGAATCCAGAACAGAGACATACAATTTGGTTCCGGCAGTTTGTTTTGGAATCGCTATGTCAAAGTAAGAATAGCCCGAATAGTTTTCTTTTGAACCAATGATATTGCCTGACTGATCTCGCACAATAACTTTTCCGTTGTCGAGATCAAATGCAAGATACCCAGAAACACTGGTTGAATAATCCAGAATATAGTTAACTGTTGGCGAAGGAATATCCATAATCTTCAATGCTTCTTTAGCATTTACAAGACCGTTTCCATAAATATAATCTTTTCCATAGTTCCCCAAATCTTTTGCAGTGGATAATAAGCGATCCACAACTTGATCATTCGTCAAATTGGGCTCACTTGCCAACAGCAATGCTGCGACGCCTGCAACTACTGGCGATGCCATTGAGGTCCCGCTCATCCCGCCCATACGATTATAAGGCAGTGTAGAGTAGATAGAGCTACCAGGTGCTACAATGTCTATATCAGTTCCCCAATTCGAAAAATAAGATGAACCATCATATGTATCTGTTGATCCGACCGAGATTACATTGTCATAAGAAGCTGGATAACGCGTTTGAGAGCTAGAATCATTGCCTGCAGAAGCCACTATTACCAATCCACTTTGATAAGCATATTGAATCGCATTATTGTATTGCGAATTGTAACTATAACTGCCAAGACTCATATTGATAATATCAGCGCCTGCCCATACCGCCTGATAAATCCCTTCGATTACATCAGAAGTATAAGCCGAATCATCCTCAAAAACATCAATCGGCATAATACTTGTTTTCGGCGCAACTCCAGCACCAAATGCGTAATTATTAATTGAACTACCAATGATACCAGCAACATGAGTTCCGTGATCATCGACACTAAATCCTGTGTCTGAAGTAAAGTATGGCGAAACAATCTGATTTGCTAAATCTTGATGATTGATATCGAACCCCTGATCTAAAACCGCTACCACAACATCAGAAGACCCCATGGTTTTATCCCAGGCTCTTTCAGTCTCTATATTTTTATGATGATATTGGTAATAATTGAAATAAGGGTCATTCGGTGTATAGGTCAGTTGAACCAAGTGGTCAGGCTCTACGCTTTCGATATCTTTCCGTGTTTCTAATTCTTCAATAAAAGTGTCAACCGTTTCTCCCTCAGGAACTTTGAGGATAGCTACCTCTTCGGTTTCCACCGTTTTAACACTTACCACATCCAAATCCATCTTTTCACTTTTTACGTCTTCTTTAAATGTGACCATCACTTGGTCTGTTTCCACCTCTTGTGTGATAAGCGGCTTGTCTTCTTCTTCTGCGTATACATTAGTCCCTAACGTACTGGACAGTAATACGACACTCAGTAATGCAGATGAAGCCTTCATGCTTTTTTTCATTTCACTCTCTCCCTTAAGTTCGTAAATTACATACGAGTGTTTGCATTCCTTCCGACATTATACTTTATACCTACATATAAACAACCTTTAAATTTACAAATATTAGTTTAACTGAATCTTTTGGTCACTTTTTCATTTTGGATTCCATAAGTTCTATTTTGGATATACATCCCTGCTATACTGGCGATAATTGAAGGCATTAGGTACTTGGTGTTAAATGAAGATGATTTTGCGAGAAAATATGACAAAGGATAGAGAGCATAACCACTCTACTCCAGAATCATAACGGTTCTTGAAGCTGGCTAATGCCCAGCTTCTTTTTTTGTTCATCATCCCTCTTCGTCCACACCCCAAAATCCACATCGAAATCCCGTTCCGCATCTTCAATGCCGATTTTCATCGCTTTGCCGACTCCCACTTTTCCAACCCGGGTGTTTTCTTTATCAATATGAAGGTTTTCTTCTGCTACACGAACATTCTTCCTCTCTACATGACCATTCTCTTTTTCTACCTAAAGATTCTTCCTTTACCTGAAGGTTTTCTTCTGCTACATGAACGTTCTTCCTCTCTACATGACCGTTCTGCACAAAAAAAAGAAGAAGCCGCATAGACAGCCTCTTCTTCTCCCACTATCCTTTTAGACAATTCCCTTGAAAATCATATTCGGCTTCTTTTTCTTTGCGGATCTTTGTGAAGGTTATATTGTACCAAAAGATACCAAGAGGGAAACCGCTGTGGAACGGAAGCCAGAAAATTGCCAGAGCCTGGAGCCTGTCCTGGACGCCATGGACGAATGGGGCGCCAAACATACGATGCATCGAGGCCTGAAGCAAGATCAAATTAAGAGTTCTTAACTGAAGTAAATTGGTTCCTGTCGCTTTTACAGTAGTGTAATCAGATGTCATTTAACAGATTCCAATCCGTTTCTTTGCACGAATCAAGTATGTTTAGTTCACACGCCCTATAAATATGCCGCATCCCGGAACCACTAGGGATGCGGCATTCTTTTTTTGACGGAACGGGTTTTGGCCCAATGACGCGACTCTCCTCCATCCAATCCCCAAACAAAAAAGATGAAAAGATTACACTTTCCGATATAATGGGAAACGTTGAGCATTGGATCATTTAGACAATTGGAGGGATCTTCGTAATGAATAGAGAGCACTCGGAGAATCGGCTGTGAGCTACGTGCCGATATTTCACCTGACCGTTCCAGCTGTGTGGCTGGCTGTCCTTTTGGCAGCTGCAGCGGCAAGCCTAATTATGCGATGGGTGATAGGAGATAAAATCGGTGAATGGTATTGGAATGCCGTTCCGCTGTATATTCTAGTCTGGAAGTTTAGCTACATCCTTTTTAGTTTTGAACATTTTCTCGATATGCCCTTATCCCTTCTTTATTTTAACGGCGGCTTATACGGACATCTGCTCGCCGTAGCGCTGGTCTCTATTTATCTGGCTTTGGCACAGAAAAAGCAGGCCGAACTGGCAAGGCAAGCGCCTGTTGCCTGGCTCCTGTTTTTCCTGGCGTATCAACTCATCCTGCAAAGCGTTGAAAACAATTGGATGGAGGCCGCACTTCACGCTGCGCTGCTTGCTGCCAGCATTCTGGCGATCCGTCTGCTTGCCAAACGCACAGATGTGCCGACTGGGTTATTGCTGGTGTTGCTGTTCACCTTGGAACTGCTGATTTTAAGCATCTTCGGGCCGCTCTTGACGTGGCAAAATGCAACAGTCATTTTCCTGGCCGCCGTCACCATCGCGATGTACACAGGTTTCGAAAAGAAAGGACCGATTTTGTGATTAAAAAAACAATCATTGCCCTGCTGCTTGTCGCAGCCATCGCCATCACCGCCATAAATTTTCTCGATAAAAGCGATTCTGCCACTGAGACGGCAGAACAAACGCAAACAGCTGGACAGGGACTCGCTCCAGGGGCCATGGCACCCGATTTCACGCTTACCGACCAGAATGGCGAAACGGTTCGCTTGTCCGATTACCGCGGAAAAAAAGTCATCCTGAACTTCTGGGCGACCTGGTGTCCCCCGTGCCGTGCAGAAATGCCGCATATGCAGCAATTCCATGAAAACAACGCAGACGGCGATGTCGAAATTCTCGCCGTCAATTTAACAGCCCAAGATAAAGGCGATCAAGCGATCCGTTCTTTTATCGATGAATTCGGCTTGACCTTCCCGATTCCGATGGACGAAACCGGCAGCGCTGCACAAGCCTATCAAGTCCGCACCGTTCCGACGACATTCATCTTGAATACAAAAGGCGAAATTGCCCAAAAGATTGTCGGGCCGATGGATGAACAGGTCATGAAAGACCAGACGGACGCCATCGATTGACGGAGAGCGACGCGGTTCCGCTGTATCGCCCCGGCTAGCTAGGTAAGTGAGCAGGGACGCATTTCACTAATTAACTCGATAAGTTAATCATGCAAAACCCGAGTAGGATGTTCAAAAGACAGGAATTCCCAGCGGTTCCTGTGTTAGAAACACTATTCATGTAATTATACCCAACGTAAAGCCTAAAACCCCTTCTATACGGGTTTCAGGTTTTTTTGTCTACATATTTCGTGAATAAACTAAATCTTCTTCAACACAGCGACGTATTTTCACTTGACGATATTCCGCTTTTTGATGGCGCGTATCCAGAAACCGCCGTAAATCGTTTTGGCATCATACGCCACAATGAATGCATGGGGATCCAGTTCTTTGACAGTGCGGTACAGCGCCACTTCCTGCTTTTTCGGCATGAGGACCTGCATCGAGCTGCGCTTTCCTTCAAAACCGTTTGTCTCCCAGTCCGTCACCCCATAGCCTTTTTCCCGCAATTGTACAGCCAGTCTCCCACTATTGTCCTGCGAAATGATATTCGCTGTCACATAGCCGAGACTCAGTTTGTCTTCGATCTTGGAACCGACGACAACCCCAGATGCAAAGCCAAGCGCATAAGCCAATAAATTCTGCACGTTCGCAATATTATCCAACACCAGACCGAGGCCCAGGATGTTAATGATCACTTCCAAAATCGACAGCGCTGCAGCTGAATATTGATAGCCTTTCAGGGTCAGTATCATCCGAACAGTCGCCAGGGTGACAAAACTGAGACTGATACTGAAAATAATAACCACCAATAAGAGAGGATGAATTTCCAACATAAACTTCTTCCTTTCCTTTTTTACTATTTCCCTTCCTTATTTATAAGCTATTTCTTTTTTCCCCAGCCAAAACAGATTAAACACGAGCTAGGCGGTTTGCATTACACCTCATACTTTAGTGATCTGCCTCCCATTTAGAAAAGCGGCTAAAACCGCATCAGCTATAGCCTTCCAGGTATGTTCATACCCCGGCTATCATTATCTAAATCCACACTATTCCGCTCTTCACAGTTGATACAATCATACATAAAAGGAATAAAAAAAGTCTCTGGCAAAATCCAGAGACGGTCTTCCTTATTTCAAAAACTTCGAACCTTCCAGATTCAGTGCATCTGCGACCGGACAATAGTACGTGATGCCTTCTCCGACTTTCTGGGCACCGACAAATGCCAAGCCAAGCTGCGCACCAGACGTGCCTTCGCGTGCCATCTTCGCTGTCGAATATGCAAGCAGCGTCAGGCCGCCGGCAATGCGGAACATCGAGTTATACGTACCGATATTTTTTTTCATGAAAGCCCCTCCTTAAGAACTGTTATTGGTATGGAAGTTCCCGTTTTCTAAGGTACTTAAACCGTATTTCTTTTTCGTGCAATTCATATATTTAGTTAAAACCCTGTAGAATTGTCTTTTTCCTCGGCGGCGAGCTTTCGTGCTGCCGAAAAAAACACAAAAAATCCGGCAGAACTGGAAACTGCCGGGGATTACTTATTCAAGAAAAGCTTTTCTGAACGTCCGCAAGAAAGGTTGCTATGTCTTCTTTTGCTGTATCGAAAGATGTGACAAGCCGAATTTCATTTTTCTCAGCATTCCATAATGCAAATGAATGGTTTTTTTGAAGTTGGTCGATTTGCGATTTTGGCAATGACACGAAGACCGCGTTTGACTCGACGGGCTGGGAAAGTGAAATTTCCGGGAATTTCGCCAAACCTTCTGCAAGCAGCTGTGCCATTTGATTACAATGTTCCCAGGGAACCGCACAATTCTGGGACGCGATTTCTGACTGTTCTAACCCGGGTGTTTGCTGTCCCAACCCGGGTGTTCTGGTTCCCAACCCGGGTGTTCGTTGTTCTAACCCGGGTGTTCGCTTTCCTAACCCGAATTCTCCCCTTTTATACGCGATTTCCTCACTAAATCCAAGCAAAGCTTTTTCCAACCCGGGTGTTTGCTATTCCAACCCGGTTTTGGGCTATTCCTCTCTTGCAGCGAGCTTGTTTTCAGGGCAATGAAGCGTTTTTCCGGATTCAATCATCTGCTTGTAGTCTTCTGACCAACAACCCCATAAACAAATCTTCATATTACTTCTCCGTCCATTACTTAGGAGTAAACATATAAAACCCAATGATTAAAGCTATAGCAATAAAACCATCGATAGCTTTTATCGTATTTCTGTTTTCCCCTATGTAGATTGCTGCCGGAGTTCTGCAGACACCTGCTCCGGCACTACTTCAGCTATTCCGCTTGCTGCACAAAAAAAGAACATCCGATTCCAGGAATCGGATGTTCTTATTCAATTAGAATGGCAGCATCGATTCCCCCACTCGTCCATTACTAACGTTCACAAACACGCGATTTCTACTTTATTAATTGCATGATCTCCTCGTTAGATGGAATAGAAGAAATAGCCCCTTTTCCAGTAGTAGTTAGGGCTCCGCTGGCATTTGCAAAGGCCAATATTTCTTTATGATGCTCGTTTACGACCGCTTCTAAAGTGTCTCGAGTGACATTCTTATTCAGCAATTGGTACAGAACGTGGAAGAAGAATTGTATGTGTTAGTCTATCTGTACTCCTCTCATTCAGAGAGCTATCTTTTTTAATAAGAACCAAATAATTATCTTCTAACAGCAATCTGGTTGCGGAGATTGCTGTTAGAAGAAGCTATACTCACAACAACAAAGAGAAGGCGCCAGATTACAGCGCCTTCTCTTTGTTTTGTCCTATGAAACCTCCCTAACCACCACACGTCGTTTCCTTTCGTAAAGGTTTCAGTTTACAGGCAGTCCGCTTTTCCGGAAATGAGAAATTTAGCCGAGTCATACTCAGCCCTGGCAAGCTATCTAGTTAGTATGATAGGGATGCGATTTCTAAACTGCGGAAAGAACCTATTGGATACTTACTATTTAACCGTTGAATTTTTGCGATAACAATAGATTTAAATTAACATTATGTACAATAAAACCATTGTACCGCTCATCGATATGAAGATGACAACTAGCGAAAAACTCAGTATATGGTATTCATTTTTAATGGCTTTTGACATCCATAATCTTATATTTTTCATTTTCATCGCTACAGATTTAATGGTTTTTCCAGTTCCCTTCATTAAGAATATGGATAGTTGCTTTTCTGATACGGGAACTTCCGAGACATTGGAATCCTCTCTCACTAAATAAAGGTATGGACACATGGCAATCGAGGCGATGAGTAAGAAGAATAAGTTAACACTACTCAAAACTTCTTCTTCTATGTTTAATAAAGTTCCGTTTGTCAATTTAAGCTAGACAGATCTACTCCATTCAGGTGACTCAAAAATGCTTCCAAGGGTGTACGATAATCCAGCGACTTCCGTGGGATGTTATTCCGTTTGTCGGCCACCGTGGAAACGAACGGTTGATCCACCTGATTGAAGTCCATTTCCTTTGGCAATCCGTCTTTACGAAGGAGTCCGTTGGAATTTTCATTCAAGGCGCGCTGTGAAGGCGTGCCGGGATCCGCAAAATAAATCGAGACGTCGTGCCGGTTGCACAACGGTTTCCAATTGGAGAATTCCTTCCCACAGTCAAACGTGATGGATTTGAACAGATTTCGTGGAACCCCTTGAAACCACTGGCTTAAAGCAATTTCAATATCACATGCCTTACGTCCTGCAGGCTTGATGGCAATAATGACTTTTGTCAGCCTTTCGACCAGCGTGATCACCGCACTTTTGTGTCGGACGCCCACGATGGTGTCGCCTTCGATGTGCCCGAACTCTTGTTGGAAAGACGGATAATCGGCTTCCCGTTCGGAAATATGCCGTTTGAACGCCTGCTTACCCCGGCGTTCCTGGTGGCCATTGGGTTTCCGTTTGCCTTTCATCGGAAGTGTGGCTACATCAAAGACCCGATTTTTGAACATGCGATAGAGCGTGCGCACGGAACAGTCAATCGCCGTCTCTGCGCGGCCGACAATGACATCCGGCGTCCAGCCCTGCGCCACCTTGTCTTGAATATAGGCAACTTGTTTCTTCGGCAAGACCATTTTTCGTCGGCCGCAGCGTTTCTTGTTTTTCTTGTATTGTGTGTAGAAATCGAGGGCTGTATGCCCTAATTTCAGGAAGTTGATGACATTGTAGATCGGCTGCCTGGAACGGTTCAGGCACTCAGCAATGATCGCCACAGGTATATTTTGGCGGTGGTAGGATTCTATCATCACCAATTCATCCGTGTTAAGATGGGTGTAGGTCATTCGTGATCACTCCTATGTTTTTCTTTGGTCGGAAAATACATTTAGAGTGTATCACGAATGGCTTTTTCAGTTGTCTAGCTTAATTTTACAATCGGCGAAGTTATAAAAAAAGGGAGAAACCCAAACATTACAATTACTAAAGTGAAAATCCCTAAAAGCTGTTTTATAATTACTGCATGATGATAATCATTCATTTCTATCGAACGTCTACTGCTTGTATATTTAATGATCATTTCTAGTAGAATTACATATACAAAATAATTGAGAGGGAAAAAGAATAAAACGAAAACTAATATATTGTTAGCCATTATTCCAATGGGATCATGCACAAAAATTGTATGATACCAATTAAGAAAACCATTAAAATCTTCATTTGAAAACACTATTAAAGTGAACATTAATGTGAATATAAAGGATAAAGAGCCTATGACCATCAACGTTATTATTTTTATGAAAGTGCTAACTCTATTTTTGAGATTCACTTAATTATCTCCCCACGCGTATTGATTGACTAATAAATTACAGACTCCTCCTGCTGATCTCTCAAACCTTCATTTCCCCAACCACGCCCCCCAGCGGCCTTTATCTTTCTTAAACATCTTCAGCTTGTCATTCCAGTAGTCCACATACCTCTTGTCCATGTCTTCGGTTGTGAAAAATTGTCGGTGCTGCTCCGGTGTCAGGTAATAAGCCGGCAATTCGGCTACACCCAAACGCCTGGCTTTCGCCACGCGATGATTGCCATCGATCAACCGGAAGAATTCCGGACGCATCCGGACCACAAGGAGTGGCTTCGATAGATCCGCTCGCGGAATGAACGCCTCGTCCAAATTTGCTGAGTCTAACCCTGGACCAGGCGGCTCTACCTGTACAACAGATAGTTCCACCTCTTTCAGGTTTTCTTGGATCCAAGCTGAAGCCCGGGTGATATTCCACCCGAACGGAAAGCTGCCCAATGTTTCGTCCCCCACGACCGGTTCATTCGGGATAAATGCTGGATTCTCTTTTAACTTCTTCATAGCTTTTCTTCCCCTTTGCTTTCCATTGTCAAGATTTCTCTTCTATCTGCATTTTCAAAAGCTATTGTTTTAAGTATCTCCATTATCTCACGTTTCAATTTCAAGTTTCGGGCTTTCTCTAAACACATGCATAACCTCGGTCTTTATCGATTTTTAAATCGATTATTATTTAAATCGATTATAACCGATTGATCAATTGAGACCTTTTTAGTTTCCTATATGGAGGTCCATTAGTTTGGATGATTCTGGCTAATCAACATGTGTGTTTTCATTAACTACTTATTTTTACATGGATCTATTTCAAAATTGTGTATCACATATAAATTACTATTTTTATAGTTAAAATAGCCTACGACTATGTTATTATAAAATATGTATATTTTCAAACTATCATAAATAAAAGGAAGTGGAAGTCTCACTGATAATAACGTTATTTGATATAAAAATTGTTGAAAACCTTATTTTTTCAAGACCGTTGATATGTGATTCTATTTTATCTCAAGATTTTCAGAATTCTTAACAGGGAAGTGCCAAATGATAAAAAAATTAGTTCCTTTAATGTGCGTTGCGTTTCTTCTTACGGCTTGTACAAATGAAGAACAAGCAGAGGATAAAACCACTGCTATTGTCCTTGAAACTGAAGCTGAAGAAAAAGAAGAGCAAAAGTCTCAAACTGAAGAGCCCGTAATTGAAGAAGTCTCGCTGCTTGATCTCCAGCCTCTTGGGGAAAAGAAGTGGTCAAATACAGACGAATCGATCTATGTCGATTTTACCCAAGTTTCTGAGAGCACTATCGAGTTCCGTGTTTTAAAAACGGATGAAACTCCCGTACAAGAATTCATATTCTTAGCAACTTCTCAGTCTCATGATAGCAATGAGTGGGCTGGCACGGTAACTACCACCACAGAATTCCCTGCCGATACTCAAGTAACGATTACCACTCAAGCTGATAGCTATATTCTTGTAGTAGAAGATCTTTTAGACATGCCTCTCAAGGAAACTTCTATTACTCAAGAAGAATGGGAAGAAAAGAAGAAAACTCTTAAAGAGATGTCAGATCAGGAAGTCATCGATTTCATTGCGAATGCCGAGTCAAATTCGGTACAGAGATTTGGGGAGGCGTTTGGAGAAGGGGCAAATGGATACTTTTATGAAGAAGACTTTGAAACCATTTTAAACTCGCTAGAAAATAATTACACGGATACTTATAAATCGCAAACTTTGAGAGAAATCTACGACAATCCAATATATATGCTTGAGACACTCTATGCTTTTCCAATGGCTGATGCACCTGTTCTAAATGCTCATGTCATTCGGGCACCAGAACACTTAACCGTTTTTACCGAGACCGATTTTTATGGTTCCACAGCTCATACCCGCTATCTACTCACAGCTGAGAATAAAGAGTGGAAAATCAGTTCCCGAGATTTTTTGATAAGTCCTGAAAATGCCCCAATGGCTGCACTCTCCATGAGCGACGAAGCAGATGATGCCGACGCTTACGGTGAACTTGTCCACCATCCTGATTTTTATGAATTGGTAAATATGGTGCAATCAGGTGAATATTATTATATAAATACCTATCTTGATTATGACGATATGCAAATATTTGTAGCCCACTACCAAGTAGATCCGCTTACGGGTATGGTGTATTTTTATGATAGAGGAAATGACAGTACCTATGAATTGGGAATAGCACTCGAGGAATAAATGAGTATGATAAAAAACTATTCACTTGATTATTCGAACTGAGCCCAAATGGTAGACACTAAAAAAAATGAGCCATTTTGAACTGCACCGAAATTGTTAGATACACCTAAAAACGTAGGTGTAGTTTTTCTATGGTCGAATTTACGCTTCGAAATAAAATAGAGGCATTGAGCAGTATCTGATTACAGCCATTTAATAGAACCACTTGTGCCACGTTTTAGAACCAGCTAGGACACAAAACAGAACCACTTAA
>NZ_JAGGPX010000017.1 GCF_018613575.1 Planococcus sp. ISL-110
GTGAGAGTAGGACGTCGCTGGGCTATTCTATGTTTATTTTTTTGTACCTAATGATTCTTTTACCTTGCTTCCATAGCTCAGCAGGTAGAGTGCTTCCATGGTAAGGAAGAGGTCACCGGTTCGAATCCGGTTGGAAGCTTTTGTTTTCTTTTAGGAGTTTCTTAGCAGGAAGTTAAACATATTTATTTTAATCAAGGCCCCTTGGTCAAGCGGTTAAGACACCGCCCTTTCACGGCGGTAACACGGGTTCGAATCCCGTAGGGGTCACCAATTTTATGGAGGATTAGCTCAGCTGGGAGAGCATCTGCCTTACAAGCAGAGGGTCGGCGGTTCGATCCCGTCATCCTCCACCATTTTTTTGATAAGTGCATACGGTGGGGTAGCGAAGTGGCTAAACGCGGCGGACTGTAAATCCGCTCCTTCGGGTTCGGCAGTTCGAATCTGCCCCCCACCACCAGTTTTATTATACTTGGGGTATAGCCAAGCGGTAAGGCAACGGGTTTTGATCCCGTCATGCCCTGGTTCGAATCCAGGTACCCCAGCCATTTTTTATTATGAGCCATTAGCTCAGCTGGTAGAGCATCTGACTTTTAATCAGAGGGTCGAAGGTTCGAATCCTTCATGGCTCATTTTCAAATTCCTTGCGCCTGTTCAGCGCGGGGCCTTAGCTCAGCTGGGAGAGCGCGTCGCTGGCAGTGACGAGGTCAGGGGTTCGAGCCCCCTAGGCTCCATTGTTCCATGTGTATTTGTACTATCCATGTGTAAAAAAAGCTGTATCCATTAACTTGGATACGGCTTTTTTTTAGTTTCCGATGTATTTGGACTGAGGGCGGAAAATGACGTTGTTCTCCTGCTGCTCTAATGCACAGTCCATCCGACTATGCGGGCAATGCTGAATGTGGGTGTGAATAGCTCTGGCGGCATCGCAATCGATCGCATGATGGCTGAGGCATAGAATTCTACATTGGTGCAGAGCGAGCGCCCCGGTTTGCGTTCGTTCAGCAGCTCGGGGATGCGTGTCTCGGCAGCAGCCGCCAAGTCGAGCCATGAATCTTCCCCTTGCAGTTCCAGGCATTTCTTACGGAGAATAACTGACCGAGGGTCTTCTGTGGGCTGGTCGGTTCCTGGCCGTTGATCATCCACAGGTAGTTGGCTGTGTGTCCTAGATCGTCTCCTGAGCGTTTTGAAGGCGATAAAATGAAGCGGTCATCACTGGCAGTGCAGTTGTCAGCGCAATAGCCTGCTCTGGGGAGGGCAGAGTTTGGAAGTCGGCGTGGGTATAAGCTGATGCCAGCGTCCGCATAGCGTCCATTAAGGATGTTTCTTTTGGCAATAGCTGCGTGACGTGATGCCGGCAATATGCGCCGGCAGTTTACGGCAGTCGATCAATTGCTGTTGTAAGTTTGTTAGTTGCGCAGCATCGGGCCAATGGCCATGCCAAAGAAAATAGGCAGTTTCTTCGAACGACCTGCCCTGGATTAAGTCTGGCACCAATTGTCCCCGGTAGCGCAGTTCTCCCCGGTCTCCATCTACAGAAGCAATCGCTGTTTGAACAGCTACGACACCTTTCAATCCTTGCTGAAACATGAGAATTCCTCTTTTTCTTTTAGTTTAATCTCCTATCTTGATAAAAAAAATTAAAGATATATAATTGATACAATTAAGAATAGTAATTGAAATGGGGAACGTCATGGAAGTCCAGTGCTTAAGAACCTTCGTGGATGTTGCAGAAACCGTGAATTTCCGAATGACTTCGGAACGCTTGATGATGTCACAGCCCAGTGTCGCTGTCCATATCCGGTTGCTGGAAGAAAGTCTGGGTCTTTCTTTATTCAAACGCAGCCATAACCGGGTCTCCTTGACAGAAGAAGGGCGGCATTTTAAAGACAAGGCAGCACAGGTGCTGGAACAACTGGATGACAGTGTCGAAGAACTTCATTCCTTTGCGCAGGGTTACCGCGAAAAATGGATTTTGGCGATTTCCCCTTTGATGGCGGAAACGATTTTGCCTTATGTGCTGAAATTGTTTATAGGCCAGCATCCAGAAGTGGAATTGGTGATCCGCGTGGAAGAATCCGAGAAAATCCAAGCTCTGGTTGAATCAGAGCAGGTAACTGCAGGTATTTCGGTCTTGCCGCCTCTCGGACGGGCTATTGCTCAACGCGTTGTTTATGAAGATCCGCTGCTGTTCATTCTGCCAAGAGATACTTGTGATGACGAGAATGGGCCAGTCGTTTCAGTGGGGTGGGCATTGCGGAATTCGATCCTGTTTACGCATCATCATCCTGTGTTTTGGGAAGAGCTTCTAGGAAAACTGCGGCTTCATGTACCAGGCATTCGGACCATGAAAGTGATGCAGGCCCATATTGCCAAACGATTTATCCAAGAAGGGTTGGGGAGCCTCGTTTTTGCCAAAGTCGATGGTTCGGCGGGAGTTGGTTGAAGGGAGACTGATGGAAGCTCATTTCGACTTGTTTCCTCTTTCTATAGTCTCCACTTATTTTTTGACGAAAACGATGGGTGAGCTTGAAACACATTTTCTGCGGCGCATCCAGTTGGTATATTTTACTTAAAGAGGAGAGATAGGGATGATTATTGAATCGGATGGCATTCGTTTGCGTTTATTGAAGAGGGAAGATTTTGAAGCGTTGTGGGCGCTGTATACCCCGGAAATATTTGAACATATGCTTAATAAAGTAGAGTCTTTTGAAGACATGGTAACCTGGTTGGAAGCGGGTCTGAACCAATCGAACGTACTTATTTTTGTGGTGGAAAACCCGCAGACGGATGAGATCCTTGGCACCACACGCATATATGCAATTGACGAAACCAATAAAAGCTGTGAGATCGGCGCCACTTTCTACGCACAGTCTGCTCAGCGGACGCATGTCAATACGTCAGTCAAGCGCGCTTTGCTGAGTTACTGTTTTGAAGAGCGTGGCATGATCCGTGTACAATTCAAAACGGATGCCGACAATGTCCCCTCGCAGAAGGCCATTGAGCGCATCGGCGCTGTAAAAGAAGGGATATTGCGCAATGAACGCATCCGTTCGACCGGTAAGCCGAGAGACGCGGTGGTCTATTCAATCATTGATCAGGACTGGCCGAAAGTGAAAAAAGATCTCGCGGAAAAAATGAATAAATATACCTGATTTTGTCAGGTTGAGCCAAATAGACCTTAGCGGTTACAATGAATCTATCTTGCTAAGGGGGTATAAAATAATGAATAAATTAAACATATCTATTATTGGGGTTCCAATGGACCACGGACAAAATCGCCGCGGAGTCGACATGGGGCCAAGTGCTATCCGCTACGCTGGAGTAGTAGACCGTATTGAAGAATTAGGCCACACCGTATCAGACGAAGGGGACATTCAGATTGGCCATGCAGATGGCAGCGTCGATGCATCAACAAACCTGCGTAATTTGAAAGCGATTACGGAAGCGACAGAAGCGCTGGGCGATAAAGTATTCCAAGTGGCCGAAGCCGGTAATTTCCCATTGGTGCTAGGCGGCGACCACAGCATTGCCATCGGAACTCTTTCAGGGGTTTCCGAACGCCACGAAAACCTGGGCGTCATCTGGTATGATGCGCATGCGGACATGAACACCAGTGATACATCGCCATCCGGCAATATCCATGGTATGCCGCTTGCGGCGAGCTTTGGGCACGGCCATGAAAAACTGACGAACATCCGCGGCTATTCACCTAAAGTAAAGCCTGAAAACATCGTCGTCATCGGCGCACGCTCAGTAGACCCAGGCGAACGCCAGTTGATCAAAGAACACGGCATCCGCGTTTACAGCATGCACGAAATCGACAAAATGGGCATGAATGCGGTAATAGAAGATTCCATCCGCTATTTGAAAGAAGAGCGCAAGACGGATGCAGTCCATCTGTCGTTGGATCTTGATGGCATTGACCCGATGTACACACCAGGTGTCGGCACACCAGTTCCAGGCGGCATCAGCTACCGCGAGAGCCATTTAGCGATGGAAATGCTGTTTGATGCAGGCATCATTACTTCTGCTGAGTTTGTAGAAGTCAATCCGATTCTGGATGAAAAAAATCGGACAGCTGATGTAGCGGTTGCATTGATCGGTTCTTTATTCGGCGAAAAATTATTGTAATCAAAAACAGGCGAAAGCCTGTTTTTTTTATGCCGTGAAACAGGAAACTTTTTCGGATGGAAAACGTTTCGAAATTAGTTGGATTTATTTGGGTATTGTCTGATACGATAGAATAAGAAAAAATAATTGAAACTTTTAGAGACAAGGGACGTATATAAAGTACAGCCGCATAGGCGGAGGGAAATGAGATCATGGATGCGTTAGTCAATAAACGAATAGCTAAGGTACTAAAAGGCGATCAGAACGCATTCGCCGAAATCGTGGAGCTTTACCAGCACCAGCTGTATCAAATCTGCTACCGGATGCTTGGCAACAAGCAGGAAGCAGAAGATATTGCCCAGGAAGCTTTTATGCGCGCTTATGTAAATATCCACACGTTTGATCAGAAGCGTAAATTTTCGACATGGCTGTACCGCATCGCCACCAATCTGTGCATCGACCGAATCCGTAAGAAAAAACCGGACTATCACCTGGATGCTGAAGTGCGCGGGACGGAAGGCTTGAACATGTATTCGAAAATTGCCAATGACGATGAGCTTCCGGAAGAAGAGTTGATGCGGATGGAAGTTCAGGAGCGGGTACAGTACGAAATCAGCCGCTTGCCAGATAAGTACCGTGCCGCTATTGTATTAAAGTATATTGAAGAATTGCCGCTGGCGGAAATCAGTGAGATCTTGGATTTGCCGTTGGGTACGGTAAAGACACGTATACACCGAGGGCGAGAAGCTCTTCGCAAGCAATTGAGCAATTTGTAGGAGGCGAGCGCGATGAATGCGTGTCCGGAAAACGTGATTCATCTAATGGACGATTACCTTGATGGGGATATCAGTCCAAGCGATGAGAGACAATTAAGAGAGCACTTGGAGAGCTGCAGCGATTGCAGAAAGCAGTATCAGGCATTAAGCAAAACCATTGCATTTGTCCAAAGTGCATCACATATACAGGCACCTTCTAATTTTGTCCAGAAGACCATGGGGCGTCTGCCGAAAGAAAGGCAAGGGGCAAGTGTCCAGCGCTGGTTCAGAAGACATCCGATGCTGGCAGCTGCAGCGCTGTTCTGCGTATTGATGAGCGCGGCATTATTTACGAACTTCAACGACGATCAGCAATTTTCTTTTACCAAGCAGCCGAATCTGGTGGTAGAGGCCCAGACAGTGGTGGTTCCTAAAGGACACACAGTAGTCGGCGACTTGACTGTGCGCAATGGCGATTTGCGCGTGGAAGGCGAGCTTCACGGAGATGTGACGATCATCAATGGCCAATACATGGCCTCGGGCGGGGTCATTACCGGTGAAATTGAGGAAATTGACAAAGCGTTTGAATGGCTGTGGTACACCATTAAAAATGGCTTAAAAGATGCAGCCGCTATTTTTGACACAGACGACAGCCAAACAAAAGAGTAAAACCTATCCTCTCCTAAAGGATGGGTTTTTTCTATGAAGGCAAGCCCAATTCACTTATGATATACTGAACGTATATGCAGATGTAGAAAAGCGAGGGTTGCAGATGCCTTTTTTGGAAAATTTAACAGACCAAACACCACTCGAACTTCTAGGGAATATTATTGATATTTTATTAGTTTGGTTCGTTATCTATAAATTGATCACCGTCATCAAAGGAACAAGGGCTGTTCAATTGCTGAAAGGGATCTTTGTCATTATTATCGCGCGCCTTGTAACGCAAGCACTCAACCTGGAAACACTGGGCTGGATCATGCAACAGGTACTGGAATGGGGCTTCCTGGCCATCATCATCATTTTCCAGCCAGAGCTGCGCCGTGCACTTGAACAGCTCGGCCGCGGCAAGCTGTTCTCCAGCAGTACGCTGAATGAAGAGTCCGAACGCAATCGGTTGATCGAAGCGATGTCCAAATCCGTCAGCTATATGGCCAAACGGCGAATCGGGGCATTGGTGTCGATAGAACGTGAAACGGGTTTGAGCGAATACATCGAGACCGGCATTCCGATGAATTCGGATATTACGTCCGAGCTGCTGATCAATTTGTTCATTCCGAATACACCGCTGCACGATGGAGCGGTGATTGTACAAAAAAACCGGATTGCCGCCGCGGCCTGCTATTTGCCGCTGTCTGAAAGTCCGTTCATTTCGAAGGAGCTGGGAACGCGCCACCGTGCAGCCCTTGGCATCAGTGAAGTGACCGATGCGATCACGATTGTCGTGTCGGAAGAAACAGGTGCCATCAGCCTGACGGCGAATGGCGATTTGCACCGCAATTTGTCACTGGAAGACTTCGAAGTGAAGCTGCGCCGAATCTGGTTCGGCGCAGCACAGCAGGAAGTCGCTCTTTCCTGGTGGAATTGGAGGGGGAAAAAAAATGGATAAGATGATGGACAATCGCTGGTTTTTACGGATTACGGCGCTGCTGTTGGCCTTCCTTTTATTTTTCTCCGTGAAGGCGGAAGATAATACCACAGGGACAACAGACGCCGGTCGGACGTCGGAAGTGATTGAAGATGTGGAACTGGAGGTATACTACGATAATAGCCTCATGGTCAGTGGTGTACCAAAAACAGCAGATCTGCATTTGAACGGTCCTGTCAGTATTATACAGACCGCCCGTCAACTGGAAGACTTCACATTGTTTGTGGATTTGCGCAATTTGCCGATGGGCGAGCATCAAGTCCCAATTCAAACCGAAAATCTGTCTGAACAATTAAATATCCGCGTAGATCCGGCGTTTGTGAATGTTGTGATTGAAGAGCGGGTGTCTCAGGAGTTCCGCATCGATCCGGAAATAAATGAACGAATGCTGGCGGACGGCTTTATTTTGGATAGCGTGGCTGTCAAACCGGAAACGGTGACGGTGACCGGTCCAAAAAGCATGATTGATGCCATCAGCTTTGTCAAAGCAACAGTTTCCGGGGAGCAGGGAGTAAAGGAATCCTTTACGACGGCGGCCCATGTCCGTGTCTTGGCAGAGGATTTGACGAAGCTGGAAAATGCGGAAATTGAACCCGCAGAAGTGGAAGTAGAAGTAGATGTCGTTGAATACAGCAAGGTAGTGCCGGTGAGAATCGAACCGACCGGTGAAGCCCGTGCAGGCATTACCATCACTGGTTGGAGTACATCCACCGAAGAAGTCCGCGTTTTCGGACCGGAAACGGTCGTGGATGAACTTACCGAATATGTGATCAAAGTGGATGCCGCAAGCGTCACTGCAGAGGACAGCACATTGGAAATCGAGCTGGAAAGCCCTTCTGGTGCTTCTGCGGTATCACCAGGGCAAGTCACGGTAGAGGCGGAAACGATTGTCGATGGCTCTGCACAGGCCCCAGAAGATCTTGGGAGTTCAGATACCGCTGAAGACACAACACCATAAAGGCAATAAAGAAGCGAAAGCTTAAATAAAACAATCAGAAGCAAATGGTTGAAGGAGCGAAAATTAGAATGGGAAAATATTTTGGAACAGATGGAGTACGGGGAGTTGCCAATACGGAGCTGACACCTGAACTGGCTTTTAGATTAGGACGCATTGGCGGATATATCTTAACGAAAAGTGCAAAAGACAAACCGAAAGTGCTAATTGGCCGCGATACACGTATTTCAGGTGAAATGCTGGAAGGCGCTTTGGCTGCCGGACTGCTTTCTGTAGGCGCAGAAGTTATGCGTCTTGGCGTCATCAGTACACCAGGCGTTTCTTACTTGACGCGCGTCATGAGCGCTGAAGCGGGTGTCATGATTTCTGCCTCGCACAATCCTGTAGAAGACAACGGCATCAAATTCTTCGGTTCAGACGGCTTTAAGTTGTCAGATGCGCAGGAAGCGGAAATTGAAGCCTTGCTGGACGGCAGTGAAGATCTACTACCGCGCCCGACTGGCGGCGATCTTGGCAGCATCACGGATTACTTTGAAGGCGGCCAGAAATACCTGCAGTACCTGAAGCAGACAGTCGATGAAGAATTCGCTGGCATCCTTGTGGCGCTTGATTGTGCGCATGGTGCAACGTCTACATTGGCGACGCATGTATTTGCGGATCTGGATGCAGACATCACGTCAATGGGAGCTTCACCGAACGGCTTGAACATCAACGCCGGAGTGGGTTCTACTCATCCAGAGAAATTGGCGGAACTGGTTCTTGCTAAAGGTGCGGATATCGGACTTGCATTCGACGGTGACGGTGATCGCCTGATTGCAGTGGACGAAAAAGGCCAAATCGTGGACGGCGATCAGATTATGTACATTTGCGCCAAGCACCTTCATTCAGAAGGCCGCCTGAAAAAAGATACAGTGGTTTCAACTGTCATGAGCAATATGGGCTTCTATAAAGCATTGGAAAACCACGGCATGAAGAGCAACAAGACCGCTGTCGGCGACCGTTATGTAGTGGAAGAAATGAAGAAAAACGGCTATAACCTGGGTGGCGAGCAATCCGGCCACATTATTTTCCTGGATTACAATACGACGGGTGATGGCTTATTGACTGGCTTGCAGCTTGTCAATATCATGAAAATCACTGGCAAGAAATTGTCCGAGTTGGCGTCTGAAATGACCATCTTCCCGCAAAAACTTGTGAATATTCGTGTAACGGACAAACATGCCGTTACAGACAACGCCAAAGTGGCAGCTGTCATTGCCAAAGTGGAGACTGAGATGAACGGCAACGGCCGCGTGCTTGTGCGTCCATCGGGTACAGAACCGTTGGTGCGTGTTATGGTAGAAGCAGCTTCTGCAAAAGACTGTGAAAACTATGTGGAAAGCATTGCGGAAGTTGTACGCAGCGAAATGGGCTTGAACTAATCAAATACAGCAATCTGGAGGCCGTAAGCATCTTTGCTTACGGTCTTTTTGTATGTGAAGAAGTCGCTCCAGACGGACGCTTTCTTATCGGTAGTCAAGGATTTTTCTGATGGATTAGCCAGGAGAGGCAAGGAAGCGAGGAGTTCGAATAGGGTGCTTGGCGTTCCGGCGCTCGCGCCCAAGCCTCCTCGCTCGCACTGCTCTCTGCGGGGTCTCGGTCGTCTCGCTATCCCGCGAGTTGAGCACCTGCACGCCAAGCAACCGGCAAGCAGGAAACAAAGAGAAAATCGGCAGGCCAAATAAACCTGGCGATCCTTCTTTTTATCGTGGGGATTGTGTGTTGGAAGAGAATGCGTTAGCGAAGCCTTGCCGGATTCGTGCTGATAGAGTCGTCTGTGTTGGATAAGGTGAAATGCGACTTTCAAGACTTATTCATACAGGCAATCACCGCAACCTGATGGGACATTGCATTGAGTACTTTTTTAATGATCCACAATGGCATTTTGCATCTTCGCCCACCAGGAGATCCTATTCATCAACATGTTGTACAGGGTTTTTCACAGCCGCTTATTTCCATTTCCGCGTTTATTGATTCGGTCCTTGTACTGAAGTTTGGCCGATTGCTGGCACACTTTGCCTGGTTTTTTTGCTTGAAGCATCCCTAAAGCGGCCGAAGCGGCTTCTTTAAGTATTTTTATAAGATGAAATATAAAAAAAGGAAAAAGAACCAGTTAACGGAAAAATTTGGTGATATAGACCTAAATAACTATCTGCTTTAATTGACGAGATTGTGTGAAAGCTGTATGATAATAAAGTCGGTTTACTACCGTAGCAAAAGGGGGATAGTAGTTAGTGCGAGGAAAACAATTACAGCGCCTGTACTGAAGAAATCGGACGGATCAGTCATCTTCAGTAGACGAGGAGAAGGAGTATCGAGATTTCGGCGGATACCTTCCGGCCGTGAAGCCCGGTCGTTATGTCCATTCTTAAAACAGTCGAGCGATCGATTGGACAACAAGATGGATGGGCTCAACCAGAAGTGTTTGTGAAACAGACAAATACTCATTTGATTTTTAGAAAAACGGAGGAATTAGACTATGTGTGGAATTGTTGGATATATTGGAGAAAATGACTCGAAAGAAATTTTATTGAAAGGCTTGGAACGTTTGGAGTACCGTGGGTATGATTCAGCAGGAATTGCTGTTCGCAACGGCACGGGCGTAACAGTCTTCAAAGAAAAAGGGCGCATTGCAGATCTTCGCGGCGTCGTGGAAGAAGAAGTGATGGGGACTACAGGAATCGGCCATACACGCTGGGCTACTCATGGCAAACCGAACCGCATTAATGCTCACCCGCACCAGAATACATCTGACCGTTTCACAATCGTGCATAACGGCGTGATTGAAAACTACCACCACATTCAGCGCGATTATTTGGCTGGCGTGGCTATGGAGTCGGATACAGATACAGAAATCATCGTTCAATTGATCGGTAAGTTTGTTGAAGAAGGCCATACAACACAAGAAGCCTTCAGCAAAGCTCTTACCTTACTGAAGGGTTCATATGCGATTGCATTATTGGACGGGGAAGAAGAACAAACGATTTTCGTAGCGAAAAACAAAAGCCCGTTGCTTGTGGGACTTGGCGAAGATTTTAATGTCGTAGCATCTGATGCGATGGCTATGCTTCAATTGACAGATCAGTTTGTCGAATTGATGGATAAGGAAATCGTCATCGTCCGCAAAGATAGCGTGGAAATTTTGACCTTGGAAGGCGAGACAGTTAGCCGTCTGCCGTTCACTGCAGAAATCGACATGAGCGATATCGAAAAGGGGACTTACCCTCATTACATGCTGAAGGAAATTGACGAGCAGCCAGCGGTTGTCCGTAAAATTGTTCAGGCGTATCAGAACGAAAATGACAAATTGACCATCCAACCGGAAATCCTAAACGCGATGCAGGCTGCTGACCGCATCCATATTATTGCGGCTGGAACAAGCTACCACGCAGGATTGATCGGAAAAGAATACATCGAGAAATTAGCAGGCATCCCAGTTGAAGTTCATGTTTCAAGCGAATTCGGCTATAACATGCCCCTGCTGTCGGAAAACCCATTGTTCATCTTTATTTCCCAATCAGGGGAAACAGCGGACAGCCGCCAGGTATTGGTGAAAATCAAAGAACTGGGCCATGCCTCATTGACCATCACAAACGTAGCAGGATCTACTTTGTCACGTGAGTCTGACCATACCTTATTGTTGTATGCAGGTCCTGAAATTGCCGTTGCTTCGACTAAGGCTTACACAGCTCAATTGGCAGTATTGTCTATTTTGGGTGCAGTAACAGCGGAAGCACGCGGCATCGATATTGGTTTTGACTTGGTTCAGGAACTTGGAATTGTTGCGAATGCCATTCAAGCGCAAGTTGATTCGAAAGAAGAAATGGAGCAGATTGCTTCAGACTACTTGTCTACAACACGCAGTTGTTTCTTTATCGGCCGTGTCATGGATTATTTCGTTGGACTTGAAGGGTCATTGAAATTGAAAGAGATTTCATATATCCAGGCAGAAGGCTTTGCCGGTGGCGAATTAAAACACGGAACAATCGCTTTGATCGAAGAAGGCACACCGGTTATCGCTCTTGCAACACAAGAGTCGGTTAACTTGAACATCCGCGGAAACGTTAAAGAAGTAGCGGCACGCGGCGCTCACACATGCATCATTTCAATGGAAGGCCTGCAAGAAGAAGGCGACAGCCTGGTCCTTCCGAAGGTCAACGAATTGTTGTCACCGCTCGTATCGGTCATCCCGATGCAGCTGATCAGCTATTACGCAGCGCTTCACCGCGACTGTGACGTTGATAAGCCACGCAACTTGGCGAAATCAGTAACAGTGGAATAATAAAGTCAGCTGCTGGCTAGACTATACCCCCTTTTTGGATTAATATCCGAAGGGGGTTTTGCTTTTTGCAGTATTAAAAGATATGGTAAATGAGGAGCAGAAATAACCTTGTTATCTTTTATTTAAGCAGGTAGCTACAAAGAATTTTTCTAAATAGTTAATAAGACGAGAGAACTTGAAGCTCTGGAAATTATCAATCGGGTACTTTTTTAAGAAATGGACAAAGATTAGCCTTGGATTTCCCATCCCATCCCCTGCCAAATGGTATACTTAATGTAGCATAAAGAAAAAGGTGTGAATTGAATGTCTTCGTTTAATGACTTTTCCCAATACATAAGTGAAAATGCTGAATCGTTATCAGCGGAAGTGGTTGAATCGGTAGTGCAGGAGATGAACCTGGAGATTCCCCAATGGGAAAAAGAGCAGGCCGCCAGCATGTATGTTGAGCTTCTCGGATTTTTCGGGCAATCCCTTCCGGAAGGGAACCGCATTGAAGTTCCGGATTCGTTGATCCAGTGGAGCAAAAAGAATGCGGAAATGCAGGTGGCTTCCGGCGGCAAGATTTCGGAAATTGTCATTCGTTATCCAGTGACGCGGCAAGTTTTTTCGGAGATTTTTACGCGGCTCAGCCTGCAGTTCGGATTGACGGTAGTGGAAAATGCCAAAGCAACCAGAGGCATTGATGCAATACTGGATGTTAGTTTAAATGAAACATTCTATGCTTTTGAGCGGCTGTCGGAACGGTACCAGGCAGAAACCCAGATGGAACTGCTCAATCTGTCAGCGCCAATCGTACCGGTTCTTGATGACGTCGTTGTCCTGCCACTAATTGGTGTGATGGACAGCTACCGGATTACGCATATCTTAAACAATGTCATTCCGAGAATTGCGGAGATGAACGTCAATCATGTCGTCATTGATTTTTCAGGTGTTTTGACCATTGACGACCATATTGCGCAGTCGATCCAGCAGATCGGTGGGACACTCCAATTGATGGGCATTCATGTAGTAATTGCCGGATTACGGCCGGACCTGGTCCAGACCATCGTTTACAGCGGTATTGATATGCTCGATGTGGATTCCTATGCGACGGTGAAACAGGCATTGGAAAGCGTAAGATAGTTTAAAAATCCTGGTGTAGAATAAAGCCAAAAAATCACCTTTGCAGATTAATCTGCAAAGGTGATTTTTTTGTTCAAAACGATAAAGAATAAAGGAATGGTGGGGCTGAAGTGCAATCATTAAACTTAATGTTTTATTAAAGTAGTGAAAGCTGTGATATTTTCGGTTTGGTCACTATATAAAAGCGAGAAATTACCCTGTTTCTGTCTTTTGAATCGGGTATATGACTGCATGTCTGCAAGTTAGCAAAAATAGGGCCGCCTTATTTCACGACAAAAGGCAATGAGGATTATATTGCCTGATAAAAAGTTCTGGGTTACACTGATGGCAATAAAACGCACGGCTGTCTATTCCAATTCGGAAAGGATGATTCAGATGACAACTTCAACTGTCGTGTTATCAATGGCGCGCCGTTTCAATGCTAGTGACAAAGCAGTTTATGAGGCATGGACCAACCCGGAACTCATGAAGAAATGGCTGTTCACGCAAGAGGACACCAACCAAGTGGCGAAGAATGTGTTGCGTGCAGGCGGCAGCTGGGAAATCGTCGATCGCCGGGAAGGCGTGGAGTACCGGGCGATTGGCGAATACTTGGAATTAAAGCCGCCGCATAAGCTGATGTTCAGCTTCAAGATGCCACAGCTCAGCGACCATGAAGACCGTATCACGGTTTGGATTTCGATGGTGCAGAAAAGTTGTGAAATGGCCTTTGTCCAGGAGATTGTCGTGCCGCATGAAGAGGGTTGGACACAAGAGGACGTCAAGCGAACCGGTACAGAGTCTAGCGAGAAAAGCCGCGCAGGCTGGGGCTTGATGTTTGAGAATTTAAAGAAGCTGGTTGAACAAAGAGTAGAGTAGAGAAGAGATTGAGATAGCTCCTGTAAAAGGGAGCTGCCTTTTGTTGAAGAACTTTATTCGAAGACTGTAGAGTAGTTGAAACACAAGTATGCAGCAAAAGAGCAGACCCACAGCCCTGTTCCTTTTTGTTTTATCGCAGCCGAATATCTGAAGTTTTTTTGATGGTGGAAGGAATTTCTATAGGAAAAACAGAAGTAATAGCCATACGAAAAAAGAGAAGGTGGAGGAAATGGAAGCACCGGCAGAAATCCTTTCCGTATGGCGGCAGTTTGATGGTTTTCCGATGGAGACCTTGACCAAAGCCTGGCATTATCAGCAGTCTGGCGAGCAAAAGCAGCGCAGTGTAGCACTGATGAAACAGCATCGCGACCAATTCGGTATCACCGGAAATTGTTTTGATTTGGCGATTTGGCTGCTGGCAGCTTTTGATGAGGCCGGCGTGAAAGCCTATCCGGTAGGCAGCGGCCTGGGAACGGAACAGTCACATGCAGCGATCATGGCTGAAGACGCGGATGGAAGCAGGTTCCTATGCGATTTAGGAGATCAGTGGATCCAGCCGATTCTGGTTGATGTGGACAACCCTGAGTTTAAAAGCGATAGACTGCCAGGGTTTTTCCCCGGAGCGGAAGTTCAGATAGCGCCGGCTGATAAAAAAATTGAGGTCATTTATTACCGGCCGAATGGCAAACAGTCCAATCAGGTCTATGGAATAGATGCGGTGGAACGCAAGGATTTTTTAGAAGCGGCTGAATATTCCCAGCACCATATTCATCCGAAACCGCTGGTCGAGGTTCGGCTGAGGGGAAAAGGCGAAACCGTCCATTGGGAATTCGACAATTGGGAAAGTTTTTTAAGTACGAGCACCAGGCTCTACAAGGATTCCCCGATTGAAACGATGGAGCAATGGGTTGAAAGAATACATGAAAAAACGCATTATGATAAAGAATTTCTAATGGAATCCTTAGGCTTTTACCAGAGGTTGAATCTGGGAAGCAGCGAATGAAGGGACTGGAGAATTGGAATGATCAAAGCCGTTATTTTTGATTTGGATGGCACTTTATTAGACCGGGACAGTTCGCTGGCAGCGTTTGTAGTTGAGCAGTACAACCGATTAAGCGAACATTTAAAGCATATTCCAATAGATCTTTTCATCAAACGGCTTATCGAATTGGATGCCAAAGGCTATGTTTGGAAAGACCGGTTCTATCAGTAGTTAATCGAGGAGTTCAAAATTGAAAGGATAAGTTGGCAAACTTGGGCGTTTCACCGGGCGAAGCTATCTATATCGGAGATCATCCGAAAAATGACATACAGGCTCCAAAAGCAATCGGCATGAAGGCCATTTGGAAAAAAGACGAGCATTGGAGCTGTCTGGATGCAGACGGGGAAATTGATGGCTTAAGCGAAGTCACTGGACTGGTTAGGCGTTTGAATACCGAGGATTAATGTGCTTATAGGGAGAAAAGGGCAGGTGAAGCATGCATGGAACTTAAAACGCAATTGCAGTTTGAACTTACCGAATTCGCAGATGACCGGGAATTGGGGCGGATACCGGCGATTGGAAACTATGACTACTGGCTCCTTTTAATGGAATATTTTCTGGCCAAATCCGATCTCTTTGAAATCCATTGCTTCGATGAAGAAACGGAAACAATTGTTGAGCTCACTTTAAATTTACCTGGATTATTCGATATCGATCAAAAGCAGGGAATGACCATTTTTTCCGGACTTCTGACATTGGACATCGCTGAATTCCTGATGACCCGGCATGTCAGCAGAAAGAATAAGCTAAAGTGGTTTTCGGTTTTCCTCAGCAGAGGAGAGCAGCACATTTTCTCTTCAGAGCATTGGGGCACCGAATTTTTCGTTCCAGACATTACGGAAGAAGACCTGCTGTTCATCAAGCATGTCGCGCCAGACGATGCCCGGTTTAACCAATATACCTAATTTGACTTAAGGGCAAGCAGATCAAGCTATTATTGGGGAGGCTGAGGCCGGCCGGATAAATGGCCGGTTTTTTTGCGATGCTAAAAGAAAAAAGGGGCACGGAAATGGAGACGGAAAAAATACGCATTTACGATGAACAGGGAATACAACAAGGCATAGCTGACCGGAAGGCTGTACATGAAAATGGCTATTGGCATGAAACTTTTCATTGCTGGTTGGCTGGCCGCCAAGGCAATAGGAACGTCGTGTATCTTCAGCTGCGCAGTGAAGATAAGAAGGACTTTCCAGGGCTTTTCGACATCACGGCAGCAGGCCATCTGTTGGCGGACGAAACAGTTGAAGATGGCATCAGGGAAATCCAGGAAGAGCTTGGTATTCAAGTGGATTTTACTGATCTGACCCCTCTTGGAATGATCAAGGATCAAATTGCGTTGCCCGGTTTTCTGGATAATGAACGCTGCCAGTGCTTCTTATACCAGGATTTAGAGAACGTTGATGTTAGGTTTGAGTTGCAGTTGGAAGAAGTGTCCGGCATGGCAAAGCTTGATTTTGAGGCATTGGAAGATTTATTTGCGGGAAAGGAAGAAAGAGTGGACATCGAAGGCTTTGAGATACTATCGGATGGCAGCAAGAGAATTTTTAACAGGGCGATCAGCTTAAAGGATTTGGTGCCGCACAGTCCAGTTTACTTCGAAAAGATTGCTGAGCTGATTGGGCAGGAGTTAAGCAAGAGAATCTTTTATACATGAAGAAAAGCAATGCCCCGGTAATGGGCATTGCCTTTTTTGATGATCGCCACTTTCTTTCCGCGATCAAAATCCTCCGCGGTTCGTACTAGACGAATTCGCTTACTTTAAGAATCTCGATATCTGCCTCTTTCAAGGATCTCGAAATCTGGATGGCAAAATCGAGTGCATGAATGCCATCCCCGTGAATGCAGACGGTCTCCGCCTGGAGCTCGGCATCACCACTTTCAACAGTGGCGACTTTGTTCTCCTTGACCATGCGAATAACTTGATCGATGGCGATCCGGGGATCGGTGATCAATGCATTGCTTTCCGTCCTCGGCGTCAATGAGCCGTCTCTTTGATAGGTTCGGTCGGAGAAGACTTCGTTGGCTGTCCGCAGCCCAATTTTCTCGCCAGCTTTGGTAATTTCACTGCCTGATAGGCCGAACAGCACCAGCTCTGGATCGATTTTATAGACGGCTTCAGCAATGGCTTCTGATAAGGCGGCATTTTTTACAGCCATATTGTATAAAGCGCCGTGCGCTTTCACATGCTGCAGCTGGCCTCCTTCTGCTTTGACAAATCCCGACAAGGCACCGATTTGATAGATGGTCAGATCATAGGCTTCCTGAGGCGACAAGGCGATGTTTCGGCGTCCGAATCCGACCAGATCCTGAAGGCCTGGATGAGCACCGATGCCGACGTTTTTTTCGAGCGCCAATTTGACGGTCTTGCGCATGGTCGCTGGGTCCCCGGCGTGAAAGCCGCAGGCAATATTCGCTGACGTTACGTAATCGAGTATTTCTTCATCATTGCCCATCCTATAGGCACCGAAGCTTTCCCCCATATCGCAGTTCAAATCCACTTTATACTTCATGTCCATTCCTCCCATTTCAACTGGATTGCAGCTTTTATTTGGCGAATCGACTGTTCCTGCTCGATCCAACGTTGTTGGGCGTCTGCCATGGAGATCTTTTTGAAACGCAGCTGTTGCCCTTGCTTTAATTGGCTGATGAGGGGCAAGTCTACAGACGCAACCTGTCCGATCTTCGGATAGCCGCCCGTCGTTTGGCGATCTGCCAGCAGGACAATCGGGTTGCCGTCCCCGGGTACCTGGACAGAGCCGAAAGCCACCGCTTCCGAAATCAGTTCTGCGGGAGTTTCAAGTGCCAGGCAAGGGCCTTCCAGCCTGTATCCCATTCGGTCAGAATTGGGTGAAACGGCAAAAGCCTCCTGAAAGATTCGCGCTTTGCTGGCTTCGTCGAATAAGTCGAATTGCCGTCCTGGCATCATCCGGATCACCGGTTCTTCAAAATAACGGGCAGGTGGCAGCAGCCAATCAAACCCTTTTTCACTATGCTGCAATACTTTTTGTTGAAGAGAAGCTTGGCCAACTGGAAGTTCATCGCCTTTTTCCAAAGCCCTTCCTTGGAATCCGCCGATTCCGGCGCGCAGGTAAGTAGACCGGCTGTCCATCACTTTCTGTACGTTGATGCCGCCGGCGATGGCCAAATAACAGCGGGCACCTACGCGAGGCTCACCAAACGTCAAGGTATTGCCTTTTCTGACAGCAAGGGTTTGCCATGTGCGTACCGTACTGCCATCCACTTTGGGGCTCAGGTCTCCACCGCATACAGCGATGAGCGCATCTTCGGTGAATTGGATAGCGGGTCCGACCAATGTAATTTCAAGAGTTGCCGCCTGTTCGTTATTGCCGACCAATAAATTGGCCAGGCGGTGTGCGAAAGGATCCATCGCGCCGCTGGCAATGACACCGTATTTCTGGAAGCCGGTCCGGCCCAAGTCCTGCACAGTGGTCTGCAGTCCGCTTTTAAGGATTTTCAACATCTGGATGTTCCTCCCATGCACAATAGTCGTCTTCTGAAATTTCCTTGAAAATCACTTTGTCACCTGCCCGGAGCAGGCTGGGGATGCTATTTTCGGGCAGGAACAAGCGAAGCGGTGTTCTGCCGATCAACTGCCAGCCTCCCGGGGTTTCAATCGGGTAAACACCGGTCTGCATGCCGGCAATGCCTACTGTCCGTTCGGGGATGCGGAGGCGTGGTGAATCGCGCCTCGGCGCTGCAATTCGCTCGGACATCCCTCTAAGAAAGGGAAAGCCCGGCGCAAAACCGATCATGTTGACCGAATAATCACCGGAAGTGTGGATATCGATGACTTCACGTGGCGTCAGCCCATTATGCTGCGCCACCAATTCTAGGTCAGGGCCGAATTCACCGCCATAGCAGACGGGTATTTCAACGGTTCTGGATTCAACAGCACGGTCTTCACCGAGATGCGTCAAAAGTTCCGTCAATTCGGTTCGGACATTATCGTATGTGGCTATGCACGGATCGTAAAAGACAGTTACGGTTGTGAATGCCGGAATAAATTCAACCATCCATGCCGGCTTCCGGCTTTCGAGCAGAGCCGATACTTTTTTGACCAGCTGTTCTGTTTGTTCATTGATTTCATTGCCGAGTTCAATGACAATTGCTTGGTCGCCGAGTGGTGAAAAAGAAGGATTCACAGCTCAACCTCCCTGTATAATTATTCTGATTACTTATAGTAGTATACGGTTTCGAGCCGATTAACGAAAGTGGGCAGCGTGTATAGATATGAAAGAATATTTCCGATACGATAGAAGAAAGGAAATTTCGGTAAAGGAGATGAGCGGATGATTGAAGGCCAGTTTAAGCGAGTTAAAGAAGCGACGTATTTGTCTACGGAAAAAAGCGAAACGTACCGGGCGATTCTAAGGTTTTTTTATATACAGCATGAGCGCATGAGAGAGTTTTTGTTTCCAGAAGAGATTTTGGCACATTTAAAGCAGTCGGCTTTCTTCAAAACCTATTCAATTGACGAACTGCATATAGACCTGGCTTCTCTTACGAAATGGGGTAATCTTTTGGCACAGCAGGAAAGCGGCAATGCCAAAACGATTGAGGAGTTTAAGAAAAAGCGGTTCCGCTACCAATGCACGCCGTATACTGTCGAGTTTGAACGGATGCTGCTGAATTTTGAGCAAGCCGGTGATACATTCGGAGGTTCGCTTGAAAAAACACAGTTCGAACGTTTGTACCAGTCGCTTCAAAGGGTGGCAGATTCAAAAAACGACAACGAAGAAATCTGTGCACAGTATTGGGATGATGTCCTTACTTATTTTAATAAAATTAGGCAGAATACATCCGATTATTTTGCCTATCTTCTCAGTGAAGATGCCAACGAACAAATGAAATCAGAAGCTTTCCTCACGTATAAAGATCAATTTACGACTTATTTGCGGGACTTCATCATTGCGCTGCAGCGAACCGCTTCACAGATTCAGGGTCTGCTGACATCCATGGAGAGACAGCAAATCACACATTTTTTTGAAAAAGTGGTCAGCCATGAGGGAAAAACCTTCCGTTTTGAACAGTTCCACATAGATCCCGTTGCAGAACTGGACGCGAGATGGGTAAATTTGAAGGATTGGTTTTTAAGTGGCGAAGACAGCCAATATGAAATGCTTCAGCGAAAGACCAATGATGCGATTCGCCGTATAACACGAATTGTGCAGCGGCTCGGTGAACGCAATCAACAGTTCCGTAGCAGGAAGGAGGATTACCTGCATTTGGCAAAGTGGTTTGCCGACATGAACTCAATTGAAGAAGCGCATAAATTGTCTTCTGTTGCCTTTGGCGTATTTCATACACGCCATTTCTATTCAGATCACATTCCGACGGATGACATTTACATCGATACATGGCAGGAAACACCGATGGACCATGAAACACAGCCCCGTATCCGTGAGTACCGTGAAACGACAAAGCCGACAGAAATGACGGATCACCGATTGAAGAAAGAAGAAACGAAACGGCTGCATCTTGAACAGCGAAATGCTGAGAAAAAGGTTATTGAAAGTTATATGAATGAAAGCGAAATCCTCCTGCATGAATTGCCGATCGTAGAACCGCATGTTCGAAAGCTTTTGCTGTCATGGATCGGCAAAGCGATGGTGAGAGAAGATCACACGATCAAGACCGAATATGGAATGAAAGTGGAAGTTACTTTGGATAGACATGAAAAGGTTCTTCTCCAATCACATGACGGAACCTTGGAAATGCCGAATGTCCGGTTTCGGTTTATTCGAGAAGAGGTGAAGGCATGAGTGAAAGAGAAGAACGTTTTGATGAAGCGACGGTAGAAGCGCTGGGTATATTGTTTGAACAATTTTGGGTTTTGCGCGAGGATGAACCACAAGTATATAAATTGATTCGTGAGCGGGAACATAAATTGAAGCGCTATATCAGCGATAAATTTGGCTTTGATTTAATCATTCACCAGCATTTTATTAAGCTTGAAAAAATTCCGGTCGAACCTAAAATTTGGATGGGCATCCAGTCGTTTGCAGAACCAATGGACTACGCCATTTTCTGTTGCGCGTTGGCTTATACGGAACAACGTTCGGTGGACGAACAATTCCTGCTTTCTGATTTGGTCGAAAACATTCAGGAAATGTATCCAGGCGAGTTTTCGCTCGATTGGACGAATTATCAGCATAGGCGCTCGCTCGTTCGGGCATTAAAAGAAATTGTAAAACTAAAATTGGTCAAAACCATTGATGGCAGCATCGACTTATTCCAATCAAATGAAGAAGAGGAAGTGCTGTATGAAGTGTCGATTTATGGACGTTATTTCATGCGTTCTTATCCCGATGATCTGTTTCGCTTTCATTCGATGGAAGAGATTTTAGAAAGTGAGTGGCTGCGGCATCCAGACGACCGCAGGCGAAAACGTGTTTATCGGAAACTGTTGTTTTCGCCTGTGGTACATCGCGAAAATACCGAAGATGCAGATTTTGCCTATATCCGAAATTACCGCAACCGGTTGCGTGAAGACTTGGAAGAACACACTCCTTTCGGGCTTGAAGTGTTTAAAAATGTCGCTTTATTAACGTTGCCTGAACAAAAAAGACGCTACACGCTGTTCCCTGATCAACGGGCAATCAGTGATGTGGCATTACACACAATGGCGCATCTACGAAATCTAGAAGATTTAGAACCGACTGAGCTAGGCACCATCCGTTTGCCATATGCGACTTTTGAAAGCCTTGTCGCTGAAGTAAAGGAAATTTACGGCCATGGCTGGAGCAAGCAGTACAGGAAGGAATCGGGGGAAGAGACGGCGAGGGAGATTCTGAAGCTTTGGCAAGAATGGGAAATGGCGGAAGAAGAGCCCGATAGTGGCATGCTTGTTGTAAAATCTGGAGCAGGACGCATGATTGCCCATTATCCGAAAAAATATTTAAAAGAAATGAGTGAGAAACGTGAAAAATAAATGGAAAATGAACCGGGCAGGCCTTCTTAATTTTTGGTATTACGATGAAGAAACCTTTGATTTTGAAAATGGCAAATTGCTTCTTCGGGGCAGTAATGGTTCAGGGAAATCAGTGACGATGCAAAGCTTCTTGCCGGTTTTATTGGACGGCAGGAAATCTCCTGACCGCTTGGATCCTTTTGGTTCAAAATCACGGCGTATGGAAGATTATCTGTTGGGTGAAAAAGAAATCACGGACCGTGAAGAACGGACAGGTTATTTATTTCTTGAATATAAAAAAGAACATACGAATGAATATGTGACGACAGGAATTGGTATGCAGGCAAAGCGGGGAAAAGATTTGAAGTCATGGGGCTTTGCCATTACCGACAACCGCCGAATCGGGCATGATTTCGAATTGTACAAAACGGAAAATCAAAGCGGCCAGACAGTGAAAATCCCACGTTCACGCATCGAACTGGAAAATCTGATCAACACGGGCGGAGAAGTGGTGAAATCCAATCAGGAATACATGGCGCTTGTGAATAAATACGTTTTTGGTTTCGAAACGCCGGAAGCATATGATGACTTGATTAAACTGCTGATTCAGCTGCGCAGCCCAAAGTTGTCCAAAGACTATAAACCAACAGTCATTTATGAAATTCTGGAAGACGCATTGCCACCTTTATCGGATGACGATCTGCGCTATTTGTCTGATTCGATTGAACAGATGGACGAGACGAAACAACAAATCGAACAGCTCGACCGCGAAGTGAATGCACTCGGGAAATTGACGAAAGCCTATGATGTGTACAATCACCGTGTTTTATTCGATCAGGTGAGTGAATTGAAAAAGACCAATGCCCGCGTTATAAAAGAACAAAACGAACAAGCTCGGATCACTGGTGAACTGCAATCGACCGGCTTGGAAGTTGACCGGCTGCAAAAAGAAATTGAAGAGCATCAGCAAAATGAAGAAGTGCTCAAAAAGACGAAAGAGCGGCTGACATCACATCGCGTTTGGTCGCTGGAAGAAGAAAGGGAAAAGCTGCAACACAATTTCGACGAAGATCAGCGTAAATACGGCCGCGTCGATGAGCGGGTGTCCGAATTGGCCAGAAGAGAACTGCAGAGCACGACTGCGATCGAGAAGATGAACGATGAGCTTGAAGGACAGTCGAAAGCTTTATCGGAACATATAGAAGACATGGAATATGAAAGTGAAGAAAGTGCTTTTTCACAGCATGTGCAAAATGCCAATGATTTTGAACGCCATCGGATGGAAACTTTCCTTTTTGATGTTTGGAAAAGCGAAACAGCAGCTCACGACAAGCTGCTTACAGAAGGACATGCCAGAATACAGCAGTTCGAAATGCTGAAAGAAAAAATTCAACAAAAGCGAAAACAGATTGGAGAAGAAGAAAAAGAACGGGATAGCTTACGACAGGAAGAGAAAGCTTGGTTTACGACGCTTCTGGAAGACAAGCAAAAAAAGGCTAGCGAGATCCATGAATGGATACAAACGCACAGCCATTACCAAATCGACAACAAGGTATTTCAGCAGATAGCACCTATGATGGAAGAGTTATACGAAACGCATGCTTATGAAGAAGTAAGAAATGAATTTCTTGTGTTTGTGCGTGATCATGATGAAAGATTGCGTATGGAACGATTGGAAAAGGAAGCCGAAATCAAAGCGCTGCAGGAAAAGAAAGTGGCAAAACTGGACGAACTTGCTGATTGGAAAACGCAGCAGGATCCGGAACCGGAGCGCCACCCGGCCACAAAAGAAGCTCGTCGAACACTTCGTGAACAAGGCGTGGAATTTGCGTCTTTATACGAAGTTGTCGAGTTTCAGCCGAACATCTCAAGCGATGTCCAAAAGCGGATTGAAAGCGCTTTGAGTGAAATTGGCCTATTGGATGCTTTAGTGACGAAAAAAGATATGAAAGTTCAGCATGATCGTATAGTAACTGCGAATCCTAATGTGCTCGCGCATACACTCGCAGATTATTTAAAGCCGGACATGAAACAGACAATGATTCCAGCGGAGCGTGTGGAAGAAATCCTGCAAAGCGTGCTCATGGGAGACCACGAAGCGCCGTTTGGAATGGACGAAGATGGAACTTACCATCTTGGTATTCTTTCAGGGCACGCTGTTCCGATCGAAGAAGTGCGTTATGTCGGACGCGAAGCGCGTATCCGCTTTCGCGCAATGTTGATTGAACAATTGGAGCGGGACATAAATGGTATTGAACAGCTTATTATCGGCCTGACGGCACAGAAAATGGAGCTGGCACTTGAGTTGGATATTTCGGCTGAGGCATGGCGCAGTTTTCCGGCAGATGCGGATTTGCGTACAAGCTTTAATCAAATGATGGATGCCCGCCGTCTGGTTGAAGTCCACAACCGCAGAATCGAAAGTTTGGCGACAGAGCTCCGTGCATTGGATAGCGATTTTCAATTAATCAAACGACAAGTGCATGAAAAAACAGCGGCAATCGGTCTTGATGCGACAACGGAAGTATACAGGGAAGCGTTGTCGCAGTTGCGGAAGTACGACAAGAAATTGGCTGAACTGCACAGAATGCACATGAATTTTATCCATATTGCTGAAACCGCAAAAAGAGAGAAGGAGCGATTGGAAGATTTGATCGCGGACATTGACGTTCAAAAAGGCGAGCTGAATGTTCTCCGCCATTCCATTGCCATCGCCGAAAAGAATCTTCAGCAAATGGACGAACAATTGGCTCTGGAAGGAGCTGAAGATGTCCGTAAACAAATTCGGACGGTACAGGCGGAACTGGCGGAAGTAGAGTTGGAACTTTCGAAAAAGCACATCGACTTGCCAGCGCGCGAAGAACGCCGTAAAACTTTGGGAAAAGAGCAGGCGGTATCTTTTGGACAGCTTGGATTCTGGAAAAACATGCAAAAGAGCTGGGAGAAAGCGCTGCAGCAAGAAGTGAAAAGAGGCTTTATTGAATTGGATGAGACCGGAACAGCGGGTCTCGGACAAATCGAGTCCGCATTAACGGCAGAGCCGTCAAAAGAAAAAAGTCAGATTGAAGCGAAGCTGACAAGGGATTTCTATGAAGTGCAATCTGATTTAGCGGAACATCGCATGCGCGATTATTCTGTTGAAACGCCGCTTGAAGATTGGATGAACAATGTCGATTCAGAAGAATGGCTTTCCATTATCGAGCAATGGAGACTCAAAACAAGCCGCCGCATCATTGATTTTGATAAACGAGGAGTCCAAGTGACGCCGTATACATTATACAAAGAAACAGCGCACGACCAATTTATCCAGGAAAACCGGTTGAACGAACAAGACAAGGAGTTGTACGAAGAAATCTTGTTTAATGCTGTTGGCAATAAACTCCGGAGCCGCATCCGGCGTGCTGAGCAATGGACTGACAAGATGAAAGTGCTGATGGAAAGCCGCGATTCGTCTTCCGGCTTAAAATTTTCAATCAAATGGCAGCCGAGAACGGCGGATTCGGAGCAGGAACTGGACACGAAAGAGCTGGTAGACATGCTGAAGCAAGACGCCCGGTTATTGAGAGAAGAAGACATGGCACGGATTTCAGCCCACTTTCGCTCAAAAATTGAAGCCGCGAAAAGGTGGATGAAGGAGAAAGGGGAGGGGCAGACACTTCTTCAAGTATTAAAAACGGTTCTTGATTACCGTAAGTGGTTTTCATTTGTTCTTTCCTATGAACGGACCAATGAAAAACGCCGTGAATTGACCAATACTAAATTCTTCACGTTCAGTGGGGGCGAGAAAGCGATGGCGATGTATATTCCTTTGTTCACGGCCTGCTATTCGCGTTACCAGGAAGCGGCTGACACTGCGCCCTATATCATTTCACTTGATGAAGCGTTTGCCGGTGTTGATGAAAATAATATCAAGGAAATGTTCGAGATCATCGAGCAGCTGGGATTTGATTATATGATGAATTCACAGGTGCTGTGGGGTGATTACGAAACGGTCAGTTCGCTCGCAGTGTGTGAACTGGTGCGGCCTAAAAACGCAGATTTCGTGACGGTCATCCGCTATAAATGGAACGGCCGCTCATTGATTGAAGTCAATGGTCCCGACACGGAAGAAGTGCTGGTCGAATGACGAATAAAGTCGACGAGGCTGTCGGTTATTTTTCAAACGAAGGAGTATATAAAAAACTGTTCCAGCAGTTCCGGGAAAAAATTGAATCGTTTGGAAGAGTTGGCGGCACCGTGAAGTTGGAATCCTACAGTGAAAAAGAGCTGGAACCGGTTGCTTTGTTCTTCGGTACATCTGCAAACGCGCTGAAAAAGAAAAAAACAATCTCCTTATCGGCCTTCGAAAAAAGGCTGCAGCAAACGAAATTTGAAGAAGTCGGACTCTATGAATTGTTGGAAGCATATTTTAAGGAACCCATTCAGTCAAAAAAGTCAGTGAAGGAAAGCATAAGAGAGCAGGAACAAGCGAAGCTGGCAGAACTGTCAGCTACACATTCTTCACTTGCTTTTTATTTTGACTACCTTGGCCAGAGAAACGGCGATTCACATTGGATTATGCGAATGTTGTTGACTGATGAATTTGGAGTGGCTATAAAGCATTTGGCTAGAGCTAATGAAGAGATTCCAAAAAGCTACGAGCGGCTGCCGTTTTTCAGCCAGCGCCTCAGTGGAGATCCACACACTTTCGACTTAACGACGGCCAACGGAAAATTGCTCATCCACTTGCTGCATTTTAAATTGTACGGCAAAGGCGGGCTGCCTTCCCAAACCGAAGCGGTCAATGAATTGCTTTTAAACTTCCATATTTTGCGTGACGACATCACGAATTTTGTATCGTTCGCCAATTTGTTTGGTGAACAGGAAGGGAAGTTCCATCCGGTTTGGCGAGCGGCCGCTGAAGCTGGGAGTGCTGTCAATATGCCGCTGCGTGAACTTTTAAAGATTGACAAGGCATATCCGGCCTTAGGAACCGATGTTTATATCGTTGAAAATTCAGGTGTCTTTTCTGCATTGCTTGATTTAATTCCGTATGCGCCACTTGTTTGTACGCATGGCCAATTCAAACTGGCAGGTCTGAGGCTGATCGACTGTCTCGTCGCATCGGGAAGTACACTCTATTACGCAGGAGATTTTGATCCGGAAGGTGTATCGATGGCAGTCCGGTTATTGGAACGGCATCCGGAAAAAATTCGACTTTGGTGTATGGATGTAGGTTCTTATATAGATTCATTATCACCAGTGGAACTCGGGACACGTTTGGGGAAATTGAATAACATTAACCATTCTGAAGTGAGGGGGTTGGTTGCAGAAATGAACCGGGTTGGAAAAGCAGGATACCAAGAGGCCTTGCTTGAGAAGATGGCTGAAGACTTAAAGAAATAAAGACGATAGTGAAAATTTCTTTAAACTTCTATTGCTTAAAGAATTGAAGTGGATCACATTAAACAGCCTAAACCCAAAGAAGCCGCTCAATCAGGAGCGGCTTCTTTGGGTTTATTCTTCAATATCAACTTTTTCTGTCACATCCGCGCCGTTAAAGAATTCTGCTGAAATTTCGGCAATCGTGCCGTCCTCCAGCATTTCTTCGATTACAGCGTCAACGTTCTCGGCAAGCTCTTCGTTATTTTCATTCATGACAACTCCGACTTCGGAAGGGCTATACTTTAGATTCGGGTGGATGGTGATATCCAGCTCTGGAAATCCGGCAATCGCTAAAGTCTGCAGGTAATAGTCGTTTAAAATAACATCGGTCCGCCCGATGGCGACATCGCGAAGATAAGTTTCATTGGTGGCGTTGTCGTAAACCACTTCTTCAGCCCCGTATTCACGTGCGGTCTCCATGTAGACGGAAGTTGAGGCACCTGCGGCTTTTTTGCCTTCCAGGTCTTCCAGTGTTTCAATGCCCGATAAATCTTCAGAACGGACGATTGCGGTTCCATAAGAATACTTGAATGGCGTAGAGAAGATGAAGTTTTCTGCACGGTCTTCCGTTATTTCAATATCGTTGGCAGCAAGGTCAACCTGTCCCGTTTGAACGGAAGTCAGCATTTCATCAAAACCAAGTTCCGTAAATTCAATTTCCAATTCCAGGCGCTCTCCAATTTCACGAACCACTTCAACCTCAAAGCCAGTCAATTCGTCCGAACCTTCTTCGCGATAGGATGTGGGAAAAAGGGTGCCTGATGTTGCAACAGTCAAGCTGCCTTTTTCCTGAATTTCGTCCCAGGCGGTCGTTGTTTCTTCAGTAGCTGTATCGTCGTTATTGCCACAGGCACCTAGAAGCGACAGCATCACTAATCCGGCAACGATAAACCCTCTTTTACCAAAAGATAATTTTTTCAATTGTTATTCCTCCTATAACTATTATTGCAACTAAAACATAGCATTAACAGGGATCTGGAGCAATTTTTCGGCTTGGAAATAAAAAACTGATTATTCAGTTATATAAATTGACCAATATGGTCGAATATTGTATTCTGGAGTCGACCACTAAGGTCTAAAGTATAGAAAGAGGAGATGGGCATGGAGAAATTTGAGAATCTCGATCCTAGGAAACAGAAAAAAATCCTTGATTCGGCCTTGATGGAGTTTGCCGAAAATGGTTATAAACAAGCCTCTACCAATCGCATCGTCAAACAGGCCGGCATCGGTAAAGGTATGCTGTTCTATTATTTTAAAAACAAAAAAGATCTGTATGAGTACCTAATTGAATACAGCCTGAATTTCATCATCAATGGATACCTGAGTTTAGTTGACAGCAATGAAACCGATTTTATTAAACGATTGAAAGGGGCAGCTCAAATAAAAATGAAGGCGCAGTTGGAGAACGAGCATGTCTTCAACTTTATGGGGACGGTCATGCTGACAGAAGATCTGGATTTGCCTCCGCATCTGCAGAAACGTTATGAGGAATTACAAAAGCAGGGATATGCATTGCTGTACGAAGGCATCGATAAAACGCTTTTCAGAAAAGATGTGGACGTTGACAAGGCGTTCAATTTAATTCGCTGGGGGATTGATGGCTATCAACAAGATCTTTTGCACAGGCTGCAAGGGAAAAAAATGACGGACCTGGATTTCGAACCTTACTGGAATGAATTTTACGAATATCTTGATATTCTCAAGAAAAGCTTCTACACAAATTAGGAGGGAGACCCATGACAGTTTTGCGGACGATTGACCTGACGAAGAAATTTGGAGACTTTGCGGCATTGGACGGAGTGAATATTGAGGTGGGAAAAGGGGAAGTCTATGGTTTTATCGGACCCAACGGATCAGGGAAGTCCACAACTTTGCGTGTTCTTCTTGGCATTTTGAAGGCTACAGAAGGGCGGGCTGAAATTTTCGGCAAGGACTCCTGGAAGGATGCAGTGGAAATTCACAAACGTGTGGCTTATGTACCGGGAGAAGTCAACTTATGGCCAAACCTGACAGGCGGTGAAGTCATCGATCTGTTCGTTAAACTGCGAGGCGGCAATCACTTGGACCGGCGTCAGGAATTGATCCAGAAGTTCGATCTGGACCCAACAAAGAAATGCCGCACTTATTCCAAAGGGAACCGGCAGAAAGTGGCCTTAATTGCGGCCCTCTCGTCAGACGTGGATTTGTATGTATTGGACGAACCGACTTCCGGCCTCGATCCACTGATGGAGCGGGTTTTTCAGGAATACGTCGTCGAAGCGAAAAAACAGGGAAAGAGCATCCTGCTGTCCAGCCACATCCTGTCTGAAGTCGAAAAGTTATGTGACAAAGTGGCGATCATCCGCGAAGGAAGGATCATTGAAACGGGAACTTTAAAAGAGTTGCGCCATTTGACGGGACCGATCTTGCTTGTGGAGACTAAGGAGCCAATCACCGCCTTAGAAGAGATCAAAGGAGTCAATGGCATCCAGCAAAAAGGGCAGGCATTATCTTTTCAGGTAGATGCTGGAGAAGTAGATCAAGTTATCCGCTATGTCAGCCAGTTTGGAGTGACACGCATCGAAAGTTCACCGCCAACTTTGGAAGAGCTGTTCATGCGCCATTATGAAGGGGCCGGCAAAGCGATGGAATCAGGAGCGGGAGGCGAATCATAATGGCCCGACATCTTTTTGACGGTACAGGAACGTTGGTGCGTTTTGTATTGCGCCGAGACCGATTGCGCCTGCCGCTCTGGATAGGGTCTTTTGCGGTCGTCTCGGTAATTATTGCCTTAGCCTTTGTGGGGTTATATCAGAATGAGGAAGAACGACAAGCAATGGCTGAAACGATGCAGAATCCTGCGATGACGGCGATGCTGGGACCAGGATATGGCGTGGACAATTACACGGTGGGGGCCATGACCGCCCACGAAATGCTGTTGATGACGGCGGTAGTGGTCGGATTGATGAGCATTTTGCTGGTGACACGCCACACCCGTACAGATGAAGAGGATGGACGCATCGAAATGGTTCGCTCTTTGCCGGTAGGGCGCCTGTCGAACTTGTTGTCTACTTTACTGGTATTGATTGGTGCCAATGTCGTCCTGGCGTTGCTGACCGCTTTTTCGTTGGCCGCTTTGGGTATCGAAAGTATGGATTTGGAAGGGTCGTTGGTATACGGCTCTGCTTTAGGTGCCAGTGGCATTATTTTTGCCGGCGTTGCCGCGGTCTGCGCGCAACTGTCCCCAAATGCCAGAAGTACACTCGGCTTATCGATTATGGTTTTGCTGCTATCCTATATCATCCGGGCCATCGGGGATGTAACAAATGAAACGCTGTCCTGGTTTTCTCCGCTGGGCTGGATTTTACGGACGGAAGCTTACGTTAATAACTACTGGTGGCCGATTTTGATGACGGTCGCGGCAGCGTTGCTGCTGATGGGATTAGCTTTGTATCTTAACTCGATCCGGGATTTAGGTTCCAGCTTTCTGCCTTCACGGGCAGGAAAAGCGGAGGCTTCAAAATCACTCTTAAGCCCGTTTGGCCTCGCTTTAAGGCTTCAGCGAACCGGATTGATCGCCTGGGGAGCAGGACTGCTGCTGATTGGCGCTTCCTATGGTTCCGTCCTTGGGGAACTGGAATTGTTTTTTGAAGACATCGATCTTATGCAACAAATGATTGTCCAGACAGAAGGATTTTCACTGACAGAACAATTTATTCCGATCCTGATGGCGGTAATGGCAATACTCGGAACGATTCCTGTATTGCTTGCTGTCCTGAAACTGGGAATAGAGGAGAAAAATGACCGTCTCGAGCACATCCTGAGCCGTGCGGTTTCCAAAAATCAGTTGATGGGCGGCTATCTTGCAGTGGCCATTCTGACTGGATTTGCCATGCTGTCCTTGGCAGCGCTAGGTTTAGGATTGGTAGGAAATGCAGTGCTGGAGGTGCCACTTTCGGTTGGCATGTTCTATGGCTCGGGAATGGCTTATTTGCCTGCAGTACTGGTCATGGTCGGTGTAGCGGCGGTGTTGATCGGCTGGGCTCCCAATTTAACCAGTGCGGTGTGGCTGTATTTAGCCTTTTCATTTGTCGTCATTTACTTGGGTGGCTTGTTCCAGTTCCCTGAGTGGATGGGGAAACTGACGCCTTACGGCTATGTCTCCGAAATTCCAATCGAGGAAATGAATTACCTCAATGCCGCCATATTGATTATCGTCGCTGTTATTCTTACGGCAATTGGCCTGCTAGGATTTAACCGCAGGGACATCGGAAGATAGAATTGCGTTGAAAAGCGATAAAAAGAACCCACTTTCCATTTGTATGGGAAAGTGGGCTCTTTCGGTTTACAGGAGCAGCAGCCAAGCAGCTACAGGACCCAATAAGGCACCCAGTACAGCGCTCAAGGTCATCGCTACCGAACTCATCGAGGCTTCCTGCTGGCCATATTCAAAGGCTTTTGCAGTGCCCATGCCGTGGGCGGAAGTGCCGAGGCCGATGCCGCGGCCGATCGCCGAATCAATGTGCAGCCATTTCAGCAGGACAGGACCGATGATATAGCCGGTAAAACCCGCCACCATGACAAAAACCGCTGCCAGCGACGGGATGCCCCCAAGATTGCTGGCAACCTGCATGGCTACAGGTGTCGTCAATGATTTCGGCAATACGGTCAAGATCAGCTCTTCTGAAAAACGGAAAAGCTGCGTAAACAGAATGCCACTGGCCATCCCGACTGCAACGCCTGTTGCAATACCGGATACGATGGGCAGCAGGTTAGTGAAAAGCAGATCTCTCTGTTTATATAGAGGGATTGCCAAAGCTACAACTGCAGGCCCCAGAAGTGTACCGATCCAGCTCCCCCCCGTCATATATGCATCGTAAGGGATATTGCCCAGCACTAAAATGAGGGCGATAATCGCTGTAGAAGCAAGTACTGGATTTAAAAAGGTTTTTCTGTATTTTAGATAAAAGGAGTTCGTCAGCAGATAAATAACCACTGTCAGAGCTGCAAAGAGAGCAGCCGTCACATTAAATTCCATCGTCAGGATCGCTCCTTTCGTTCAGTGCTGGCTTTGGCGGCATATTGGCTGACCCACCCGGAAGCCGCCATGGTGAGGAACGTACTGGCCATGACGATCGGTATTAGCAAAATTCCTTTTCCGGAAAATAATTCCCCATATTCAACAACCCCGACAGTAGCCGGGACAAAGTAAAGGGATAAAAAAGCCAGCAGAAAATGGGCACCTGAATCAATCCACTCGAGCGGATAGATTTTCAGCATAAGTGCAGCAAACAGCAAAAGAAAGCCAATAATGCTGCCGGGCAGCGGAATATTGAAAAAAGCCTGCAATTCTTCGCCCAATAAATAAAAGCCGGTGATGGCAAGAAGTTGAAGAAGGATGTAGATGATTTTCAAGGACAACGCCGCCTTCCGGTTAATAATGAGATGAAAACCCTGTTCTTTCCATAATAAGTTATTTTACAGCATTCTATTTGAAAAGCGAGAGCAGATTCCGTATTGATTCAACCAGCTTGGACATTTCGGTAAAAAGTTCGGAATGTATTTTTTGTGGATGGGCGGTATAGGTAAACATCAATAGCTATTGGCCTAATAGCTTTGCAGGCTCAGCGAAGGGAACCAGCAAGAATGGTTATTTATACACTCGAAAGCATATATGCTATATTGAAAAAATAAACTGAAAATGGTGATTGATGAAATAGGCAGAATTAAAAAATATCTTGGTTTAGAAAGCTTGCATTTTGGGCTAAATGTTGTATTATTACTTTATGCAATATATCGCATACATTTCTAAAGAGAGAAATGTATTATATTGAAATTGTAGATAAGAAAGAAAAAATCAGTGGTTTTAATCTATAGGAGGAAATAGCAATGGATAGTAAGTTGTCATTTAAGTCATACGCAGTAGTAGGGATGATGTTGTTTGCGCTGTTTTTTGGAGCAGGAAACTTAATCTTTCCTGCTCAACTGGGACAATATGCAGGAACAAATGTGTGGGTAGCCATATTTGGATTCCTGATTACGGGTGTCGGATTGCCTTTGCTGGGAATACTGGCAATCGGTTATTCGAAAAGCAATGACTTGCAGGATTTAGCAGGCCGTGTGCACCCTATGTACGGACTGGTCTTCACGGCGTTGTTATATTTAACGATCGGGCCCTTCTTCGCTTTGCCAAGAACAGGCGCGGTTTCGTATGAAGTTGGGGTGGCTCCATTTATTGGAGCAGGAAATGCAACAATCGGCTTGCTAGTATTCTCGCTCGTTTTCTTTGGGATTTCACTGTTAGTTTCATTGAACCCGACAAAAATGGTCGACAGTATCGGCAAGATCCTGTCACCGGCAATTCTGGTGACCCTAGGCGTTTTATTGGTCGCGGCTTTCGTGAAACCAATGGGCGGCCAGGAAGCACCGCAGCCAGTTTACACAAGTGACGCTTTCTTTACAGGGTTCACAGAAGGCTACAACACTATGGATGCACTCGCTTCGCTGGTATTCGGAATCATCGTGATTTCAGCTGTCCGCAAACTGGGCGTAAATTCACCTAAAGGTGTCTTGATGGCTACCTTGAAAAGTGGTGTAGTAGCTGCGGCTCTGTTAGCCATCGTCTACACAGGAATTGCTTATCTTGGTTCGACAAGCACGGGTGCGTTAGGTCTTTTGGAAACAGGCGGCCCTGTCTTGAGCGGAGCTTCCGAATATTATTTTGGAACTTTCGGAGCGACGCTGCTGGCAGTCATTATCATCCTTGCATGTTTGACGACCGCCATTGGCTTAACGGTCGCCAACGCTGAATTTTTCCATAAACTGACACCGAAAATCAGCTATAAAATATATGTTGTTATTTTCTCAGTGTTTTCGTTGGCCGTCACCAATGCAGGCCTTGCGAATATCATCACTTATTCGATTCCTGTCTTGATGTTCCTGTATCCATTGGCCATCGTTTTAATCATTCTGGCTTTCCTGTCTCCCATATTCAGACACGCGCAGTTGGTTTACGTGTCCACAATCATTGTTACCTTCTTTATCAGCATCATCGATGGATTGAAAACCCTGACTTCTTCGCTGGGCGTGGACAATCCGGTATGGCTACAGGCAATTGTCGACTTTTATGCAGCCGCATTGCCGCTTTATAGCAATGGCCTTGGATGGCTCTTGCCTGCGTTGATCGTCATCGCCATCACGACGATCATTGCCCGCAGCAAAAAGAATGTAAAGGTTCAGGCAGTACAGCATAACGCTTAAGTTTAACGAATACAGGCTGGTCCGGAAAAACGGGCCAGCTTCCAAAATGAAAAGCTGCATCAAAAGCGAAGTGGCTTTTGATGCAGCTTTTCATTTTGGCTTACAGGCTTTTTTCGGCTGACAGCTCTTCTATTGTGTGGACCCAGTTGGATTTCATAAGCTGTGTCACTTTTTCTGGATCTTTTTCTTTTAAGGTTTGGATAATCTGGACGTGCTCATCGTAAGAACTTTTCGTCAGCATGAGGGAATGGTGGAAAAACTGTCTTCTCACATGCGATTGAAGGCTGCCGAGTATTGAGTGGATATAGGGGTTTTGTGCAGCATCAACGATAATTTGATGAAATTCCTGATCAATTTTTAAGGCTGAAAAACCATCCTGGCTATCGATTGCTTCAATGAATCGCTGGTTGGTTTCTTCCAATAATCCAAAGACATGGTCATCGAGGTTGGGAATAGCCAGTTCCGCTGCAAGAGCCTGTAAAACAGAAAGAGGAGGCAGTAGATGCTTGAGGTCGTCTTGTTTTATAGTCGTCACGCGTGTTGCCTTTCCAGGAAACATTTCTACGAATCCTTGGACTTCCAATAATTGAAGTGCTTCACGGATAGGAGTTCTGCTTAAGCTCAATGCTTGTGCCAGTTCCGTATCCACTAATTTTTCTTCAGGCTGTAATGTGCCATCAATAATCCATTGCTGCAATTGAAGGTAGGCACTTTCTTTGGCTGAAACGCGTATAGGCTTCGAATGATTTATAGGAATGGGCATTGCAAGCTCTCCTTTTCTACTGCATGTTTAATGCCATTATACACCAGTTTACATCACCGATAAAATATTTAATGCAATATATCAGTAAACAGCATGGATGAGCCTCTTTACGGCCGTTTGTCAGCAGACAAATAGGGAATAGGAAAAGTAACACTTTATTCATAGAAATGAGGAAGATTAATATGCTGTCATTTATTCCGAGCCAGGATTCTCAAACAATCGCTTTTGAAGTCAATGAAACGGTGACAAAAGAAGATCTGCTCAAGCTAAAACGGGCAATTGAGGAACAGTTTCCCGGAGATCAGCAATTCAATGCCTTTGCCATCATGCAGCAGGTAAAGATGCCGACGGTTAAAGCCCTTATTGAAGAAGTGAAAATCGATATCAAGCACTGGAGCCAATATAATAAGTTGGCTGTCATCAGCGAAAAGAAATTTCTTGAAACGATGACCGGACTGAGTAATTTTTTGCCGGGCATCCAATCCCGACATTTCCACATGAATGAAATGGAACAAGCATGGAGCTGGATTAAAGAGTAAACAGGTTCAGGAACTAAATCAGAGGAGGAACATTATGCTATCATTTGTACCAAGTAAAGATATGGAGACTATCGCAATTGAATTTGAAGGAACAGCCACAAAAGAAGACGCAGCAAAAATCAATAAAATCATCCAGGAAAAATTTGCTGACAAAGGAAAGTTCAATATTTATGCAGTGATAAACGATGTACAAAGCTCGACTTTTACGGGTCTCGGGGAAAGCATGCAAGTGAATATGAACGCATGGAACCAATTTCACAAATTCGCAGTGATCAGCTCGACCCATTTGGAGGGTCAGTTAACGGAAATGGAAAACCTGCTGCCAAAGCTTAAAGTTAAACATTTTGAGATGGATGAAATGAACGAAGCCTGGGAATGGATCCAGGAATAGATAGAAGGAAAGCGTTTTGCATAGATCATGCAAAACGCTTTTTTGCCGTTAAATGCAGGCATTTTTTGCAACGGCAATCCTTTACTCTTCAACTTTAATCAAGTCTGCTTTGACGATGTGAAAAATGCTCAAAACCATTGTTTTTCCTTCGACATCCTTCACTGGAAACAGACTGACCGCTACTCCAGAAAAATGATCTTCCAGAGGTCCTTCAATACGAATATTCTCGAGGTGTTCCCCGGTGGTCAAGAGAATGTTGTAGACATGGAACTTCTGTTTCATAGCAATCCCTCCTAAAGATGATCTTGGAAAATTCACATGGCGAGGGTGGGAATAAGAGTAACTATCGTATACACTAATTATAAAGCAAAACGGTGTTTTACAGATAGGATGAGAGATTGTGAAATCAGAAATTTCAATTAAAATAAATGATAAATTCAAAGCGGAATATGCCAAAGGCTATCCTTTGGTTTCCAAAGAGGCTTTGGAGAATCCGGAGGTTCTGGAAACCGAAGGAAGCATTTTGAAGCTGGTCGATAAGCAAGGGCGTTTTTTAGCAAAAGGCTATTACGGCCTGCAAAACAAAGGGTACGGATGGGTCTTGACGCGTGACGAAAATGACAGCATTGATCAGGCGTTTATTGAACGCAAGCTGGCAACAGCCATCAACCGCAGGCAAACGTTTTTCAGCAATCCGGAAACGACAGCTTTCCGTGTCTTTAACGGCGAAGGCGATGGTTTCGGCGGCTTGATCATCGATTATTACGACGGCTTTTATTTGCTCAGCTGGTATAGTGAAGGGGTTTATACGTTCAAAGACCAGGTGATTGCTGCCCTGCAGAACGTTGCCGAATGCAAAGGCATTTACCAGAAAAAACGCTTTGATACAAAAGGCCAGTATATTGAAGAAGACGATTTCGTTGCCGGGGAGCGCGGTGAATTTCCGATGATCGTCAAAGAAAATGGCGTGAATTTCGCTGTTTACTTGAACGATGGGGCGATGACGGGGATTTTTCTGGACCAGCGGGAGGTGCGAAATGCCGTTAAGCAAAAATACGCCAAGGGCAAAACCGTACTCAATACCTTCTCCTATACAGGCGCTTTTTCCGTGGCGGCAGTACTCGGTGGAGCGATTAAGACGACGAGTGTCGATTTGGCCAAAAGAAGTTCCAGCAAGACGATCGAGCAATTCAGCGTTAACGGCATCGATTTTGAGACCCAGGATATTCTGGTCATGGATGTTTTCAATTATTTCAAATACGCCAAGCGGAAAGAATTGAAATTCGATGTGGTCATCTTGGATCCGCCAAGCTTTGCGCGTTCAAAAAAATACACGTTCAGCACATCAAAGGATTACACAAACTTAATGAAAGAAGCGATTGCGATTACGGAAAAAAATGGTGTCATCGTCGCTTCGACCAACAGTGCCTCTTTTGGAATGAAAAAGTTCAAAGGGTTTATCGACAAAGCATTTAAAGAGCTTGGCGGTAAATATAGCATCGTTGAAGAATTTACGTTGCCCAATGATTTTCGCGTGCAAAAGGAATTCAAAGAAGGCGACTACCTCAAGGTTCTTTTCGTGAAACTTGGCTGAGGAAACAAGCCGGATTCCAGTATGTGTCGAAAATTTGTGCGTTGTCGCGAAACCTTCGTCGATTTCTTTGGTAATCCCTGTACAGCGTTTCCCCCTGCTTTTATAATGAAAGCAGATTGTGAGGGATAGTCGATGTTTAAGAATGCGTTGGGAACATTTCGGTTTATGGGCTTGCTTGAAGGCGGTTCATTATTGATCTTGCTCTTTATTGCCATGCCGTTAAAGTATTTCTTTGGATTTCCAGAAGCGGTCAGTGTCATCGGACCTATTCATGGAGCCCTGTTCAGTATATACATTTTGATCACCATTTATATGACATTTATCTTCAAATGGCCATTCCGTTTCTCAGTTGGAGCTGTTATTTCAGCATTTCTGCCGTTTGGCAATTTTGTGTTAGATAAACGCCTTGAAAACTGGCAGCAGCTCAAACCTTCAGCTGCGTAATGGCCGTATAAACAATCGGTAGATCAGTCACCTGTGGGAACTCCCACAGGTGTTTTTATTTTGGGTTAACGGAACGCAGGCAACTCCTCTATAATGAAATTATTGTAAGGTATAGACTCGTATTGGAGGTTTCACCATGGCGAAAGCGATAAGTTCTTCTTCACTAGCCGGAAATCCAGTTTATCCGGTAATGTTCGCGATTGGTGGCTGCCATTTGCTGAATGATTCTTTGCAGTCTGTGATTCCAGCAATGTTCCCGATACTCGAAGCAGACCTCGGCTTAACGTTTACACAATTGGGTTTGATCGCTTTTGTGCTGAACATTGTAGCTTCCGTGCTGCAGCCGGTTGTGGGATTTGTCAGTGATAAAAAGCCGATGCCTTTTGCGCTGCCGCTTGGCATGACCAGCTCATTTATCGGAATTGCCGGATTGGCGTTTGCCCCGGAATATTGGATGATTCTTGTTTCGGTCATTTTTCTTGGCCTTGGTTCGGCTGTATTTCATCCGGAAGGTTCACGTGTTTCCTACATGGCGGCCGGGTCCAAGCGGGGCTTGTCCCAGTCAATTTATCAGGTCGGTGGAAATTCCGGACAGGCGCTTGCGCCGTTGATCAGTGCCTTTATCCTGGTACCGCTCGGACAAATAGGGGCTGCCTTGTTCTTGTTTGTTGCTGCGCTCGGCATTTTTATTCTGTCGAGAATTTCTATCTGGTACAAGCAGCAGCTGGAGCAGGAAAAACTTCAGAAAGTTAAAAAGGTGCTGTTGTCCTCTTTGCCTGAAATGACGAAAAAACAAGTGGGTATCGCTTTGTCTCTCTTGATGATTATTATTTTTGCCCGCTCTTTCTACGTGACCAATATGACAAGCTTTTATATATTTCATTTGATTGAATCCTATGGTCTGACGATTCAGCAGGGGCAGTTGTATGTTTTCTTGTTTCTGGGTGTCGGTGCAGCGGGCACATTCTTTGGGGGACCCATGGCGGATAAGATCGGCCGTAAGAATGTCATTCTTTTGTCGATCATCGTTCCCATTCCGCTGGCCGCTTTATTGCCATATTTGCCGCTTTACGCCGTTTTGTTTTTCCTGGCATTGATTGGCTTTTTCATCATGTTGAGTTTTTCCGTTACGGTCGTTTACGCACAGGAACTGGTGCCGAGCAAAATCGGCACGATGGCCGGATTGACCGTTGGCTTGGCTTTTGGCATGGGTGCCATTGGAGCAGTCGTTATCGGAATTTTAATGGATTCAATCGGTGTCTACGAGACTATGGTGGTTGTGTCATTTCTGCCGATTATTGCCTTAGTCGGCCTGTGGCTGCCGCGTGACCGGAAAATAGTGGCTGCTTCGTGATTTCTAATAAAATTAGAAAGTGAAAAAAGTCCAATATATATGAGTAAAGGGGAATGTGATATGACGATTGAATTGCCGAAAGTACCGACCAGAATAAAGACAGAGCGTTTGCTGCTGCGTATGCCGATGCCTGGGGATGGGAAAATTGTCAATGAGGCTATTCATGCTTCCCTTGAGGACTTAAAACCGTGGCTCGGATTTGCGCAGCAAAAGCCATCTCTACAAGATACGGAAATTAATCAGCTGGAATCGCACCTGAGTTTTATGAAAAAGGAAGTTTTGCGCTATTTGATTTTTGATAAAGAAACGGGAAGTTTCATCGGCACTAGCGGATTTCACAGCATTGAGTGGGATGTTCCGAAAATGGAGATCGGCTATTGGCTGGATTCCCGAGCTACCGGGAAAGGCTATATGATGGAGGCTGTTTCAGCGTTGACAGATGTGGCTTTTGAGACACTGAAATGCAAGCGCCTTGAAATTCAATGCGATGCAGAAAACCTCAAAAGCCGGGCAATCCCTGAAAAGCTTGGCTTTGTTCTGGAAGGAATCCTGAAAAATGACGAACGCTCGGTTGACGGCAAACGCTTGACCGATACGTGCATTTACGCCAAATTCGCTTAATGCGACTCAAAGAACAGGAGCTTTTACGATGAACAAGAAAAATAAAGAAACGGGTCTGAAGCCATTTATTTCGCTGTTGCTGACGCTGAAGATTCCAAAGCTGGCACTGGCCATCGGACTGCTTGCCAGTTTGGTCACCACACTTGTTGGTTTGGTGGTCCCGCTCTTGACGAAAAATCTGGTTGACGGGTTTTCCTTCGACTCGTTAAGTGCACCGTTGATTGCTGGGATCGGTGCTGCTTTTATTGTCCAAGCCGTCATCAACGGCGTTTCGATCTACTTGCTGAGCATGGTTGGGCAGCGGGTAGTGGCGGGCTTGAGAGAACGGATGTGGGCGCAGTTGATCCGGTTGCGTGTCAGTTATTTCGATCAGCATTCGAGTGGGGAAACGGTGAGCCGTGTCGTCAATGACACGGGAATCGTTCGAAATTTAATCACGGACCATTTTCCTTCGTTCGTCACAGGCATCATCTCCATTATCGGGGCAGTAATCATTTTGGTCATTTTGGATTGGAAGATGACCCTCGTCATGATGGTATCGGTCCCGTTGACGATTGCGGTGATGATTCCTCTCGGACGCCAGATGGCTAAGATTTCACGGAACCTGCAAGATGAGACCGCCCATTTCACGGGCCATGTCCAGCAGACTTTAGGTGAAATCCGATTGATGAAATCTTCGACAGCAGAAGCTACCGAAGAAACAAGAGGAATACAGGGAATCCACAAATTATTCACGCTTGGCATGAAAGAAGCCAAAATTTATGCATTGATTGCTCCACTGATGTATTTGGTGGTCATGGTGGTTATTGTATCAATTATCGGCTATGGCGGAATCCGTGTGGCAAACGGTGAAATGTCGACAGGTTCGCTGGTCGCTTTTCTCCTGTATTTATTCCAGATTATTGTGCCGATGGCGACGTTCGCACGATTCTTTACAGAGCTCCAAAAAGCCAAAGGCGCTACAGAACGTATCATTGGCATTCTGGAACTGCCACTGGAAGAACGACAGCAAAAGCCAGATATGGATATTGCCGGTAAAGCACTGCGGCTGGACGGGTTAAGCTTTGCTTACGATAAAGGGGAGCCGGTCTTAGCGGATGTGTCTTTTGCAGCGCAGCCGGGAGAAATGATTGCGTTTGCGGGACCAAGCGGCGGCGGTAAAACCACTGTTTTCGGTTTGATTGAACGATTTTACGAGCCGTTATCCGGCAAAATCACAATTGGAAACATCCCGATCAATGAGATTTCAATCGCTTCCTGGCGAGATCAGATCGGCTATGTCTCGCAGGAAAGTGCCATGATGGGCGGTACTATCCGGGAAAACCTGACTTATGGCCTGCCGGATCCGGAAACGATTTCAGTCGAAGAGCTTTGGCGGGTAGCGCGCATGGCTTATGCGGAAGATTTTATCCGGGGATTTGCCGATGGATTGGATACGGAAGTTGGGGAGCGCGGCGTTAAATTATCAGGCGGCCAGCGACAACGAATCGCCATCGCCCGAGCCTTTTTGCGTGATCCGAAAATCTTGATGATGGATGAAGCGACAGCCAGCCTGGACAGCCAGTCAGAAAGCATTGTTCAGCAGGCGTTAAGCCGTTTGATGGAAGGGCGCACAACTTTAGTGATTGCCCATAGGCTTTCGACAATTGTCGATGCAGATAAAATTGTCTTTATTGAAAAAGGTCATGTGACAGGAATTGGGACGCACCGTGAATTAACAGCTTCTCATTCGCTTTACCGTGAGTTTGCCGAACAGCAATTAACTTGATGGTGCCGCTTGACCTTTACGCTACGTCAAGGTATATATTGGGTTTATCAGGAGGTGGAGATATGGAATACACCGTGCAAAAACTGGGGAACTTGGCCGGGGTCAGTACGCGGACCCTGCGTTACTACGATGAGATCGATTTATTGAAGCCGGCAAGAAAGAGATCATCGGGCTATCGGATTTATGGCCAGCAGCAAATCCTGTTTTTCCGCGAACTTGGACTGGAGCTGGAACAAATAAAAAACATCGTCAACGATCGCAGTTTCAACGATACCTGTGCTTTGGAAGAACATCGTGAAAAACTTCTCGCTAAACGGATGCAATTGGACCTCCTGATTACGAATGTGGAAAAAACCATTTCTACAAAAGAAGGAGAGAGCACCATGGCTGATAAAGAGAAGTTTCGGGGCTTTAAGCAAAAGCTGTTGGAGGACAACGAACAACAGTATGACAGCGAAATACGCAGCGAATACAGCAACGATCTAGTCGACCAATCCAATGCCAAAATGTTGAATATGAGCGAAGGGCAATACCAGAAATTCATAGGTTTGGAACAGCAGGTATTAGACCGTTTGGCAGACGCCATCAAAACAGGCGACCCATCGAGTGATGCGGCACAGAACACGGCTGATTTGCATCGCCAGTGGCTGGGCTTTACATGGACGTCCTACAAGCAAAAGAGCACATAGATGGCTTACGGAGATGTATGTGGCAGATGAGCGGTTTGCCGCATATTATGATAAAGTGCAGCCGGGAGCTGCACAGTTCCTGCGGGATGCGATTGTTGTTTATACACAACAGGAATAGTGGTAAGAAAAATACAGATATACCCAAAATGGGGTGTCTGTATTTTTATGTTTAAGTATAGGGAAAAGAGCCAATTTGGCTGTGCGGCTGAAGAGACACCGCTTCGCCATGTTTACAAATTGTTAACAATTGTTTACGCCCTTGTTATGGTATGTTCTTGTGGGCTTGGTATATACTAAAAGCAATTAAAGCAGCTGCCAACGATTCGTTTTAATCGAAAAAGGAGAGGTTTGCATGCACGGGAAGAAAAAGAAGGCGCCGATTGTAAAAGTCATGTCGTTTAATATTGCTCATGGTTTAGGGATGGATGGAATAGTTGATTTGGAGAGGACCGCTGAAGTCATTGAGGATTCCTGTGCTACCATCGTCGCCCTGCAGGAGGTTGACCGCTATTTTTCTGACCGCAGTTCGTTTGCAGACCAAGTAGAGTGGTTGAGCGAAAGGCTTGGCATGTACGCTGCTTACGGAGCCAATATGAATTTTGCGCCTGAAGATTCGGAACGGCCGAATCGCCAATACGGCAATATGATTTTAAGCAAGCACCCGATCAAGTATGTAGAAAACCATTGGTTGACCCAGGTGTACTGTTCTTTTGGCAACAATGAACAGCGTGGAATCTTAGAGACGGTCATTGAAGTGGATGGCATTTACTTGAGTGTATTCAGCACCCATTTGGCGTTGAAGGATGAAGAACTGGCCGTCAGTGTCGATGAAATTCTGAGAATTACAGGCAAAAGCCATTTCCCAAGGATTCTTGCAGGAGATTTTAATGCAACTGCCTCGAATATCCACATGCAAAAGCTTAACAAGCATTTTCGGGATGCGTTCCTGAAAATGAAAAGAGGGGATGCCTACACATACCCTGCTTCTTACGTGAATAAAGAGACGGATGAAGTTTTCTGGCCGGCAACGCGGATTGATTACATTTTTGCAGATAGTGAAATAGATGTCGTTCAGGTAGCGGTTATTGAAACATCGGTTTCCGATCATTTACCGATTGTAGCAGATATGGTCTTGGCTGATGCTAAGGCAGGCGTAGAAGAACGTGTACAGAAAGCACGCACAAACGGCTAAGCAGTTGCTCTCATATTTAAACCGACACCAAAAACCGGAAGCTCCTACTGGAGAGCTTCCGGTTTTTGGTGTCGATAAATCCGCTTGCCGGACCGCAGTTCGCGTCTGCATAACTTGACCAGTAAATAAACAAAAGGCGTATCAGCCGCAGCCACCAGCCATTTAAATACATATTGGGTCACAATCATTCCCAGCAATGCGCTGGTAGGCACGGTGCCGTAAAAAGCGATAGTGATGAAAATGCTGGTATCCACCAATTGGCTGGTCATTGTAGAGGCGTTATTGCGCAGCCATAGCTTAGAATCCCCATGCTGCTGTTTCAGCTTATGGAAAATGGTGACATCCAGATTTTGGCTGATGAAATAAGAAACAAGACTCGCCAGGGTAACCCGAAAGCCTGCAGAAAAAATGGTTTCAAATGATTCCTGGTCTGCAAAAAAAGGAGCCGCCGGCAAATGGATGGCGAAAAAAATGAATGCCAATGCGCAAAGCTGTGTGACAAACCCTGCCGTAACGGTTTGTCGCGCAGCTTCTTTGCCATATACTTCCGCAATTGTGTCGGTAATCGGGAATGTAAAGACGTAGACAATGACAGCCGCCGGCAAAACGGCCCATTCACTGATGCTGAACAATTTGACCGCCAAAATATTTGATAAGATCAACAAGCCGACAAATGCGCCATTGAGATAAAGTAACATCTGCTTTGCTCCTTATCGGTTGGTGATCGTTTCCGGATTCATGTCGTGATTCATCATCCGGTATGATGCCATTTCTTCGTATTTTGTTCCTGGTTTGCCGTGGTTCGTGTAAGGGTCGATGGATAGCCCGCCGCGTGGCGTGAATTTGCCCCACACTTCGATATAGCGGGGATCCATCAACTTGATCAGATCATTCATGATGATGTTGACGACGTCTTCGTGAAAATCTCCATGGTTACGGAAGCTGAACAAATAAAGCTTCAACGATTTGCTTTCCACCAATCTCTTATCGGGAATAAAGCTCAGGTAAATGGTAGCGAAGTCCGGCTGTCCCGTTTGCGGACAAAGCGATGTGAACTCAGGGCAATTAAATTTCACAAAATAATCACGGCTGTGCAGATTGTCGATCGGCTCCAGAATCTCCGGATCATATTCAAATTTATACTTGGTATTCTGATTGCCAAGCAATGATAAATGGTCGAGTGTGTCTTCGTTTCTTCCTGACATGAAAAACGGCCTCCTTTAGATGGCGGACTTGGAAGAGGTCTATAAAAAACGGACAAAAGAAAAAGCCAAATCGCATGTGGATTTGGCTGAGTTTCGGCAATCCATAGTTTTTTATAGAGGGTGAAATGCTATGAACCTCTCCCGTTGCCGGGGTATTTATTTTTCCTCATCTATCGTATAAGACTTACTATTCGTTGTCAATCAGTCAATTTTGGTAAAATAACAGCAATAAGATGGAGGCGAAAGAAAGATGGGACACGACCATAACCACTTTGAAACTGCAAGAAGCCGCAATAAAAAAGCATTGGCCCTGGCGCTCGGCATCACAGCTGGCATCATGCTGCTGGAGTTTTTCGGCGGGCTTTTCACCAATAGCCTGGCCTTGATTGCGGACAGCGGCCATATGCTGTCGGACACTGTTTCGTTGGCGCTTAGCCTGACCGCAATCTGGTTTGCCGGAAAAGCAGCTTCGGCTAGAAAAACTTATGGGTATTACCGTTTCGAGATCATTACAGCATTTATTAATGGCGTCACCTTATTTATCATAGCGGGATTTATCATCTACGAAGCTATCAAACGCTTTTATGAGCCGCCGGAAGTACAGGGTGGCTGGATGCTGGCGATTGCTGCAATTGGTCTCTTGGCTAATGTGTTAAGTGCTTGGGTGCTGAACCGAAACGCAGATGTCCATGGCAATCTGAACATGAAGAGTGCCTATGTGCATATTATGGGTGATGCACTTGGTTCTGTCGGTGCGATTCTGGCAGGATTACTTATTCTATTGTTTGACTGGACACTGGCCGATCCCCTTATTTCTGTGATCGTGGCTTTGTTGATTTTGCGGAGCGCATGGGGCATTCTCCAGAACAGCCTTCATATTCTGATGGAAGGAACACCCCGAACGGTTGATGCGCAGGAAGTGAAAACATTGCTGCTGGAAATTGATGGGGTATTGGATGTCCATGATCTTCATGTTTGGACCATTACGTCCGGACTGGATCTGTTTACATGCCATATCGATGTCAAAATAGATGTGGACGAACAGCTTGTTCTACAGCAGGCTCTTGAACTGATCCATAATAATTATGGAATTGAGCACATCACCATACAAGTTGAAAAGCCGCAAACCGTGCATCATTCACTGAAAGTGTAAAATTTATTGGCGGGATTCGACTGAGATGAGCTTTTTTGCAGAAGGAAATCTGCCGTTTTCCAGATCATTTTCCCTATTCCTAAATTATGGAGACCTGAATTTTTCATGGTACACTAAAGTTAAAAGCTAGGCAGAAAGGAGTGTCCAGGATGGCAGGAAATGAACGGAATGGATTGCAGACGCAATCAGTGGAATGGGTAAAAATGCAACTTGGAGAAACGGCAGAAATCACAAGTATCGAGCCGCTGAAAGGCGGAACGTCTTCACTATTGTTTGAATTGACTGTCCAAGAGAACGGCAATGTCCTCTACTATGTTCTGAGGCTTTTCCATAAAGAAGACTGGCTGAAGAAAGAGCCGGATTTAGCAAAGCATGAAGCAGCAAGCCTTCAACTCGCTGAACAGGCAGGCTTTTCTGTCCCCCATTTAATTGCTTATGATGAAACAGGGGACGGGAGTGGAATGCCGGCTGTATTGATGACAAAAGTGGCTGGATCTGTCGTACTTCAGCCGACCAATGACGAGAAGTGGTTGGATGGCTTGGCAGCGGCTTTAGCTAAGCTTCACCAAACGAGGGCAGAAGATTTCCCTTACAAATATTTCCCTTATAATGACGCATTTTTATTGGAAAAACCGACGTGGTCCAAATTCCAGAATGATTGGATGCGCGCTTTTTACATTGTGGCGGAAAGCCGGCCAACAGCTCAGGAATGCTTTATCCACCGGGATTTTCACCCGGCGAATGTGTTATGGGGAAATGGAGAGATCACTGCTATCGTAGACTGGGTAAATGCTTGTCGGGGACCGGCGGGAATCGATGTCGGACATTGTCGGGTCAATCTGGCTCAGATGTATGGAATTTCCATCGCAAATGATTTTTTGGCAGCTTATCAACGCCATGCCGGCAGCTCATTCACCTATGATCCGTATTGGGATCTCATATCGCTGACGGATACACTGGATGGCTCACCAGTAGTTTATCCGGGTTGGGAATCCTTCGGCATGAAAGGATTGTCCGATGAATTGATGCGCCACCGACTGGATGATTATTTATTGAGCCTGTTGGATCGATTCGACGATTTTTAAGCGTTAAGACGGCAAAGCCTAGCATATTTCTAGGTTTGATTTCCCCGATAAAGGCAATATAAAGGATAAGTGAGCTTTTTGAGGAGGAAATCGGATGAAGGATGAACAATTAAAGCAATTGAAAAAACAGTTGGAAGAACAGGTAGAATCGCTGGAAGAGCGTGTTGATCATTCAGAAGAGTTGGATTCGACTGAGCTTTCAAATTACGATAACCATCCCGCTGACAACGCCACTGATTTATACGATCAGGAGCGCGGCATGGCGATGACTCAGTTTAAAGAAGAAGAACTGGAAGATGCGAAAGCCGCTTTGGCAGCCATCGAAGATGGGACATACGGGACATGTGCCGTGTGCGGCAAAGACATTCCGTTCGAACGATTGGAAGCATTGCCGACCGCGTTGACTTGCATTGACCATGCTGATCATAAGCCAGACTTGGAAAGCCGGCCATCGGAAGAAGGTGTGCTGCGGGCTTCTACAGCACAGCCAGTTGAGAAGGAAGCTGGTGCCATCCGGGATTATCAGGACAGCTTTGAGGATGTAGAGGATTTTGGATCATCTGATACCCCACAGGATCAGCCGGGTGAAGATCCACAGAAGTTCTTTAAAGACGATAAATAAAACCAAATGCCCCTCCTGCCTTCAGGCAAGGAGGGGTATTTGGAAGAACGTATCATTTCCCGGGAAATATCAGGGGCAGGACACTGGGCATGGATAAATTAACTGAAGAAATCTATGCATTGGAATGCAGTCATCTACAGCCGGAGGTCCGGGTTTCGATAGAAAAGCTAGGCGATGTGCTGGACGATGAGTTTTTTGAATTTGGGAGCTCGGGCGGAATCATCAAGCGATCGCATTATGATGGAGATCATGCCTTGAATCCGGCCCCAATGGAAATAAAGGATTTTGCACTGCATGAGTTGGGACCAGCCGCTGTACTGACTACGTATCAAATTCATAACCGGCAGACGGGGAAACTGACAAACCGAAGTTCCGTTTGGAAAAAACGTCGGAATGGCTGGAAACTATTTTTCCATCAAGGAACGGTTTCAACTGAAGAGGTGTTTCAATAAAGGCAAAAGAGGATAGTTACATAACAGAACCATTTTTTCCGAAGGAGGAAACCGTTATGGAACATGCTGTCGTGTTATTCGATGGAGATTGTAATTTTTGCGATTCAAGCGTTCAGTTTATCATAAATCATGATCCGGCCGGCTATTATCAGTTTGCTTCATTGCAAAGTGAAATCGGCCAAGAACTCTCTGTAAAACATAAGGTGCCGGAAGATGTCGATAGCCTTGTATTGATAAAGGATGGACAGGCATATGTGAAATCTGAAGGAGCTTTGATGATTTCGAATCATCTGACAGGCCTTTGGAAACTGGCATATTACCTGAAGCCATTCCCCCGTGTATTCCGGGATGGAGCATATGATGTCATAGCCAAAAATCGTTACAAAGTATTTGGCAAGCTGGACAGCTGCATGCTGCCGCCGCCTCATATCCGCAAACGATTTTTAGATAAATAATCAATAAAGCCCGAATCCGGAATTACTCCGGTTCGGGCTTTAGCAATGGATAAGTACAATCAAAGAGTGTCAATAGAAATTAGAGATCCGCCAATAATGGTTGGCAATAGGTTCTGCCATAAAGGCCATGCCTTCGCTTTCAGTTTGATGGATGTCCATCCATTCGCCGTCATCGCCAAATTTCAAGTATACTTCATGATTCGGTGCTTGATCATGTATCCCGAGAATGTCATAAGTGCCGTCCCGGTAAAAGTCGGCTGACACATCGTAATCGATATTAGGCGAAGTGGTGATCGGATTTCCGACGCTATGTTTTAATGTAATGGAAACTTTATGGCCCGTTTCTTCAAGCTTCTCCAACTCAATTCCTTCAGCAGAAGCGACGTCCGCCTTACTGAATTTTTTTCTCCAATTGTAGCCGATTGTGGGACCGACGTCCTTATCATAGTCAAATGAGGACTCTTCTTCTTTTAAGTCGACCGTAAAATTGACTTGCGTCCGGTAATGAAGCGATTCAGGATCGAATGCTCTGCCATCGCCCTGGAAGTAAGAAAAAGGCGATAGTAGATTGGGATTTTTCAGCACCAAATCGGGCAGGAAGGTTTGGTAGCGGAAATGCCAGACTGGGTAAATTTTTGGCTTTTCCTCATCAGACAGCAAAGAATCCAAAGAAGCAATTTTTTTGGTCAGCCAAAACTCTTCCATCGCAGCTTTTTCCTTCGAAGAGTTCCGATTCAAAGTCCCGAAAATCTTGGCCATGGTGAACTTTTCTTGGCTGAAGTTTCCTTCTGACTCAGCTACAGGGCGTTTTCCGCGAATCAGATAGGTGAATTCCTGGTTCATTGGAACTTGGCGATCGGTGTATTGGTTTTTTTCGACCGTCTTAATCAGTTCGCCATTTCGGTAAATATCGAATCTCGTGATGCCTTCAATTTCTCCCCAAGCCAAGGAAATTCTTTCCTTGGAAACGATGGCTGTCAGGGCAATTTCTTCCAGGCGATTGATGCTGTCCGGTTTAGAGTTTTCTGTTCCGGTATGAAGCTTGATCTTATCTGTCCAATTGCCCGAAGCATCCAGCCGTTCGATGGTATACGTATATAATTCGCCTTTCTTTAATCCTTCGTCTTTAACCAGATTCTGTGTGCCGGTATAAATGACTTGATTATCCCGTTTCACTCGGCAGACATCTTCTGTGTCTGTCCATCTAAAATAAATCATTGTATTGGATTGTTCCAATACAAGAATATCCAGTTTACTATCCATTTTTTCCACCTCCAAATGCTATTCTTAAAATGCATACCCTATTTGGAAAAAAGATGAACATTTCCTACGCCGAAGTACAATGTTTGTTACATAAATTAAATGTGAAAGTAAAGATTTTCACTGTATAATTAATGTAGGAATATAGGCGTATCCATTTTTGTTTACATGATATTATAAGTGAAACAGAAAGATCAGTTTTTCCACCTGCTTTCCATCTCAGCATGGGCAGGCGAGAAACAGATTCGAAGAGTTTTCACTTCTCAATTTCAAGCTTCTACCCTTTACTATAAAAAACAAAGTACTTAGAGAGTGGACAAAGAGAAAGGGGGTCTGACAGTGGAAAGCGTTCAAAAGAAACGGAATTTCAGTAACTTTGATGAAGCAGCTGCGTATATTCTGCAGCTGCTGAGCAAACAAATCGGAATCAATTCGATATTTATTGCTAAAAATGATGGGCAGACAAACAATATTATTAAAGTGCACAATTCCAGTAAAGAGCTGGTGGAAGAAGGCAGTTCGATGCCTCTCCCACAGTCCTTCTGCAGCTTGAGCATCAACCATGGCCCTTCTGTATTAGTCATAGAAGATGTTTCGGAAAACGAGTTGACCCGCTCGATGGAAATTACTGCGAATTACGGAAGCGGCACATTCGTCGGGGTCCCGGTTTATTACAATGATGGTAAAGTCTATGGAACTATTTGTGGATTGGATGACCAATACCACAGACTTTCCGAAGAACAACTTACTAATTTTGAAATGATGTCAACGCTGTTGACCTACGTACTGGAACTTGAAAAAGCGAACGATCAAATTCAAACATTGACTGCACCCATCGTGCCTGTCACAAAGGGTGTGGCGATTGTGCCGGTGATCGGCGAAATTACGGCTCCGCGTGCACAGGTCATCATCGACCATGTCCTCGAAAAATGCAGCAAGGAAAAAATGGAGTATTTGATTATCGATGTTTCAGGGGTTCTACAGATCAACTCTGTCGTTGGGGAATACTTGCTGAAGCTTGTAAACATTCTTAAGATGATAGGCGTTACACCGGTCATTACGGGGATTCAACCCTTTATGGCGTTGAAAGTCCCACATTTTGCCGCTGCACTGAAAGGTATACTAATTGAAGCCAATCTGGAGTCGGCATTAAAGCAACTCGGATTTGTGCTGATAAAAGAATGCGAAGAAAAACCAGACTCTCTTTGAGGAAAGTCTGGTTTTTTTGATGTATTGCTTTACAGTCTATTAATCAATGATTTATGGGTCATGCGTCTGCTTAAAGTTGGTTCTTTCAGCCTTGTCCTGCCAGCCGGTATACGAAAAAACTGTACATATTCGTTAGTTGCTTATCTCTTGGCTAACTTTCTTTATCAAAAAAGACATGCTTGAGTTCCCAGGAATCGCCGATTTCCAGCAAGCCGAACGAAAATTGGTCTTGTCGGCGCTTATCTGTTGGCGAACCGGGGTTAAATAACATCACACCATCGACTTCGCGCATCACGGGTGTATGGGAATGACCAAAAACAATGATGTCAACATCGTCATTAGTGAAGGTGTCATAAGCCTGCTTTTCAGTAGGTTTTCGGTCGCTGTCACCGTGGACCACACCGATTTTTAAATCTCCAAAAGTGAGGATCTTTTTCCGGCCGAACTTTTCGAGAATATCCCATGGATCGACATTGCCGGTTACACCATCGATTTCAGCATAAGCTGCCAGTTCGTGATAGACATCCAAAGTCTGCCAGTCACCTGCATGGATGATGAAATCAGCTTCTTGGCATGCATCCAATAGTTGTTGAGGCAATTTCTTGGCGCGGAATGGAATATGTGTGTCTGAAACGATAACGATCTTCTTCATCTGAACACCTCCAGTCAATTTCTTTCTTTCACTTTACCAAATAAATACCGAGCCGTCTCCCAAACAACAATGCTTAATTTTCAGCAAAAAGGGAATTGATAGAGAATAGAAACGATGAACATAACTGGAGGGATACCCATGAAAAAGAATCCTACGAAAAACTTTATTTACACTGGCGCGGCACTGGCTGGCAGCATTCTGTTGCTGACTGCCTATCGAAAAAATAAAGCCAAAAAAGTTTGGGTTTATGAAGACAATGATATGAGAAATAGCGTGACGGTGGATCACGAAGAAAGTGTCAATGCCAATACGGACGAAGCGGAAATCGGCTTGAGCCAATTGGACTCTGCCTATCGATCGGAATGGCAGGCAAATGGATTTCCTCAAACCCATAAAGCGATGGCAAAATTGGAAAGTAAGTAAAAAGATGGCTTCAGTTTTGTGCTGAGGCCATTCTTGGGGTGAAAATCCTTGAAGGAGGAAGACAGTCATGGAGACTGAAAGGAAAATTATATGTTACATTGCGACCAGTCTGGACGGATATATTGCAGCGGAAGACGATTCTCTTGAATGGCTGTTTGAGACGGCAGGAGAAGGGGATGCAGGTTATGCTGAATTCATGGAAACGATTGATACAGTGATTATGGGACGCAGAACCTACGATTGGGTAATGGCAGCGGAAAATGGCAAGTTTCCCTATCAAGGTTTGGCCAGTTATGTTTTCACAACTTCAGCGGCTGAGGAAAATCCGTTCGTAAAATTTACGGATCAAGACATTCCCAGCTTTGCAGAAGGCCTCAAGGACAAACCAGGAAAAGACATCTGGGTGATTGGGGGCAGTAACTTGCTGCATAGTTTCGTAAAAGAAAACCTGATCGATGAATGGATCATTTCCATTGCTCCTGTGTTGATCGGTAAAGGGATTCCGCTATTCCAGGAATTTGATTTTGAAATTCGTTTAAAGCTCAAGTCGGTGAAAGCATATGGCCAATTTGCACAGCTGCATTACGAAAGAAAATAAGCGTTCTTTTATTTAGGCTGCCGAGCACCTCCAGGCAGCCTTTTATATATTACTCTAAAAGAAAACTGTATATTCGTTTCAATTTCATAAGTGGAAATGCCTAATTTCCTCATGAGAAAGTTCCATTTTTTCACTGAAAGACAACAAACTATTACTTTTGGTTATTCTACCATCAAAATTTAAGTAGTACGAGGGATTGTATTCTTATAATTCCAATTATATACTATTAAGAAGGATCTTTTGTAGATTCTTGGAATAGGAGGGAGAGAAAGCATGAAAAAATTAAAAGTATTAGTATTTGCCTTATTCACAGTTCTATTCATAGGTTTTTCTCAAACCTCCGCAGAAGCACATTCTCCAGACCTGCATGAAGGCGTTTCCGGACAAGGCGTAACTGAACTTCAGTCAACTTTGAAGAAATTGGGTTACTTCCAGACAACACCTACAGGCTATTATGGATCTATAACAAAAAATGCAGTTATTCAGTTCCAGCGCGATTTCAATGTTCCTAACACTGGATTTACAGGTTCAATGACACGGGCGAAACTTTCAGAAGTCGATATGATGGCACGTGTGGTAAACGGAGAAGCACGTGGAGAGAGCTTTACCGGACAAGTAGCGGTAGCAGCTGTCATTTTGAATCGTATGGATTCTTCTCTGTTTCCAAACAGTACATACAATGTTATTTTCCAACGGAATGCATTTACTGCCGTAAATGATGGCCAATACAAACTGAAACCGAATGCTTCGGCATATCAGGCGGTGAAAGCCGCTTTTAAGGGATCGGACCCATCACTTGGTGCAACTTATTACTACAATCCGAGCGGGGTGACGGACACGTGGATTTTCTCACGTACTACGATCACTAATATTGGTAAGCACGTGTTTGCAAAATGATTTCAAGCTTCGCCCTGATAAAGATCAGGGCGATTTTTTATGGAGTGAGTTAAAGAAGAAAAACGCTTATACTGAAAAAGAATGATGAGAGGTGGAATAGAAATGTCTGAAAAAAGTGAACAGCAATTGCCGCCAAAAACCTGCACAATCGAAAAGCTTGTAACTAATAAGCAGGATGTAGAGAAAGTTTTGGCCGGTACGAAGTCCGCAACGCGAAGAAATGGCCGTTATGCAGATATAGGGGAAGTCATGGTGCTGGACGACAAGAGATTTATCGTAAATCAGGTATATCAGCAAACACTTGGCGAGCTAACAGACGAAATGATCCTTCGGGAAGGATATGCGACCGTTGAAGAATACAAGCAGTCTATATTATCATTTCATCCCGGCATGCCCTGGCTGCCAGAGATGACTGTTTGGGTCCATGAATTCCATTCGGCAGCACAGTAATTAAGTGATGTATACACTCATGCTGTACGCTCATGTTTTAAGCGCAGCTTTATCCATCGGTCCGTTTTTTGTACTGCTTCCTTTAGTCAAGCGAATGGAAACAGCAGCAGGTGACGTGCTTGACTCACAAGTCACAACATTCAAGTCTGCTGCGCGCCTTGTTAAACACGCAGGCCATGTATTGGTCGCAACAGGCATCCTGCTGATTTGGCAAGGGCCATGGGAATGGGGAACTTCATGGATCGTCTGCACCTTGGCCGTAATGGTTGCTTCTGTTTTTTTCCTGGCGCGCGCCTTTACACCCATTCTCCATCAGTTTGGCAATGAGGATGCCAGTCAATTGCTGCTTGTTAAGAAGCTGAAGCGTTCCTTATGGATTTATATTTTATTGTTGTTGCTCATGTTGTGGTTCATGGTCGACAAACCGATGTTTTGGTAACAGGAAAGTGCATACAGCAACCTAAAAAGGACGGCACCGCTCTGCAATGAGCGATGCCGTCCTTTTTTTATTAGCCTTTTACTGCCCCTGCCGTCATGCCTGCAACGAAATAGCGCTGCAGGAAAACATAGGCGACGACCATAGGCGCTGAAGCAATGATGACGCCTGTAAAGAGCATCGGATAGTTGGTTGAGTATTCGCCCTGGAACTCCAACAAAGCGAGCGGCAGGGTCTTGTAGGCGTTGTCCGTAATAAACAGCAAAGGATACAATAAATCATTCCAATGCATCACAAATAGAAAAATTGCTGTAGCTGACAAAGAGGGCAGCGACAGTGGGATTGCCACTTTAGCGTAAATCATCCAATTTCCAGCCCCATCTATTGTCGAAGCTTCAAACAATTCCTTCGGCAAGGTTTTCATGAATCCGGTCAAGATAAAGACAGCTATTGGCATCGTGGTGGAGATATTGACAAGAATCAATCCAAGCAGGCTATTGGTCAGGCTGAGGTCGAGCATCAGCGAGTAGAGGGGAATCATACTGACCTGGGCCGGCACCATCATGCCAAGTGTAAACAGAATGAACAAGGAATTGCCCATCCAATTATTGAGCCGAATTATGCCGTAGGCGATCAGCGAAGCAAAGAACAGTGTCAAAGACACGGAAAACAAAGTGACAATTGCACTGTTCATAAAGTAGCCAGCCATCGTCTGTTCCTGGAATATGGCTGTATAATTCCCAAACTGGATCCCAGCTTCCGGCAGGCCGAGTGGATTTCTGAACGTTTCCTGAATCGTTTTCATGGAAGTCAAAACCACAATCAGCAAAGGGACTAAAATCAGCAGTGCATAGATGATAAGAGAAAACCTTCTGAAGAACAAACTGTTGCCCTCCTTTCTTAAAACTTAAAGAAACTATAATTTTTTCGATTTTTTTAATAAGAAATCCGATCAGAACGCAGGGCTTTGAACTGCAAGAAGGTAATAATGGCGATAATGATCATGAAAATAACTGAAATGGCGCTCGCGTAGCCAAATTGATAGTTTCTGAAGGCGATGTCAAAAATATAGGTGGCAACAATTTCGGTTGAATTATTTGGCCCTCCTCCTGTCATCGCAAAGACCAGGTCGAATGCTTTGAACGACTGGATAGTGGTATATGCAATGACGATCGTAGCGGAAGGTGCCAATAGGGGCCACGTCACCGTGCGGAACGTTTGCCATTTGTTGGCGCCTTCTATTTTGGCCACTTCATAAAGCTCGTCCGGAATCGCCTGCAATCCTGCTACAAAAATGATGAGCATTTGTCCGGCATGGAACCAGATTTGCGTCACGGCCAAAGAATAGATGGCAATATCAGCGTTTCCAAGCCAGTTTTGAGCCAGGAATCCAAGTCCGACCAGTTCCAATACCTGGTTTAGGATGCCAAGTGACGGATCGTAAATGAATGACCAGATAAAGGCGACTGAGACAGATGACAGGATGGTTGGGAAAAAATAAAGTGCGCGCAAAAAGATGGTGGTTCTAGTATTTTTCAGGACGACCAAGGCGAAAGCCAAGGCGACGAGTGTTTGGAAGACAACGACAACGAGCATGAATTTCAGGTTATTGCCGATGGTCTTCCGGAAAATCGTATCCCCTGTAAAGGCACGTTCGTAATTGTCGATTCCGACAAACTGAAAGCTTTGGCTTAGCCCATCCCAGTCTGTAAACGAATAAAACAAGGCGCTGATTGTCGGATAAACAAAGAAAATGGCATATAGGAGAACGCCCGGTAAAAAAAATAAATAAATGGATTTAGAAATTTTCATCCTATTATTCCCTGTTTTCGTCTACGAGCTGCTGTGCTTCTTCAGCGGCCGTCATCGGATCTGCTCCGCCCAGTACGTTTTCTATGGAGCTCAGGACAGCAGCCTCAATTTGAGCGTTCGTGATCAGGAAGCGCGGCTGGAACCGGGTTGTTTTTTCGTCGATCCAATAAGCCGTATTCTGCAATACTTCCGATTCGTATTCAACGTCATTGACTGTCAGGTGCTGGCCGGTTTCATTGGCGTATTGGGAAGCGATTTCAGGCTGACTGAGAAATGCGATAAACTCTTTTGCCTGTTCTTTCTTTTCCGACTGGCTGTTGACAGCCAGCATGAAGGTGGCAGTATTGATTCCTTCGTAAACGGCTTCGCTTTCCTCAACTGTGATCGGGGCCATCAAATCCAGCTGAAGATCAGGGTTCAGATCAAGCAGAGCGGACATATGGTAAGATCCCGTTGCGAGCATGGCGGCTTCTTCATTGGCTACCATCGCCATGGCAGAATCCTGCGAGGTACCCAGTGCATCATCCTGGATATAACCATTTTGCTCAAGCAGCTGGAAATCCTCCAAGGTCTTGACCCACCATTCGTTGGTCAGTGACTCTTCACCATTTTGAAGTTTTTCGAAAATATCTTCATCGGGTGCATTGTTCATCATCATGCTGTTCATGAATTGGTTGGGGCCAATGTCTGCTCCTGGAAAGGCGATTGGCGTAATGCCATTCTCAAGAAGTGTGTCAGCCATTTCCTGAAATTCGGTCCAGCTCTTTGGTACTTCCAAGCCTAGCTCTTCGAACATGCCTTTGTTATAGACAGGCATATTGAAGACTAGCTGATAAGGAAGCGCAAGCTGAGCGTCATCTTTTTGTCCAACACTGATCAGTTCTTCATCGAAATGGGAAACAAAATCCTCGCCGCTCAAATCTTCAAACAAACCGGCACTGGCGATTGCTTCGAATTGTGCTCCCGGGAAGGATGTGAAGACGTCACCTGTTGAACCGTCCTGGAGCAGGCGCTGTCCGGTAGCCTGGTATTGCTCGGATGGATAAATGGTCATCTCCACTGAAATATTGGGATTTTCGTCTTCAAACTGCGCAATGATATCATCCAATACAGCTTTGTCTTCGCCTCTCCAGTGAATAAAGCTGATCTGGGTGCTGTCTTCTGCATTTTCATTGCCTGAGTCGCTTGTACTTTCACCCGCGCAGCCGGCGAGCAGTAAGCTTAAAGCTAAAACCCCCGTTGATAAGATTGAATGAGTTTTCATCATCTTTCTCCTCCCTCTATTTCAAAAGTAAAAACACTTACTTTATTTATACCTTAATCCTGCTGTTAAATACAGAATTATCTAAATAAGTCATGTTTTTAGTTGACAAATACGCTTGAATTGAATAAGATGGGCACAAGCTTTTATGTACGGATTGCGGTTGAAGGGGTCGGAAGCGACACCGCCGAGTTCCAGTTGAGCAGAGCATAGCAGAGCAAAATCGATGAGTAAGAAGAGTAGCGCAGATCAACCTCTCAAAGAGAGCCAGTGGCAGGTGGAAACTGGCGGGGTGTCTGAGTGAATGGGCTTATGAGTGATTCTTTGAACAAGTCAGTAGAAGAATCCGTTTCCCCACGTTATCAGGGATCAAGTGAAAGCTTTGTCGGCTTTAACATGAGGTGGTACCGCGGTCATTCCGTCCTCTGCAAGGAACAGCTCTGTTCCTGCAGGGGCTTTTTTATTTTCAGTAGGAAAGCAGAACCAAAGGCACGGAGCTATGCAGTCGGGAAATTTGCCTGCGCTTTTAAGAAATGGAGATGAGTCGAGATGAGTAAAGAAATGAAGACGAGAAAAATTGATGGAGATTCCTTAACACCGATTGCGGTGTTTAACCGGTTGGCAGGAGAACGCAAATGCCTGCTTGAAAGTTCATTGAAGACAAGTGTCACAGGACGCTATTCCTTTATCGGAGCAAATCCGTCGATCGGATTTATCGGCCATGGCCGCCAATTGCGAGAAATCGATTTTCGGACAGGTGCCGAAAAGGTGCATGACGGCAAACCCCTGGAGCTGATCAAAGGATTGATGCCCCGTTATGAAGCGGAAGTGGAAGGCCTGCCTTTCACGGGTGGCGCCCTTGGCTACATCGGCTATGACGCGATCCAGGTTTATGAACCGATCAAAGCACCAAAAGAAGACAGCCTACAGATGCCCGATATTCACCTGCAGATCTATGAGACCATCGTAGTATTTGACCATGTAAAAAATGACGTGACGATTTTAACGTTTGAAGACAAGTTGGATGAAATTGAACGGCAATTGGCCGTGCCGGAAAAATCGGCAGCGGTGGCGGATCAGGAATCTCTGCAATTCAATTCCAAAACCAGCGATGCCCTTTACCGGAAACAGGTGGAGCAGGCAAAAGACCACATCCGTAAAGGCGATGTTTTCCAACTGGTCCTGTCACAACGGTTGTCTGCAAGTTATAAAGGGGATGCTTTTTCGCTGTACCGGAAATTGCGCAAGCAAAATCCATCTCCCTATCAGTTCTTCATCGATTTTGACGGCTATGCCATTGTAGGAGCATCGCCGGAAAGCCTGTTGACGATCCGGGACAGCCATATGGTGACCAACCCGATTGCCGGAACACGCAAACGCGGCAGGACGGTCGAGGAAGATGAACGGTTGGCTGAAGAGCTGGCCGGGGATGAAAAAGAACAGGCAGAACACAAGATGCTGGTGGACCTCAGCCGCAACGATGTCGGGCGGGTCGCGCAGATTGGAACTGTTGAAGTGCCAAAGTACATGGTTATCGAGAAATACCAGCACGTTATGCACCTAGTATCGGAAGTCACAGGAGAGCTCGACCAAAAAATGCATCCACTCGATGCATTGGTGTCCTGTCTTCCTGCTGGCACGGTCTCTGGCGCTCCCAAAGTGCGGGCCATGCAATTGATACAGGAATTTGAAGAAGAGCGCAGAGGGGTTTATGGAGGGGCTATCGGCTACTTGGGATTCAATGGAAACCTGGATGTTGCACTGGCCATCCGTACCTTTGTGGTCAAGGATGAAATGGTCCACGTGCAAGCGGGCGCAGGCATTGTCTTTGATTCGGATCCACAGGCAGAATACGAGGAAACGCTGCACAAAGCGCGTTCACTTACGGAGGTGTTCGGATGATTCTCCTAATCGATCATTACGATTCGTTTACCTACAATATTTATCAGGCAGTTGCAGCCATGGGCGTTGAGGTTGAAGTGGTACGCTCTGGTGTTCTGACGCTCGATGAAATCAAAGCGAAAAACCCGCAAGCTATAATTCTTTCGCCGGGACCAGGCCATCCGCTGGAATTGCCTGAATCAATCAAGCTGATTCAGGAACTGCATCGATCGGTCCCAATCCTCGGGATTTGCTTAGGCCAGCAGCTGATTGGAGCGGCATTTGGTGGCAAGGTCGTCCAAGCTCCCTTTATTCGCCACGGCAAGGTCTCCGAGGTATCACATGATCATCAAGGGTTGTTCAGAAACATGCCGCTCCCCTTGCCGGTCATGCGCTATCATTCGCTTGTACTGGAACCGGAAACCCTGGCAGGCTGTCTGGAGGTCCAATCAAGGGCACTCGATGACGGGACGATCATGGCTGTCAAACATCGGGATTACCCTGTTTACGGAATCCAGTTCCATCCCGAGTCGATCGGGACGCCGAACGGGGTGGAGCTGATGAAAGAATTTATTGAACAGGTGCAGCAAAAGCAGAAAGCTGCAAGTCATCTATAGAACACACAAAATCCCAAGCCACATCGGCTTGGGATTTACTATGGGTTGAAAAGATGATTAAAGCGTTTCATATCTGCATCGAATTTTTAAGCGCGGATCAATGGCATGGTGCAACAGCGGAAAGCGCCGCCTGACTTGATGATTTCAGAATAATCGACTTCAATTACGTGAAAGCCGCGGGCGGTTAACTGCTTATTGACATTCCGATTTTGCGGCTGGCTAAAAACTTTACGGTCACCGATGGACAGCACATTGGTGCCGAGCGCAAATTGCTCTTTTTCGTTGACGCGGATCAGTGTGTAGCGTTCGGCCAGCATCTGGACAGTCGCCATGTCAAGCGCTTCTGGAAAGACCAGCGCTTCAGTTGGCGACAGGATATTGAAGACACAGTCGAGGTGCAGGTATTTTTCATTAAAGGAAATAGGGATGACTTCAAAATCCAGTAATTGGAGCTGCAGGTCACGGATGGCTTTTTTGGACGTTCGGCTGCTGATACCCACGAATACGGTATCGCGGTCCATGATGACGTCGCCGCCTTCGATGCGGTGGCCAGTCAACTGCTTGAAGTTGACGTCATGTGCCTCCATCCACTTTTCAAGCTCCTGTTCTTCTCCCTGGCGGATTTCAGAAGCCATTTCGCTGATAAAGACTGTGTCTCCAATGGTGAATCCGATGTCGCGCGTGAAAACTTGTTCAGGATATTCTTCAGAGGGTTCGATCAAATCGGTTTGTACGCCTTGATCAATCAATGCTTGAACAAATTCAGTGTGCTGATGAAGCGCTTTGGCGACATCGATGTTTTCATCTTTATATCTTTTCTGTACGTCATTGATGACATCTTTGATTTCCATATAGCGTGGGGGACAAAGCAGAACGCGCCGGAGCGGATCGTATTCGCTTTGGCAACGGGCGGATGTACTTTCTTTTATATATGACGACATATGGGTTCCTCCAAAAAATATAGTTATTAATTCTATATTCCTTTTGGTTAGTAAATTAAAACATTGCAGCAGAAGAGGCTGCACAAAAGAAGCGGGAAATGAGAAGATGAAGAAAGGTGTTTGAATCAATTAAAAGAGGGGCTATATCAATGGAAATCACTCAACAGGAAGTGGCAGAGGACCGTGATTTCATCCGGAAAAAAGTTATTGAACACAATAATGCGAGTTTACCTGGAGAAGAAAAATCTCAATTTGAACAAATGAGCTTTATTGTCCGTAATGATGAGAGAGAAATTATAGGGGGGTTAACGGCTACGGGCTTTTGGCGGCATTTGCATATCGATTTTCTATGGGTCGATCCGGCATCCAGAGGGCAGCGGATTGCCGAAAAACTGATGGCTCAAGCAGAAGCATACGCGCGCAGCAAAGACCATCGTCTTATGGTCGTCGACACCCTCAGCTTTCAAGCTCCGGCATTTTATAAAAAGCAGGGCTTCTCCGAATTTGGTGTGATCAAGGATTTTCCGGAAGGCCATAACCACTATTATTTTGAAAAATGGCTGAATATGTAAGTTGAACTTAGAAAATCATCATTGCGTACACTGCTCTGCCCAGCGCAGCTGTTTTATAGAATATCGGCAGAGAAACGTTATTAGTTTAACTTAATAGAGTGCAATAAAAAAACGGAAGCCCGAGAGCTTCCGTTTTTTTACTGCTGTTCTTGATAAAACACTTTATCAACATTGTATTTGGCTTTTTGCGTGTTGATCAAATATGTTTCGTAAATATCGCGCTCCATTGGATCTTCTATAATGGAAACAGTGATGCGGTATACTTCTTCACGATGGTTTTTCAACGGTGATACCGAATCTTCGAAATGTTTTTTCACGCGCTGGCGAAGTTTGCGGGCTTTTCCGACAAACAACAACTCTCCGCTGTGATTGAAAAATTGGATGATGCCGCCTTTATCGCGCGGAATATCGTGCAAATCGATAAAGCCGAATAACGGTTTGATGACAGCTTCGTCACCTGTAATTTCCTGTTTGCGCTGTGTAATCGTCACATCCGCTTTTGGTGGTTGAATATTAATCATGCTTATCACGTCCTCTAGTTATCGTATTGCCTATTTTAACACAAAAAAGAGCGGAAATCCATCCGCTCTTTTTTACCTGCTATTACAGTCTTTTCTATAAAGAGTCTAATTGGTCGCTGGCTGGCTGATCGCCTTGCAGCACTTCAAATACTTTGTTATAAGTATTGCTGCGGTCAAGAACTCCGACCAGTATATGAGCCACGTCCGCTCTTGGAATGGATCTTCCTTCCAATGAAGAAAATCCTTTTAGAGAAACTTCAATCTTCTCAGATTTGTCTTCGTCAGAAAGTGCTCCAGGACGGACAATGGTGTAATCCAAATCGGTCGTTTGCAGCAGATCATCTGCTGTGCGTTTGGCTACAAGATACGGTTTCATCGCTTCGCCGCCGGCATCAGGGTCATTCGATCCCACCGATCCTAATTGAACAAAACGTTTGATGCCTTTTTCCTGTGCGTATTGAGCCGCTTTAACCGAGCCCCATAAATCGATGGTCAAGGTCTTGTCAGCTCCTGTAGAAGGTCCAGAACCTGCAGCGAAAATGACAGCATCCACGCCTTTAAAGGCATCGCTGAAATCTTTTTCCAAATCCGCGAGTACGACTTTGTCAGCTCCAAGTTCTTTCATTTTGTCTACCTGTTCTTCTTTACGGACCATTGCGGTCGCTTGATGGTTTGATTCGGCTAATTCTTTGACAACGTTGCGGCCGACTTGACCGTTGGCGCCAATAACTAATACGTTCATTCGATTCCACTCCTTTAATTGTCTTCACCCTGTTTATGTTCCCTTTTGATGGCATATTAAACGTTTTATTTCACTATAGAACTGTCCAAAAAGGCACAGACACGCTAGAATAGAAGAACGGAGGTGTTACAATGCAAATTACAGATTACGTGTTTCACAAAATTAACGACCCTACAGGCATTATGGTAGGCGACCGTTACGAGTTTTTGTTGAATGTCGAAGTTGATGAAGATGATGAACTATATACCGAAGCCGGCCTGGAACTGCGTGTCATCATTGCTGCAGAAGAAACCGGAGCCCGCATAGCACATTACAACTTTATTGATAAGCAGACAAGAGGCGCACTTGAATTCGGACTTGAAGATGAGGAAGAAGAAGAAATCCTTGCCTACTGTTCAGAAAAACTGGCGTAATAAACAAAAACATCCTGCTCACAATTGAGCAGGATGTTTTTGTTTAAATCTTAACTTCCACTTCAGCGGATTTTTTCAGCTCTTCAATGCGCGTAAATACCGCGTCCTGTGTTTTTTGCTGTTCAAGAGATTGGCGGATATTCGGCTCCATTTCCTCCAAGGCTGGAACTTCTTCTTCAGAAGTTTCAACAAAGCCGTCATAGGCCTCTTGTACTTCTTCATCTGTCACTTCAGCTGTTTTGATTTCTTCGGCAACATATTGTTCATACACTAATTGTTCGCGGAGCTGTCCTTCCATATCTTCCAATGTAAATCCGGTTTGCTTTAACGCTTCGTCCATGGCTTCTTCCGATTCAAACTGGCCTTTCAAGTCTTCCAGGCGTTCTTTGACCGTTTTTTCATCAGCTTCATAGCCTTTTTCCTCTGCATCATTCAAAATCACTTTATTGCCCACCAGTACGGATAGTGCCTGCTCTTTCACCATCTTGGCAGTTTCGTCCGATGTGGAGTGCCCTTGGGCAGCCAATGTGGTTTCGAGCTGCCGTGCGACACTATTGTAGACATTTCCTGAAATTTCTTCCCCATCCACGACGACCACTACATCTTCCTGGGCCGGCAATTCCAGGGAGGAGTCCTCAGTAGCCGATTCGCTTGAAGCTTCTTCTGCCGTTTCAGGTTCCGCTACTTCTTTAGGTGCAGCTTCTTCATTATCAGAACACGCACCCAATGTCAGCAATAGGAGAAAAGGGGCGAATGCGAATTTCATTTTCTTGATCATTTTAAAACTCCTCTTTAGCTTCGTCTGTTTAACAGTAAACCATATTTTATTATCCGGTACAAATAGTTGGATAGACGTGTTCAAATAATGCAGCAATTCTGTATAATGAAGAGGAGCGGAAGGGTGTTCCGAATAGCAGATGTATAAAGTTGCGGTAAGCAGCCTGTCTCAAATTCATTCTTTTAGCCGATTTAAGAAGGGTTCGCAATCCTTCAATGGTTTTTTCAGTTGATTTGCCTGCTAAGGCTGATATGATTATAAGAATATATTACTAATGATTCATCACTTACATCTTTTGGAGGAATTTCAATGACCAGTTCAAATAATATTAAAGCGCGCAAAACTTTGGAAAACATCCAGCCTTATTCACCTGGAAAGCCGATTTGGGAAGTACAGAAAGAGTTGGGGTTGGAACGCGTCATTAAATTGGCCTCCAATGAAAATCCACATGGTCCATCCCCTAAAGCGGTAGCAGCCATCCAAAAAGGTTTGGCGGAATTGAACCGCTACCCGGATGCGGATGCCAGCGCATTGAAAAAAGCGATTGCCAAGGAGTTTCACGTAAATCCGAAGCAAGTCATCCCGACAAATGGAGCGGACGAATTGATTACATTGATTTCTGAAGCTTTCCTTGAAGAAGGGGACGAAGTGATTGTGCCGTCTCCTTCGTTCAGCGAATACGATTTCGGCGCTCATATTATGGGGGCTACAGTAGTTCCGGTGAAATTTGCGGAAGGCTTTGAATTTAATGTGGATGCAATGATTGCCGCTGTGACAGAGAAAACCAAGATTATTTACGTTTGTTCACCGAACAACCCGACAGGCACATATATGTCCAAAACAGATTTGGATAAATTAGTGGAAGCGATTGATGATGTGCTGGTGGTCATCGATGCTGCCTACAACCATTTTGCAGACGCTGCCGATTACACAAACGGCATCGAATACATCAATGCGGGATACCCGGTCTTGACGCTGCAGACTTTTTCGAAGATTTACGGGATTGCCGGAGTGCGGGTTGGTTTCGGGATTGCTTCCGAGCCGATCATTCAGTCGATCTTAAAAGTAAAAGAACCGTTCAATGTCAATACCTTAGCGCAGATTGCAGCAACAGCTGCCATTGAAGACACTGAGCATGTAAAGACTTCCCAGGAGGCTAATAAAGCCGGCCGCGAGCAATTATACAAGGCCTTCGATGAACTGGGATTGGCCTATATAGAAAGCATGGCCAACTTCGTATTGGTGCAAATAGGCGAAGATGGAGAAAAGCTGTATAAGGAATTAATGGCGAAAGGGGTCATTGTCCGCCACGGAAAAATTTGGGGATTGCCTGATTACGTGCGGGTTTCTGTTGGAACGCCGGATGAAAATCAATTCTTCATTGATGCCTTAACGGGATTATTGGTCAAACAAGCTTAAAAGAGATGCTCCTGAAATTGGGAGCATCTCTTTTTTATTATGCAGTCGACACCATTGAAGCTTATTGTTTAGTAAAGAGAAGAAACGGGAAATTTCGGGGAAACGACAATACTAAAGGAGGGTTGCTATGATTTTCGACTGCGCAATAATCGGGGGCGGTCCTGCGGGGCTGAACGCTGCACTGGTGCTGGGGAGATCCCGAAGAAAGACACTGCTTTTTGATGACGATAACGGGCGTAATCTGGTGACGAGGAAATCGCATGGCTTTATTACACGAGACGGCATTGAACCGGAAGAACTCAAACGGATGGGTCGGAAAGACATCGCCAAATACGATAGTGTTGAAATTCAAGAGCAGCGTATAGTGAGCGTCAACCGCATTTCCAAGACACATTATGAACTGACGACGGAAAGTGGGGATGTTTTTCACAGTATCAAGATCATCATCGCTGCAGGTCTGAAAGAAGAGCAGCCGAACATTCCGGGTATTGAAAAGTTTTATGGCACCAGTTTATTCAGTTGTCCGTATTGCGATGGTTGGGAGTTGCGCGATCAGCCGTTGGCGATCATTGCAGATAAACAGGTGTTTGAGCTGGCAAAAAAAATCTATACTTGGAGCCACGACCTAATCGTTTTTACAAATGGAGAAGGACGGCTGGAGGAAGAAGATAAGCAAAAGCTGCTCCGAAAAGGCATCAAGGTGGTGGAGGATATTATTAGCGATTTGGAAGGTGACAATGGACAATTACGCAGCGTCAGACTTGAAGACGGTACTTTGATTGACCGGGTTGGAGGGTTTGTAACGCCTTTATGGAGTCACGCGACAACATTCGCCAAGGAACTCGGCTGTAAGCAAAACGAACATGGAGGAATTTTGACCGATGATTATGGACGGACAAATGTCTGGAACGTTTACGCAGCAGGCGATGCTTCTTTGATTGTGCCTTCCCAGCTGGTCATTGCAGCTGGCGAAGGAAGTGCAGCTGCTATTGGCGTAAATGGGGATTTAATCAATGAATACTTTGAAATGGAGTAGCAGCACTAAGGCGCTTTAATAAATTTTCGAAACAGCAGGTATTGGATAAAAAATAACAGCAAAGCAGTAAGGCAAAGATTGATATAATACCACAGGCCATCCCCAAAGAAGTCGAGCGGAGAGGTGGTTGTCGGGCGCTGCATCAAATAAAGGTAGTTGGAATCAGTCAACGGGTTGATCCAGAAGCCGATCAGCGCCGCATAAGCAAGAACCAGCGTGTAGACAGAAAAGACTGAGCGCAGGGTGATGGTATCAGGGCGGCATAATGCCAAAAATAAGCAAGCCCAGGGAATGGATATATGATGGATAAAGAATTTCCAAAAACGGAAATGTTGATAGTCATACGGCAGTTCTGGAGTAATCAAAGCCAAGAAGGCTGGCAGTATGCCGATGTAAAAAGAAAGTTGAATCCATAGAGGACGCATAGTCAACAGTCCAATCATCGCAGTTAGAGAAGCTATCCCGCATAGGTGCAGAGGCATCTGCCCGCTAAAGCTCCATACCTCATTCGTGATAGCCCAATACTGATAGGAGAATTCCGAGACGAAAAGAAGAGCCAGAAGGGGCCAGCGTAGCCACTGGAATAGCCGCTTCTGCTCTCTCAACCGTTTTTTCGCAGAGACAAGCGCAATAATTCCTGCAGCAGCAATAGCCAATGCCAGCAAGTGGTTCAGGGAAAAGGGATTGAAAGAATGGGTGGATGTCGCCGCAAACCAGGTTTCCATAACAGCTCTCCTGTCGCAATGGGGTATTGTGTGAATAGTTTAACACTTCCGTAACCAGCCGGTCTAGGTCTTTAATGATGGATTGGACGCCATCAAGCGGACGTATGTTTTGCTTAAAACCCTCTCTTTACGATAAACTTCTAGAAAAGGATCTGTAGGAGGAATAACAACTTGGACCAACTGAATTTATTGTCGTCCATCACTTACATCGACACGGAGCGTTCGATCGAAGCTGGCGAAATGAAAATCGTCGAAACCGAATGCAATATTCAACTTTACGAAGATACATTGGTAACTTCTGCAACGAAATTCCACGTAGCGAATGTATGGGACATCTCCTATAAATCATTTTCTTCTGAAGCCAGATTACTGTACCTCCATACCCATCGAGGTGTTTTGACCTACAAAATCTATTCAGACCCGAATAAATTTGTAGAAACGTTTAAAAAGTTGAAAAACGAGAATTACTAAAGAAGACAGGTTTTTTCCTGTCTTCTTTTTCAACCTTATTGAGCCGCATTAAAAGCAGGTCGATGTCTGGAGGAAGGGGGACAAGAAAATGGAAGACAATATCAAGATTGCAGATCAGTGGACCAAGAAAGTCAACCAACGGGACATCAAAGGCGTACTGGAAGTGTCAGATCCCCATATTGAATTGGTAGGTCCGCGTGGAGTAGCAGAAGGTCATGATATCCTGGAGCAATGGATTAAAGAGTCAGGCATTAAAATGGAAACGCAGGGCCATTATGCCAAAGGCAACGAAGTTGTGTGTGTTCAAAAAGCTACATGGGAAAACCAGAACGGACATGTTACGATTTATACCTTTATGGATATCAGAGATGGAAAAGTTCATCGATTGGGCAGATACGATACTTTAGATGATGCTTTTGGGCAATGCCAATTAAGTGAAGAAGACAAAGTGGAATGAGGAAAGGACAGGGAAATTCCCCTGTCCTTTTTTATATTTCAGTTTCCCTGTATATCAATAACCATTTTGAGTTTATGTGCTTGTCAACCAAGCATAGAGTGGGAGCAGCCATCAAGGAAGGGTGGGTCGCATCGTAGGAGCGGCAGGAACTCGGCGTGATTGCAATAGATCGTCAGCAAGGAATTCAAAGAGATATATAAAGAGAAGCTTTATCTTCCTGTGTTGATTGAGAGAAAGTCTACTTAAAAATAAACCAGGCAAAGAAAAATGAATCACTTTTCTTTGCCTGGTTTATTTAAATTTCTTCACTTGATCTCACTATTGATCAGACCATCCAACTGGCTCCAACTTTTCACACGCGGCAAATCGAGGTGGCGGTTATAGGATTGGTCTTTGACGATGACTTTCACCGGCTCATTCGCCAAGGTGTCCAGGACAGCCGGCTTGTCATCGAAATAATAATCCAGCTGGAGGCTTTTAATGATGCCGGCTTTTTCAAAATCCCTCATGCCGCAGAAAAAATTTTCCCGTTCAACAGGAAAGCCCTGCTTAACCAGCCAGCTAAACGTGTTTTCCGTGTGTTCAGGCGGTCGGGATGTAATATAGAAAATCTCATGGCCGTCCGACTCGAGTTGCTTCAGTAATTCCAGTGCACCGGGGTAGAGAGGGCATTCAGTAAAATACAAAAAGTCTAAAGAGTGTGTCCACATGCTCTTGCCTTCTTCGTCGCTCAATCCGAAAGCCTCGTGTATTTCGACACGGTTCAAGGCATGGAAAATGTCGATGTCCACTCGTGTGCCCAATTGCTGCTGGTAATAATGAAACGCGTATTCGCGCAAATTGATCAATGTATCGTCTACATCAAATCCAAATCTCATATACTGCCTCGCTTTTCGGGATAACCCGTAAATTTAAAGTCCTTGCCGATTTTGCTGAATTCGCCATCGCGGATATCGATGGCATCTTTCATCCATTCAACACCTGTACCTTCGATGAAAGTCGGTGCGATTTTGCCGCCAACGAGTTTAGGGGCAAAGTAAAATACCACTTTATCAATCAATCCATTTTCAAGAAAGGCTGCATTGATGGTGCCTCCACCTTCAATAAAGAGCGAAGAAATGCCTTTTTCACCCAGCAGGCGCACAACGTCCAACACATCTACCTGATTTTCATTGTTGGTTTCATATATGCAGATCCCCAATGCCTCCAATGCTTTCCGCTTCTCGGCATCGTGATTGCGGCTTGTAAAGATCCAGGTATCCGCTATTCCATCAGTAACAAGTTTCGAGCCAAGCGGAATTCGCAGCGTAGAATCGAGTACGATACGGAGCGGATTACGGCCATTTGGAATTCGGGACGTCAATTCAGGGTCATCTGCAATAACGGTGCCGACGCCCACCAGTATGGCCATGTGTTGGCTGCGAAGAAGATGGACATCCAAACGTGCTTCCTCAGAAGTGATCCATTTGCTGTCGAGGGAATGGGTGGCGATTTTTCCATCAAGTGTGGATGCCGCTTTCAAGGTCACGAAAGGGGTCTTTTCAACAATGAATTTATTGAAAACTTCGTTCATCGCTTGAGACTCCTGCCCGCGGACTCCAACAATCACTTCAATGCCTGCTTCTTCCAGCATCCGGACACCATTTCCCGAAACAATCGGGTTTGGATCAAGAGTTGCCACGACGGCTTTCGAGATGCCGGCATCTATGATAGCTTGTGCACATGGACCGGTCCGGCCGAAGTGGGAGCAGGGCTCAAGCGTAACATAAATGGTCGCGCCCCGGCTCATGTCACCTGCCATATGAAGCGCATGGACTTCGGCATGGGGCTCACCGGCTTTCAGGTGGGTGCCGATACCAACAATCCGGTTGTCATTGACGATGACGGAACCAACCAAGGGGTTCGGATCTGTCTGACCCTTCAGATTTTTCGCATTGCTGATAGCGAGGTCCATGTAAAATTCATGGCTTGACATGGACAATATCCTCCCCGTCTTTAAGATGGCCCGAGCGATTGATTTTAGTTTGCAGGTAATTGGCATTGTATTCGGATTCGTCTCCCCAAAGAGAGGTTATTGAAGCAATCTGGAGCCCTGCTTTTTCGATGGCAGCGATTTTTTTGGGATTGTTGGTCATCAAGGTCACTGGTTTGGTGCGAAGTGCCTGCAGCACAGCAATCGCATCCCCATAATTTCTGGAATCGTCCACATACCCTAAGCGTTCGTTGGCTTCGACTGTGTCGTAGCCGTTTTCCTGCAGGACATAGGCCATCGCTTTGCTGAAGAGCCCAATGCCGCGCCCTTCATGATTTGCCAAATAAAACAAAGCGCCGGTGCCGTGGTCTGTAATGCGCTTCATAGATTGTTTGAGTTGATAGCCGCAGTCGCAGCGCTTGCTGCCGAAAATATCGCCTGTGTGGCAGATGGAATGCATGCGGATCAATGCCTCAGCATCGTTCTCGAAATCCCCATAAACGAGGACACTCGATTGCTGATATTCCGCCAGGTTTGCCGAGCTGAGTTTCTCGATGATGCTTTCGTAATCCTCGGTGACCTCATCAAGGCTGAGCCAGCAATACCAATTGAATATAAAGGTTTCATCATATAAGTTTACAGGAAGCCGAATCGGTCCAACGAGGTAAACCGCGCCTTCTTCGGTCGGGATCATTTGAATTTTCTCTTTTAATATGGCAAAGACCTTTGGGTCTAACTTCATATCTGTCATTTTAATTTCCCCCTATATAAACCCTATCTATATGATATCGTACTACATGATGTTACTAAAAGTAAGTTATAAGGCTCCAACAGTTCCTAAACAATAATAATTATCATTTAAATTAAGGTGGATATTATTATAAATGATATATATTCTCATTTGAATATTAGTTTTCTCATTTAATTTGATTATCTTTTAGAGCTATGGTATATTGACTACATTATAATAATTCTAAATAAGAAAGAGGAGGAATAAATATGTTATCAGAAAAACTAACGATCGCATTGAACGATCAATTCAATAATGAATTACAGGCGGCGCATGCTTATACGGCAATGGCAGCGTATTTTTCAAAAAAAGGCTATCACGGATTTGCAAACTTCTATTTGATCCAATCAAGAGAAGAGCATTACCACGCGATGAAATTCTACAATTACTTGGTGACAATGGATGAAAAGCCGGCTCTTCAGGCTTTGACTGAACCAAAAAATCATTTCGTCAGTGCGCTGGATGTTCTGGAAAGTTCATTATCGCAAGAGAAAAGCGTGACCAGCAATATATATGCATTGGTGACATTGGCTGATGAGATGCAGGAACATGCGACTTTATCTTTCTTGGATTGGTTTATCGAAGAACAGATGGAAGAAGAAAAGTCATTCCGGGACATCATTGCAAGAGTAAGAGCCATTGAAGAAGGCGGCGAATACTTCCTGAAAATGGATGACGAATTCGCACACCGCAAATTGGAAGAGTAATAGCAATACAAGCAGCACACTATTAAAAGTGTGCTGTTTTTCTGTCCGAAAGGAAGTGGCATTCGTGTCTGTAAACTATAAACCGGCTGTTCATTTCAATCATGTGGACTTTTCATTTGGAAAAACCCCGATTTTAAAAGGCATTACAGGTTCTTTTCCAGAAGGGAAAATCACGACACTGGTAGGTCCATCGGGAGCCGGCAAGACAACTTTATTGAAATTGTGCAACGGATTGTTATCACCCCAATCAGGGGAAGTTTACATTAAAGACCGGCCTATTGAAGACTACGAGCCGGTTGAACTTCGCCGCTTAGTCGGCATTGCGCTTCAAAGCGCCCCGATGGTTGGGGGCACTGTCTACAAGAACTTATGCCTGCCGCTGGAGCTGCAGGGAAAGTCCCTATCCAAAGCTGAAGCAGAGGAACTGCTTCATGATGTTGGACTGGAGGTGGAGCTGCTGGAGCGAAAAGTCAAAGACTTATCCGGTGGCCAGCGCCAAAAAGTCTCTATTGCCCGGACGCTCGTCAACAAACCGGCTGTTTTGCTGCTTGATGAGATTACGTCTTCTTTGGATCGTACTTCTTTAAAGGAAATTGAAGAATTGATCGTTAAAATCAACCGGAAATACGGCACTACCATCATCTGGATTACCCATAACCTCCAGCAGGCACTTGAAATCGGGGATTTTACATGGGTTATGATGGACGGCGAAGTGGTGGAAACGGGCGAAAGCGACCTGCTCAATGATCCGGCGAATGACCAAGTCAGACGGTTTGTCAGGGGGGAAGCGGAATGAGCTACTTAACGTTATCCATCACCTTGATTTTCGTTGTAATCCCTCTTCTTTTATCCAAAACTTTAAACTTGGGTTTGGGAAGGGATATGATTGTCGCGACCTTGCGTTCCATCGTGCAATTATTGGCCGTCGGTTATGTGTTGAAATTCGTATTTGATTCGGAAAGCCTGATCTATATTTTCCTGATGGTCACTTTGATGATTGTAGCGGCTACGCATAATGCCCAGAAAAAAGGGGCAGCCATTCAAGGCATCACTTCAAAGGTAGCTGTCACCCTAGTATCTGTGGAAGTATTGACGCAAGGCATCCTGCTCGGTTTCAATATTACGCCGGCAACGGCCCAATACATCATTCCGATAAGCGGAATGGTCATCGGAAATTCAATGGTGCTGTCAATTCTCTTCCTGAACCGATTTACGTCGGAAATTGAGTCGCACCAGGATGAAACCGAGTTGATCCTATCGCTTGGAGGAACGCCAAAACAGGCGATCCACACGCAATTGATCAATTCGATCAAAGCCAGTATGATCCCGACCATCGAAAGCCAGAAAACCGTAGGGCTCGTTCAGTTGCCGGGAATGATGAGCGGGCAGATCATTGCCGGGGCGGATCCGATCCAAGCGGTTCAGTTTCAGCTGCTCATAATGTTCCTGTTGCTGACAACGGCTGCTGTAACCAGTGTCATGCTTGGTTTTCTGTCTTATCCGACTTTGTTCAACCAGCGGATGCAATTAATGGAAAAAGATCTTAATTAAAGCAGAAGACAAATTCGGAATTCCCGAATTTGTCTTCTTTTTTTATATTAGTAAGTTGGAACGAAAAGTGTATCTTTTGCAGCGTTTCGGCCGCTTTGGGATTGTCCTGGGCAGGCCAGTATAGAAATAGACTCCAGCCTGATTTACCGAGGGTAAAAAGTATCGATTTCAAAGGTGCCGGAACCCGGTAAGGTTTCCACCAAACCGGAACCGAAAAGACCAGCGGGCGTATAGAATCCACCTTCGACTTTTTCGTTCAGTAGACGGCGGACAATCTCCAGGGAGCCATAGACTGTCAGATCATAGACGTTGGCGGTTCGAATGCGGGCGACTTTAATGACACCTTTCTGGTTTTTTGCTTCGCCCCAAATATAGGCCGGAGAGTTGGCACGAAGCTGACTGTCTGGCCCCTGTACCCGTTTCTCCACCTGCTTTTCCAGTTTCTCCTTCACCCAATTTGTCGAGAGCAACGGTCCTGCTGCCCCCAGCAAACGTGCGCTGTAGATTTGCGGTTTCGGCATTGGAATCCAGGCAGAAATGTTCGGAATGCCAGTCGTGTAGAATGCCGTCGAAACATCGCCCCACGGAATCCCCATGGCCGAACGCGAACCGCGTCCAAAGTCGATGGTCCGGTGCTGGCTTCCGATGGGGACAGTTTTCAAGACGCCACCCCTTCGGAGCATATTGCCTGATCCCAGGCCTTGGATCATGGTTTTGAAGGTGCCCGGTGAAATGCCTGAATCCGAATCGAAACCAAGCCATAACTCTGTTGCATCGGGCATTTCCTCTTTCAATTTTAAGGCGATGCAATCTGTCGGCACAACATCAAAGCCGACTCCAGAACATAGAACAACCTCTCTTTCTGCAGCTTGAGCATGCAGCGAATGGGTGTGTTCAAATACGGAAACTTCCCCAGTAATGTCCAAGTAATGTGTTTTTGCGGACAGGCAAGCCTGAATCATAGCTTCGCTGGTTACTTGAAAAGGACCCGCACAGTGGAGGACCAAATCAATATTTTTCAGTTGCGCAGCTGCGTGCCCGTCCAACGGAAAGGCTTGGAATTCCAGTGATAATTCTTCAGCCAATGGCCGGATTTTACCGGCATTACGCCCTCCAAGTACAGGAGACATGCCCCTGCTGACAGCTTCCCGGGCGATCAATTCTCCGGTGTAGCCATTCGCGCCGTAAATCATCCATTTTTTCATTTCATCGGCTCCTCATTTTTCATCTATTCTGTTGTATTCTGTAGAAAATGTAAAATTCCTTTATCCATTCCAAGACAAGAGTTTTTTCATTGGAATAATAAAGGGTTTGAGGGAACGATGCCGAATTAGGAAAGTAAGAAAATAAGTGGGAATTTTGAGGAGTGAAATAAATGGCGAAGCTGCATTTAATTCCTTACCGTGTAGAAGAAATAACTGAACAGGCACCGCAGATTCCCGAAGGGGTCCGAATGATTCAGGCGCCTGAAGTATGGAAAGAGGCAGAAAGAGGAAAAGGCAATATTATTGCCATTCTGGATACGGGCTGCCAACCAGATCACCTTGACCTGCAGGACCGGATTGTTGGTGGAAAAAATTTTACAGCCGACTTTAATGGGGATTCGGAGAATTTTGATGATAACAATGGCCACGGTACCCATGTAGCCGGGACGGTTGCCGCTTCCTACAGAGAGAGTGGCGGAATAGCGGGAGTCGCTCCTGAAGCCCATCTGCTCATCCTAAAAGTGTTGACGGGGGAGGGCAGCGGAGAATATCAGGGAATCATTGATGGAATTCACTTTGCGATCGATTGGAAAGGTCCGGACGATGAGACGGTGAGTGTCATATCCATGTCGTTGGGAGGTCCGGAAGATGTAGCCGAGCTTCATGCGGCGATTAAACGCGCAGTGGACGCAGGCATCGCGGTTGTCTGTGCTGCAGGCAACGAAGGAGATGACCTTCACGATACCGATGAATTTGCTTATCCGGGAGCCTATGGAGAAGTGATTCAAGTGGGGGCAGTGGATTTTGACCGCAGGATTGCCAATTTCAGCAATACCAATGCTGAAATTGATCTGGTGGCTCCAGGCATCGATATCTATTCCACGTTTCCGGGAGGAAAATATGCCAGTTTGTCAGGCACATCAATGGCAGCACCGCATGTCTCGGGTGCTTTGGTGCTGATTAAAAATATTTCGGAAAAAGAGTTTGCCCGTGAACTGACAGAAGCTGAATTATACGCGCAGTTAGTTCGGCGCACGATGCCGCTCGGATACCCGAAAACGGCAGAAGGGAATGGCTTGCTGGCATTGGATATTTTGAATAAAATTGAGCAATTGTTCAAGCTGATCAACAGCTCTTACAGCATAGGTGCTGAAAGAAGATAAAGGTGAAAAAGGCATTCCGGTTGAGAAAACCGGAATGCCTTTTGGAAAGCGTAAGAAACTATGGATTTTAGCTATTTATTTCGGATTCCGCGTTCTGGGATCTGAGGACGGTCTGCCTTATATCTGTCCAGAGCTCACAGTATGCGTGCCAGCTAGCTGATGCGACAAGAATCGCGTATCTGAATTAGCTTCTATATTTTTGTGACTGTATAAATTGATGGACCACTCTATTGAATTCAGGGAAATGCCGTGGTGGCACTTCATGGCTGGCACCATCAATGTATACCACCTTTACATTGGAGGCATGTTGTTGGAAAGAGAGCCGGTAATGGTGCATCGTTTTTTCCTGTGAACCATAAACCAACAGTACCGGCATCTTCAAACGATAAAGTGATCGAGTGGAATTATAGGTAAGGCCGGCTTTGCAAAATTCATATACGCTCTGGGAATCGGCGAGCTTCCCATATTGATAAAATTCATTTTCATCTTCTTTGAAGTATTTATGTGACCTCGCCTGTATCTTGGCGACTATTGGAATTTTATGGATTTTAGCCATCACCATACCAAATCTAAGCATGCTCTTTAGGTTGAGACTATCAACTCGCGAATAACCGCCGGTTAAAATGAGTGCCTCTGTACGCTCAGGATATAGTAATGCAAATTCCTGAGCGATGGTGCCGCCATTCGAAAATCCGCAGACGACGGCTTTTGGGATATTCAGCTCGTCTAATAGGCATTTTATATCTTTAGCTAAAAGTTCAATCGATAAAGCTGTATTTCCTTTTGAACTTTTTCCATGGCCGCGAAGGTCGTAAAAGATAGGCTGATAATCTTTAGAAAGCCTTTTTTGATGCTTAAAAACCAAATGGCCCATAATAGGGGGATGGATAAAAACAATAGGTGTTCCCTGACCGGTAATCTCATAATACAAAGCTGTGGCATCTTCCATTAAAGCGTACGGCATAGACAACTTCCCTTCTAGAAAAATAAGATTGATTGAAATAAGTAAAGATGACACAGAGGTACATAAGAAACCTATACCCTAAACTAAAGAGAAAAGTACATTATTCAGTAGATTAATGAAGCGTCACAGCTTGTGATATATGACGATATCTCGGGGAAATACGATCACAATGTCGAAGAAGTGAAAAAGCACAGGCAGTGTTCAAGTGGGACCCCCTTCTGAGCCTACCTAATAACCAGTCCCGCTGGATGTGCTGAACGGCAAGACAGACGCACCAAAAGGAAGTGCGCGACTTTAATAGTGAGTCGTTCACCAGGACGTTCAACGCCTTATGACATCTACTGGGGTTTCGTCCGGAGTGGTTTCCATTCCTTCACGCTACACACATACCCCAATTGAAATTGTCGATTTAGACGATCTTAAAAACACCGTGCGCTTGGTGGAAGAATTTATTTTTTCTTCAAAAGAATTAGTTGGAAAAAACTTTCTGGATACATGAACAGTAAAAAAGTCGAGTGCTTCGTTCAGGCATTCGACTTTTTTGTTGTGGTGCTGCTCGTCTAAAGCAAGCTTTTATTACTACCCAATCTTAACGATCGGCTTGATGGTGATACCTTTTTTGGAGTTTTCAAATGTTTCGTTAAGCTGATCAAAATCATAGACTTTCGTTAATTTATCGAACGGAAACAGACCGCGTTTGTAATAATCCACCAGCTGGGGAATAAACACTTGTTAAATTTTGATCTTCTTAACCTATTATCCGATTGAATTTAATTTATTCACGATAAATAGATGGGTATTTATTCCATTTTATAAAGAGAGAAAGCAGGTACTTATGAAAGGAAACAACAGCAATTTGCGAAGGCAAAATACTAAAGTTTCCTCACTTTTTTCGAGTCCGTGCACTTTTTCAAATGGCGTTGCAAAAAATTAAGCAGGATTATAAAGCAAATGCGACACAGGAATGAAATCAACCGTGCGTGTATGTTATAAAGAAACAGGATAACGAATTGTGTTTGCGGAAAATCGAGCCCTTTGCTGTAATGCCGCAAAAGATGGAAAGGATGATTTTTTTGGATTTTAAAAGTTTTGACTGGGAGGCGCTGCTTCTTGGCGCAGGAATAATTGCAGCTCAAGTAATTGGAATTCTAATTGCTTTTGCTTTGGTAAAAGTAATTGGGAAAAAACTGATAGACCGTTTCTTCGACAAACTGTTGGTGAAGGGAGACGTTACGAAAGGCCGCGCATTGACGCTGCAGAGTTTATCGGAAAACGTGTTTTCTTATGTCCTCATTTTCATACTGGTTGCGACCCTATTCAACATATTCGGCTTGTCTGTCGCCAGTCTGATTGCGGGCGCTGGAATCGTTGGGCTGGCGATAGGATTCGGAGCTCAAGGCCTTGTCAGCGATGTGGTTACTGGTTTCTTTTTGCTTCTGGAAAAACAGCTTGATGTAAATGATTATGTAACCGTCGGGAGCCTGGATGGCATTGTTGAAGCAGTAGGGTTAAGAACAACCCAAATCCGGAGTTTTGACGGCACTTTGAATTACATTCCGAATCGGGACATCACCACAGTCAGTAACCACTCGCGTGGCAATATGCGCGCACTCGTGGATATCGGAATATCTTATGATGAAAATATCGACGAAGCAATTGGAATCATACAAACAGCCTGCGAACAGCTGGCGGCAAAAGATTTGGCGATCGTTGAAGGTCCCGATGTCATTGGGGTGCAGGCATTTGGTGCATCAGATGTTACCTTGCGGGTTATTGCAAAAGCGCAGAGTGGCGAGCAATGGGCGGTGGAGCGCCAATTGCGCAAAGCCATCAAAGAAGCTCTTGACGCAAATGGCATTGAAATTCCGTTTCCGCATCAGGTCAACATACATAAAAATATGGAAGTTCCGAAAAGCTGATCAAGCACAAAGAAGAAAGCACTAAAAAAGGCAGCCACATAGGCTGCCTTTTTTCAGGCTGTCGAGAAACCTCG
>NZ_JAGGPX010000018.1 GCF_018613575.1 Planococcus sp. ISL-110
CGCATTATGAAATTGATTCAAGTATATGCCGTAAAGAAATAAATTATTCGTTAAAGAAGAAAGGAAATGACAGAAAGTCGTTTTTTTTATGATTCTTTTCAAAGTTTCTCTTTTGTTGTATATTGGTAAGAGAAAAGAGTGATGTTATGGGCAGTGCAGTATTTCCGGCAAAAAAGAAAAAACTAGAAGCGATGGCCAAAAAGTATGGCGAAGATATGACTTGGCATACTTTTAAAATTAATTTTAAAGAGGATTACCCAGAGGATTGGGAGCTGATCAATTCCGCTTTTGAAAGTTACCAACGGAATACCAAAAGAGGCAAAAATCATCCGATGCCCCATCCGGATAAATACCTTAAGAATATGTACACCAGCATTTCAATAAATAATTAACTGGAAGAGCGTTCAATGGGGCGCTCTTTTTCTTATGCAAAAGAAACTTATCCATGGCTTAAAACGACTAATTAAAAATGATGAAATTCCATGAAATATTTCAAAAAACCTTTAAGACAAGTTTGACTTGTTATTCGACTAGATTGCTGATTAGCGAAAGAGGAGGAATAATTATGTTCATGATCTTAAATGCAGCTGTAATTTCACTTTGGATCACGTCACTTGCCGCATTTGGAAGTAGTTATATTCGTTATCTCAAGGAGGAACGCGCTTACGAAAAAAGCCGAAGAGCCGACTCTAATTAGGTGGATTACATGAAGAGGCGCCTGAATTGGGTTGCCTATACCGGAATTGTGGGAAGAAGTATGAGTGGAAAACATCATAGCCTACTGCAACTTGCCCCAATCTGCAATTTTATGAGTCTAAAAAAACATGGACTTCTTAAGATTGCGAGATAGGGGCTTTTGAAATATGTAAGCTTATTTGAGTCTAGTTATACCAAACAGACTTAAATACTGTTGTACAATCGAATAATCGATCGTGGTATGAATGATAAAACATTCCAAATTACAGAGAATATAACTTCAAAAACGACTTGCAGACTAATATCTTTAAACATATCAGCAAAACAATTTTCTTTTTTCTTTTTCTTCTTCATAATTTATCTCCTATTCACCCTGGGCCCCTCGAAGTTTGTCGTAAGGACTCTTGCAGCAGTATTTTATCTTGTCTATTATAAATTATTATATAGAAGAACCTTACATAATTTTCTTTTTTGCAAATATTTTTATTGGCCAGCAAAAATACACATATAAATCGGTACACTATGAAATTCCACACCATCTGGGTTACACTGAAATAGATAAAAACATATATGCTAAACAAAATAAACTAAATGAAAAGAGGCAGAAGCATGAACGCATATGATGAGTACATGAAAGGCATTGTTGTGCCGATGCGCCAAGAGTTAACCGGTGCAGGATTTAAGGAATTATTGACGGCTGAAGAAGTCAATGAACATATGAGCAGCTCTGCAGGTACGAGTCTGGTTGTCATCAACTCGGTTTGCGGCTGTGCAGCAGGCTTGGCACGTCCAGCAGTTATTGAAGCACTTCAGGCAGTGGAGGCGAAACCAGAGCATTTGGTGACGGTATTTGCGGGCCAGGACAAAGAGGCAACTGCACAGATGCGCAATTATTTCGAAGAAGTTCCTCCTTCATCGCCATCGATTGCGGTATTAAAAGATGGCCAATTGGCTTATTTTATTCCGCGTGAACAAATTGAGGGATACCCGATGGAACAAATACGCGATCACTTGTCACAGGTTCTTGAACAGGTGGCAGCTCAGTGAAAACAGTAGTCACGACAGCGTACCGGCCCACTTCGTCCACATTGGAGTGGGCCGCTCGTGTTTCAGCAGATCTATCGCTTTTGCAGGTCCCGCGCAATAAACGTTCCATCGACAGAATGCATGGGGATGAAGGGGCGGATCTTCTGGTCTGTTTGAAGGAACGGCTCGAGTTTTACCCCGTGGGTAAAAAAGAGCCGTTCTTTTTTCATCCGAATTCTGCAGCATTCCGAACGAAAAGACCACTCGAGCAGGATCCAGTAATTGAAGTTTCAGGACTCCAATCCGGCGATTCTTTTTTGGATTGCACATTGGGATTGGCTTCAGACTCACTAGTGGCTTCCCAGCATGTTGGTGAAAAGGGACAGGTTCTGGGCTGCGAAAGCCATCCAGTCCTTGCTTACGTTGTTGGACAGGGGTTGCGAACGTATAAGGAGATGCCTCATTTGATAGAGGCGATGAAGCGTATCAGAGTGGTGTCATCGGATGCGGTTTCGTTTCTGAAGACGCTCGAGTCCGATTCCATCGACGTTATTTATATGGATCCGATGTTTACTGAGGAAATTACAGAGGCATCCAATTTCACGCCCCTAAGAGGACCTGCTGACCATGGACAATTGACGGAGCGGTGGGTAGCGGAGGCGAAAAGGGTGGCGCGCAAATCCATTGTCCTGAAAGCACATTTCCGTTCGCAGGATTTTGAGCGTTTCGGATTTAACCGGCGCGTGCGGCCAAATACAAAATTCCATTACGGCGTAATTTTGGTTACGCCATAAAACGAGCAAGTAAAAAACCTTCTGGCTATCCAGAAGGTTTTTTACTTGCTCGTTAGTCTGTAAAAGAAAGTGAAGTCAAGTATCCGAGCAAAAACAGGAGACCCAGTCCGATCAATAATGATGCATCCATGAAAATTCCTCCTTTTCAAAAAAAAACAAGGCGTTCTTAATGACTTTATTGTACAATGAATTTCAAGAAGATGAAACCTTTACCAATAAAATTCGTATAAATAAGCAAACGGGTTACTAAAATGTTCATAAATGAAAAGGTGATGTTGATGAAAAATTGGTGGCAAAAGTCGCTGATGATTGCAGTTGCCGCTTTGACATTGGGCGCAATCTCCCCAAACCATTTAATCTGGGAGTCGCTTCTGGACGAAAAAAGCCAACCGAAATCTCACGCTGCTGAAAGCGATAACAAACAGTATATCTATGACTGGATCGATCCAAGCGAATTTTATGATACCAGCGAATCCATTCTCGACAAGGTCCATCAGTCGGCCGAAGAGCAGTCTTATTTGAAGTTCGGCTCGCGGATCGGTCCGGTTATTCAGGATGAATTCCAGACCATGATCCTACCGAACATCCAACGGGCGATTGATGTTCACCTGGCGACTCTCGATACCGGCAAATTGAGCAAATTGGCCATCTCTGAAAAACCGTCAGGCGATTACTCAGAAAAGATCTTCCATGTCTATGACACCGAAACTAACAAAGATGAAATTCGTTTCCACGTAAGAACGGAAAAAAAGCCGCAAGTGGGCTACTCTTTTAATTTCCATTACCATTTGGCCGAGGATGATTTCCAAAAGCACATAACCGTGGGCGATATTTACTGGTCCAAAAATACACCGCCGAAATGGCTTTCCTAAACCGCCCACATTGTGGCGGTTTTTTTGTATAAATCTGCTATAAGAGTTGAACTTAAGAATCATCATTTTAGAAACCGCTTCGGCCGCTTTGGGCATGGCTCCCACAAGAAGCCGGGAAAAGCATCCGTCTTCTTGTTTCGCCTAGCCCCTGAACGCGCCTGCGCTGAACTAGCAACTTGCCGAGATAGGAGCTGATGTTTTCCACTCACTTAATTTAGTAGATATGGAGCAAAACAGCGGAGGCGCCCGCGGCAAGCGTAGCTGTTTTGCGGAATATCTGTTGTGAAAGATTAGTAATTCAACTTATAATCTATATTAATTAAGGATGAAAGTGTTGTTAATAGAGAGTTTTTGTTATGATTAAACATGACAACGGAGGCGACTTACATGAAGCAATATTTAGATTTATGCGAACACATATTACATAACGGAGCGACAAAAGAAGATCGGACCGGCACGGGAACTCTAAGTGTCTTCGGCCATCAGATGCGATTCGATTTGAGCAAAGGGTTCCCGCTGATGACTACTAAAAAAACAGCGTTCCGCCTGATTGTCTCGGAACTTCTCTGGTTTATCAAAGGTGACACTAATGTCAGGGCATTGCTCCAGGACAATAATCATATTTGGGATGAATGGGCATTTGCGCAATGGGTGGCAAGTGAAGAATATGCAGGGCCTGATATGACCGACTTTGGCCGGCGTGCACAGAAAGATCCGGATTTTGCGGAACTGTACAAGCTGGAGATGCAAAGCTTTCAACGCAAGGTCATTGAAAATCCGGAGTTTGCCGAAAAATACGGGGATCTTGGACCGGTTTACGGCAAGCAATGGCGTTCGTGGGCGACAACACAAGGCGGGACCATCGATCAACTGAAGAATGTCATCGAATCCATTAAGAAAAACCCGGATTCCCGCCGCCATCTGGTGACAGCATGGAATCCAGAATTTATTGACGACATGGCTTTGCCGCCATGCCATATCATGTTCCAGTTTTACGTAGCGGATGGCAAACTTTCCTGCCAGCTTTACCAGCGCAGCGCAGATGTCTTTTTGGGAGTGCCCTTTAATATCGCATCCTATGCGCTATTGACGCATCTCATCGCACGGGAATGCAACTTGGAAGTCGGCGATTTCGTTCTTACGACAGGCGACACGCACCTGTATTCAAATCACCTGTCACAGGTTGAAGAACAGCTGTCGAGAGAGCCGAAACCTCTGCCAACCTTAAAAATCAATGAAGACATCGACTCGATTTTTGACTTGAAATTGGAAGACATCACAATCGAAGGCTACGATCCGCACCCGCGGATTAAAGCACCAGTCGCAGTTTAACGTCTAATATTTATTGGGATTTCGATTAACCAACAATTTTTTTATGACTGCAAAAACGTAGGGGAATTCGTGGAAGTCGGCGACTGCAGCGATTTCTTTAACAACAAAAAAGCCTAATCAATTAGAGTTCAACCCCCGCCAAAAGCGGGATAGGAGGAAGATTTATGATTTCATTGATGGTAGCGCATGATCCGAACCGGGTCATCGGAATAGATAACGAATTGCCTTGGCATATTCCAGCTGATTTGGCGTATTTCAAAAAACAGACAATTGGAAAAGGCATCGTCATGGGACGCAACACGTTCGAATCCATCGGCCGCCCGCTTCCAAAGCGCCGCAACATCGTTGTGACGCGCAACGACGATTATCAGGCAGAAGGTGTGGATGTGGTCCATAATTTGCAGGATGCCGTAAAATTGGCAAAAGAATTTCATGAAGAAGTGATGATCATCGGCGGCGAGCAGATTTTCAATTCGATTTTGGATGAGGCTGACCGTCTGTACATCACCCTCGTCCATCAGGCTTTTGATGGGGACACGTACTTCCCAGAATATGGCCGTGAGTGGAAGCTTGTTTCCGAGTCAGAGCAGCAAATTTCTAATGAAGTGCCTTTTTCGTACCTGGTGTACGAGCGTCGGAAAAAGAAAAAAGATCGTGCTTAATTCAGTTCGGACATTCTCTTTTTTATTCGGTTATTTGCCAATCAGTGCCGTGAACTTGAAGAAGTTCATCAAACAGAAGCCGCAGCTAAGTGTCGAGCAATATGATCAGTTGATTCACACGGAGCCTCAAAAATGGGCGTCCGGCATCATGAAACGGACGCAAAGCAGCGTTTCCATAACGGGTTTGGAAAAGCTGCCTGATGGGCCGGTCCTGTTTGTCAGCAACCATGAAGGGAACTTTGATATTCCGGTCTTGCTGTCGGCCATTCCGAAACCCTTTGGCTTTATTTCCAAAAAAGAAGTGCAGAAAATGCCGATCATTCCGATGTATATGGAAGAGATGAATTGTGTTTTTCTGGATCGGACCGATCGCCGAAGCGCTTTAAAGTCGATCACCGATACGGTTGAGAAACTGAAGGAAGGCCATTCCATCCTGATTTTCCCTGAAGGGACGAGAAGCAAAGGCCAAGCGATGGGCGAATTCAAATCCGGATTCATGCGTATCGCGAAAGATTCAGGCGTACCGATCCTGCCGATTGCGATTTATGGAACTTCTGATATTATGGAAAAAAACAACAACAAAGTCATGCCGGCAGATGTATCAGTTCAATTGCTTGATCCCATACCGGCTGAAATAATTCAGGAATATACTACAAAAGAGGCGATAGAACTGGTTCGTTCACGAATCGAAGAAGCTGTTCTTTCACTGTCTCAAAAAACTGCCAATAGATGACTGAAGTTTTCAGTTTGCGCAGACGAGGGACGACCCTATCGGTTGTTTACTGTAATGCAATTACTTAAACTAAAGTAAAGAAGGAAGTGATTTCATGTCCAAGATTCATATTGTCACGGATTCGACCGCTGATTTGAAACCAGAGGTCATTGAAAAATACGATTTGCATGTAGTTCCCTTAACGATTCAAATCGGCGGGGAAACCTATTTGGATCGCGTTGACTTGGAGCCCGAGTCTTTTCTTGAGCTGATGAAAAACTCCAAGGAAATGCCGAAAAGTTCACAGCCGGCTCCTGGTGTATTCAAGGAGCTCTATGATGAATTAGGTAAAACCGGAGATCAAATCCTATCGATTCATATGACAGGCGGCATGAGTGGTACTGTCGAGTCGGCAAAAGCTGCAGCTCAGCTGACAGAATCCGATGTCACCGTCATAGATTCACGCTATATATCGCACGCCTTGACGTTTCAAGTGTTTGAGGCGGCAGATATGGCGAAAACCGGAAAATCGATGGATGAAATCGTTGCACGGGTGGAGCAGATTCGCCTCAACACCAAGCTTTTTGTAGTAGTGGATACGCTTGATAATTTGGTCAAGGGTGGTCGGATTGGCAAAGGCCGTGCTTTATTGGGCTCACTGATGAAGATCAAGCCGATTGCCTCTTTGGACGACGGCGAATATACACCGGTTGCCAAAGTCAGAAGCCATAAGCAAGTGGTTGAATACTTAATGAAGGATTTCATGGACCGGACAGCTGGAAAAATCGTCAAAGGTGTTGGTATTGCACATGCCAATGGGCTTGCCATGGCTGAACCATTACGTGAAAAAATCAAGGAAACGGGCTTTACGGATATTAAATTCGATTTTACAACACCAGTCATCTCTACCCACACGGGAATCGGAGCGATTGGTTTCATGTATTATACGGATTGATTGGTGCGGAAAGGCCCATCTGAAAAGGAGAGATAAACTTGAAGCGCATCCTGTTTATCATCATTTTGTCCATGGGTATAGTAGCGGGGTGCAGTCCAACTTTTAACTTTGGCAATAAAGAAGCAGAACCAAGAACCGAGCCGGCCATCACTTCATACACCGTTCCGCCGAATTTTATTCCTCAAGCAGTGATCATTACAGCGCTTGGGGATTCTTTGTCTCAAGGCATAGGAGATCAAGAGAATTTAGGGGGCTATACAGGCAGAGTGGCGGCTGAAATACGGACTTGGCAAGGGATAGAAGGGGTGGCTATCGAAAACACCGCCAAACGCGGACGCCGCAGCGACCAACTCCTGGCCATGATTCAGCAGGGCGAATTGACTGGCTCTGTTGCAGAAGCGGATTACCTGTCGCTGACGATTGGCGGAAACGATGTCATGCGGATTATCAAACGCGATTTGTTTTCACTGAACCTGGAAGCATTTGCGGATGAGCTGATCCTTTATGAAAATAGATTCGATACGATCTATACAGCCATCCGTGATATCAATCCGAATGCACCCATGATCATCATGGGCATTTATAATCCCTTCTCGCTCATCACAGATGAGGTGGAAGAGTTTGATCAGATTATTGCTTCTTATAATGAAGTGATGAAAGAACGAGCTGAGTCAGATCCTCAGGCGTGCTTCGTACCTGTCAGCGATTTGTTTGTGGGTAATAAGAATTTGGTGTATCATTCTGATTTTTTCCATCCGAACAGTAAAGGCTATGACCTGATGGCCGAGCGCATTCTGGAACGGATGGAAGAATGCGGATTAAGTTACAAAGAATAGGGGTGGTGACAAATGAAAAAATGGCGTTTAGCTTTCTTTGTCTTGTTGGCGTTCAACGCAGCGGCATTGGTGGGAATTGTGCTTTATGTAACCACTCCATCGCAGGACCATACCTCTTATCAAGCGATGAAAAATGCGCCGGCCTCTGGCAATACGGTCGTCGTCAACACCACAAAAGCTGATTTTGAGGGAATTGCCAACACCTATATACAGGATGCCATGAAAGATCAACCGATTCCTCTGGCCTTGTCGGTTAATGACGACGTCAGCATATCGACCGAGCTGACTATTTTTTCAGTGACCTTGCCGATTTTGATGAAATTTGAACCGCTTGTTCAAGAAGATGGCAATTTATTGCTGGAGCAGAAGTCGGTGGAAGTCGGTATGCTGGATATTCCGCCTGAATCTGCGTTAAAGTTGCTTAGAGACTCAGTTGAACTTCCAAAATTTATGGAAGTGATGCCTGCTGACGAAGAAGTGCTGCTGAAACTGACGGAAATTCCTTTGGATGACGGCATTTCCGTACGGGCAACATCGTTCAACTTGCAAGAAGACGATATCCAATTATTGGTGACAGTTGAACCATAAAGAACGGAGTGAGCATATGAAGACAGAAAAAGCGACATTTGCAGGAGGCTGTTTTTGGTGTATGGTCAAGCCCTTCGATTCATTGGACGGCATTGAAGAAGTGGTGAGCGGTTATACGGGCGGCGAGATGCCGAACCCGACCTATGAACAGGTCTGCTCGAACGCAACAGGTCATGTTGAAGCCGTTCAAATTACGTTCCAGCCAGAGATCTTTCCTTACGAAAAATTGCTCGATGTTTTCTGGACGCAAATAGACCCAACCGATGCCGGAGGCCAATTTTTTGACCGCGGAGAATCTTATCAGACGGCCATCTTCTATCATTCTGAAGAGCAGCGCCTCGCTGCAGAAAAGTCCAAGCAGGAACTGGACAATTCGGGCAGATTCAAAAACCCGGTAGCAACTCCTATTATCGAAGCTAAACCGTTTTACTTGGCTGAATCCTACCATCAGGATTATTATAAGAAAAACCCTGCCCATTACAACCGGTATTCAGTCGGTTCCGGGCGGACAGCGTTTATTGAAAAGAACTGGGGTGGACAATCATGAAAGACGAATTGAAAGCTAAGTTAACACCAATGCAATATCATGTAACCCAGGAAAGCGGCACTGAGCCGCCTTTCCAGGGAGAATACGACCAGCATTTTGAAGACGGCATCTATGTGGATATTGTTTCTGGCAAACCATTGTTCAGTTCCAAAGACAAATTTGATGCGCATTGCGGTTGGCCAAGCTTTGCGAAGCCGATCGAAGGATCCGAAGTGAAGGAAAACCTGGATACAAGCCATGGCATGAGAAGAACGGAAGTCCGCTCCGAGACAGCCGATTCCCATCTTGGGCATTTGTTCCCGGACGGACCATCATCTCTTGGCGGCTTGCGCTATTGCATCAATTCTGCGGCACTCCGATTCGTTCCTAAAGAGCAATTGGACACAGAAGGACTATCCGAATACAAGAAACTGTTTGAATAATAGGTTGCCCGGACAACTGTCCGGGTTTTTTTTGCCTGAAATCTGGAAGGAGCCCTTCATGGACCGATCATTTTATCAATTTGCATTAAAATACCGAGGAAAATTGCATGCCGATGATTTCTCCCACTTTGCGGACTCGATGTTTCTGGACCATTCATTTCCCAAATCGTCAGCAGACTTCGATCAGCTTTCCAAATATGTCGAAGAAAAAGCGCACCCGGTCATGAAAGCCTCTGTCTTTGATGAAATGTGGCAAGAGTACACAGGCGAATAAGGCTTGTCATTGCACTATAGGAAAAAAACCAGTATGATTAAATCGACTATATTAAAGTGAGGTTTTTTAAATGAGTGTTCATATTAATGCGAAAAAAGGCGATATTGCCGAAACGATTTTACTGCCGGGAGATCCGCTCCGTGCAAAATACATAGCGGAGACTTTTTTGGAAGATGTAACCTTGTATAACGAAGTCCGCAATATGTTCGGCTATACTGGAACATATAAAGGAAAACGCATCTCCGTCCAAGGCACAGGAATGGGAGTACCGTCAATTTCAATCTATGTCACTGAATTGATGCAGGAATATGATGTGAAAAAATTGATCCGTGTGGGTACGTGTGGTTCAATCCACAAGGATGTTAAAGTGCGCGACGTCATTTTGGCACAAAGTGCGTCAACCGACTCGAAAATGAATGAAATCATTTTCAAAGGCATCAACTATGCACCAACAGCAGATTTCGATCTATTGTTGAAAGCTTACAACGCGGGCATTGAAAAAGGGTTAAACCTGCGCGTCGGAAATGTCTTTACTGAAGACGTTTTCTACAACGAATTTGCAGAACACGAAAAATGGGCGCAGTATGGTGTGCTTGCACTTGAAATGGAATCTTCAGCTCTTTACACATTGGCTGCAAAATTCGGTTGCCAGGCGCTATCAATCCTGACTGTCAGCGATCACTTATTGACAGGCGAAGTGACAACTGCCGAAGAACGCCAAACGACGTTCAACGACATGATTGTCGTAGCTTTGGACGCAGCGATTCAAGAGTAGAAAGAAAAGCGCAAGCGCCCGTTGAATCTGGGCGCTAGAGTCTAGACAAGAAAGAAAAGCGTAAGCGCCCGTATAGATTCGACGGGCATAAGACAGACCGGCAGTGTGGCGTTTTTTGCCACATAGCTGGGTTGGCTTATGACCCTAGAATCTGGGCGCTGGAGTCTGGACAAGAAAGAAAAGTGCAGGCTGACAAAAGACTGTTTCGACAGTCTTTTCATTTCATATCCTCTGGTTCTGAAGCAATTATGAAAGTGGTGAAATAGATGGATGAGAAACGTCCGGGGGAAGAGCAGGAACAGATTCCACCAGTAGAACAATCGCCGTCGCACACTATTAAGATGAAAACATTCTCTTTTATTATGCTTGTATTCCTTTTAATAATAGCAACGGCAGGTTTGACCGTTTTCGCGTTGACTTTTGGCGAGGACAAAGCGGTAGAAGTCAATTCACCGGAACGTCGTGAATTCGAGAAGCTCTACACAGCATATGATCAAATCCAGGACCAATATTTTGAAGAAGTGGACAGAGATGTTCTGGTAAATGGTGCCATTAACGGCATGGTCGATTCGTTGGAAGATCCTTATTCCGATTACATGAATGAAGAAGAAGCGTCGCAATTTCTGGAAGGGATATCGTCCAGTTTCCAAGGAATTGGCGCAGAAGTACAGGAGCGCGGTGGGTTTGTGACGGTGGTTTCACCGATCAAGAACTCGCCAGCTGAAAAAGCGGGTGTCCTGCCGAACGATCAGATTTTAGCTGTTGATGGAGAAAGCATCCAAGGCTTCACGACAACTGAGGCAGTCATGCTGATTCGCGGTGAAAAAGGTACTGAAGTCACGTTGACCATTCAGCGCGGCGAAAATATAGATCCGATTGACATTACCATCGTCCGTGACGAAATACCGATTGAGACTGTTTACGCAGAAATGATCGGAGACAATGTTGCGCATATTCAAGTAACAAGCTTCTCTGAAAATACCTATCAGGAGCTGCTTGATGCTATTGAGGACATGGAAGCCGAAGGAATGGAATCGCTCGTCATGGACGTTCGCCAAAATCCGGGTGGCTTGCTCGATGTGGCTCTTGATATTTCCAATCTCTTTATTGAAGATGGCAAGCCATTATTCGAAGTTCAGGCAAAAGGTGTAGAACCGGAAATTTACATGTCTTCACCGGGCACGAAGATTGATGTGCCGGTTACCATGTTAATCGACGGTGGAAGTGCTTCGGCGTCCGAGATTCTGGCCGGAGCGATGAACGAATCCGCGGAGATTAAATTGGTCGGGGAGAAGACATTCGGCAAAGGAACAGTACAAACAGCCAATGACCTTCAGGACGGCTCTAATTTGAAATTCACGACGGCTAAATGGTTGACGCCAGACGGCAATTGGATTCACGAAAAAGGAATCGAGCCGGATGTGGCAGTGGCATATCCGGAATATGCTTCTCTTCCAATTTTAGATTCTTCCTTGGAACTTCAAGACGGTTCTATTTCCGAACAGGTCGAAACAGCTGAGCAAATGCTTGAAGCGCTTGGTTACGAAGTCGGGGAAGTGGATGGTGTATTCGAAGAGCAGATGACAGAAGCAGTCGAAACTTTCCAGCAAGAAAACGATTTGGAAGTGACAGGCGTTCTGACTGGAGACAGTACTCTTGCCGTGATGGATGCATTGCGCCAGAAAATTGAAGATGAAGACCCGCAATTGCAGAAAGCAAAAACACTTCTGATGGAAGAAGCTGGAACAACTTCTTCAGAAGCTGAAGAAGTTGAAGAAACTGAAGAGTGATTTTTAAGGTCCGCTTAGGCGGGCCTTTTCTTAAGCAAAAAAGAAAGGATGAGACGATGAAAGACGTATATTTGTTCAGTGGATTTTTGGGGAGCGGAAAAACGACTCTACTGAAGGGCATGATCAGCCAAATGAAGGGCCAAGGATTGAAACCGGCAGTCTTCATGAACGAACTTGGCAAAATGAACATGGATTCCGATTCAGTGGAAGACGGGGTGCCGCTGAAAGAAATTCTCGACGGCTGCATCTGCTGCTCTGGATCAGAGAAATCAGAAGCGCAGATCCAAACCTTGTTGGCCGAAGAAGATTTTGATGTGCTGCTGATTGAAACGACAGGTGCGGCGCATCCGGTGGAAGCTTTGGATGCTATCTTTTCACCTTTGTTTGCCGACCAATTGAACTTCAAAGGCATCGTCACCGTAGCCGACAGCAAGCGCTGGATGGACCGGAACAGCCTTTCGCCACAGATCCGTTCCTTGTTTTTGGAACAAATCCGCCATGCCGACTTGATTTTGGCCAATAAAATGGATTTGCTGACGGACGGCGAGCAAGGTACGGTCGTCTATGAGATCCAGTCGCTGAATCCGAAAGCACAGATCATCCAGACGGTCCATGCCAAAGTGCCATTCTCAGCATTGGGCAAACTGACGCCTTCAAAAGCCGAAGGCGTAACTAAAGCCCCTGTCTCCAAACTGAACTTGAATGCCAAAGTGCTGCAGTTTAAAGCGCCGGTACAACGTGAAAATTTTGAAGAATGGCTGCGTGCACTGCCGGATACGGTTTTCCGCATTAAGGGTTATGTGCCGCTTGAAGGCGATAAGTACCCGCACGCTTTTCAGTTTGCTTACGGGATGGCGCAATGGCTTCCGGAGTACATCAAGATGCAGAACCAGATTGTGGTCATCGGAGAAGGGTTGGAAGGAGTCGAACTGCCGTGATTGAATCGTACCGAAAACTCTGGGCGCAGCGTGCGTCAGCAGAGAAGATTGCCACGCAGCAAGATCTCGAAAAAAACATCCTGATCGAATTGAACGATGAATTGACCCATCCCCGTGTCCGCAAATCCAAAGAGCAAAAATTGGAGCTGGCATTGGCACGGATCGCAGAATCGGATTTGTCGGACTCAGAAAAAAGCGGCTTAAGTGCTTTGTATAAAAAGCTTTCCGCTCAATAAAACTGTGGCTACGGTAGGAAACAACAGATATAAATAAAAGCAGGAAGCGAAAAATCATCGATTTTTCGCTTCCTGCTTTTTTATCGTTTTTTATTTTGCGGAACGTACCCGAACTAATGAATGTGCAGAAATCCGTTTTTGGATTAGCAGCAATCGGATGGACAGGGTGATGGCACCGGCGGTTAAGCCGACAATCAGGCCGATCCAATAACCAAAGGCTCCGAAATCGGTGAAATTCGCCAGCAAGTATCCGCAGGGCAGGCCGATGACCCAATAGGAGATCAGCGCCATGATGAAGGTGATATTGACATCCTTATAGCCACGGAGCGCTCCTTGCACAGGTGCCTGAATGGCGTCCGATAGCTGGAACAAAGCAGCAAACAGCAGGAACTGGACAGCCAGCTCGACCACTACAGGGTCTGAAGAATACAAGGCTGCGATTTCGCTGCGCATGAAGAACAGGATACAGGCAGATAGGGAGCTTAATGTAACGGCAGTGCCCACACTCATCCAGCTGTATTGTTTGGCGTCCTGAAAGCGCTTGGCGCCGACTTCATAGCCAACCAGTATCGTAGCGCCCATGGAGATGCTGAGCGGCAGCATGTAAAGCAAGGAAGCAAAATTCAAGGCGATTTGATGTGCCGCAATGGTGACAGTACCGTAAACTGCCAGCATAAAAGTCACAGCAGAAAAAATGCTCGTTTCCACAAAGATTGAAATGCCGATTGGTACACCGATCCGGCTGATTTCGCCCCAGCTGCTAAGAGAAAATTTCGGCCAGTTGCGGAAGATGCGGTAGGAATTAAATGGGTTTCTCGTATGGATGATCCAAATCGCGATTGCCAGAATCAGCCAGTAGGTGATGGCCGAGGCAAGTCCGGCCCCAACGCCTCCAAGTTCCGGAAAACCGAACTTTCCAAAAATCAGCAAGTAGTTGAAGAAGATGTTGATGGGTGTAGATAAGAGTGAAATGACCATCGTGACACGGGTAGCGCCGAGTGCATCGATATAAGAGCGCAAAGCATTGTAAACGAATAACGGAACCAAACCGATCGACATCGCAAAGATATAGCGGTTTGCAACGTCAGCAACGACCGGTTCGAGATCCATGAACGCGATCAAGTAATCGATGCTGAAGTAGAAAAAAGCGAAGACGATGGCCGCCAGCAGGACGGCCAAATAAATCCCTTGCTGGACGGCTTGTTTTACCTGTTCTTTTTTCTTAGCCCCCATCAATTGTGCTACAATTGGGGTGATGGACATGAGAATTCCAGCAAGACCGATATAGACGGGGACCCAAAAGGATGACCCGATGGAAACGCCAGCAAGATCCTCTGTTCCGTAGCGGGCAGTCATGTAGATATCGAAAAATGTTACCATATACATCGCGACTTGCGTTACGAGAATCGGAAAAACAATTTTCACCAACAGCAGAAATTTTTCTTTCATGGTTCTTGTTTGTTGCATAATTCTTTCCTCCCGCAAATTATCTGAGTTGAAATTAAAATGTAGCTTTTTCACATCGCTTTGGCCACTTTGGGCATGGCTCCCGCAAGAAGCCGGGAAAAGCATCCGTCTTCTTGCTTCGTTCAGCCCGTGGACGCGCCGGCGCTGAGAAATTTACTTATCTAAATATGAACTTATGTTTTTCACTAACTTACTAGCAGGTATGGAGCAGCGAAGCGACATCAAGGATCCCCTGCAAGGCGCAGAGCGGCTGAGGGGGCATGGGCGCTAGCCAGTTGGCACTGCGGCGTCCTGCCGCGCCAACTGCATGACCCGCATCCTGTTTAAAGTGCAGCTGTTTTGCGGAGGACCGACAATGAAAGATGATTAGTTCAACTTATATAGTTTGCAAAAGCTGTTATATTAACTTCAGCTTACCCAACAACAATTTTACACATAAAATCCAGTATAGCATAGACAGGCTGTCTTCAAAGCGAATCTGGCTATGCCAAATTAATAGATGAGAGTAGGCCATGTAATGGACAACAAAACAATTTTATTGACCGGGGGCGGGACGGCAGGACACGTCTCCCTGAACCAGGCATTGATACCGGAATTGAAGAGTTTAGGCTTCCATGTGGAATACATCGGATCCAAAGAAGGAATTGAAAACGAACTGATCCGTGATTCGTTTCCCTCGGTGCCTTACCATCCCATTTCCAGCGGCAAATTGAGACGTTATTTTTCCACCAAGAATTTCTCGGATCCATTCCGTGTGGGCGCAGGGCTGACACAGGCGCTTAATATCATTCGCAAGACCAAACCCGTCGCGATCTTCTCAAAAGGCGGATTCGTATCTGTTCCAGTGGTTATGGCTGGCCGGATGATGTCAGTGCCGGTCATCATCCATGAATCGGATGTGACACCAGGGCTCGCAAATAAGTTGGCTTTGCCTTTTGCTGACCATATCTTTACCGTTTTCAAAGAAACTTTGGCGCATGTGCCGAACACCAAATCGACGTGTACGGGATCTGTGATCCGCAGTGAGCTGATGGAAGGCTCTGCCGAAAAAGGCCAGGAAATCTGTCCGTTCGATAACGAACTGCCGGTTTTGATGGTTATGGGCGGAAGCCAAGGATCAGCAATGATCAACTCGGCTGTCCGAAACAACCTGGAGCGGCTGTTGAAAGGTTTCAACGTCATCCACTTATGCGGCAAAGGCAATAGCATGCCTGAACTGAATGTCCACATAAATTACCGCCAGTTTGAATACGTTACGCATGAGCTTCCACATTTGCTGCATATGACGGACTTTGTGGTATCGCGGGCAGGCTCTAATTCGATTTTTGAATTTCTGGCCTTGAAAAAGCCGATGCTGCTGGTGCCGCTGTCTATGCAAAAAAGCCGGGGCGACCAAATATTGAATGCCAATTTATTTGAAAAACAGGGCTTTGCCCATGTGGTCGAAGAAGAAGAACTGTCTGCTGACCGCTTTCTGGAAGAGCTGGACCGGCTGCAGGCTGATAAAGAAAAGTTGATCCAAGCAATGTCACAAGCAGAAGCCCCGATTACTGCAGCAGAAATGGCTAAACTGGTGTCAGCACATACAAAATAACTCCCTACTATATTTAAAGAGGTGACCCGAATGGAAATGACAATGATAAAAGTCCATGGCTCTATGAATACCTTCTATATGTTTGAATCGGAAGAACGCGCTGATTTTGCGCAGCTGGCAATCCAGCTGTCCGCATTGGACAACGACCTTGATGGCATTTTAGTGATTTTGCCTTCAGCTGTCGCTCACGCCAAAATGCGTGTCTTCAATAATGACGGCTCGGAAGCATCCATGTGCGGAAACGGCCTGCGCTGTGTGGCACGTTATGTGTGCGAACGCGACGGGGTGCAGGAGGCGGTGATTGAAACCATGAAAGCTTGCCTGTGTGTGAAAAAAGAAGAGACCTTAAACGAGGGGATCGAAACCTATGCGGTGGAGATATCGCCGGTTTCATTTTCGCTCAGCAGTTTGCCGATGAACTATGAGGGACACGGTGAATGGATTCATAAGCCATTGCCATTCGTTTCGGAAGAAATACCGTTTTCAGCGGTCTCTGTTCCCAATCCGCATCTGATTGGCATCGTGCCTGCGGATTTGCAGAAAGATACAAGCCATCAGCAAAAATGGGCGCAGTATTTTAATGGCGAAAATGAATACTTTTCAGATGGGGTCAACGTCAGTTACGTGACCCCGGTAGAGGATGGCATTTTTGTCCGGACTTATGAACGCGGTGTCGGATTCACCAATGCCTGTGGAACCGCGATGACCGCATCGGCATTGATCAGCTGTATGGCCGGGCTGGTGCCTTACGGAGATGTGTCTGTCTATAACCCGGGAGGCATGGTGAAATGTTCAGTCTCCGGTCAGGGAGAAGACATCCATCTTCAGCTTACCGGCAATGCGACTTACCTGTCCGTTGCTCAATTCGACTGGGCCGCTGATGTGGCCGAAAGCAGAATCCTATCCTCTGAACCTTTGGAGGAACAGGTGCGTTACGAAAGATTTATTGAGCAAATTTCAACTTTCTCGAAACAATTTGTCTGATGGAAAGCGGTGAAATAGATGCCAATGCCTTTTACAATAGAGCAGCTGGATCTCCTTTACAGAAACTCAAAAGATCCGGTTTATTTTATGAAACAGAACGGCGATACGTTTGACTATGTATATGTCAATCTGATTTGCCAGGCGATTTTCCAAAAAGAACTGGCTGGAACCACTTTGGATGACAGCATGCCGCCGGACCTGTCAAGAGAGATAAAAAGGCAGTATCTCATTGCATTGAAAGCGAGAGATAGGCATACTTACCGCGACTATAGTCTGTTCAGTGACTTGGATACAGCAATGGAAACCGAATTGACGCCGATTGATTTTGAAGGACAGCGATTTGTGCTGGCGGTGACGAAAAACGTGACTGTACAGAAAAAAATAGAAGAGGATTATTTGTTCTACGAGTCTTTAGTTCAAAATTCAGTTGATCCCATGATCATGATTTCAGCGGAATACATGATCATTGATTTGAATCCTGCCTATGAAAAAACATTCGGAGTGAAAAAAGAGGATTGGATCAACCTTTACTATAAGGATTTGCCAGACAAGCAAAAAGAGCAGTTTAAGACAGGCAAGAATTTGCTGGATCAGTTTGTCCCGGGATCTAAGAGTTCGTCAATAATCATGAATCGCCGAAAACAGGATGGCACGATGGCGAAGTTTTCAGCTAGCTATTCCCCCGTCAATGAAAATGGCATCATTCGGGCATTTCATGTCGTTTTCCGGGAATTGACCAACGAACTGTTGTTGAAGAATGAGCTGAAGAAAACCGAGAATATTCTGGAGAGCTACAAGGATGCACTTAATTACGCAGCGCTTGTCGCAATCTGTAATCTATCTGGTACCATAGAATTCGTCAATGACAATTTAAAAAAGCTAACGGGTTATCTGCCCGAAGAGCTGATTGGATTGAATGTTTGTGAAATAGGGGAAGCGGCCATTTCCACTGAAGAATATGAAAAGATTCGCAACGTTATTTTGCGGGGAACCATTTGGCGTGGACAGCTAAAAAGCCTAAAGAAAAATGGTGAGCTTTTCTGGGTGGATGCCACCATTATTCCTTTGCTGGATATAGATGGAAAGATCTATCAAGTGCTGTCGATTTTATTCGACGTGACGGAAAGAAAACAATTGGAGGAACAACTTCGCTTTATGGCTTACCATGACAGTTTGACAAGTTTGCCCAATCGCCGTCTGATGGTTCAGCAATTTCAGCGTATGAAAGAACAAGCGGAAGAAAAAGGGGAACGTATCGCCCTGTTGTATATTGATGGCGATGACTTTAAATCAGTCAATGACCAGTTTGGCCATAATGTCGGCGATGAGTTTATCTATCATTTTGGGCAAGCAATCAAAAAGAGCATACGCAAAGGCGATTTGGCTGCAAGGGTAGGCGGCGATGAATTTCTGGTGGCGCTTTGCGGAATTGATCCCGAAGAAATCCAGCTGCATATCGAAAAGGTCATCGGCCGAATCAACCAGACGCTTGCCGAAGGCTGGAAAATCAACGGCTACCTTTTCACGCCGAGTTCATCAGCTGGCATCTCCATTTATCCTGTCCATGGCGATGATTTTGACGACCTTGTCAAAAAAGCGGATGCTGCACTTTATTTAGCGAAAAACAACGGGAAAGGGAAATTTTACCTGTATGCCTCTCCTTGATAAATCGACAAAAAATGGCGGTTCCAGAGCTTTAGAGTGGATGTAAGCGCTTTACATTATGTTATGTGAATATTTTCACGGAAAGGCTTTGTTTTTCAATCTGGAAGTAGTAAGATTGATAGGGAATTTTAATCTTTTCTTACTAAAACGCCTTCTGCTTTATGTCTAGTGGGATGCGTGATAAAATAGACGAGACATATACAAATAATGTGACTGCCGTCAAACAAATAGTTGGAGGTTTTTTTAATGTCTAGCAATTATTCAGATGCAAAATCCCCATGGAGTTCCATTACAGGCCCCAACCTGGGATACATAATGGAGATGTATGATCTGTATCAAGAATCACCGGAATTACTTGATCCAGAATACGTCGAACTTTTCAAGCAATATGGGCCCCCTGCTGAAGTTGAAGTTTCCACAAGCCAACAACCTTCAGCCTCAAAAGCCGTGGAACCTAATAATTTCGAAAAAGTTTTGGCTGCTGTCCATTTAGCTGAAGCGATTCGCGCACACGGCCACCTGGCATCGGACATTTATCCGCTCAAAGATCAGCCGAAAGATACCTCACGCGTGGAGTCTTCAACCTATGGCCTCAGCGATCAGGATTTGAAAGAAGTCCCAGTTTCGCTGCTTTTGAATAATGCACCAGGCAATATTACAAATGGTCTGGAAGCCATTGACTATTTGAAATCGCTTTATACGGATAAAGTCGCTTTTGAATTTTCTCACGTGGTCCAGCCGCAGGAACGCAGCTGGCTGCAGGACAAAATCGAAGCCGGCGACGTCAGACCGACATTGGATGCAGACAAGAAAAAGCAGGTTCTGGATCTGTTGACCCGCGTCGAAGGTTTTGAAAAATTCGTCCACCGCACGTTCGTTGGACAAAAACGCTTTTCAATTGAAGGCGTCGATTCACTAGTTGTCCTAATGGATGAACTTGTTCGTTTATCTGAATCGGCCGGCACAAAAGACATCATGATCGGGATGGCGCATCGCGGTCGTTTAAATGTGCTTACACATATTTTAAACAAACCATACGAAATGATGTTTGCCGGTTTTGCACATGTTGGAGATGACGCTTTCCTTCCGGAAGACGGCTCTCTTCAAATCACTAAAGGGTGGTTCGGCGATGTGAAATACCATATGGGTGCAGCTTACAAATCTGCAAACGGGACAAGCGTTAAACTCGCTTATAACCCTTCACATCTGGAAATTGTCAGCCCGATTGTTGCTGGACAAACGCGCGCAGCACAGGAAATCACCAATCAAAAAGGTCTAGCTGAGATGGATCCGAAAAAATCCTATGCGATTCTTGTGCACGGTGACGCAGCATTCCCTGGACAGGGCATCGTTACCGAAACTTTAAACTTCAGCCGTGTTAAAGGCTATCAGACAGGTGGATCAATCCACGTCATCGCCAATAACCTGATTGGCTTTACAACCGAACAATTTGATTCGAGATCCACACATTATTCTTCAGATCCCGCAAAAGGCTTTGAAGTGCCAGTTTTCCACGTTAATGCTGATGAGCCTGAAGCTGTAGTTGCAGTTGCCCGCTTGGCGTTTGAATACCGTGAGAAATTCGGCAAAGATATACTGATCGATCTGATCGGCTACCGCCGCTACGGACATAATGAAATGGATGAACCATTGGTGACGAATCCGACGATGTACCATGGCATCCATCAGCATGATACAGTTCGTGAACTATATGGAAAACAATTAGCAGCAGAAAAAGTGCTGTCAGAAGATGATGTTAAAAAGCTCGATGCAGATACTCAAAAAGAAATGCAGGAAGCCTATGACAAAGTCAAAGAAAACAAATCTGCGGATTTCCCGAAACTTGAAATTCCCGAGGCCGTACTGAACGGTTATCCTGAAGTGCCGACAGGCGTTGACAAGGATACCCTGACGAAGATGAATCAAGAATTATTGTCTTGGCCAAGTGATTTCTCAGCTTTCGGCAAGTTGGCGCGAATTCTGAAGCGCCGTGAAGATCCGTTCAATGATAAAGGCAAAATCGACTGGGCACATGCGGAAACGCTGGCATTCGGTTCAATCCTGCAAGACGGCAACCCGATTCGCCTGACTGGCCAGGATGCGCAGCGCGGCACATTCGCTCACCGCCATCTTGTTCTGCACGATGATAAGAACGGCAATGAACTTGTGCCGTTGCATCATATTTCAGATGCTAAGGCATCGTTTGTCGTTTATAACAGCCCACTGAGCGAAGCATCTGTACTGGGCTTCGAATACGGCTACAATGTTGAAAACGAAAAAGCACTTGTTATATGGGAAGCGCAATACGGCGATTTCGCCAATATGGCGCAAATGATATTCGACCAGTTCATTTCAGCTGGACGTGCGAAATGGGGCCAAAAATCAGGATTGGTCATGCTGTTGCCACATGGCTACGAAGGCCAGGGACCTGAGCATTCAAGTGCCCGCCTGGAGAGACATCTTCAGATGGCTGCTGAAAACAACTGGACGGTCGCAAACCTTTCAAGCGCAGCGAACTACTTCCACATTTTACGCCGCCAGGCCAAAATGCTTGGAGAAGAGTCAATCCGCCCATTAATCATCGTTTCACCGAAATCACTGTTGCGCCATCCATTGGTCGGTGCAGATGTAGATGATTTAGCTGAAGGCCAATTCGAAACTGTCATTGAACAGCCGAATATGGGCAAAGACGCCAAAAAAGTGAAACGTGTTCTTTTTGCAAGCGGCAAAATGGCAATCGATCTGGCAGAACGGGTGAAAGATGGAAAAGGCTACGAATGGGCGCATATTGTCCGCGTCGAACAGTTGTATCCATTCCCGGCTGAGAAGATCAAAGCAATCGTTGACCGGTATCCAAACGCCAAAGAGTTGGCTTGGGTACAGGAAGAACCAAAGAACATGGGTTCATGGACATTTGCAAATCCGTATCTGGATGAATTGGCAGACGGCAAAGAAGTGAAATATTTCGGACGCATCCAACGCCAAAGCCCTGCAGAAGGCGACGGAGAAGCACATAAAATAGAACAAGCACGCATCATTGATGAAGCATTAGCTAAATTGTAAGGATAATCTAAGGAGGAATTTTTTGTGGCAGAGATCAAAGTACCAGAATTAGCAGAATCAATTACAGAAGGAACAATCGCTCAGTGGCTTAAACAGCCGGGCGAAACAGTCCAAAAGGGCGAATTCATCGTTGAACTGGAAACAGATAAAGTTAACGTTGAAGTCATTTCCGAAGAAGCTGGCGTTGTTCAGGAACATTTAGCACAGGAAGGCGATACAGTTGAAGTCGGACAAGTTATCGCAATCGTTGGCGAAGGTTCTGGCGAAGCTGCGGCACCTAAAGCTGAAGAAGCCCCACAAAAATCCGAGGAGCCTGCTAAAACAGAAGCGCCTGCAACTCAAGAGCCTGTGGAAAAAGATCCGGCAGCTGAAGAGCAATCTTCTACTGATCGGACAATCGCAAGCCCTGCAGCACGCAAATTGGCACGCGAAAAAGGAATCGACCTGGCAGCTATTTCTCCAGTAGATCCAATGGGTCGTGTACGTGTTCAGGACGTTGAAGCTCACGGGTCGAAACCGGCTGCAAGTGCACCGGCAGCGAAAGCGGAAGCACCAAAAGCTGCAGCGCCTTCTTCTGATGAAGAAAGTGGCCGCATCGTCCGTGAAAAAATGTCAAGACGCCGTCAAACAATTGCAAAACGTCTTCTTGAAGTAAGACAGTCAACTGCAATGTTAACTACATTCAACGAAATCGATATGACGAACGTAATGGCTTTACGCAGCCGCAAAAAAGACCAATTCCTTAAAAATAACGATGTGAAACTTGGCTTTATGTCATTCTTCACAAAAGCAGTTACAGCAGCTTTGAAAAAATACCCATATGTCAACGCTGAATTGGACGGAACAGATGTCCTTCTAAAACAGTTCTATGATGTAGGTATTGCTGTATCAACTGAAGAAGGTCTTGTTGTACCGATCGTTCGCGACACGGACAAAAAGAACTTTGCTGAAATTGAAGCGTCTATCGGCGAACTTGCTAAAAAAGCACGCGATAAGAAGCTTTCAATTGCTGACATGACAGGTGGTTCATTCACAATCACGAATGGTGGGGTATTCGGTTCATTGATGTCTACACCAATCTTGAACGGTACGCAGGTTGGTATTCTTGGAATGCACACCATCCAAAAACGCCCTGTTGCAATCGGCGATGAAGTTCAAATCCGTCCGATGATGTACGTAGCACTTTCATACGATCACCGGGTAATTGACGGAAGCGATTCTGTTGGTTTCTTGAAAATGGTCAAAGATATGATCGAGAACCCAGAAGATCTATTGCTGGAATCTTAATAATTGTTCAACCCGATAGTCCTGCATTGCAGGACTATCTTTTTTTTGTCATCATAAAGGTAACAAGCCTAAAGGCGGTAGAAGTACATGGATATCTCGTTTTTGATTGAATTAGTGAAGGAATATGGTTATTTCAGTATGTTCATATTTAATTGGCTGCTGCTGTTTGGGTTGCCAATCCCCAATGAAGTGGCTGCAGCATTTTCAGGAGTGATGACAGAAATCAGCTATTTTAATCCGGTTTATGCTTTTTTGGCGGCTTATTTGGGGCTGATCTCCAGCAATACCTTCGCCTATTTTATTGGCCGCAGTTTGGGTCACAGGTTGTTGAACCGTTTGAACCGGACCCGGTTAAAGCAGCCAATCAGCCGTTTCAGCGGATTTCTGGAAAAACATGGGGAATGGGCGATTGCGTTCAGCTTTTTCCTGCCTGGAATCCGTTGGGCGATGCCTTATGTCGTCGGCGCCAACCGCTTTCCATTCCTGCGCTATATGATGTTCGCTTATACGGCAGGATTTGTCTGGATGTTTGTATACTTTAATGTCGGCAGGATGTTTCCTTATGCCTATGAGACCATCCTTGAGCACCTGCAGGTCTTTTTGATCCTATTGTCGGTTCTTGTCATTTGTATTGTGGTGTTCCGCTATCTTTACAGTACAAAGTATGCGAAGAAGTAAAGGGTTTTTCGAGAATATAGTAAAGTTAATCGACCTGCATGATCCACATCCAGTGGAGCTGATTTGCTCCATATCTTTTATGAATATAGTGGAGAAATAGAGGCTTGCTTTGAATTCACTCCATCTCTTAGCGCCGGCGCGTCCAGGGGCTAGGCTTCTTGCGGAGCCATGCCCAAAGCGTCCGAAGCGTTGGGTAAAAGCTAGTTTCTTCAGTTCAACTCATATAGCTTTTTAGTAAAAGATTTCGCAAATTATAACCTATGAGCACATCAAAGCAGAGCCGGTTTGAAATTAATCTGCTTTTTCCTTATACTGAAGGTATAGACAGATTGAAAAGGATGAGGACGATGATTCACAACGAATGGCTTGAAAGAGAAACGATTAAAACGGTAACTTGCAAGCACACAGAGGCAGCTAAGTTTTTAGTTTCAAATGTACTGACTGCAGGAAAAGAATACGAAGTGAAGAATGAGACCGAAGAATTTATTTTTGTTATAGACAATACCGGTAAAATCGGCGGGTTCTACAAAACATATTTTGAATAATGGATGGTGGGCTGTTGCAGTCCGCAAGAATATCAAAAAGCCGATGGATTAACATCGGCTTTTTCTGTGGAAAAGAGGAAACGGAATGTCGTTGATTGAACAAGATATCAGTAAAAGAAAAGAACGCACACATGAAAACTATGGAAAATTGATCGGAAAAGCAGGCTACATTGCACCGGACAACCATTTATGGCAAGATATTTTGTCAGCGATTGTTCTGCGTAAACCGGTGTTGCTGAAAGGGCCGACCGGGGCGGGCAAGACCAAGTTGGCGGAAAGCATCTCGGCTCTTTTCGGGCAGCCGATGCAAAGCATCAACTGTTCTGTTGACCTGGATGCGGAAGCGCTGTTGGGCTTTAAGACATTGGTGCAGCGGGATGGCCAAAGCGTCATTGAGTTTGTCGAAGGTCCAGTGGTGACTGCCATGAAAAAAGGCCATTTTCTTTATATCGATGAAATCAATATGGCAAAAGCTGAAACCTTGCCGATTCTCCACAGCGCATTGGACCATCGCCGCATGATGACGAATCCATTTACCGGGGAAGTGATAGAGGCTCATCCTGATTTCGGCGTGATTTCTGCGATCAATGAAGGCTATATCGGGACTGCTCCCATGAATGAAGCCTTGAAAAATCGCTTTATTGCCTATCCGATTCCTTATTTGACCGGAGGACAGCTGGCTGAGCTATGGGATCGCGAATTCCCGGAAGCAGATGGCAACCTAAAAGCATTTATGCTGAATCTGGCAGAAGACTTGATGAAACAGGTCGAAAATGGCTTGTTGTCTGAAGAAGCGGCTTCGATTCGAAGTCTTCTGGATGCTACGGCTTTAGCGGAGTATATGGATCCGTTGCGCGCAGTGCAATACGCTATTGCCGAAAAATTGGATGATGAAAGCGAACGCGATTTGTTCATGGATCTGGCTCATACTTGGAAAAAGTAGGTGGAAACGATGGCATCAGTTAACCGGTTTATCCAATTTAATAACGAAACCATCGATACAAAGATGCTTCATCAAATGGAGCTGCTCGCTGGCGCATTGGCGGATGCTCCTTATCTGAAAGTGACGACGCGCAAATTGGTGGAATTGCGGCCATCTGAAGCGGCCATGTCCATCAGCGTTTTTTGGCGGCATCGCACAAAGCGGATCGAGCGCAATGGCTACCTGTCGGATATCTATTTGATGGCGGCCGGCTATTGGCGTGATTTCAGTCTTGCGGCATGGCGGAAGTTCAAAAAGAGCGATACTTCTTTGCCGAGCCTGCGGGAACAACTGCTATTATGCGCAGAGGAATTCAGGCTATCCGAACAAATCAAAGCGGCTCGTCCCGGAACGGCTGCGGCTTTTGATACACGGGAAACCGTTTACACCGAATACCACAGGGATCAGTTTAAGCAAAACCGTAAAAAGGGCTTTAAAAGCGATTTGTTGCTAAATGCAGCTTATTTGCGCTTGCGTGGCGTTGAAGTAGATGCAGGTGAGCATTTTAATGCCCTGTTTTTCATTTGGACTGATTTGTTTGAAGCAAAGTCGACAATGGATTCAGTAAAAATAGTGGGCCGGCTCATGGATCGAGCTGAATTCATGCTCGATTCGGATGCGCTGCACACTTATTATACTTTTGGCGAAGCAGCTGGAAAAATACCGCCTTTCCACTACCACGAAGGGATTGAAGCCGAAGAGGCGGACGAGCCCGAAGAAATTGAGACCATTGAAGAATGGTTCCAGTCCTGGCATCAGGAAGCCGAAATGAGCGAGGCGCCGGCAATGGAATTTGAGCTCGAACGCGGCGACTCCCAGCTCGCGGAGGGCGGCAGGGAAGAAGAAGGAGCCGGAGATGTGCAGCAGACCGCTAAAGGTGATTCAAGCGGAGAGCATCTCGAAGACAGTGATGCCGAGGACCGACAGATGGCAAGCCGTCCGAAAGGGGCGGAGGGTAAATTCGGTTCTGCCAATGACCAGGTAGTGTATCACGAATCCAGACTAAGAGCCGACGGCGATCATCGCCTTGACATTGAAGCCTGGCGAAAAAAACAGGCTCCGTACGTGCGTGCTTTGCTGAAAGAGCTGAAAAAACGGATGACCCAAAGGCAGGAAGGGGTACGCAACAACTTGAACGCAGGAAGGCTGTCGAAAAAACTGGTGCCGTTGGCGATCGAAGAACGGCCCAAGCCGTTTTACCGAAAAACGGCGCCTTCCAAAGAACTGGATGCGGTTTTTTGCCTATTGATTGATGGTTCCGCATCGATGCTCGATAAACTGGATGAAACAAAGCAAGCCGTTCTGTTGTTCCACGATGTGCTGCGCGGGTTGAATGTTCCGCATGAAATCGTGCTGTTTTACGAAGACGCTTACGAAGCCAGTGATGCTGAGCAACCAAACTATTTTGAGTGGATGCACAAGTTTGAAGATCGCGGCAAAGACCACGCTCAGGAAATCGCGTCACTCGATGCACATGAAGACAACCGGGACGGCTTCGCCATTCGCTGGATGAACAGCCGCCTGAAACGCCGGACCGAAAAACACCGGTTTTTACTGGTCTTTTCTGACGGGGAGCCATCTGCCTATAATTACGCTGAAAACGGCGTGGTGGATACGGCAAACGCCGTTGCGGAGGCGAAAAAGCAGGGCATCGAAGTCCTGCATCTGTTTTTGAGCGGCGACTCGATTACTGAAGAGCAAGCTGCGTTTTACCGGATGATGTATGGCAATAAATCCGTTAGTGCCGATTCCTTAGAACAATTTGTCGAACAGACCCTGCGCCTCTTGAAAAGAAGCTTGCATCTGGTGATTCAGGCAGGATGATTTTTAACTTTTTATGGTTAAGATTTGCTTGTAACAATAGTTGTATCCCAGTATAAGGATTTATTTTCTGAAAAGTAAAGCTCGCAGAATACTTTCTAACTATATAAGTTGAACTAAAGAGACCAGCTTTTACCCAACGCTTCGGCCGCTTTGGGCATGGCTCCTGGACGCGCCGGCGCTAAGAGATTAATTGAATTCGTAGCGAGCTTCTGTTTTGCCACTGTATTCATAACGGGCGTTTAGACCGAGTCCGTTCGGCGTAAGCCCTTGGCAGCTGGCACCGCGACGTCCTGTCCGCACCAGCTGCATGACCCGCATCCTGCGGGCCCGAAAGCAGAGCTGGTTTGCGGAATACCAGCAAGCGAAGATCATTAGTTTAACTCATATAGGCTGGAACACTTTCCATGAAATAAAACACACAAAACCCCGGAAGCTAGTGAGCTTCCGGGGTTTAAACTTTAAATATTATTCTTTTCGCTATTGTCGTGGATGGCGAGAAGGCGTTGTTTCAAATCTTCTTCCATACGACCGATTTCAAGCTCTGCCGCTTTGCGGTTTCTGCGTCCTTCTGCTTGGATCTTCAGCGTTTCTTCAATAGTTTCGAGCAGGTTTTCCTGTGTTTTCTTCAAGGTGTCGATTTCGACGATGCCGCGCTCGTTTTCACGGGCGGTTTCGATCGAATTCATTTTCAGCATTTCCGAGTTTTTCAAGAGCAGGTCATTTGTGGTTGAGGTGACTTGCTTTTGGGCTTCCACGGCCTTGAGCTGTTTGTTCAATGTCAACGCAATGGCAATCTGGTTTTTCCATAATGGAATCGACGTCATGATGGAAGACTGGATCTTTTCCGCCAGGGTTTGGTTGGTCTGTTGGATCATGCGGATCTGCGGTGCGCTTTGAATGGTGATTTGGCGTGATAGCTGCAGATCGTACAGGCGTTTTTCCAGCCGGTCCACGTATTGGACCATATCGTTGACTTCCTGATAGACCATTTGATCCTGCGAAGTTTCCGCTTTTTTGCGGAGTGCAGGAATCGTTTCGTTCATGATTTCATCGCGCTTTAATTCAGCTGCAGCGATATAGACATTCAAAGCCTGGAAATAAGTTTTGTTCTGGTCGTAAAGCTGCTCCAGCATCTGAACATCATCCAGCAGACTGCGTTTGGAATGGTCGAGTTGGATGCTGATGCGGTCAACCTGGCTGCTGAGCTTTTGGTATTTGCTCATCATTTCCTGGACCGAGTATTTGGCTTTTGAAAACAGCTTGCGGATTCCTGTTTTTTTGCTTTGTGTCAACTCTTCAGGATTCAGTTCCTGCAGCTTTTTCATCAAGTCATGCAGCACGTCACCAACAGGGCCGATGTCTTTATGTTGAACATGGTCGAGCATCTTGTGTGAAAACTGGCTCAGCTGGTTTTGGGCATTAGCGCCGTAAGTCAGGATCGCTTCATTATTGCCGATCGGAATTTGCTTGGCAAGCTCGCGTGCTTTGGCCTGCTCTTCTTTCGTTAAGCGATCCATCAAAGCGACAGGGCGGCCTTCTGCCTGTTCGGCAACTGACTGCTCCTGCTTTTCCAATTGCATGCCAAAAGGCGATTCCAATAAATCATCCAATTCACTTCGTGTTGATGGTTTCTCTGTCATCTTCCACGTCTCCCTCGTGTTCAGGCTCTGGCTGAACGAGTAATTTCTGGTCATTGTGCTGATTGACAGCTAATTGGGCATAATCCAGTTCCATCCGCAATTTTTCAACATCGCTGGATAGCACACGCTTTAAATCCTGCTCCATCACTTTGTTAAGTGACAGCAGCATTTCCCGCGTGTCCTGCAATGCCACGCGCATTTCCCGGTCCTTGACCGGTTGCCCGACCAATAAGGTGTATTTCTCCGTCAATTCAATGGCTGAATCCAGGTGGGAATAAAAGAACGGTTCAGCCAAATAAAATTTCCGTGGGTTTTGTTGGACCACGATAATGATTTTATTCGCGATTTTTGTCATGTCCATCAATTGCTTGAAGGATGAAATGGAACGGACTTTATAATAATTGCCTTGCAGCTGCTTGATTTTTTCTTTGCCTTCTTTTATTTGGTTCCGCACATTTTTAAATTCACTTCGGGTCATCCCGAGATTTTTGGAATCAGAGGAAATCTGAACTTGTTTAATGGTGCTGTTGCTGGCGATATATGTTCCGGCAGCCACGGCTCCAGAAGCGATCAACCCGATTTCTGCGCCTAAATAAAGGACCGGGAACATCACTGTCATGAGAGGCAGGCTGACGGATTGCCTTTTGATGAAATTTTCAATTGGCTTTAGGGGCTTCATGCAAAGGACCTCCTTCACTGCTACTTAATCTATACGTCCTGGACACTGAAAAGTTTCATATCAATGCCTTCTCTACCTTGTATTTTACGTGAAAGAGGAAGTCAATACAAACTTTCGAATCCGTAGGGAAGATTAGGCGAAACACTTTACAAGCCCAAAAAATTTTGGCACAATGCTAAATAGAAAGAAACGAGGCGGATTGCTATGCACGAAATCGTCTATATCCGAGCTGATTATGAACCTTGGTGGATGTTTGATGGCTGGGAAGAGAAAGTCATCTCACGTCAGAAATTCGAGTCAGCCGAGAAGGCACAGCATTATCTGGAAGAACTTGAACGGGATTTTAGCCGTCGATTTTCTGGACGCGAAAAAAGGGATCCTGCCTTTACCGCATATTGGAATGAAGAAGAAATGGAATATTGCGATAAATGCGAAGAGGATTTACAGATATTTCACGGCTTGATTTGGCTTTCTAATGGCAAACCAAAGATAAGTTTTTAGATTTATTTGACTTTTGTAGTCAATTTGATATAATTACATTAACAATATGAATTCTTCACCAATTACAGCTATTCACATATTCCCAAAAGTGATCAGCACGTGATGGTACTTTAGGGAATATGTGAATTTTTTTATTTGAAAAGATTCCATATTGAAAATTTTTTTACCTTGGGAGGTAATTTATATGCAAGAAGGAACAGTAAAATGGTTTAACTCAGAAAAAGGCTTTGGTTTTATTGAAGTTGAAGGCGGAGACGATGTATTCGTACATTTCTCAGCAATCCAAGGTGAAGGCTTTAAAACGCTTGACGAAGGGCAACGTGTTGAGTTCGAAGTAGAAGAAGGCAACCGTGGACCACAAGCAACAAACGTATCTAAAGCTTAATGACCAAGAACCGCTCTCTCGGGAGCGGTTCTTTTTTACGGTCACTATAAATTATACGGCAATCCACTCCCAGAATTTTCTATACCGCTCTATCGTTGCACCTTACTGGCTTTAATCGAAGGGGCATATTTTTTTCAGTAATGCCAAACTGCCTGGACGGTTAGCCGCGATAAAGGTTTTTATTTATGGACGCAGGGTATAAATAGATGACTGGCGAAAGAGAATTATGGGAGGTTTTATGAATGGAAGGCAAAGTGAAATCATTTGATGAGAATAAAGGCATAGGCATGATCACAGGTGACAATGGGGAAGATTTCTTTTTCGAGGAAATCAATATCAATGTCGAGGGCTTCCGGAAACTGGTACCAGGCCAACCGGTAAAATTCACCGTGTATGAAGGCGTAGCCGATAAAGAACGTGTAGCGACAAATGTGACATTGATATTCTAAATAATGAGTGATACTCGTTAATTGCGTAATCGAAAGAATAAGGAGGATACAGGAATGGCCGATGAATATTTAAAAAAACCGATGCCAAGCAAAAAAAAGCAAGAAGATTTTTACTATAAGCTCCGCAAAAAAGTACAGAATTGGGTGGACTCCAAACCTAAAATATTCGGAACGGTCAGCGGCTATGTATTGTTCGCACCGGATTTGTTCCACCTGCTGACGAGATTGATGCTGGACAGCCGGATTGATTCGAAAAGCAAGGCTGCAGTCGGTGCGGGTATCATGTATTTCATCGCACCAATTGATTTCCTGCCAGAGCTTTTGATTGGTCCTGCAGGATTCCTGGATGATGTTGTGGTTGCGGTATTTGTCATCAACACGATACTGAACAAATTCCCGGCGGAAGTCATTACAGAGCATTGGACAGGGGACGAAGACTTATTGGCTTTTATCAAAAAAGTATCCAATTCAAGTAATAAATACGTTTCCAAATTGCCTGCTGGCCGTTTGGTGAAACGTTTCATGAAATAAAGCAGCATAGAGAAAGCCGCGGATCTGCGAAGATCCGCGGCTTTTCTTTGTCGTAAAAAAAACAGCAGACGCGCTCGTGTAAATGAGTGCGCCTGCTGTTGGAATGGCAGATATTCGATTTTAGTTTGTGATTCCCTGGGTATCTTTCCATTCCAGGTATTCATCGTAGCCCAATTGCTTGTCGAGGATCGAACCGTCTTCACGGATTTCAATCACGCGGTTTGCAACCGTCTGGATAAACTGATGGTCATGGGAAGTGAAGACCATGGCACCTTTAAAGGCGATCATGCCATTGTTCAAAGCCTGGATCGATTCAAGGTCCAAGTGGTTGGTCGGCTCATCCAATAACAGGACGTTGGCGTGTGACAGCATCATTTTCGACAGCATGCAGCGCACTTTTTCGCCACCGGATAAAACAGAAGGTTTCTTTTTCACTTCTTCGCCGGAGAACAGCATTCTGCCGAGGAAGCCGCGAAGGAACGTTTCGCTTTCGTCTTCTGGTGAGTACTGGCGGAGCCAATCCACCAATGACAATTCACTGCCTTCAAAGTAGAGGTTGTTGTCGATCGGCAAGTAAGCGCGTGAAGTGGTGACGCCCCAGCGAGCCGTACCGGATGCCGGCTGGTCTTCTTCAGCGAGGATGCGGAGAAGCGCCGATTTTGCAAGCGGATCACCGACCAGGACGATTTTATCGTCTTTGTTCAGATTAAAGCTGACGTTGTTCAACAATTGCTTGCCGTCAACTGTTTGGCTGACATCTTTCACCGTCAGCACATCGTTGCCGATTTCGCGTCCGATGGTGAAGTTGACGAACGGATATTTACGGGAAGAAGGGCGGATATCATCCAGTTCGATTTTATCAAGCATTTTCTTCCGTGATGTCGCCTGCTTCGATTTGGAAGCGTTGGCGGAGAAGCGGGTGATAAAGGCTTGAAGCTCTTTAATCTTTTCCTCTTTTTTCGAGTTCTGATCCGAGGCCAAACGGGTAGCCAATTGGCTTGATTCGTACCAGAAGTCGTAGTTTCCGACATAAAGCTGAATTTTACCAAAGTCAAGATCGGCGATATGCGTACATACTTTGTTCAGGAAGTGGCGGTCATGCGATACGACGATGACAGTGTTGTTAAAGTTGATCAGGAATTCTTCCAGCCATTGGATCGCTTTCAAGTCCAGATGGTTGGTCGGCTCATCCAGCAATAGAACATCGGGTTTGCCGAATAAAGCCTGCGCCAAAAGCACTTTCACTTTATCGGAACCGGATAGTTCAGCCAATTTCTTGTCGTGCAGATCCTCAGAAATGCCAAGGCCCTGCAGCAGGATCGCGGCTTCGGATTCAGCTTCCCAACCGTTCAATTCTGCAAACTCGCCTTCAAGCTCAGCAGCGCGCATGCCGTCTTCATCAGAGAAATCTTCCTTCATGTAGATGGCGTTTTTCTCGGACATGACCTCATATAATTTCTTATGGCCCATAATAACCGTCTCAAGAACAGCATACTCTTCGAACTCAAAGTGGTTTTGCTTTAATACAGCAAGGCGTTCGCCAGATCCCATATAGACATTTCCAGACTGTGCATCAAGTTCACCGGAAAGAATTTTAATGAACGTCGATTTGCCGGCACCATTGGCACCAATCAATCCGTAGCAATTGCCGGGGTTAAATTGAATATTTACATCTTCGAATAGTTTGCGGTCACCAAAGCGAAGACTTACATCATTTACAGCTATCATTTATACGTACCTCCTAAATTTCACAATAAGAAGAGTATACCACGAAATCCACGGAAATCGATAGCAATCGCCCGTGGTCTCGGATAAACTAAAAATATGAGCTTGGTTTATCTTGTTTTGCGTTTCACATATGCTTCCAGCATGCCGAGTTCCTTATTCAGCAAATACTCCATCTGTACATAGTCACGCCGGCCGGGGATGTGTTCCGGCGTCAGGCCTTTCATCGAATAGATAAAGTAGTAGCCGCCGATTTGGCGAAACAACACGACAACATGCGGGAATTCATCGAAAAGCGCTTTTATGTTGTAGCGTTTTGCGTAACTCCAGTTTACGAGCTTCATCGATTACCCGCCTTTCACACCTTTATTTTAAATGATGGAAGGTGGAGAACACAAGTTTGGCGTTGTGTACTGATCATTACAGCAGAATAGAATATAATGTCTTGAAATTCAGCAAATGCGCTATTTTGTTTTTTTGCTTCTTAATTAATGAAGAACTCACTCCAGGTGGACGCTTTTCTCCGCCTTCTGGTGTTTCTTCTGATTCGTCTGAGCACCAATAGAAGTTGAACTTAAGATCAGTCATTTCATGCTCTGCTTCGCCCAGCAAGTAGACGCGCCGGTGCCGTTTTTTTACTTGAAAAATATGGATCGACACACTTAATTTTGTTAACAGGAGGAAAAAACGTGATTGAAAAGCAAAAAAATCCAGCAATGGGCATGATGGTCTTGGCGATCTTGTTTGTCGCTTTGAACCTGCGTCCGGCCATTTCGTCCATCGGTCCGATGCTCGAGCCCATTCGCGCAGATTTGGATTTAAGCAATAGCGAGGTCAGCTTGCTTACGGCGGTTCCTGTTTTCTGTATGGGGTTATTTGCGCCATTAGCCGTCCTGTTCGGCCGGAAATTCGGCCTGAAACGGTCCATTGCCCTATTGCTGCTGGCCATTGGCTTGTTTACATTGGTTAGGGGCTTTATGCCGACCTATCCGGTTCTGCTTGCCAGTGCCTTTTTCATCGGGTTGGCGATTGCCATCATCAGCCCCTTGCTGTCGGCGATGATCAAGCGTGATTTCCCGATGCGGACTGCGGCACTGATCGGAGTTTATTCGTTCGGGATGGGATTGGGGGCGACGTTGTCAGCCGGACTGACAGGTGTCTTCTATACCGTTGCGGATTGGCCACTGGCAATTGCCAGCTGGAGTTTGTTATCAATCGTGGCAGTCATCATTTGGCTGCGTGTGGAACAGCCTGCTGAGGTGAAGGCAGAAGAAGCGGGGCTTGAAAAAAACGTCCAGGTATCGCCCTGGAGAAACAAGCGGGCTTGGTATATGCTGCTGTTTTTCGGCTGCCAATCGGCTTTGTTCTTTTCCTTGCTGACCTGGCTTGCGCCGATCGCAATTGAAAAAGGCTTGTCTGTATTGGCGGCGGGCGGCGTATTGACCTTGATGTCAGCGGTACAAATCGCCGGGAATATCAGCATTCCGCTGTTTTTTAATAAATTTCCGAATCGCTTAGGTTGGATATTGATCGTCTTGTCTTTTGGGACGCTGGGAATCCTGCTGTTGATGTTCGGCAATTTGGCCAGCATTTGGATAGCGGCAGCTTTTATCGGCATAGCACTGGGCGGATTGTTTCCGATTGCCTTGCTGATGCCGCTCGATGAGACAACTTCTGCTGATGAAGCCAATAGCTGGACGGCAATGACACAGTCAGGCGGCTACATCATTTCAGCTTTCATGCCCCTGACGATCGGGATTGTCTACGACCAAACAGGCAATCACACCATCACCTTGCTGATGTTTCTGGTTTTTATAGTTTTAATGGTCATTTTCGCGGTTTTGCTTAATAAAAAGAACGAATAAATTGGCCTTCAGAATCACTATTTCCGATGCCACTTTGGCTGTATTGCGGAATATCGGCAGTAAAAGATGAGTAGGGCAACTTATAGCCATTTATTCTTTCGGGTCTACCAGAAAAAAATCTTTAATGGCATAGGGCTGAAGCACAACTATCCAGGAAAGATAAAGGGAAATTAAAGGGAAAATGATACACCAGGACGAAATCATGGTGAACGACAGTTCTGAATTTGGAAAGAAAGAAGTAAAATACCAAAGATTATAGCTTAAAGTCAAAAACATCGTTGCAATCGGACCGATGTAGACTTTATTAGTGAGAATAGCGAGAAAAACGCCAATTCCGATGACAATCGCCGGAACAATCACCAATTGCATAATAATAGGGTCAATGGCTTCAATGATCTTCAATCGAGTTCCTCCCTAAACTGATAATGGAAATAAAATGAATTTGATGCCACTCTGGAAGATGGCGGATTATTCCGTCAATGGAAAAGGGGGAAAAAAAGTTGACGCATTAAGCGTCAACTTTTTGCCAGACGTCGGAAAGAAATTTGTCCCGTCCAGACTCTGCCCGGTCTTTCTCATAGTGTTCTGCGTTTTTCTTATAAAAATCCTGATGGTAATCTTCTGCAGCATAGAATGGAGACGCCTCCTGAATTTGGGTGACGACAGGTTTATCGAAACGTCCGCTGTGGTCGAGTTCCTGCTTCGATTTTTCCGCAATCGCACGCTGCCGTTCGTTGTGGACGAATATCGATGCCCGGTAGGAAGGACCGCGGTCCTGAAATTGGCCTTCGTCATCTGTAGGATCAATTTGCTGCCAAAAAATATCAAGTAATTGTTCGTATGGAAAAATGTCCGGCTGGAACGTGATCTCGACAACTTCCAAATGGCCGGTTGTTCCGGCTTTCACTTGTTCGTATGTAGGGTTTTCTATATGTCCGCCGCTGTATCCTGAAACGACCTGCTCGATGCCGTCAAACTGGTCAAATGGTTTGACCATGCACCAAAAGCAGCCGCCTGCAAACGTCGCTTTTTCTATCATGTTGTCGGCTCCTCTCGGGTAGGGAAACTAAGATGATGGAAAAGTTGGTTATCCATCTGAAAATTATTGTGGTAAGAAAAATCTTACCACTCAGCTGATTTGCGGACAATAAAAATGTACTGAAACAGCCGAACATGAACTTTATGTGCTGGAAAAGATGCTGTTTCGGGTTCATTTTGGCAACAATGCCCATCGTGATTGGAAAAAGGATGGTGGGTAGTCTGCTCGATTTAACAAGATATTCACTTTTACAGTCTATCAATAATCGCCTGAACCGGTATAAAAAGACTATTTCTATGGTCAAACTCAATAAATCAGAAGGATTGCCGAAACTTAATGCATAGAAGAGCGTCTTATTGACGTAAAAGTTTAGAAAGGAGTGCATTTATTATGGAAGAAGAACTACAACCCCTCAAAAGAAAAAGACGCAAAAGAAGAAAATTTCGGCTGCGCGGCATCGTCTTCCTGCTCCTAGTCGTTTTAATCGCTATTGGCACGTATGCATTCATACAATATAAAAGTGGTGTCAGTTTAGCAGACAATTCTGAGCAAGAACCCGTTACATTCAATGGAGATGCAGCAAATGAAGATTATGAAAATATTCTGGTGCTTGGTGTTGATTCGCGTGGAGAAGAGCAGTCCCGTACAGATACAATGATGCTTGCAACTCATGACAAAGTGAACGGTGAAATCAAACTGACCTCATTTATGCGGGACATCTATGCGGATATCCCCGGCTATCAATCCTATAAATTAAATACAGCCTATTATCTAGGTGGAGTGGATCTGCTTGCAGATACATTGAGACACATGTTCGGGGTTGAAATCCATCATTATGCGCTGATCGATTTTTCAAGTTTTGAAAGCCTGGTAGATGTAGCTGCACCAAGCGGTGTCGAAATCGATGTTGAAAAAGCGATGTCTGAAAATATCGGTGTTTCATTGACGCCAGGTGTTCAAAACCTGAACGGCAAAGAGCTATTGGGCTATGCCCGTTTCCGCGCTGATAATGAAGGTGATTTTGGACGGGTCCGCCGTCAGCAGCAAGTGATTGCAGCCATGAAAGATGAGTTGGTCAGCTTCACCGCTTTCCCGAAATATCCGAAATTGGCGGGAGCGTTGCAGGGCTATGTCCAAACCGATATGCCATTGACCGACCAATTCAAACTGTCGATGCAATTGGCAACCGGCGGGAGCGGGGAAGTACAGCGATTGACTTTGCCTGTTGAAAACAGCTTTACTTATGGAAGTTATTCGCATGCGGGATCGGTTCTCGACATAAATCTCGTGCAGAACAGGCAAGCATTAAGTGAATATTTGTCGCAACCCTTAGACTAAATCATCAGTGATTATGATATCATGAAGGTATAAAGTCTATTTAGAAAAGGGGAAGCTTATGCAGCCAGAGGACAAGATTGGCCAGTCAGAAGGTAAACCATCATTCTTTGCCACCGGGTATATCCAATTTTTAGGTGGGAGAAATACCCTATTCACGCTAATTTCGTTGTTATTGCTTGGATTGGTGGTCTTTATTTTCTGGGAAGTTTCATTTATTTTCCATCCTCTCAGCGTTTTTATGAAAACAGTCGTTTTGCCGATTGTCTTGGCGCTGATTTTCTTTTACCTGCTTCGGCCGATATTGCGCATGCTCGAGAAGTTTAAAATACCGCGCATCTGGGGAATCATCATCATCTTTTTAGGTTTGATCGGGTTGACTACCTTGTTGATCGTCTTGGTATTTCCGTTTTTGCGTTCCCAATTTCAAACCTTGATCGAAGAGTTTCCGGTTTATTTCATGCAATTGCTGACAGATGTGGATGCGTTTTTGAGAACTTCGTTTATCGGTAATTATTACAGCGAATCCAACTTTACAATCGATACATTGATGGCTACGCTGCCCGCGAATATTGCCGATACCTTGCAAAATACAGTAACCAGCATCATTACAGGAGTCACCGGTTTGATTTCGACCATAACCGGCGTTATTTTGTCGGTGGTCATCGTTCCTTTCATCTTGTTTTATCTTTTGAAAGATGGCGATAAGTTGCCGGAGTATTTCCTGAAGCTATTGCCGCCAAGATTCCGTGACGATACTCGTGAAGTGTTAACAGAAGCGGATCATCAATTGAGTGCCTATATACAGGGCCAGCTGATTGTTGCATTTTTCATTGGGGTCATGGTCTATATCGGGTTCCTGATCATTGGTATGGATTATGCCTTATTGCTGGGCGTTTTAGCCATGGTCACTAGCATTGTGCCATATATTGGGCCTGCGATCGCCATAGCCCCGGCAGCCATCATTGCTTTGGTCACCTCTCCGTTCATGCTCATTAAACTGGCAATTGTTTGGACGGTTGTGCAAGTGGTAGAAGGCAATTTGATTTCTCCGCAGGTCATGGGGAAAACCTTGTTCATCCATCCTGTAACCATCATTTTCGTTCTTTTGACTGCAGGATCCCTATTCGGCATCGTCGGAGTCATTCTTGGGATACCAATGTATGCATTGCTGCGGGTTTTGATTTCTCATTTTTATAAACTATTTAAACGGCGCTATAATAGACATGAGACTAACTTAGAGAACCAATACGATTATACTGAACTATAAGATTGTTTTGAAACAACGAAGTTGTGGTATATAATGATTAACAAAATTTGGGGGTTTCTACGCTATGAAGTTTAAGGATTTTTTATCATCTATCGGCATTGGCTCGTTGAAAGTGAACACGGTTGTTGAACGGCCGCATTTGGAAGAAGGCGAGACGTTGAACGGCACGATTTATCTGGATGGCGGTGATGGAGAGCAGACCATCGATTTTATCGAATTGAATGTCGTACGGCTCGTCGAAGATACACGTGACGACAGTGACTTTGATTTTTATGAAACCATTGTCGCTAAGCAAACGATGGAGTTTGCAGGCTCGGTCAAATCAAAGGATACGGTCATGCAGCAGTTTGAAATTGTTCCAGATGAACGTTGGATACTGGAACATCCAAAAGCTAAATTGATCTTGCGAACGATTGTCCATGTAAAAAATGGCTTTAATGCAAGAGATGAAGATGATATTACCTATGGAACACTAGAGAGCTGACATTCAGCTCTTTTTTTTATGGGCTGAAAGCGAGTGGAGGAAAGGTGTTGTGAGGAATTTAACTGTTTCACAGCGCTTCGCCCGCTTTGGGCTGGGATTATTGGTGTGGCAAAAAAGGAGGTGAAACAGCGTTCCGGCAGTTGATCATATAGTGTGTGAAAGCTGGAAAAGAAAAAAGCATCTTGCTATTTTCTTGGTGATATTGATAATCATTATCACTTGTGATAAGGTATATGAGAACAGCAATATAGAGAAAGTCGGGATAGGGAAATTAAGTGGAGGTGGAAAGCGAGGCTTGAGTTTGCTTGCTGGAATAGCATGGAACAGCTGATAGTTCCTCAGAAACAGGCCGTGACCCTGAATTTGTGGTACATCAAACTGGCGTGTTGGCCCGATGCCGCCTATTCGCTTTTGGATTCCGTGTGATCGATCAAGCACTAGCATGCCTTAAACTGATTTCTTGATGTGTAATTAAAGGAAATATGGACGCAATCGCTGTTCACAGATGCTCTGCTCAGCAACTGTGGAACAGCGATTGCCGGTAGAAAGGGATGTGCTGCTGCAAGAACAATGTGGTTTAAAGGTGAGTTTGAGCACTGCCGGAAAACCGAGCGAGGCGGAACACTTAAAATAGGAGCAGAGGCAGATGAAGAAAACGATGCTGATGCTGTGCCTGTTGTTAGCTGGTCAGGCTCAAGCTTATGGAACACATGAAAAACCGGCGTACAGCAATATGGCAGTCAGTGAAGCAGCATCCGCTGTTCTGCTGCAGGCTCAGTTTGAACGGCTGACTGCAGCCCGATTTCCAACAGAAACTGAATTATTGGATGGCGGAAAAACGCAACAGGGAACGGCGATTCACCATGCAGTGATCAAAACGCAGATTGCTGGAGCATCCACGGCTGAAACAAAAAAGGGATTGGCCAAAGCCGATTTGGACGAAGAAGCGGGGCGGGTCGATTGGGGAACCGCAATCATCATTTTATGTGTTGCTTTTTTGGTTTATTTGATCAATAGGAAAAAGCGGTAGGACATTGAATAGCGAACAACGGGTCTCTCCTCATCAAAAAAGTGCCGTCAGGAATATAGGAGATGACGGAAAAGAGTGGATCTCGCCGATAAAAGAAAAATGCTTCCCGAAAAATTTAGTACCAGTAAAATACCATTGCCACGGCTTNNAAGCCGTGGCAATGGTATTTTTTCTCAAGAATGGCATTGAACCAACTATTTTAAGGAGATGCTGTAAATCATTTTTGCACCCAATGCTTTTATTTCAATGTCGGGGGATGCCGTTTTCAGGAGAGCCAATTGCTCGGTGGCTGCTTTTTGGGCATCTTCAAAGTTCGAATGGTTTTCGACTGTTTTGATTGGGTGAAGTTCAAAGGGAGTAGAAGGAGAATGTTTGATAAATAATAATATTATGTAACCTGAAAGGATGGAAGATCCTTGGAATGCATCTGGTTCAATCAATAATTCATTGTCAGGAAAGTAACTGATTTTTTCTTCGCAGATGACGGCAATTCTTTTTAAGATCCATAGATGCCTATCGCCTGAGGGAGGGCTGGATTCGATTCTTTCCAGCACTGTTTCCAAATGCTGTTCGAACCACGGAAACGAATGCGGGTAAAGGGGTGTAAAAACAAAATAGATCCGGTTGTCGTGTTCGTCGAGCAGTTGAAATCCATTCACAGAAATTCCTCCCTCTCAAATCGAATCGTGTAACTGCTTTCATTATAATTGATAGAAAGTCTGGGAACAAACGGTGTGTTTGGTTGCACATGTAAAAAACTACATAAGGTTATATGTTGGAAATTCAAAACAGGTAACAAGAGCTAAAGTAAAAAGCAGTAAACAATTCAATTGTTAATTCTAATTTAAAGGAAGAGAAAGTTTATTTTTTTCGTAGCAACATATAAATGGAAGTTAATTGTAAAAAAGGGAACCTGTTTAAGGTTTCTTTCGTATTACTATTATCAACACGTTTGATGGAAGAAATATTAGAGATTTTTTAAAAAATTATGAGGAGGTAATTTTATGTATTGTACGAAAAATAGCGAACACGTAATTATGAAAAAAGCTATCGGTATTCTGTTTTTGATTTTCACTAGTTTATTGATTGTGGGTTGTTCAGCTGATAGTGCAACAGAGGACAACCAAGCAGAAGCGGAAAAGACGGCCGATAAAAGTGAACAAGCGATTCGGGCTGTTATCGAAAAGGAATTCAATGGGCCAGACGAAAAGTACAAGGCATTATGGGGAGCTATGGCGGAAGCTCAAACTTCAGACAAATATATTGATGATTATGAAGCCTTTCTGGAATCACCTGAATACCAAGAACTTATGAGCTATACGGAAGAAACCTATGCATCTTATTTTACAGAGAACGGTTATGATAATTTCATAAATCAAGCTCCTGCATTTATGTATTCTAGTTTTGATGGCGATTATAACTTAAACACTTCTACTATTGAAATAGCTCAAAGCGAAAACGAAACAACACTATACGACTTCACTTTCCAAGTAGAATATACAGATGAAAACGGTGATTCAAGTCAATTCAATTTCGAGGGTAATGCAATTGCCCCTGAAAAAGGAAAAATTGGGGAGATTGAATATTCGGATGGGGATGAACTGCTTCAAGAGCTAAGAAACAATGAATGAAAATAGTGTAAATGAACGCTGCCTTTAGGTGGCGTTTTATTCATTTTAGACGATTTATATGAAGTCACTACATAAGAAAAAATAGCGCCCCGATTCGCAGATTTCAGGTTTGGGAAATCTTGCGAATCGGATTGCTGTTAGGTGTTTTAATAAGGTCGTTATTTTTAGATGGCTGTCGGATCCTAAGTAATAACTGTCGATAAGTATGGCAGCCCCTGTGCTTGCAGTTTGAAAAAACCGACGCCGCCGTACTTATATACAGTGCCGATGATTCCAGAGTGTCAGCTCATCCAGCTGCCGCCAATGCAGCTGGCAAGCAGGATAGCAAGAAAGACGCCCGACATCAGCCAATCGGTCCGGCCGATTCGCACTGGCCGGTAATAGGCGCTTCTCGGCTCACCGGTAAAGCCGCGTGCTTCCATGGCAAATGCTGAACGTTCCGCTTTCCGGACAGCCCCTGCAAGCATGGGAATCAACACGCGGCGCATGGCCAATAGCCGCTGCCAGCTGCGCTTTTCTGTTTCTGCACCGCGCAACCGCTGCGCCTGCTGGATCTGGATGAATTCATCTTTCATAACCGGTAGGAACTGGTAGCCGACCATGACTCCATATGCCAGCTTTGGCGACAGCTTTAGCTGCTGCATAAGGCTCATGATGAATTTCACCGGATCGGTGGTAAAGGCGAACAGCAGGGACAGGGTGGAGAACGCCATGACACGGAACGCCAGTGACAAAGCGCGTGCCCATTGTTCATCGGTCACGTCGATGCCGGCAAATGAAAGGATGACGGTTCCGCCAGTGTCTGCGCCAAAAACGACCGTGGTCCATAAATAACCGAAAGCGCCGATTGAAAACAGCAGCATGAACAGGAGCCATAGCTTCCAATTAATGCGGCTCATCGTCAGCTGCAGCAGGATGATGCCGAGCCAAAAAAGCAGCGGCGTCCACGGGTTGAAGAAAAACGCAATGGTCAGCATCGAAACGGTGACCAGGACGAACTTGACAGATGGGTTCATGCTATGCAAAAGATTCCGCAAGGTGGGCCACTCCTTTCGGTGCCAGCAAATGATGCGACGCCAATAGTTTTTCGTTGCTCCAGACATTTTTTGCTTTGAATTTGCCAGTCAATTGGCCCCCTTTGATCAGCAGCACCGAATCGGCCAGGCTTGCGGCAAACTCCATATCATGCGTCACAATCAGCAAAGTTGTGCCCCCTTTGGCACGCTGGTCAATCAAGGCGAACAGCTCCAGAAGGGCAGCTGTATCCTGCCCGGACGTCGGCTCATCCATTACCAGCACCGGCCGTTTATCGGCGAGCATGGCCGCAATCGCCACGCGCCGCTTTTGACCGTGGCTGATTGCGAAAGGATGCGCGTCACGGATTTCCTCAAGCCGCAGACTGGCCATCAAGCCATCAAGCTCAGGTTGGCTGGAGGCCCCTGAAAACGCCACTTCCTGGTGAACGCTTTGCGTCAAAAACAGGTATTCCGGAGACTGAGGCACGTAGCCGATTCCGTCCGATTCGATTGTTCCTGTGTTCCGTTTGTAAATGCCGCATAGCGATTTGACGAGCGTCGACTTGCCGCTGCCATTCGGGCCGGCAATGACCACCACTTCGCCTCGGTTGACCGTAAACGCCAGCGGGGCGAGCAATTGTTTGTCTTTGATGGTGACAGACAGCCCTTCGGCACGCAAAGCCATCGCCGGTTGAGCGACACACTGCCGGTTTGGAAATGAAACCGGGTGCCTGGGCATGAATTTTTGATCTGCCACGATGCGTCCGTCGCAGCCCAGCTCGAGTTCGCGTCCGAAAAAAGATTCCCAGCTGTCCAGACGGTGCTCGACCGCAATGATGGTCAGATTGGATTGTTGCTGCAGCTCTTCCAGCCAGTGGACAAATTGCCTGGCGGTATAGGGATCCAAATGAGACAAGGGCTCATCGAGCAATAAAACCTCCGGATCCATGATCAGCGCACAAGCGGTCGCCACGCGCTGTTTCATTCCTCCGGACAGGGATTGAATGACGGTGTTCCGCAGATGCGCAAGTCCAGTCTTTTCCAAAACCGCCGTGATGCGCGGCTCCATTTCTGCAAAGGGCGTATGCAGGTTTTCCAGCGTGAACGCCAGCTCTTCTTCAACGGTCGGCATGCAAAACTGCGAATCGGGATCCTGAAAAACGGTGGCCACACGGTGATTGATTTCACCTGGAGCGTAGCCGTTGGCCGATTTTCCGAACAGCTTGATTTCCCCATCCACTAGGCCATCACAGTTTTCCGGATAGAGGCGATTCAGCAAATACAGCAGCGTGCTTTTGCCGCAGCCGCTCGGACCGGAGATGACGAGCCGTTCGCCCCGGTGGACTGAAAAAGAAATGGCGTTTAAGGTCTTTGCTTCGTCTTCGGGAAAGCGGAACGACAGACCGCTTAAGGAGAAAATCTCTTCAGGCATTCACATCACCTTTTTTCGCACGTGCAATCGCATAGCCGCGGAGCGAACCAGTCGCAAGCAAGGCATCGCCGATATACTTGCCGCCGATGCCGGCAATAATGGCTCCGCTCAGAACGCGTATCGTGAACATCAAAGCGACAAATGACGGATCTAGCGCGGCATAGCCCGAAACGAAATAGCCATAGACAAAGCTGAAAACCGCCGACCCGATGCCGGCAAGCATCAGCACCAGAATGTTGAAGTGCTTGTAGCCGGTCAATGCGAACGCGGCTTCAGCGCCGAGGCCCTGAATGACGCCGGAAAGGATCAGCCGGGGTCCCATGGCATTGCCAATCAGCACTTCAATCGCGGCTGCCATGGTTTCGGACAAGAAGGCAGCACCTGGCTTGCGGATAATGTACATGCAGATGATCGACACGATAAACCAGATGCCGAACATCCATTCATAGGCGAGCGGGCCAATGACCGCTGCCCAAATATTTGCAGCGTGGACAAACAGCAAATAAACGATGCCGAAGACGACCGCGAACAGTGACATCAAGACCACTTCTTTTAGTTTCCATGATTTCAACACGTCACGCACCTCCGTGAGACGGGCTGTTGATACTCATTGATACGGTCATCACCAAATGGCGATGTTCCTCGGAGCGGGCAGTTGTAAATGCTTGTTCGTAAAAGGCGAAAACCTCATGGATATCGCCGTGGATGCCGCTGGCGTAATGCATCGAGTCGTTGAAAACGCCTTGTCGTTTGGCACGCTCTACTTCCTTGTAAATCAGTGCCATGTAATCCGGATTGTTCATCGGATACAGCGCAAACTGGGAAGAAACATATTGCTTGGTGTTGTCGGTGTTCAGCAGTACATCGTCTTTTTCCAGATAGACATCGCCTGACGAATCACCGGGGCAGCCGATTGAAAAGGTACCGGAGAGTGCAACATGTTGCCCGGTTTTTGCGGCATGCAAAGCCAGTGCTTTCGCGACATTAAAGACATGATTCTGTTTTCCACGGATCACAGTCGAGACGTCATCTGTATGCATCCAGACGTTTGAAGTGTCCGTCCCGTTCAAGGCCCCTTTGATTACTTTGATGAAATCACCGGTCATCGGATAGAGCGAAAAGCGAAATCCGACAATCGGGCTGGTGCCGCATTGCAATGGTTCCATATCAACATTCCTCCTAAAAATTTGCACAAAAAAGACCGCATCCGCGAAGATGCAGCCATAGTCTACAAATAATCAAAAGGAATTATTTCAGAAATGCGCCGCACTTCCTCACGCAGGTATTATCCTGATCGAGTTATAAGGGATCGAAGCTTGCGCTTGCATCTCAGCCATAATGGGCACCCCTAGTGCAGTAAACGGTATGCGGTTTTTGTGTTCGGGTTGTTCCCGATGGGTTTAGTGTAGAGGAAGAGGTGAGGGATGTAAAGAGGAGTTTGGAAAAATATGAGGGGTGTGGAAGTTTGGGGGGTTCTGGAAACGCTTCGGCCGCTTTGGGCATGGCTCCCGCACTGAACCAGGAAGAGCACCTGTTTCATCGCTCTGCCTAGCCCGTGGACGCGCCGGCGCTGGGTGGGTTAGTGGGAGAAAATATACACAAATAGCGCCCTATGAAATGGGTTTGTGACTTTCACTGTTATTTTGCACATAATATCTTCGTCACTCATTTTCATAAGTTTAAAACGGATTGCAAAGATTTAGAAGTATTTTCAAAACTTTTCTTCTATTACGAAATGTTAGCTGTTTCTTCTTCAAGTGCTTTTACTAGTTTATAAAAACTGGTTTTTTAGTCCAGCTTCTTGCATTGCTTGGACTGCTGTTAATTTTTTAGCTTTCCATTTTTTATAAACTTCTCTAAATTCTTCTGAAACAAAAACGGTAGGTCTGACAAACTGAACGCCAGATCAATTCCTTCCCGCTCCTGCAGAATCTCTTCTTTATTCCGGCCAAACCGATCAAGCGAATGGCTATATAAGATGTCACCTTTTCGGATGATTCGTTTGAGTAGCTGGTAGTTCGCTCGAAGTTCTTGCCACTTTGCTTGTCCAGATAGATATCCCGTTCATTGATCCCCATTTTTCTCATGGCTTCTTTTTGACGGCCTTCATTTTGATCTTTGCTGCTTACACGTATGTAACCAAATTTGCGATGTTCCATAGTTCACCTTTAAAATACTCATTTCTCTTTATTATGCCTGAAAAACGTTCGTAAAGTGTTTTAACACATTTACGAACGGTTACATTTGCGTCCTTGTCAGTTGGTTTACTTTTCCTTCTACTGAATATGATTATGTTACAAACGTGAAAAGGGACAGAGTGGAAGGAGCTATTTCTGTTATTCCAGTTCTATAGTTTCTTCCTGTTGTTGTATGTTTTTCTTAGAATGTTATGATATTTCTCAAGTTAATTTATTTATATAGTGTTAGAAAGGGGAAAACATATGAACAATCAAGTAGTCATCATCGGGGCAGGTTTAAGTGGCCTGCGCGCTGCATCATTACTAACTGAACAAGGCATTGACTGTCGTATTTTAGAAGCAAGGGATAGAATTGGTGGAAGGACTTTGAGTGCTTCTGTTCCGAACAGGCCGGATCTTGGCAGATTTGACCTTGGCCCGACTTGGTTTTGGCCACAGTATGAGAAGTCGATTGCTGAACTTGTCAGCCGCCTGAATCTGGATACGTTTGAACAATACACCGAAGGCGCCATGGTGTCAGAGCGAAGCCTTAATGGACCGCCTCAACGTTTAATCCTGGCAGAAGGCGCCATGGAAAAATCCATGCGATTCCGTGGCGGCGTCCAATCCCTTATTGGCGCTATTGAAAAGACTCTTCCATCAAATACAGTCGAACTAGGAAAACGTGTAACAGCAATTCGATTAGATCAAACTGGCGCTATCACAATTGACACAAAGCTTGCTAATGGAAAAAAAGAAGAAGTTTCTGCAAGTGCAATCATTTTAGCTTTGCCCCCTCGGATTGTAGCTCAGCACATTGAATTCTCACCTTCGCTACCTCCAGATGTAATGACGGATTTACTCAATAAGCCTACATGGATGGCCGGACAGGCGAAAGTAGTTGCAGTTTATGATCGTCCTTTTTGGAGGGATGCTGGGCTGTCGGGGTTTGCGACAAGCTGGGTTGGTCCTTTGCAGGAAATTCACGATGCTTCACCTAGTCAAGGGCCCGGGGCGCTATTCGGTTTCTTTGGCATGCAGGCATCAATGCGCCAAGAGCTAGGAGAGGATGGACTAAAAGAAATAATCATTGCTCAATTGGTTCGTCTTTTTGGACCCGATGCCAAAAATGTACGTTCGATCTTGTATAAGGACTGGTCCAGAGATGTGGAGACGACGGTAGAGGACGACTTAGTTCCTCTAAGAGATTTTCCTGTATACGGGAAGCCGCCAAAAGCAGGAATATGGGAAGGCAAAATTCTATTTGCAGGCACTGAAACGAGTCCACAGTTCGGCGGACATCTCGAAGGTGCAATTCGCTCAGCTGAACAAGCAGTCTTAAGTATCACTAAGTAAAAAATTAATAGCTTTGGAACAAGCAAAACAGCAATTCCATTAAAATTTCACAATTCATTTTTCTTCTTTATACTATAAAAGTTTAATATGAATTTACAGGATACAATTCTACAAATTGGATATAGTGCTAACGATTTTATCTACATAAGTTTCTATCAAAGATAGGTTGATGTTAGTAAAGTATTGTTTCGAAAAAAGAGCCATTAACTATCTTTGCAAACTATCTATTTAACGAGACTTGAAGAAATGTAAAATCAGCGGTTTGTGATATAACTGCTGATTTTTTGTTTGTAAAAGTGTACTTTAACGAACGCTTATTTTCTGATAAATTTTCTTTGAGTATAATTTTAATATGGTGTTATTGGTGAAAAATGAAAATCATAAAGTTGCACTGCTGATGAACCGTACTAAAAGAGGCGGATTACCTTGTGGAGTGGAATTGGAATAAAACTAGCATTAATCTTCCGCATTCATATGAAAATCTTAAGACTCTTTTAGATGAAGTCTGCAAGAAAGAAAACCAATTTTCTCAAGTTGATTTTTGCATGTGGTGCGATAATTTAACAATGGCTTGGGAAGAAGATTTAGATGACTAAGATCAATTAGCTTTTGGTATTGCTAGGGACATTGAAGCTCAGTGGAATTTGTATTGGTATGAGTTTTATTCTCACGAAAAACTGGTGAAGATGGACCTCTCCAAATTAGAATTGCCACATGAATGGTTCGAAGAATGGACAGCTGAACTAAACGAAAAATAATCACAGTATGGCTGAAACTGAATGTAACTTAAGTGCAGTTAAGTTACATTCAGCAAGTTATTCAGGTCAAACAAGAAGGGGGGATTTATATGAAAAACAGAATCTTGTTCGCGGTTATCTTATTTTTTGTCTTAGGATCAGCTGCGATTAGTAGTACTGATTCAATTAGTCAAACGGCTAAATCAATATTCCATGGCATCGGAATGCTTACTCTAGGCGTGATTGGAATTGTTAGTCTGTATAACTTTTTCAAAAAAGAGAGAAAAAAAGAAAGTATGTAATTCATATTAAATTTTAAGTTCTTATTAATTTTTGTTCTGAATCTGAATGTAACTTATTGGTAATTAAGTTACATTCCCCCTTTTTCCAATGAACTCCGAAGAGAATGAAAAGAAAGTAGATTTGCTGGAAAAAAGGATACATTCGCTTTGTCAGCGCACATTCAGAGGGCAGGTGCAGTACTTGCGGGAATTCCCCGTAGTTTCCATCACGATTGAAGACGCGGAAACCGGATTAATTTTATTCATCGGAGCTGTTGATGAACCGATGAGCGGCAAATGAGTTAGAAAGTTCTGTAGAAATTGTTTAAGTGGCTGGCACACAAACAATTTTTGCAGAGCTTTTTGCGTTTTATTAACTTTATGTAAGGTTTGCTAAATACCATTGACTCAGAGGAACGCGTTCGGTAAGGTTTAATATATAAATAGAAAAAATTGTAAATATAATAATTTAATATTAATAATTTGTAAAATTTGGTAGAAGAAAGTAAGAAAACAAGCAGTACAAACAGAAACACTTTTACAGAAAAAAAGGGGGATGACATTACGATGGACAAAAGATTATGGAACAAATCAGTTAAAGCTCTATTATCAGTGGGGATGGCTGCGAGCTTGTGGGTGCCTAGTTCACAAATGACGGTTCAAGCAGCTGCACCAGCAAGCGATCTTTTTATTTCGGAATACGTTGAAGGCAGCAGCTTAAACAAAGCACTCGAAATTTACAACGGGACAAGTGCTTCCATCGAGTTGAGCCCTTATTCAGTAGCGTTGTATGCAAATGGCAGCACATCAGCACAAAGTGAAATAGCCCTTTCCGGTACTGTTGCAAGCGGTGATACGGTAGTTCTTTATAATAGTGGCGCAGATTCGGCGATTCAGTACGAAGGAGATTTGCAAAACAATAGTGTGATCAATTTTAACGGGGATGACGCATTGGTCTTGGAAAAAGACGGGACGCCAATTGACTCGATTGGCCAAGTGGGCACGCGTATTGAAAATGCGAAAGATGTCACGCTGGTCCGCAATCCGGATATCCGAGATGGCGACAACGTTGTGGATGACGCATTCGATCCTTCGGCTGAGTGGATTGTGTATCCCGCTGATACATTTGAGCACTTAGGGAACCACACGATGGATGGGTATGGGGAAACGCCAGTTCCTGCTCCTGCCCCATCTGCTTATTATGAAACAGCAGATGGTTTGCAGGGAACGGCGTTGAAAGCGGAACTCCATGAAATCATCGATGACCACCGCCAACTCAGTTATTCACAAGTATGGGACGCATTGAAAATAACGGACGAAGACCCGAACGATTTGAATAACGTGCTCTTATTGTATAGTGGGGAGTCGCGTTCAAAATCGTTGAACGGCGGCAATGTCGGCGATTGGAACCGCGAGCACACATGGGCGAAGTCTCATGGCAGTTTTGGCACAGCGATGGGAGCGGGAACGGATATCCACCATTTGCGCCCGACCGATGTACAAGTAAACGGGCTGCGCGGCAACCTGGACTTTGATTACGGCGGCGCTGCAGTGCGCGGCTGCGATGGCTGCTTGCGCACTGCGACTTCCTGGGAGCCACCGGATGAGGTAAAAGGCGACGTCGCCCGCATGCTGTTTTACATGGCAGTCCGCTATGAGTCAGACGATGCGGTGGACTTGGAATTGAACGACCAGGTGAATAATGGGTCAACGCCTTACCACGGCAAGATTTCCACTTTGCTGGAGTAGCATGAGCAAGATCCTGTCAGCACTTGGGAACAACAGCGCAATGAAAAAATCGAAGATATCCAAGGCAACCGCAACCCGTTCATCGACTATCCAGAATGGGCCGCATCAATTTGGTAAGTAGTTGTTTGCACTTTGTTGGCATGCTAAATTAATAGAACACAAAAATTCCCTGTTTTGCAATTTAAAACTATTCATTTACTAGTTTACGTGTGAGAGATTATCGGAAGTTTTGATATACGACTTAAAGAATTAAAAAAACCAGTGACCTTTTTTTAAGGTTACTGGTTTTTCTTGAATTCTGTGCAAAATAAAGCTTTAAATTAATGCGAGTTATCTTTTAAAGTGACATGGATTCATTTCGTAGGGCGCCATTTGTGTATCTTAATAATGTTCCGCTGGCTGCCAGTCTGTTTCGCTTTATGCTCTTTTACCGGACGTGTGATGGAAAATACCGCACAGCAAAGAGCAAGTAACACGATAGCAGAACCAACCCACGCTGTGCTTGAGACCGATCCGGTTTGGGTCAAAGTGATGCCGCCGATGGCAGAGCCTAAAGCAATGCCGATCTGCAAGGCAGAATTGTTGAAGCTTTGCTGGATATCTGATGTCGCCGGGTCTGTTTCAATCAGGTAGCTTTGCTGAGGCGGAGCGAGGCTCCAGCTCAGTGCTGCCCAGATGACCATTACTGGCAAGAAGACGATCAGTGAAAACGTCGTCAGCGGAAGCAGGAACAATACGGCTGCAAAAGCGGAAATGACGATGACAATGCTCCTTTTCGAACCGATCGAATCAGACATCGTGCCGCCGATTGCACCTCCGCTGACAGCCGCAATTCCGAACAGCAGGTAACAGACGCTGACCCAGAACGAGCTCAACTGCAAATTGGTTTCCAAAAACGGTGTGAAATAGGCATAGACGGTGTAATGGCCTGCGAGCATGAACATCGTCGCGAGATGGGCGGTCCCGATTTTGGCACTCGCCACGGCTTTTAACTGCTGCTTGAGCGGAACCGCTGCGCCTCCGGGGATCGGCTGGATGTAGAGCGCAATGAGTGCCATCGAGCCGAGGGACAATGCGGCAATCCCGAGGAAGATGACGCGCCATCCGAATGCCTCTGAAATAAGAATGCCGAGCGGAACGCCGAGAACAAGCGATGAACTGATCCCCATAAAAATAAGGCCAATCGCTTTCGCGCGGTATGGCGGCTCGACGATTTTCGCGGCGATGGTCAAAGACAAGACAACGATAAGCGCCGTGCTCGCTGCCGTGATGACGCGCGCAATCATCATCCACGTAAAGTCAGGACTGAAAAAAGTCATGATATTGCCGAGGAAAAAGACAGCCAAGGAAATCAAGTAGACCTTTTTCCGCTCGTATTTACTGGTTGCCACCAGCAACACAGGCCCTGCAATAGCATAAATCAATGCAAATAAGGTGATCAGCTGACCGGCTGAACTTAACGAGACGCCGAACTCCTCGGCGATTGTCGGCAGGATGCCGCCGACGATGAGTTCCACGAGTCCGACTGCGACTGTGGCCAATGCTAAAATGTAAACTTTCAAATTCATGGGTTCGTACGCTTCCTTCCAAAATAGAGTAATATAAAAATGGCTTAAAGATCCCTGTCAGAAAATACAAAAAAATCCTGATTACAAAAAACGAACGGATCGTTTTCTGTAATCAGGATTTTACGGTTCCTGGTAGAGACCCTTAAGCCATATTCTTAAGGTTATACAGACGCTTATAGATGGATATTTACTTTTAAAATCTTACTATAGACTAAGAATTTCTGCAAGGTCATTTGTAGTTTAGTTGGTAGGGCCTATTCTGCACGTCAAGCTTGTGTTTGCACACTAATAATTAACTAACCCAAGTCATTTTTGCTTCTTTAGCTTTCCATTTATCATCTTGGTAATGTATTGTACCTTCTACTCCAAACGCCCCTGAACCTGAACGATACTTGGAACCCTCAAAAAAAATGTTGTTGTTGAATTTAAAATCAATGCTTTCTATGCTAAGCAGAACACCGTCCAAAGACATCGTATCAGGATTATATAATCCTTTTTCTTCCAATTGTGCGAAAGTAGCATCTATTACATCGACATTATATTTTTCCTTGAAGTAACGTAAAATTTCTTCTTTCCCACTATCGTCGAATTTTTCGAAGTTGCTCATATCAATAGCTATATACTCCATATCGCTGCTTAATGCTTCATCTTGTTCCATTATAGAGTCCAAGGCGACACTATATATTTCTTCTAAATGTTCCTTAGGCTCAACTCCAATAGTACAAGCAGAAAGTAATAACGACAGGATAAACAGGATACTTAAGTATTTAAACTTCAAATTTATCACTTCCTTTACTATATAGACGATATCATTGCCAATTCCGTTACAGAAAAGCAGAACAGATAACGAAAAACGAATCATCCTTAGAGGTGTTGATTTCTCCGGCAGGTTTATGCTTTTTTATGTAGGCATGAGTTTTTTTGCTTTATTCGATTTGAATTGACTTTCATATATGAAAAAACAATTGTTCGTTTAAATAAATTCTCAACACTCTCTTTAAAGCCATAGGAACTGTTGGTCAGATCAGTTTCAAATAACAAGGATGTCTAAGCTGCTAATAAAATATCATCAAATTACATGACAAAAAATTAATGATAAATCGCGAAAAGGCATTTTTAGAATAGGCGCTATATGCTATTATATGTAAGATATTCCAAATTGAGAAGGAGTAAATGATGAACAACAACACTATTCAATCAAATAGTGAAACCGTTTATTTTGTGATCAGCCTGTTTTTCAGCATTCTTATTTATGCAGCGGCAGTTGTATCGATCTTCGGCATCGCTATCGCCCTAACCATCTTTGTGATTCTGCTGTTTGCAAATGCCATCATGCTCGGTTCGATCCGCGGCAATGGAATCCGGATCCACGAACGGCAGTTTCCGGATGTCTATGAACGCGTACAGACCTTAGCAAAACAAATGGAACTCAAGAAAGTGCCGGATGTTTTTGTCATCCAATCCGAAGGGGCGCTGAATGCTTTTGCTACCCGTTTTTTCGGCCGCGACATGGTCGTTTTGTATTCCGAGGTGTTTGAACTGGCGCGCGAGCAGGGACAGGAAGAGTTGGACTTTATCATTGCCCACGAACTGGCTCATGTGAAACGCCGCCACATTTGGAAAAATCTCTTGATCTTGCCGGCTGGGTTTATTCCTTTCCTCAGCGAAGCATACAGCCGGTCATGTGAATATACATGCGACCGTCACGCCGCTTTCACCATCCGAAATGCGGCAGCGGCGAAACGGGCATTGACACTTCTTGGAATCGGCAAGAAGACATATTTGGAAGTGAACGAGGATGCATACCGTGAACAGATTGCGACAGAATCGAATGCTGTTGTCTGGTTGAGCGAAGTGTTGTCCACACATCCACGTCTGCCAAAACGGATACAAGCCATTGATCAATTCGACAACAGCGAGACGAAGTTCTATGAGCCGGACCATGGCAAAATTGTTTTGGGTGCCACGTTGATGGTGGGTGTGTTGGGTGCTGCTTATTTCCTGACAATTGCGCTGTTTGCCGGAGGCGCATTTGCTTTTTCGCAGATTGTTCCGGAGTTAGATGCTGCAATCGATGCTAGTTTTGAGATTGAAGGGGAGACCTCGTTGATGGCAGCTGCTTCTATGGGCGAACTGTCAGCAGTTGAAGAGTCTATCGCAAACGGAGAAGATATCCATGCCAAGGATTCTGAAGGTGCAGACGCCTTGATGTACGCCGCTTATTACGGCGAACTGGCTGTCATGTCATCTCTGCTGGATGCTGGTGCTGACGTTAATACCGCAGATAACTATTCGACCGTTTTAGCATCAGCCATAATGTATGGAGAGTATGAAAGTGCCTTGCTGCTGGTGGAAAACGGAGCGGATCCTGCTTTGGAGGGACCGGACGGTTTGAGTGCCATGGATCACATGGGCGCTGAGAGCAGAGCAGATTTTTTAGAGCTGCTGGAAGATGAATTATAGCAGCCATTTATAATTACTAAAAAAGCGTCGATCTCTCTTGAGGTCGACGCTCTTTTTATCTCAAAAAGATCTATGAACGCATCCAAATCAATTCCTAAAGAGCTTTGTGCAGCTCCAAGCGAATCCGGGAAATGTGCTTGTACATCAGCTGCTTTGCCAAATCACTGTTGCCGTTTGCAATAGCGAGGTAAATCTCCTCGTGTTCCTTAAGGGTATCCTGGTGGCGGTCCTTATCGGTAAAGCGTTGTCTGCGGGTCGCCCGGATATTTTCTTCCATCCGTTTGGCGAGCGTTTCCATCAAATCGATCAACAATTGGTTTTTCGTAGCATAGGCTACCTGCAGGTGGAAATCCAAGTCTGCCTGTACGCCCATTTCCGGATCATCTATCGCTTTGGCCATTTGCGACAGCACGTGTTTTATGGCTTCCAGATTTTCAGCAGTGGCCCGCTGTGCTGCGAGAGAAGCGGCTTCGACTTCGAACGCTCTGCGCAGTTCGAGCATTTCGTCGATCAATTGGGTTTGTGTTTCGTCTATGTGAGTGCGGAGCTCATTGCCGAGCGCATCCCGTTTGGACGCAGCCAGATAGCTTCCGCCGCCTTGCCGTATTTCTAAAACCCCTTTGCTTTCCAAGCCTTTCAGTGCTTCTCTAACCGAATTCCGGCTGACACCGAACAAGCTGGCCAGATCACGTTCAGAAGGGAGCCGGTCACCCGGTTGCAGATCTTTTTCCAGGCAGAGCATGTTAATCTGTTCCACAATCAATTCATAGGTCCGTTTTTTCGGATTCAACAACATAGATCTCTCTCCCTGCCCGCTTGGTTTTTGACGCTTTTCTTTATCATACCGAAAAAAATGGGAAATGTCTGAAAATACACGTTGTGCTTTTCAGATTATTATGTATAATTGGGTTAATTGGTAGGACCAATTTTCAGAAAAGATGATTATGTTTTATTAGGATAATGAAAAACAGAAGAGGAGCGATCAAATCATGGCAAACAAGAGTCTAGAAACCATTCTTCAAAGCTTGTATGAACATTTGAAAGAAGACCAGATCAGTGTCAACGAAACAATCAAGGAATTGCATGGCCAAGATGAATCGTATCATAAGATGGAATTGCCTGATATCGTAGTTTTTCCGGAAACGACCGAGCAGGTGTCAGCCGTTATGAAAATCTCCACGCAATACCAGGTTCCCGTCATTCCGTTCGGGCTCGGCTCTAGTTTAGAGGGCCATGTCATTCCGCAAAGCGGTGGCATCACAATCGATTTTTCATTGATGAACAAGGTGTTGAAGGTTTATGAAGAAGATTTTCTGGTGACAGTACAGCCGGGTGTGACACGTACCCAGTTGAATAAGGAACTGAAAAAGCACGGCTTGTTTTTCACCGTAGATCCGGGAGCGGATGCGACACTTGGTGGAATGGCTGCGACCAACGCCAGCGGCACCACTTCCGTGAAATACGGCGTTATGCGCGACCAAGTGCGTGATTTGGAAGTGGTCACGGCTGATGGAACCGTGATCCACACCGGAAACAAGGCCGCCAAATCCTCATCGGGCCTTCATTTGAATGGCTTGTTTGTCGGTTCAGAAGGAACGCTCGGCTGCTTTACCGAAATGACGCTGCGTGTTTATGGCATCCCTGAATTTATCACAGCCGCCCGCGCGTCGTTTGCGACGGTCAAAGACGCCGTAGAAGCGGTCGTCTCCATTTTGCAGGCAGGCATTCCGATTGCCCGCGTTGAACTGGTCGACGAGCAATCGATGAAGCAAGTCAATAAATACAATGATACTGCTTACGCAGAAAAGCCAACGCTGTTTTTGGAGTTTCACGGTAATGAAGCCGGCTTGCAGCAGGATGTGGAATTCATGCAGGAAATTGTCCAAGGGCATGCATGCGAGGAAGTAGCATTTGAAACGGACACTGCAGCACGCAACCGGCTATGGGAAGCACGCCATACCTTGGCATATGCTTATATCCACGGCTATCCCGGCAAAAAAATGATGGTGACGGATGTTTGCCTGCCGATTTCTGAACTGGCAGGAGCTGTCGGCCATGCACGGGAAAACCTGGAGGCACTCGACTTGCCGGGCGGCATTGTCGGACACGTCGGAGACGGCAACTTCCATGCACTCATCATGATGGACATGAACAACCCGGAAGAAGTTTCACGAGCACAGGAATTCAATGAACGCATCGTGCTGTATGCACTCGAACGGGGCGGCACATCTACAGGCGAACACGGTGTCGGCATCGGCAAGCAGAAATACCAGCAACAAGAACACGGTGCCGCACTGGCAGTCATGGAAAAAATCAAAGCGGCGCTGGACCCTGATAATTTATTGAATCCCGGCAAAAACATCAAAGTGGAAAAGAAAGAGGAGAACCAATGAAAACACTGCAGGCATTAAGTGCGTTCGCTGGAAAATACTTTGCGGTTTGGGTCATCCTAGCCGCATTGCTGGCTTTTTTCTTGCCTGAAGCATTTATCGGGTTTGGTGCATATATTACGATTCTTCTCGGTGTCGTCATGTTCGGAATGGGCTTGACGCTCAAGCCTGTGGATTTCAAAATCATCTTTAAGAGTCCACTTCCGGTTGTCATCGGCGTTGCGGCGCAGTTTTTGGTCATGCCGTTTGCCGCATTTGGCATCGCTTATTTGTTGAAGCTGCCACCTGAACTGGCAGCGGGCCTTGTGCTCCTGGGCTGCGTTCCAGGAGGCACAGCCTCAAATGTCATGGTCTATCTTGCAAAAGGAAACCTAGCGTTGTCTGTTGCGATGACGTCGTTATCGACCTTGATGGCACCAATCATGACGCCGCTTTTGTTACTGCTGCTGGCGGGCCAATGGCTTCCGGTAAATCCGCTGTCAATGTTCCTGTCCATTATTCAAGTGATCATCATTCCGATTACACTTGGCATTCTGGTGCAGCGTTTCTTCCCGAAAGCGGTCGCTAAAAGCATTTCAGTTGTGCCGCTCATTTCTGTTGCTGCCATTTTGATCATTGTTTCAGCAGTCACAGCTGCCAATGCCCAAAATGTCATCAGTTCAGGATTCATCGTATTCTTCGCCGTGTTTTTGCATAATGGCTTTGGCTTAGTGCTTGGTTATTTGACGGCTATGGCGATGGGGCTCAATGAAACCGACCGCCGTGCCATTTCGCTCGAAGTAGGCATGCAGAATTCTGGGTTGGGTGTTGCATTAGCAACTGCCCATTTCAGCCCGCTTGCCGCATTACCGAGTGTCTGGGGAGCCATTTGGCATAATATTTCCGGACCAATCCTCGCGACAATCTGGTCGAAAAAGCCATCGGTTAAGAGCAAAGAAACTAAGATGGAACGAGCTTCTGAAGTGAAACCTTGGAAAGCTTAAGTTAAATTAAATGAACCATTTTCAAATATATGAGGTGAAGGTGAGAACCATCACTTCAACCATCGCTTCGGCCGCTTTGGGTAGAGCAAAGACGAATGCTCCTGCGCAAGCTCGTCGCAAATGAGGTCCCAGGAATGCCTGGTCCCTCATTGGCTCCCGCGATAAGCCAGGGAAGAACGCCTGTCTTATCGCTCCGCCTAGCCCGTGGACGCGCCGGCGCTGAGAGATCTACTTAATAAAATAACCTGCCGTCCATCCAATGGGCGGTATTTCTTGTGGTTACTTGGTTTTTATATAATTTTTTTAGCCCTTAACAGGTTAAATTGTTAAAAGTCTAGGGACTGAAAGTGGGGGGAGAATTGTTGCTCTTATTTTTTTGTTCACGGAACAGCCGTTACGTGTTTAATCATTCTCTGGAGAAATGGAATAGCCTGTTTGAAGAGACGAGCAACGGCTTAACCTATCCTGCGTGTTCTGCACAACTGAAGAAGGAGTTCCGCTAATTAGATCACAACGTTTTTCATTCCGCCAATTAAAGAGATTAAAGAGCTGTACCAAGTGGTATACTAATGAAAATCAGCATACCTTCCGATATATTAGTCGCCATCAGACGATAGAGAAGCATTTGTTTCTATTGTAAGCTGTTTTTATTAATGCATTCATTTGAAGCTTTGAACAAGAATCACCACCGTCTGATCTCGGTAGGGTGTGAAGTAGTTAAGAGTATACTCCAGGAAAGGGTGGGTTTTATGGTAGAAAAAACAACAGAAGAAAAACCGAAACGCAATTTAAAACCGCTTTACATTTTTTTAGCTTTTGCCATTTTAATTATCATTGTTTTACTGCCAACGCCGGGAGATTTATCAGTCGTCGGGCAAAGAACGATTGCCATTTTAGCATTTGCAGTCGTTTTATGGATGACAGAAGCGGTTCCGTATCCAGTCAGTGCTGCCATGATTATCGGACTTATGGCTCTATTATTGGGTCTTTCTCCAAACCCAGAAATTCCAGGGGAACTGCTCGGAACGAGAGAGGCGCTCAGTCTGGCATTGTCGGGTTTCAGTAATTCGGCAGTGGCGCTTGTCGCTGCCGCCTTGTTCTTGGCAGCTGCCATGCAAGCGACGAATTTGCATAAGCGTCTGGCGTTGTGGATTTTATCGAAAGTCGGTACAAAAACGGGAGCCATCGTCTTTGGTGCCATTCTTGTTTCAATAGTACTGGCATTTTTCGTGCCGAGCGCCACAGCACGTGCCGGCGCAGTCGTACCGATTCTGCTTGGCATGGTTGCGGCATTCGGATTGCCTGTCAATAGCCGCCTCGCAGCACTATTGGTCATCACTGCGGTCCAATCGGTATCCATCTGGAACGTTGGAATCAAAACAGGGGCTGCACAGAACCTGGTAGCGCTTGGTTTCATGGAAAGTGAGTTCGGAGAGACTGTGTCATGGAGCGCCTGGTTCCTTTATGCGGCGCCATGGTCCATCATCATGTCGATTGTGCTGTATTTTATAATGATTAAACTGATTAAGCCAGAGACGAAAGTTATAGAAGGCGGCACCGAGTTGATTCAAAAAGACTTGAAGGAATTAGGGCATCTTAAGCCGGCTGAAATCCGGTTGATTGTCGTATCTCTGAGCTTGCTGCTTTTGTGGTCGACAGAAGAAATCTTGCATCCATTTGATACGACAACGGTCACCATCGTGGCAATCGCTGTTTTGCTGGCTCCAAAAATCGGAGTCTTTGATTGGAAGACGGTAGAAAAAATGATTCCGTGGGGCACAATCATCGTATTCGCTGTCGGAATTGCGCTCGGTTCCACTTTATTGAGCACGGGAGCGGCCCAATGGTTGTCCGATAAACTGTTTGGGGCGATGGGATTGGAAGATATGCCGCTTCTTGCGACGATCGCCTTGCTGTCATTGTTCAATATTCTCATTCACCTTGGTTTTGCGAGTGCGACGAGCTTATCATCTGCATTGATTCCTATTTTCATCGCTTTGGCCATGACTTTGCCGCTCGACGGCAATGAAATCGGCTTTGTATTGATCCAGCAATTTGTCATTTCATTCGGATTCTTGCTTCCGATCAGTGCGCCGCAAAACATGCTGGCCTACGGGACAGGAGCTTTTACCGTGAAGGACTTTTTGAAATCAGGCGTGGCATTGACCATCATCGGTTATCTGCTGATATTGCTTTTCAGCGCGACCTATTGGAAATGGATTGGATTATTGTAAGAAAAAGAAAGAGGATATTCTCCCAGTCTGTTGAAGAAAAGACTGAGGGAATATCCTCTTTTATCTATATCTGTACTGATTTTCGAATTGTGGCCGGGAACCATATTGTGAAAAAAAGGGGGGGTTAGGCTAATGGGTAAAAAAAGCAATTATGACTACTCAAAAATACCTTTCACCGGATTGGGTTTAGTATTTGGCACGGCAATTGGTGCAGCCTTAAGTCTTATCCTTACTGGTAATGTCATTTGGGCCGGGGTAGGGACTGGAGTTGGGCTGGTTGTAGGTGCAGCGATCGACAGCATGAAGAAACGGAAATAGTTTGTATGTATAAAGACCAATAGGCACTGGCTTCTAGCGCTCCATGTAGAACAGCAGAATGGAACTTCCAGGGAGGAGGCGAGAGTGTTGAAAAACCTGAATCAATTGGTATACGAATACACCAGCCAGTTGCAACACGGAGAACTGCAGGCTGCGTACAAAGGAATACTGCAGTTTATCGGCAAGTTGAGAACAGAGTTGATCAAAAAATACCCGCACGACAATATAAGCGGTATTTATCAAGGCTATCTGGACATGACGTATTTTTCATTAACACCAGAACCGCTAAAAAATAAAGGGCTGAAAATTGCCATCGTGTACTTGCACGAAAAGGGAGCTTTTGAAGTGTGGCTTTCCGCTCGGAACAGGGAGATCACAAAAGAGTATGAATCGCTCATAAGGAATAATATTTCTGATGACATGTTATTACTTTTACTAACTAAAAATGAAATCTAGGTAGGCCGGGCAGATGCAATTAGTGATTTCCCTCCTGCTGTCGGATCCGCTATAGAATCTATGAATTCTTTCGTGGGAGCCTCATGGATGCTGGTGTCTTAGGCACCTTAAAAAGTACGTAAGCCCTCCACAATTATATCCATTAGTCTATAGAGCTTTGATGGTTAGTGGAATGAAACAAGTTGGTATAGAGTACGTCACTTGGTGATAAAAATCTTAGTCCATAATCAATTTGCGGATTTTTGTGATATAGGTAAGCGATCTGTTCTATTTAGAAGTCATACGTTATCATTTAATAGGTTTTGATAATAGAGGATTATCTAAACTTATGAAATGTGTGACAAGAGGAACCGTATTATTCGAGATTTCTATAGTTTTTGTTGTCAAATTAGCTTTTTTATTTTGAATAAGGCATTACTAATTTGCTAAAGCCCAAATCTATCAGATAGCTACATAACTATTCCTTATCTATAATTGTTTATTGAATAAAGTAAGACTAAAATAAGAAGTAAGTAAATATAGAAGATACGAGGTGACGTTCATGGAAGTTAAGCTTTTTTACCGCACTCAGCGTGATTTGGCTATGGCGTTAAACAAGTTAGTAGATGCGTATTGGGAAGAAGAAATTAGAGAGCATGAACTTATTGAAGGTGTAAAGACTATGTATAAAAATAATCAAAGCAAGTTAATAAAAAATAATGAGTTTACAAAAGTAGTTCAGCAACAAAGTGGAAAAAGACGATTAGTGATTATTAAACGGATTCTGGAAATTAATTAGGATTATAGTCTTGTGTGAAAGGATAGGGTGGATGACAATGGAAATGAAGTATTCTTCGGCTCTGACTGGAGCTTCTTTTATGTTTCGAGAATTTAAAAAAGTGACCTCATTAAAGTACGAAGGATTGTCAAAAGCTGAAATACGTTCGAAAGTACTTGATGAAAATATATTTGAATACGAAAAAACCACAAGCATAAAAAGAGCAATTCCTTATGTTATCAAGAGAACAGAGGCATTAGACGCTTGGTTAAGCAGGTATGTACTGGAAGAACCTGTAGAAACAGCTAAATGTATAAATCTTTACGGAATCATGAAAACAGATCGATTATTTTTCGAATTTATGAATGAGGTAGTTAGAGAAAAATTAGAAGCTAGTGACTACACATTAGAAAAAAAAGAAATCAATATATTTTTTAGTCATAAAGCAGAACAAGACGAATTTTTAGCAAGTTGGTCTGACAGTACTGTTCAACGATTAAAACAAGCTTATCGAAAAGTCCTTGTCGAAATGGGGATTTTAAAAAATATACGAAGCGATGAATTAAATAGAATCATCATCGACGAACAAATAAAAGACCACCTCAACCGTATCGGTGACGTCCGGTATGTGCGAGCGATGGGTGAATGAGGGGGAAAGTATGGCAAATTTGAATGCAAGACTGGATGACATCATCCCAAAAATCAAAGAAGAAAAGTTTATTGATGGGCGTGGCTTAGGTAATGAAATCAGTTTCTATGTTTTTGATTATGAGCCAGAGGGTGAACTTTTCGTTAGAGATTATGTAAAACACATAAAAAAAGAGTTTAATTATGAGGGAACGAATAGACGAATCATTGAATTCGATTTGTATAAAATGCTTATCGAGATTACGAAAGAAAAACGGATTTTCGATCGCATCTTTGATATGGAAGAACGTCAAGGAAAAGATGCCTTATTTAAAGCTATGACTGCCTTTGCCAAACCGGAAGTATTTTTACAAAAAATCAAAGAGCAGCTGGGCGATCACAATGTTGTGTTTCTAACTGGGATAGGGAAAGTATACCCGTTTGTGCGTTCGCACAATATTTTAAATAACCTCCAAGAAGTATTGGATAAGACACCGGTGGTAATGTTTTTCCCAGGAACGTACGATGGTCAATCGTTGCAATTATTTAGCAAATTCAAAGACGACAATTATTATAGAGCATTTCGTTTAGTTGATTAGGGAAATACAGAAATTAGTTGATTTTAGATAAGATGAGGAGGATTTTACATGTTGTTAAAAGATATGTTTTTAAAGGATATTGAACGTGATATTCGTGGCGTTATTAAAGTCGCACAAACGAATGAAAAGGATATCTATCAAGAACTTGATGAATATGTGGTCACACAAGAGTTGCACAAACATTTCTCGAAGTTCTACGACAATTACCAAAAAGGAATTAATGGCAAGACGGATAAAATGGGTGTTTGGATTAGCGGCTTCTTCGGATCCGGTAAATCTCACTTCCTTAAAATTCTCGCATACCTTTTAGAAAATCAGCTTGTTAAAGGAAAACAACCAATCGATTTCTTTGAAGACAAAGTACAAGACGCATTAGTCTATTCCAATATGAAACGTACTGCTGATGTGGATACAGAAGTTATTTTGTTTAACATTGATTCTAAAAGTTCACTGGATAACAAATCAAAAGAAGATGCCATTTTACGCGTTTTCATGAAAGTATTTTACGAACATAGAGGCTATTATGGAGATATTCCAGGTGTAGCGGAAATGGAAAAGTATTTGGACAAGCAAGGCCTCTACGAAGCATTTAAACAAGAGTTCCACACGCTAGCAGGCGAGTCGTGGGAAGAGCGTCGTAACAGTTTCTATTTCGATGCAGACTATGTCATTGGAGCGTTAACCAAAGTGACGGATATGTCGGAAGACTCTGCACGCAACTGGTTCGAAAACGGCGTGAACAATTTTGAAATTAGCATTGAGAAATTCTCAAAAGACGTAAAAGAATACATCGATGAAAAAGGACCGAAATTCCACTTAGTATTTTTAGTCGATGAAATTGGTCAATACATAGGAGACAGTCGCAATTTAATGCTTAACTTGCAAACACTAACAGAAGATTTAGGAACACATGCGCAAGGGAAAGTGTGGATCATGGTGACATCACAAGAAAGTATTGACTCCATAGTAAAAGTTAAAGGCGATGATTTTTCTCGTATTCAAGGACGCTTTGATACAAGACTATCTTTATCTTCGATATCCGTCGATGAAGTTATTAAAAAGCGAATTTTGGAGAAGCATAAGCATGTTAACGACAAACTGAAGGTGTTATATCCTGAAAAAAGCGCCATCTTAAAAAACCTCATCAGTTTCTCAGGTAGCACAGCAGACCTTAGAGGATATGACAATGAGCAAGAATTTGCTGAAGTCTATCCGTTCATACCGTACCAATTTAAGTTATTGCAAAATGTATTTGAGCAAGTACGTAAACACGGCTCATCAGGAAAGCATTTATCTGAAGGAGAACGTTCGATGCTTTCCGCTTTTAAAGAAGCAGGACTTCGGTACAAAGATGAAGATGAGGGCTCTCTAATTCCGTTCTATGCGTTCTACGATACGATTAAAGAATTTTTAAACCCATCGATATCGAGAGTCATTGAAGGCACAACGGAGAATTCTGCGTTAAAAGATGATCAATTTAACCAGGACTTATTGAAAGTATTGTTCATGATTAAATACATTAAAGAATTGCCAGCAAACATTGATAATATCGCCACACTTATGGTTACACATATCGATGAAGACAAACTGCAGCTCAAAGAAAAAATCAAAGCTTCTTTAAGAAAGTTAATTGGACAAACCTTGATTCAAAAAAATGGCGATTACTACCTCTTCTTAACAGATGATGAACAAGATATTAACCGAGAAATTAAACAAATGAATATTGATGAAGACATCATTAAACGTGAGTTAGCGAACTACATCTTCCAAGATTTATACGAAGATAAACGGTTTAACTACGACAAAGTTTATTCTTTTGCTTTCAATCAAAAAATGGATGAAAAAAATTACGGCAATCAAACATCCAGTATCGGGTTGCACATCTTATCTCCGCTATCAGACAACTACCAAAAGTCAGATCAGGAAATGATGATGATGACTTCAGGCAGCAGTGAAATGATAATTAAACTTGGTGGTAACGAAGCATATGTTGAAGAAATAGAAGAAGCATTAAAAATAGAAGAATTTCGTAAGAAAAAGAACATTACACAGCTTCCAGAAAATATTCAAAACATCTTAAACAATAAGCAAGCCGAAGTGCGTGAAAGAAGACGAAGAGTACGCGAGCTTTTAGATGATGCGATTAAAAATGGATCTTTCTTTGTCAATGGGGACAAAATGGATAGTAAAGGTTCTTCTGTAAAAGAAAAAATCAACTTCGCGTTTAAACAGTTGGTCGATAATGTCTATACCAAATTAGGATATATAAAAGAGCATATGGAGAATGAGCGACAATTAATCGAGGTTTTAGCTTCAACCAATGATCAGCTGTCTTTAGACGATACAATCGTGACAAAGCCAAACGAATTAGCTAAACGAGAAGTCTATGAATTTATCGATATGCAAGATCAAACGCAAAGACAAAATCGCGTGAAATTGGTATATGAGCGCTTCCAAGATAAACCGTTTGGATGGAAGCAGCTGGACATTGCCGGGTTGCTTGCAGAGTTATTAAAAGAACAGCGTATTCGCATTCGATACAATGCAGAGTATTTAGAACCTGAAGTAGATACAAATAAATTAGTAACGGTCTTTGGAAAAGCGAGCGAATCAGATAAAGGACTCCTCTTTAAACGGGTGAAAGTTGACGGTGCACTCATTCAGACTGCCAAACGTGTCTGCAGAGAAGTGTTTAACACAACAGATTTAGCAGATGATGAGGATGGTCTTATTAAAGATATTCGTACACTCATTAGTAAACAAATAGACGAAATCAATTCGTATAAAGTGCGTTATGAAGGACGAAAATACCCAGGGTTGAGCTTGCTTGATAAAGGACTTGAGTACTTTACTCAATTTGATCAAAAAATTGATAACGCTACATTCTTTACCCGGTTAACAGAACTTGAAGAAGACTTGATTGATTGGGAAGAAGATGTCGTTTATGTGAAAAGTTTCTTTGACACAAATCAGAAAGAAATTTTTGATCAAGGCTTAGCTGGACTGAAGCAGTACGAAGAAAACAAAGCGTATTTGTCAGGGGCAACCGTAACAGAAGCTATGACGAGTCTCGAGTCCATTATCCAAAATCCAATTCCTTATCGAGAGATTAAAGAAATTCCAGAATTGGTCTATGAATTAGAAAAGCAAATTACTTACATCTTATCTGAGAAAAAAAATAACGCTCAAGAAAAGCTAAAAGCGGATAATGATGAGTTGTCCTTATACGCGGGACAATACGGGGTATCTAACGAAACAAAGCAGCACATCGAAGAACGTTATACCACCTTCCAAACTAATTTAGATGCATTTACCAATATTTATAAAGTCGATGCGACGATTGCCCAAAGTACGAGTTTTAAAGAGAGAAGTATCATCAACATTAAGCAAGAACTCGCTGAATGGCAACGCAAGAAAGAAGGAGAGCATCAAAGAGAACATGGCAGTAAGGTTGTTGATCCACCAACTAGCCCACCAGAAATTCATAAACAAAGCGTGAAAGTAGCAAGCTTGGTTGACATAAATACATTAAAGACAGAGCAAGACGTAGACAAGTATATTAATGCCTTGTCTCATAAATTAAAACAAATCATTAAATCAAATAAAGAAATAGAATTTATCGATTAACACAGGGGTTTCTAGCAGGCATCAGCAAGACAGATTAATTTTTGTTGATGCCTGTGATTTACATAAGGAGTGAGCGCATTGAATAAATCTGCATTAAAAAAATTCGCAACTGAATCAAGAAGAGAATTACTTGGAAAAGTAGAGCTCCAAGCTAGAAAATTAGGCATTACAGCGGAAGCAATTCAAGCAGCAAGCATAGAAAGCTCAGACGCTGTCTTTATTGAAGGCAGACAGCTTTCGGATACAGAAAGAAAACAACGAAACAAGCTCATTGCTCGAATCAATGAAATTGGTTTTTCCCGTGTAATGGATGAAACGGCATATACGTGGTTCAATCGTTTTGTCGCATTGCGTTACATGGAAGTAAATGATTACCTTCCAACAAAAGTACGTGTGCTTTCTTCGAATTCAGACAGTGCAGAACCAGACATGATGAAAGAAGCATTATCTTTAAATTTAAGTTTAGACAAAGATTATGTTTATGATTTGAAGCTGAACAACAAAACAGATGAATTATTTAAATACTTGATCAAAATGCATTGTAATGACTTAAATCGCTATATGCCGTTTATGTTTGAGAAAATTGAAGACTATTCTGAGATTCTCTTTCCAGAGGGATTACTAGGGACTGATTCATTCATTACTAATATGACAAATTTAGAACTTATACCGGAAATTAATTGGAAAAAAACGGAAGTTATTGGGTGGCTGTATCAATATTATATTGCAGAAGAAAAAGACCGGGTATTCAAAGCAAAAAACAAGTATAAAGCAGAGGAAATACCTTTTGCTACTCAACTTTTTACACCTGATTGGATTGTTCAATATATGGTACAAAATTCGCTCGGGCGTTATTGGACAGAAGCTCATCCAGAACATAGCGACTTAATAGCGCATTGGGAATTTTTCTTGAAACACGAACAAGAAGATTTTCAAGAAAAAATTGCTCCGTATGTAAACAAAGAATTAAATGTGGAAGAAATAAAATGTTTTGACCCGGCAATGGGCAGTGGGCATATTTTATTGTATATGTTTGATGTATTGTATGAGATTTACAGCAAATGTGGTTACATGGAACGGGAAATTCCTCGTCTAATCATAGAGAACAATTTGTATGGATTAGATATTGATGATCGTGCATATCAATTGGCAAGCTTTTCAGTCGTTATGAAAGCATTGCAATATAATAGACGTTTTTTGAGAAGTATCGAAAGAGAAGGATTAACTCTTAATTTGGCATCTGTTCAGGAAACGAATGGCTGGAACGACGACGATATTGCCTATATAGCAGGCGATGATTATAGTACACTATTCGGACACTTGAAAAATTTTTTCGGACAATTCACGAGTGCCAAAACTTTTGGTTCCCTAATTCAAGTAAAGGAAACAGATACAACTTATTTGGAGAAAAGACTTCAGCAAATCAATTCAACACCAGTTGAAGATATTTTTCAAGCGGAAAAGCGAGAGCGGGCATTAAATTTACTTCCACAACTCATTAAACAAACAGATATTATGAGCAAGTATTATGATATTGTCGTCATGAATCCGCCATACATGAGTTCAAGAAGTATGAACGAGGAATTATCATATTTTACAGAAAATAACTATCCTGATTCTAAATCTGATTTGTTTGCCTCTTTCATGGAAGTAGACCACTATTTAAAACAAAATAGTTTCTACGCGGCCATCAATCAGCATTCATGGATGTTTTTATCTAGCTTTGAAAAAATGCGTGAAAAAGTCATTAATAATAAATTAATTGACACAATGTTGCACTTAGGACCAAGAGCATTTGAGGAAATTGGCGGGGAAGTTGTACAATCGACAGCTTTTGTACTACGAAACATTGTAACCTCAAATATAGAAGGAACTTATTTGAGGTTGATTGAAGAAAACACAGCATGGGAGAAAAGAGAGAAAGCAATCGAGGCAGTTAAAAATCCTTCGGTTTCGTTTCGCTATTCATTTGACCAAGATAACTTCGCTAAAATACCTGGTAGTCCAATTGCCTATTGGATAAGTGAAAAAACAAGGTGGGTATTTGAGGTTGGTACACCACTATCAGATATTGCAGAGCCTAAGCAAGGTTTGTCGACTGCGGATAATAATAGGTTTTTAAGGCTATGGCAGGAAGTAGATTTTGGAAAAGTGGGGTTAGGCATTAACGAATCAAATAAAAATAGTATTTATAAATATAAATGGTTTCCCTTTAACAAAGGAGGAGGATTCAGGAAGTGGTATGGAAATAATGAGTATATTATTAATTGGGAAAATAATGGAAAAGAACTTAAGGAATTTAAAGGTTCTGTAATAAGAAATCCTGATTATTATTTTAGAGAGTGTATAACATGGTCGTTAATTAGTACCTCTTCTTTAGGCAGTCGTTATTCAGATTCTGGTTTTATTTTTGATGCAGGGGGATCTTCATTATTTACCCATTCTAATATTTATTATATTTTGGGTTTAATGACTTCAAACGTTAGCCATAATTTATTAAAAATAATTAATCCAACATTAAATATTAGCAATGGAGTAATTAGCAAGTTACCGTTTATTGATAATGTTTTAGAAAAAGAAAACATCAATAGGATTGTCAAAAGCTGTATTAGTATATCAAAAAAAGATTGGGATCAATTTGAGACCTCATGGGATTTTAAAAAACATCCATTTTTGAACTATTCTACAGCCCAAATGGAGTCAATATTTAAAGAATGGCAAGAATTTGTTGAATCTCAATTTAATAAACTTAAGTCGAACGAAGAAGAACTAAACCGTCTTTTCATTGAAACCTACCAACTGCAGGACGAGCTAACACCTGGAATAGATAAGAATAATATAACTATTCGAAAAGCAGACTTAGGACGTGATATAAAAAGTTTTATCTCTTATGCTATCGGCTGTTCATTAGGTCGCTATTCACTTGAAGAAGAAGGTTTAATCTACGCTGGTGGAGATTTTGATACGTCGCAATACAAAATATTCCCAGCAGATGAAGATAACATTATTCCAATTCTATCAGGTGCCTATTTCGGAGATGACATCGTCACAAGATTTGTCGACTTTGTTCGAGTAACATTTAGTGAGGAAACACTCGAAGAAAATCTAGACTTTATAGCAGCAGCGATTGGTCGAAAGAAAAATGAAACAGCAAGAGAAGCCTTGCGTCACTACTTCTTAAATGATTTTTATAAAGATCATGTGCAAGTGTATAAGAAGCGACCAATTTACTGGTTATTCACATCAGGTAAGGAAAAGGCATTTAACTGCTTAATTTATATGCACCGCTATGATAAAACGACGCTTTCCCGTATTCGGACGGACTATTTACACGAAGTTCAAATTCGCTTAGATGCGGAAAAGAAAGACTTACTTGATGTTATTGAAGGAGACGCTACTACGAAAGAAATTAGTAACATTAAGAAAGAACTCAAGTCACTCGACAAAAAAATTGATGAATTGAAAGCATACGACGAGCTACTTCACCATATGGCAGATATGCAAATTGAAATTGACTTAGATGATGGCGTGAAAGTAAACTATGAAAAATTTAATGGATTAGTTGCGAAAATTTGATGTTTGAATGAGAAGTAGTTTTTATTATTGAACTTACTTCTCTTTTATTCAGATGTATAGTGAAGATACAATAGTGTTTAGTGTAATTTATTTAAATCTAACAAATATAGAAATAAGGTGAGTAAATAGTGGGGATAGTAGAGTGGCAAACTGTTTTGACAGATGTTGTTTCGGGAGTTGGAGTTCTTCTAATTGGAGCTGTCGGCGGCGGGTTTGTTGGGTATTTTCGAGCGAAAAAGAAATCGTCATTAGCGATCGAAAGAAAAAATCTTATATATCAGCCACTACTGGATGAATTAGATTCAAAAATCAACTTTAAATTATATACTTTAAAGAATATAGAAACTCCTATATTAATGGACATTGTGAAAAATGACTACAAGTATGGACTAAGGGCGGAATTAGAAAAAAAGTGTAGCCGTTTATATTCGTTGATAGAACAATATAATAAGATCAGTTTAGTTACTATTGCTCATAGTAAAATCGAAGAGATTTTTATAAATGGATATGAAGAAATATTTGGAAGTATAGTTGATGGAATTAGTATACATACTGATAGGGAAGGAAATGAATGGGAAATTGAGCACCTAGTTTTGCCGGTTGAATTAATTCAAAGAAGTCAATTCGATAAAAATATTGGTAATCTTATATGTAATGAAGGAATGTATGATAGCGAAGTGTGTTTAGATGAACACAATAATGTTTTTGTTTCAACGTACAAAGAGTTAATAGACTTATACAGCTCAGTTTTATATGCAACTATAAATGGTAAAAGAAATCAATTACCTCCGTTAAAAAAAGAAATAGACATGTCGCCTGCTGAATATATAGCTGTTGAGTTTGATTTTTTTGAAATATTTAATAAAGATCCTCAAAAGTTAAAAAAGGATGAATTAAGAAAAGAAATCAAGTTAGAATCCCAAAAAATGGTAGAACACTTAAAGGAAATCATCAGAAAAATAATAGATGTTTACGAGCATGAGGAAATATAAGCCTGAAATTTTAATTTTAGAGAGTAGGTGAACGCTATGAACCTGACACAAATTGAGTCCGCGCTAGAAGATATTTTCAATGAACCGTTAAAAGACGGAGAACAACGAAAGCTTGTGTTTTGGGTGGATAAAGACGAAGAATTTACGGAGGAAATCGGTCAATTAGTATTACCAAACGTTAAAGTCCAAACCTTATCCAATCGCAATTCATTTTATATAAAGCATTTGTTGGAAGAAGAAGATCCCACTTCCTTTTATCTGATCTATACCAACTTAGAACTAGGCGTAGAAGATAACTGGTTAGCGGATACGGTGCTCTATTCCAAGACCTTTTTCGCAGATCGAATCTCGCTTATCTTAAATGAACTTCAGATGGATCCAGCTCTTAGAGCGGTTATTAAGAAATACGAACAATTTTTTAACAACAAAGAACGCTTCCGCAAATTCCAGTCATTCGCCATCGAGTCCTACTCAGAGGAAACGATTGAATTGGCAATTATGAGTGTATTGTGTAATGTGAAAACACCTGATTTTGAAGCGTTGTTAAAAGAAGTGCTAATGGATACGCTAGATGATGATGAAAACAAACTTTTATCTCAACTGGAACGATTTTTTGATTTAGATGTATTTTGGCGATATGTCGCCGATCACTATGGCTATGTGCGCAAAACAAACAATTTGAAGACCTTGTTTATTCATTTGACTGTTACAGCACTTTCACATTCTGTAAGTGATAAATACTTAACGGGTGTGAAGGACTTTATAGCCGTACGAAACAAAGCCAATGCATTGGTGTTTATTGATCATTGGATGCACCATAAAACAGATGATGTAGTCTTTGATCAGTATGCTGAAATGGTAGAACAGGAAATCCAACTGCCAAGTATTTTACAAGATATCCTGGTAGACGAGTTTAGACAGGCAGATACATTCCCGTATATCGATAAAGCCATTATCATCTATATTGCGAATAGCTTAATGGAGAAGCTTGAAGATTACGAAGAGTACACGAAGCTGATTAAATTGAGACGCGTAAAACACTATTACGAAAAGTACGCATCCATTTACGAAGCTCTTTATTACACAGTAAAAATGCATGAGTTTTATAAAGCGCATCAGCAAGGTATTCCACAAGGGCCAGCTGTTGATTTGTACAAAGCTTATCGTGATGAATATTATGTTATGGATACGTATTACCGGAAATTCTATGTGGCCTATGATGAAGAAAATAATCACGAACTAGTGAAAAAGTTAAAAGAACTCGTCGAACATTTGTATACCAATTGGTTTATGGGCGAATTGAGCTCCCATTGGTCACAATCGGTTAAGTCAGAAATGGTCGAGGAATGGTCGCTTCCAGGAGTTCAAACTCAGCAAGGGTTCTATTCGTCAACGGTTGCTCCGCATGTTCGAAAAGGTGAACGTGTCTTTGTTATTATTTCGGATGCAATGCGTTATGAGGTGGGAATGGAACTTACCGATCGATTGAATTCAGAAACGATAGGCATTTGTGAGATGCAGACAATGCTTGGCGTAGTGCCTTCTGTAACGAAGTTAGGCATGGCATCACTGTTGCCGCATCGTAATTTAGATTTTGATGAAAAAGGTCGTGTACTAGTAGATGGTAGGGATTCGGCAGGACTCGAAAATCGCAAAAAAATTATAGGGTCTTATGTGGAAGACAGTCTCGCCATACACTTCCAAGATATGCTAGCTATGAATAAAGCCGGTCGCCGAGAAACGTTTAAAGGTAAGCGGGTTGTGTATATTTATCACGACACAATTGATGCAATGGGCGATAAAGCCTCAACTGAAATTTATACGTTTAACGCAGTTGAAACAGCATTAAATCAGTTGTATGACTTGGTCAAAATGATCCGCGACGATTTAAGTGGAACTAACGTTTATATTACTGCTGATCATGGCTTTTTGTATCAGCGAGATGCATTAGAAGAAAGCGATAAAATAGGCAATGAAGTACTGGATGCGGTTGAAGTAAAACGTCGGTATGTGTTGTCGAAAGAAAAACGAGAAATTTCAGGACAGCTGGGCATCAACTTGTCTTCTGTTGTGGACAATGTAGAGCAATTGACAGCTTACGTACCAAACGGGACAATTCGCAATCGCATGCAAGGCACTGGAGTAAACTTTGTTCATGGTGGTGCAAGTCTACAAGAAGTCGTTGTTCCGTTAGTAAAATATAAAAACAAGCGAGTAGGCCAAAAAGGCTCTTATTCTCTACAAAAAGTAGATGTTAAACTAACAAGTTCGATACGTAAAATTACGAATAGTATTTTCAATTTGGACTTTTTCCAAACAGAAAAAGTGGGAGACAAGATGATTCCACGCACAGTTGTCATATGTATCGCAGATGCGGATGGAACGGTATTATCCAATGAAGAAACGATTATCGGAGATCGCACGTTTAATAACCCAGGAGATCGTACATTCAAGCTTCAATTTGTTTTGAAAAGCATTTCGTATGATCGTAACAAAACCTATTACTTGCTTGTAAAAGATCTAGAAACAGGGGTTGTGACAGAGAAAACACCATTCTCCATCAATCTAGGAATTGTCAGTGACTTTGATTTTTAATTGAGGAGGTGTAATTGTGGAAGAAAAAGTAGAGGGAACTTTGACACTAGATCTTGATAAAAAATTGAATGAAGCTTTTGCTGGCCGAGTGGTTCGTAAAGACTTAACCAAACTCATCAAAGAAGGCGCCAACGTGCCTGTTTATGTGCTTGAATATCTATTGGGGATGTATGCGGCCACAGATGACGAGCAGAGCATTCAAGAGGGCGTTGAACGTGTTAAAAAGATCCTTACAGATAATTTTGTTCGTCCCGATGAGTCGGAAAAAATCAAATCGAGAATTCGTGAATTGGGACAGTATTCGATTATTGATAAAGTGACTGTGGCTTTAAATCCAAGGATTGATACGTATGAAGCGGAGTTTTCGAACCTTGGATTAAAAGGCGTTCCGATAGCTTCTAATTTTGTAAAAGAGTTCGACAAGCTTCTTGTCGGTGGGATTTGGTGTATGGTCAAGGTTGATTATTATTACGATGAAGAAGTGAGAGCTTCGAATCCGTTTAGTGTCAGTAGTCTGCAGCCAATTCAGATGCCGAATATGGACATGAATGAGGTGTTTGAAGGACGCAAGCAGTTTACGAAGGATGAATGGATAGATGCGTTGATTCGGTCGACTGGAATGGAACCAACACAATTAGAGGACCGTGTAAAGTGGCATCTACTCTTACGACTCGTTCCTCTTGTAGAAAACAACTACAATATGTGTGAACTTGGACCTCGTGGAACAGGGAAATCACACGTATACAAAGAAATTTCACCTAACTCCATTTTAGTTTCAGGTGGGCAGTCAACTGTAGCCAATTTGTTCTACAATATGTCTACTCGAAAAGTTGGACTGGTCGGAATGTGGGATTGCGTAGCGTTTGATGAAGTAGCAGGTATTCGCTTTAAAGACAAAGATGGCATTCAAATTATGAAGGATTATATGGCTTCAGGGTCGTTTGCGAGAGGTAAAGAAGAAAAAAACGCTTCAGCCTCTATGGTGTTTGTCGGGAATATCAATCAAAGCTTAGATGTATTATTAAAAACTTCGCATTTATTTGCGCCATTCCCTGAAGAAATGGCAAACGATACGGCATTTTTCGATCGCATGCATTATTATATGCCCGGCTGGGAAATCCCCAAAATGCGACCAGACTTCTTTACCGATAAATACGGATTTATTGTAGACTATATCGCTGAATTCTTTAGAGAAATGAGAAAGCGTTCGTTTGCAGATTCAACAGATCGTTATTTTAAATTGGGTAACAACTTAAACCAACGGGATACCATAGCCGTTCGCAAAACAGTGTCAGGGATGGTAAAACTCATTTATCCAAACGGAATCTACACAAAAGAGGATATTGAGGAGATTTTGCGTTATGCATTAGAAGGGCGTCGCCGGGTCAAAGAACAATTAAAGAAAATTGGCGGCATGGAATTTTATGATGTGATGTTCTCTTATATCGACAAAGAAACGCTAGAAGAAGAGCATGTGTCTGTTCCAGAACAAGGCGGCGGAAAACTTATTCCTGAAGGCATGGGCAAACCTGGACATGTCTATGTTGTAGGGCATGGCCACTCAGGAATGATAGGCGTCTACAAACTCGAAAACCAAGTAGTCAGTGGCACTGGCAAATTTGATAAATCGGGTGTTGGTTCTTCTCGAGACACAAAAGAAAGCTTAGATACAGCATTCCGCTTCTTCACAGCTAACAGCAAGAGCATCAGTAATACCATTAGTACAAAAACAAAAGATTACTTGATGCATATTAGTGATCTTCAAGGAATTGGCCTGACCGACGAACTTGCGATTGCAGAACTAATCGGCTTATGTTCAGGAGCATTGGACAAGCCTGTTCAAGAAAGTACCGTCGTTATTGGGAATATGACCGTTGGAGGAACCATTGCAAAAGTAGAAGAATTTGCGAATGTTTTACAAGTTTGCGTCGATGCAGGGGCCAAAAAAGTGCTAATCCCTGCGTCATCGGTAATGGACTTGCAGACGGTTCCCCCTGATTTATTAGTAAAGGTGCAGCCAGTATTTTACGCAGATCCGATAGATGCGGTATTTAAGGCTCTAGGTGTGAGTTGAGGCTGTACCCAGTAACTAAAGGGTGACGAAAACTCTATCAAAAACGATGGTTTATAAGAGTCAGAGAAGAAGGCGTCAATTTTCTTCTCTGGCTCTTTTGCTTTGTCCCATAACTTTTTTCAAAATCAATCTATCATAAATGGTGTTTCACAATGATTTTGAAAAGAAATGGGGAGGCAGAAAAATGACGGATTTCAAATTGGCAATTCACCAGGACACTCTGGAGACTCAGAAACGTTACCACAACAGAAAAATTCATATTGAAAAGAAAATGGAGGAAATCCCAAAACAATATGAGGGCGATATTCGGAGATACAAGAACTATTGCTACAGCACAGCCCAGGTAATTGGCGCAGAGGCGATGCTTGATTATTTGTACATCTCACTGACTGAACAGCAAGTTAAGAAAACAACGTGGGAACGCCGGCTGGCAGCTATTAGAAAGTACTTGAGTGTCATTCATAAAATAGATCTCAAAGGACAGGCTGGTGTGACGTATGAGCTTTCAGGGATACGGAAAATGTACCAGGAAGATCAATACGCTCATTTGACACAAGTTCGAGGAAAGTCGGCCATTAATAAGAAAGAGTTAATGGATATGCTCCATCGTCTCCCGATAAGAGCTAAGGCGATTTGTCTAGTCAATCTAGTAACCGCTAACAGACCTAGCGAAATGGTGCGGTTAAAAGTAAGTGATTTTGATCTAAACAACAAATGCGTACATGTATATTTAAAAAAGCAAAAAAGATGGCATACGAAACGGCTCACGCAGGAAGTTATCCAGGCAATCGACATATACATACGCGAATACCATCTGAAACCAGATAATTACTTTGTGGGGAGGGTGTATAAGGATGGACATTATGAAAGCACAGCAATCAGTGAAATCGGGTACTATAGTTTTTTGCAGCGTTGGACGGGGCTTACCGGGTACAACTTCAGGAAAAGCCAAGTGGTAGCGATGCACGCAGCTGGTGCAGATCTATCAACTATCGCGCAACAAACGGGCCATCAATCACTGGAAACGTTAATGCAGCATTATCTTACGGTATCTGAAGGGACCATTGATAAGTATTTATAAATGCATGATTAAATGGTGTCAATTGCAAAGAGGAAGTATACAGTTTCGAGATAGGCTCTTATTAAGTAACGAATCCTTTGGCTCAAATGATGGTGTTCTATATTTTCAGGCCATGAAATCATATGTACAAAAAATAGAACTAGAGAAGATATTCTTCTATCTCTCCGGTTCTATTTTGAGTTTCTACTATTATAGATGTCTATGAATGAATTAAATCTTTACCTTTAGGATTTTCCTTAAATGTAGGAGTTAAGTCTTCGAGACCACCCAAAGCCACGAAAACTTTGTCATATGTTTCGGATTTGATATTATCAGCACCACTTTCAATTTTCGACAGCGTCGCCTGTGTAAAGGTATCTCCATGATCTTTGATCATAGCGACAACCTCTTTTTGGGTCAAACCTAGTTCAAGGCGTCTCTTGAGTATTTTTTTCCCCATAATAACAGAAATTTTATTCAAGTGTTCATTTACTTTCGGCACTTGTCTTAAGATCCCCATCACATTGTTATAATTCTTATTTGCCATTTAAACCCTCTCCTTTTTTACTCAGGTTTAAAAAATTCAACCATCATTTTTTCACTCGCACTAATTGCGTGTTCAAAGTCTCGTGAATAGGTCGCCTGCTTGATAACAGCTTTTGTGAAATAAATAGATTGGTTGCCTTTATCGTCTATTTCATAGAAAAAGATAGCTCGAAAAGCTCCTACTGGCCTCCAATTCGCTCGTGCTTCCATAAGTGGAGGATGGTTGTTCAGTTCTTTTACCACATTGACTAGTGTGATGGGATTTCCTACCGAGTTGATACCGTATAACGTACGTTTTTCTATAGGAGGAACTCCTATGTCTTTCATGTAATCAAGTAGCTGGGCTATACGAGCTGCAAGTTCGGCATAACCTTCATCTTTCATTGCTCTATCAGCAATGGAGGTGATTAAGTCTATGACTTGTTGATTGCCATGTTCATCTGCTAAGAATTCAATTTCTACCATAATTATATCACGTGGAATATAAATTTTCTAACAAATTATATTCTGTGTAATATATTCACCTCCTTTTAATTGAAATATAGAGTTATACTATACTAATAGCTCTGATAATGGAAAAGAGTTTCTTCTATTATAATAGGTTGCCTGTCTCTTCTGCGAGTGCTTTGACCAATTTATAAAAACTGGCCTTTTTCACTCCGGCTTCTTTCATGGCTTCGACTGCTGCTAACTCTTTGACTTTCCATTTTCTATAAACCTCTTTGAATTCTTCTGAAAAAAACGGTCGGTCTACCAAATTGAATGCCGTTTTGCAGAGCCTAGTCAATTCCTTCACGCTGCCATTTCCGGATGCGTTCGCGTTCTTCTTCTGCCATCCAGGAAAGAATCTGTAAAACTAAGTCTATAATAAATGTTCCCATGCTGTCTTTATATTAAGTAGTATCAAGTAACGGCATATCCACCACCACAATATCGGCTTCAATATTTTTAGTAAGATCACTTCACTCCCGGAGGATTTCTTCTTTGATCCGGCCGAACCGATTGAGTGAATGAGCATGCAATAGAAAGGCAAAGCATAAGTTTAGAAACACAACACAATAGCAATTATGTTGTGTTTTTAAATCTTATTTGAAATTAAGTATTAAATAAGAATTCAGGGACTAAATTTTAGAAAGGCAAATCGTCATCAGGAACTTCCACTTTTATTACAGATAATCTAGCATCTATATTATCCAATACAATCCTTCTCCTGAAAGGGCTTAAACCTACTAGTAGGCGGTAGAAATCAGTAATAATAGATACTTCAATTTTATGCTTAGTACTGTAGGTGTATCTACCTTGAATAAAACAATTTGTTAATTGTGAATTATCTTGAAGAATCTTTTCAAGGGAAGTTATTCTTATTAAATCAATCAGGTTGTTTAATATTTCACTATCGTCACGTATTGGATCGTATTTTAACCAATAACTCTTAATTGCAATAGAAAGTGTATCTGCAAATTTTCTATAAACTTCTTTTTCCTCATTTGTAAAATCTATCTCTCCAAAAACCCCTTTCGAAATATCTATTGAAATATCATGAAAAGATTTATATCTTTTTTTAGGGTCTATTTTAATCATTTTTTCTATAATATGCTCAAAGTTAAAATTATCTAGGCTTCTGTCGATTACGTTGGCAAGTAATTTTCCGACAAAATATATTTCACTTTGACGATTATATATACCATCATATTCGGTTTCATAAGGCAATTGAGTTACAGGCCAATTTAAAAAAACGCTTTTTGCATCTTGATCTAAACCCTCCAATTTTTTTCCGAAACCGAAATCAATAACTTTAACATTTTCATGTTTATCAATCATAATGTTTGCTGGACGAATATCTCTATGCAGAACATTATTAGATTCTAAATATTCGAAGGCAGCTATTGTTTCAATAAATATGTCTGACCATGTTTTTCCGCCAAAAGGATCTGTTTCAAATTCTTCAATTGAATCTCCTTCTATATACTCCATTTGAAGATATCCCGTCTTTTTTTGAGGGTATAGATAATAATTGTAAACTCGCACAACATTAGGATGGGATAGATTAAATAAAATTTTGATTTCATCAACAAAACGCTCATAATTTTCATCTATAAAATTTGAATCTTTTGGTACGTATTTTTTGAATGCAAAAAACATGTCCGTTGTTTCATCTTTTAATAGATGTGTATCTCCAGTACCCCCACTCCCTAAGGGTCTCACAAGGATAAATTGTTTTTTAATTGCGTCGAATTCAACTTTCTTTGCCATTTAACAGCTCTCCTTGTCGATTCAATATAAGTTGATAATAACATGAAGTAGAATCTCGAAATATGTTACTTTAAGAGATAACTTGCATTAATTAAAGGGGATTTGGCATTCAAGATGTCCTTATTCCTTTTAATATGGCAGAGGTAGATACCAAAGATCAGAATTGCGGACTGGCAATTGCTTTTGAATTTCAAGCACATTTTAGAGACCATCTATAACTGTATGAAAAGTTTCTTCTATATAAATATGTTGCTGGCTGTCTCTTCTTCGAGTGCTTTTACTAATTTGTAAAAACTAGTCTTTTTAACTCCAGCTTCTTGCATGGCTTCCACAGCTGTTAACTCCTTTGCTTTCCATTTTCTATAAACCTCTTTAAATTCTTCGGAGACAAGAACAGGGGTCCTGCCAAACTGGATGCCATTTTGTAACGCCAAGTCGATTCCTTCACGCTGGCGTTTCCGGATGCGTTCCCGTTCCTCTTCAGCCATCCACGACAGAATCTGCAAAACCAGATCCGCAATGAATGTCCCCATACTATCTTTGTATTGCGTTGTATCCAATAATGGCATATCCAGTACAACGATATCGGCTTCAATATTTTTCGTCAGGTCATTCCACTCCTGAAGAATCTCTTCTTTGTTTCGGCCAAACCGATCTAGTGAGTGGATATATAAAATGTCTCCTTTCCGGATAATCCGTTTGAGCAATTGGTAGTTCGCTCGCTCGAAATTTTTTCCACTTTGCTTGTCCAAGTATATGTCCCGTTCATTGATGCCGATTTTTCTCATGGCTTCCAATTGACGGCCTTCATTTTGATCTTTGCTGCTAACACGTATGTAGCCAAATTTGCGATTTTCCATAATTCACCTCTAAGAACGATTCTTTCCTCTCATTATACCTGAAAAGCGTTCGTAAAAGTGTCTGCAAATTCGCGAACGTTCGTAAAGTCATTTGACACGTTTACGAACGCTTTTTTTGGTCCTTTTTAGCCCTTTTTGAAGCGTTCGTAAAAGTGTACTTTTACGAACGCTTAATCGAGAGGCTAGATATCTATATAATTCGATATATTGTTTTCTGAATTATTTGACAAATAGGTTTAATTATAATAAAGTGCATCTATGTACGCTGTTGAGCAGCACCTTTCGCTTAATTTGGTTGGATACCTTGACGACGTTTTTGCACGTATATTTTCTCGCAGTAGTCTGTCATTTGTTGGTTAATCAACACGCCTGTTATCAAAAATTAAAGGTGAAAAGGAGTGGGAATTATGGATAAAGAAAAATTGTTTGAACAGTTAAAAAAAGAGATGGGTGAAGTACCTAAACCAATAGAAAACTTAGCTTCTTTGGATATGAATGTTTTGATGGGACATCTTGAAGCGCAAAAAAATGCATATGCAGGTGACAATCTGGATAGGAAAACTAAAACACTCATTGCATTGGCAGTAGGAATCGCACTAGACTCTCAAGGGTGTATTATGACCAATTTGCAGGCTGCTAAGAAAAACGGAGCTTCGACAGCAGAAATCATGGAAGTTTTTTCTGTAGCAAAATTCTCGAAATCATCTTCCGCTATGTCAGGATTTGCGACGGCCATGGAATGGCTTATTGCCAACGGTGATAATCAGTAAATTCTGAGCCTTCTCGAACAGAGGCTGAACATGCAGGTGATGCTTCAAATTTGTTTGGCAGGAAAATATTCTGGCTAATCAACACGCGTATTTTTATATAATTGTTAAGCGAAGTGAAAAAAGAATCAATGAAAGACTGTCTTTAAAACGAGAAAATACCGTAATCTTACAAAACCGAATTGGTGAATTGAATGATCGAGTAGTTGATTTAGAGAGAATGCAGTGGTTAGAAAGATGATTCACTTCAAGTTGGCAAATCAGCCGTTTATAAGAAGAGAAGCAACGGTGGTGCTTGACTGCCATAGCGATTTGAGACACATATAAAACACCTTCGAGCTGGTGCACGTTCAACAAGTAGTCAAATCGAAGGTGTTTTTTTATATTGTCCCACTTAATTATGTTGGGTTACATCTCATAAAGAAGGTGTGGAAATATGAAAAAAAAACTACTGAAACTCGAAAGGCTAAAATCCGTAAAAAAACGCATATCGAAATACTTTGCGTCCCCCGATTGGCCGTGGGAACTTATGGTGGGCTTGTTTGTTACGCTGCTTTTAATCAACTATTTTATGACTTCTTTAAAAGAGGAGGCGGGGGATAATGTGTGGAGGTTTTTGCTCATTATCCTTGTCATAAATTTATTCTGGGCAAGTATTGACGCTTTTCTCTTCATTTTTACGGCACTTCTGTACAGAGGCCATTACAATAAAAAAATCGAACACATACGTTCAGTTGACAGTGAATCGGCAATCGACTTGATACGTACAGAGTTGGAAGAAAGTATCATTTCTCTAGCGGATGAGAAAATAAAGCGGTCCGTAACGGAGGTATTGCTCAACGAATTTTCTGAGGGCAATTATGACAATTCGAAGGCCACTGCGTTTTTTGGCAACTATATACTCGGTGCTCTTTGGGTTGTTTTTTTTGTCATGCTTCCTTCTGTGGTACTTCTGCCGATATTTCTAATTACCTCGAGTGTGAACTGGGCGTTGGCTGTTTCCAATGTAATCGGCATAATCGCATTTTTTTCGTTCGGCTATAAGTTGGCGTCTTGTACGAACTGGAATAAAATTGTCACAGGCCTAATCATGGCTGTTGCAGGCTTTGCTTTGGTAGCGGTAGGGTTGCTTATCGGCGCGTGACGACGGACGTATCAGGCAGAGGCAGCTCAAGATGCTTATAAACGGCACCAACAAAAATATGGAGCAAAATCCAAAAGCACCCCCGAAACCGTGGGAATCATCCAACAGAAACTGACGGAGACGTGGTAGCCGAGACAGATTATGAATCGACTGTTCAAAGGAAAACTCAACTTTAAGACCCTCTACCGTTGGATTGACTAAGAGTTGCTTGAGGTTCCCGTAATGGTAGTTTGGAAAAATAGATTATTCCGTTTGTCAATTTAAGCTAGACAGATCTCCGCCATTCAGGTGACTCTTAAATGCCTCCAAGGGTGTGCGGTAATCCAGCGACTTCCGTGGGATGTGATTCCGCTTGTCTGCCACTGTGGAAATGAACAGTTGATCCACCTGGTTGAAGTCCATTTCCTTTGGCAGACCGTCTTTTCGAAGGAGCCCGTTGGAGTTTTCATTCAAGGCGCGCTGGGAAGGTGTTCCGGGATCCGCAAAGTAAATCGAGACATCGTGCCGGTTGCACAGCGGTTTCCAATTGGAGAATTCCTTCCCGCAATCAAACGTGATCGATTTGAACAGATATCTCGGGACCCCTTGAAACCATTGATTCAAAGCGGTTTCAATATCGCATGCCTTGCGCCCTGCAGGTTTCAAGGCGATGATCACTTTCGTCAGCCTTTCGACCAGCGTGATCACCGCGCTTTTATGGCGAGCGCCCACAATGGTGTCGCCCTCGATGTGTCCGAACTCTTCTTTGAAAGAAGGATAATCGGTTTCCCGTTCGGAAATATGCCGTTTGAACGCCTGCTTTCCGCGCCGTTCCTCGTGGCCATTGGGTTTCCGTTTGCCTTTCATCGGCAGTGTGTCAACATCAAAGACCCGATTCTTGAACATGCGATAGAGCGTACGCGCAGAACAATCAATCGCCGTCTCTGCGCGGCCGACAATGACATCTGGAGTCCAGCCCTGCGCCACCTTGTCTTGAATATAGGCAACTTGTTTCTTCGGCAAGACAATTTTTCGTCGACCGCAGCGTTTCTTGTTTTTCTTGTACTGTGTGTAAAAATCGAGCGCTGTGTGACCTGATTTCAGGAAATTGATGACATTGTAGATCGGCTGCTTGGAACGGCTCAGGCGTTCAGCTATTCTCGTTACAGGTGTATTTTGGTGGTGGTAGGATTCTATCATCACCAGTTCGTCCGTGGTAAGATGGGTGTAGGTCATTCGTGGTCACTCCTATGTTTTTCTTTGGTCGGAAAATACATTGTGAGTGTACCACGAATGGCTTTTTTACTTGTCTAGCTTAATTTTACAATCGGCGTAATTAAAAAAATTGCCAAGCAAAAGGATGCAAGGCAATTTTTTTATATAACTTTATTCCAACCGATTATTATAGATACTTTTTGATATCTTTAACCGATGGGACTTTTCCCATAACTTTAACTTCTTCATCTACAACAAGCGCCGGGGTATTCATGACACCATAAGCCATGATTTCCTGAATGTCTTCAACCTTTTCAAAACTTGCTTCGACTCCTAATTCGTTTACAGCTTCTCTTACATTTATTTCTAATTTCTTACATTTTGAACAGCCTGTGCCTAAAATTTTTATAATCATTTCTTCATTCTCCTCTGTGTAATAAATTTCTATCTGTACAAAATAACTACAGTATCGCTTCAGTTATGGACGGCATCAGATAATAATGCCAAACTTCCTGAAAGTATTCCTGACAGACAAATTTGAAACATCATCTGTATATTCAGCCTCTGGTCGAGAATGCTCAGAATTCACTCATCACCACCTTCTTCATAAATTCCAGCTGCTCTTTTTTACAAGAGTAAATAACTAAAAGTATCGAATGAGTAGCCAATTATAAGGATTCCTATCGTCACAATGACTGTGAATACGATCAGAAGCTTTGGTTTAACGACTTTGCTTAACATAATCAGTGATGGAAGGGATAATGCTGTAACAGCCATCATGAAAGCGAGCGCTGTTCCTATACCGACACCTTTTAATACTAAGGCCTCAGCAATGGGGAGGGTACCGAATATATCCGCATACATCGGGATTCCGACAAAGGTCGCCAAAGGAACAGAATACCAATTATCCTTGCCAAGCACTGCAGAAATAATGCTTTCTGGTATCCAGTTATGGATTAAAGCCCCAATCCCAACACCGATCAAAATATACAGCCATACCTTTTTAACAATATCGAGAACTTGCTCCTTCGCGATCTCTACTCTATCACGAAATTTCAACGCTTCTTGTTCAAGTTCTTTTATTTTATTGTCGAATACAAAGGGCTCTACATATTTTTCAAGCTTTGCCTTGCCTATAATTGTACCGCCGATTACAGCAAGAATGAGGCCGACTATTACATAAGCAATAGCAATTTTCCAATTAAATATACTGCCAAGTAAAATGACAGATGCCAAGTCAACAAGTGGGGAGGAGATTAGGAATGAGAATGTAACGCCTAATGGAAGCCCTGCACTTGTGAACCCAACGAAAAGCGGTATGGACGAGCACGAGCAAAAAGGGGTGATAGTCCCTAATAAAGCCCCGAGTATATTGCCTGATATGCCATTAAATCTACTTAATATTTTCCTGGTCCTTTCAGGGGGAAAGAAGCTTTGTATATAGGATATTATAAAAATCAATACAGATAAAAGTATAAAAATTTTGATAACATCATAAATGAAGAAATGAATACTGCCTCCCAGTTTCTCCTGGGTGTTAAGTCCAAAAACATTCTCCACTAATATCGTGACAAGATTAGAAAGGCCCTCCATCTTGAACAATTGATTGTTTATCCACTCAAATATAATCAAAAGATCATCTCCACATATTTTCTCTCTTTTTGTTTACCAAAAGCGATTAAAGAAAAGCATTAACTTAAATGTTTTTCTTTATCCACAAGCCTGCTCTTATCTAACAGCAGTTGAGGGTATTCATTCAGAGTATCTACAATATTCTTCACTATGTTGGCAAAAACGGCATTCTCCATCCTCAATTTGTAATAGACGAACTTTTCTTTTCTTTCATCAACGACAAGATTCGTATCACGTAGCTTTGATAAATTTTTGGATATTGTCGGTTGAGAAACGTCTAGTATTCCGCTGATTTGACAGACACAAAGTTCCTGTTGAGCCAAAAGGATTATTATTCTGAGTCTGGTTTCATCCGAAAAAATTTTATGAATATTTACTAACTCAATCATCGATTACTCCTTTCTTATTTCGAATAGTTTCATGTATTAAAAACATATGCTTATATGTGCATATGACTATGTGTATATGTATGATATTCCTTCTGATTAACTTTGTCAAGGTACCTGGAAAATAAAACTTACCGATTATGGTGTTACTGCCAGGGGAGTAATCTTTATAGCTGTCCTTCTTTTTTTGTTCGCAAAAGTGAATATTTACGAACAGTTAATTCAGAGGTTTGCGTCTCCCAACTGAATGGATTAGCTTTTTGGGCAGTTTTTTTATTACCGTAGGACAGTCCAATAGATGCAAAATTCAGATAATGATATAGTGATATGAAGAAAAAGGACTGACCGCTGATTTCTGCGGGGTCCAGGGATTGTTCCAATTTCAAAAAGGAGGCGCAGACATGGCTTTTATCCGTACCAATATCGAATTGATTGCTGCCATTGCATCAGGCATTTTAATCCTTGTTGCCTATTATTTGGAAACACAGGAACTCAGCCCGTATTACGTTGCTGCTTATCTGCTGGCATTCGGCATCGGCGGCTACGCTAAAGCGAAATACGGCATCAAGAAAAGCATTGAAAACAAAGACCTTAATGTGGAAATTTTAATGATTTTGGCCGCTGTCGGCGCATCCATTATCGGCTATTGGACAGAAGGCGCGATTTTGATCTTCATCTTTTCGCTGAGCGGCGCACTTGAAACGTATACGATGAACAAAAGCCGCAAGGAAATTTCCGCGTTGATGGACCTGCAGCCGGAAGAAGCGTGGCTGTTGAAAGACGGCAAAACGGAACGGGTGTCGGTAAAGGAATTGAATACGGGCGACATTGTCGCGGTCAAGCCGGGCGAGCGCATTCCGGTTGATGGCGAAATCCACACCGGACAGACCGCGGTCGACGAATCCGCCATCAACGGTGAATCGATTCCGGCTTCGAAATACGAACAGGACACCCTGTTTGCTGGCACCGTCAACTTGACCGGCGCCATCACGATGGTGATGACGAAGCCGAGCTCCGAAACGCTGTTCCAAAAAATCATTGAACTGGTCCAGTCTGCTGAAAGCGAGAAATCCCCTTCCCAGCAATTTATCGAGCGCTTTGAAGGATCGTATGTAAAAGTGGTGCTCGTGGTTTTCGTGCTGATGCTGTTCCTGCCTCATTATTTACTCGGATGGGATTGGATTACTACGTTCTACCGGGCGATGGTGCTGCTGACCGTGGCATCCCCCTGCGCTGTCGTCGCTTCCATCACACCGGCTACATTGGCAGCGATTTCAAATGGCGCGAAAAGCGGCATCATTTTCAAAGGGGGCATACACCTTGAGAATTTAAGCCAAGTAAAGGCGATCGCATTCGACAAAACGGGTACGCTGACACGCGGCAAGCCGGAAGTCACGGATTTTGTCATCCGTAAAGGAACAGCCCGCGAAGAAATCATGGCGAAAGTCGCCGGCATTGAATCGCAATCGAACCACCCGCTCGCAAAAGGGATTACGGATTATATTATCCAGCAAGGGGTTGAACCGCTTCACAATGTCCAAGTCGAAGACGTACCTGGGTTTGGGCTGAAGGCGTTCATCGAAGGAGAAGAATTGCTGGTCGGCAAACCGGGATTCGTCGGCGCAAGCGACGCCGAAGCTTTTGAAGGAGGCCTATTAGAAAAGCTGGCTAATCAGGGCAAGACCGTCACATTCGTGAGCGACAGCGAAGGCATTGTTGCCGCGATGGCGTTGAAGGATACGGTGCGTGAAATCGTTAAAACCACCATCCGCGACCTGAAAAATAACGGCATCCATTGCTTGATGCTGACGGGCGATAACGAAACAACTGCAAAAGTGATTGCCAGTGAAACCGGCGTCGACGATTATATCGCAGAATGCCTGCCAGGCGATAAAGTCACCCACATCAAAAACATGCTGGACAAGTACGGCAAAGTGGCCATGGTCGGAGACGGCATCAATGATGCTCCGGCACTTGCGACTTCCACAGTCGGCATCGCCATGGGAGAAGGCACGGATGTAGCCCTCGAAACAGCAGACATCATCTTGATGAAAAGTGATTTATCGCGCATCGCCTACTCGATCCGCCTGGCAAAGAAAATGCAGCGCATTATCAAACAGAACATCTATTTTTCCATCAGCGTCATTATCGTCCTGATCATCTCGAATTTCTTTCAGGCCATTACGCTGCCGCTCGGCGTGCTCGGCCATGAAGGCAGCACCATCCTGGTCATCTTGAATGGCTTGCGGATGTTGAACCGGAATGTCTGAACATATGAAAAACCCGCGAAAATTTTCAGGTTTCGCGAGCTTCAGACTGTAAACAAGCTCATTTCAATTGGGTTTTTCTGCAGTCTTTTCATTAAGGTTTCATGAAAAATGTGCAAGTTCACTTCAATCAGTTGGGAGTAGAATCTTAAATTGTCCGACTGAAGGGAGGAAAATCCAAATAGAGGAGGAAATACAATATGTCAAATAAGGTGATTTTCCAAGTAACAGGTGTATCAAACAAAATGAAATCAGAACTGAAGGTGGGTAATCATCAACTTATAATCGATGAACCACCAAATATGGGAGGGACCGATCAAGGACCTGATCCCCTTTTAACTCTTCTGGCTTCGTTGGTTGGTTGTGAAAACGTGATTGCAAACCTTGTCGCAAAAGAGCTTAAATTTGATCTGCGAGGAATCGAGTTTGATGTAAAGGGGGAATTGGATCCTCGTGGTCTTATGGGCAAAGCTGATATTCAGCCATATTTTAATCAAGTCTTCTTTCACGCAAAAGTAAAAACAGATGAAACAGATGAGCGCATCCAAGAACTAAAAGAAAAGACGGATGCACGTTGTCCTGTTTACGCCACATTTAAAGCAGCGGGAATACCAATCGATGCGAAGTGGGAAAAAGCATAACGAACATCAAAAAGAAGCTGACAGAATCAGCTTCTTTTTGATGTAGCCTAAAGGTTAAAATGACAGACGCAGTCTGAATGAATCCGACTAAATAGGTATAACAATGAAGAGTAGTATTTTTAAGGTTTACATATGACCGCTTATCGGAAGCTGCTGGTATTGCAAAGGAGAAAAGAAGGCCGTACGCAGCCTTCTTTTCTCCTTTTTTCGTTGTTGTGTAGTTACCTAATCCTTGATTGACTATAATTAGGAAAAAGGTATTGAATTCAATACAAGGAGTTGAATAACCCAATGTATCAAAAAGTAACTGTTGATAATGTAGAAGAAATTGATAAGAATTTATGTTTCTCTCTTATTAATTTCGATACGGCATACTACTGTGATTTTGATGATAGAGTTAACGTTAGAGCATTATTAAATGAGATAAAATGCGATAATCTAGTGATTGGAATAGAAACATATAATTTTTTTCTGGAAAATCTAAATTCAGTTATTGCTAATTCTCAGTACAGGATTAGAAAAATCAATAGCAGATTGTCGTATATTGAGATTTATTTGAAGAAAGAAGAGGCTGTCGAAAATCAACCCTTGCTAGATTTTTTAATGATGATTGCGGAAACCAACGATTTTGTCTTTATTGGAATAGATCCACGTGTAGGGATAGAGCTATACGATATTAAGAACCGAAAATTACAAGTAGATACAAAACGGGTAGATACCTTTATAGTTTTTAATTACGATGCAGATAGTTTAATCATATTTGAATAAGTCCTTTTTTGAGTTTACATATTGCCGGATTATCGGAAGCAGAACCACCTATTAATGAAACTGAATGATTCACTAAAGCTCAAAAAGAAGAAGTAACTCCGGTCTTTTCGATAATTAATTAAAAATCATAGCTTTCATGGTTTCGACAAAAACGCCCAACCAGTTAGCTGGTTAGGCGTTTATATTTTGATGACATTTGGTAAAAAGTCACTGTCGATAATTTTTTTCAAGCTATCGATGGTTTCTTCATAAGACACGTCTTCTGCCAGGAATGTTTTTGTATTGCGGTTATAGTCCTGCTTATAGAAATCGGTACGAATGATTTCGTTCAATGTCTTTTTTAGTTCATAGCCAGGCTGACAGGAAGCCGTGTCCCGACCATCCCTTCGAATCTCAATCACTTCAGGAATTAGCATTTTCAATCCTTCTGCATCGACGAACCCACTTCTCTCGATCATATGAAGATCATATAGGTGCCTCGAATACCGAGTGCTTTCTTTTTTTTCGAAATAATCACAGATGGCAAAGATTTTATCGAGAAACGTCCGATCAATTGTCTGCACATTCGCCGCAAAAGGTCTCATCCCGTATTTATCCATAAACCGTTCTTTTTCTGCTTCGTCCCCCTCTGCCGTTATGACAAACTTCGTGATGTAATTACTTACCCCAAGCTGTTCGAATGGAAATGGCTTATAAGCGACATTCGTTTCCACAAGGATATGAGGGGACATCTCGCTGTCACCTTCAAATGCTTTTCGATAGCCAATTTCATACTCATTGAATTCTCGGCCTGATCGGATCTGGTCCGGATTAAGCAATGAAAAGCCGAGGTCCTCAATCACAGATTCGATCGCCGCTTTCAGCTTCTTTTTTTCGCTTCTCGGCAGCTTATTGCTTTCTCCAAGCGGAACGCTGAGATCCAAGTCTTCTGAAAAACGCTTGATGACATCGTAGCATTTAGAGAGGGAAGTCCCGCCCTTAAATACAATGTCAGGGAAGCTGGAGACCAGTTGCTTCAGAAGCAACGATACGTAATAATCCTTTTCGACCTGGAAATTCTGCAGCCCATACGCTGCAGCTGCCGACCGGATCAACTCATTGAACAACTCGTTCTCTTCGTGCAATCGCATCTAATAACCCCAATTCATAAACTTTCAGTTTCGTTTTCATCGGATACACATCGAGATATTCCTTCACTTCCCGTTCATTCAATGACACGCCCTCTAGATAGGACAGGATTTTCTCTTTCGCCACTTCGAGCGGTTTTTCACTGTACTGCTCATAATTGTTCAATAGATCGAGCACTTGAAGAAGCTTGTAGTTGGATCTATTGACGTTTACTCTCGCTTTTCGGATGATGAACCGTTTTTTGTAGACGTTCACTTCCCGCTTAGCAGCGGAAGCATTATTTGTCACGATGGTCGCAACCGCTGCTGTTTGGGAAGTCAGGCCCAAAGCATTGGCGAAATTGGTGCCTGAGTTGTAACCGATGATACGATCCCGGTCCTCCAAGAATTTCTTTCGAACAACCTGATCTGTATCTAGCACAGCAGAGCCAAACATCGGTTTCTTTTTTGGAATGAAATAGATGCCGTTCTGGACTTTCGCAAGCAGCCCTTTGTCAGAAAGGCGCTTGATATACTGCCTGAGTGTACTTGGATTCAGCTTGAGCTCCTCTTTCAGTTGCTCCGTGAGAATGGGTTCATCGTATCCGTATGCATCTAATAGATATTGGTAGAGTTCCATCGGTGCTCACCTCTTTCCTATATTGTAACATATTTATAATATAAATTTCAAAAAACGTTACAATCGATATTGCTGAAACTAAAAGATGAATTTCTCTTTTTTAAAGTGATAAGGTAGCGCGTTAATAAAATAGAGGGGAAGAAATATGTCCGATTAGAACTGCATCTTTTCCTGAAAAGTTCGTAAAAGTGTACTTTTACGAACGCTTTTTTATTCGATTTAGGCTAATGGAGAGGAATTAATAAAAATGTATGGATTTGTATAGGAAAGGGTAAGCATAAGTGAAACTAGATTTTAGTATTGACTGGAGGAATTTCTATGACTTACGAATTGCCTCTTAATAAAGTTCCTGAAATTCTTGAATTGCTTTGGTTTAAAAATAATTCTTTGATAAAAACCGAATTATTCCTAGAAACTATGAGGGGGACAAAAAGATGTTGAACTTCTAGAAATAGATATTGGCCTGACTATTCAAGAAATCAACGATTTACAGGACATCTTAGTTCATTCTGCTAATTGAATTCTTGGGAATACAAGCTTATGCAGCATTACCGATATGTGATTAAAATGAAAATCGGGTATTTGGTGCATCTTCAGAAACAATTTATGCCGAAGGGTTTCAATACAACAAGCGAAATGAATACAAGAAAGCCGTTGTCGCCAGTTCACAACATTTAGGATATGGTTTTTAATTTTTATTCACCTGTATAAATTATTTGGGTATTGTGTCGCTCCCTGGGAAGCGAAAGCTCTAAACTGCTAAAGAACAGGGAATTTAGGAGTGACATTTTTATGGGAAACTATGGGGAGAATGAAAGGAGAACAATATGAGAACTGATAAAGGATTTAAAGTAAATGCAGGTGATGCCAGATTTGGAGAACACTTCAAAATGAAAGGTGTTACACTGAATAAATTAGACATCAAAATCTCCGGGGCTGACACTGAAAATGATTTAGCGGTGTTTGAGCAAACCGGGCTTACTCCAAACGGAGGACCGCCTTTGCACATTCATCCTTTTCAAGACGAATGGTTTTATGTAATTGAAGGAGAATATCTATTTCAAGTTGGTGATTACAAATATCAAATGAAATCGGGTGACACGATTTTCCTTCCAAGAAATGTGCAACATGCTTTTTTGCAGTTGACAGAAAAAGGAAAGATGTTAGTTTCTTATTTGCCAGCAGGAAAAATGGAATCATTTTTTAAGGAAACAGACAAGTGGACTTCTCCCCCGACAAAAGAAGAGATTACAAAAGTATTTGCAGACCATGATATGAAAGTTGTTGGAGCACCATTGAAAGCTGACTAACCAATGACTAAAATTAGTGCGAATCGTTTTATCGCTTTTGCAGTTCCTACTACTGTTCAATGCCAGACCAACAACATTTGAACAGCAACTTAAACTGCTACTATCCAAAAGTCTGATCAGCGGGGGGGTCTTGATATCCTGCGCCGCATCAACTATTATTGTGTCCTTCGCAATAATCCACCCTCACAGATTTGGACAAAAAAATATAAATTTATATAATTTGAGTTAACATATCGTCCCTTATCAGAAGTTGTAGTCATCAAATTAGAGAATAACCTGGTTCAACAAAATAAGAGTCCGGCAAAGCAAGCACTTTAGAAGTGCCGACATGACGGACTCTTTTTAGTCGGAGAAACCTGTTCTTCATTTCAATTAGCTTAATCGCTCTTCAGCCAGTTTATAAATCTTTTCTTTATCGCGTTTCCCAGTGGCTACAATCTGAATCACTTGGATGGTCCCCTCGGCTTCTCTGAAAATAATCCGCAGGCCCATCTTCTTGTTTTTCAGCTTGTTGCATTGCGACAAATTACCATGAAGGGATTGACCGGCTTCCATACCTCTTAACTTGATCCGGTCCAGCGCTTTATTGACGAAAATATTTTGGCTACCATCAAGCTGTTCATAATCTTCCTTTGAGTACTGTGTCCATTCAAGCAGATACAACGGTTATTCCCACCCGTCTCCTTCATCAATGACAGGGGATTCAGTAGCAATTGAACCGCGCACATCCACATCTGAGAAAGTAGAGACATTTTCTGTCCGGAGCCGTTTTTCAGCCATCAAATCAGCGAGCTGATCGTACAGTTCTTCTATTTCTTTGTTTAAGGACTCGTATTGTTTTTGGGTAAGCATCACACCGGCGACCTTTTCACGGTTGAAGACATACACGCCAGCAGCTTCTTGATCGGCCTTCTGAAAAGCTTCCATCGGTGACCGTTTGACATTCGAAATTGAAGTTGTGGGGATATCCAGTATTCTCATCGCCATTTCCATCCACTCCTTTAGGTTATATCCATTATATACTTTTTAAAAGACTTTTAAAAGACTTTTAATTCATCTATTAAAACTAGATGCACTAAGTCCGTAAAACCTTTGATAATCGTTCGCAAAAGCGTACTTTTACGAACGGTTTTATTTCCAGCAACGTTACCTGTCACCGGTATGGGAAGTGACGAACGTCTTTTTCGTCTTCTTCTTCGTCGGTATCATCGGGTTCTTCCCACAGACAGCATTCTATTACGGCACCACCTTGCTTGTGCCGGCAAGCATCGCGTTGATCCTGCTGTCGATCCGCGGCTCTTATTACGCGTTCGCGACGTACGGCACAAAAATCAACCACCGCGGCTATATTTTTATGTACGGCTTGTCCGGGCTCCTGCTGCCGGCATCGTTATCGCCGGTGCTGGCAATGTCAGAAGGCGGCTTTATCAAAATGGACGGCGAATCTCCTTACCTCGATTACCTGGCGCTGTTCACCAGCCCGTTGACTTGGAGTATCGTTGTGCTGAGCTTGGCCGCAGTGCTTTACATCTCGGCGGTATTCCTGACTTGGTACGCGAGCAAAGCCGGCGACGCGAAAGCGACGCATTTGATGCGCAAATACGCATTGGTGTGGGCGGGCCCGACGATCATCACTGCAACCGGGATCATCTATGAACTGCGCAGCCACAATACGGAACATTACGAGCGCCTGCTCGATCTATGGTGGGTTTTCGGTTTGTCGTTCCTGCTGTTTCTCGGAACGGTCTACCTGCTTTGGAAACGCCATCATTACGGCTGGGCGTTCATCTTGCTGGCCGGCCAGTTCTTCACCACCTTTTTCGCTTACGGCGTTTCCCATTACCCGTATCTGCTTTATCCGTACTTGACGATCTACGACAGTTTCACCAATGAAGCGATGGCCATTTCGCTGATCATTGCATTCATCGCAGGGCTCGGCCTCTTGCTGCCTTCGCTGTACCTGTTGTTCCGATTGTTCTTGTTCGATAAAGATTACGTCAAAGGGGAATCGGACTATCACGTATAAAGGAGGAAGCAGAGATGCAGGATTTTCTAATATTTTATGCGCCATTTCTGGTGTTCATCCTCGCGATTGGAGTCGCTTTTTGGAGTGCGTTTATTGATTCACCTACGTCCAGAAAATAGATAGTGGATCCCCCCTATAGTACAATGGGCAATTTACCGTTACCTTTAAACAGAAGTATTAAAATTCAAATAATAAAAAAATTAAAGAATGGGGAGAACATACTATGTTATTAAAATATTTTTATGATTCGAATCTAGCTCAAGCTTCATACATGGTGGGCTGCCAACAGTCCAACGAAGCAGTCATTATCGATCCTGCGAGGGACATTGCTCCATACGTGGAGGCTGCAAAGAAAGAAGGCATGAAAATCATTGGTTCATTTGAAACTCATATCCATGCTGACTTTGTGACGGGTTCCAGAGAACTCGCTTCACAGGAAGGCGCTAAAATGTATCTCTCAGATGAAGGTTCGGCTGATTGGAAATACGAAAATTTAGAGCATATACCGCATCAACTGGTAAAAGATGGGGATCAAATCAAAGTGGGTAATTTAACTTTTACCGTACTGCATACTCCTGGGCATACCCCGGAAAGCATCTCTTTCACATTAATTGACGGCGGCATCCCAGCGGAAGAGCCAATGGGCATCTTCACGGGTGATTTTGTTTTTGTTGGAGACGTGGGCCGACCTGATTTGTTGGAAAAAGCCGCGAAAATGGAAGGTACCTCAGCGGAAGGTGCGAAACAAATGTTTGAGTCCTTAAAAAAATTCAAGCAACTTCCGGATTATTTGCAATTATGGCCAGGGCACGGTGCAGGAAGTGCGTGCGGCAAAGCATTGGGTGCCGTCCCATCCTCAACAATCGGCTATGAAAAAAAATACAACTGGGCATTGCAATTTGAGGATGAGAATGAATTTTCCAAAGAGTTGTTGGATGGCCAGCCAGAACCTCCAACTTACTTTGCAGTAATGAAGCATGTGAATAAAGTAGGGCCAACACTTGTAAAAGAATTGGAGCCAGTTAAGGAAGTAAAGTCTTTGTCAGAAATAGAACGTCTTGTTGAAAAAGGGGTACAGGTCATTGATACTCGTTCAGCTACTCAGTTTTCTGAAAAGTATATTCCGGGTACTGTTAATATTCCTCTTAATTCTTCTTTCACTAATTGGGCTGGCTGGCTCGTGGATTATAAGCGTCCGCTTAGCATAATCACTGCCTCCACGGATATTGAGGGAGTGGAAAAAGCTCTGCACTCAGTTGGCATCGATCAATTATCTTCTTGTATGAATGCGCAATTGATTGAAGAATCCGAAGGAGATTTTGGTTCGTACCCATCAATTAAACCCATGGAAGCTAAACAATTATTTGACAATAATAAAGTGAATATTATTGACGTACGTAATTCCAGTGAATGGAATGAAGGCCATATTGAAGGAGCTCACCACATCTTGCTAGGTACTTTAAAAGAACATTTGGACGATATACCAACAGATAAACCAGTTTTGGTACAGTGTGGATCTGGTGTTAGATCCACAATCGGTGTCAGTGTACTGAAAAGCAACGGGTTTGATGAAGTTCTGAACTTAACAGGTGGTTATAGTCAATGGAGAAACGAAATCGAGAAGTAATCCATTGTCGATCTGTAGCTTTTACTAAATTGAAAAGATGGAGGGATTAGATTGAATACAAGTAAAGAAGTTGTCATTGTAGGTGGAGGATCCGGAGGCATCTCAGTAGCAGCTAGACTTTTGCGAATGTCTCCGAACCTGAAAAATCACATCACCATTATTGACCCAGCAAAATTCCATTATTACCAGCCTTTGTGGACATTAGTAGGAGCCGGAGTTGCTGACAAAGAGGTTACCGAGCGCACGATGGCTTCTGTCATTCCAGCAGGAGCAAAATGGCTCCAGGAGAAGGTTGTGAAGTTCTTACCAGAAGAAAACGCCGTTGAACTTGGCAATAATGAGAAGATTTCTTACGATTTCCTCGTAGTCGCTGGCGGCATTGAAATCAATTGGGACGGTGTCAAAGGTTTAAAGGATAACATCGGCAAGAACGGAGTTTGCAGCAACTACTCTTATGAACATGTAGATTACACGTGGGAAATGATTCGCACATTCAAAGGCGGAAACGCAGTCTTTACCCATCCGGCCACACCGGTAAAATGCGGTGGCGCTCCCCAAAAAATCATGTATCTGGCTGAAGATTCATTTAATCGTACAGGTGTAAGAGATAAAACCAACGTGATTTTTGGTTCTGCGAACCCAGCGATTTTCGATGTTCAAAAATACCGTGAGGCATTGGAAAAAGTGGTTGAAAGAAAGAAAATCGATACGCGATTCCGCACAAGCTTGATCGAGATTCGAGGAAAAGAAAAAGAGGCGGTATTCGAAAACTTGGATACGCATAAAAAAGAAGTGATTGCCTATGAGATGCTTCATGTAACGCCACCGATGCACTCACCTGCATTTATCCGGGAAAGCCCACTTGCGGATGCAGCAGGCTGGGTTGACGTCCATAAATATACATTGCAGCATAATCATTATGAGAACGTTTTCGGATTGGGCGATAGCAGCAACCTGCCTACTTCAAAAACGGGCGCAGCTATTCGGAAGCAAGCCCCTGTTGTGGCGAGTAATTTACTTGCGGTTATGCAGCAACAACCCCTTTCGGCCATTTATAACGGCTATAGTTCATGTCCACTAGTAACGGGCTACAATAAACTGATTCTTGCGGAGTTTGATTACGATAAACAACCGGATGAATCTATGCCATTCAATCAGGCGATCGAGCGGAGAAGCATGTATATCATGAAAAAAGATTTGCTGCCGGTTATGTATTGGGACGGCATGTTAAAAGGGACGATGTAACAGAAGAAAGGAGATTTGTTTATGACAAATTCAAACGAACAAGTAGAATCCGTTGATTCCTTGTCTTCAGCCTTGGCTGATCCGGAAGTAAAGCAATCCATCACCAATTTATTGAACCGGCTACCTGAGCTTGAAAAAGGAATCGGGTCGCTTGAAAACGTTGTTGATTTTGGTCAATCATTATTAGATGACAAACCTTTCATTGATGACATGGAAAACAAACTGGCTATTCACCAACTTGATATGGAAACCTTAAGTTCGTTGTTAATTCTGTTGGAAAAGTTACCGATACTTATTGCATCTATCAATAAGATTGAAGAGTCATTAGCCTTTGTAACAGCTATTAGCCAAGATGCTGCTTCAGTGGACTATCTAACGCATCAAGTAAATGTATATACAGAACCGGTCATAGCAGAAGGCAGAAAAGGAATGGCTTTCATTTCTACCGTTAAAATGAAGGCAGAAAAAGACAAAAAAAGGTATTCAATTTTCTCGGTTTTTAGATGGCTAAAAGATCCAGCTGTCCAAAAAGGATTTCGCTATATCAATGCTATCTTAGTAACACTAAATGAAAAAAAACCTAAGTAGGTATGATTTATTTAGTCCTCCAGTAAGGAAGATTTGGCAATTAGCTGATAAAATAATGGGCAAGACCGATTCTTTTAAGGGTCGGTCTTTCTTTAATTAGCATAAGCAAGGAGCTGTGAAGAATTATGAATGAAAAATTTAATGACAATAAATACTCTCATCAGATTTTTCAACATATTCAGGATGGCATTATTGTTATGAATGATGAGCGCTTTATCGTTCTGATGAATCCGGCTGCGGAAAATTTAACCGGGTGGAAACAGAATGCAAAAGTACCCTACTGCACTTTTTGTGAACATCGAAAGGTGTCGGATGGAGAAAATAAGTGCTACTTGATTCAAAATGATGAAGTTCCCTATTTTTTATCCGAAATGCCCACTTATCATGGGAATCAAATTAAAGTAGAAATGAGCACTGCTTTGATGTTCAATGATGAGCGTTCTGGGAAGAAAGAATATCTTTTAGTCTTGCGAGATCAAAAATTAAAAGAAAAAGAAGAAGAAGCTCGGATTGCAAAACTGATTTTGAAACAAGTAATCGATGCTCAAGAAAACGAACATAAACGGCTTGCACAAGAATTGCATGACGGCATTGGACAATCTTTGTATACGATTTCTTTAGCTCTGCAATCAATTGAGTCTAGGGTAGAAGATACAAAGCTATTGGATTACATGAACGATGTCCGAACAGAGCTTGACCATGCCATGAACGATATCAAATCCTATTCTCAACGTCTAAGACCCCAAAGCCTGGATCGTTTAGGCTTAGTGGCAAGTGTTCAAAGTCTGGCTACTTCCTTTCATACGGTACACCCTACTCTAAAAATAAATTTGGAAATAAATCAAGTGAACCGTTTGCCCTCATTAGTTGAAATCAATGTATACCGCATCATTCAAGAAGCTTTGCACAATGCCATAAAATATTCCCTCGCAAATTCTTTATGGATTAGAATGGAAGTCGAAAATGAATACTTTTTATTGTCTGTAGAAGATAATGGAGTTGGATTCGATACAGGAAATCTGACAAATGAAGGGCTTGGACTGCGTCATATGGAAGAACGAATTGAGCAATTGGACGGAGAATTCTTTTTGAGGAGCCAATTAAATAGAGGCACGCGCATTTATGTGAAAATTCCATTGAAGGATGGGGTGCAACAATGATTAGAGTTTTAGTAGTGGACGATCATATTTTGATAAGAAAAGGACTGGTCCTTTTACTGGAATCCTATTCTGACATCTCCATCATTGGAGAGGCCAGCGAGGGAGAGGAAGCCATTAGACAAGCTCTAAAAGAAGAACCGGATGTTATTTTAATGGATATCTCTATGCCGAATGGGATTGATGGCATTGTGGCTACGCAGGAGATACTAAAAAATTCGAAAGGTATCAAAATCATTTTGCTTTCTATGCATGATGAGGAAGGATATGTTCAGGAAGCTATCGAAATTGAGGCAGACGGATATATATTGAAAAATAGCCAAGGGGGCGAATTACATCATGCGATTCAGCAAGTGCACAAAGGCGAAAAATATTATAAAGTCGGGCTTCCCCCTGAGCAAATTAAGCGGCTTTTTGAAAATAGAGGCAAAAAGCAAGCTTCGGTTCTAACATTAAGAGAGCAGGAAGTACTTCGGTTGGTGGTCTACGGCTACACAAATAAACAAGTTTCGGAAAAACTATCCATCAGCCCAAAGACGGTTGAAAACCACAAAGCTAATATTATGGCAAAGCTCGAATTGAAGCAAAAATCAGAGTTGATTCAATACGCTATTGCCAATCATTATATTGATCCGCAATAGGAAGGATTAGGATAGGGGGAATCCCCCATATAAATAAACTCTGTTAAATGTAATAATTATCATGTAATAATAATTATAAGGAGTTGGATGAAATGGAAATGAAAAACCAAGAAGTCGAAACAACATCTATCCCGCGTATCGGGGAACCCGCACCGAGCTTCGAGATCGAAACAACACATGGTGTAATAAATAGCGAATCGTATAAAGGAAAATGGTTCATTCTATTTTCTCATCCATCAGATTTTACACCGGTTTGCACGACTGAGTTTATCGGATTTCAACGCATATTCCCAGAGCTTCAGGAGCTGAATACTGAATTGATTGGGTTGAGTATTGATAGTGTCCACTCTCACATTGCCTGGGTAAGAAATATTGAAGAAAAATTCCAGGTGAAAATTGAATTTCCAATTATCGCAGATCTTAACAAAGAAGTGGCAATTAAATATGGAATGCTGATGGCTGGGAATCAAAGCACAGAAGCATCAAGAGCAGTGTTTGTTGTCGATGACAAACAAGTGATTCGCGCCATCATTTACTACCCACTGAGTACGGGGAGAAACATGGATGAAATTTTACGGTTAGTAAGAGCGCTTCAAACTGCTGATGAACATGCAGTGGCAACACCTGCTGATTGGATGCCAGGAGAAAAAGTAATCGTTAAGCCGCCAAGAACGCAGCAGGAAGCTGACGAACGTGCAAACAGCAACGAGTATGAATACGTTGATTGGTATTTCAGCAAGAAAAATCTTTAATAGAGAGTGATTCGATTCTCTGTGAAAATGGTTACTATTTTAATGCGTATAAATCAAACCCTAAACGAAGCACTTTTTATGAGTGTCTTCTGTTTAGGGTTATTTTTATGAGGAATTCTATTTTACAACGATAGGTTCAATTCAAAGATAATGAAATGAAAAGCCCCTGAAATTTGCTTAGTATAAAAACTGAATTCACATCTTAGAGGGACAGAAAGTTCAATCAGGTTCCTTGGAAAGCGCCAAATTACAATACCCCATTTAAGGTATTCATGAATTATTTAGACCACTTGTCTTGAGTTGACAATTTACATATCAAAAGACCCCTTTTTTGAAATAGCTTTCGTAATGGAGCTCTTCAAAGAATAAAGACGTCTATTCAAAACCCTTTACAGGTGATGAATAGACGTCTTGGTATTCGATAGTAACGTACATACCGATTGTTGTTTAATGAAAACTGCAACGAGCAGAACCAAAAGTCCAATAATGAAAATTTAACTATTCTCATAAAAAAGTGAAGTGGGCTTGTTCATTTATTGCCGTTTCTTTATTTCCGGTGTTTCAACCGGTTTAGAAGAAAGTAATTGTGCTTCTTGTTTTTCTTTTAGTTTTAAATGTGCTTCTGTATACCGGGGGATAATTGAACCGCTGCCTAATCCTTCATTGATCATTCGGTCTATTGCATTAGAACGGTCAAGAGCTGATTGGTATGGGTCTTTCATTTTACTCCCTCCTCATTATTATTTGTGAATTCATTTGGAATTCTATAGCTATTCCTAAAATCGTTTATCCTGCTCTATTTATGCGGAATAAATTATTCTTACCAACCGGAGAAAATAAGATATTCACCTGATAAATATTACCCTTTTTTAGAGGAAAAGAAGGACCTCTTTAATTTATCATATCAAATTATTATAATATTCTGAAATATATGATGCTATTACTTTGTATACTTCTATCTCAGCTATGAAACGCGATATGATAGTTCAAATGTTTCGTAATTTCTTTGGAAGTGACAGCATGATTGGATAGGGATAAAGATAGAAGTAGGTAGACGCACTAAAAATATGAAGAAGAATGGAGCATAAACTATGGCGATAAAAAAACTGCAGGACCTACAAACATACGATGAAAAAAAGATGACAAAACAAATTGTTTTCGAAGAACAAAAAAGCCAGACCATCGTGTATAACTTTCTCCCAGGGCAAGTATTGCCCAAGCATGAGCATCCTCATAAAAATGCTTATGTGTTTGTAATTGAAGGGGAAGGAATATGTTCTCTGGATGGCATCGATTCCGCTATTCAAAGGGGGAATATCATACACTGTAATTCTCATCAAACAATCAGTATAAAAAATACAGGTGCTACATCGATGACGGTATATGTCGTACTTGCAGAAGAATAGACCAACCGTTTTTTAAAATCATAAGTCCAAGAAAAAAGCTATAGGAAATGGCCCGCTATGACGATTGGGGGTAGTCCAACCGAGGAGTAGTCGGTTGGACTTTTTTTCATTTTTAATTTAAGTCGATTTTATTTCGTGTGAATATAACTTAGAAGAAGACAATATGTATTCAACCTATTGATATCCATAGTTTACTGGAAAAGTGATTCTTTAGGCTTAAGAAGCAATCGAATTCCATTCGAATCGCTGATTCTAACGGTTCTGCAAGAAAGATTTAAACGAAAGATTAGTTAACATATGAGGGATTATCGGAAGAGAGGAAGCTCTGGCTTGAGCTTCTTTTTTTGTCTGTGAAAGTGTACTTTTACGAACGGTTTTAATAGAACCAAGAATATAAATTGAATGATACTTTTTTGTTGTGCAATCTAGTGTAATAAACAGAACTCATTTTGTGTGAGGAAACGTCTGCTGATTTCAAAATACATATATCAACATCACATACGGAAGCCGGTTGTATTCTGAACAAAAATAAGCTGCCACTGTCCAATTGATTATTGAACAGTGGCAGCTTACAAAATTTATTTTAGTTGCAGTTAGCGAAATAGAAAAAACATGTGTTATGTGCTCATCAGTAGTCTACATCACCGTAACTAATTCAACGGGACCGTGGTCGTCACAGTGTCCGTCATGAACATGGTGCAGACGGCCATTCACCAAGTAATCCATGTGGTCACCATGTGGAACGAGCTCATGGCCGCAGTCGCTGTCGTGTTTACATCCACAATTCATAGGTGCGCAAACATCCGGGTTCGTGTCGGAAACAGAAATCTTGCATTCATCCCAGTGGCCTTCATGTTTGTGATGAAGATGGCCATTGTGTACATAATCGATATGATCCTCATGCTTTATTTTCGTGTGGCCGCACGACAGATTATGTTGATGGGAATGGTGCTCATGGATATTGTGTTCGGTGCTCATAAGAAAACCTCCTTGATTTTTTGTTGTTGATAATACTATTTCCTTTTTAGCTCTCTATTAAACGCCATAATTAATGAAGTGATTCTTATAATCAAAAGCACAAAATCGATTGAGGTAAGAAAAACCTTTCTAATAGTTACTTAATGATTGACGGACGAAAGGAATTCACTTATCATACAAAACGTAATGATTACTATTTGAGTGTAAATCCGAAACTTCTTGGTTCTAAGAATCGGGTAATTACATATTTGAAAGCGGTGATTCACTTGGCGGAAAACATCAATTTATATATCCTGAGCGGATTTTTAGGCAGTGGAAAATCCACCCTATTAAAAGGTCTCGTAGAGAAGGAAAAACTGGCAGGAAAAAAAGTGGCCGTATTGATGAATGAACTTGGAGAGTTTTCGGTGGATTCGGAAATTATCGGTTCAGATCTGACCATTTTGGAAATATTGGATGGCTGCATCTGCTGCACGATGAAGGATGAACTGGAAGTGCAATTGTTGGAGCTTTACAGGAAAGAACAGCCGGATGTAATTTTTATAGAAGCAACCGGAGTCGCGCATCCAGTGGATATATTGGATGCCTGCCTGTCGCCAATCCTTGCGCCGTATATGATTGTACAGCCAATCCTCACGGTGGTGGATTCAAAAAGGTGGATGCACCGAGGGGAATTGAGCCCTCCAATCCAGAAGTTAATGGAAGAGCAAGTCAAGTATGCGGATCATATCCTCTTGAATAAAGCAGATACAGTTTCTCCGCAGGACATGGATTCCTTGCAGTTAGCCATCAAAGAACTCAACCCGACTGCGCAGCAATCGATTACGCTGTATGCGAAGACAGAGTTAATTGCCGTGGAACGTACCAGGCAGACAGCAGGAGTGCAGCACCGTGAGGCGATGCATGTTGCGAAAAATTTACGGATCCAGTCTTTAACTTATACATTCTGGAAAGAAATTGACCGGTCCGATTTTGAAGAATGGGTGGAAAAAGTATCAGCAAATTTATTTCGATTGAAAGGTTTTTTGCGATTCACTGGAGAAAATCCCACTTTTTTAATCCAGATGGCATATGGCAAACCATTCACGTTAGCTCTGCCAATTAATTTGCCGATGAATCTGGTCATTATTGGAGAGAATATAGACAAGGAACAGTTAAAAAAAGAATTGGAAGAATTGGAAAATGACGACAAAACTAAAGTTGCAAATCCAACAGTATTGAAGGAGGCTAAAAAATGATTACAATTATTGGCGCAGGCCCAGCTGGAATTGGCATGGGTGTTCTGCTCAGGCAAAGCGGTGTGGAGGATTTTGTAATCATCGAAAAAGACACAGTCGGATCGACTTTTTTTCAATGGCCAAAAGAAACGAAATTGATTACGCCTTCCTTTACCGCTCACGGATTCGGGCAATTGGATTTGAATGCAATTTTGCCAGACACTTCACCTGCGTACACATTTGGAAAAGAACACTTATCAGGAGAAGAATACGGGGATTATTTGGATTTGATTGCGGGCCATTATGATTTGCCGGTTCGTGAACACACAATGGTCCACCATATTGAAAAAAGAGGAGAGCGATATTGGATACAGACGGATGAAGAGGGTGATGGCCACTTGTCCGATTCCATTATTGTGGCTTGCGGCGAGTTCCAGTTTCCGAAACGTCCTTTCTCTGCCGGGCTGCATTATAGGGATGTGGTTTCGTGGGGAGAATTGGAAGGACCCAGAATGGTCATCGGAGGCGGGGAAAGTTCGGCGGATGCCGCCTTCCATCTGGCATCCAAAGGCGAACAGGTCGATGTCTATTATTCTGCAGATTCCTGGTTTGATACCGCCGTGGATCCGAGCCGAACGTTATCGCCTTTTACGAGAGAGCGCATAAGTTCTCCAGCCATTGCCGGGAAAATTACGCAGCATTCACAGAAAAAGGCGGTATCGGTGGAACAAGATGCCGATTTGCTGGGCTATACCGTAACTTTCGAGGATGGGACGAGTATCACAACAGAAAATGAACCGATCATCTGTACAGGATTCAGCCATGGGGCAAAGCAATTCGGAGAATTATTCGAGTGGAATGAAGAAGGCTTGCCGTTATTGACCGACAAAGACGAATCCACGATCGCCCCTTCAGTGTTCCTAATCGGTCCGAGCGTTCGCCAAGCCAAGACTATATTTTGTTTCATTTACAAGTTCCGCCAGCGTTTCGCCATTGTAGCGGAAGAACTGTTCGATCGCCATCAACTGGCGCATAATCCAGCGGTCTTTAACTCGTATAAAGCAGCTTCCATGTATTTGAGTGATTTATCCTGCTGTGAGAATGAGTGCGCGTGCTAGGAGAATTTGGATGAAAATTGTATTAGTAGGACTGGAGTCTTCCGGAAAGACCACGTTGCTCCATCGCTTATCCCCGGAAAAATACCCTTTCCAGGGATCGAATGTCAGAGGCGCCACTTCACGGATAGGTGAAGTGAAAGAGCGGCACCATCAGTACATCGATACACCGGGAGTTCGTTTGGGGAGTGAACTGGTCACAAGCAAGTATACGAAAAAAACGGCAGCGGCAGCGGATCAGCTGTGGCTGGTGGTTCGGGGGACACATTTTTTAGAAGAGTTGACGGCGCTCGAAAGCCTGTTTCCTGTTAAAGAAGTTTCGACAGTAATCATTGTTACATTTCAGGATAAAATGGATGACGGTTCCAAAGAGGTATTAATTCGCTTTAAAGAGAGCAGGGGCTTTCCACTTTGTCTCATTGATACCCGTTCGTATCATCCTGGCATTTTGGAACAATTGAGCGACAGTGCGCGCCATTGGACTGATGAGGAATTTAAAGAAATTCAGCGGTTGCCGGTGAAAAAAGCGCCGAAACCGAAAGCGCTGTTCAGCCATCCTTTCTGGGGTCCTTGTCTCGCTCTTGCAGTTTTAATGAGCGTTTACGCGCTGCCAATATTTATTGCCTACCAGGTTTCGGGAAAAGCGGAAGCTTTTGTCGATCAATATGTGTTGGCCGATTTGGAGAGTTGGGGTTCAGGCTTGCCGGAATATCTTTACATTCTGGCATTAGGGGATTATGGACTGATTTCGCTTGGCATCTACTCTTTTGTATGGGCTTTTCCTGTAGTGCTGTTATTTTCGATGACCGTAGCAATCACGGAAGAAAGCGGTTTAAAAGACTTGATCACAGATGGACTGGATTCGGCCATGCGCAGATTCGGATTAACAGGACAGGATCTCGTACCGATCATCAGCGGCTTCGGCTGCAATGTGGTGGCAATGGAAGCGACCCGCAGCTGTAATGTCTGTTCGAGGAAGAACTGCATCTCCGTCATTTCGTTCGGTTCGGCCTGCAGCTACCAAATGGGTGCCACACTGTCGGTTTTTGGCGCTTCCGGCAATATCGGGTTGATCGCGCCGTATATCGCAGCATTGATGGCGGTGTCTTTGATTCATGTGAAGATCTGGAACCGCTCAATTGCCATCCCCAAACTCCAACAGCATCAATCTTTCCTGCAAAGGCCTTCGCTGAAGACGATAAGCTATCGGACCAAACCGGTCATCCGCCAATTCCTGTTTCAAGCAATGCCGATATTCTTGCTTATTTGCCTGATAGCTTCCGGGATGGAAATGATAGGAGGCATGGCGGCGTTAAGTATGATTGCGGCACCATTTCTCGCTTTGTTCAGCTTGCCTGAGCAAGTTGCACCAGCTTTCATCGCAAGTATTTTCCGCAAGGACGGAATCTTGCTGTTGAATGGAGGATCAGGAAGCCTGCTGGAATACATTACAACGAGCCAGTTGTTTTTGGCGGTATTTTTCTGCAGTACTTTTACCGCCTGCCTTGTGACCTTGATAAAAATAGCAAAGGAACTATCGGTAAAGGATGCTCTCGCCATCGCCGGCAAACAAATGGCCACAAGCAGCGCCAGCGTTGCCGCCTTCGCATTGATTTTTTATTTTGTTTTCTAGCATCATCTTTTTCAAAAAATTATGGACCTTTTAAAAAGGCTGTCAAATTTAATTTGACAGCCATGCCGTTTCTGAAGATTTTCTTTATTCTTCAAAAACTAACGAAAGAAAGCGCTCTGTTTGCGATGACGATTCAAATAATTTCTTCGTCCAAATGTATTTTGCTTTGAAATGCCCGGTTCTGGCCAACATATTTGCCGCTATAGGCTGGTCCTTCCTGATCCAATTCAGCAAGTACGATTTGGCAAATTCTTCTTCCGGCAATCAACTCAATCGGCACTTGGTTGGCATTATAAAGTTCGAGTGTGATATTCCCTTCAAACCCGGGGTCGACCCATCCCGCATTTTGGATGAACAGCCCGAGCCTGCCGATGGAACTTCTGCCTTCAACGAAAGCCGTGACGTTTTTAGGAAGCTTGATCCATTCGAGAGTCGTGCCAAGGATAAATCCATAGGGCGGAATCAGTATTCTTTCTGTGAAAACTTCTTTATAGGTAGCTGCTTTTTCAAGCGAGAGATGGGTAACAGATGATTCGTCCAGGCTCAAAAAATGATTGCCTAAACGAAGATCCACTGAAGCCGGTTGATATTGAGCATCGGTAATAGGTGTAATTTCAAGCTCATGATCCTGCATTTTCTTCTTTATCGATTGATTGGATAGAATCATCCATCAAAACCTCCTAAGTTTTTATAGTAATAATATGCACTATAAATAGTAATAATTACGATTTATAGTGCATCTACAATCTATCACTTTGTGCAAGTTCAAACAAGGACAGCTAGAGAATAACTATTAAAAGTGCTTTGCAGCGCCACGACATAGAAAAGGGGCAGACAGATGAAGACGAGTAGCAATTTTCATTTTCAAGTTGGTGAATTTAAACTTATCGCCTTATCAGACGGAGCATTTCCAGTATCCAAAGACTTCTTTTTTGCAAATACGCCACAGGACATGATTGAGCATATTCCAGACCAATTCCATGCACCGCTGAACTTTTTGCTTATTGATACAGGAAAACAAAAAATACTGATTGATGCAGGCTTTGGTGAAGAGCATTTGCCGACAGGGGGGGGCATTTGCTGCGTCAGCTTCAACAAGAGGGGATAAAAGCAGAAGATATTCAAACCATCATCATTACGCATGGACACCTTGACCATATCGGCGGATTAAGCCGAAGGGGCAACCCGGTCTTTTCCAACGCTGAACACTTGATTACGGCTGAGGAGTGGAATTACTGGTCAGAGCGTCCGGAAACTATGGAATCGAGGACCTTGGCTCCACTAAAAGACCACATCACCTTTGTTCAATCTGGTTGCCATATTTGTCCGGGCATCTCTGTTAATCATACTCCAGGCCATACTGAAGGCCATCTCACGGTTTCTATTGAATCACAAGGCACGCGCTTGTTGGCCGCTTCCGACCCGGTCACTCTTTCACATCCTGCCTCCTATATAGCTGCCGAGCTGGACCTCGAGAAAGGCATGGAGACTCGCCAGTCCTTTTTGCAGCAAGCCTATACGCAATCAGTACAGATTTTTGCATGCCATTATCCATTTCCAGGACTCGGAGGAGTGAAGAAATCCGAAGGCCAATGGTCATGGGTGACATTGGATAATTAGAAAAGAAGGTTCAGCAGGGAAGCGGCGATGCAAATGCGTGTCCTCTGCATAAACTTTAGTGAAAGGACTGAAAAAAATGAAATTCCCCAGTAAGGCTGAACGGCTGGTTTTATTTGGATCCAAACCACCTGGTCCCAGAAATAAACCAGTGGAAAAAGAAAAGATGAAAGATTTGCAGAATCAACCGGGAAAGTATTTGTTTCCGATCCAGGCAGTTGGAGTCAGTAATGTTAAGTATCCAATCGGAATTTCTTTCAGCCTAGCTCCTGCGAAGCAGCAGACTTTGGCTACATTCAGCCTCACCGCGAGTCTGCAGAGCTCCATGAAAGGAACCAATATGAGCCGCTTCATCGAGCAGCTGGAAGAAACAAGAGTTGCAGGCGAGCTGACAGCCGATTTTGAATCGCTGACAGAATTGAGCCGAAAGCTTGCCTGGCGGTTGAAGCAGCAAGAAGTTTGCGTACGAGTCGAGTTCCCCTTATTGTTCGCAAGAAAAGGCCCGTCTACGCATTCGGAAGGCTTAAATCATGCGCAAGCCACTATGGAAGTAAATACGTTGGAATCTTCTTCACGAAAAAAAGCGATTCTCACCTGTGCTGTCACCACACTGTGCCCGTGTTCGAAGGAAATAAGCGAGTACAGTGCGCATAACCAGCGAGGCTATATCACAATGGAAATCGAGTTCAACGAACGCTATACAGAAGGGCAGGACTGGAAAGCGGACCTGCTCGAAGCAGCAGAAACGAATGCGAGCGCCCTTATCCACCCAGTGCTAAAGCGACCGGATGAAAAAATGGTGACGGAAAAGGCCTACGAAAATCCGCGGTTCGTCGAGGATATGGTGCGCTTGGTGGCAGCTGACCTTTATGAAATCGACTATATCGATCGTTTTCGTGTGGAGTGCCGAAACGAAGAATCCATCCATCTCCATGATGCCTATGCTGAATTGACAGTCGACAAAAAGGATCGATGAAATATGGGAAACTAGATCAATAAAAAATGTCCGGCAATGCTTAACATCACATCTGACAGGAGGCAAATCAAATGGGAAAATACCGGTAACAGTTTTAAGCGGCTATTTGGGAGCAGGAAAAACAACTGTCCTGAATCATATTCTTCATAACCAGGATGGCTTGAAGGTAGCGGTCATAGTCAACGACATGAGCGAAGTGAATATTGATGCACAAACCATCAAACAAGGGGGTGGGTTAAAAAGGACAGAAGAAAAACTGGTGGAACTGTCAAATGGCTGCATTTGCTGCACGTTCCGTGAAGATTTGCTGATTAAAGTTGAAAAGCTGGCAACAGAAGGAAATATCGATTACATCGTCATCGAATCCACCGGCATCAGCGAGCCTGTACCAGTCGCGCAAACTTTTTCTTACATAGATGAAGAACTCGGCATCGACCTAACACGCTTTTGCCAACTGGACACGATGGTCACAGTCGTCGATGCCAATCGATTCTGGCATGACTTCAGGTCAGGAGATAGCCTGCTCGATCGAAAAGAGGCGCTGGGCGAGGAAGATGACCGGGAAATTGCTGACTTATTATTGGACCAAATCGAGTTCTGTGATGTATTGATCGTCAATAAAAGCGATCTTGTGGAGGAAGCGGAGTTAGTCTATTTAGAAAAGGTCCTGCGCAAGCTTCAGCAAAGAACACGCTGACTATTAAGTTGACTAGGAGTTATCTATAAAAAACTTTTTAGTCTATAAATAAAAGAGCTATGATGTTATTCGTTGAACTAAACCCAAAATGAGGAGGGCACTTTTTTAAAGTGTCTACTATTTTGGGTTCAGTTCAATATTGCGTCTTTCTTTCTTTTTCGTTTGTCTAAGTGTACTTTTAAGAACACTTTTAATAGAACCAAGAATATAAATTGAATGATACTTTTTTGTTGTGCAATCTAATGTAATAGACAGAACTCATTTTGTGTGAGGAAACGTCAGCTGATTTCAAAACGCATATATCAGCATCACATACAGAAGCCGGTTGTATTTTGAACAAAAATAAGTTGCCGTTGTCCAATTGATTATGGAACAATAGCAACTTAAATAATTTTTTAAGTTACAGTTTGCGAAATAGTGAAAAAATTGTTATGTGCTCATCAGTAGTCTATTGTACCGTAACTAATTCAACAGGGCCATGGTCGTCGCAATGACCGTCGTGTAAATGATGCAGGTGTCCATTCACCAAATAATCCATATGATCACCATGTGGAACGAGCTCATGGCCGCAGTCGCTGTCATGTTTGCATCCGCAATTCATAGGTGCACAAACATCTGGATTCTTATCAGTAACGGGAATTTTGCATTCATCCCAGTGGTCTTCATGTTCGTGGTGAAGATGGCCGTTATGCACATAATCGATGTGGTCCCCGTGCTTTATTTTGGTGTGGCCACATAACAGATTATGTTGATGGGAATGGTGCTCATAAAGTAATTTCCTTTGTATTTTTTTGTTATTGTTACAATTTCCTTTTCACAATGTTTTCAAACAAAAGGATCGTGCAAACTCTTTTTAAATAATTATTTATATGAAAATGGGAACAAATAAATAAGAAGAAAATAATTACTGAAAGAACTCTTTTAATTTATTAGAAGGGCTTTTTCTATATGTTAGAAAGTACTTTATTAAAGATCGTAAAACGTTTAGTAGCAGTATTTCACCAGATTCCATTGTTAATCTCAGTATTTCAGATGTGCTCTGCATTTATGCAATAAAATCTCTAATAAATTGACGGTTGAGAAAGTTAATGATAATGTTCAAAGCGTAATCATTACTATTTGGAGGAGAGGGCTATTTGTCTGATAAATATGAGTTTTTATATTCAATTAAGATGTTAGGGTTTGAAATGAACGAGCTTTCAACTCATGTAGAAGAAAGTACATATTGTTACGAACTCCTCACAAAAAAGCTTGATGATCTTTCGAGATTTGTTGTCAGTGAAGATAATAATAAACAGTGGCAGCTGTGGGAAGGAGACACAGAAATCATGAAGTATTCAGAGAAGCTTCGAGATGCCTCATCGAATGCGATATGTACGATTGAAAAATATCATTCACTTTGTGCGTTAAGTAATAAAACAGACTTATCGGAGTATATGTCTACATTATGTGATTCTGTCAATGGACAATTGGAAGCTTTTGAATTCAATAAAGAATCAAAGATTATTTTTATCGGGTCAGGTGCATTTCCTATTTCTGCTTTAACGATTGCCAGACAAACCGATGCTGAAATAATGTGTCTTGATATAGATTTGGAAGCTGTTGAGACAGGCAAAAACATGGCAGAGCTTAGTGGGCTTGAAAAAAGGGTTTCTTTTACCAATAAAACAGTAAGTGAGTTGTCTTTTATAACAGAGGCTACACATGTCGTGATTGCTTCTCTTGTGAAGAATAAACTTGAGGTTCTAGCAGATTTAAGTTCAGTAATATCTCAAGATACAAAAGTAATTATCAGATACGGAAATGGTCTGAAATCGTTGTTTAATTATCCTCTTTATCAAGATTTATCCGATGAGTGGAACTGTATAAATATTGAGCAAAGTGAGCACTTCTACGACACCGTCATATTGAAAAAAACTAGTGCTTAATGCAGATGAAAGGAAAAAAAGAAAATATGCCTGTTAATACATCTTTAAAAAAACCTTTTGGCAACACACTTCTAGTAGGTGCAGGACCCGCCGCAATTAATATTGCTGTTCATCTCTCTATGGGATGGTGCGATAAACTGGGTCTTGTCAATCGAGCAGGTACTCATACAAATCGATTGAAAGAAAGTTTTAAAAAGAATGGAACAGTGCTTAAAGCAAGAAATCATTCTCAACTAAACCAAGATCTAAGCGGTGAGGCAAAGCTTGACTTTTTTTATGGTAATTTTCAAGAAATAGATGATTTATGGGACACACTTATTATTTGCACCCCCAGTGACACGTATATCGAAGTAATCAAGAGTCTGTGCATTAGGAAGTTAAAGAGAATAAAAACAATAGTACTCATATCTCCTGGAATAGGGTCGAATTTCCTGATTGAGCGTTTCTTTAAGTTGGAACTAAGGGATATTGATATCATCAGTTTTTCAGCATATTATGCAGCTACAAAATATGAAGCAGATGAGCGTGACGATCTTACTGTCCTGACAAAAGCGTTTAAAAAACGGATATATCTTGCTTCATCAAAAGAAAAAAGTACTCATCTAAAAGTAGTAAGTGAATTTATTGAAAGCTTAGGCGTTCAATGCGGTATCGTCTCATCACCTATCGAAGCGGAAAGTAAAAATATAACAACATATGTTCATCCAGCGCTATTTTTAGATTCCTTTGCAATGGAACAGGTATTAAGGAAAGACCTATCTTTAAAATCCATGTACAAAATTTATCCTGAAGGTCCAATCACTCAGCATAAAATTCGTATCATGGTGCGGTTATGGAAAGAAATTTCCCATGTGGTGGAACATTTCGGAGCAAAACCCATCAATCTTTTGAAGTTTTTGAATGATGATAATTACCCGGTTCATGAAAAAACTCTTTCAAGGGAAGACATTGAGCAATTCCAGACCTTTAACGAAGAAAAACAAGCATTTTTGCTGTACATACGATATTCAGCGATACTCATTGATCCCTTTTCTTCTCCAGATGAAAAGGGGAGGTATTTTGAGTTTTCTGCTGTTCCATTTAAACCTATGTCAGCAGCCAAATGTGGCAGATGGGTAATTCCCAGAATTCCACTGGAGGATTATCAAAAATTAAAAGTACTTTATGAGCTGGCTCAACTGGTTAACATTCAAATGCCACAGGCCTTGCTCTTATTGCAGACATTTGAGAGGGAAGTTAGCAGATTCAGTTTAGAAAACAATATAAGTTTCTCCAATTATCCTCCGAGAACAAATGGTGAGGCTTTCAATTTAGACGATAGTTTAAAAGATAGCAGAGAAAGCCGATGAAAAATGGTGTCTACCTAGCGATTCTATCTTCTCTCATATTCAGCGTTATGAATGCACTCGTCAAAGCGGTGAGCATGAATATTCCAGCTGCAGAAATTATGTTTTTTAGAAGCATTATTGGAACATTCATTATTTATCTTATTATGAAACATAGTCGTGTCAGATTTTCTAAAGAAGGTGTACCAATGCTATTTGTAAGAGGGCTACTCGGTGCCTTATATTTATTAGCCTATTTTTATACCATTTCAAAAATTCCGCTTGTAGATGCCAGTATTTTGGCTCATTTATCCATTGTTTTTGTCATTATATTATCTTCTGTATTCTTAAAAGAAAAAATTTCAAAAAAAACATTATATATTTTTCCTATAGTAATACTTGGAGCCGTTTTATTGATAAAGCCATTCGATTATTCATCTTATTCGATCTATGCATTGGTGGGAGTTTTAAGTGCTCTTTTTGCGGCAGGGGCTGCTACTTCAATCCGCTATTTAAGTAAACGGCATCATTCTTATGAAATTGTCTTTTATTTTTTGGCTATGGGGACGATCATATCGATTCCACTTATGTGGAACAACTTTGTGATGCCAACTACGCTTGAATTTATTTATTTGGCTTGCATAGGTGTGGTTTCTTTGCTGGGGCAGATTTTTCTTACCAAAGCATTCACACATGAAAATATTGTGGTAGTGGAAGTTTCAAGATATATAGGAATTGTATTTAATGCATTTTGGGGTTTTTTGTTCTGGGCAGAGGTGCCAGATGGCTATACCTTAGTGGGCGGCATTTTAATCATTATGGCCTGTGTTTTACTTTCGAGGAAAACGAAAAAAGAGCCCATAGTGAATACGAAATCTGTAAATGCATAATTCAGTGCAATAGGTGAATCAGGCGGAAAATATTTATATTGACTAATAGACTGCAGAAAGTTACGATTTATCTTTCAAACAGTAATAATTACGATTTAAAAAACTTATTAAAGGATGGTTAATTAAATGAAAAAGAACAAATTCAGTTTAAAAAGTCTGCTTGCTATCTGTATTGGCTTATTTATTTTAGTGGCAGCGGGTTGCTCAGGTGAAACAAGCAACTCGGATACAGAACAAGAAAATGCAGGAAAAGAAGATAAAAAGGTAACTATGATTTTCAGTTTTAAGGCTGCGGACTTAGATCCGCATACAGGATTCACTCCTATACGTGCAGGTATAACAGAAACCTTGTTGAAGTTAGATGAAGATTCGAATATAAACGGCTGGCTTGCAGAAGAGTGGGAAACGGCTGACAACGTGACATGGGAGTTCAAAATCCGCGATGGCGTGACATTCCAAGATGGAGCGGAGCTTGATGCGGCCGGAGTTAAGGCGTCGCTTGAAAGAAGTATTGCTGTCAACCCGTCTCTTGAAGGATCATTGAACATCCAATCAATGGTGGCAGACGGGCAAAACCTTACCATTATAACTACAGATCCGTATCCTGCACTACCGTCAGAATTAGTTAACCCATATACTTCTATTATTAATACGGCTGCTGAAAAAGAAATGGGTGAAGAAGCTTTTCGTGATGCACCCGTGGGGACAGGGCCTTTTAAGGTGAAGAAATTTACTTCAAATCAGGAAGTTCAAGTAGTGAAGAGTGATGACTATTGGGACGGAGACGCTAATATAAAAGAGGCAACCATTAAGTTTAATGAAGATGCAAATGTCCGAGCTCTTGCTTTGCAGTCTAAAGAAGCAGATATTGTGTACAATCTTCCGGCAGAAGGCATAGAACCAATTGAGAAAGATCAAGAACTTACTGTTGAATCAGTACCAGGTCTTCGCTCACACTTTGTATTATTCAATCAGCAAAGCCCTAAGGTTTCAGATGTGAAAGTGAGAGAGGCCTTAAATGTGTTGCTTGATCGAAAGAGTATTGCCAACGATATTTTGCTGGGCCATGCGGTTCCGGCAAATGGACCATTCAATAGTAATCTCCCTTTTGGAATAAATGACGAAGTGAAAGACTTAGATATTGAAAAAGCAAAAGAATTGCTTGGCGAGGCAGGCTATGAAGAAAATGCCGAAGGAGTTATGGAGAAAGAAGGGAAACCACTTAAACTGGAAATCATCACATATCAAGCACGCCCAGAACTTCCATTGATTGCTCAATTGTTTCAATCAGATGCTGCAAAAGCAGGTGTTGAAATAGTAATCAAAAATGTTGAAAATGCCGATACACACCTAGTGGAAAATACAGATTGGGACATGGCCACATATAGCAATAATACTTCACCGCGTGGAGATGGGAGTTACTTTTTGAATACGGCGTTTACTGAAACGGGTGCGTTGAATGTTGGGAACATCAATAGCCCGGAATTAAGTGAAGTGATTAAAGAATTGAATGCCACAACTGAGCCTGAAAAAAGAACTCAATTAACGAAAGATGCGGCAGCAATTATTAATAAAGAAGTAACCCATAGCTATGCCGTTTATCCGAATATTATTGTTGGCATGCATGATCGAATTATTGATTGGACACCTACGGCTGAGGAGTACTATATTTTAACGCATAAAATGGATGTGAAATAATTGTTTTCGATTATTAGAAAGCGGCTCTTGCAATTAGTATTTGTCGTCTTTGTTTTATCTTTATTTACATTTGGCTTAATGAAACTTGCTCCCGGTGACCCAGTTATGAAAATTTTGAATGCTGATGAAATGATGGTAACAGAGGCTGATCAAACCAAACTCCGCAGTGAGCTTGGTTTTGATCAACCTATTTATGTTCAGTACGGTCAATGGATTCTCGGGGTGTTTCAATTGGATTTAGGTAAATCTTATATGACCGGTAAACCTGTAATTAATGAGATGGCAGAACGAATGCCGATTACAGCTCAGCTTACAGCAGGTGCACTTTTAGTGATGGTGAGCATATCCGTTCCTCTGGGTATCATTTCTGCTCGGTATCCTGGAAAGTGGCCGGATCAAATTAGCAGAATCCTTGCGCTTATAGGAGCATCAATTCCAAGCTTTTGGCTTGGATTGATGCTAATTTACTTTTTTTCCTTTAAATTGCAACTACTGCCAACGACAGGTATTGGGTCTTTTTCTCACATGATTTTACCATCATTTTCTTTAGGATTTTCATTGTCGGCTGTTTATGCAAGGCTTCTCAGAGCAGGACTCCTTGAAAGCTTATCAGAAGATTATATTCAAGCAGCCCGAGCAAGAGGTGTGAAAGAAGGGCGAATTCTTTGGTTTCATGCTTTTCGAGCGGCCTTGCTTCCGGTCATCACGGTTTTTGGGTTAAGCATAGGAAGCATGCTTGGTGGAGCTGTGGTGATTGAAATCCTATTCTCATGGCCAGGACTTGGAAGTATGGTAATTGATGCCATATTCAGCCGTGATTACCCTATCATTCAAGGGTATGTCCTATTGACTGGTGTTTTCGTGGTAGTTGTGAATTTACTTGTTGACCTTTCGTACTATTGGATTGACCCGCGAATTAAGCAAAAAGAGGAGGGAACTGCTTGAAGACAGCTTATGCTTTGCTGATGAGATCTTTCTTTCCTCGATTTAAAGTGAAAAGGTACAAACCTCTGGCCTTGATAGGTTTCATTGGTCTGGCGGTCATTATTTTGCTTACAATAATCGGCCCATTTATTGTCCCGAATGATCCTTTAACGGCAAATATGGCGGAACGGCTTGCTGCCCCTAGTCTATCTTATCCTCTAGGGACAGACCATATGGGAAGATGCATTTTTTCGAGGCTGATTATTGGTTCTCAAACAACGCTTGGAATTACAGCGATAGTGGTTGCAACTGTTATTTTGATTGGTATTCCGCTTGGATTGTTGTCAGGATATATAGGAGGACGCTTTGATTCATTTATGATGCGAATGGCTGATGGCTTTATCGCTCTGCCAGAATTTATATTAGCTATTGCAATAGCTGGATTCTTAGGTCCAAGTTTATTTAATTTAATGATAGCTGTTGTTTTGGTCAAGTGGATCAGCTACACGAGAGTTGTCAGAAGCATTGTATTATCAGAGCGTGAAAAAGAATATATTTTAGCGGCAAGAGTCGGAGGAAGTTCAACATGGAAAATCATAACGAAGCATTTGCTTCCTCAAGTCATTTCGCCTGTTCTTGTCCTTGCAACGCTGGATATCGGCAAAGTAATTTTAATCATATCATCGCTGTCTTATCTCGGCCTGGGCGCTCAACCTCCTGATCCGGAATGGGGGGCAATGCTAAACGATGGCAGACCCTATTTCCAGACGATCCCCGAGTTGATGATTTATCCGGGAATGGCCATTTTCCTTGTGGTTTTATCGTGTAATTTAATTGGAGAGGGTTTAAGAGATAAACTTGATGTGAAAAGCATGTAACAAACAAAGGGAGGTGCAGAATGTCGATAGCAGTCGATCATACAAAACAAATATCCAGCACTGAGGAAATATCCATTCCCCTTTCGGTGCCTTTGCTGGAAATAAAAGATCTGTCAATTTCATTAAAAGGGTCTAAAGGGCAACAAAGAGGTAGATTAGTGAATGCGGTGAATTTGGCAATAAGACCAGGTGAAATGCTGGGTCTGGTTGGAGAAAGTGGGAGTGGGAAAAGCCTTACTGCTTCTGCTGTATTAGGGTTGCTTCATGAGTCCATGGACGTGTCAGAAGGTCAAATAATGTTTAATGATAAAGATCTCATAAGTATTTCTAAAAAGGAAATGAGAATTTTACGGGGAAAAGAAATCACATACATTTTTCAAAACTATCAGGGAAGCTTTACACCATTTATAAAAATTGGAAAACAGTTTATCGAGGCACTTCGCAGTCATGGTAAAATCACCAGAAAAGATGCTGAAAAAAAATCTCTGATGTGGCTGGAAAGGGTACGTTTACCAGCTGAGAGGATTTTTAACAGCTATCCTCACGAGCTTAGCGGAGGTCAGCTGCAACGGGCATCACTAGCCATAGCTCTCATGTTCAAGCCATCGTTGATTATTGCAGATGAACCGACAACAGCTCTTGATGTGCTGACTGGTGAAAAGATATTAGACCTTCTAGTAGAACTTCAAAAAGAACTAAATTGTGCAGTTCTCCTTATTTCTCATGATTTAAAACACGTATTGAAGAGAACAGATTCGATGGCCGTGATGTATGGTGGCCAGATTGTTGAAAAAGGCCCTACAAAAACCTTGCAGACAAATCCGACTCATCCATATACAAAATTCCTGCTGCAGGCAAGACCTGTATTGAGTCTGGAAAAGCCAGGGAAATTAGCTGTAATACCGGGGGAACCAGGACTTATCGCTAAACAGGGATGCGCATTTGCATTAAGGTGTCCAAAGGCATTTGAAAAGTGCGGAACAGTGCCCGAAATAAGGTACCAAGAGAATTCCCATGGGACAGCTTGTCATGCTGTCGATATAGAGGGGGATGAAAAAATTGCTTCAAGTTAAACAGGTTTCTAAATCCTATCAGTCAAACTCAGTTTTGACTGATGTCTCTTTTCAAATGAAGCAAGGGGAATGTCTAGGCTTGATAGGAGAAAGCGGGAGTGGGAAAAGTACAGTTGCTAAATTGATTGTAGGTCTTGAGCAGCTTGATGAAGGTCAAATTATTCTGAATGGTATCGACTTTCAAAGTCTTAAAGGGCCGAAGCTTCGAAAGGCAAGACGCCATGTTCAGATTGTTTTTCAAGATCCCATGGCATCATTAAATCCTAAGTTAAGGATATGGAAGTCCATTGTGGAGCCTCTTGAAAATTATCCGGAAGTGGTTCCTGTGTTTTTAAAGGACGTAAGAAATGATGGAAGAAAGATGGCAGGTATTCTGCTTGAAAAAGTAGGTTTACCTATAAGTTTACTAGATAGGTACCCACATCAGCTTAGTGGCGGGCAAAGACAGAGAGTCGCCATTGCAAGGGGCATTAGTCTTCAGCCAAAATTATTAGTATGTGATGAACCAACCTCAAGTCTAGACGTTTCTATTCAAGCACAAATATTAAATCTGTTAGGGGATTTAAAAAGGGAATTTGGTATGTCTTATTTGTATATTTCCCATGACATGGCGACTGTCCAATATATGTGTGAACGGATAGCTGTTTTAAAAGAAGGCGTACTGGTTGATTCATTTTTATCAGACGATCTGTTTTCAGAAACACGTCATTGCTATACAAAATTGCTTGTTGATGCGGCGTTAGAGAATTAAGAACATAATATTTTTGAAGTGTATTCAGTTGGAATGACATTCGAAGATTGGCTTGAAAAGCTGATTATCGCTCAAGGCTCTAAGTTTTGGCAATGGGAAGTTAGAAGACTAACAGGGATATAATAAATACTTTTCATGATTTTTGATGAAGCATAGCGTCCTCTGTTCATCATTAATGAGAAAGCAAAAAGACCCTTTGCCGTTTCCGGTAAGGGTCTTTCTCACGTTTACTATTCTTGCAATAATTTTTCTTCCAAGTCATCAAGCATCAGGTTTGCTGCCATAACGCCGCCAGCCGTGTTCCAGATCGTATCGCTTACTTCATAAGCTTTGCCTGCTTTCACAGCTTCAAGGTTGTTCCAGATTGGATCTTTGATCCAGGCATCTTCCGCTTGCTGGCCTTCTTTTTGTTCGTTCTGGTAAGTGAAGTAGAAGATGACGTCGCCGTCCATCTCTTCGATTCGTTCTTTTGTCACGCCTGTTGCCGCAAAGTCTTCAACATCTTGCGACTCCGGTCGGGCAAGCCCGATTTCTTCCAGGATGATACCTGAGAAAGAGTCTTTATAGTAGATGCGCACATCTTCAGGCATAAAGCGGATTATCGATACTTCAGTGTCGATTTTGTCGCCGAGTTTTTCTGTCAGCGCAGCAATGCGGTCATTAAAAGCATCGAGCACTTCTTTTCCTTTTTCTTCCTGTCCGACCGCCTGGGCATCCAATTCAAAATTAGTCTTCCAGTCGCCGCGCAGCGTTTCTTCAAAGACAGTAGGGGCGATTGCATTCAGCGCCTGGTAATGTTCTTCCTGGCGCATTTTGTTGCCGATGATCAAATCAGGCTCCAATGCAGCGATCGCTTCAAGGTTGATCTCGCTTTCCGTACCGACCACTTCTACGCCTTCCATATCGTCCGTAATGTGTTCATACCAAGGATCACCAGTCCAGGATTGGACAGCACCGACCGGTTTGACACCCACTGACAGCAGAGCTTCCGTTCCATGGTTCGTCAAAACGACAACGCGCTCAGGTTTTCCTTCAATCGTTGCAGTGCCCATCGCGTGTTCCACGGTATAGCTTTCGCCGCCTCCCGCTGATTCTGTTCCTGATGTTTTTTCTTCCGGTTCCTCGCTTCCGCAAGCGGCCAATAATAACACAAGCATCGTGAGCAGAGTGATAAGTGAATAGGTTTTCTTTAACATGTATGTTCCTCCTAGAATGATCTAATTGATAATGATTTTCACTTCCTTCAACATCTTAATATCATCGCCGGTTCGTGTCAAGGGGTTTTAAAGAATGATTGACAATGATTCTCAATGAACTTATACTTTGTAGAGAAATGATCTGTAACCAATGCGTCTAAATTATAGAAGATAAAGAATTATGGGGAGTTTGGGAGAAGGATAGCTATTATGATCAGAAATAATCGAGCCAAAGTTTTTGGGCTGATAATCGGCGTTCTGGTGATCGCTGCCCTTATCTGGTCCAGCATCGTTCTGGGATTGACGAAAGTGTCTGCCCAGATGGTCATTGATGCCATCTACCATTTTGATGGATCGAATGAGCACATCATCATCCAGGATACGCGAATCCCGCGAGCGTTCACCGCAGCAGCTGTCGGCGCGAGCCTGGCAATTGCAGGGGCTATCATGCAAGGGCTCACGAATAATCCGTTGGCGTCTCCTGGAATTCTGGGAATCAACGCAGGAGCGAGCTTTTTTGTTGTTTTCGGCATCAGCTTTCTTGGCCTGTCCTCGCTCACTGCTTTCGCTTGGCTTGCTTTTCTGGGTGCAGGTATTGCGGCTGTCGTCGTTTATGTTTTTGGATCGATGGGCAATGAGGGGCTGACACCGATTAAGATCACTCTTGCAGGCGCGGCAATTGCAGCGATGTTCTCATCGATGACGCAAGGCATCCTGACGCTTGATGAACGCGCGCTCGATCAGGTGCTGTTCTGGCTGGCCGGTTCCGTTCAAGGCAGGGATTTGGAAATCCTGTTGTCAGTGCTGCCATATTTGGCGGTGGGTTGGCTTCTTTCGTTGGCATTCGGCAAACAGATGAATGTTCTGGCGATGGGGGAAGACTTGGCGAAAGGGTTAGGGCAAAGAACTCTGCTCGTGAAAATTACGGGCGCGGTGATCACTGTGCTGCTGGCCGGCGGAGCGGTTGCCGTAGCGGGGCCCATCGGATTTGTCGGCATCATCATCCCGCATTTCGCCAGATGGCTTGTGGGCATCGATTACCGCTGGGTCATCCCATACAGCGCTTTGCTCGGCGCTATTTTGCTGCTGGTGGCTGACATCGGAGCCCGCTATATCCTGATGCCGGCAGAAGTGCCAGTGGGTGTGATGACTGCCATCGTGGGTGTCCCTTTCTTTGTCTACATTGCAAGGAGGGGAATAAGCGAATGAAACAATCACGTCCATTGCGTATAGGAAAGGCATCTTTTTTAATAGATAAGAAATCATTTTCAGTTTTAATTGTCTTGACCATAGCGACTTTTGCCATGATTGTTTTAAGTCTTGGAATCGGCCAATTGGTCATCAATCCGATTGACGTTGTTAAAGCGATTTTCGGTGCCGGCACCGACATGCATAACCTGGTGGTCCAGTCGTTCCGCATGCCGCGAATTCTGCTGGCAGTTTTCGCCGGAGCCGGCCTCGCGATGTCGGGGGCGATTCTGCAGGGCATCATTCGAAACCCACTTGCCTCACCTGACATCATCGGCATCACGGCAGGCGCTTCGTTCACCACCGTCGCCTTTCTGGCTTTTTACAGCGATCGCAGCAATACACTCGCCGTGAGCATCCACTGGCTTCCGTTAGCGTCATTTGTGGGCGCAGTGGGTATGGGCTTTCTCGTCTACGTGTTGTCCCAAAAGTACGGGCAAGTCGCGCCGATCCGATTGGTGCTGATAGGCATCGGATTAGCGGCAGGCGCCCAGGCGCTGACAACGATGATGATGATTCTCGGACCGATTTTCACTGCGTCGCGGGCGAACATCTGGATCACCGGCAGCGTCAACGGCACAAACTGGACGGAAGTCCTGACCATCATCCCGTGGATTTTCCTGCTGACAACGATTCTTTTCTTTTACTCCAGACGGCTGAACGTTCAGGAATTGGGCGATGAACTCGCAGTCAATGCCGGAAGCCTTGTCCAACGTGACCGGCTTGTGCTGCTTTTCCTTAGCAGCGCCCTTGCCGGTGGCGCAGTCGCTTTCGCAGGTGGAATCGGCTTTGTCGGGCTGATGGCCCCTCATATGGCGAGAAAGCTTGTTGGCTCTTCGTTTGGTGCATTGTTGCCGGTTTCTGCCCTATTGGGAGGCTTGATTGTGCTGGCAGCCGATCTGATTGCGCGGACAGCATTCGCGCCGCTGGAAATCCCGGCGGGCGTCTTTACTTCGGCAATCGGCGCACCATATTTCATCTATCTACTGTACCGCACCCGGAATCGCTGATTCCTGCCACTGGCCGACTTGTATAGCTTAAAGAGGAGGAAGATGTAATGGATGCATTGTCAACAAAAGGATTAACACTTGGATACGGGGAAACGAGCATCATCAAGGAGCTGGATCTGGCGATTCCAAAAGGTGAAATCACCGTCCTCATCGGCAGCAACGGCTGCGGCAAATCAACGCTGCTGCGTTCTCTTGCCCGTTTGCTGAAACCGCAGGAAGGCTCTATCGTACTTGATGGCCAGCAAATTGCAAAAATGCAGACGCGAAAAATCGCCAAGCAATTAGCGATTTTGCCTCAGACTTCAATCGCTCCGGAAGGCCTCACTGTCCTTCAATTGGTCAAGCAAGGCCGTTATCCACACCAGAATTGGCTCCAGCAATGGTCAGAGAAAGATGAAGAAGCGGTGTTCGGCGCACTCGAAGCCACAGGGCTGACGGACTTTGTGGAACGCAAAGTGGACTCATTATCCGGTGGCCAGCGCCAACGTGCCTGGATTGCAATGACACTGGCGCAGGATACGGACATCATTCTTCTGGATGAACCGACGACTTATCTTGATTTGACCCACCAAATTGATATCCTCGATTTGCTGTATGATTTGAACCAGACCAAAAACCGTACCATCGTGATGGTTCTCCACGATTTGAATCTGGCCTGCAGGTATGCGGATCATATTGTGGCAATCCACGACCAAAAAGTATACAAACAAGGAGTACCGAACGACATTATTACACCTGACTTGATGCACGCGGTCTTCGGCCTGCAATGCCAGGTGACATGCGATCCCCTATGCGGTACACCGCTATGCATCCCGTTTAGCAAAGGCAGACACTTAAAAGGTGGAGCTAACAATGTTGAGCCGATTAGCAGCTGAAGAAAACGCTTATTTGACTGGCCATTTTCGATTGTCGCTGCAGGCGGGAAGCGATGAGAAGATTTCTTTGAGCCAGCTGTGAGACCCGGAATTCCTGAGAAGCTTCCTTGAATATTTGAAACTGGAATTGGAAACGGAAAGCCAGATTGTGGCTGCTTCTCAGCTTATGAAACGTGTAGGGTATCTGGCTGTCGTGCCGCCTTTATATGCAGCGGCTGCCTATGGCAAAGAGCCGGTCACTTCCTTCAGGATATGCACATCGCCAATCGAGAAACTGATGTTGTTAAAATATATAGAAGGTTTATAGTCCATCACTTCTTTCCATAAAACAAACAGCACACGATCAGCCGTGTGCTGTTTGTTTTCGTTAGCTAGGCTGCGATGAGATGATTTCGGTATTGTACCGGAGTCATCTTTTTTAAATTCCATTGCTTGCGTGTTCCGTTGAAATGCTCCATGTAATCATCCACCAGCCCTTTCAGTTCGGCGAGACTGGTTGCTTGTCGAAAATCTAGATCATCTTTAAAGTGGCCAAAAACGATTCGGTAGGGGCGTTGTCGATGCAATTGCCCCTGCGGCCGACATTCGCTGTGCGACGGAGGATTTTCACCAAATTCTTCAATTGAAATCTGCGGACCACCTCATTGATTGCTTTATATTTTCCATTGGGGTCAGCTGCGTTTCTTCGCCTGCCTCTCGAGCGCCTCGATCTTTTTTAATAACTCATTTTCTGCTTCCTCGAGTTTTTTCTCAGCTGAGAGATCTTTTACAGAAGAGCGCCCCCGTACTATTCTTCCCACGTCGCTCTTCGAAGAAGGCGTCTTCTCCATAAAGCTTGATAGTTGTCCGCAACCGGTTCGAGGAGGTGTTCGCTTTTTTGGACCCAATAACGGTTAAATCAAATCCACTTTCACTAAAGCTCTGGGCAGGGCCTTTGCCTGTCGGGTATTCCCCTCACAGCCTGAAGTTTGAATTCTAGCGTGTATTGAATTGCTTGATCCGATACAGAAGCGACATTTGGATTCGCCTCCAAGATTCGTTGTTGGTGTTCGTTGAAAATGATTTTACTCATATAATCTTATCCCATCCAAGTTAGCTAAATTTAGTATACCGGGATCTGAAAACAGAAAAAATCCTAAATAGGGATCACTTTTTTAAAGTTTCTACCAGTTGGGGTTCAGTTCAGTCTATATATAAGCCTTTATTTTTAAATAGAATTATCTATGTCAAAAGTAATTCTCTCATTCCAAAAACACCATCTTCATTCTCAATTCCCTTCTCAATTATACTAGTTCTATTTTTCTATTTTTTATAGAGCGTAATATATAGATTTATAGCATATTTGCTTAGTATTTTAGTTGTGTTTAGTTACTTAGAGTCCTTTAAACACCTTGAGCTCTAAGCAGAGGGCTTCTAGCTATAAATAGTTGCTCTTTAGGTGTCCAAGGAACTAGTCACACTTTGTTATTGAGAATGGTTTTCAATTATCATTGACATTGATAATCATTATCATTATCATTTGAAGTGACGTTGAACCCAAAGCCAGATGAAAGGAAGATGTTTTCATGACCGTACAATACCAGATTTCAAATAAAGAACTTTTAAGCCAACAGGAGCAGCGTGAATCAAATGCTAGATCTTACCCGAGGAGAATTCCAATAGCCATTAGGGAAGCCGAGGGGATTTTTATAACGGACATGGAAGGGAAGAAGTACTACGACTGCCTAGCCGGCGCCGGGACTCTGGCACTTGGACATAATCACCCAGTCATTATTGAAGCGATAGAAAAAATCATACGTGATAAGCGTCCTTTACACACATTAGACCTAACTACTCCGGTAAAAGAGGAGTTTGTTAATGAGTTATTTTCCTCTCTGCCTGAAGAACTCAAGGGGCGGGCAAAAGTGCATTTTTGCGGACCAACCGGAGGGGATGCAATCGAAGCTGCACTTAAACTGGTCAAGACAGCTACGGGAAGACAGAGCATCCTGACTTTTCAAGGAGGATATCACGGCGCAACCCATGGCACCATGTCTATTTCAGGAAATCTTGGCCCGAAGAAGAAAGTGCAAGGGCTTGTGCCTGACACGCACTTCCTGCCATACCCATATACATACCGGTGCCCATTCGGAATAGGGGGAGAGGAGAGTCATCGTATCAGTGCGAGGTATATTGAAAATCTGCTGGACGATCCGGAAAGTGGCATTCTTCCACCGGCTGCGATGATATTTGAAACGGTCCAAGGAGAAGGCGGCTCCATCCCGGCACCGATTGAATGGCTGAAGGAGATGAGACGAATTACTAAAGAAAGAGGCATCCCGCTGATCATTGATGAGGTTCAGACAGGGATTGGACGCACAGGAAAGATGTTTTCATTTGAACATGCCGGAATCGTTCCGGATGTTTTCGTCCTTTCCAAGGCCATCGGAGGAAGCCTGCCGCTTTCCGTTGTCGTTTATGACAAAGAACTTGACCGTTGGGAACCAGGTGCTCATATCGGCACATTCAGAGGAAATCAGATGGCCATGGCAACAGGAACTGCCACCTTGCAATATATCAAGGAACATCAACTGGTGGAACATGCAAAAGAGATGGGAAAAAGACTACTTGAGTCATTGGATGGGGTTCAGAAAGAGTTCCCTGAGATCGGGGATGTCAGAGGAAGGGGCTTGATGGTTGGTGCGGAAATGGTCAACCCGGAACTGGCTCCAGCCACATCGGGAAGTCATCCTGCAGACCCGGGACTTGCAAGCCGCATTCAGCAGGAATGCCTCAAACGGGGCTTGATCCTTGAAGTCGGTGGACGCCACGGTGCAGTAGTAAGATTCTTACCACCACTCATCATCACCCGTGAGCAGCTAGATGAAGTGATCACCATCTTCAAAGAAGCTGTAGCAGCTTCGATCGTGAGGTAGTCATATGAAAAAGACAGCATTTGATTCCTTCTTTCTCCATGAGGGGAAAGAAGGGGTCGCATCTTTTAACGAAGCTGTACAAAAAGCGTCCTTGCAGCTTCAAAAAATATATGAAAACACCGACAGGCCTTTCATCGGGAATGAACCAGCGGATATTGATAAAGAAATACGTGAAGTCATGAATTTTGAAAAAGAAGGTCGGAAATTGGAGGAGGTACTGGATGAACTGGAAGAGCCGGTTCTACGGAACAGCCTCCACATCTCCCATCCGAAAAGCATGGCACATCTGCATTGCCCTCCACTGATTCCGGGGATTGTCGGTGAATTAATCATCGGCACCTTAAACCAGTCCATGGATTCATGGGATCAGAGTACGGCAGCTACATATTTGGAAGAAGGAATGATTGAATGGTTGAAGCGACAGATAGGTTACGATAATTCATCGGAAGGAGTCTTTACAAGTGGAGGAACCCAATCCAACTATATGGGACTTCTATTGGCACGGGATAACTTCTGCCACCGGCAGTGGGGACATGACGTCCAGAAAATGGGCTTGCCACAGAACTTTCAGCGATTACGGATAATTTGTTCAGAGGATGCTCATTTTACGGTGAAAAAATCAGCATCGCAGCTTGGACTGGGTGAACAGGCAGTTGTCACTGTAAAGACAGATGAGCACCATCGTATGTGTCTGCATGATTTGAAAGCCATTCTAGCTAGGCTTGATAAAGCAGGTAGTCTGCCTTTTGCACTTGTAGCAACATGCGGCACGACAGATTTTGGAAGCATAGATCCACTCATGAAGCTGGCTTCCATAGCCGAACAGCATGACCTTTGGTTCCATGTGGATGCCGCGTTTGGAGGCGGGTTGCTGCTGAGCCACTCCCATCGAGACAAACTGGATGGGTTGCAAAAGGCGGACTCCATCACCATCGACTTCCACAAACTTTTCTATCAGCCGATAAGCTGCGGTGCATTTATGGTGAAAAACCGTGAATATTTCCGTTTTATCTCGCATCATGCAGATTATCTGAATCCTGTAGAAGATGAAGAGGCAGGGATTGTAAACCTAGTAAACAAATCGACTTCCACAACAAGAAGATTTGACGCACTGAAACTCTATCTATCTATCAAAACGGTTGGAACGGACCTTTTTGGTCAGATGATTGACCATACCATGACATTGGCAAAGGATGCGGCTAGCTATATAAATAAATTGACACAGTTTGAGGTGATGAATAAAAGCCCAGAGCTGAATACGGTCATTTTCCGATACCGTCCATCAGACGGTCTGGGTATCAGCTTGAATGACCTCAACAGAGATATTCAACAGAGACTCCTATATGAAGGAAAGGGAGTCATTGCAAAAACAACGGTATCAGAGGAAACCTTCCTGAAGCTGACCCTGCTGAATCCAAGAACAACAATGAACGACATTTGTGAAATAATCGATGAAATAGATGCCCTTGCCACTCAACTATTAGAACGGAGGTTGGAGCCATGTATGATACAAAGCAACTAGCAGAGAACGCAACCATGCAAAGCTTTCTCAACTGTTATTTACGGGAAACAAGGAATTATAGGGAAGAGACGGCGTGGAACTTCCATCACCGACCGGATGGGGACAATCTGGAAAAAGTACTTGTCTCAAAGCTCACTCTTCAAGGGATGGAGCTGGTTATTCCAGTGAAGTATTGGTCGGAAACGGATCGTCATCTCTTCGCTTTTCCACTTTATTACCGAACAGTTGGAAGAGAGATTCTAAGACCGATAGATTACGTGACATTGACCTCACTTATCGTAAAGGAATTTCTATTGAATCAGAACTCCAGAGGGGCAGAAGATGAATTGATTCACCGGATCATCCTGAGCTGCCGCAATATCAGAACCTCTCTGGAAGAAAGGCTGGAAGGTGGGGATGCTTTGACACAGGCGGACTTTAACTTTATAGATGCCGAGCAATCCCTTCTTTTTGGCCATCTTCTTCATCCTACTCCCAAAAGCAAGCAGGGAATCACTGATGAAGAGGATCGAATCCATTCACCTGAGAGGAAAGGAAAGTTTGAACTTCATTATTTTGCTGTAGCTAGCTCTTTGGTATCAGAAGATTCAAGCAGGGAAATCTCCGCATCGTCCATTATTTTGGAGGAGCTTAAGAACGATCCTTGTGTAGACAGGGAATTGTTGGCAGATATTCTGAAAAAGGATAATAAAAAGCTGATACCTGTTCATCCCCTTCAGGTGAAAAAGCTGCTGGATAGTAAAGAAGTAAAAGAAAGGATAGCGAAGGGAGAATTGGCATATATAGGCCCACTTGGAAAGAAGTACATGGCCACGTCCTCCTTTCGAACGGTTTATAACAAAGACTCGAAGTATATGTTCAAGTTCTCTGTCCCAGTCAAAATCACCAATTCCTTGCGCATCAATCAGCGAAAAGAACTTGCCAGAGGGGTCGAAGTTTCCCGTCTCCTCCAAACAGAAGTCGGTGTACGTTTGCAGCAGGAGTTCCCTGATTTTCAAATACTGGAGGATCCTGCTTATATCGATTTGAAATCTGCTGAGGAATGTTCCGGTTTTGAAGTGGTCATCAGGGACAACCCATTCTATGAGAATAGCAAGCAAACAAGCCTGATAGCCGGATTATGCCAGGACCATCCATATGGAGGGAAGCCGCGGATCTATTACGTAATCGAGGAAATCGCGAAGCGTGAAAACCGCAGTATGGAGGAAGTGAGTATTGACTGGTTCCAACTCTACCTATCACTTACACTCGACCCGATGATATGGCTATTCAACACCTATGGCATCGCCCTTGAGGCCCATCAGCAAAATTCAGTCATCCAACTAGAAAATGGCTATCCTAAGACCTTCTACTACCGTGATAACCAGGGCTACTATTACAGCAAGTCCAAGTCACAAAGGCTGATGGAACTGCTGCCTGGATTGAACACACTGAGTGACACCGTATGTGAGGATGATGTGGCAGAGGAGCGGCTTCGATACTACTTCTTTTTCAACCATTTGTTTGGGCTGATCAACGGTTTTGGAGTCAGCGGTCTGGTGGAGGAAAAGGCGTTGTTGAGCGTATTGAGGGAACGTCTAAAGATTTATGAAGAGAAGATGCCGTCCAATCTGCTGAAGAGTCTGCTTTACCAGCCTGTTCTGAACTGCAAAGCGAATCTGTTGACCCGATTCCATGATATGGATGAGCTTGTTGGTCCGATGGAGGCTCAGTCTTTCTATACGTTGGTGAAGAATCCGATTGCCGAGGAGGTGGGGATTTCCCATGCTTTATGAGTGCGAGTTTTTCGACAACGGACTAGGAAAAAAGATTTCCTTTAGAAAAGTGGATTTCAATCAGGATGTGGAAATGATTCACACCTGGATGCAGGAAGAGCATATCCATCCGTTCTGGCACCTTAATACTCCGATAGAGCAGTTCCGGAACCATCTGGAAAAAGCTTTGGAGGATTCCCATCAGACTCTTTTCATTGGGTGCCTTGATGATGTACCGATGAGCTACTGGGAGTCTTACTGGGTAAAGGGAGACATTCTTGAAAAAGTGTATCATAGTTCCCCTTTTGATCAGGGAATTCACTTGCTGATCGGAGAAAGGGAATACCTCGGAAAAGGGTACGCCCTGCCGCTGTTGCAGGAAATGGTCCGTTTTCAATTTCAGCAGAAGAATACAGAAAAAGTCATGACTGAGCCGGATATCCGCAATGAAAAAATGATTTATGTGTTCAAAAAATGTGGATTCACCGCGATCTGTCCTGTGGATCTACCGGATAAAACCGGACTCCTTATGGAGTGTACACGAGAAGTGTTCGAAAAGAGGTGGAACGAGTGAACAATCAAAAAATCTATGACGTAATCGGCATTGGATTAGGTCCTTTCAATTTAGGTCTTGCTGCATTAATTGATAATGTGGCTGACATGTCAGCCATATTTTTTGAAAAGAAAAAGGAATTCAACTGGCATCCTGGCATGATGATCGAAGGGACGACATTGCAGGTCCCGTTCTTTGCCGATCTTGTCAGCATGGTTGATGTCAGAAGCAAATACAGTTTTCTTCACTATTTGCAGGTCCATAACCGTTTGTATCATTTTTACTTCCTGGAGAAATTCCATATTCCGAGAAAGGAATACAATCATTATTGCAGATGGGTATCGGAACAGTTGTCGCAATGCCGGTACGGGATGGAGGTCGAACGGGTTGCACCCATCGAACTCGGAGATGGGAAGAACGGATATGAAGTTAATATCTGGAACAAAGAGGCACTGGTCTCAGAAAAATACTATACGCGGAACCTAGTGTCAGGAATCGGCTCCGTACCGATTGTACCCCTGACATTTAGAGAAAAGCTCGGGAGCCATATTTTCCATTCATCCAAGTACTTGGAAAAAAAAGAGGTATGTAAACACGCTCGCTCTGTGACAGTTATCGGTTCCGGTCAAAGTGCTGCAGAAGTCTTTCTGGATGTTTTGAAAGATCAGGAGCAACACGGATATTCACTGAACTGGTACACCCGCTCTAAAGGCTTTTTTCCGATGGAATACTCCAAACTAGGGCTTGAGTACTTCTCTCCAGACTATACAGACTTTTTCTACAATCTGTCCCAAGAGAAAAAGGACTCCCTGTTGAAGGATCAAGCCTTGCTGTACAAGGGAATCAGTACGGAAACGATTGCCGACATCTATTGCAGCCTATATGACCGGTCGATTGGAAGCGACTATCCTCCCGTCACGCTGCAGGCGATGACTGAGGTAACAGGAATTGAGAACAGCGAATGCGGCTACGAGATTCAAGGATTCCATCATGTGAAGGAGGAGAGTTTCCATCAACAAACGGATGTTGTCATTTTAGGTACTGGTTATGAAACGGCCATTCCAACTTTTTTAAGAGAATGGAAAGATATATTGGTGACTGATGGATTGGGCCGGTTTCATATTTCAGAGGATTACCGACTCGAAACCTATGAAAATGGAAAAAGCAACATCTTCATTCAGAACGGCGAAATGCATACGCATGGTGTAGGTGCACCAGACCTCGGACTTGGTCCCCACCGGAATGCTGTCATCATCAACCAGATTGTAGGAAAAGAAGTGTATCCCGTTCATAAAAAGAACGTGTTTCAAACATTCGGAGTACAAAAAGATGCTCCAACAAAGGTGCCAGACCACCAATTTTCAAGGTAGTCCCTTATGAATTACTAAACACCATGAGTTTGAAAAAAAGCCACGTACCTAATCCCCCTTGTTGCCCGAAGTGCTAAGTGAGGAGGCTAAAGCACCGCCCTGTGGAAAGTGCACACCTGGAATGTAAGTTAACAGGAAGCTATAGAAAATACCTTTCTATTTATAAAAATTTACCCAAACCAAAAAAAGTAGGGATACCATGCAATTCAAGAGCGAATTAAAATCTGTGTTGAATAAAACCAATTGGGAAAAAGTCAACCGCAAACTCATTGCCAAAATGCTTTCCGAATACATGTACGAAGATATGATCCAACCGGAAACAATCGAACAGAACGGAAAAACCATTCAGTATTCCTTGAAAATCTCAGAGAAGAAAGCCTATCGCTATACCGCGGAAAAACGCTTTTTTGACAGTTATGATGTGAAGTGGGAAACAATCTATATTTTGCAAGAGTCAAAAAGGGAGATTGCTGACAGTGCTATCGGACTGATTGTGGACTTGCAGGAATTCATCCCGATGTCCCCGGAAACAGTAGGGCATCTAATTAAAGAACTGAACGCAACCTTGATAGCAGATGCCCACCTTCTTGAAAAGGACCCAAAATCAGCGGACGAACTGATTCATGAGGATTACGAGGTATTGGAAGGGTATATGACAGGCCACCCCTGGATTACATACAACAAGGGGCGTATCGGATTTGGTTATGACGACTATTTAAACTATGCCCCTGAAAATCAAAATGAAATCAAACTTTCCTGGATTGCTGTTCAGAAAAAAATCGCTTCTTTCCAGTCTATTGAAGGACTAAAATATGAAGAAGTCCTGAAGAATGAGTTATCTGAGGAAGAAAGAATCAATTTTGAAAACATGGTGAAAGAGCAGGGCGCAGATCCTGCCCACTATTATTTCATGCCTGTCCACGAATGGCAGTGGAAGAACATACTCATACAGAACTTCCCTAAGGAACTTGCATATAAGGAAATCATTCCTCTTGGTGAAGGCACCGATTCCTATCTGCCTCAGCAATCCATTCGCACATTTGTGAATACAACACATAAAGAGAGATACCATGTGAAACTGCCGATGAGCATTTTGAACACGCTTGTTTACCGCGGGCTTCCATCTGAACGTACCCTGATTGCTCCACAGGTGACACAACACATAAAAGGAATTGCCAATAAAGATCCATTCCTAAAGGATGTTTGTCGTGTCATCCTGCCTGGTGAAAATGCCAGCATAAATGTCGATCAGCAACACTACAAAAAAGTGAAGAAGGCGCCATATCAATACCTGGAAATGCTCGGGACGATATGGAGAGAAAGCATCTACACCTATCTGGATGAAGGGGAGAAGGCCATTACGCTAGCAGCCTTATTATATGAAGACCATAATGGAAAACCATATGTGCAGAGCTTAATGGAAGACTCGGGTCTTACAGCTGATGAGTGGATGAAAACCTTTTTCGGGGTGGTTATGGATCCATTGCTTCATTATTTATATCAATACGGAACGGTATTTTCCCCCCATGGTCAGAATACGATCGTTGTTTTGAAAGATTCTGTACCGTATCGTTTGGCCATCAAGGATTTTGTGGATGATGTGAATATTTCTGATCAAGATTTCCCGGAACTAAGAGGACTTTCAAAAAAATTCAAAGCTGTGCTACGAAGTGAGCCACCTGAAGGACTGACTCAATTTATTTTTACCGGACTTTTTATCTGCCACCTCCGTTACATGAGTAATATCCTCATAAACCATGACATTATGGAGGAAGACACGTTTTGGATGCTTCTCGCCCAGTCCATTATGAATTATCAGGAGAAGTTCCCAGAGCTAAGAGAGCGCTTTGAACTCTTTGATTTCTTCAAGCCCGAGCTGACAAAACTTTGCTTAAACCGCAACCGCATGGTGGATTACGGATACTCGGATGGAGATGGCCGTCCGCATGCATCGGAATTTGGAAAAGTGACGAATGCATTGGCATTTTACAAATCCGGCATCTACACCGGGGGATAACAGAGCCAAATAGAAAGAAGGGTGAGTTGTGAGTATTATCGTGCAAAAATTTGGTGGAACCTCTGTAAGCTCCACCTCTCATATTAAACACATCGCCTCAAAGGTGTTGGATGAAAAAAGCAAAGGGAACCAAGTCGTAGTGGTCGTTTCTGCGATGGGAGATACCACAGATTTATTAAACAGGATGGCCATAGAAATGTGTCCAAACCCAGTTAAAAGGGAAGTAGATATGCTCCTTTCCACTGGAGAACAGGTGACGATTGCACTTCTGACCCTCGCTCTTCATGAAATGGGGGCAGAAGCGATATCCTTTACCGGAGGGCAAGCAGGGATCCATACGGACTCGGTCTACGGAAATGCCAGAATTACCTCCATCAATTCACAGCGTATCACCAAAGAGTTGAATGCAGGGAAAATTGTGATAGTGGCAGGGTTTCAAGGGGTTACGGAAGAAGGAGATATCTCTACTCTTGGAAGAGGCGGTTCGGATACAACTGCTACGGCGTTGGCAGCTCGGCTTGGAGCGGAACGGTGCGATATCTATACTGACGTGGACGGTGTGTACACATCAGATCCCAGATATATAAAGAAAGCGAAAAAGATTTCCACGCTTACTTATGATGACATGCTGGATCTGGCATCAAGGGGAGCAGGCGTCTTGCATCCAAAAGCGGTCAAACATGCAAAAAACTTTGTCGTTCCATTAGTGGTACGCTCAAGTTTTACGAAAGAAAGTGGTACGCTCATCACGGGTCACACAAGACATTCCGATTCCGGTAATCCCATTGGCATTATTTTTCAAAGAAGACAAGCAGGCCTTTTCATTAACAGCTTGGAGAATATTGAGAGAACAACACTCTTAGACGCATTGGAAAAAAAACATATTTCCATTGATATGTATGAGGAAGAAAAGGAAGCATCCTTTCTTATTCATGAAAAGAATTATGCAGAGGTTTTGGAAGTTCTTTCAGAGAAAGGAATGGTTGAAGGAATGCATTTTCACGTAAAAAGGAATCTGGCAAAACTTTCTGTCATTGGAAGTAACTTGAAAACCTATCCTGTAACTAGAGAAAAGGTTTCGAAGGTACTGGTAAGAGGGGAAATTCCATTTACCTTTGTGAAAGACTCTCACAAAAGCGTATCGGTGGTACTAAAAGAGGAAAAAATGCTAAGTGCTGCTGAACTGCTCCATACTGAATTTAGCTTGGATGCTACTGTTGGAAAAAAAATAAAACAGGTGTTTGCGGTACAAGTTTAAACGATGAGAAGGCGCAGGAGATATAAAATCTTCTGTGTTTTTCTTTTGTATTGGCTAACCTTGTATTAACTAACCTGAAATTACTTGTGTAGTTGTTATAATGATTTCATTTAGTATCATTAGTTATTACAAATACTCCTTTTATAGGAGCGCGTAAATGAGGTAGGGAGACCTTTGGGTGATTGGTAAGTCAACACTAAATCAAACAACTTTTTTAAGGGCTGCGTTTCGATAAGTGACAGGATTGGTGTAGCCCAAACTGCTGTGTAGACGGACATGGTTGTACCAATTCACTCAACAAGACGTTTGCGACCATCAGTAAGGAAGTTGACAAAGAAAATTACTGGGAGAGCTTAAAGGCCGCTTTCTTAAACTTGGATTCGTATAAACGCTTTCCCTCTGATGAAGAGTTCTTCCGTGAGCTATTGGTTAAAGATATCTATAACTTCAGAAGCCGAAACTACCTGCTAAGAAAATTGACAAATAAAGATACTAAAGAAATCGTTGATATTGAAGCCTGTACTATTGAGCATATCATGCCGCAAAATAAAAATATGAGTGCTCAATGGATATAAAAAAAGACCGAGTGCTGTTACACCCGGTCAATGCAGTACATGCCGCAAAAGAGCGGTCAGCCAAATTATGAGAATGTTTATTTTAAAGAGTAATCGCCCACAATCCTGCCAGGGAAAGAGCGGTTACTTTTCTTATTGATGGTGACTGCAATGATTCCCACTACAGCCATCTTTGAAATCTTTTGATTTCGAAGATGGCTGTTTTCTTTTGTCTCAAAAGGGCGAGGAAAGGAGTTAAGAGGTATATCTTCACAGAATAGTAGGTATAATAGATTAGTGAGCATTTACAATATTCGACTATTATAGATTCAAAAACCAAAAATTTTCAAATTGAAAGGTGCGTTTACTTAATGACGATCAACATGAACTTATGGAAAGTGGAAGCAAACGGCTTGAAAGAAGTATCCAGATCAAAGCTCGACAAGGAAGACCGGTTAGAAAAATGGATCGAGCAGGATATCAGTATCCTTGACTTGGATTTATTGCTCATCGGCCGGCAAGTGGCCACGCCTTATGGCGGCAGAATTGATCTGCTAGCAATGGATTCAGAAGGCAACCTGGTGATTTTAGAACTGAAAAAAGACAAAACGCCGAGGGACGTCGTCGCGCAGGCATTGGATTATGCTTCGTGGGTGAAAGACCTTAGCTATAAAGAAATCGAGTCGATCGTTTTAAACTATTTGGACAAGAGCCTGGCCCAAGTATTTGCAGAACGGTTTTTAACGGCCTTGCCAGAAGAGCTGAACAAAGAGCACAGCATTGTCATCATGGCATCTGAACTCGATTCGTCTTCCGAAAGAATCGTCCGTTATTTGTCTTCTGAACACAACCTGAATATCAACTGCATCTTCTTTAAGTTCTTTAAAGAAGGCGAACAGGAATTCCTTGGCCGTACCTGGCTGATGGATCCGCAGGAAGTGGCTGTCAGAACCCAGTCGGAGAAAGGGGTCCCGTGGTCTGGCTTGTACTTTGTCAATGTTGGTGATGGAGAGCATCGAAGCTGGGAAGACTGCAGAAAATACGGCTTTATGAGTGCTGGGCAAGGAAAACGATACAGCAGTTCCATGAAAAAGTTAAAGCCTGGAGACCGCATCCTTGCGTACTTAAAAGGACATGGCTATGTTGGGTTCGGTGAAGTGACGTCAAGTGCAGTGATGGTAAAGGATTTTGAAATCGATGGCGAAGGTTCGTTGCTTTTAGACCAGCCATTAAAGCAGCCGAATATCGAGCAAAACAAAGAGGATGCAGAGCTGGCAGACTGGACAGTCGGCGTAAAGTGGCTGAAAGCCGTACCGAAAGAAGATGCGGTAACGATGCCGGGGATATTTGCAAACCAAAATGTCGTCTGTAAACTGAACCATCAGCCGACCATCGATTTCCTAACTCCTCATTATTCTTTATAAAGTAGTGGTAGCACCGCAGGGATAAATCTGTACTTAAAGACTTTAATGTCCACAATAAATCAGAGAATGGGTGAGATGACGATACCTACCAAAAGGATTTTACAAAGAAATTAGAAGAACTAAAAGCCGATGCGAAAGAGAATGGGGAATTGCATTTAATCGTTACTTCGAGAGATTTGTATAAAATGGTGGGTGGATATGATACCGGTAATCACCGTATGGAATCTTGCTATGGGGCAATGTATGAGGAATGAATAAGATATGTCAGAAGAAATATAGCTCTCATAAATATAGTATGCAACAGTAGTAAAACTAACACTTGTAACAAATTCTAATATCTAGAAATTAATAAGGGGAATCTTCTATGACCGAAGGATGGAAATTAAAAGAAGGATCAGCCGTCTATAGTACTGTCTCGGATGATGAGCTATGGACAGTCACCATGAAGGTGTTGTCTTCTCAGACAATGAAAACCACTTCTTATAAATATGCATTGTTGAGGGCTTTTCTTGAAAACTTATACAAAGCCAACGGTAGACTTGAATTGAGTTTTGACCAGTTGGCAGAGTCGTTTGCTAAGCTGTATTGGAATCTGGTTATTCGGAACGGCTATTCCCAAGGGCATCAGGCTCAAATTGAAAAAGATCTAAAAGATCTGCAAGTAAAATTCACTATTCCGGAAGGAGTTTCTTTTGAGGCGCTTCAGGAAAGCCATCAGGCGGAATTGGTTCAGCGGGTTGAAAACAACATCCTCAAAAAATATGTAGTCGGTGCGTTGTATGCAGATACCAATGGGCTTCTCTATGGTTTTTCCAAAAAAGATCGGAAAGTAGTTTTGACTCCGAGCAGTTATGAGTTTTTATTGAAATACCAAACCACTGTTTTTAAGTTGGCCAATTATGAGCTGGCAAAGTTTCTGCAAAAGAAAAACCCTTATTTGACTCAAGGGATCTTGCTGGATGAAATTGAAAACATTACACAGCGTGAATCGTTAAAGCAATTCCAGCAGCTGATTGTTGCGCATTCGGGCAGTTTTTGCTTTTATACAGACAAGCCTTTACTTCAAACTCATCGAACGATAGCTGTCGATCATTTTGTTCCTTGGAGTTTCGTTCACAGTGATGAGCTGTGGAATTTTGTTCTGACTTCCACTCAGTTGAATTCCCGCAAAGGCAGCAAGCTTCCGGCGGAGCCGTATTTAGAAAAATTGCATGAGCGAAATCAGCTTTTTAAGCAGAACGGCGATATTTATGTAAAGCAATACATGGAAAATTACAGTTTCCAGCAGTTTGTTAGGCTTTATGGTTATGCGGAGCTGAATGGTTTTAAAAAGGGATGGCTGCCTTGAAATGAACACCTAACAAGACCTGTTATTCGGAGTAGACTTTCAAAATAGAAATCGAAAAGAGAAGTATACATGACCACCGAAGTGAAGAAAATTGCCAATCTGATTTACAGCAGGCCATTCGAAGAACTGGACCGGATATTCAAAGCGTTCAATCCGCTAAAAGTAATACGAATGGACAGCCACGAAATCAGGCATTCCAATGTACTGGCATGGCTCTTAAATCATGAAGAGAACCACGGACTGAATTCGGTCTTTATCGAGAAATTCATCAGTAAACTGCTGATGAAGCCGGAAAATGACCGTTTTGTCAGCGATTCGGCCTTTTTCCTGAAAACCCTGTCGATGAAGTTTGATGATTGGAACGTGGAGCGGGAAAAGCTGACTAGTCAGAAAAGTTCCATTGATTTGGTGCTGTCTTCAGCAGAAAACAAAACAGCGATTGTCATTGAGAATAAATTCTATTCCTCACAATCCCCGAAACAATTGGACGATTATTTGGAGTTTGCTATGGAGGAATATAAGGGCTATACCATTATTCCGGTATTTCTGACATTATTGAATGAGGATGCGGCCAACGATCAGTATTGGGCACTGAATTATGCGGACATTGCGGACATTCTTGAGTTTATCCTGAAATTCCACAAAGAAGCGATCAGCGGGGAAGTCTTTGTTTTCCTGAGGAATTATTTGTCCATCCTGCAGGAGCGTTTTGCGCCGGACGAAGACCGTTTGGTATTGGCAGAAGCGATTTATGAAAAGCACGGACAATCGATTACTGCCCTTTATCTATTGAACAATCCAAGAACGAAGTTTATGAATCATCATCAGCAGTTCAAAGAACAGCTCAACAGCATCAGTGAGGATGAGAAGATCTGGATGGAGAAAATCTATTCCTCATCGAAAGAAACGATTGATTTTATTCATATAGAAGGTGCTCTTGTTTTGAAAAAGGCCTTCGAGAAGTTCGTCTCGGAAAATAGCAGTTTTGAGATCAAGGAGTTTCAGGCAGCGAAAAATGCGCCGAATTTCCTTTATCCGGAATGGGAAAAGTACACACCGTTCCTGGAAAAGCTGAACGACAAAGCTCCTTATTGGCTCGGCCAAGGGATGATCGTTTTTCTGCAGCGCAAAGCAAATGATAAACTAAAGCTGTATATTGAAATCGGCAATCTTGAGTTTGACCACCGCATCAAGCTTCTAGAGAAATTAGAAGAAAATGGCTATTCTATCAAGGAGTCCTCCAAATCTCCGAATTCAATGTATACCCGGATCTTTACCGATCAGGCGGAAGTTGCGGACTGGTCGAGCATTGAAAAGGTGCAGGAAGCCATACATAAGCTGATCAACAGCAAGAAATTCGAAGACAATATCTTTAAAATCAATAAAAGCGTCAGAGCTGCAGCTGAAGAGCTAGGCTATCAGATCAAAGACTCGGAAATGGCAAAAAGTTAAATTTCATTTAACAAAAGGGGTTTTATTCATGGCAATCGCAAAATACACCAAGTTCCAGCAGTACAAAGAATCTATCCAATCCATACCGTCTTCCTATACAGAAGAGTCGTTGATCCATGAGGCTTTTTTACTGGAAAGAGACGACAAGAAAAAGCTGGAGATATACTACGCACCTTTCGAGTATGTAAATGAAGGAGCGAAGGTGATCATCGTCGGTATCACACCGGGCTTGCACCAGATGAAAAAGTCCTTTTCGACGGTAATAGATGCAGTCGAGACAGAAAGCGATGATGAGGAAATTCTTCGCCAAGTAAAAAACAATTCCAGTTTTGAAGGGGCGATGCGAAAGAATTTGGTCAAGATGCTGGATGAAATTGGTGTGAACGGGCATCTGGGCTTATCCTCCAGCTTAGAGCTATTTGAAGAGGCCAGCCATCTGGTGCATACGACTTCGATTCTGGCATATCCCGTTTTCTATAACGGCAAAAACTACAGCGGGTCAACGCCAAACCTACTGAAGAACGACATATTGAAAAAATACCTTACAGAAAACTTTGCGGCTGAACTGGAGAATTTTAGTGATGCCTTGATTATTCCGTTGGGCGTTAACGTGTCGAATGCCTTGAATTACCTGGCGGATCAAGGGCTGGTTGCACCAAGTAATATCCTCTCAGGCTTCCCGCATCCTTCAGGCGGCAATGGCCATCGCCATAAACAATTTGCTGAAAATAAAGCCGCAATGGAAGAAAAGCTGAACAATCATTTTCTTCAGGTGAGAGCAGCGAAATAAGCAATCAAAATATTGATAGATAAAATGAAGAGGGCTTATTAAGGCCTTTTTGTTTGGCTCGAATACAAAGAGAAGAAGAGTGGAGCTTCTGGGCATGCACCTGAGAATACGATGGAAGCCTTTCAAAAAGGGTTTGAAATGAAGGCGGACTATATTGAAATTGATGTACAAATGACAAAAGATAGAGAGCTTGTCGTTATTCATGACACGACTGTAGATCGTACAATAAACGGAACCGGCAAAGTAGGCGAGTTAACGTTAGAGGAAATTAGGCAGTTAGATGCCAGTAGCTGGTTTAGTGAAGCCTTTGCCGGTGAGAGGGTTCCTACTTTTGAGGAAGTATTGGCTGAGTTTCATGGGAAAGTTGGTATTTTAATCGAATTGAAGGCGCCGGAACTTTATCCGGGAGTGGAAGAGAAGATTGCAGATGCTTTGGTCGAACGAAATATGACTACACCAATCCTTTAACCATAAATACATGGAAAAATCGAAAGAGCTTTTACCGAATCTCTCTCATGGCGTTCTGACAGGAGGAAGTTGGGCAGATGTAACGGAAGAACAATTAGCCCACTTTGCGGCTTACGCTGATTATTTCAATCCATCAATGAAGATTATAACAGATGAGCTGGTTACTGATGTTCATGAAGCGGTGATGGACATTTATCCATGCACTTCAAGGTCACAAGAACAAGCTTTACGGTTATTCGATTTAAATGTAGATGGAATCATTACCGATTATCCAGAGCATGTTTATGATCATCCTGTAAAAAATTCATAATTCCATAGTGGAAAGACAGGTAGAGAATTCTCTACCTGTTTTATTTAACCTCGTATGAATTTAATAACTATTTCAAATTGGCACAAGAAAGCACCCCTATTCATAAGAAGTTCCTGCAATTTCAGAACTTCTTCGAAAGTGGATCACAAAATTCGATGAAGCGCGCAAAAGCGCCTTTAAAGTACTGGACCGCCTCAGGAATAGAGGGTCATCAAAGCTTGGGGACTAGCTGTCAACACGACAACGCCGATTGAAGTGGCGCTTGAGTTGGAAAAAGCCCATCCGGACTTGAGCTTGTCTGCTACACAATATACCTTGCTTCAGCATGAACGTGCGCTTGAGCGCATGATGCCGCTGGCGCAGGAAAAAGGCGGCGGACTCGTGATCGGATCAGCATTCAATTCAGACGCATTGTTGCCTGGGAAGTAAATGAATATTATAAGTTTGTAAAAAAGGTTCCGGATAATTAGAGGCCACTGAAAAACTACAA
>NZ_JAGGPX010000002.1:0-43632 GCF_018613575.1 Planococcus sp. ISL-110
CGGTGGAATTTCCACGCCCAGGTCGCCACGTGCGACCATCAAGCCATCAGAAACCATGATGATTTCATCAATATTGTCTACGCCTTCTTGGTTCTCGATTTTTGGAATGATTTGGATGTGCGCGCCATTGTTCTTTTCAAGCAAGCCACGAATTTCCATAACATCCGAACTTCTTCTGACAAATGAAGCTGCAACAAAATCAACGTTTTGTTCAATGCCAAACAAAATATCCTGTGTATCTTTTTCCGTGATCCCGGGCAATTGAACCGAAACCCCTGGCACATTGACGCCTTTTTTGCTTTTCAATGTACCGGCATTTTCAACAGTTGTATGAATAATACCATTTTCCTTGTCTAGGCTCACCACACGCAATTCGATCAAGCCATCATCCAACAGGATGACCGATCCTGCCTCAACGTCTTCAATCAATTGTTCATAGGTAATCGAGAACCGCTCGGCAGTCCCCAACACTTCAGACATGGACACTTCGATTTTCTGGCCCGTCACCAATTCAATCGAATCGTTTTCCATTTGGTGGGTACGAATTTCCGGGCCCTTTGTATCCAGCAGAATGCCGACAATCTTACCGGTTTTTTCGGCCGCTTCGCGAATCCGTTTGATGCGCAGCGCATGTTCTTCGTGGTTGCCGTGTGAAAAGTTCAGGCGGGCAACGTTCATACCCGCTTTGATTAAGCGTTCAAGCAGTTCAGGTGTTTCACTTGCAGGTCCGATTGTGCAGACGATTTTCGTTTTCCTCAATAAACTCACTCCATTTACCGTTTTAAATTGCTAATTCTTTAGATAAAGTATACAAACTCATATCAGCATGATGCGCAGCAGTGAATGCTTCTGTCATATCATAGTCTACCACCTGGTGATTTTTCATGCCAATAGCTCGTCCTCCAACACCTTCAAGCAGAACTTCCACTGCACGGGCTCCAAACAAACTGCCTAAGACACGGTCCCGCGCTGTTGGTGATCCACCGCGTTGGATATGGCCAAGTACAGAAACACGCGTTTCGATGTCCGTCTTTTCTTTGATCATGTCGGCCAGCTTGTTGCCGCTCATGACCCCTTCAGCCACGATGATGATGCTGTGGCGCTTGCCGCGGTCTCGCCCTTTTTGCAGACGATCGATCATTTCATCAATATTATAATTCTCTTCCGGAATCAGAATGGTTTCTGCTCCACCGGCAAGCCCTGCCCATAGCGCTAAATCACCGGCATCGCGTCCCATTACTTCCACAATGAAAGTCCGTTCATGGCTTGTTGCCGTGTCGCGGATCTTATCGATTGCTTCGATTACAGTATTCAGTGCCGTATCAAATCCTATCGTATAGTCAGTTCCCGGAATGTCATTGTCGATGGTTCCTGGAACACCGATACAAGGAAAGCCTTTTTCAGTCAAAGCCATCGCTCCACGGTATGAACCATCCCCGCCGATAACTACGAGTCCTTCAAGACCTTCTTTTTTCATTTGTTCAATCGCCTTTAATTGGCCTTCGTTTGTGCGGAATTCTTCGCAGCGAGCAGAATACAGCTTTGTGCCTCCCCGTTGGATAATATCGCCGACATCTCCTGCTTCAAGCGTTTTGATGTTGCCTTCGATCAGTCCCTGATAGCCGGAATAAACGCCAGCCACTTCGATGCCATGAAAAATCCCTTTACGGACAACCGCACGGACAGCCGCGTTCATGCCCGGTGAATCTCCTCCACTTGTCAAAACTCCAATTTTCTTCATAATACCCCTCCTGCAGTCCATTTACTCTGTTTACCTTACCACGCCAAGGCGCTACTGTCAGTCCTGAAAAGCCATACAGCATATTAAGATTTTGTTGCATTTGCCTGATCAGTTCCGAAGAGCCGAGCCATTCCGATAAATTTTGAAACTATGTAAATCATCCTGTTCTAAGGCGCTTTGGGCATGGCTCACATCCTGTTGGTCCGAAAGCGCAACTGTTTTGCGGAATACCTGCTGTGAAAGATTAGTAGTTCAACTTAAACAAAAAGAACCGCCGAGGCGGTTCTCCATCATTCACTGAATACACCGATTGATTTGAACTTCCGGTAACGCTGGTCGACCAGCGCTTCGCCCGACATGCCATTCATTTCTTCCAGTGAGCGTCTGATGGCTTCTGAAATGATTGATGCCTGTTTCTGCAGATCGTGATGTGCACCACCACGTACCTCTGGTATCATATGTTCAATTATTTTCATGTCCAGCAGATCGGGGGCAGTGATTTTCATCGCTTCGGCAGCTGTTTTCGCTAGCGCAGAATCTTTCCACAGAATAGAAGCCGCTCCTTCAGGAGAGATGACCGAGAATGTCGAGTTTTCCAGCATCAAAATCTGATTGCCGACTCCCAGCGCAAGTGCTCCGCCGCTTCCGCCTTCACCGATGACAATAGACAGCACCGGTACTTCGAGTCCAGCCATTTCCACGAGGTTACGTGCAATCGCTTCACTTTGTCCCCGTTCTTCCGCAGCTTTGCCCGGGTATGCACCTTTCGTATCAATCAGGCAAATGATCGGCCGTTTGAATTTTTCCGCCTGTTTCATCAGGCGCAAAGCTTTCCGGTAGCCTTCTGGATGGGGCATACCGAAATTCCGTCGGACATTTTCTTTCGTATCCTTGCCGCGCTGATGTCCGATAATGGTAACCGGCTGGCCGCGGAAAGAAGCAATTCCGCTGACGATTGCGGCGTCATCCCCGTACAGACGGTCTCCGTGCAATTCAATGAAGTCCTTGAAAATCAACGGAATGTAGTCGAGGGTTGTCGGACGTTCAGGGTGGCGTGCCACCTGGACGCGGTCCCAAGGTTTCATGTTTTCGTAAATTTCTTCTTCGAGTTTGGAAAACCGGTCTTCTAGAGATTGGATCTCTGAAGTCAAGTCCACTTCAGCATTTGCTGTATATTCCTTCAGCTCTGAAATCTTTGTCCGCAGTTTAATGAGCGGCTCTTCAAAAGGCATCGACTTTTTCCCATTTTTCTTAGCCATTTGCCACAGCCCCTTTCGTATGTAAACGCACGATAGTCGCCAAGGTATTTTGCATCGAAGCACGGTGGACCACTGCATCCAATTGTCCATGATCAAGCAAAAATTCAGCCGTCTGGAAATCTTCCGGCAGTTTTTCGCGAACTGTCTGTTCAATGACGCGGCGTCCTGCAAAACCGATCAAGGCTTTTGGTTCAGCGATATTGATGTCTCCCACTGAAGCGAAACTTGCTGATACTCCACCGGTTGTCGGATGTGTCAGAATGGATACAAACAGTAAACCTTCATTGCTGTGGCGCTTTAACGCGACGCTGGTTTTGGCCATCTGCATTAAAGAAAGTACGCCTTCCTGCATACGCGCCCCACCACTGGCTGTAAAGATAATGAAAGGCAATCTGCGCGCTGTAGCCGCTTCAATAGCCCGTGTAATCTTCTCGCCCACAACTGAACCCATCGAACCCATCCGGAAATGGGAATCCATCACGGCCAACACAATGTCCTGCCCAAGCAACTTACCGGATCCTGTTAATACCGCTTCGTTCAAACCGGTTTTTTCACTGTCCGCCTGAACCTTTTCTGTATAGCCAGGAAACCCGAGTGGATTCTCCGATTTTAAATGGTCGTCCATCGACTCGAAGCTCCCCGCGTCCAGTAAGCCATTTATGCGTTCATACGCGGTCATTTTGAAATGATGGTCGCATTTCGGGCAAACTTTATTATTTTTTTCCAAATCCTTCGTTAAGGTGATTTCCTTGCATTCGGGGCACTTGGTCATCAGTCCTTCTGGTACGTCTTTTGCAGATTTCGAAGGAATAGTTGCTTCTTTTCCGTCTTTATTGCGCTTAAAAATATCACGAATAATTGCCATTGCGTACTCTCTCCTTTTGTAGCCATTCACTCCAAGCCTTGAACTCGCGAATGGCTGTATCTGCGTCTTGCCGCTCGATTGCGGTCAATATATCGTTCATGCGGTCTATTTCTTCTGAAGAAACGGTTCCCTCATACGGATTTCCGCTGTACTGCTTCAATAAAAACCAGATTTTCAATGACAACCGGTTGCCCGACAACACCATCAGTTCACGAACAAAATCTTCCCGCTGAAAACTTTCACCTTTAAGGCGCAGACGAAAACTGTCCCAGACCCTCATTTGGCTGGCCGCTTCATTTTCGCAAATTGCCTGGATAGCTGCCATTTCATGAAGTTGGCGCGTTTGAAAGACGTCCTCATGCGATTGATTGTCCTGCAGAACAAAAGTCGACAAGACTTCAACTAATTTATGGTTTCGGTAATCAGACAAGAACGTGCCTTCTCCTCTGCGTGTTTCGATCAATCCCAATAATTCCAGGCTGCGCAATGCTTCCCGTAAAGTTGAGCGGCCAACCTGCATGGTTTCGGCCAATTCCCTTTCAGATGGAATGCGGTCGCCCGGCTTGATTTTTTCCTGCCGAATCATATCACGAATGTCCCGTACTATATCCAAATATCGTTTCGATTGACTCATGACGGCTCCTCAGTTCCCATTTTTTTGAAAGTGGTCTGGCCACTCATATCCTCTACCTTACAAAAAAAACAGTGCCACGTAAAGAAAAAACTGCTTTTCTATGAGAAAAGCAGTCATGTTTCTATAGTTTTACAGATAATAGCCGTTTTTTGATTGCGATTTTCGACCACGCCCTGGATTTCAAGGATTGCCTGCGGTTCCAGAAGAAGATTGTATTTCGCATACTCCACTGGAAACAGCGTCACGGAGACAGAACCCGTTTCGTCCATCAAAGTCAGGAATGCCATGGCATCACCTTTTTTCGTGCGGATCCTTTTGATATCGTCCAGCATCCCCAGCACCGTCACCGATTCCCGGTCCCGTTTGGTTTTCAGCGATTTCAGCTCCTGATAGGTTTTCTGGCGATTTTCTTTCTCGCGTTCAATCGGATGCTTGGACAAATAAAACCCAAGAACTTCTTTCTCATAATCGAGTTTCAGGGTTTCAGGCATGTCCGTGGCCTTGGTATATTTCGGTTTCATAAAACTGGATCCCATGTCATCAAACAATCCAGGATCTTCAGTCGGCTTGACGAGTTCTGCGTGCTTGATGGCACTATCGAGCGATGCCAATAAAACGCCGCGGTCATGGCCAAAATCATCAAGAGCCCCCGCTTTGATTAATGGCTCAAACGATTTTCGGTTAAAATGCAAAGCCGAAATGCGTTCGGCAATATTGAAGAGGCTGCTGTAAGGCCCCTCTTCCCTGGCAGCAAGCAAGGCTTTAATGGTCGTTCCCGGCACCCCTTTTACCGTATTCAGGCCGACTCGTATCTGCCCGCTTTCCACTGAAAACGAATGGCGGCTTTTTTGGATAGACGGCGGCAGCAGCGGAATTTTCTTGTCCTTAACTTCCTGCAGCAGCTGTTTGGTCTTTTCGGCGTTGCCGGCACTGCTGGTCAACAAACCCGTATAGAAATAGACCGGATAATGGGCCTTCATATAGCTCAGTTGGTAGGAGATTATGCTATAGGCAACGGCATGGCTTTTTGGAAAGCCGTAATCGGCGAAACGGACAATCAAATCGTAGACTTCTGCCGCTTCCCCTTCGGAAAACCCTTTGCCTTTGGCTCCACCGACAAAATGTTCACGCTCTTCGTCCAGGATCTCCCGCTTCTTCTTACTGACTGCCCGCCGCAACAGATCGGCTTCTCCCAATGAAAAGCCGGCCATTTTCGCCGCAATGTGCATGATCTGCTCTTGGTAGACGATAACGCCATAGGTTTCGCTCAAGATCGGTTCAAGAATCGGATGGACGTATTTAACAGTTTCCTGCCCATGCTTCCGTCTGGCATACAAAGGAATGAATTCCATCGGACCCGGCCGGAACAAGGCGTTGACTGCAACAATATCGCCAAAGGCTGTCGGCTTGATTTGCTGGAGTGCGCGGCGCATGCCATCGGACTCTAATTGAAAGACACCTGTCGTATCACCTGATGCCAATAGTTTGTATGTTTCGGCATCTACTAGTGGAATGCTGCGGTAATCGATTCGCTTTTTGGTATCCCAATAAACCAGATTGCGGATCTGTTCCAGAATCGTTAAATTGCGCAGACCGAGAAAATCCATTTTCAATAAGCCAATCGCTTCCAGTTCCTGCATGGGCCATTGTGTCAAATAAATGCCTTCGTGCCCTTTTTCAATCGGAACATGGTCAACCAGCGGGGTTGGACTTAAAATTACACCAGCCGCGTGAGTGGAAGCGTGGCGCGGCAGCCCTTCCAATTTCAAGGCCGTTTTAAACCAGGACTTGCGTTCTTCCTGTTCTACAATCCAGTCATTCAATGCCGGAGACTCTTTCAGGGCTGACCGCAGCGTCGTGCCTGGGCGGTTCGGAATCATTTTCGAAATGGCTTCAAGCTCTTCCGCTTCAAATCCGAACACACGGGCCGTGTCGCGGGCAACAGCTTTGGCTGATAAAGTGCCGAATGTAATGATCTGCGCCGTTCGGACAGCACCATATTTCTTCGCCACGTAATCTACCACTTCATGGCGTCTGTGATCGGCAAAATCGATGTCGATATCCGGTAGCGTGACACGCTCTGGATTTAAAAAGCGCTCAAAGAGGAGGCCATGTTCAATGGGGTCTACATCAGTAATCTTCAATGAATAGGCAACGAGCGAACTGGCTGAAGACCCACGTCCCGGACCAGTTAGGATATCCTGATCCCTGGCATATTCCATAAAGTCCGCGACAATCAGGAAATAATCGATAAAGCCCATTGTGCCAATAACCGACAATTCGTAATCCAGTCTGTCCTGATAAGGTTTTGAAAAACCGGGAATCCGTTCAGTCAAGCCCCTTTTGCACTGCTCGGCAATAAAAGCCGCTTTGTCGGTTTCTTCAGCCACTGGAAACACGGGAAGCAGCTGGCGATTCATCGGAATGGTCACCTGGCAGCTTTCCAGCAGATCCGCCGTACGCTGGAGCCATTCTGGATGATCAGCGAACCAGGATTCGAATTCTTGACGGCTTGGAACGTAGGCAAAGAGATGCTCAGGCTTCTGCCTCTGCGGATCATTCATTTTCAGGCCCTGGCCGATTGCAGATGCCACTTCGAAGGCAAAGGCATCTTGCTCTGTCAAATACCGGATTTCGTGTGAAGCGATGATCGGCAGTTCCATGCTTTCGCAGAGCTCGGCAAATGCCGCCTCCTGCTCGGACGGAATTCCGCCAGGCCGTTCAATGCTGCTGAACGCTGCCGGGCCGAACAAATCTTTTATGTATTGGAACACCGGTATTCGGTCTGTCAGCAGCCACTCGATTTTATTCGGAATAACGCAGATTAGGCCTTCCCGGTAGGCTTTCAGCCATTGTTCCGGTATGGACTCTTTGTCCCTTGTCGATAAAGCGCTGGATATCTTCAGCAGGTTGCTATAGCCTTTATTCGACTGAGCATACAAAACGACAGGATAATGCTGTTCTTCATACTCGATAAGCGCCGAAAGGCCGACTACCCCATGGATGCCGGCACGGCGGCATTCTTCCCAAAACGGAAGAATGCCGTATAGTTTGGTGTTGACAACTGCAGCTGAAACGGCTCCCTGTTCCTTCAAATATGGGAAAAGTTGATCAAGGCGCACCGTACTTTTCAGCAAATCAGCCGATGTGCTTATATGCGGATAAACCATTGACAACCCACTCCCTCCTTAATTTGCGGCAGCACAGATTTCAGCAAGGCGCTGAATTACCTGATCAGCTTCCTGCCATGAATAGGCTGTTGCGCCAGAAGCCATTGGATGGCCTCCGCCTCCGAATTCCTTGGCTAATGTATTGATGATCGGGCCCTTTGAGCGCAGGCGCACCCGGATTTCAGTATCTTCTTCAATTAAAATAACCCAGGCTTTTATGCCTTTGACATTGCCAAGCGAACCAACCAGCAAAGAAGTGTCTGTTGCAGTAACATCAAATTCCCGTAGAATGTCTTTGGTGATTTTGACATGGGCAGCGCCATTTTGATTCATTTTGAAGTTCTGGTACATATAGCCCTGCAGATGCAATAGTTTGCGGTCCATTTCATACATGCCATTATGCAGTTCATTGCGGTCGAAATCGTATTTGATCAGTTCGCCTGCAATCGCAAAGGTCTTTTGTGTCGTGCTTGGGAAAAGAAAGCGACCGGTGTCTCCGATAATTCCTGCATACAATAAACGAGCCGCTTTTGCGGATAAGGTCCAGCCTTCGTGTTCACGTCCATATGTAAATAGCTCGTAAACCAATTCCGAGGCCGAGCTAGCCGTCGTATCGACGGATACAATGTCACCATAAGCATCGTCATTCGGGTGATGATCGATTTTGATGAGCTTTGCGCCCATCTCGTAGCGCTGATCGTCAACACGCTCCTTATTGGCGGTGTCGGTCACGATCACCAATGCGCCTTTGAAATCCTGATCTTCTACCGCATCGGGAAAATCCAAAAAGTCCATCGTGTAGTCGTGCGTCCCAGCAGCCAAGATGCGCTTGTTCGGATAATTTTGCTGCAATAAGTATTTCAGGCCGAGCTGAGAGCCGTATGCATCTGGATCCGGCCGCACATGACGGTGAATAATGATGGTGCTGTATTCTTTAATTGTGTCGATGATTTGACTATTCATTTCCGAGTTCCTCCATTTATAAGGAAATCCATTCGCAATTTAGCTCAGTTCTCAGTACAATGAGAGTGAGTTTTGGAATTCAGGAGGTCCCTATGTTAATATTTGTTGTTTTAATCATTGTATCATTTGTCATTTATTTTTATAACAAAACAAAGCAATTCCGTACACGCTCAGTCTTGCCGATCAGAAAGAAATGGTATGCTGCACGTGCATCTATGGCTTTGGGAAGTTTTGTTGCCCTTTTCGGCATCAATCAGCTGTTTGTATTCCAGAGTGCGATTACGTACATCGTTTCAGCCATTTTTATCGTTCTTGGACTCGCTCTTGTTTATTACAATTACAAAGCGTCCCGGCATTATCACGCATTTCTCGAGGAAGAAGCAGACTTAAACCCTTAAGCGGCAGCTTCCAAGATAATTTTCAGGCAGCAGGCACACTCCTAATCGAGTGTGCCTGCTGCCTTTTTTACGATCCGATATAGGGAGGGCTTTAGCGATCCAGTAGTTGGAACGTCAACATCGCTTTCCCGACGATTTGGTGATCGAGGGAAACCTCGACTTCAACCTTGGCGGATTTTCGGCTGATGTCCAGAATATTGGGTCTGACGAACACCAGCGCATCCAACTGAACAGGTTTCAGGAAGTATATTGAAATATTTTCCAGGACACTGTCTTTTCGGTTTTTCGTTTTTAAAGCCGCTCCCGCCGCTTCTGTGAGGATCATCGTATATGCACCATGAGAAATTGATCCATAGGCATTGGTCATCTGCGGAGTCACACGGAACTCCAAAATCAATTTATCGCCAGACTGCTGATGAAGCTGGCTTTTGATGATGTCGTCGATTGTTTCACCCTGCTGCGGCTGGCGTTGGGCGGTTTGTATCGCTTTCAAAACGTCCTGTCTGCTGATGACGCCTTTCAGTTTGCCGTGGTCATCCGCTACCGGCAAAAGATCGATGCCTTCCCAGATCATCCGGTGCCCAGCAGCCGCAACACTCGTTTGCATGGAAACGGTGATTGGCTCTTTGGTCATCACTTTTTCCACTAATTCAGCTGGCGGATGTCCGATGACATCCCGCGATGTGATGATGCCGACCAATTTATTGGAGTGGTCGACGACCGGAAAACCGCCATGTGTTGTTTCTTCATTCAGTTCATGATAGCGGCTGATCGGGTCTTTGAGATTTAAATGCGCCGTCACTTCCAATGGAATCAAAATATCTTCTATCAAAAGAATTTCTTTTTTGATCAATTGATCGTAAATCGCCCGGTTGATCATCGTTGCCACGGTGAAAGTATCGTAGCTGGTCGAAATGACCGGCAGCTCGAATTCATCTGCCAGCTTTTTCACTCCTTCGGAGGCTTCGAATCCACCCGTAACCAGCACCGCTGCCCCTGCACGAAGCGCGTATTCATGTGCTTTATAACGATTGCCGACAATCAATAAATTGCCTGCTTCCGTATAGCGCATCATGTCTTCCAGCTGCATCGCCCCAATGACAAACTTGTTCAGGGATTTATGCAATCCAGCTCTGCCCCCAAGCACTTGACCATCAACTATGTTGACGATTTCTGCATATGTCAACCGTTCAATATTCTCTTTTTTCTTGCGTTCAATACGGATCGTCCCGACACGTTCAATCGTCGATACTAATCGTTTTGTTTCCGCTTCTTTAATCGCCCGGTAAGCCGTACCTTCACTCACCTGCAGGTCCTTCGCAATGCGCCGCACCGAAATCTTCTCGCCCACGGCCAAAGTCTCAATATAATCCAATATCTGTTCATGTTTAGTCGCCATGATTTCACCCATTCTTTCTGCGTTCCTGTAACTAATAGTGTAGCATAATTAATAGAAAAGTGGAGACGGGCGTTCTGCTCCGACAGGCATAAGACGCTGTGGCTGAGCGGCATTTTCTCAGCCGCACTGCCAGAGTAGCTTATGTCCCGAGGAGCAGCCCGTCGGAACTAGACAAATGAAATGTGGAGGTGGCCGCTCAGTTCCGACAGGCATAAGGCGATCCAGCCGAGTGGCGCTCTTTGCCACACTGCTGGATTGACTTATGTCCCGAGGAATTGGCCACCGCAACTGGACAAATAGAAAAGTGGAGGCGGGCGTTCTGCTCCGACAGGCATAAGACGCTGTGGCTGAGCGGCATTTTTTCAGCCGCACTGCCAGAGTAGCTTATGTCCCGAGGAGCAGCCCGTCGGAACTAGACAAATGAAATGTGGAGGTGGCCGCTCAGTTCCGACAGGCATAAGGCGATCCAGCCGAGTGGCGCTCTTTGCCACACTGCTGGATTGACTTATGTCCCGAGGAATTGGCCACCGCAACTGGACAAATAGAAAAGTGGAGGCGGGCGTTCTGCTCCGACAGGCATAAGACGCTGTGGCTGAGCGGCATTTTTTCAGCCGCACTGCCCCAGTGGCTTATGTCCCGAGGACCCGCCGAAAAACAAAAACCCGAAAAGCCTCAGCTCTTCGGGTTTTATTAATTGCTATAATTCGATGTTGCCGCCTGGCTCTAAGATGTTGACTTCTGCATCTTTTACCAGGGACTTGAAATGCTCGGGATCCTGCTTGATTGGTGGAAATGTATTGTAATGGATCGGCACCACCACTTTTGGCTTCAATAATTCAACTGCGAAAGCCGCATCTTCCGGCCCCATCGTGAAAAAGTCGCCGATTGGTACAAACGCCACATCAATGTCGTTGCGTTTGCCAAGAAGCTCCATATCTCCGAAAATTTCGGTGTCTCCCGCATGGTAAATCGTTTTGCCTTCCGCTTTAAAGAGGATTCCGGATGGCATGCCACCGTACACCACTTCACCTTCTTCTGTCGTGTAGGAAGAACTATGGAAAGCTTTCGTGAACTTCACCACACCAAAATCGAATTCATGGGCGCCGCCCAGGTTCATGCCGACTGCATTCACTCCCTGGCTCTCCAAGTAATTGGCCAGTTCGACCGGAGCCACCACCTGTGCATTATTGCTTTTCGCCAGTTCGACAGTATCACCCACATGATCATTATGGGCGTGCGTTAATAAAATCGCAGTAGGCTTTTCATCAGCAACCTTCAAATCCGTCAGTTCATTGCCATTGATGAATGGATCAATTAGGATGGTGTGCTCGCCAGTTTTGATTTTCACAACTGAATGACCGTGATATGAGATGTGCATAAAATCCCTCCAATGAGTTTTTAACGATTGCTGGAAAAAATGAATTCTTCCAATCTTTTTTCGTAAAATCTTGCAACTATTTAACAAAAATAACTTTCAGCTATTCGTAGGGGATGGAGCAAACCAGCGGAAACCCGCAGGAAAGTGGAGCAGGATTGCGCAATACCCCCAAGCACAGCTTGCTAGTTCAACTCACATAGCTGTTTTATACCCTTTTTTTTGATATGCTACACATGTAGAGGAGGAATACATATGACCAAAATCAAGCAATTACAGAACTATTTAAAAGAGCAATCAATCGACGCGGCGTTCATTACCGATCCGTTTAACGTCTTTTACGTCAGCGGTTTCCAGAGCAATCCGCATGAGCGCCTGCTCGGTGTCATGGTGTTTGCTGAAGCCGAACCGTTTCTGATTTGTCCGAAGATGGAAATGCCGGATGCCAAAAATGCCGGATGGACAGGCGAAATCGTCGGACATGAAGACACACAAAATTCCATGGAGATTTTGCACAACACAGCCCAGTCGCGCGGAATCGAATTGAACACCATGGCGATTGAAAAAGCGCATATGACGGTTGACCGCTATGACGCCATCCTTTCCTTATTCAGCTCGCTTACCATTGTCCAATTGGACGACCAGTTGAACGCCATGCGTGTCATCAAGAACGATGCGGAACTGCAGATTTTGCGTGAAGCCGCGGCATTGGCTGATTACGCGATTGAAGTCGCAGCTAAAACAATCAAAGAAGGCATCACTGAAATTGAAGTGATGACAGAAATTGAATTGGCATTGAAAAAACGCGGCGTTACGCATATGTCGTTCGATACGACCGTATTGACAGGCGACAAAGCCGCGTCTCCACATGGCAAAACCGGCGACCGGAAACTGCAGAATGGCGATTTGGTATTATTCGACCTGGGCGTTGTCCATAAAGGCTATTGCTCAGACATTACCCGTACATTGGCGCTTGGTGAACCTAGCGAAGAGCAAAAAGCGGTATACGAGATCGTCTTACAGGCTGAAACGGCAGCGCTGGAAGCTGTCAAGCCCGGCGTCACTGCAGCAGAACTCGATCAGATTTCACGCAAGGTCATTACGGATGCTGGATACGGCGAGTACTTCACGCACCGCCTCGGCCATGGCCTCGGCATTTCCGTGCACGAATTCCCTTCAATTCACGGAGCGAATCCGATGAAGATGGAAAAAGGAATGGTCTTTACACTCGAGCCGGGCATTTACGTTCCCGGCAAAGTCGGTGTCCGCATTGAAGATGACGTGGCAGTCACAGAAGACGGTTATGAAGTATTGACGAAATTCCCGAAAGAACTTCAAATCATCCAAAACTAATAACAAAAGCGGCATCGGAATTATTCCGATGCCGCTTTCTATGTTACTACCCTAAAATATCATCGACTGATTTGTACTCCAGCCCCTGCTCAGCCGCCACTGCCTGATAAGTGACATGGCCAGCCAGTGTATTAACACCTTTTTTCAAAGCTTCATTGTCACGGACTGCCTGGGCAAATCCTTTATTGGCAATCTCTACGGCGTAGGGCACCGTGACGTTTGTCAAACCGATGGTCGAAGTGCGCGGAACAGCACCCGGCATATTCGCCACTGCGTAATGGACTACTCCGTGCTTCACATATGTCGGCTCGTCATGTGTCGTGATGCGGTCGCTGGTCTCAAGAATCCCACCTTGGTCAATCGCGATATCCACTACGACTGAACCTGGATTCATAGATTTGATCATGTCTTCCGTCACCAGTTTAGGCGCTTTGGCTCCAGGAATCAAAACCGCTCCGATGACCAGGTCTGCTTTTTTCACAGACTCCGCAATATTCAGCGGGTTGGACATGAGCGTTTGGACATCCTGTCCGAACTGGTCATCCAATTGGCGCAGGCGATCCGGATTCAAATCCAAAATCGTGACGTTGGCCCCCATCCCGATTGCTACTTTTGCGGCATTGGTGCCGGCAACTCCTGCTCCGATGATGGAGACATTGCCGCGTCCGACCCCCGGAACCCCACCAAGCAGAATTCCAGCGCCTCCATGTACCTTCTCTAGGAATTGAGCTCCGATCTGTGTGGACATTCTGCCTGCCACTTCACTCATCGGCGTCAGCAACGGCAAGGAATTATTCGGCAATTGCACCGTTTCGTAGGCAATGCCGGTCACTTTCGCTTCCAGCAGCGCCTGCGTCAATTCCTTTTCAGGTGCCAAATGCAGATAAGTGAACAAAATCAGCCCTTCACGGAAATAACGATATTCTTCCGCTTCAGGCTCTTTGACCTTCATAACCATTTCCTGTGCCCATGCTTCTTCTGCAGTGGCAACGATTTCCGCTCCGGCTGCACTGTAATCTTCATTCGTAAATCCGGAACCAAGTCCAGCTCCCGCTTCAATAAACACCTTGTGGCCATACAACGCCAAGTTGACGACGCCGGCTGGAGTCATCGCAATCCGGTTTTCGTTGTTTTTCACTTCTGTCGGTACCCCAATTCGCATCTTGAAACCCTCCATTTTGTGTTGGATAGAATAAGTCATAATAAAAAGAATTTTCTGAAATCATCTACATCTTAACAGAATAAAGCTTTTTGTGCTCGTAATACATACTTTCCTCCCTGTTTCCAATTTCTTTTCAAGGAAAATAGTCGCCGTTAATTAGACAAAAAATTCTATAAATTATCTTCAATTCAGCAGGAACTCTAAAACTTATAGCGAATGTTTATAGTGAGAGACAATAAGGAGGAATGTAGGATGACATTAAAGTATAATCAAATTCTTGTAGCAGTAGACGGTTCCAAAGAAGCTGAATGGGCATTTAAAAAGTCAATTGGCATTACCAAACGGAACAGCGCGACATTAAATTTGGTGAATGTAATCGATACCCGATCATTTGCTGCAATCGAGGCTTATGACCGTTCGATCGCTGACCGTGCTCAAAAGTTTGCAGAGGATTTATTAGAAGAGTACAAAAAAGAAGCCATAGACGGCGGTGTTGAAAAAGTGAACATCATCGTTGATTACGGTTCTCCGAAAACCATGATTTCACGGGATTTAGCCCAAAAAGTGGAAGCTGACCTTATTATTTGTGGTGCTACCGGATTAAATGCCGTGGAACGCTTCTTAATTGGCAGCGTTTCTGAACATATTGTCCGCTCTGCTAAATGTGATGTTTTGGTTGTGCGCACACAAGAAGCTCAGGACGATGCACCGAAAGAATATTACTCAGAAGACAAATCAGGTAAACCTGAAAACTTTTAAACTATACAGAAAAAAGCCTTTCACATTTGTGAAAGGCTTTTTTTGTTGCCGTTTTTAATCTTTAACTTTAATGACGATTTTTCCACGGGCATGATGCGACTCGCTTAATTCATGGGCATCTTTTAATCCCTGCTCGGTAAATTCAAAAACATGGCCGATTGTAGGTTTCAGTTCACCCGATACGAATAGATGAGCCAAGTTCTGCAATTGCTCGCCATTCGGCTCCAGCCAAAAGTCACTGGCTTTTACACCATACTGCTCAGCTTTTTCAGCAGAAGGCTTTCCGGCAATAGAAATCAATTTCCCGCCTTTTTTCAGGACTTTAAAGCTTTTCTCCAAGACTTCTCCGCCCATCGTATCCAGAACTGCATCAAAATCCTCCAGCATTTCGCTGAAGTCCTCTTCGCTGTAATTGATGACCCGGTTCGCTCCCAGGGACTTGACCAGCTCATCATTTTTATCGCTTGCCGTTGTTGCTACATAGGCACCGATGCTGTTAGCGATTTGAATGGCCATGCTGCCAACGCCGCCCGCTCCGGCATGAATGAGTACCTTATCTCCCTTTTTCACTTCTGCAAAGCCGACGAGGCATTGATAAGCAGTCAACCCAGTCAATGGAATCGCCGCACCTTGCTCAAAAGACATGCTTTCGGGCATATGCGCAAGCAGGTCCGCCTCCACGGGAACGAATTCTGCATACGTTCCCTGCCGAGTCGTAGCTGGTCTCGCGAATACCCGGTCTCCTACTTTAAAGTGCTTAACATTTTTGCCGATTTCAGCAATCACTCCTGCTGCATCCCATCCTAAAATAATCGGAAATTCCCATGGCAGCATATCCTTCAGATACCCCTCACGTAATTTCCAATCAATCGGATTAATTGAAGTGGCATGGATTTCAACTAACGCCTGATTTTCATTAATGGTTGGTTTTTCCACTTCTCTTTCTTTCAATTGATCTTTTCCTCCGTAATTGTCGATGACTATCGCTTTCATCTCACATCTCCCCTTCCGTTATTATCAAACATACCCCTTTTGCAGAAATAATATTCCTTACTGAAAGTAAAAGAGCCCTTAGCAGCAGTTATTCAATTGCGTGCAGGATGGTATCCATTCCCGATTCAGGATTACAGCCCTCCAGGACATAGACCACCTCAGTTTCAGAAGACAAGATGACAATTGACTCTCACCTTCCCGTCACAACCTAGCCTGAACCGAATTGGTCTTCTGTCGAATCCTCCACCGATTCAATCCCACTGCAATCGTAAGACAGATCCTGATAGATCGGGCCCCTTCTATCGTATAGCTGATCACTCTGACAGCATCCTTTTCTCCACTCTCCATATTCTCATAAAAACGATACAAGTGCTCTTAATTGGTTACATCTCCATGTGAATTTTCGATGATGTCGCCTTCCTTGAACGATACCCGGTTGCACACGGTCCCCACTAAAAAATCAGCAGGATAAAGGCGACCTTTTTCATCTCCCTCCCGACTGTTTTCTGATTAGACGTATAAAGCTTTGGGAAATTACAGGTTTCGCTGGAAACCCTTGGGCCGAAAGATCTTTTTATAGAAATTAAAAGTGATAATGTTTCGAATACCGCCGATTTGCCGTATACACCCAAAGCCGATTGTTCCTGCTTGTTGTACAATATGTTATTATTAATGCTGTTCGCTTAAAGAGGTTCGCAAACTCCCTCTCTAAAAAACTAAGGAGTGTTATAGATGAAGAATGAAAAAGCGGTCATCGTTTTCAGCGGCGGCCAGGACAGCACGACTTGCCTATTTTGGGCCATCAAAAATTTCAAGGAAGTTGCAACGGTTACTTTTGATTATGGCCAGCGCCATTCGGCTGAAATCGACTGTGCCCGAAAAATTGCCGAAGAACTTGGCGTTTCGTTTAAGGTACTCGATATGAGCTTGATCAACCAACTATCCGCAAATGCCTTGACGCGGGATGATATTGAAGTATCTGCAGAAGCAGAAGGTGGATTGCCTTCGACTTTTGTGCCAGGCAGAAATCATCTATTTTTATCTTTTGCCGCAGTTTATGCGGATGCAATCGGTTCACGGCATTTGATCACTGGCGTCAGCCAAACAGATTTCAGCGGCTATCCTGATTGCCGCGATACCTTTATCCGCTCATTGAACGTTACCTTGAATTTGGCGATGGACAAGCAGTTTATCATCCATACCCCGCTGATGTGGCTGGATAAGGCTGATGTCTGGGCGCTCTCTGACACGCTCGGTGCGCTTGATTTTGTTCAGAAAAAAACATTGACCTGCTATAACGGCATCCCGAGCACCGGCTGCGGCGAATGTCCGGCCTGCAAATTGCGCAACGAAGGTCTTGCACGCTACCAGGCGAAAAAAATGGCGGGTGTTGTCGAATGATGCAGCAATTCTATCCGACAACCACCCACGATTTTCAGTTTGAACTCAATAAAGACCTGCATTTTTCCGCAGCACATTTCATTCCCAGCGAAGAAGCAGGAAAATGCCAGATGATGCATGGCCATACGTACCACCTCAACATCACCATCGCCGGCAATGAGCTCGATGAGACCGGTTTTTTGATTGATTTTAAATTACTGAAAAGATTGATCCATAAAAAATACGACCACAGCGTCTTGAACGACCATCCTGAATTCGTTAATAAGTTTCCGACTACTGAGCTTCTGGCCCAGCAAGTTTGGCAGTCGATTCAACATGTTTTGGAAACGAAAAGCAACCAACCACAGTGCCTGCAGGTCATCGTCCGCGAGACACCGACGAGCTATGTGGTATACCGTCCGCGAAAAGAGGACCTGTCATGAGAATTCCCGTAATGGAAATCTTCGGTCCGACTATACAAGGGGAAGGCATGGTCATGGGACAAAAAACCATGTTCGTGCGCACGGCAGGATGCGATTATTCCTGTTCCTGGTGCGATTCAAAATTCACCTGGGATGGCACAGGGACCAGCATCTCCAAACAGCCTGCTGAAATTGTCGAGGAGCTGATCCAAACCGGAGGCGTGGCATTTTCTCACGTCACCATCTCAGGCGGCAACCCCGCCCTCCATAAAGGCATCGGCGAATTGGTCGAGCTGTGCCATCAGCAGGGTTGGAAAATCGCTGTTGAAACGCAGGCCTCTATTTGGCAGGACTGGATGGTGGAAATTGATGACATCACCTTATCGCCAAAACCGCCCAGTTCTGGCATGAAGACGGATTTCGCCAAGCTTGATTTGTTTATAGAGAAACTGCAAAATGCCAATGTCAGCTTGAAAGTCGTGGTGTTTGATCTCGATGATTTCACCTATGCGGAAGGACTTCATCAGCGCTATCCGGCTGTCCCGTTCTTCCTGCAGACCGGAAACGAAGACACAGCGACAACAGATGATGCGCAGCTGGTTGCTGATTTGCTGCAGCGCTATGAGCAATTGATCGATTACCATGTGCGCTCCCCGATCATGAACGATGCCAAAGTTTTGCCGCAATTGCATACCTTGGTATGGGGCAATAAACGCGGCGTTTAAACGTCAATAAACCTATATTTCATTCGCCGGTGCTAAGCTAATTGTAACTTGCACGTGATTTAAATAATTAATTTTAAAGCTTAACTTATCCAGTTAACAAAAGCTGAAAGACCCCACTCAAACTTTTCCACTAAGTTTGGCTGGGGTCTTTTCACGTTAGGCTTTTTTAACAAATTCCGATTTCAGTTTCATGGCGCCAAAGCCATCAATTTTGCAGTCGATGTCGTGGTCACCTTCAACCAGCCGGATGCTTTTCACTTTCGTGCCAATCTTCAAAGTCGATGAACTGCCTTTGACTTTCAGATCTTTGATGACAGTCACTGCATCTCCGTCTTTTAAAGGCGTGCCATTGGCATCTTTGACAATTTTTTCTGCCGCCGTACTTTCGGCTTCAGCAAGCGGGCTCCATTCATGTGCACATTCGGGACAGACCAGCAGGCTGCCATCTTCATAGGTGTATTCAGAGTTGCACTCAGGGCAATTCGGTAAAGTTTCCATTTGTTTTTCCTCCAGCGGATCCTATGCTCTGTTAAGCAATTGGCAGACCGGTCTTTTTTTCCAGTATACCAAAACCGGCTGTTTCCGGGCAGGCTTTACTTTACGACCAGCACCGCACAATGAACCTGATTGACGACTTTGTGGCTGACGCTGCCCAACACTATTTCAGATATGGGATTCAACCCTCTGCTGCCAATGACCACCAGATCGAATTCCCCTTCATTTGCCATATCGATGATAACCGGTCCCGGCCGACCATGCATAACCTCTGTTTTGTAATAGATTTCTTCGCGGTCCAAAGCTTCTCTGATAGGTTGGATTTTTTTCTTTCGTGACAGTTCAAACTCTAACGAACCTCCGTCATGATATTTTTCATTGCTGTCTTCATCGAAATCAGAAACGTAAACCACTGTCACTTCAACGCCTTTTATCAAAGACGCTAGTTGTGCGGCCTGCTTGCCAGCCCGCATCGAATTATCTGAACCATCTACAGCTAATAAAATCTTTCGATACATTCCATCCACTCCTTCTAGTGTTTTTTCCGCGGCATAGCGGAAAATCTTCCATACTAGTACTATTCGACTTCCCTGTAAAATTTCCTTTATCTAAATAAAAACAGGCGATTACGAACATCACCTGTTTCTCTTTTAATAGTTTTATTTTGCTTGCTTATAGGTCAAGGTTTTACCAGTAAATCCAAACAACACAGTCAGTAATGGCGACAGCAGGCAGAAGAATGCGAATGGCAGGTATTCGAGCGTTGAAACGCCGATGACACCGGTGATAAAGATTCCGCAAACGCTCCAAGGCACAAGCGGGTTGACTACAGTTCCAGCGTCTTCCATCACACGGCTTAAGTTTTTGCCGGCAAGCCCAACTTTATCGTATGGTTCTTTAAATGCCTGTCCTGTCAGCAGAATTGACAGGTACTGCTCACCAATCAGGACATTGATGCCGATCGCAGTCAGTGCCGAAGCAGCAATGACTGATGATACTTTTTTCAGCAGGCTTTCCACTTTTGCCAGCAAACACTGGACAATGCCCAATGTGAAGAGCAGCCCACCCATGCTGAGCGCCAGCAGCACCAGTGCGACCGTGAACATCATGCTCTCCATTCCACCGCGCGTCAGCAGGGAATCGATTTCCTCGATGCCCGTCGTTGATACATAACCGCTGAACAGCACCGAGAATATCTCAGAAGCTGTTGAAGTTTGGTGCAAAAAAGAGATGATGATGGCCGACAGCGAACTTAATGCCAGCGTCAACAAAGCAGGCATTTTCATGATTGTCAGGAGGATGAGCACAACCAGAGGAATGATTGTGTACCAGTGGATCATGCCCGTAGCTGACAGCCCTTCTTTAAAAGCCGTTACGTCCTGAACACGTGCCCCTGCTGCTTCCGGGGAGAGCAATGCGAACAAAATCAAGGTTATCACAAAAGCAGGAATCGTTGTCCATCCCATGTTGCGGATGTGTTCGAACAGATCCACACCGACAATGGTCGAAGATAAGTTTGTCGTGTCCGACAACGGCGACATTTTGTCGCCAAAAAATGCGCCCGAAACAATCGCACCGGCTGTGATCGCCAATGAAAGATCCATCGCGGTCGCCATGCCGATAAAGGCAACACCAATTGTCGCAACGGTCGTCAATGAGCTGCCGATCGATAGACCGATCAACGATGTCACAACAAAGACGATGGCATAGAAAAACGTCATGGAAATGAGCGTAAATCCTGTGTAGATCAATGTCGGTATGGTGCCGCTGATCATCCAGCTGCTGATGAGCATGCCGATGAAGAAAAACAGGAAGACAGCACTCATCCCCGCACCTGCACCTTCAACCAGCCCTTTCTCCAATTCCCGGTAGGACACTTTCTTGAGAAATCCATAAACGAACAGCAGAAGAATCGAAAACAGGATTGGGATATGCGGAACCGATTCAAACCTGATGATGCTGACACTGATCACCAAGAAAATAGTGGCAGTTACAATAAAGGCTTCTAAAAACCTCGGGGTGATGATCGACTTAATGTTGTGCATAGTAAACTCTCCTTTTCTATAAAAAAAGAGAAAACCTCCCGCCCCAATAAAGGGACGAAGGTTTTCTCCGCTTTACCACCCAATTTAATGCTTTGACTGAACAAAACATCCACTCTTTTACGAAACGATCAAAACTGATGGCGTATTTCAACCCATTTGCTGCCTGAATTTACACCTGCCATCCAGTCTCTTGCTGCTGCGCACAAATTGCCTACTAAATCATCGATCGAATCAATTATAAAATAAATTGATAAACTAGCTTATTTAAAAGTATATTGAAATAGATTCTACCAGTTCTTCACGGCAAGTCAATACTTTTCAAGAAAATTTGATTTCACTCTATAAGTTTTTGCCAATAAGTCTGCACCACTCAAATCCGCACCGGCGCGCTTGCGCAGGAGCAATCGTCTTTGCTTTACCTAAAGTGGTTTATAAAATGATGATTCTTAAGTTCAAGTTATAATCACTTTAGAAAACTCCAAGCTTTTTTGCGCAAAGAAAAAGGCAGGGAATAGATCTCCCTACCTTTTCGTCAAATCTCCGTATGTGGGCAGTTGCTCTTTACGTACCCATTTTTCGGCGGTTATTGCTGACTTTCTTTGATTGCTGGCTCTTCATTTTTTTGGTCGACATTGAAGCATTGCCGCCAGATTGTTTGTCTCCAGCCTGGTTTTTCTTGGCTTCCAATTGGCGTTTTACGGCTTCCTGCAAACTGACTTTTTTTGGTGCTTCGTTTGACTCAGTCATTGCGCATCCCTCTTTTCATCAAAAAATAGTGCATATGGATGTTTTTATAGCTTTAGTATAGCATAAATCAGTCTATTTATTCCTTGTTTTCTTTAAACCATCCGGTAACCTGCGAAAAGAATTTAGACATGGATTCCGGCTTCGACATATTCGGAACGCGCGCCAATAAGACTTCTTTCGGCGCTTTGACGCCTTCCTGTTTTTTCTGCAATACCAGGATCCCTTTTGCATGAGCCGCGTTCTTGAACAGGCTTTCCGGCAATTCCATGACGGATTGGATGTGGGCATGTTTTTTCAGGAAGCTATGCAATTGGCTCGCATGTTCTGATTCAAACAAGGCTTTCGGGACGATGAAAAACAGGTAGCCGCCTTCAGCCGTGTGCTTCAGCGATTGCTCGATAAACAGATGGTGCGCATAGGTCATGCCTTCGTCCGCCTTCAATTCGTAAGTGGCCGCTGTTTCTTCGTCCGGGTAATAGCCCACCGGCAAATCCGAAACGACAACATCGACCGGATCGATCAATAAAGGCTGCAGGGCATCCTGCAGATAGAAGGTGATTGGCTGTTCGACCAAGTTGCCAGCGTTTGAAGCCAACCGGATCAACAGGTCGTCCAACTCTACGCCCGCTCCTGTCAAACGTCCATCCAGGTAATTCATGACCGTCAGCAACAGGTTGCCGGTTCCGACAGCCGGATCCAAAATGACTGCCTGTTCTTTTTTCACAAACAACTCCACCAGGTAGCCGACCAATAGGCCAAGCGCGTCCGGCGTGATTTGATGATGAGGCTGAACATGCTCTTTCATGCCTTTCAATACAGCCAGTTGAAGCGCTTTTCGGATATCTTCCTTGCTGGCTCCTGCTTCTGGTTTAATCAAACCATCCAACCAATTCTCAGTTGTTGTCAGCAGGCTCTCCAAATAAGCATTACCCTGCTCTTTCTGGATTTTTGTGGTGTGATTATCAATAAAATAAAAAGTCTTTTCCATCGTTGAATTCATGCATTCGCCGTCCTCAATAAGGAAACCCACTCTCTCGAGTGGGTTTCTTGTATTAGTTTGTTAATTCTTTTACTGCGTTCAATGCTTTTTCATAATCGGGGTGGTCTGTTCCTTCAGCAACGTATTCTACGTGCGCAACTTTATCGTTTTCATCTATAACGAAAATTGAACGGGCCAAAAGCCGAAGTTCATGCATCGTCACGCCGTAAGCTTCACCGAATGACAAATCCCGATGATCCGACAACGTAGTAAGTGCGTCTACTTTGTTGATTTCCGTCCAGCGCTTTTGAGCAAACGGCAGATCGGCTGAAATGGTCAATACGGATACATTGTCCCCTAAAGAAGCAGCTTCATCGCTGAAGCGTTTCGTCTGGTCTGAGCAGACACCGGTATCCAATGATGGAACCACGCTGATCAACCGGATCTTGCCAGCTGTATCTTTCAGTGTTACCGGTTTTAAGTCAGTCCATAAAACCGAAAATTCTGGAGCCTGATCTCCAACTTTCACTTCTTTATTTGGTAAAGTAACAGGGTTTTTCTTGAATGTGATTTGTACCAATCAAAACGCCTCCCTTTCATAGTCTCTTCATCATACTAAAAGGCTCGGGTCTCATGCAACCCAGACCCCTCTGGGCGTTTCTTCTGTACCAACTTATTTTTTCTGAAAGATTCTTCATGTACCACTGTCGTGTCCGCGATGTAATCGTGGATTCCCTGTTTTAACGGTGTAAAGCCGACAATCCAGTAAAGCGGCAGGATGGTCACTGAAAGGAAGCGACCGATCCATTCGCGGAACAGGATGGTCACCCATGAAATGTCATCCGATTTCAAGGATACGACACGAATCCCCATAATCATTTTTCCGACAGTCTGTCTCAAGAATTTTGTCATCACCACAAAATAGCTATAAAAGACGACAACTGACAAAATGGCATATGGCGCATACCAGGGAATGCCGCTTGTTTCCAGTCCGAGCAGCGCGAATAACGGCTTGATCAAAATCGATGTAAGCGCAGCAATGACCAGAAGATCGATCAAGTACGCCCAAAACCGCACCCAAAACCCAGCCGGTTTCCGTTCGTAAAAAAGCACTTCCTCGTAGCTCGGTGTTTCGGGACGATGTGGTGCGACTTGCACTTCTGCTGCTTTATTCGTTTCGTGGTCTGTCATCATGGTCCCTCCTTATTTATCACCGTATAAATACATCATACGCGGAGAACTGTATTCAGTAAGCATTTTCGTAAGCATCTGTGTCTCAAGATCGTTGCCGAAGAACGAATTCACTTTCATCGATAACAGTGAGCCCCATCCTTCTGAAGCACCATACTGGAATACTTCAGCATTGCCCAGGTCAAAATCGGTTTTCACCTGTTCGATGACATCTTCTTCAAATCCAAAATCATCCGCCAAATTAACTTCCACTGCTTGGCGGCCATTCATGACACGGCCATCTGCAACTGCTCTGACTTCATCCTCAGCCATGCCTCTGCCTTCTTCGATAACATCAACAAATGTTTCATACGAATCATCCAACATCTCTTGAAGAAGGGCACGCTCATCGTCTGTCATGTCGCGTGTTGGACTCATGATATCTTTGTAGGGTCCTGACTTGATGGTGACAAAATCCACACCGTAGCGCTCTGCCAGCTCGCCGTAATTGACGCTCTGCATGATGACCCCGATAGATCCTGTCAAGGTTTCCTCGTTAACAAAAATCTTTTCTGCCGGTGCGGCAATGTAATAGCCGCCCGATGCAGCTACTGCTCCCATTGAAACGTAAAATGGCTTTTCGGTTTCTTCCTGGATTTCAGTGATCTTGTCATAAATCTCTGCTGACTCCACTACCCCACCACCTGGTGAGTTTACTGTAAGCACGACGGCTTTAACAGTGGAATCCTCTTTGACGTTTTCCAATTGTTCCATGAAGAAAGAGTGATTATAACCGGTTGTTGCAAACAAAGGCAATGCCTCCCCAGTGTCCTGGATCACCCCATCCACATTTAAAACTGCCACGCGGTTATCAAAATCTCCATCTTCGATCACAACTTCCGAGATACTTGATTGAGTAGTCGCCATCAATTCATTAACGCTTTCACCGAATCCGCTTTGAAGAAAAGTAAATGCTGAGTTGATGACCAATGAAATTCCCAATACCGCTGCAGCCACTACTAAAGCGATCCATCGTTTTGTGTTCATTTGTGCAATTCCCTCCTTGGTTTCTACTCTTTACTATACGGGAAACTCTGGCAAATGTTTCATCAGAAAAGAAAACTTACACCGAAACTTTTCGGTTGGCCTTTCGAATGCCGCGAGCCTCTAAAAATTTCGAGGAAGTGAATAATATCAATGCACTCCAAATCAACGAAAAAGAGATTCCATCTACAACATCAAAGGCCTCGCCATAAATGAAAACTCCAATCAACAGCATCAGCGAAGGAGCGATATACTGGAGAAAACCGATCATGTACAGCGGGATTAACGGCGTGCCGATGGCAAACAGCAGGAGTGGCAAAGCAGTAATCAGTCCGCTGGCGATCAGCAGAACATCCGTCGGCAGCCCTGTCTGCAGAAAAGACACGCGGTCAATCGACATCAGATAGACATAATACGCGATGGCGATCGGGAAAACGAATAAGGTTTCAATTGCCAATCCGCGCAGGGCATCCAATCGAATCGTTTTCTTGATCAAGCCATAAAAAGCAAAGCTGAAGGCCATCCCGAGTGCGAGCCACGGCAAAGAACCGAAAGAAAAAGTTAAAATCAAAACACCTGTTGCTGCTAAAAGAAAGGCCACTTTAATCGCCGGGGATAATTTCTCCTTCAGGAAAATCGCACCCAATAGCATCGAAATCAACGGATTGATGTAATAACCCAGACTCGTTTCGACAATCCGGTCACTAGAGACTGCATAAACGTACAAAAACCAATTCACGGAAATCAGAAAAGATGCCAACATCAATAGGAAGAACTTTTTCTTGGAGGTCCAAAGCATTTTCAGATCAAGCCACAACTGCCTGCCTCCGTTTAAGAGAAGAATAAAGGCGAGGGTAAATAAGAAAGACCATATAATTCTTCCTGCCAGAATTTCATCTGCTGGAACATGATCGATCTGCTTCCAGAAAATCGGCATGAACCCCCATAATGTATACGTTAAAATAATGACCAAAACACCTTTTTTAGAATCTGTCATCCTGCATCGCGCACCATTCTCTATATATTTTGTATTTCGAAATAACAGTCTAATTATAGGCTGATGTTGCGCGTAAAGTAAATAAAGAGAAACTCCCACGAACTGCGGAATTGGCGCCCGAAGGAACATTAAAATAAAGCAAAAGAAAAACAGCCGGTCATGAATCGCATCGGAGTTGTCTAATGAGTCCAACAATTCCGGTGCAGGCCATTTTCCGGCTGCGGTCATTTCTTAAGAATTTCCTGATGGCGCAACTCCACACGCCGGATTTTTCCGGACGCCGTTTTCGGCAATTCCGTAGGGAAATCGATGGCACGTGGGTATTTATATGGCGCGGTCAATTTTTTAACGTGATCCTGCAGGTTTTTCACCAATTCATCTGATGCAGGGTGGCCTTCTACCAAAACCACGAAGGCTTTGACAATCGTGCCACGTATTTCGTCGGGCGCTCCGATGACTGCACATTCCTGGACAGCTGGATGTTTGACAAGGGCGTCTTCCACTTCGAACGGACCAATCGTGTAACCGGAAGAAATGATGATGTCGTCTCCGCGGCCTTCAAACCAGAAATAGCCATCCTCATCCTTCGAAGCTTTATCACCCGTCACGTAATAGTCTCCGCGGAACTGCATCTTGGTGCGCTCCGGATCTTTGAAGTATTCCTTGAACAAAGCCGGCGTCTCAATATGGACCGCAATGTCCCCAACTTCACCGGCAGCACACGGACCGCCAAAATCATTGATGATTTCCACACGGTTGCCCGGTGTCGGTTTGCCCATGGAGCCGATGCGGGCTTCCATACCTTTCATGACACCGACAAGCAAGGTATTTTCCGTCTGGCCATAACCATCCCGAACTTCGAGATTGAAATTTTCCTGGAAGACATTGATCACTTCCGCATTGAGCGGCTCGCCGGCCGATACAGCGCTGTGCAGGACGGACAAGTCATATTTCGCTAAATCTTTTTGCTTCGCCATGATGCGGTATTCTGTTGGGGTACAGCACAGCACATTGATGTTGCGTGTTTCCAGCAGTTCCAGATACACAGCGGGATCGAATTTGCCATTGTAGACAAAGCCGGTCGCTCCACTGCCGAGCGTTGCCAGGAATGGGCTCCAAATCCACTTCTGCCAGCCAGGACTCGCTGTTGCCCAGACCACATCCCCTTCCTTCGCTCCAAGCCAATGCTCAGCGGACGTGCGCAGATGTGCATATGCCCAGCCGTGGCTGTGTATGGCACCTTTTGGATTGCCGGTGGTTCCTGACGTATAGGAAAGGAATGCCATATCGTCTTTTTTTGTCGGTGCTGCTATGTATTCAGTGGAAGCGGATGCCATTTCATCCAATAAAGAAATCCAAGTCTGATCGGATTGGCCGATGACAAATTTGACGACATTGTCCATTTCCTTGACGCCTTTAAATTGGTCCATAAACGGTTCATAAGCGATTACCGCTTTGGCATCGCTGTGGTTCAGTCGATAAGCAATGTCTTTTGCGCGAAGCATTTCAGAGCTTGGAATAACGGCCAACCCTGCTTTCAAGGCGCCAATATAGGCAACATATGCCTCAATCAAACGCGGCACCATCACCAGCACCACATCGCCTTTTACAAGACCTGCTTTCTCAAAGCTATTGGCCGCCCGGTTTGCACGCTGCATCAACTCATCATAGGTAACCTGCTGCTTTTCACCTTTATCATTTTCCCAGAGAATCGCAAGCTTTCCGTCCCCTTTAGCGTATCGCTCAATTTCCTCCACCAGGTTATACGAATCCGGTGCTATTAATTCTTCTCGTTTCACAATAGTTTCCTCCCTGCAGATGGTGTAATTATTATACTCCTATCATTATACAGCAAATTTTTAAGTATTCATATTATTTCCTATAGTCGGACTACTGTGCGTGGCAGAAAACAGGAGTGGTGGGTTCAAAAAGAAAAACCCATTGAGAAACCTCAGTCCCACTTGTAGAACAACTATCTTTTAATCATTTCTACCAAAGGCGCTCCGAAGCGGCTTACAGAAAGCAACTATCACTACTATGCAAAACTCTTCCCTATATAAAACAGGAAAGAGCCGCCTTGTTGGGCGGCTCAATAATTATAATAGATCTACAAACTGATCTACTTTGACACGTGGGAACTTGATGATTTCCCGCTCTGCCACAGCTTCTTCGATCAACTCATCGAACGAAACAAAGTTCTCATAATACTCTACTTTTTCAAGCTTTGGTTTAATTTTCGGATTTGCCGGCGTGAAGATTGTGCAGCAATCCTCGAACGGCCGGATGGAAATCTCATAGGTCCCGATCTGCTGTGCCGTATCGATGATGGCCAACTTATCCGTCGCGATCAGCGGACGCAGCACCGGTGTATTCGTCACGGCGTTGATGGCCTGCAGGCTTTCCAAAGTTTGGCTCGCAACCTGCCCCAGGCTTTCGCCGGTGATAATGGCGCGGCAATTGGTTTCAGCCATCACAAGATCTGCGACGCGCATCATCATTCGGCGGGTAGAGGTCATGGTGATATTGTCCGGCACCTGCTTATGAACTTCCTGTTGCAGCTTGGTGAACGGAATAATGTGCAGATTGACGGATGAACCGAACTGCGACAGCTTTTCTGCCAAGTCAAATACTTTTTCCTTGGCACGGTCATTGGTGAACGGTGGACTGAAGAAATGGATCAATTCCAGACGGACGCCGCGTTTCAGCATATGGTAACCCGCAACTGGACTGTCCAAGCCACCAGACAGCATCAACAAAGCCTTTCCGCCAGCTCCTACAGGCAAGCCGCCAGCCCCTTGAATAACTTCTGCCATCATATAGACCGCTTCTTCCCGCACTTCCACTTTCAAGTCGATTTCCGGATCTTTCATCTGAACCTTCAAACTCGGAAAAATTCTCAATACATGAGAGCTCAGTTCTTTCATGATTTCCGGCTTTTCATGCGGAAACTCTTTGAAGGGCCGTTTGACAGACACCTTAAAGCTTTTGTCGGTATCCTGGATTTTGGCGATCACTGATTCCGCTGTTTTTTTCATTGCTTCAAGGTCCAACTCACATGCAGTCACCGGGCTGAATGATTGGATGCCGAACACATGCGGCAAACGCTCAATCACTTGTGCCAGTTCCTGTTCGCTGTCTGATGTGATAAACATCCGATCGCGTTCCGCTTTGATTTGGATATGTTCCAAATCGGAAAAGGTTTGTCTGACATTGTCTCGCAGCCGTCCGATAAACGAACTCCGGTTTTTACCTTTTGTTGATAACTCGCCGTAACGCACGAGGATTTGATTGGTTTTCATAGTAGGTTAAACTCCTTTTATGGTGCGGTAGACCCGCTGAAATGCGCTTTGCAGTGCGATAATATCCTGTTCTTCGGTAAATGCCCCAAAACTGATTCGCATGACGCCATCCTTGAATTCACGCGGCAGGCCGATCGCTCCGATAACGTGGCTCGTGTCGCCGTTTTTTGATGAACAGGCGCTGGAAGTGGAGACGATGACCGACTCTTTTTGCAGGCCTGATACGAGAATCTCTCCTTTTACTCCTTTAACCGCCACCGCTAAAATATGTGGTGCCGCATCTTTAGGACTGACGACTTTTACGCCATTGAACTCCGAAAAGAATCCACGCAGCCTTTGGTTCCATGTCAGATGCAACGGGTTCGGTTGCGCTAATCTCAGTGCTTTCGCTAAAGCGACTGCATTCGCTACGGAAACGGTACCGCTCCGGATTCCCGATTCCTGGCCACCTCCATATTGAATGGCCTGCAACTGGACTCCTGAATACGCCAATAGCCCACTACCTTTCAAACCATGGATTTTATGCCCCGATATGGACAACAAATCTGGCATGGCCGCTGGGTCGAAGACCAGCTTGCCGATGCTTTGGACTGCATCTACATGAAAGAAGATGCGCCGCTCCTTCAGGAGAACCGCAATTTCCGCAATGGGATGGACGGTACCAATTTCATTATTGATGTGCATGAGCGACACCAGAATCGTATCGCTTTGAAGGGCATTCTTCAACTCATCAACATCAATCGCTCCTGATCGGCTGACAGGAAGACGTGTCACGCTAAAGCCTTCCTGCTCCAATGCAGCAAGGCTGTTCAAGACGGAGGGATGTTCTGTTTGGGCCGTTACGATATGCTTGCCTCGGTGCTGATAGCTTCGTGCTGTGCCGATCAAAGCCAGGTTGTTTGCTTCTGTTCCACCGGAAGTGAAAACGATCTCTTCCATGTACAATCGTTCTTTCAGCTGGTTGCGTGCGGTTTCCAGCAAATCCTCTGCCTGGTTGCCGAGTACATGGAGCGACGATGGATTAGCATAAAATCGTTCATTGGCTGCCACAAAGGCATCGAGCACTTCTTTTCTCGGCCGGGTTGTCGCGCTGTTGTCCAGATAAATCATTTTTCCACCTCCGAAAAGAAAACCACCAGCTCGTTCGCTGGTGGTTTTACATTTTGTTTTTTTAAATGCGCCAAGCGTCTTCTTTGACCAGCACTTCGATGCGCTTCATCGAACCAGGTTCAAAGTTTTCGACTGCAGTTGCTGCTTCTTCCAATGCTTTTGTATACCGAAGCTGACGGAATGATTCTTCCGCTTCTCCCAGCTTGGCATCCAATTGAAGATTGGATTTGCGGTAACGGTTGCCGTATTGAATGATGCGTTCAATTAACAACACGTTTTCAACTGTTTCAATCGCTTTTGCATGGACCTCATCAATGCTTTTTTCAGCTTGCTCCAAATAATTATGGACCAGCTTAATATTTAATGGCACTTCACGCAAAGTCTGCATGGTAACAAAAAGATGTTCTTCTGCTTCTTCAAGGCGCACATCCATATCTTCCGGAATGCCGGGAATATTGGCTTTATGCAGAATGCGATCTGTTTCCTGCAATTTGCGTTTCAATTGCTCCACTTTGGCACGCGCATTATTTTCTTCAATGCGAAGGCCCTTCAGTGCAGTCATGAAATCAATTTGTGTTGAATCGACAATCGACAGATCTTCACGAATGTGAAGCAATTCCTCTTGAAGACTTGAATACGCTGATTGATCTTCTTCCAGACGTGAGCGAAGCAGATCGTAGCGTTTCGCTAATTGCTCCATCTTATCCATACAGGACTTCGGAATAGCCGCTTCGCTTTCGCTGATTTTATAGCTGTGCTGAACGTATCTGCATTCTTCTGCCATTTCCGTTGTATCCCGTGCCACAACTTCCAAATGGCGCTCTGTATCCACACGGAATTCATCCACGTAATGCTTCGCTTCCACTTCTTTTTCCAGAAGCTCATAAAACGAATCAATCTGGTCTTTGATTTTTTCAACTGCAACTTTCGTTTGTTCGATCTCAAGTTGTGCGATGTTCGTTTTCAGCACTTCCAGCTCTTCTTCCATCTCATCCAGCTGAAGTGTCAACTCCAAATGCCCAAGGTAATAAGACTGCTCTTCCATTTCGTTCTTGCCTTGTCGAAGTTCAGCAATATAAGAAGGGATTTTTGTCTGGACATCAGCCAATAATGGCGGAATGTCATCAACCAATAGAAATGCTTCTTCGCCTTCAGCTGATAAGCTGATGACAATTTCACGGGCTTTTAAGTAATTGCCTTCATTGGTCAATTTCTCGTATTCATCAAACATCGGAATGAAGGATTCAAGTTTTTTCTCGAGTGGTTCGGCTGCAGCGCCATAAGAATGTTGGTGAGCCAGCAGGTTTTTGCGAGCACGGCGGTATTTTTCCTGGATCAGATCAATTTCACTGCGATTTTTCTCTTCGCTGCCGATCAATTCTTCCAGTTCAACCAGGATGGTGTTCATCTGTTGATCCACACTATCGATTTTCACTTCGGTTTCCTGTTCAAGCTTTGTCGCTTTGCTGAATCTGAAACGGTTGATTGCTTCTTCAGCATCGTATAAGGAAGCATCGATTTTTGGAATATGCACATCCATGATTTCAGTCCACACGTTGCGCCAGCGTTCGAACATTTCCTCCGTCTGGCCGTTCATGTTCAATTGTTTCACTTTTGTCAGTTCTTCAAGTATCGGTTTATTTTGTATTTGCAGTTTTAATTGTTCTAAGCGCTCAATTTCAGCCAAATGTTTTTTGCGAAACATAAAGCCTAAGATCATTATCGCTAATAGAATGATGACCGCAATGATGATATACTCCATCATAAGTCACATAGCCCCCTGTTCCAAAATCACATTACCAGTTATACGTAAATGTATTCATGATTCTTTTATTTTAACATGTATTCTAATCTTATGTTTGCCAAATTAGAAGAAAAGCGATTATATTTTTTAATAGACAGAAAAGAGGATGGCTTATATGAAACGAGATGGTCATATTCATACGCATTTTTGTCCTCACGGGACAAAAGACTCAACAGAATTTTATATTGAAAAAGCAATCAAGTCCGGGTTTACGGATATTTCTTTTACTGAACACGCTCCCCTTCCGCATAATTTCACGGACCCCACACCCATGAAAGACAGCAGCATCAGGATGGACCAGCTGTCTCCTTATATGCAGGAAATTAACCGGTTAAAAGCTGTGTATCAAAAGGATATCCGTATTCGGGTCGGATTGGAAGTCGACTTTATTGCAGGATATGAAAAAGAAACAAAATCTTTTCTAGATGAAATCGGTCCTGCTCTCGACGATGCCATTTTGTCAGTCCATTTTCTCCAAGTCGGCAACCAGTATTACTGTGCCGATTACAGTAAGGAAGTATTTGCGGAACTGGCTGCTGCAAGCGGTTCTGTCGAAGCCGCCTATCAGCTTTATTATGATACGGTGGAAGCTTCCATTCAGGCAGACCTGGGGCGATTCAAACCAAAGCGAATTGGCCATCCGACTTTGATCCACAAATTCCAGTTGACACACGGAGAAAAAATCGACGACAGCGCACAGATTCGGCACGTTCTGGATTTAATGGAGAAAAACGGCTGCGAACTTGATGTCAACGGAGCAGGTTTCTCGAAGCCCGACTGCCTGGAAGCCTATCCACCGGCGCCTTTTATCGAATATGCGAAATCGCTAGGCATTCCACTCATCTTCGGCTCGGACGCCCATAATGTCAATGGCTTGCATAAGCATTACGAGAAAATTTATACTTATCTGAGTTGAACCGATTATTTTAAGGAATTAGATTTTTGCGTTTCCGTTACACCCACCACCTATGAATCTCTTTTTTAAAAGAGCAGGTGTCTTTTGAATACAGGATCAGATCAAACTCAAAACGAAATGAGGGAATTATTCATGTTTACACAAACGGATTACAGCGGCAGCAGTTTAGAACAATACACTTTGCTTTCAAAGCAATTGGATGCTTTATTGGAAGGTGAAAACAATAGTATCGCTAATCTGAGCAACGCTTCAGCTTTGCTCAACCAGTTTCTTGAACGTACCAACTGGGTCGGATTTTATTTGATGGAGAATGGCGAGCTTGTACTGGGTCCTTTTCAGGGTCTTCCGGCTTGCGTCCGGATTCCGGTTGGCAAAGGCGTATGCGGGACAGCCGTTTCCGATAAAAGAACTATGCTGGTAGAAGACGTCCAGGCATTTCCTGGCCATATCGCCTGTGATGCAGCATCCCGTTCTGAAATTGTCATTCCGCTTATGAAAGAAGACCAGGTGATCGGTGTTCTCGATATCGACAGCCCGGAACTAAACCGTTTCACAAAAGAAGACCAGCAAGGTCTCCAACTTTTCACTGACGTTTTAATGAAGCATTTATAAAATAGGAAGACCCGGAACTCGAATTTCGAGTTCCGGGTCTTTTTTTATAGGCAATCGTTCAGCTTTCTCCTATCATATTTTCTGAAGTTTCGGTTTCACATGGTTGAATGCTTTGTTTAAATCATCGATCAAGTCGTCCACATGCTCCAAACCGACCGACAGCCGAAGTAAAGAGTCGCTGATGCCCATCGCATTCCGGCTTTCGTCGGGCACAACCGCGTGGGTCATCGTTGCCGGATGCTGAATCAATGTTTCTGCATCGCCCAGGCTGACCGCGATTTTGATGAGCGACAAAGCATTCAAAAAGGCTTGGGCTTCTTTTTTTCCTCCATCGATTTCAAAAGAAATCAATCCGCCCCCTTGCCGCATCTGCCGCTTGGCGATTCTTACCTGTGGATGTTCATCATCGTAAGGATAGTAAATCTTCTTAACCAGCTCCTGCTGTTTCAGGAAATTGAGCACGGCTTTAGCATTGGCGACATGACGGTCCATCCGCACATGCAGGGTTTTCAGCCCTCTCAACAACAACCATGCATCAAAAGGCGACATGATTCCGCCAACATCTTTTTGCACCGTCATCCGGATATGCTGCATTTCATCTGCGTCATGCCCCACCAAAACCCCACCGACCACATCCCCATGGCCATTCAGGTATTTGGTCGCACTGTGCAAAACAAAATCCGCTCCCATCCGCAATGGATTTTGCAGATAAGGCGAACAGAAGGTATTGTCCACGACCACTCGAATATTGTGCTTTTTCGCTACCGCCATGACCGCTTCCAGATCAACAAGCTCCATCGTCGGATTGATCGGCGTTTCCACATAGATGCAAACCGTTTCCGGCCTGATCGCCTTCTCTACTTCCTGTTCGGTTGTCATGGAAACAAGATCATGCGTAATTCCGTACTTTTCTTCCATGATTTCAAGCAACCCGAAGGTGCAGCCATAAATCCCCCTCGAACAAAGTACATGATCACCCGCTTTGGTCAAATAAATCAAAATGGCGCTAACCGCAGCCATTCCTGAACCGAAAGCGAGTGCACCCTGGCCTCCTTCGATTTCCGTCATCCGTTCCTCCAGCACACGGACCGTGGGATTGCCGAGACGCGAATAGATATTGCCTTCACAGTTTCCCGCAAACCGGTCTTCCCCCTGCTCCGCGTTGGCAAACGAATAAGTCGAGGTCTGATAAAGCGGCGTAACTAGACTATCGTGATGATTTGTGCTGTCGTAGCCTTTGTGAATGACCGCTGTTTCAATATTCATTTCTTTTCCTTTCATAAAACCACCCCTTAACCAAAATAGAAAGCGCTTACATAACACCTTGATTTCATTTTACCTTGAACTGTGTAAAAAAGAAAGCCGTCACTTTCTGCCAGCATCTGCGGATCTTTGTTGACTTAAGGTTCCAAAATCAGTTATACTATGCTTTGTGTAAAATAATCGCAGCAGTTGTATGTGCGTGTTCGTCCATTTTATTCCTCATAGCAGGTGTATCGTGTAACTCTTTGGCTGCTGAGCGAAGGTACAAGAATATAAAATGGCTTGCAGCATGAATGCATCTGGTTTTTATTTTACTCTAAAAACCAAAAACAGAGGAGGAGACTTATATGTCTCGTTATACAGGTCCATCATGGAAACTGTCACGCCGCTTGGGAATTTCCCTTACAGGCACAGGTAAAGAATTAGAAAAACGCCCTTACGCACCAGGTCAACACGGTGCTAACCAACGCAGAAAAGTTTCTGAGTACGGTTTGCAACTTCAAGAAAAACAGAAGCTACGTTTCATGTACGGAGTAACCGAACGCCAGTTCAAAACTTTGTTCAACAAAGCCGGCAAAATGACTGGTAAGCACGGTGAAAACTTCATGATCCTTCTTGAAGCTCGCCTTGATAACGTTGTTTATCGCTTAGGCCTTGCGCGCACTCGTCGCCAAGCTCGCCAAATCGTAAACCACGGCCACATCCTTGTTGATGGCAAACGCGTTGACATTCCGTCATTCAGCGTGAAACCAGGACAAACAATTGCTTTCCGTGAAAAATCAAACAACCTTGATGTAGTAAACGAAGCAATCGAAGTAAGCAACTTTGTTCCTGAATACGTAACTATCGATACTGATAGCAAAACAGGAACATTCGTACGCCTTCCAGAGCGCAGCGAATTGTCTGCTGAAATCAACGAACAATTGATCGTTGAGTACTACTCACGTTAATTGAAAAATTTCGTAAACAGTAGTACCGAAAACCCTCGAAACCTTGTTAATTCAATGGTTTCGAGGGTTTTTTGTTTACTTCTCTCTTACCTAACGAAATTTTTGAGTTCTGCAAACAAACTATTGGATTCCGCAAACAAACCGGTTTATTCCGCAAATAAAATCTGGATTCCGCAAACAAGTCTAACTTTTCCACAAACAGACAGCTAGATTGATGAAACACATCTCCCTGCCTCTTGATTAGCAAGTCAAAACTTTCGAACTCTCAACTAGATGCAGTATATTAAACAAAAAATTCCCGGAGCCAGTTAACTCCGGAAATTTTTTGTTTAACTTTTTGTTCAGACCAAGTGGATCCTGTTTTGCTTTAACGCCTGAGCGATGGTGCTGTAGACTTCTATATCGACAAACTTGATACCTAATTGCACAGCTGTTTGGGCAATGACAGGGCTGATGCCGGATAAAGCCACGTGGACTCCGATAATTTCCAACCCTTTGATCAATTGGAAAACTTGCTGAGCAACCATCGTGTCTATAAGTGGCACACCGGACAGATCAATGAACAGTTTCTTCAGGTCGTGTTTGGAGCTTTGAGCCAACGCTTTTTCAAACATGATCTCTGCCCGGTGCGGCGTGATTTCTCCGATCAATGGCAGCATGCCGATTTTTTCAGCCAGCAAGATAACCGGTGCACTCATTTCCACAATCATCTGCTGCTGGGAATTCATCCGCTTCTCTGCAGCTTTGGAATTCTTGTCTGGAAACTCAACAATAACTTTACTGATTATCTGAACAACCGCTTTTGTCCATTCCACCAGCTTTTCATGGCTGATTTGCTCTTTACGGCTTAAGACGTATGCTCCGATTTCATCCAAATACTGCTGCTGCGCACGGAAAAATTCCTCGATAACGTCCACAATCGGCGTATCCAGATGGGCTTCGTCTTTGGCAATCGTTTCTATCCAATCCCGAAAGCCCGCTGTAAACTCATGATTATCCTTTTGGAACATGGCGCAAAAGCGAAGATGGAACTCATGATTCTATTTTTTTAGTAGCGCCACTTTATTGGGGTCGGTCGAGCCGTAGACTCCAGCTTTATTTTTATCCAATGACGAATACCAATCCTCCGTCATCTTCCAGGTTCGTGCGTTTAAGTACTCATACAAGTCTTGGTCTTTCAACATTTAACGGCCATTGCATCAAAACGGCAAATAATCCTTGCTGTTGATAGTTTTTGCAAGTTCTTACAGCCTGTTGGCAATGGCTTCATCCCGCTCTCACTTATAATTTCACTCCAGCCGAAAGCTGACTGAATTGCATTAACTTCTGTTTTCAGCACTCACTGCACTTACTCATTTTTGTATATATTACACTATTATTGACCTGATTTTCATGAAATTTTATATAGGAAATGACTTTTAATACAGCAGCTTACAGCCAGCTTTATCATACTTTGTTTAAACTGTTTCATCAATTGGGAAGAACGTTTTCTTTAGACATGGTAAACTGGAAAAAATGGAGGTGGAGCTGGATGCGAATTATTTCAATTTGCCCAAGCAATACGGAATTGCTGGCATTCCTGGATGCCGAACATCTACTGGTCGGCATTGATGATTATTCTGATTGGCCAAAACAAATCACGGCATTGCCACGACTGGGGCCTGATTTGTCAATCCGGATGGATGAACTGGAAGCATTAAAACCCGATTTGGTTCTGGCATCATTGAGTGTACCGGGAATGGAAAAAAACCTTGATGAACTGGTTCGAAGAAAAATACCGCATCTTGTGTTGAATCCCCAAACACTGGAGGAAGTCGGACTGGATCTCTTGAAAGTGGCTGATGCCTGTGGAATAGACGCCACAGCTGTCCACACTGAATACCTGGATGTGATCGAAGACATCAAAAGGCGCGGCGAACAGGCGACGACTCGGCCTGCTTTGTACTGGGAATGGTGGCCCAAGCCAGTCTTCACTCCTGGAAATATCAACTGGCTGACACAGATCAGCAGCCTGATCGGCGCCCGTAACTTGTTTGATGATACCGATTCTGCCAATATCCAAACAGATTGGGCAGATGTGCTGAAACGGCAGCCTGACTATATCCTCCTTGCCTGGGTCGGCATTTTAACCGCCAAAGTAAAACCGGAGCTTGTCAAAAAACGCCCCGGCTGGAATGAAATGAAAGCTATTGACCAAATTCATGTCATGGAAGAAGAACTGTATTGCCGCCCTTCTCCCCGACTGATTGAAGGAGCCATCCGCCTGGGGAAACTGATTCATCCTGAAGAATTTGAAGATATGGAACTGCCGCGCTTCATTAAAGAAAAGCAAATTTAAATGTTGAAAAGCAAATGCTGCTGCTAGAAGGCGCGTGCCACTTTAATGCCAGTCAAAAAAGCCATCCCGTTTAGGATGGCTTTTTTCTATGCGATAGCTTTACAGGCCGGCTTGTCCGCGGCGACTGCCTCGTAACGGCTCATTATCAAAATCGCTTTGGTCACCCCTTATCGTTGTGGTCTTTTCATTTCCGATTAGGGGATCACGCTCTCCGATGAAGGTATCCCGATCATTGCGGTCTGGTATTGAACTTCGGTCTTCCTCGACCAGCACCAATATTTTTCCTTCATTAAAATGTGTTTCATACATTTCCGCTTCATCGTCCGGTATCCCGAGTCCGATAAGGGCTCCGGCGAGTCCACCTACCCCCGCTCCCGCAGCAGCACCTGTCAAGCCGGCTGCTATTGGCCCCGCTGCAATGATAGGGCCGATGCCTGGAATGGCCAGTGCTCCAATTCCAGCTAAAACTCCGCCAATGCCACCAAGCGCTCCGCCAGTTAATGCACCAGTAGCTGCACCTTCTCCTGCATGTGTTCCAGTTTCTTCAGTAATGGTTTCTGTTTCCTTCTTATCTTTACTTAATACGGAAATGTCTTCGCTATTATAGCCTTTTTGCTGTAAATCTTCGATTGCCTGAATGGCTTCGTTTTCAGTATCGTATGATCCAATTACTCTTGACATTTCTAACGCCTCCTAGAAGTTTTAGTAAAGTCAATCGCCGTTCATTCCTCATGTTACCCTCTCTAAATCCGCGTAAACGTGAATCTCTTATTTTCCCTGAGTATACAAAAAAGACAGCCTTTTGAAGAACGGCTGTCTTTTTGAAGGCTGTCTATTGAAATTGCACCATGTGGTATTTCTTTTTGCCGCGGCGGATAATGGCAAAGGCATCTTCCAACCGATCTTTTTCATCGACGACATATTCCAGATCGACCACTTTTTCGCCATTCACAGAAATCGCGCCGTTGGTGACGTCTTCACGAGCCTGTCTTTTCGATGAAGAGATTCCAGCTTCCACAATCAAGTCGACAATGGATTTGTTTTCTTTCGCCATTTCCACTGACGGAACGTCCTTGAAGGCGGCTTTCATCTCTTCTGCGGATAAGGCTTTCAGGTCACCGCTGAACAAGGCTTTTGTAATGCGCTGTGCATCGGCAAGCGCCTCTTCACCGTGAATCAATTTGGTCATTTCTTCTGCCAGCGTTTTTTGCGATTTCCGCAAATGCGCTTCAGTTTCCACTGCTGCTTCCAACGCTTCAATCTCTTCACGGCTGATAAATGTGAAGATTTTCAAGTACTTGATAACATCAGCATCTGCTGCGTTGATCCAAAACTGGTAAAATTCATAAGGTGTCGTCTTTTTCGGGTCCAGCCAGACAGCACCACCGGCTGATTTGCCGAATTTCGTGCCATCTGCTTTTGTGACAAGCGGGATCGTGATACCGAATGCTTTTGATTCTTCATCATGCGTTTTACGGATCATTTCAAGTCCAGAGGTAATATTGCCCCACTGATCGGATCCGCCAATCTGAATACGGCAATTGTGCTGATTGTACAGATGATTAAAGTCAATTGCCTGAATCAGCGTATAGGAGAATTCAGTAAACGAAATGCCTGTCTCTAACCGCGAAGCAACTGAATCTTTGGCCAGCATGTAATTGACCGAAATCAATTTGCCGTAATCGCGAAGAAATTCGATGACACTCATCTTACCGATCCAGTCGCGGTTGTTGACCATTTTTGCCCCATTCTCGGATTGGAAATCGAAGATCTGTTCCATCTGCACCTTGATGCCTTCAACATTGCGGTCAATTTGTTCAGTTGTCTGCAGCTGGCGCTCTTCGTTCCGGCCTGAAGGATCACCGATCATACCGGTAGCTCCCCCGACTAATAAAATCGGCTGGTGGCCGTGCATTTGAAAGCGGCGCAGCGTCAGCAATGGAACAATATGCCCAATGTGCATGCTGTCTGCCGTCGGATCCACTCCGCAATATAAGGAGATTTTCTGTTCATCCAGCAGTTTTTCCATTCCTTCTTCATCAGTCTGTTGGTATAATAGACCGCGCCATTGTAAATCTTGAATCAATTCGTTAGCCATTCCAATTCCTCCTTAATATTAAAAACGCTGAGCGCGATGAAAAACCACATAAAAAAGCCCCTGCATGAAAAATCCATGCAGGGACGCGATTGCGCGGTACCACCCAGCTTGGAGAAATAAATCTCCCTCTCATCATGTGCCGAACGGGGCACTTCCGTAAACTCCAAACCTGTAATTCGATACATGCATTTTGACCGGTTCGCACCACCCACCGGCTCTCTAAAACAAAATTGCACGACCTACTTCGGATCCTTCGACGTTTTGAATATGAATATGAAATATACTAGTAGTTTACTTTATTATTCGATATTGTCAATAAGTTTAGATGCAATTATAGGAATATGATATAATATAAAGGATTTTAGGAGGGCGATAACGTGCGTGAAAAATTAAGAATTTGGATAAGCAAGGCTGAAGAAACAACCGATAGATGGACCTCAAAAAAATGGTTCACACGGCTGAGCATTACGTCAGGGGTCATTTGGAATTTGGCATTGATTCTGGCGATTGTTCTCGTAACAGGCGGAGTTTTCGCCGCATCTGTCGGAGCAGGCTATTTTGCATCACTGGTGGATGAACAAGAACTCCGTACCGAAGACGAAATGCTAAGTGAAATATACAGCTTTGAAGAAACTTCTGAACTGTATTTTGACAACGAAGTCTATCTCGGAAAACTGCAGACCGATTTGGAGCGCGAGGTTACAACATTGGATAATGTTTCAACCTATGCAAAAGATGCTGTTCTTGCCACTGAGGATGAATACTTCCTTGAACACGAAGGAATCGTGCCAAAAGCGATTCTTCGCGGCCTTTTCCAGGATGTCTCGAATTCAGACAACCAGACAGGCGGTTCAACATTAACACAGCAATTGATCAAAAATCAGATTTTAACAAATGAAGTATCCTATGAGCGAAAAGCAAAAGAAATATTGCTTGCAATGCGTTTGGAAAAATTCATGACAAAAAGCGAAATCATGCAAGCTTACTTGAATATTGTGCCCTACGGCAGAATTTCTTCCGGCGCCCATATCGCTGGTATCGAAACGGCTTCAAAAGGGATGTTCAATGTATCAGCCAGCGAACTGAACCTGGCACAGGCAGCTTTTATTGCCGGTATCCCGAAAGCTCCCTATAGTTATACCCCCTATGCAGAAGGCGGCAAACTAAAAGATGAAGCGGGATTGATACCGGGTCTTGACCGGATGAAAACCGTTCTTTACCGAATGAAGGAAACTGAGTACATCACCCAGCAGGAATACGATGAAGCCATCGCTTACGATATTGTGGCTGATTTCCGCCAGAACGAATCACGTTCTTATTCCGATTTCCCATTTGTCACTGTCGAAATAGAGAAACGGGCATCCCGGATCATCATGGATATATTAGCGGAAAAAAATGGAATTGACCCTAAAACACTGGAAGAAAACGACAAACTTTATGAAGAGTATGCAATTCTTGCAGATCGGGCAGTTCGTTCAAACGGCTACCGGATCCATTCCACAATCGACAAAGAAGTCTACGTGGCACAGGAAGCAGCACAAAAATCCTATGAATCCTACGGCACTACTGTAGGCGGCACAGGATTCAATGACGCTGGTGAAGTTGTCGACAAGCAATTCCCAGTTCAAGTCGGCAGCATTATGATCGAAAACGGCACTGGACGCATCATCAGTTTCGTAGGAGGCCGCGATCATGAAACTGAGAACTTGAACCATGCCACTTCAGCCTACCGTTCGATGGGCTCTACCGTAAAACCTTTATTGGTCTACGGACCCGCTATCGAGTTCGGACAAATTGGCGCTGGATCCCCTCTTGTCGATGTGAAGTTCGAACACATGGATAACAATAACATGTGGAGTCCTACAAACTTTATTTCAACAAGTGAACAGGGAATCATGCCGGCACGTGACGCATTGGCACAATCACAAAACTTGCCAACCCTTCGGCTATTTGCCCAGATCCAACAGCAAATGCCAATCCAGTATATAATGAACGCTGGATTTTCACGGATCGAAGAAAAAGAAAACGATAATTACGCTTCTGCTCTAGGCGGAGGAATTGAAGCTTCAATCGAGGAAATTACCAATGGTTATGCAATGATTGGAAATAGCGGCGAATACGTCGAGACGACTATGATTGATAAAATTGAAGACGCAGACGGCAACATTATTTATGAACATAAGGCAGAGTCAAAAGCAGTGTTTACGCCACCTACTGCTTATGTGCTGACAGATATGCTGCGGGATGTCTTTAATACCGACCGAGGAACGGCTAACCGTGCAAATGGATTATTGAAATTCAATTCCGATTTTGCCGGAAAAACAGGTACTACCCAAAGCACAAAGGATGTCTGGTTAATCGGCTATAACCCGAATGTGACCATGGGCGTATGGCTTGGCTATGATTCCGAGGAGTTCACGCTGTCACGGTTCGAAAACCGCGATTTGCCAGCTTCCATGCGCGTCAACCAATTATGGGCTCGTTTAATGAATGCCAGTTACGATGTCAGCCCTGAGCTGGTTGGAACTTCAGAGGAATTCAAACAGCCTGATGGAGTTGTCACGAAATCATTTTGCGGAATCTCCGGCTTAGCGCCAGGTGGTGCCTGCGAGGAAGCTGGACTGATACGTTCAGACTTGTTTAACGCTGAAGCAATGACTCCAACAGAAAAAGATGATAGCTTAACAAGTGGCTCGTTTACTACGATTAACGCCAAACGCTATGCCGCTTTATCGAATACACCAAGTGAGTTTACCTCTGGCGGTGGCATCAGTGTTTCGCAAAAATACATCGATCGCATGATGGCTCCGTTCGGCGGAGACGCCGGCAAGCTGTTCCCTGGCAACTCGAAATTTTCGAAAGTTGCATCAGGAGACACTTTCGAGGCTGATAACACAGCTCCAGGAGGTGTGCGGGCTGCCATTAGCAACAATACCATCACTTGGACCAATTCCGGTTCGAACGATGTAGTCGGATACCGGATTTATAGAGGCGATTCACGTGTCGCCTCTATCTCAGAAGCGAAAAGCAATTCGTATTCCGCCTCTGGTCCTGGAAGCTATACGGTAGTGGCCGTGGACATTACAGGAAGGCAATCTGCGGCTTCAAACAAAGTCAGCATCGCTGCACCAAAGCCTGAACCAAAGCCTGAACCAAAACCTGAACCA
>NZ_JAGGPX010000002.1:43696-93485 GCF_018613575.1 Planococcus sp. ISL-110
CCTGAACCAAAACCTGAACCAACTCCACCACCGGAAGAAGAAGAGCCTGCTGAAGAAGATGCGGCTTAACAAAAGCAAAGCCCGACTCGCCAATTTGACGAGTCGGGCTTTTTCTATATGCTTTATTGCACAAAAAAGCAGCAGTTCAAATTTGAACTGCTGCTTTTAGTATCAATCTTCCATTGTAGACAAATCGCCTGCCGGCAAATCCAATTCCCAGGCTTTCAGCACCCGGCGCATGATTTTACCGCTTCGTGTTTTCGGCAGCTTGTCCTTAAACTCTATTTCACGCGGAGCTGCATGGGCAGCCAATCCTTTTTTAACAAACTGCTGGATTTCCTTCACCAATTCCTCTGAAGGCTCATATCCATCAACCAATGCAACAAACGCTTTGATGATTTCACCACGGACAGGATCCGGCTTGCCGATAACACCGGCTTCAGCAACCGCTGGGTGTTCCAGCAATTTGCTTTCCACCTCGAACGGACCGACACGTTCACCTGAAGTCATGATCACGTCATCCACACGACCCTGGAACCAGAAATAGCCTTCTTCGTCCATATAAGCCGAATCGCCTGATACATACCATTTATCCTTTAGGAAGTATGAGTCGTATTTCGCCGGATTGTTCCAGATTTGGCGCATCATTGACGGCCATCCCTTTTCAATCGCCAGGTTGCCCATTTGATTAGGCGGCAACTCATTTCCCTGGTCATCGACAATTGCGACTTTGATGCCTGGCACCGGTTTGCCCATCGAGCCCGGCTTGATATCCATCGCCGGATAATTACAGATGGTCTGTGCACCTGTTTCTGTCATCCACCATGTATCATGGATGCGTTTATCGAATACTTGAGCTCCCCATCTGACCACTTCTGGATTTAACGGTTCCCCTACCGATAATACATGGCGAAGAGTTGATAAATCGTACTCCTTCACTAAGGCATCGCCCGCTCCCATAAGCATGCGGAATGCAGTCGGCGCGCTGTACCATACAGTGACGCCAAAATCTTCAATCGCTTTATACCAGCTATCAGGAGAAAACCGTCCACCGAGAATGACAGTTGTGACACCGTTCAACCATGGTGAGAATACACCATACGCCGTTCCTGTCACCCATCCCGGATCCGCCGTGCACCAGTAAATATCGGTTTCATTGAAATCCAATACCCATTTCCCAGTCTGATATTGCTGCACCATCGCATATTGGGCATGGAGGACGCCTTTCGGCTTGCCTGTAGAACCGGATGTATAGTGAAGGACCAGACCGTCCTCTTTGTCCAGCCATTTAACATCAAACTTATCTGAACTAGCTGGCAAATGCTTCAGCACATCGATATGGCCATCCTGCTCCTTGATGTCTTGCCCTACAAGGTAAATCGTTTCTAGTTTCGGCAACCGATTGTAAGGCACTCGTTCCAACAGTTCCGGTGTCGTAATAATGGATTTTGCCTCGCTGTCATCAAGCCGGTCATAAATGGCCCCTTCCATGAATGCTTCAAACAAAGGCCCAACAATCAGCCCCATCTTCAGCGCCCCGAACATCAGGAAATAAAGCTCTGGAGATCGTGGCATGAAAATAAAGATCCGATCCCCTTTTTCCAGATTCGAAGTTGATTCGAGCAAGTTTGCGGCACGGTTCGTCATGCGTTTCATCTCATAAAACGTGTAGGATTCATGTCTGTTTTGATCTTTATAGTAAAGAGCCACCTTGTTTTTTCGGTAAGAATCGGCGTGGCGGTCAATCGCTTCATGTGCCATGTTCACTTTGCCGCTCTCATACCAACTAAATTCCTTCTCGACTTCAGCCCAATCGAAATTGGCAGCTATCTCTTCATAATTATGTAATTGGTGCACCCCTGCTCTTGCTGGCAACGCTTCCACTTTCATCCTGATCACCCTTTCTTATTGATTAACTTATATTCTACAACATTGTGACAATTGAATGCGAACTATTTTAACTTTTTAGAAAATATAGCTTATTTCACCAGCTTTCTTCCAAATCCTCTTATAGTTCATGTATAATGTAGCTAATTGTATCCTACAGGCGGTGAAATGATGGAACATAAAAAAACGTATAACTCCGTGGAATTGGAAACCCAACATGGCCCTCTTATCATTGAAGGCCCTATCCCCGGAAAAGAATTGAGCGAACTTGATTTTCATGAAGACCTGGTCGCTTTCAGGCCACCTGCCCAGCAGCACAAAGCTATTGCTGAAATTGCTGACTTGCCGGAAGGGCGAATTCTTATTGCCCGTGAAAATAATATGATTGTCGGTTATGTCACGTTCCTTTACCCCGATCCTCTGGAGCGCTGGTCAGAAGGAAAAATGGATAACCTGATCGAACTTGGGGCGATAGAAGTCATTCCTAAATACAGAGGAAGCGGTGTAGGCAAATCCTTATTAAAGGTCTCGATGGAAGATGACGCCTTTGAGGATTTCATCGTTATCACGACCGAGTATTACTGGCATTGGGATTTAAAAGGAACAGGATTGAATGTATGGGAATACCGAAAAATCATGGAGAAAATGATGCAGGCCGGCGGATTGGAATATTATGCCACCGACGATCCTGAAATCAGCTCACATCCAGCCAACTGCCTGATGGCCAAAATTGGCAGCAGGGTCGATAACGAATCAATCCAAAAATTTGATCAGTTGCGTTTTATGAATCGTTACATGTATTGATTTAACCTAAAAGGGGTGTTTATATGCTAGTGGAAGAAATCATGAAAACCGATGTCCATACGCTAAATTCGGACCAAACCGTCCAGGATGTCATGGATTTGTTCGAGAAGAAACGCATTCGCCATGCACCTATTGTCGATGACGGAAAAGTGGTCGGCATTGTAACCGATCGCGACCTGAAAGACGCTGTCCCTTCAAGATTCACCGTAGCACCAAAGGGTGAACCTTATAAAAAGAAAGTCGCAGAAATCATGACGCCTAATCCGATTACGGCCCACCCGCTCGATTTTGTTGAGGAAGTGGCCATGATATTCTATGAGCAGAAAATCGGTTGTATTCCAGTTGTCAGCAATCAGAAACTGGTCGGCTTCCTGACAGAAACGGACCTTTTGTATACCTTCATTGAACTGACCGGGGCACACCAGCCCGGTTCGCAAATCGAAGTGCGGGTAAAAAACCGCTCCGGTATCCTGTACGAAGTCTCAAAAGTATTCCATCAGCAGAAAGTCAATGTGCTGAGTGTCCTCGTTTACCCCGACAGAGAAAACAGCAGCAATAAGGTTCTTGTTTTCCGAGTTCAGACGATGAACCCACTCGCCATCATCAATGATCTGCGCAAAGAAGGATTTGATGTCCTATGGCCAAGCATGCCGCAAGTGAACGAATGAAACATGCCGTATTCATCTTTTCAGAAGATCAATTGGGGTATAAATTTTCTGAAACACATCCTTTTAACCAGAAAAGACTCGTTTTGACGATTGATTTATTAAATAAAATGAATGCGCTTCCAGAGGAATTGATTGTCCCTGCCCGTATTGCGACCGATGAGGAATTATTATTGGCTCATGATGAGCGCTATATCGATATCGTCAAAAAGGCAAGCCGAGGAGAAGTGACATCGGAGGCCGGTGAAAGTTTTGGAATTGGCACAGAGGATACACCTATTTTTGAAAATATGCACGAAGCCAGTGCCCGACTGGTTGGTGGGACATTGACAGCTGTCGATTATGTCATGGAAGGAAAAGCGCAGCATGCTTTAAACCTGGGCGGTGGCCTTCACCACGGATTCCGGGGCAAAGCATCCGGCTTTTGCATCTACAATGACAGCTCGGTGGCCATCAATTACCTGAAAACCAAATACAATGCCCGGGTGCTGTACATTGATACTGATGCCCATCACGGCGATGGCGTACAATGGAGCTTTTACGACGATCCTGATGTCTGCACCGTCTCCATCCACGAAACGGGGCGCTATCTTTTTCCCGGGACCGGCAATATCAATGAACGCGGCAGCGGCCAAGGCTATGGCACCTCTTTCAATTTTCCAATCGATGCGTTTACGGAAGACGAGTCTTTTCTCGAAATTTACCGTACGTCCATGAAAGAAATAATTGAATTCTTTAAACCCGATGTCATTTTGACACAGAATGGAGCAGATGCCCATTATTTGGACCCTCTGACCCATTTATACGGGACAATGAATATTTACAAGGAAATACCAAGGATTGCACATGAACTCGCTCACGAGCATTGTGAGGGCCGCTGGATAGCCGTTGGTGGTGGTGGATATGATATTTGGCGCGTAGTTCCCCGCGCCTGGTCATTAATTTGGATGGAAATGAACAATTTCCCTATCCCTTCCGGTAAATTGCCTGAATCATGGATTGAGAAATGGCAGCCGGAATCGCCGGTCAAATTAATCGATACGTGGGAAGATCCGCCGAATATGTATAAAGCTATACCCCGAAAATCGGAAATCACAGATAAAAACCTACAAATGCTGAACAAAGCCCTGTACATGATCCGCAACAATTAAAATGAATACATGCTGAAAAAAGAGCCGACGGAAATGATTCCGTTGGCTCTTTCTTTTCACTTATGGAGATTTATAAACTTGTACTGCTTTTATCGAAAATTCAATTGCGGAAACGATAAAAGCTGGCTGAATTTTCATCCAGTCAGCTTTTGCAATTGTTTCTTAAGCGGAACCCGCCATTAATCGTTTTTAGTCGATTGTCTTTCTTCGATCCGGTATGGAAGAATAACTTGCTTTTCTTCGATTTCCTCGTTGTTCATATACTTTGTCAGTAGCCGCATGGAGACAGCACCGATGTCGTAAAGCGGGAAAGCGACAGACGTCAGCATTGGTCGAGCCATACGCGCCAGCTTGGAATTTTCGTAACTGATGACTTCTGCATCTGCAGGTATTCTTCTGCCCTGCTCTTCCAATCCGTGAATGACACCGATTGACATTTCATCGTTGCTGACAAAATATGCAGTCGGCTCGAGTGAAGCTAAAGTTTGAACAGCTTCGATTCCTTCATCATAAGAATTATTGCATTCAACAATCAATTTTTCATCATAGTCGATGCCTGCATCGGCCAAAGCCTCTTTATAGGCTTTTAGTTTGTACTCTTTGTTGATCATCGAAGTCAGCGGACCAGAAACAAAGGCAATTTTTTTATGGCCATTATCGATAAATTTCTTAACGGCTTCGTAGGCAGCGCCATAATAATCGATATTGACTGAGGCAATCGCTGCTGATTCATCAATTGAACCGGCCAGGACGATTGGAGTCGAAGAACGTTCCATTTCATAAAGAAGTTCAGTTGAAATCACATCACTCATAAAGACAATTCCGTCCACTTGTTTTCCGAGCATTGTCTCCAATAACTGAAGTTCCTTATTTTGGTTCTGATCCGAGTTGGATAAAATAATATTATAGCGATACATTGTCGCAATATCTTCAATTCCACGAGCCAGTTCAGCATACATGCTATTGGAAATATCGGGTATAATGACGCCGACCGTCGTTGTTTTTTTACTTGCAAGTCCCCGAGCAACAGCATTTGGACGATAGCCCAATTCTTCTATCACTTTTAGTACTTTCTTTCTTGTGGCAGGTTTTACGTTTTGATTGGCATTTACTACACGTGACACAGTAGCCATGGAAACGTTCGCCTCTCTTGCCACATCGTATATCGTAACGGTCATTGTGCGCCCTCCTTTTCCAGTCTTTCTCTAATCATACGACAAAATCTTCAGTAATATCAACTAAAAAAAAGAAAAGCCGGAGTTTATCCGGCTTTTCAGGCTCATACTTTCATTTCGTACTGTTTCATGAATTTCATCAAAGCATCGTAGTACTCATCGAATTGACCCAAATCCATTTGCTGTTGAGCATCAGATAATGCTACTGCTGGATCTGGATGAACCTCAGCCATAACGCCATCCGCTCCAATTGCGATAGCAGCTTTAGCCGCTGGCAACAATAGATCACGGCGCCCTGTTGAGTGAGTTACGTCAACAAATACCGGAAGATGCGTTTCTTGTTTCAAGATTGGCACTGCAGAAATATCCAGTGTGTTGCGTGTTGCTTTTTCATATGTGCGGATACCGCGTTCACATAAAATGATGTTTTCATTTCCTGAAGCGATGATGTATTCCGCTGCGTGGATGAATTCATCGACAGTTGCTGACATCCCGCGTTTCAATAGAACCGGTTTGTTGATAGAGCCGACTGCTTTCAATAATTCAAAGTTTTGCATATTACGTGCTCCGACTTGGACAACGTCCACATAGTCAAGAGCAGCTTCAAGATGTCCAGGTGTAACGATTTCTGAAACAACGGCCAGGTTAAACTGGTCAGCTGCCTTTTTCAACATCTTCAAGCCGTCCAATCCAAGACCTTGGAAATCGTAAGGCGATGTACGTGGCTTATAAGCTCCGCCACGGATCATCTTCAAGCCTTTCGCTCCGATAGCTTCAGCAACTTTTGATACCTGTTCCTGAGATTCTACTGCGCATGGCCCAAAGATGAAGGAAGGTCCACCAGCGCCGACTTGTTCGCCATTGATGGTAATCACTGTGTCTTCGGCTTTCTTTTTACGTGAAACCAGCAATGCTTTGCGGATATCCTCTTCTTGCATATCCAAAGCAGACTTGAAGATTTCTTTGAAGATATGATCAACGGTCTTCTGATCCAACGGACCATCATTATTATCCTTCAATAGGTTCAGCATATGGCGTTCCCGCAACGGATCATAGCGGTTAACTCCCTGCTTCTCTTTCAATTTACCGATGTCTTGAATTACGGAAGCTCTCTCATTGATCAGAGACAGAATCTGCAGGTTGACTGCATCCACTTTTTCTCTTAGTTGCTCTAACTCTAAATTACTCATTCTATAACTTCCCCTTTCGCGAATAACCTTTATCAGGTGACTCATATTAACATGATAGGACTATTATAAGCAAACTATTCGGTAAAGTCACGGATTTTATTTTAGCGATTCAACGCGCTAAAGCGTTTTTTCCGCAAAAAAGCCGAAGCATCAAGGCTTCGGCTTTTTTTTCACGCAATAAATTCTTGCATGGATTCTCTTTTAATCTTGTTATGGGAAGCGTGCCAGTCTACTTGTTGACTCGTAAAATGGAACAATTGGGGCGATTCATGTTTTACACCCGTGATCTCTTCAATTGCTTGAGAGAATTCCCGATCTTCCTGTACCACTAAATACAAAAAGATTTGGTTTGGATGCAGTGAGCAGTATTCGTTATACTCATTCCACGCTTTAGCAGATACTGGACAGGTGCTGCTGTGTTTAAATAGCCAGTAATGCTGATTATGCCCCACTGCCTGTTTTAAACTGTCCAGACTATTTACTTGCACTAAGTTTTTCATCTAAACCGCTCCCAGATTAATTCTTTTTGTTGTAGTTGTTGCTTGATGCATTTGATGAAGATTTGTTGCTGTTGCTTGAGTTTGATGATTTATTGCTGTTGTTGTTGCTGCTGGTCGTATTCGGGCCTTTGTTTGCGTTTGCTGTGTTGCTGTTGCTGCTGCCGGCTGTTGACGAACTTGAAGTCGTTTTCTTTTCTTCTTTCACTTCTTCAACCGCTTCTTTTAATGCATTGGCAGTAGAAGTGAATGCATCAGAACCTTTGTTGTCTGATTTGTCTGCAGTGTTTTGAACAGTTGAGTGGATATCGATGGACTCTTCCCCTTCTGAAGAAGCTGTACCATCGTCCATAGGCGAGTTTCCGCCTTTCATATTTTTCACTTTATCAACTACTTTAGTCGACTGTTCTTTCAACTGCTGTGCAAAGCCAGCTGAATCGTCATTGGATGATTCGGACTGCTGAGACGCTTTTTCTTTCAAAGTAGTAGCTTGCGTCTTTAAGTCCGCCTGAAATTCTTTACCGGATTTAGGTGCCAGGAATAATGCAGCCGCAGCTCCAACAATCCCACCGACCAAAATTCCGACTAGGAAACTTGAGCCTCCGCCTGATTCTTCGTAATCGTAAAGATCGTCGTAACGATTAGAAGTTCCGTAAGACTGTGGTACATAGTCGCTTTGCTGATAGTTCTGGCCGCCGTTCTGGCCGCCTTGCGTGTAGTAATCCTTGTTATACTGTGAATCGTTAAAATTGGATTGAGTGTAATAGTCTTTATTTTTGCTCATTAATATTACCTCCGTTTAATTTTAATAGTTAAAGCTATTCTTAGTATTGTTCGTTATGTGGTAGTTTCTTCTGCTCAGGTACTGGTGCATAAGCTGCATTTGCACGAGCTTCATAGATTTTACGTTCGTTCCATTTGTCACGGATACCCATGACTACGTTGCCCCATTGCACTACTTGGGCAATCTTGTCTTCATTCTGTTCGACTTGTACGCCAACTTTTGAAGTGATGTTGCGAACTGTGGAGTTCAGATCAGTAACAGAGTTGCCGACGCCTTTCACTGCGTCAACGACACCATTCAACTTTTCTGATTTCACTTGAATGTCTTCAGCGAGTTCATTTGTTTTATGCAATAGATTCGTCGTTTCCAACGTTACCCCCTGCAATTGATTTTCAAGACCAGCTACGGTGCCTGAAACTTCTTTTAATGTGTTTTTCAACGAATTTAATGTCATTGCCAACGCTACGCATAGAACTAAAAATCCAATAGCGGCTACGATCGCGGCAATGTAAAGCAAGATTTGCCAATCCATCCTGTTTCCTCCTTTTAACGAATTATGTTATATCCCTTTTCTACCCTTGATGAGTTTGGATTAAACACGGTCTCTTTTATTATTCAACAAAAACATTTGAATTCCTGCATAAATAAAAAAACAGTTTAACCCGAAAGTTAAACTGTTTTTCCTATATTCAATTCATTTTCAAAAGCTTCCTGAAATTTGGTGACGTCTCCCGCACCCATAAACAGATAAACGGCATTGCCGTGCACAGTCAAAGAGTCCACTTCGTCAAGCTTCAGCAAACTGCTGCCTTCAATTTTCTCTGCCAGGTCCTGAATTTTTAAAGTTCCTGCTTTCTCACGGGCAGAGCCGAAGATGTCACAAAGGTAAACGTGATCCGCCTCAGCAAGGCAATCCGCAAACTCCTGCAGGAACGTCTGGGTCCGCGTAAAAGTATGAGGCTGGAAAATCGCTATGAGTTTCCGGTCCGGATATTTTTGGCCGGCTGATTGCAGCGTTGCACGGATTTCTGTCGGATGGTGCGCATAGTCATCAATCAAAATGCGGTCACCGATTGATGTTTGTGTAAAGCGTCTTTTAACGCCTTCAAAGTCCTCGAACTGCTGCTGGATGATATCAGCCGGAATGCTTTCGTACTGGCATAAGGAAATAACAGCCAACGCATTCAAAATGGCGTGGTCACCAAACATCGGAATCGTGAAGGTATGGAAAAACTCGTTGCGAATGACTACATCGAAAGTGGTTCCCTCTGTCGTCTTCACTACATTTCTTGCCTGAAAATCATTTTCTTCTCCAAATCCGTAGTAGACAACCGGAACCGGTGCTTGGATTTGCTGAAGGTACTCATCATCTCCGCAGGCAATGATGCACTTTTTCACTTGCTGAGCCATTTCTTCGAACGCCTTGAAGACGTCATCGATTCCCGTGAAATAATCCGGGTGGTCGTAATCAATATTGGTCATAATAGCATAATCCGGATGGTAGGCCAGAAAATGGCGGCGGTATTCACAGGCTTCTGCCACAAAGAAATGGGATTCAGTCTGTCCGACGCCTGTTCCGTCACCAATCAAGTAAGAAACCGGCTTATAGCCTGCCAGAACGTGTGCCATCAAACCCGTTGTCGAGGTTTTTCCGTGGGCTCCCGTAATGGCAACTGAAACATATTGCTTCATCAAGTCACCTAAAAACTGGTGGTAACGGATTATGGTCGCACCCAGTTCACGCGCTTTGACCAATTCAGGATGATCATCGCCAAATGCATTTCCTGCAACGATAGTCATATTTTTTTCTATATTGTTGGCATCGAACGGCAGGATGGTTATGCCTTTTTCACGAAGCCGATCTTCAGTGAAAAAATGCTGTTCGATATCAGAACCTTGAACTTGTTCGCCCATATCATGCATGATTTGTGCAAGTGGACTCATACCGGAACCTTTGATTCCGGTAAAATGTAAAACTGTCATAAATGAACCTCCTGTGGGAGCTGATAAGTAGTCTACATAAATCGCTGGGCGAGTTCTATAGCTGATGAAGATAAACACAATGTTACATTATATCATATATTTACTATTCGTTAAAATGAGCCAGTATTCTCTATATTTTAATCATTTTTCCGATCACTTAATGAAACACTTCTTCAATGTCGGTTTCTGTGATCAAAACCGAACGGGCTTTGCTGCCGTTCTGCTCCGAAATAAAGCCATGCTGTTCGATCAGATCCATCAATCGGGCTGCACGGTTATAGCCGATATGGAACTTCCGCTGCAAAAGAGAAGTCGATGCGCTCCCCTGCGTCATGATAAAACGGCAGGCCTCTTCAAATAAATCATCCTGTTCAGCAGGAGACTCACTTCGCTTGATCAATTCCTCTTCTTTGAAAAAGTATTCAGGCTCGCCTTGCTGCCTTACATGCTCAATGACTTTTTCAATTTCATCATCGGTCACAAATGTTCCCTGCAAACGGCTAGGTGCTGACATCCCATTTCCTAGGTACAGCATGTCCCCTCTTCCAAGAAGGCGCTCCGCTCCTTGAGAATCAAGGATCGTTCGGCTGTCCACTTGTGATGAAACGGAAAACGCAATACGCGTCGGGATATTGGATTTGATCAATCCCGTAATAACATCGACAGACGGTCGTTGCGTCGCAATCACCAGATGGATTCCGCAAGCGCGGGCTTTTTGTGCAATGCGGCAAATTGAGTCTTCAACATCAGAAGGAGACATCATCATCAAGTCCGCCAACTCGTCGATGACTATTAAAATATACGGAAGGTGTTGAGCATAATCCCCTTTTTCTTTGACCAGCTTATTGTAGCGGCTGATATCGCGGACACCGCTATGAGCAAACAGTTGATAACGGCGCTCCATTTCTTCAACTGCCCATTTCAGTGATGCAGTTGCCGCTTTGACATCGGTGATGACCGGGCTGACAAGATGCGGTATGTGATTATAAGGTGCCAGCTCGACCATTTTCGGATCGATCAGCAGCAATTTCAGATCTCTCGGCGATGATTTGTACAGCAGGCTGATCAATAATGAATTGATGCAGACGGACTTTCCGGAGCCTGTAGCTCCTGCAATCAAGCCGTGTGGCATTTTGCGCAGATCCAATGTGACCGGTTTGCCTGTCAAGTCCAAACCGAGTGCGGCTTCCAGAGGAGAATCCGACTCTTGGAAGACAGGGCTGTCAATAATCTCGGAAATGCGCACCGCGCGGCTTGTGCGATTCGGAATTTCGATGCCGATAGAGCTTTTGCCGGGAATCGGTGCTTGGATCCGGATATCCCTTGCAGCCAAGGCCAATTTCAAGTCATCCGCCAAATTGCGGATTTTGCTGACTTTGATTCCTTGGGCGACTTTCAATTCAAATTGTGTGACAGCAGGTCCTTGGACCGTACTGAGGATTTCGGCTTTGATTTGGAAATAAGACAAAGCTTCAATCAGGCGCACACCCTGTTCTTCCATCCACTCTTCGTCTTTCCGGTTGTTTTCAGGCGCCATCAAATATTCCGACAGCGGCAATTGATAGGCTTTGGACTCCGTTTCAGCCACTGAATTCAGCGTATGCTCCGGCTGTTCAGTTGAATCTGCCGTTTTTTTTTCCGCTTGTGGAGTTTGCACTCTTGTACTCTCCACATTCGATGTGGGCACAGGAATCGATTTAGCTTTTTTTTTCAATAGTTCTTTATCTGACTTAAGCATCAGTACATTAAATGGCACGGTTTTTTCGCGCTTTGGTGCATATTGTGATTTTGTTTTTGTATCCACCATTAATTCGGATGCTGATTGTACTTCCGTATTCAGCTCTTCTTGCAGCTCAGGTTCCGTTTTCGGTTCTTGTTCTGTCTCAAATGCCAGTTCAATTTCCGGCTTTGGTTCTTGCTGCCTTACCGGTTCTAGTTCCGGTTTTGACTCCGGTTCCAGCTCTGTCTCATTCACAGGATCCACTTCTTTGCTCTCTGCGGTTTGTATTGCTGGAGATTCCATATGTACCTGGGTTTGCTCGGTTGCATCTTTTTCCTCTTCAAGTGCCGGAGTTTCAGTTCTCTTCACTTCATGAGATTCCCCTGCAAGAGGTTCTTCAGCTGTTAGTGTTTCTTCTGTTGTTTCATGAACAGGTTGCTGTGCCGCTGGCTCTTCGTCAAAAATCGGTGCGATTTCGTGTTCAACCACAGGTCTTGGCTTATGCCAGCCAGCTCTTGCTCTTTCCTGAATCGCTTCATCATGCAATTCACGGTTGTATTTGTTTTCTCTTTCTTCCGTCAGTTTTTGGGTAGGTGCTGGACGTGCCGTATTATAGCCATAAACCGATGATACTGAGCGGCTTGGTTCAAAACGGCGTGCCGTATTGACAGGCAGTTCGGCTGCTTTTCGTTTTGCTGCTGTCGGGCGTACGGGTGCCTCTTTTGGTCCCATAATCGGCTTGTCAGCCGAAAGTACAGACTCTTTTCGGAGAATCTCTCTTTCGCGTTCATCGAAAACCGGCATTTGGGGCCGGGTTTCCGCCCGTTTTACGTCATGGATAAAATCCTCTTTTTCTTCATCCGGAATTAGCGGGAAACGAAAAGGCGCTTTTTCTTTTTTTTCGGCCGGGGGCGGCGTTTCATAGGTGACTTCTTTTTCGGCTTCTTCAGCGTCATCTGTAAACAGACGGTTCCATGTATTTTTAATCCAGCTCATAATGCGTCACGCCTTTACTTGGAAAGCTGAACCGATTTCGGCATCTTCAGGCAGCACGAGAATGCCTTTTTCCTGAGAAGCATCCGGCAAAGCTAATTCTGTTGCTGAACAAATCATTCCGGACGATGCCACTCCCCGAAGTTCCGCATCACGAATGACCATTCCTGAAGGCATAACTGCTCCGACTTTAGCCACAACCACTTTCTGGCCCTGTTCGACATTCGGGGCGCCGCAGACGATCTGCAGCTGCTCTCCATCGACAGCGACCTGACAGACATTCAGTTTATCGGCATTTGGATGCTTTTCTTTCGCTTCCACCAAGCCCACAACAAATTTCGGTGAAAAATCCACTTCCAATGTAAAATCGATATCGTTCTTTGCAAGGGCGTTCTGCAAAGAAGTAACCAGTCCTTCTGACAATTCCACTTGCCCGCCTTCCGGAAGTTCCGCATAGCTTGAAGCGTTGAACAAGTTGAATCCGGCAATTGTGCCGGCCTCATCTTTGATCAATGTTACATCTCCTGATTGTTCCGGATGGATTTTTTCTGGGGTTTCTGTTTGAAGTTGAACCAGCAACACGTCGCCGATTCCCTGTTTATTATAGAATACATTCATTTTTTATCGTTCTCCTCATTAGGTTTATTTTTCGCCATGATAAAAATCGGCTCGAGTTCGTCATTTTCATAAATGAACGATAAGGAAGTGATCGGCACTTTGCCATTTGTAAAGAAATGCATGGCCATTTGTGCGAGCACATCGTATCCCGTTTCATTTTGGATATCACCGATGATCAATACATCCTGATGGGGCACGGACACGGTCATATCTCCAGTGATTTTTGCTTTCATTTCTTTTAAAAAAGATTCATTTAAGATGCGTGAAGCGTCATAGCCGTCATTTTCATTCAGAAAATAAAAGATATTTCCGGCAACACGGTCTTCTTTCACAGCAGTTTTTAGTTTTTTCACTTGAAACTTCGCGATTTCCTTGATCTGCTCTTCTGTCAGACTTAATGAATTTAACACATTTTCGTCAATTAAGCGATAGGTAGTGCCAGTATCCAAGGCAAAATAGACGCGTGTTTCAGCTGTATGTTCAGCTGTAACGAACTTATGGCCTTCATTGGATTCGGTGGGAAAAGAAGTTGAGCGGATGACCGGGAAAATTTGCTCGGTCGATTTCATTTCGCCATTGGCTTCGCGTTCCATAGCGTCGAAAGTTTCCGTAATCGTGTAGACGATCTCCTGGATAGCTGCATCGCCTTTTGCTTCAAATCGGTTGATCACCTGCGGCAACGAAATGCTCATGCCTTTGTCAAGCTGCTGGTGGCGGATATGCGCAGTATCGTTTTCGCGGTCGTAGCGCCACTCTAATTGGCGGCTTGGCATCCGCTCTCTAAGTATATTAAAAAGTTCAGTGGATTTCATCGTTGTTTTGGCCTCACTTTCATAAATAAACGGTTCAGCCCAGTCTAGGCGAACCGTTTTCATTGTTATTTTGGCAGATTCGAAATAAACCCTTCAATTTCTGCTTGTGTTTTACGGTCCTTGCTGACAAAGCGTCCAGTTTCCTGGCCATTCGCATAAGCAAGAAAGCTTGGAATGCCATAGACATTTTGCTCGATGCACAGATCGATAAACTGGTCACGATCTACGGATACAAAAGTATGGTCCGGGAACACTTTTTCAATATCAGGCATGATGGGATCAATAACACGGCAATCCGGACACCATCCTGCTGTAAACATAAAGATAGCTGCAGTTTCTTTTGTCAATTCATGAAATTCCTTGGTTGACTGTAAGTTTCTCATTTGGGTAATCTCCTATTCATCACTATCGATTGAACGGACCGTTTTCATCATCCAGTCCATATTTTTTGGAATATCGCTTTCTTTTGTGACGGTCGTCATTTTAGCTCCGCCAGCGCTGACTACCAGCTCCAGGCGGTCTTCTGCAATTTCTTTGATGGTCGCAAATCCGAAACGGCCGTTTTGCTGAAACGTTTCATCTGCCACCCAAAGCTGTTCGGAATCCACTGTTTGCAGCTCATAGAAAAATGTGCTCGTGGCTCTTTCATTCGGATTTATGAGCAAAGCAAAAGAGTCGCTGCCTCTAGTGATTAAACTATTAAAGCCGTCTGATGGTTCTTCGATCTTATAGCCGTTTGGTACATACAAATCAGTTTGCCCCACCGTTTCATTGGCTCTTTCCGGCTGTGCTTCAAACGCGGTATGTGCGTTCGATACTCCTTGTACAACCTGTTCTTCTGGTGTGGCTGTGCAGCCAGCCAATATTCCGGCCAGTAAAAGCGGCATAAAAATCAATCCGTATCGAGGCACGCTTATTCCTCCTTAACATTACTGCTCCTTATTTTAAAGGTGTTTACGGGGACATGCAACTTAATCGCTGTACCGCTGGTATTGCCCGATCAACAATTTGACGACATGGCTGAACATTTCCCCTCGATTGACGAAGCCATTTGTGAGGATCCCGATAGCGCCTTTATGGTTTCGGATTCCACTTTCATTGGCATAGTCATCCATGACAGGTCCGAGCTCCGTGCCACTATAAAGACCTGCTGCAATCTCCGCAGGCAGAGGAATCTGAGCCCCCGCAGCTGTAAACAGTCGCCCATCCTGAGTGGCCAAAGCTCCCCAGTTGCACAAGTAAAGGATTCCTTCCATTTCATAGACTCCACCCTCTAACCCAATGGCAAAATCAAATTCTCCCAATGCATTCTTGGCTCTGTTTACTGCGCCTTGACGCGTTTCCTGCTGTGAAAAAGGCTGTGCTGAAACTTCCGATTCGGCATCCACGTCGGATAAATCGACTGTCCATTTCATATTTGTCAAAACGCTTGATACTGCGTTGATTTTAGCTGGGTTTTTTGATGCAATTGCTGCACGTTTTTTTTTCATATCCACTATTCCTTTCCAAAAAAAAGAGCCCGGAGGCACTTTTCAGACATTTTGTTTAATGGTTTCAAGCGTCGTCCGGTCGGACGCTTTGACAAGTTTCGTCAACAGTTCTTTGGCTGCTGCATAATCGTCCGTATGGATGATGGATGATGAAGTATGAATGTAACGTGAACAGATTCCGATGACTGAACTAGGAATTCCTTCGTTGGCTGTGTGCACACGCCCTGCATCCGTACCCCCCTGTGAAACGAAATATTGATAAGGGATGTTATGTGTCTCGGCCGTATCCAGAATGAATTCCCGCATGCCTCGATGAGTCACCATGCTTTTGTCGAGAATGCGTAATAAAGTTCCTTGGCCCAGCTGTCCGAACTCATTTTTATCGCCTGTCGCATCATTGGCCGGGCTGGCATCCAGTGCAAAAAACAGATCTGGCTTGATCATTGTGGCAGCTGTTTGAGCTCCTCGCAAGCCGACTTCTTCCATAACCGTCGCCCCGGAAAATAGTTGGTTCGGCAATTTTTCATCTTTCAATTCTTTCATGAGTTCGATTGCCAGTCCGCATCCATAGCGGTTATCCCAAGCTTTAGCCATAATTTTCTTGTCATTGGCCATCGGTGTGAACGGACTGAAAGGCACGATTTGCTGGCCGGGACGAATGCCCATCGCCAATGCATCCTGTTTGTCGTCCGCTCCGATGTCGATCAGCATGTTCTTGATCTCCATCGGTTTGTTGCGAAGTTCTTCGCTCAACAGATGTGGAGGAATCGAGCCGATAACGCCTGGAATTACGTTTTCGCCAGCAATGATGTCTACACGCGTCGCCAGCATCACCTGGTTCCACCAGCCACCCAGAGTCTGAAATCGCAGCATGCCATTATCTGTGATTTGCGTCACCATGAACCCTACTTCATCCATGTGTCCTGCAACCATAATACGCGGCCCGTCCTGCTGCCCATCTTTTACGCCGAAGACGCTACCCAGATTATCCTGAATGAGGCGATCCGATACTTTTTCCAGTTCCTGCTGCATATATTTCCGGACTGCATGTTCACTGCCCGGGGCTCCCGGCAATTCCGTTAAGGTTTTAAACATTTCACGTGTTTCAGCATTCATATCAAAATTCCTCCTATGGTAAGTTGAACTGATTATTTTTAATGGATAGTATGTTGCTCTGGGTATTCCAGAACCACAGCCCGCCTGAAGCGATTTTTTTGGCTATACAAGTTGAACTATTGATCTTCGCCTGCTGATATTCCGCAAACCAACTCCGCTTTCGGGGCCGCAGGATGCGGGTCATGCAGCGTCCAGGAGCTAGGCGAAGCGATGGGTAAAAGCTGGTTTCTTTAGTTCAACTTATATAGCCCCTTTTTTATATGATGTTAAAACTTATTCCTTATTTTTACTGATATAATAACTTATCTCTGTTTAGTTTAGAGCTTTTATCAGAAAATTTCCAGTTTTATATTTCGTTTTTCGAAAGAATCACAACTTTGATGCTTTCATTTCGCCCTTCAAAATATTTATGGTACAATTTATCCAGTAATCAGAGGAGGGATTTTAGTGAATAATCGTGATTTACTCATTGGATTTGCTACAGGTGTAGCAGCGGCCTACTTGGTAAAAGAAGTGTACGATCGCAAAGAAAAACTATACCCGGCAGATGACGTCTTAAAAGAAGTTAAATCTGCATTTAAAGAAGAAGGCCCAATCGACGGCTCTTGGATTTTCATGAAAACCGAGCCTTATAAGCAACATGCTTTAACGACTGAGGTTTATAAAGGCGGCATCACCCGCCACAAGGAAGACGAACTCCAGCAATTCGAATTTTTGGCTGATGCTTTTACGGGCGCAGTTATTGAAGTAAAACAGGTTTAAACAAAAAAGGAGCCGAATCGGCTCCTTTTTTCTATAGCGCTTTTTCCTTGCGCACAAGTGATTCAACGATTTCTTTACCGTCCGTGCTCCACTTCAAGATGCGGTAATAAGCATCATGGTAAAAACTGAAATAATAGCCGTTTTTCAGTGCTTCTCTCATAAGCTTTTCTTTAGCGTAGATCGAGTCCATCGGATAATCGTCAAATGCCAATACCCACAACGGATTTTGATGTGCATGTGTTGGCATGATGTCTGCCATGTGCAGAATGGTTTCATTGCCACTGGTCATTTTGATGGCACTATGGCCAGCGGAATGGCCGCCGGTATGAATCAATGTGATAGCGTCAAACAATATTTTCTCACCTTCAAAGGTTTCGACCTGTTCAACGATGGGTTCCCAATTCTCTTTCCAATACGTATTGCGTGAACGGATATTCGGATGCTGCATTTCATGCCATTCTACTGCGGACACATGGATTTTGGCATTCGGGAAAGCCGAAACCAGCTCTTCCCCCTGCCATTTCGTCAAACCGGCTGCGTGGTCCCCGTGAAGATGGGTCATCAGGATCGTATCAATATCTGCAGCTGTTAAGCCCAGCTCCGCCAAATCTGCTTCCACCCGTGATTGCTCAGAAACTCCTAAATTGCGCAGTTGGCGTTCCGTCAATTTCCCGTCGCCAAGACCGCTGTCAATCAAAATATTATGGCCTTCAAACTGAACCAGAATCGGATGTGTCGGCAATTCGATTTGATTTTTTTCATTGGCCGGATAACGTTTTGACCAGATGACCTTAGGCACTACCCCAAACATCGTGCCGCCATCCAAAAAAGTGGTCCCCCCATCAAGCCAGGTTAAAACCATGTCGTGAAATTGAAATTTTTGCATTCCCTTTTCCCCCTTGTCATGATCCATAATCAGCTAACTGAAAACTGTGCTTCCATCCGGTAAATCGGCTGGCCTTTTTCCGAAAACTTCTCTTCGTATTCTGTCATGATGTTCCATTCAGGTTCATTGTCATGAAGATCCAATGAGACATCTTTTAATAACATACCATATTCTGAAACACTGGTAAGTGAATATTCGAAAAGTTTGCGGTTGTCGGTCTTGAAATGGATTTCTCCATTTTTCGGCAATACCGCTTCATATAGCTTCAAGAAAGATTCGTGCGTCAACCGGCGCTTGGCGTGGCGCTTTTTCGGCCACGGATCCGAGAAGTTCAAGTACAGCCTGTCTACTTCCCCTTGTTCAAAATAATCAGCAATATTTTTTGCATTAACCTTTAAAAGCCGCAGGTTGGGGACGCCGTGTTCTTCTTCAAGGACGCTCTCCAAGGCCGTGACGATGACGCTGTCGAACAGCTCAATGCCGATGTAATTGATCTTTGGGTTGGCTTTTGCCATTCCGATGATGAAGCGGCCTTTGCCGGTCCCTGCTTCGATGTGGAGCGGATGCTTATTGCCGAAGACTTCTTGCCATTTCCCTTTTTTCTTCTCCGGATCCGGAATAACGATCTCCGGATGCGTATCGATTAAATCTGCTGCCCATGGTTTAAAACGTGATCTCATGTTTCATCCTCTTTCTATTCCATTAATTTATTGATTTCCAATCATACTGGCTGACCGAATAAGCGACCGTTTCGTTTGGCGAGCTCATGCCGGCATCATCACCATCAACATGCCGACAAACCGGCTTGTCGGTCGAGAGCCCGAATTCTGTGCTGCTCATTTGGCTGACCTCGTTAAAACGCGTATGTGCTCCGCTGAATACCGTACCAAAAACCAGCAATAGTTTCAAACGTGAAATTTGATGGACAACTGTCAATTCAAGCAATCCGTCATCTGTTTTTGAGGCAGGGGAAATTTTCATGCCTCCACCGAAATATGGCTGGTTGCTGACCGTTGCCAGCCAAACATCCTTATAGGTGATTTGGGTACCATCAACTTCCACATACAGCGTGTATTTTTCGAATTTCAGGAATGTCTTGATTACATATAGAACATAGACCAACTTCCCGAGGCCCAGCTGGTTCAGCTTTCTCTTGATAGTTGAACGGTTGACGGCGATGGTGATCGCCGCATCAAAGCCGATGCCTGAGCTGCTGACAAATTGAAAGCCAGCGCCATTGGCGAATTGCCCAAGGTCTTCCCTGCGAAAAAAAGGGCTTTTGAGGAAACTTTCAATTGCCTGGCCATCTTTAAACGTGCCATAAGCTCTTGTAAAATCATTGCCGGACCCTGCCGCTACGGATCCGACAATAAGCTCTTTGGCACCGGCAGCACCCACAACGATTTCACGCAAAGTGCCATCTCCACCAAATCCGATCAATAAGACCGCCTCCTGCTGTTCCCGGTAGCCAGCCGCAATCTCGGTGGCATGTCCCGGAAAGCGAGTGAGGGCCTGCTCAAACGGAAAGTTGATGGTTTGTTCAAAGCTGCGCCATTTTTTCAACGCCCTGCCGTTGCCCGCTACGGGGTTGATAATAAACACTGTTTTCATAAGCACTCGCCTTTGGACGTATTGGAGACTATTGCCTCAACTGAAGTAAAAGCCTTATTTAAACATCTTACTTATGAAGAGCTAATCCGAAGAAGCCGCTCCAGGCTGACGCTTCTTATCATTAGTCATGCATCTTTCTTTTAGGAGTCCAGCAACTTCTGGTAAATGGACATAAATCATCAAGTATTAATTATGATATAGAGCAAACTAGAAGAGATTTCTCAAAACTGCAGAATATCTCCCTTAAAATAGTTCCCAATAATATAGTCAGCCCAATATATTCAGAGACTGTTTCTCAATACATAATTGGCTATCTTTTGGTAGCGGGGATTTTCCTTTGGTGCGATTTGAAAAAGCGAAAACTCGGTCACGTCGAATTGCATCTTGTCGATTGAAAATTGCGGTTTACTTGGAACACCACCGGCCCACTTGCTGGCCAATGTAATATGCGGTATGAACTTCTTTGGATCGGGCCGGATCTGCAATGATTCTAAAGACTCGAGTACCTGCTGCTGCAACGCCTCCAGTTTCTCGCTGTTTTCAAGCGAAGCGTAAATCACCCGGGGAGTTGTGGGGTTACCGAAAGTCTTTATCCCATCAACTGTCAAACTGAACGATGGCTGCTCAATGCCGGACAGCAGCTTTACAGCCTGACCAATTTCATCGTGCACATCTTCACCAATAAACAGCAGGGTGATGTGCATATCCTGTGGAGGTGTCAGCCGTTTATGGCTTTGCAGCTTCCAGGATCGGCGCTCTTCGTCCAATTTTTCCGCAATGGCTGACGGAATCTTTATGCCAATAAAATAATGTGGTTTCATTTTCATCACCTGGCTCTAGTTTACCATGTGCGCAGGCCTAAAAAAATAGTGATCGGCCGGAGCCAACCACTTTTCTTATGAATATCCTAACTTTATGATTTCACACCTATTTGGATGCGCGCTTCAAAAGCAGCCTGCAGTTTGCGGGTCAATTCTCCCGGTAAGCCTTGGCCGACCTTGTGATCACCGATTTCAACAATCGGCATCACTTCAGCGGTCGTGGAAGACATGAAGAACTCATCCATTTCGAGTGCCTGTGTTTTGGTAAAGGCTGTTTCTTCCACCGGAATGTCCAGCTCATTGCACAGCTCGAGAATGACTCTTCTTGTAATGCCGTTCAAAATCAGGTTATTGGATGGATGAGTATAAAGAGTGCCGTTTTTTATGCCGTACATATTCGATGAACAGCCTTCTGTAACAGTTTCACCTCGGTGCAAAATGGCTTCGAAAAACCCTTCTTCAGAAGCTTCCTGTTTTGCCAGCACATTGCCGAGCAGGTTCAGGCTCTTGATGTCACAGCGCAACCAGCGGATATCCTCGATAAACTTAGCGGTTACTCCGGATTTCATACTTGCGACCGGACGCTCTACTACTTTGGTATTGCCGGTAATGACAGGATTTTCCTGAGTCGGAAACTGGTGCTGGCGCTCTGCAGCACCACGCGTAATCTGTACATACACTTGTCCGTTGTCGATCTCGTTCATTTCAACAAAATCATATATCATTTTATGGAACACGTCTTTTGTGTGAGGAATGACGATTTTGATTTTATCGGCACTCTCGTAGAAACGGTCGATATGCTCTTTCGCTGTAAACAAGTTGCCATCGTATACACGAATCACCTCATAAATCCCGTCCCCGAACTGGTAGCCGCGATCTTCCTTCGAAATCACCAAATCCTCTTCACGAATAAATTCTCCATTGTGCAATATCAAGTCCATATCCATTCCCTCTTTCCTCATTTTTTGCAAGCCAATTGATAAATCGCTTCTGCGTAGATTGCAGTGGCTTTAACTAAATTGTCGATGTCGACAAATTCATCCGCTTGATGCGCAACATCCGGTTCGCCAGGAAACAGCATGCCGAATGCTACACCTTTGTCCAATACACGCGCATAGGTGCCTCCACCAATCGCCAGTAGATCTGCTGTGTTGCCGGTCTGCGTTTCATATGCGCTTTGCAGCGTCTTGATGAACGGATCGTTTTCGTCCACATAATGAGGTGGAGAATTGGACGCAATGTCCAGTACAAAATCCTTCAACTGATAAGCAGCAATCTTTTCTTCAAATGGATAACTAATAGAATACCGCATGCTGACTGTGATGGTCGCGGTCTTCTTTTTCTCAAAACGGATGATTCCGGCATTAAATGTTGTTTCCCCGGACTCCTCATCCGTAAAATTAAGACCAAGATTGCGTCCCCGTGAATCCTGATAGAACGTGTCAGCGACAAATCCCACAAATTTCTGGCCATCGCCTTCCAGCCGATCTTTTAAGAACAGAGCCAAGAGAACTCCTGCATTGACGCCATTTTCAGGCTCCATTGCATGGGCCGATTTTCCATTCAAGGTCAATTCGGTTGAAGCGTTATGCTGTTCTGCCACGCCTGTTACCTCGTGTTTTTGGCAAAACTCCTTGAAATCCTCCTGCCATTCCGAAAGCTGACCATTTAAAATAGCTGTTGCTTTATCGGGCACCATATTGGTCCGGTGACCAGCAATAAACGATTCCAGAACCGCGTCCTCATGCATCGAGAACGTCGAAAAGACCAGACTGGCAATGCCTTTTTCAGCATTGATGATGGGAAAATCCGCATCCGGTGCAAAGGCGATGGCGGGCATTTCTTCTGTCTGGAAATAGCGATCCATACAGCGGAAGCCGCTTTCTTCATCTGTGCCGATAATCAGGCGGACCCGCTTCGTGAATTCCACGTCCGCCTCCTTCAGCATGTTCAGCGCGGTCCATGCCGCGATGGTCGGGCCTTTGTCATCGATGGCTCCGCGACCATACAGGCGGCCATCCTGGAGCTCTCCACCGAACGGGTTTTTAGTCCAACCTTCACCTGCCGGAACAACATCGACATGCCCTAAAATTCCGAGCAGCTCTTCCCCTTGTCCGATTTCAAGATGTCCTGCGACGTCCGCGACATTTTTTACAGAATAACCCCGTGCTCTTCCTTTTTGTAAAAACCAATCCAATGCCTGCTTGACTTCTTTTCCAAAAGGAGCTGTTGGCGTTGTTTCTTCACTCAATACACTGGGAATCGCCACTAACTGCTGCAATTCACTCAGCATGGTTTCTTTGCGTTTGTTTGCTTCTAACAGCCAATCCATGTTTCACACTCCCTTTTGTTATGGCTATTGTACACCTTTTTTCAATAAATTAAAGAATTAACTGCCAATTAACACAAAAAATTCTGTCTTTCGATTGTTATTTTTACGTAAAATTAAAGGGAAATCCTAGAATTCGAAATGTTTTTCCGCTATAATCAAATTGTCAGACTAGTTAGATTGACACATCTTTTTAGGAAAAGGGGCTGTCTTTGGCATCTATCATAAACCTGCTGTATAAACCTCAGCATATCGTCCGCTAGTCTTTGCCAATGGGAAAAAAGATGAAGGAGTGGTTCTATTTATATGAAACCAACAACCGATCGCATGCTCATTCGAATTAAAGATATGTATAAGTACATTCTCGAAAACGGGACTGTAACGACGCAAGATCTTGTCGACGAATTCGGCATCACTCCTCGCACCATTCAAAGAGATTTGAATGTGTTAGCCTTTAACGACTTGGTGATCAGTCCAACTCGAGGCAAATGGACAACGACGCAACGGAAAGTGAAAATGACGTCCTAAAAAGATTTCCTAAACAAAGAAAATGACCGCAGCTATGCGGTCATTTTCTTTGTTTAGCTTTTAGACAAAAGAATAGTTATGCCTTTTACAAAATGATTACACATTGCATCGTGTTATTACATTATATTTATAACGGATCCTGCGCTCCAGGCGGACGCGTTACACGGACACGGCTTCTGCCGCTCTCTTCGCTCTGCTCAGTCCAGTGGCTCCAGCTCGCGTCGCTTCGTTGCTCCCTTTGGAGTCGCCGCCTTCAGCTAGATTCAAAGAAGAAAGCGTTCATGAAGTGGTTTGGAGAAGCGTCCGCTCGACTCCTGCGGGAAAGCGAGACGGCCGAGACCCCGCAGGGAGCAAAGCGAACGAGGAGGCTTGGACGCGAGCCCGCGGTAAGCTTCGGAAAACCACGGCTTGTTAGAAGTTTCTCTGTTTTAAACTAGTTACTTCTTCTTCCGTCAAGTGGCGGTATTCCCCGAGCTCAAGATCCGGGTCGAGACTCAGCGGCCCCATTGATAAACGCTTTAAGTAAATCACGCGTTTGCCGACGCTTTCAAACATCCGCTTGACTTGATGGAATTTGCCTTCTGTGATGGTCAATTCAATTTTGGAAACAGGTCCACTTTCGAGAATATTGAGGCTAGCCGGCTTCGTGACATAGCCGTCGTCAAGCGCCACGCCCTTCTCAAATGCTTCAGCATCCTCTTCTGTAACCTTTCCCTCAATCAACGCATAATAAGTTTTATCTACATGCTTTTTGGGCGACAACAATTCATGTGCCAATTTGCCGTCATTGGTCAGCAGCAGGAACCCTTCGGTATCTTTATCCAGGCGCCCTACCGGGAACGGCTCGAAATGCCGCTCTTGCTCTGCCAGCAAGTCGATGACCGTCTGATCGTATTTGTCTTCTGTCGCCGAAATGACGTCCTGCGGTTTATTCATCAGCAGGTAGATGAACTCGGTATAGGCGACAGCTTCTCCGCCCACCAGCACCTGATCGGCATGCTCGTCGACATGCACTTTCGGGTCGCGGACGATTTCACCGTTCACTTCCACCGCTTTTGTTTTCAGCAGAATCTTGACTTCTTTTCTGGAGCCGTAGCCCATATTGGAAAGAAATTTATCTATGCGCATGGTGTCACTCCTAAAAACCGAATTTCCGGGAAATTCTTGTTATTTTTGAGCCGAGCAACTTTTGTGCCAAGCCGGTCTTCAGTCCAAGGTAACCATAAACGATTGTCCCGACGCCGCCGACCAGAATAATACGCAGCAATGACAGCAACTTATTGTCCATACCGATAAACAGATCTAACCCGGACAATGCAAGGTAAACCGCTCCCGCCATGATCAAATTCAAGATGACGATCAGGATGACGCGTCTTCCCACCATTTGCGAACGGTAGTTCATGGCTTTGACGATGACCAGCATGTTCATGCCGATCGCCGCCAAATAACCGATGATGGTTGCTGCAATCGCACCGTCTGTTTCAAAACGCTCGATCAGCGGTGTGTTCAGGAGTGCTTTCAGCAGCAGGCCGGTAGACAAGTTGATGATGATCCATTTTTGTTTATTGATGCCCTGCAGGATTGATGCCGTTACTGGGAAAGCCGCAAAAAGAATGGCTACCGGCAAGTAATGCGCCAAAATTTCAGAGCCCACTTCGCTGACTTCATAGAACACATGGTACAGCTCATCGGACAGCATCGTCATGCCGATTACCGCTGGCAATGTCAGGAACAACATGACCTGTATCGATTGGTCGAGTGTCCGCGACACCTGGAGATGCTCATTGCGTGTAAAATGCTTGGTGATCAACGGAATCAAGGCCATTGAAAAACCGGTAGCCAGCATGACGGGAATCATGACCAGCTTATGGGCAGTCAAGTTCAGAATTCCGAGCAAGTCGATATCCGAGACATTGCCGCCAGAGCTCATTGCCCGGTTGAAAGTCATCAAGTCGACAAATTGAAATAAAGGGTTGGCAATTCCAAGGAAAATGACGGGAATCGCATAAACCAAAATCTCTTTATACATATCACGTAATTTAACGTCATAAGATTCAACTGAATTGGCTAATAGGCGATTGTATTCCGGCTTTTTCTTTTTCCAGAAATAAGCTAAAGTGACGATTCCGCCCAGTGCCCCGACGGCCGCAGACAATACAGCAAACTGAATCGCTGTTTTCGGTGTGCCGTCAAAAATATAAATGACCGCAAAAGCTCCGCCCAAAAGGAAAATGATGCGGACAATCTGCTCGACTAACTGCGAAACGGCCGTCGGCATCATGTAATTATAGCCTTGGAAAAAACCTCTCCAAAGACTCATGAACGGCACGACGATCAGCGCAAAGCTGACCCAGCGGATCGCTTCTGTGACATCTCCAACAGAATAAATTCTTTCATCTTCAGAAATGGTGATGCGGGCAAGCGGCTCCGCAAAGAGATAAAGCAACAGAAAAGAAACAAAGCCGGTGACCATCATCGTCAATAGGCCAGACTTTAATAATCTCCTTCCGGTTTCATAATCTCCGAGGGAATTGTATTTAGCGGTAAATTTCGAGAAAGCGATCGGAGCTCCTGAAATGGCCAGCGCCAGCATCAGGTTATACGGTATGTATGCGTATTGATAAAGACCGATATTGTCTTCTCCCACCATGCTGTAGAACGGGATGATGTAAATAACGCCAAGGATTTTCGATAAAAATAAACCCAAGGTTAAGATGGCTGTACCCTTGATTAATGATGACATTTTGCACTTCCTGACTTGTTCATGATAAAAGCAATCTACACGATAGTTTACACCTATAGAAGAAATTACTCAACGAGTTTCGCATCATCGTGTATACTGAGAGAAAAACGAAAGCGAGTTCTTATTTTATGTATGACGTTATAATTATCGGCGGGGGTCCCTCCGGCTTAATGGCATCAATTGCCGCAGCTTCCAACAACCAAAAGGTTTTGTTGATCGAAAAAGGAAAGAAATTAGGGAAAAAGTTAATCATTTCCGGTGGTGGCCGCTGCAACGTGACCAACCGCCTGCCTCTTGACGAAATTGTGAAACATATTCCGGGGAACGGCCGTTTTCTGCACAGCCCGTTTTCCGTATTCAATAACGAAGACATCATTTCCTTTTTCGAAGGCCTTGGCGTCGCTTTAAAGGAAGAAGATCATGGCCGGATGTTCCCGGTCTCCAACCGTGCACAGGATGTGGCCGACGCCATGTTCAAGGAAATGGACCGGCTGAACGTTACGGTGTTGCTCGATTCACCCGTTAAAAAACTATTGATGACCGATGAACATATAACAGGCGCTCGGCTTCACACAGGCGAAGAATACACAGCCAAAGCAATCGTCGTGGCAGTTGGCGGCAAGGCAGTACCGCAAACCGGCTCTACAGGAGATGGCTACCCGTGGGCGGAAAAAGCGGGACACACCGTCACCGACCTCTACCCGACCGAGGTCCCATTGCTGTCGAAGGAAGCTTTTATCGTCAGCCGGGAACTTCAGGGACTGGCGCTGCGTGACGCAGCCGTGACGGTTCTGAACAAAAAAGGCAAGGTGCTCGTGACGCATCAGATGGACATGCTGTTCACCCATTTCGGATTGAGCGGACCCGCTGTATTGCGCTGCAGCCAGTATGTCGTCAAAGAAATGAAGAAAAACGGCGGACAGCCGGTAGAAATGCGCATCAATTCCCTGCCGGATGAAAATGTGGAATCCGCTTTTCAGCTGCTCGTTAAGATGATGAAGGATGAACCGAAAAAATCAGTGAAAAATGTCTGGAAGAGTTTAGCACAAGAACGGTGGCTGCTGTTCCTTTTGGGACGTGTGGATATCGATCCTCAATTGACCGGCCCGGAACTGCCAAGTGATAAAGTGCGGGCATTTGCGCAGCAGTTGACCGCCTTTACGATGTTTGTAAACGGCACACAGCCGATTGAAAAGGCCTTTGTCACTGGAGGCGGCGTTTCCATCAAAGAAATCGAACCGAAGACAATGGCTTCTAAAAAGAAACCGGGCTTGTATTTCTGCGGCGAAATCCTGGATATCCATGGCTATACCGGCGGCTACAACATCACTTCTGCACTCGTGACGGGCAACGTCGCCGGCCAAAGTGCAGCGCGATTCGCGAAGGAAAGCCAGGTAGAAAGCGGAGTTTAAGCGGCCACATGCAAGCACCACTGATTCTATGTAATTATTTGAAGAAATCGTTCCAGGCGGACGCTTTCTTATCTGCAGTCAAGTTTTTTCTCGTAGTTTATTAAAAAATAGAGGGAGTGGGCTGAGGAACGATTGCTTTTCGTTCCGGTGCACGCTTTCCGCGGGCTCGCGCCCAAGCCTCCTCGTCCACTTCGTTCCCTGCGGGGTCTCGGTCGTCTCGCTATTCCCGCAGGAGTCATGCACCTGCACTACAAGCTATCTGATCGTGCCAAAAAGGGCATGCCAAAAAAACCTGGCGATTCCTGTTTTTTTCACCAGGTTTTCTGTGCTATAGTGAAAGGGAATTGTGTTTACGAAGCTTTGCCGGATTCGTACTGGTAAAGAAGCCCGTGGCGAATAAGGTGAAATGCAACTTTCACGAACTTATTCACACAGGCGATCACTGCAACCTGATGGGGCTTTCCATTGGGTTGCTTTTTTAATTGGTCGTAATGGTCGGCAATGGTGTTGTGCGTTTTTTTGCGGAGGGAAATCATGGTCCGCAGCCGCTTGTTTCCCCGTTTATTGATTTTGTCCTGGTACTGGAGTTTGTCCGACTGATGGCGACGGATGTCGATGCCGATATACGCGTTAAGTTGCTTGGCATTCTGAAACCGGCGGATGTCACCAAGTTCTGCGATGATCTGGACAGCAGTTTGATCCCCAATTCCAGGGAATGACCTAAGCACCTGAAATTCCACTCGATCTTGCGATAAGGCCACCATGGCACTTTTTCCCATACTGACGTCAAACGCAATCACATACTTCATCCTTTTCCTCCTGTTCTGTTTTCATAGAAGCCTTCACAGTGCCTTATCGATTCCACTTTCTTATACGGTCTCTCGGGACCCAACATACTAACCTGATTCGGATAAGGGTGTGAAGCGAGTCGGTTTCCTGGTTCGGATTCTCAGATCCCCGCGTCCTCACGACTTCACTCCACTTCTACAAAAAAATAGTAGCACAAACCATGGCCATGGTTTGTGCTACTAATGTTAGTATGTTTCCACGGGCTGGGCGGAGCAAGAAAACGGGTGTTTTCCCGGCTTCTTGCGGGAGCCTTGCCTAAAGCGGCAGAAGCTGTTTGAAAAATACAAATTTTTAAAATCTAAGCCTATAGACAAAAAGAGAGACAAACTGGCAAGTTGCCAGTCTGTCTCTCTTTTTATTATTCATATTTTGTAGGCCTGCCTTAAGCCTGTCGGGGCTACCGGAAGACTCCGCTTTTCTTTTTGTCCAGACTCCGTCTTCCAGCCCCTCGGGGTCTTAAGTCTGCCCGGCTGTGCGGCAAAATGCACCGCTTCGCCAGACCGCCTTAAGCCTGTCGGGGCTACCGGAAGACTCCGCTTTTCTTTTTACCCTACTACAATGTTGACCAATTTCCCTGGGATGACGATGACTTTGCGTACTTGTTTGCCATCTGCTGCTTTTTGGACATGTTCGTCCGCGAGCGCTGCCGTTTCCAGCTGTTCTTTCGTGCTGTCTTTGGCGATCGTCAGCTTGGTTTTCACTTTGCCGTTCACTTGCACCACGACTTCTACGACATCATCGACCAATTTCGACTCATCGTATTGCGGCCAGTTTTCGTAAGCGACTGATCCTTCGTGGCCCAATTTCTCCCATAGCTCTTCTGCTACGTGAGGTGCGATCGGCGACAGCAATTTCACAAAGCCTTCCACATATTGTTTCGGGATCGAATCGACTTTATAGCCTTCGTTGATAAAGACCATCATTTGCGAAATGGCTGTGTTGAAACGCATTCCTTCGAAATCGTCCGTCACTTTTTTAACGGTTTGGTGATAAATTTTCTCCAGCTTGCCGTCGTTGGCATCGGTGACTTTTGCACTCAATTGCTCTTCGTCCATCAACAGGCGCCAAACGCGGTCAAGGAACCGGCGGGAGCCGTCCAAGCCGTTTGTCGACCAGGCAATCGAAGCTTCCAGAGGACCCATAAACATTTCGTACATGCGCAATGTATCTGCTCCGTGGCTTTCGATGATCTGGTCCGGGTTGACGACATTACCTTTTGATTTCGACATCTTCTCATTGCCTTCACCCAAAATCATCCCTTGGTTGAACAGCTTCTGGAAGGGTTCTTTAGTCGATACCACACCAATATCATAAAGCACTTTATGCCAGAAACGTGCGTACAACAAATGAAGCACGGCGTGTTCGGCTCCGCCGATATAGACATCAACCGGCAACCAGCGTTTCAACAGTTCCGGATCGGCCAGCCTTTCGTCATTGTTTGGATCGATAAAGCGCAGGTAATACCAGCAGCTGCCTGCCCATTGCGGCATCGTGTTGGTTTCGCGGCGCCCTTTCATGCCGGTTTCAGGATGGACGATATTGACCCATTCGTCGATATTGGCAAGCGGTGATTCACCGGTGCCGCTCGGTTTGATATCTGTCGTCACTGGCAACATCAATGGCAGGTCTTTATCTTCAACCGGTGTCATCGTGCCATCTTCCCAGTGGATGATTGGAATCGGCTCGCCCCAGTAACGCTGACGGCTGAACAGCCAATCGCGCAGACGGAACGTGATTTTCTTTTCGCCAACCTGTTTGTCAACCAGCCAGTCGATGGCTTTTTCAATGGCATCTTTTTTATTCAAGCCGTTAAGGAAATCAGAATTGATCAATTCCCCGTCGCCCGCGTATGCTTCTTCTTCAATATTGCCACCTGAAACGACTTCCACAATCGGCAAATTGAATTGCTTGGCAAACTCGTAATCGCGCTCGTCATGAGCGGGGACTGCCATGATCGCGCCTGTCCCGTAAGTAGCCAGGACATAATCGGCAATCCAGATCGGCATTTTTTCGCCGCTGGCTGGATTGGTCGCGTAAGCACCTGTGAAGACACCTGATTTGTCTTTCGCCAAATCGGTGCGCTCCAAATCACTTTTCGTCTTGACGTCATCAATGTATTTTTCGACAGCTTGTTTTTGTTCAGTTGTCGTAATAGCTGCCACCAATTTATGTTCAGGAGCCAATACAGCATAAGTCGCGCCGAAAATCGTATCTGGGCGTGTCGTGAATGCACGGAAAGAATGCTCCGTATCAGCAACCTGGAATTCCATTTCCGCCCCTTCAGATTTGCCGATCCAGTTGCGTTGCATATCTTTCAGGCTCTCCGGCCAATCAAGATCATCCAAATCTTCAAGCAGACGATCTGCATAATTAGTGATGCGAAGCACCCATTGGCGCATCGGGCGGCGTTCGACCGGATGGCCGCCACGTTCTGATTTGCCGTCGATCACTTCTTCGTTGGCCAAAACCGTGCCAAGTGCAGGACACCAGTTGACTGCTACTTCATCTACATAAGCAAGGCCTTTATTGTACAATTGGATGAAAATCCATTGCGTCCATTTATAGTAGGAAGGATCCGTTGTATTGATTTCGCGGTCCCAGTCATAGGAAAATCCAAGTTCCTGGATCTGGCGCTTGAACGTCGCAATATTTTTAGCAGTGAATTCTGCCGGATCATTTCCAGTATCCAGTGCATATTGCTCTGCCGGAAGACCGAATGCATCCCAGCCCATCGGATGAAGGACGTTATAGCCCTGCATGCGTTTTACACGGCTCAAAATATCCGTAGCCGTATAGCCTTCCGGATGTCCGACATGAAGCCCGGCGCCTGAAGGATATGGGAACATGTCCAATGCATAGAATTTCGGCTTGGATGGATCATCCACCATTTTGAACGTTTTGTTGTCTTGCCAATATTTCTGCCATTTTTTCTCAACTAGCTTGTGCTTGAATGTCATTTCCTGTTCCTCCTCAAAATAAAAACTCCCGTCCCTCATAAATAAGGGACGGGAGTTTTCCCGCGGTACCACCCAAATTAGCGACTGCTCGCTCAACTTGACTCCTTAACGCGGAAAACGGTGTATCTTACTTGGTTTCACATACACGGACTCCAAGGCGAGTTCAATTGTGTGTTTTGCCGGCTTGCACCATCCGCCGGCTCTCTGTGGAAAACACACAAACTACTAGTCCTCTTCACTGTCATTGGTTATTGTCTTCATTTTAGACGAATCGCCGTTTTTTGGCAATAGCCTATGAGACTTTGACATTGTCCGTATTCAACGACGCATCGGTCGAGTCGATGATATCCTGAACCGTGAAGCCTTCGAATACCTCCGTCAAAACGAGCCCTGCATCTGTCACTTCAATCACAGCGCGTTCTGTGATGATTTTATTGACCACGCCTTTTCCTGTCAGCGGCAAATCGCATTGTTTCTTGATTTTGGCTGAACCGTCCTTGGAAACATGATCCATAATGACGATGACTTTTTTAGCGCCATGGACCAGATCCATCGCACCGCCCATGCCCTTGATCATTTTGCCTGGAATCATCCAGTTTGCCAAATCACCATTTTCAGCCACTTCCATGCCGCCGAGAATCGCCACATCAATGTGGCCGCCGCGGATCATTGCGAAAGACTCAGCGCTGGTAAAGAACGCAGATCCTGGAATAGTGGTAACTGTTTCTTTTCCGGCATTGATCAAGTCTGGATCCACCTGATCTTCTGTCGGATAAGGCCCAATTCCCAAAAGTCCATTTTCTGATTGAAGCACGACACTTTTGTTTTCGGAAATGAAATTGGCAACCAGGGTCGGCATGCCGATTCCCAGGTTCACGTAATCGCCGTCCTTGATTTCTTTCTCGGCCCGTTTTGCAATTCGTTCTCTAACTAATTGTTTGTCCACGATTTTCTCCACCCTTTCCTAAACAGTGCGCGTCGTTAAACGTTCAATCCGTTTTTCCTGATCTGCCTGAAGCAAGCCCTGAACATAAATACTTGGTGTCTGAACATGGTTCGGATCGATATCGCCGATTTCCACGATTTCTTCCACTTCCGCGATGGTGACCCGTCCAGCGGCTGCAGCCAGCGGATTAAAGTTCTGTGCCGTTTTGTTGTAAACCAAGTTGCCCATCTTATCGGCCTGATATGCCCGTACGAGCGCAAAGTCAGCTTTTAAAGCATGTTCAAGAACATGCTCTTTGCCATCAAATTCACGGATTTCCTTGCCTTCTGCAACCGTTGTTCCCACGCCGGCCGGTGTAAAGAATGCAGGAATCCCCGCTCCGCCTGCGCGCATTTTTTCAGCAAGTGTTCCTTGCGGCGTCAATTCCACTTCGATTTCGCCCGATAACACCTGGCGCTCGAACTCTTTGTTTTCGCCTACATAAGAACCGATCATTTTTTTAATCTGTTTGTTTTTCAATAACAGGCCCAAACCCCACTCGTCCACTCCACAATTATTGGAAATGACGGTCAGGTCGGTGACCCCTTTATCAACAAGTGCCAAAATCAACTGTTCAGGTATTCCCACTAATCCGAACCCGCCTACCATAATCGTAGCGCCGTCCTGAATCTGTTCAACTGCTTCTTTTGCAGAACTGTAAATCGGTTTCATTCCATTATGCCTCCTCTACCTTATCAACTGAAAATCGATTAATAAAACGCTTCCATTTCAATTTAAACAAACTATTGATGTAAACGCAATATTCTTAATAAATAGGGTCTGTATTGTCGGTCATTGTTGCCAGTTTTGTCGACATGCTACAATGTTGAAAGAGGAGTTGTTTGGAGTGAATACAGAGTTTCCTTTTTCATCTGATGGAAAACGCTACTATACATGGAATCGCCACTTGCGTGACCATTTCGGCTTTAAGGTCATGAAAATCGCTCTGGATGCGGGCTTTGATTGCCCGAATCGTGACGGCACGGTCGCACACGGGGGCTGCACGTTTTGCAGTGTTGCAGGTTCCGGTGATTTTGCCGGTGACCGTGTGGATTCGATTCCTGAGCAATTCGACAAAATAAAAGAAAAAATGCACCGAAAATGGAAAGATGCCAAATATATGGCTTATTTTCAGGCTTATACCAATACACATGCTCCGTTGCCGGTCATCAAGGAAAAATTTGAAGCGGCACTGGCGCAAGAGAATGTCATCGGCTTAAGCATCGCTACGCGCCCCGACTGCCTGCCGGATGATGTTGTCGATTACTTGGCGGAACTGAACGAACGGACATACTTGTGGGTAGAGTTAGGCCTTCAAACTGTCCATGAACGGACAGCCCTGCTGGTCAACCGCGCCCATGATTTCGAGGCATATGTCGAAGGGGTCACGAAATTGCGCAAGCGTGGTATCCGGGTCTGTACCCACATCATCAACGGTTTGCCGCTGGAAGACCGGGACATGATGATGGAGACCGCCCGTGAAGTGGCCAAGCTCGATGTGCAAGGCATCAAGATTCACTTGCTCCATTTATTGAAAGGCACACCGATGGTCAAGCAATACGAAAAAGGAATGGTCGAATTTCTGGAAAAACAGGAATACATCAATTTGGTGGCGGACCAGCTCGAAGTGCTGCCGCCTGAGATGGTTGTCCAGCGCATCACCGGCGACGGTCCCATCGACCTGATGATTGGCCCGATGTGGAGCGCCAATAAATGGGAAGTTCTGAACGGCATTGACGCTGAATTAGAGCGCCGTGAGAGCTGGCAGGGAAAATCAGCTGCAGGGAGCGTGACGCTATGACACTGCAGCGTGTTTTGCCTTATACAAAGTTTCTTCTCGAGCAGACCATTTCACAAGGAGACTGCGTGGTCGACGGCACCGCCGGCAACGGCCATGACACCCATTTCCTTGCCGGATTGACCGGGGCCACAGGAAAAGTATTTGCCTTTGATATCCAGGAAGAAGCGATCCGAGCGACCACTGAACGGGTCAAGGAGTTCCAGCATGTCAAGCTCGTCCATGACAGCCACGCCAAAATCAAGGATTACGTCACCCAGCCGATTTCAGCAGCTGTCTTCAATCTCGGCTATTTACCGAAAGGCGACCACAGTATCATCACAAAAGCGCAGAGCACCTTGTCAGCCCTCGAACAATGTCTGGAGCTTCTGACAATCCATGGCTTGCTGTTGGTCGTGGTGTACAGCGGCCATGAAGGGGGCAGCGAAGAACGCGATGCTGTCCTGGAATTCGTATCCGCGCTGCCGCAAAAATCATTCGACGTCCTGAAATACGAATTCATCAACCAACAGCATTCACCGCCTTTCCTGTTGGCGGTTGAGAAAAAGCAGGCGAACAAATAAAAATGCGCCTTCGAGATATAATTTATAATCATGCAAATGCTGAGCATATTTCAATACCATCTTTCCCCTTATTTAAAACGCAAACTGAGGAGTAAAAACTTGTGGAAAAAGATTTTGCACTTCATTGATTTCCTCGTAGTATAATGAAACTGAAATAATCTTACAATTTGGGAGGCGAATGAACGCATGGCGAACACAAAACAGACCATCTTCATCAATGCTCCACTTGAAAAAGTCTTTTACTATACCATCAATCCTGAAAACTGGGCACATTTCTATAATAATTTGGCTTCTCCAAAAAAAATTGACGGTAACGGCGAGCTCGGAACCGTGGTTGAAGCGGATTACGCCATCATGGGCATGCATTTTCTGGAAACCATTCAAGTCACTGAATGCGAAATTACGGGCAGTACCGCAAAATGGACCGGCATGCTAAGCGGAAGCTTCAATGCCAAACATTCAAGTTATTACGAAGCAAAAGACTCAGGTACTGAGCTTACCTTTGAAATCGAAAGCTATATCCCCGATGACCTGTTCGGAAAAATTACAGACCAGCTCATCTACGAACGGCTAGGCCGAATTTCCGCCGCCCATACCCTGAAAAACATCAAAGTGATATGTGAAAGTTCGGAATAGGCAAAAGAAAGATTCGCTTCCGAAAACAGTAGAAAAGCACAGCCGGCTATAAAATGCCGGCTGTGCTTTTCTACTGTCAATCAGATTCTGCGTAATGCTGATTTACCTTGTCTTATTCCATACCTCCAAGACCACAAACAAAATACGGTAAAAACAAGAAGGTATTTAGTATTTTATGAAAGACTATCTAAGATCCGGTCGCAAAGTGCCATCGTTTTAACATTGTCGCGTGCATTCGATAAGGGCTTCTCGCCTGTGCTGCAGCATTCAAGGAAATGGGACATTTCACCAACAAATCCCCGAAGGTACAGGTCCCGGTAGGCTCCGGACATCGGTGTTGCGGATGGCTTATAATGGATGTCCGCTTCTTCGATTGATTGCCATGGCTGTTCTTCATGATGCTGTGATTTGTGGATGGTCAATGCATTGATTTCATCTGCAAAAGCGAATCCTTCATCGAATGTCACCGTGATATTCTCACTCTCGCGCGTCCAGGCGGTCATGCCGCTGAAATACAGGCTGCCAACAACGCCCGTTTCAAACTTCAATGAAATGCTATGTGAAATAAACTCTTCACTGCTGTTTTTGAAACCTTTTACTTCCACCACTTCACCGAACAAGAACCGCACAAGATCCACCATATCGAGCGCTGCAAATTTCATGAACTGCTCGTCATTCTCGCAAAACAATGTGCTATCGACAGCAAAACGCGCCTGGAAAGAACGCGCAGTGCCGAGCGTTCCGCTATCAATCACTTCTTTGAGTTTTTGGTAAATTGGCGCATAGCGCTTCATAAACCCAACCATCACCTGTACTCCGCCCGTTTCAGCTGCTTTTGCAATTTCCGCCGCTTCCGCATCAGACATGCCAAGGGGTTTTTCGACAAAGACATTTTTTCCTGCCTTGATGCAGTCCAGAACGAGTGAAGCATGGTCTTCGGGCTGGGCAACGACCACCACACCTGCACATTCTTCCGTTTCCAGCATACGCCTGTAATCATCATAAGCGCCGCCCTCGCTCCCCATTCGCTGAAGCGTATTCCGGGATCGCTCGAAACTGCGCGTGGCAATCGCTTGGATTTCCGCTCCCGCTTCAATTGCCGCTGGGTAAATATTCGTCGTTGAATGTAAGCCAGCCCCAATAAAACAAATTTTAGCTTTTTTCATATGACCTCTCCTTTTTACTTCATATCATAAACCACCCAGTTGAAAAAAGCCTTCTTTCCACAAAAAAACACCAATTTCCTATTGCCAGTAGGAAATCGGCGTTTTCATTTAACGAGGCTAAACGATCGGTAAACCATCCATCAAACTGCCCCGCAAAATTCTCACTATTACATATCTTACGCTTTTAGCAGCTTGGCATTGATGGCGACAATAACGGTACTCAGGCTCATGAAGACTGCACCGATTGCCGGGCTGATTATAATTCCCCAAGGCGCCAGGACACCTGCAGCCAGTGGGATGGCAACAATATTATAGCCGGTCGCCCACCATAAATTCTGGACCATTTTCCGGTAGGTTTTTTTGGACAGGTCGATGAGTGTCACGACATCGTTCGGATTGCTCCTCACAAGCACCACATCGGCCGTTTCCATCGCTACATCCGTTCCAGCTCCGATGGCAATTCCAAGATCGGCTGTTGCAAGTGCCGGTGCATCGTTCACACCATCTCCTGTCATCGCCACTCTCAATCCTTTTTCTTTGATCTTCTTGATTTGATTGGCTTTGTCATCTGGCAGCACTTCCGCATAGACTTCATCGATGCCTACTTGCTTCGCTACCCAATCTGCCACTTTCTGATTATCACCAGTCAGCATAATTGAATGAATGCCTTTTGCCTTAAGGGCCGCCACAGCTTCTTTTGCTGTTTCCCGGACAATATCAGCCAAAGCAATCATACCGGCAAGCTGATCTTCCACAAGAACGAAGACAACCGTTTTTCCTTCTTCTGATAATCTATTAAACTGATTCTGATTGTAGCTTAACCCATTGCTGTTCACATAACCTGGACTGACAACGTTGACTTTTTTCCCGTCCACAGTCCCTTGGATGCCTTTCCCGGTAATCGATTCGAAATCGCTCACTTGGCCGATCGAGACTTCTTTTTGTTTGGCGGATGTAACGATGCCTGCAGCAATCGGATGCTCTGAATTTTGTTCAATCGCCGCTGCCAATTGCAGCAACTCTTCATCAGTATAGCCGCTTTCAGAAACAATATCCGTCACACCGAATTCCCCTTTTGTCAGTGTGCCGGTTTTGTCGAACACCACCGCATCCAGATTCCGTGCTCCTTCGAAATCCGCACGGTTCCGGATCAGGAGCCCCTTTTTTGCAGAAATCGAAGTGGAGACGGCAACTACCAACGGCGCTGCCAGACCCAAAGCATGAGGACAGGTGATGACCATAACCGTAACCATCCGCTCAATGGCGATATCAAACGAGTACCCAAACGACAGCCACGCGAATAAAGTGACAAATCCGGCCACTAAAGCCAAATAAAACAGCCACTTGGCAGCACGATTGGTCAAATCCTGTGTTCTGGATTTGGATTCCTGTGCTTCTTTTACCATCGTGATGACTTGGGACAAATACGATTCTTCCCCTGTTTTCTCTACTTCGATAACTAGAGATCCCTCTTTGTTCACCGATCCCCCAATGACACCATCACCTTCTGTTTTATCGATAGGTACGGACTCTCCTGTCAGCATCGATTCATCGATTGTTGACTTTCCTTCCATGATCAATCCATCAACTGGAATTTTTTCACCCGGTTTTACCAGTACCCGGTCCTTATTGCGGATCTCGGATAATGGGACTTCCTGGACTTGATTATGTTCGTCCAATTTATGTGCGTCGCTCGGCATCAATTTCACCAATTGCTCCAAAGCATTCGAAGCACCCATAATGGAACGCATTTCAATCCAATGGCCGAGCAGCATGATGACGACAAGTGTTGCTAGTTCCCAATAAAGCTGATTGCCGTCCCAGCCGAAGACCACCAATGTACTATAGCTATAGGCAATGGTGATAGCCAAAGCAATTAATGTCATCATACCGGGATTTTTATCTTTCAACTCGCCGATGCCCCCGGTTAAAAATGGCCAGCCTCCATAAAAGAACACAATAGTCGATAAGGCAAATAAAATATACAGATCGTTCTCAAAACGCCAGTCGACTCCCATGAAATGCTGAATCATCGGAGACAATGCCAAAATCGGAATAGTAAGAGCTAATGAGACAAAAAAGCGCTTTTTGAAATCTTCCACCATGTCCTCATGTCCCTGATGCTCATGAGAGCCGTTCCCTGTGGATTCAGGATGAGCCTCCTCTTCCTGAATCGTTGTTTCATCGTGATGCTTGGTGTGATTATGGTGTTTTCCTTTATTCTGTTCCAATGGGACCACCCCTTTTCTGTTATCCAGATTTTTTACTTGTATTATAAAATCAAATTATCGAGAATCTATGCAGAAATTTCTTCTTGGGAGGTTCTGTTTATTTCCCTGCCAACGCGCAATTGCAATTCCATTGAATACTTCCCTATAAAAATACCCCGAAAGTTAGTTTTTCAACTCTAACTCTCGGGGTGCATCATAGTTTTTTCTCTTCAAATATAGCTCCTGTATTGTTTAGCTGTAGAATAATCAGTTACATCGCTTCTAAATGCTCTTTTTTCGGTGGCTTTGCCAGCAAAGCGGCAAATATGCCAAGGAACGGGAAAATCATGATCCCCCACAGCACTTCTTCATATCCGCCAAAGAAATCAAAGAACAAGCCGAACGGAAGCGGACCGAGTGCAGAACCCACTACCATAATGGCCATAGAGATGCCTGTGATGCTGCCAAGGTATTGGCGGCCGAAATAATTGGGCCACACGACGCTGAGGGTAACCCGTTCGATGCCCAGCATAAAGCCCCATACGACAGCAAAAAGAATCGCTCCTGAAAATACATCAGCTTCTTTCAGCAGGAAGATTGACGCGATTTCCCCTGCAAAAACCGCTGCCAGCATCCACTGCACCCGAATTTTATCGAGCAGGTATCCTGCCAGAAAAGTGACCGGAAACCCGATGACTGCCATCAGGCTCAAGACAGTCGCTGCAGTTTCCGGAGCTAGTGACTGAATCGAAAAGATGGAAACCAGATGGAAAGTCATACCCGTATTGACTAATGCAGGAACAGCGACACAAAACAGCAGCAGCCAGAAGGTACGGGTCTTCCTCGCTTCTTTCACAGTCCAGCTGATGTCTGAAGACAATTGCTTTTGATGCTCCTGCTTGCTTAAAGACGGTCCATTATCCGGGCTTAAGCCAATATCTTCCGGACGGTTCCGGATAAACAAGAATGCCAAAGGTGTAAAAATAAGGATAATGGAAGCCCCTAGGATTTGCCAGGCAGTCCGCCAGCCATATGCTTCAATGAGCCATACGTTGATCAGCGGAAAAGCCGCAGAACCGATCATACCGCCAAGCGCCGCCAAACTAAGCGCACGGCCCCGTCTTTGGATAAACCATTGCGGTACCAACGCATTTGGAACAAGCGACATCGATCCTTGGCCAAACAGCCGGATAGCGAAAAAACCGATGAACAGCATCGCTGAGTTGACCACCATGCTATTGAATACACTGGCCGCCGCCAGAAGGATCGATACAATGATCGCCATTTTACGGGCGCCTATACGATCGATCATCCTGCCTACGATAAACAGCAGGAAACCAGCAAGCAGTGTCGCTGAGGAATAGATACCGGAAACTGCTGAGCGGCTCCAGCCGAATTCTTCGATGTAGTAGTCGATAAATATGGCATTTGAATAGGTTTGCCCCGGCCCCGAGAAGAAGTGAGACAGTCCCGCAAGAACGACAATCAGCCAGCCGTAATAAAATGGTGTGTAGATCACGCCTTCTTTATTGATCATTTTTTGTCTTCCAGTTGTTCTATGCATTACTGCCCTCCTCCAAAGAAAAAAGAGCCCTTTTAGAGCTCTTTTGTTCTTCTATTATTTTACAATCAAAACTGGACAATTTGCACGTTTTACTACTTTATGGCTGACACTGCCCAGAACCATTTCCTGCAGCCCGTTCAACCCGCGGCTGCCGATGATCAGAATATCGAATTTTTCCTTATTGGCATATTCGACAATTGCTGGACCCGGTGTGCCGTGAAGGATTTCCACCTTGTACTTCACTTGTCCAGCTGCCAATGTTTCTTCAATGGGCTGAATTTTTTTTCTGCGTTTAAGATCCAGCTCCATTGAACTGCCGCTGTGCAGCACTTCATTTTTTGCATTAGCGTGATCCGCTACAAATACAATGGTTACCTGAGCATCCGGTGAAGGCGCTGCGATTTTGACTGCTTGTTTCGCTGCGCGGATTGAATGATCAGACCCATCTACAGCCAGCAATACTTTTTTGTACATCTTTCAACACTCCCTAGAATTTTAATGGGTTGGCAACTTTGCATTCTTACTATTGAATATAGCTAACTTATCGACCAGTTTTTTACTGCCGGAATCCAGTCCCTCAAGTATAACCTCATTGCCGTTTTCTTTAAACTTCAAGACGACACGATCAATCGCGCCTACACCTGAATCGTCCCAGACATGAGCGTCAGTAAAGTCAATTATTACATTTTCATTTTCAATTGAATAATCGAATTTCTCTAGGAAATCTTCAACTGAAGCAAAGAATAGCTGACCTTCTACACTATATCTCGGAGTAGCATTTTCCATTCGTTTCTTCACTTCGATCTTCGAAATTTTTGCGACAAAGAAGATGGCGCTCAAGAGCACTCCAGCAATTACTCCGATCGATAAATCATGTGTGTAAACAACGATGAGAACGGTCAATACCATTACCGCTGCATCCGTTCTTGGTGCTTTCTTCAAATAAGTGAAAGAAGACCAATCAAAAGTTCCGATGGCAACCATAATCATTATACCTACAAGAACCGGCATTGGGATTTGAACGACCAGATCCCCGAGAACAATAATCAGGAAAATCAAAAATACGCCTGAAACCAAAGTGGAAAGTCTTCCGCGTCCACCGGATTTTATGTTGATAACTGATTGTCCAATCATCGCACAGCCTGCCATCCCGCCGAAGAAACCGGTAACGAAGTTGGCAATACCCTGTCCACGTGATTCTTTGTTTTTGTCACTTCCTGTACCTGTCATATCATCTACAATTGATGCAGTCAGCAAGGATTCCAAAAGACCCACAATCGCTAAGGCCAGTGAGTATGGCAATACGATCATAATTGTTTCAATTGAGAAAGGCACATCAGGGATTAGGAATGATGGAAGCGACTTTGTGATCGCACCTAAATCTCCCACCGTCCGCAATTCGAAGCCGGAATAGATGGCTACTGCTGTCAGAAGAACCAAAGCGATCAATGGCGCAGGGACAGACTTTAAAAATCTTGGGACAATATAAACAATTGCCAGTGTAATTGCTACAAAAATATAAGTGGTGTTGTTAATACCCACAAAATGCGGCACCTGCGCCATGAAAATCAAAATGGCTAATGCGTTGACGAATCCGATCATGACAGCTCGCGGAATGAACTTCATCACTTTCGCTACCTTGAAAACTCCAAACAGTACTTGAATGACACCCGTTAATATAGTGGCTGCAAGCAAATACTCAACGCCGTGATCTCTCACAAGCGGCACCATCAATAAGGCCATAGCGCCAGTAGCTGCTGAAATCATTCCTGGGCGACCGCCAATAAATGCGATTATCACCGATATAAGGAAAGATGCATAAAGACCTACCATCGGATCGACTCCCGCGATGATGGAAAAGGCGATAGCTTCTGGAATCAGCGCTAAAGCGACAACAATACCAGCCAAGACATCTCCCCGAACATTTGAAAACCATTCTGCTTTAATCTTCTTTAACACGTTATCTTGCTCCTCTTATTTATTATTTTTCCTCCATAACACTCCTAGCCCTGTTATAGGCAATGAAAACAGTTTATCACCATTTTTCCTAAATGAGAACCTTTTTGGAACGTTTTTTATGTAAATTTATGTTATGATGATTCAAGCTTATAATGATAGGAGAAATCAACTTGATAATTGGCTATGCAAGACCTACAGAAAAAGATGTAAATTGTAAAAATCAAATTTCGTTGTTGGAACAATACGGTTGCACTGACTTTTATATAGAAGAACATCCTTCTCCCCAAAAAAGAGTGCAACTCATTAAAATGATGTCAATACTTGGAGAAAATGATTTAATTATTGTCGAGAAACTCCATTCCTTTGCTGATTCCACTCGACATTTGGTGGAACTGTTAAATGAGCTTAACCGTAGGAAGGCTTTTCTCTTATCCCTTAAAGAAGGCATTGACACTAGAAAGCCGATGGATCACTCATTTCTTGAAATCGTCCAGTCAATAGTGGAACTTCAAAGTGACACAATTAGCCAAAAAACAAAAATTGGAATGAATGAAGCCAAACAAAAGGGCATTGTTTCTGGTAGACCTCGGAAACCTGACGAAAATATAAAAAAAGCAATTGAAATGTACAATAGTAAACAATTTAATTTAGCTGAAATTAAAGAAAAGACCGGCATTAGTAAATCCACTCTCTATCGTTATCTAGAGAATTAAGTACTGGTGAATTTAAAAAAGGAGAAATTTTATGTTAAAAAAAGAATGGCCTAAACACACAGTAGTGGCAATCGCCATCATTGCCACTTGGTTAAAAACTTATATCGCTTATCAAACGGGCTTCTCGATTACGATTGATAATATTATGCAGGAAGTTATCCTGTTTCTCAGTCCACTAAGCTTACTTCTTTTCTTATACGGACTGTCACTGTTCTTTAAAAAGCAAAAAAATAAAAACCGGTATTTGCTGGTAATGACATTGATCACATCAATAATTTTATATGGGAATATAGCTTTTTACCGATTTTTCAGCGACTTTATCACTTTGCCAGTGTTATTCCAAACTGATAATTTTGGAGATTTAGGCTCAAGTGCTGCAGCAAGTATTTATGCTACAGATATTCTGTACTTTAGTGATTTCATCTTGGTATTGGCTGCGATTAAATTGTTGAAGATCAAAGAGGAAAACAACATATCTCGAAACAGCCATCGAAGAGCCTATTTCGTGCTTTCTTCCGCAGTTTTATTTTTAAATCTCGGCTTGGCGGAAGCCGAACGGCCACAATTGCTGACACGCGGTTTTGACCGGGAAATGCTGGTTAAGAACTTAGGTATGTACAACTACCATTTATATGATATTTACATCCAATCTAAATCCCAAGCACAACGAGCATTTGCAGATGGATCAGAGCTGACTGAGGTTCATAGCTACGTTCGATCCAACCAAATTGAATCCTCTGAAGAAATGTTCGGAGTTGCCGAAGGCAAGAACTTGATCGTCGTGACGCTTGAATCGATGCAGACATTCACTATTAATGAAAAAATGAACGGCCAGACGATCACACCGTTCCTTAATGAACTGACGGAAGACGAAGACACAGTTTATTTCCCTAACTTTTATCATCAAAGCGGTCTGGGCAAAACTTCTGATTCTGAGTTCTTGCTTGAGAATTCTCTTTATCCGTTAAGCGGTGGAGCCGTATTCTTTACACACGCTGGAAATACCTATAATTCAATGGCAGAAAAACTTGGGAACCAAGGGTATGCGACAAACGTCCAGCATGCCAACAACAAAAGTTTTTGGAATCGCGACATGATGTATGAATCATTGGGAATTGATGAATTCCTCGATATTCAAAGTTATACGGTCGGAGAAGGCCAGGCAGTCAACTGGGGAATGAAAGATATTCCATTTTTTGAACAGTCTGTTGCCCATATGGCAGAGATGCCGCAGCCATTCTACAGCCGGTTGATCACACTGACCAACCACCATCCTTTCACTTTGGATCCGCAAGACAAACTGATTGACGAGTTCGACTCCAATTCAGGTACACTTAACCGCTTTTTCCAGACAACTCGTTACCTGGACGAAGCCTTAAAAGAGTTGTTTGAAGATCTGAAAGAACAAGGTCTTTACGAAGATTCGATAATAGTTATGTATGGAGACCATTACGGCATTTCAGAAAACCATAACGAAGCGATGGCCCAATACCTTGGAAAAGAGATTACGCCTTATGAGTCAGCTCAGCTTCAGCGGGTTCCCCTCTTCGTGCATATTCCGGGTTCAGGAAAAGGCCACGTAAATGAAGAAGTTGGCGGCCAAATTGACATGCGCCCAACTATTCTTAATTTGATGGGAATTGAATCTGACACAGATATGCAGTTTGGCAGTGATTTGTTTTCAGAAGAACATGAAGAGTTCGCTATTTTCCGTGATGGACGCTTTGTCACAGATGAGTATGTATATGCAGGAAATACTTGTTATGAAAATGGTTCTGGACAGGAAATTGACCAAGAGCTGTGCGCTCCTTATGTTGAGCAGGCTCTGACCGAGCTTAATTATTCAGAAGAAGTCATCAATGGCGATCTATTACGATTTTACAATAAAGACACTGGTCAACTGGAAATTACTGAGGAATAAAAAAGGAGTGCAGCTGCACTCCTTTTTTATTTGCCATCATTTACTTTACTATCAGAACAGGACATTTTGTTCGTTTAACCACTTTATGGCTGACGCTCCCTAAAATCATTTCCTGCAGACCGTTTAGCCCCCTGCTTCCAATAACTAAAATATCAAAGGCATTATCATTTACAAAATTGACAATCGATGGTCCCGGTTCTCCTGATATGAATTCAAGTTCGTATGAAATTTTTGATGCCATTAAAAATTCCTCTGTTCCTTTTAGTCTTTCTTTGGTCAGCCGAACTTCTTTGCCAACCTCAGTTAAATCTTCTTTTGACTTTGAAGAACCTGCCACAAACAGAACCGTAACTTTTCCCTGGTATAGCGCTGCTAATCGGACGGCTTGCTGCGCCGCTCTTTCAGCATGAGCAGATCCATCTGAAGCCAATAAAATATTCTTATACACAATATTTTCCCCCCAACCAATTTGTAATCGCTTCCATTTTTCTGAATAAATCGAATTAAGACTAACCTGTTGATATAAGTCCCCTTTTATTATAATCTAATACAGTGCTTTATAATAGATTATACTAAATTATAACCGAATGGAGACTTTCTAATGGATAAAGAGATTATGACCGTTGCTCAAGTAGCGGAGTACTTACAATTAAGTGAAATGACTACCTATAAATTAGTTCAACAAGGAACATTGCCTGCTTTTAAAATCGGAAGCCACTGGCGGATCGACAAAGAAGATTTGCATGAATACATTGAAAAGCTTAAAAGAGGAGAACGTTTATAAAGAAATTGATTTCTGTGAGAGTCAGGAATCGCCAAAAAAATAGAAGAGAAAGAGGTATTGTATGTCAATAACAGCTATAAAAGAACAATGGTTTGGAAATGTTAGAGGAGACGTTCTCGCAGGGATTGTAGTAGCGTTAGCGCTGCTTCCGGAAGCCATCGCATTCTCAATAATCGCCGGAGTTGATCCGATGGTTGGTTTATACGCTTCATTTTGTATTGCCATCGTCATTGCATTTGTCGGCGGAAGACCCGGAATGATTTCAGGAGCTACCGGAGCCATGGCATTATTAATGATCACCTTGATCGCGGAACATGGTCTCCAATATTTGTTAGCTACAACAATCTTAACAGGCATTTTGCAGATTTTATTCGGAGTCTTTAAACTGGCTCGGGTGATGAAATTTATCCCGCGTTCCGTAATGATCGGCTTTGTCAATGCACTTGCTATTTTGATCTTCACTTCACAATTGCAGCATTTCGTTGGTGAAACATGGATCATGTTTGCCTTGGTTGGATTAACTTTAGCAATCATTTACATCCTGCCACGCTTTACTACAGCCATCCCTTCTACATTAGTCGCAATTGTTGTAGTAACGGCTATGGCAATCTTCATGAATTTCGGTGTCCGCAGTGTCGGTGATATGGGTAACTTAACTCAAGCCCTGCCATTATTCCTGATTCCCGATATTCCGGTGAACTTTGAAACTTTGGCAATTATTTTCCCATATGCCTTAGCTTTAACAGTAGTAGGAATTTTGGAGTCCCTCCTGACTGCTACAATCGTGGATGACATGACTGATACAGAAAGCGATAAAAACAAAGAAAGCCGCGGCCAAGGCATCGCGAATATCGTCACTGGATTCTTTGGCGGTATGGCTGGATGTGCGATGATCGGACAATCCGTCATTAATGTAAAATCTGGTGGTTCCGGAAGGTTATCATCCTTAGTTGCTGGTATTTTCCTCATGGCGATCATTATTTTCGCTGGTGGAATTGTCGTTCAAATTCCTATGGCGGCACTTGCCGGCGTCATGATTATGGTTGCCATTGGTACTTTCGATTGGACTTCATTAAAAAATATCTACAGAATTCCTAAAACTGATGCTGCAATCATGATCGTGACCGTCTTCACTGTAGTGTACACGCACAACTTGGCTTATGGTGTTTTGGCTGGTGTACTGCTAAGCATGATTTTCTTTGCAGCTAAAATCTCAAAGGTACATGTTGATTCTTATCTTTCCGAAAATGATGATAAGCGCAGCTACAAAATACAAGGCCCCTTGTTCTTTGCATCGGTATCCGAGTTCATGGAAAAAATCGATTTTAAAGAAGAGTTGAAAGAAGTCGAATTTGATCTGACTGCCTCCCACCTATGGGATGATTCAGCAATCGGTGCTTTGGACAAAGTCGAAAGCAAATTCGAACAAGCAGGCGTGAAAGTAACCTTTATTGGAATGAACAAAGAAAGTTCAAAACTGCATAACAAGATCGGCGGGTTATCCAAAAATTCCGGTCATTAATAGGAATAGGAGGAGTCAGCATGTTTGATCATGGATTGGTATTGGAAGGCGGCGGAATGCGCGGAGTTTATACCGCTGGTGTGCTTGAATATTTTATGGAAAAGGATCAGTATTTTCCTTATGTCATAGGCGTGTCAGCTGGTGCCTGCAATGCCGCTTCCTACCTTTCAAGACAACCCGGACGCAATAAATCGGTAACGATCGATTATGTAAAGCATCCGGACTATATCTCAATGCGAAACTTAGTTGTAAAGAAAGAACTTTTTGGGATGGATTTAATATTTGATCAAATACCCAATAAGCTGGTTCCGTTTGATTTTGAAGCTTTTGGCTCTTCTAAAGAACAATTCATCATCGGAACCACAGATTGCCTGACCGGCAAACCTGTCTATTTTGAGAAAAAAGAATGTGCCCCAGATATTCTTTCCATCATTCGTGCTTCGAGCTCTCTGCCATTTATGGCAAAGCCAGTTAACCATCAAGGAAGTTTCTTGATGGATGGTGGGATAGCAGACCCGATTCCCATTCAAAAAGCATTAACGGATGGTGTTCAAAAGAGTGTTATTGTCTTAACGAAAGCCAAAGGGTACCGAAAAAAACGATCTGTTTTTTCAAGAACTTCGCGGTATTTCTATAAAGAATATATTGGTCTCAACCATGCCATGGAAACGCGATGGAAAGTATACAATGATACTTTAGATGAAATTGAACGATTGGAAGATGCCGGAAAAGTTTTTGTCATCAGACCCCAAGAAAACTTTAAAGTGAAGCGTGCTGAACGTGATCCTGAAAAGCTTGAACATATGCACAAACAGGGCTATGCTGATGCTCAACACACTTACGAATCTATGATGAACTGGCTGCAAGCAAGCTCTATAAAGCAATAAGCAAACAGAAAATGATACTGTGCACCCATTATCCAGACAAAAAAAGGAGGAAATAAAATGACAACCAAACTCTTATTAGCTTCAGACGGATCCCATCACGCACACCGTGCAGCTGAGGAAGCCATTAAATTAGCCAAAATCAATGAATCCGAAATCATCATCGCTTATGTAAGCAGCGACGATAGCGATAATAAAGGTGAAGTACACCCCGATATCCAAAATAAATTACAGGAAACGCAAAACTTGATAAAACAGGCTTCTTTAACTTATCAGGTGAAAGTTCTTCATGGAGATCCTGCAGATGCAATCTCCGATTATGCAAACGCGAATGCGTTTGAATTTCTTGTGATAGGAAGCCGTGGATTAAACAAAATGCAGGAAATGGTCATGGGCAGTGTCAGTTACGAAGTGATGAAGCTGGCAAAATGTCCGGTACTGGTAGTCAAATAAAGAATGATGTCTACGTATAGAATTACAAAAAAATGTAGACCACAGCCCTATCCAGAACTATCTTACGAAAAAACTATGGGGTGAGTTTATTGAGGAAAACGAAAATTGTCTGCACAATCGGACCTGCAAGTGAAACACCTGAACTGCTTGAACGCTTAATCGAAGCGGGCATGAACGTTGCCCGCCTGAACTTTTCACACGGCAACCACGAAGAACATGCGCTGCGCATCAAACGGATTCGCGAAGCGGCCGAAAAAACCGGTAAGATTGTCGGCATTCTGCTGGATACAAAGGGCCCGGAAATTCGTACCCATCAAATGGAAAACGATTCGATTGAATTGGTGACGGGCCAGAAAATCGAAGTGTCCATGACTGAAGTGTTGGGGACTGCCGAGCGGTTCTCAATCACCTATGAACAGTTGATTGAAGACGTGGATACTGGATCGGTCATCCTGTTGGATGATGGCTTGATTGAATTGCGTGTGGTGAGCCTAGACAAGGAAAATGGCATTATTCATACAACTGTTGAAAATGCCGGTACATTGAAAAGCAAAAAAGGCGTCAACGTGCCAGGGGTTTCGGTTCAATTGCCGGGGATCACGGAAAAAGATACACAGGATATTTTGTTTGGCATTGAACAAAACGTTGATTTTGTCGCGGCTTCATTTGTCAGAAGAAGTTCGGATGTTATGGAAATTCGTGGCTTGCTTGAAAAGAACAATGGCGCGCACATCCAAATCATTCCAAAAATCGAGAACCAAGAAGGCGTAGACAATATTGATGAAATCATCATGGTTTCTGATGGCTTGATGGTCGCACGTGGCGATCTGGGCGTGGAAATTCCACCG
>NZ_JAGGPX010000019.1 GCF_018613575.1 Planococcus sp. ISL-110
GCAAAGAGGCCACACCCGTTCCCATCCCGAACACGGCAGTTAAGCTCTTTTGCGCCGATGGTAGTTGGGGGTCTCCCCCTGTGAGAGTAGGACGTCGCTGGTCTGTTTTTTATTTTTTTGTACTAATGATTCTTTTTGAGTGAACAAGCACTCAACCAAATAGTCTAGTGATGATGGCAAAGAGGCCACACCCGTTCCCATCCCGAACACGGCAGTTAAGCTCTTTTGCGCTGATGGTAGTTGGGGGTTTCCCCCTGTGAGAGTAAGACGTCGCTAGGCACATTAAAACAGGTCGTTACCGATTCCGGTAACGGCTTGTTTTTTATTTTCAAAAGAAATTCAATTGATAGTTTGGAATCAGCAATTTGTTTCCGTTTCAAAAACGCTGCTCTCAGCTGAAGTTGCTATAATGGGAGTAATCAATCAATGTGAGGATGGAAATTCATGACGCAACGACGTCCGATAGTGGATGCATTAATACAGCATCAAAACAGACAGCCTATTTCTTTTCATGTGCCGGGGCATAAACACGGAATTTTATCAGGGTTGCCGAAAGAAATCCAATCGGCACTTCATTATGATTTGACTGAACTGACAGGTTTGGATGATCTTCATTATCCGGAAGAAGCGATTAAAGATGCACAACTTTTGTTGGCGGAAGCTTATGGGGCAAAGGAAAGCTTTTTATTGGTCAATGGTTCCACTGTGGGGAACTTGGCAATGATCCACGCAGCCTGTAAAGAAGGGGATGTGGTGATCGTTCAGCGCAATTCGCATAAGTCGATTTTCCATGCGCTGGAGCTTGCTCGTGTTCGTCCCGTTTACGTGTCGCCGCAATGGGATGACAGATCCATGACAGCTGCTGGAGTCTCCTTCAAGGCAGTAGAAGCAGCAATAGAAGCATATCCGGAAGCCAAAGCAGTGGTGCTTACTTATCCTAATTATTACGGTATGGTTTCCCATGAACTCCAGGCCATCATTGCTTTATGCCACGAAAAAGACATGGCAGTTTTGGTGGATGAAGCGCATGGAGCCCATTTCCAGGCAGGATCGCCGTTTCCGGTTTCGTCTTTGGCTCTCGGGGCAGATGTGGTGGTGCAGTCGGCGCACAAAACCTTGCCTGCGATGACAATGGGGTCTTTTTTGCACATCGGTAGTGTACGGGTAGACGTAAAAAAAATCCGGAAATATTTGCAAATGTTTCAATCGAGCAGCCCATCGTATTTGATCCTGGCTTCTTTGGATGATGCAAGGTCTTATCTCCAAAATTATTCGCAGCCAGATATTCGGATGTTCATTGAGAAGCGTGACCGTTTTCTCAGCAGTCTGCGAATGATTCCGCATTTGACTGTGGTGGAATCCGATGACCCACTGAAAATCATGTTGAGGGTCGATCATCACAGTGGTTATCAGCTAAAACAGCAGTTGGAACAAGCGGGGATTGAGGTGGAACTGGCGGACCTTTTCCAAGTGCTGCTGATCATGCCTCTACTGAAGCAATGGCATGTATATCCGTTTGCGGAAATTCGCAGCCGGTTAAAAGAAGCGGTATTGGGGCTTGAAGGAGAAGCAAGGCAAGAGGCCAAACTTGCGGTGCAACAACAGCTTGATGTGACGGTTCCTGAACTGTCTTTTGAAGAAATCGATTTGGCTGATCAGGAATGGATCTCTTACACACAAATCATTGGACGGATTGCAGCCGGAATGGTGACTCCGTATCCGCCGGGCATTCCGCTGATGGTGGCCGGTGAAAAGTGGACATTGAATAAAGTGGAAGAGCTCATGAATTACTTGGCTTCAGAAGCGCAGATCCAGGGTGATCATCGGCTGGAGTCCAAGCAATTGCCGGTACTCCAACAAGGCACACCAGAGAATAAGTAACCCCTAAAGAGGGTATACTGTAACATCATTTAAATGGGAAAGAATGTGGGGGATTTTCATGGAGCAAGAAAAATATGCAATCATTGATATCGGTTCGAATACCATCCGTTTGGTTATCTATACACGGGACAAAAGTGGGCGTTTTACAGAAAGTGAAAACGTCAAGGCGGTTGCTCGACTCCGCAATTACTTAAACGATGAAAATGTTTTGGAACCGGAAGGAATCGATATACTGGTCCAGACCTTAAAGAGTTTCCAGGAAGTCACCCGCCATCATCAACTGAAAGCGATTAAATGTGTAGCGACAGCAGCCGTTCGACAAGCGGAAAATCAGGATGAAATAATGACAGCGGTCGAAAGTGAGACAGATTTTACGATCCGCATCCTGTCCGAATTTGAAGAGGCGAACTATGGTTACCTGGCAGTCGTCAATTCAACTCCATTCACCAGTGGCATCACGGTCGATATTGGGGGAGGCAGTACAGAAATTACGTATTTCAATGATCGCCAGCTGATTTATTTTTACAGTTTCCCGTTCGGTGCATTGTCTTTAAAGCAGCAGTTTATCCAAGGCAATACACCAACAAAAGGTGAATTGCGCGATTTGCGGTCATTTTTGAAAGAACAGTTTAATCAACTGGAGTGGCTAGCCGATAAACGTCTGCCCTTGATCGGCATCGGGGGGAGTGCGCGGAATATGGCGCAAATCCACCAAGAGCATATCGAGTATCCTTTGTCCGGAGTTCATCAGTACATGATGAGCAAGCACGATGTAGAAGAGATGAATGATTTATTGAAATCTCTGGAGTTCTCGGAGCTGCAACGGCTTGAAGGATTGTCGAAGGACCGGGCGGATATCATCATTCCAGCTGTTGAAGTTTTTCGTTACTTAATGGAGTTGATTGATACGAAACAGTTTGCTCTCAGTCGAAAAGGATTGAGAGATGGTGTTTTCTATGAAGAAACGACCAAGGATTTCGATTTATCGGTATTCCCCAATGTCGTGGAAGAAAGTTTTCACGAACTGGCCATCGACTATGACATCAATCTGACCCACGCCTTCCATGTCACCAACAGCGCATTGCTGATTTCAAAAAAGTTGGAAGAGGTAGGCCTGCTTTCGCTGGAGGAAGAGGATTATCAGCGTTTGAAGCTGAGCAGTGCCCTTTATAACTTAGGAAGCTATATTGATTCAGAGTCGAGCCACCAGCATACATTTTATTTGTTGGGCAACCGTACCATTGACGGCCTGCTGCATAAAGAACGTATCATTGTGGCATTAATGGCTTCGTTTAAAAACAAAGAAATCTTTAAGCGCAATGTCGCTCTTTACGAAACGTGGTTCAGCAAAGATGAATTGGCTAAATACAGTCTGCTCGGAGCCATCATTAAGCTGGCATATAGCTTGAATGCGACGAAACGTGACATTGTGGAGACTATTGAATTGGAAGAAAAAGGTGACAAGCTTATTTTTTCTATTCAATGCCGTGAAGATTGGAAGCCTGAGCAATATCAGGTGGAAAAACAGAAAAAACATTTGGAAAAGCAACTGAAGAAAACGATTGATTTTAAATTTTACAAATAATTAACATTTTGAAGACTGTATCCCGCTCTTTTAACGGATGGATAATGATACGATAATAGAATGGATTATAAGTAAAAGGTGGAGTCGAAATTGGAGACATTGAAAAAGAAGAATGCAGAACTCAGGGAGCCTGCTTATTACAATAACCGCGAATTGAGCTGGCTTGCTTTTAATGAACGTGTCTTGCAGGAAGCACTGGATAAACGAAATCCTTTATTGGAACGATTCAAGTTTTTGGCGATTTTCAGCTCTAATCTGGATGAGTTTTTCATGGTCCGTGTAGCAGGGCTGCAGGATCAGGTGAAAGTCGGGTTTACAAAACCCGAAAACAAAGCCGGAATGACCCCGAAGCAGCAATTAAATGAAATTGCGATGAAGACCCATCGATTGGTGGACCTGCAGTACGAGACCCTGCAAAATAATTTATTGCCGAAGCTTCAAAAAGAGCATATGGAATTTGTAAAGATGACAGACTTGAGTGCGGATCAATTGGATGTAATGGAAAAGAATTTTGAAGATCATATTTTTCCTGTACTGACGCCGATGGCCATCGATGCATACCGGCCTTTTCCAATGCTGTTGAATAAAAGCATCAATTTAGCGGTGGTACTGGAAGATGAGGAGGACCAGATGGAAGAAGGGCAGAAAATTGCCATCGTACAGGTTCCTGCAGTCCTGGATCGATTTGTCCGCCTGGATTCAAAGAAAGGCAGCCACAAGCTTATTTTGTTGGAAGACGTCATCAGCTTCTTTATCCGCAAGCTTTTTCACGGCTTCAAGGTGATTTCGGCATCTGTATTCCGGATTACCCGCAATGCCGACATGACCATCCATGAAGAAGGGGCTCGTGACTTGCTGAAGGAGATTGAAGAAGAACTCCGCAAACGGAAATGGGGAGCAGCTGTCCGTCTGGAAATCCAGCAGCCTGGATTCGACCCGGCTATTTTGGATTACTTGACTGATGAGCTGGAGGTCCACAAAAAAGACGTCTATACAATTGAAGGATTTTTGGACTTGACGGCCTTTTTCAATTTTTATAAAAAAATGGCGCCAATTTGGGAGCACTTGGTCTTTGAAGGGAAAGTATCGCAATTGCCAGCAGGTATGCAGACGGGCAAGGATATCTTTCAAAAGGTCAGTGAGCAGGATGTCTTTCTCCATCATCCGTACGAATCGTTTGAGCCGGTTGTCCAGTTTATCTCAGAAGCGGCTGACGATCCTGATGTTCTGGCCATCAAACAGACTCTTTATCGTGTCAGCGGTGATTCGCCGGTTATCAAAGCCTTGAAAAGAGCAGCAGAAAATGGCAAGCAAGTAACGGTGCTGGTGGAATTGAAAGCCCGCTTTGACGAAGAAAACAATGTGCAATGGGCAAGAGAGTTAGAGAAGGCTGGATGCCATGTTATTTATGGGATGACACACCTGAAAACACACAGTAAAATCACCTTGGTGGTTCGGAAAAAAGAGAACAAGATTGAACGCTTTGTCCATTTGGGCACCGGCAATTATAATGACCAGACAGCCAAAATCTATACAGATATGAGTTTGTTCACTTCTAAAAGGCATTTTGGCATCGATGCCACCAACTTTTTCAACTATTTGAGCGGTTATACGGAAAAGCCGGAGTTCCATTATTTATCGGTGGCGCCTTTTACAATCCGTACCGATATCATTGATTTGATCAATGCCGAAATCCGGTTCCAGAAAAAGCAGGGAAATGGACGGATTATTGCGAAAATGAATTCACTGACAGATAAAATCATTATTATGAAATTGTACGAAGCGTCAAATGCTGGAGTGAAAGTGGATTTAATCGTCAGAGGAATTTGCTGTCTGCGCCCTGGAATTTCAGGGGTCAGTGAAAACATTCAGGTGCGCAGCATCGTTGGCAGCCTGCTGGAGCATAGCCGTGTCTACTTCTTCAATCACAATGGCAAAGGCAAGATTTTTTTGTCTTCGGCGGATATGATGACCCGGAATTTGAACAATCGTATTGAGATCTTATTCCCAATCGTCGATGAGGACATCAAAGAACAAGTCAAGAGCATATTGGAGCTGGGGCTTGCCGATAATGTCAAAGCGAGGCAACAGAATGCTGCTGGGGAGTACCATTACGTGCCACGCAAAAATGATGAGCCGGCAATAGACAGCCAAATGGAGCTGTTCCGCAGGGCCTATCAAGTGGCGGAAGACGAGGAATAATAAGGCAGCCGTTCATTCCGTAGGGGACGGACGGTTTTTTTGTTGGTCACTTTAAAACAGGGGCCGTTTCGTGTATAGTATAAAGAGTTTAGAACAGTAGAATATGATTAATTTTATGGAATAAGGTGAGCAGCAAAATGAGCTATTTAATCAATCTGGAAGGCGGAGAAGGGTCGGGCAAGTCAACGGTCCTGAAAATGCTGGCAGATGAGCTACAGGAAAAAGGGTTTTCTGTTGTTTGCACGCGGGAGCCGGGCGGAATCGACATTGCCGAACAAATCCGCAATGTGATCCTGGACCGGGAAAATACTGCGATGGATGCACGGACAGAAGCTTTGTTGTATGCTGCGGCAAGAAGACAGCATTTGGTTGAGAAAATTATTCCAGCACTCGAGGCAGGAAGCATCGTCCTGTGCGACCGTTACATCGATTCCAGCCTGGCTTATCAGGGCTACGCACGAGGGCTTGGGATGGAAGAGATTTTTACCATCAATAAATTTGCCATTAATGATTACATGCCGGACCTGACTCTCTATTTCGATGTTAGTCCGAAAGTCGGATTAGCACGGATTGAAAAGGATCTAGACCGGGAGATCAACCGTTTGGATGTAGAATCAATAAAGTTCCATTATAAAGTAAGAGAAGGCTATCTCTTGCTGTTAAGCCAGAATCCGGAGCGTATTCGCCTGATCAATGCAGAGAATGAGTTGGATGCCGTTTTTGCAGATGCACTGGAAACGATTGTACGATTTATAGAAGAACGGCAAGCGGCAGTTGATCCTTCTTAGGATCAGCTGTTTTTTCGGTAAAGAGCTGGAAAGATATGCAGCGTATATCTTTGTTCATGTTATACTTATATAGAAGAAAGACAAAAAGGAGTGAGTGCTGATGAAACTCGTAGTAGCAGTTGTACAGGACCAAGATAGTAACCGATTATCCAACGCGTTAACGAAAAATGATTTCCGGGCTACAAAACTTGCCAGTACAGGAGGGTTTTTGCGCTCAGGGAATACGACCTTTTTAATCGGTATAGAAGATGACCTTATACCGAAATTGTTGGACTTGATTCGTGAAAACTGCAGATCTCGTGAACAGATGGTAGCACCTGTATCACCGATGGGCGGCAACGCTGACTCGTATATTCCGTATCCAGTTGAAGTTGAAGTAGGCGGAGCGACCATTTTTGTCCTCCCGATCGAACAGTTCCATCATTTTTAATCCAAAGCGAACAAACAGGCTCCCTACAATAAATGACAGCCTTGCTGTCAACCAGTACCATAAATAATACCCGTGCTCCATTCGGAACACGGGATTTTTTACAAAGTCTGAAGGTGGAAATTATGCAAAAAACAACGGATGAATTTTTGGAAATGCAGCCGGTGGTGATGAAACGCCTTCAGGGGGCCTATGAAAAAGATCGGTTGGCACATGCATACTTGTTTGAGGGTCCTGCCGGCTCGGGGAAAAAGGAAATCACCCATTTCTTCGTCAAGCTTCTGCTGTGTGAATTGCCTGTGAAAAATGTTCCATGTGAAACATGTCGGAGCTGCCAACTTTATAATTCCGGCAACCACACGAACGTTATTTTCATTGAACCGGATGGCCAAAATGTTAAAATTGAGCAAATCCGTGAGTTGATTTTCAAGTTGAATAAAACCGGGCTGAATACAGGCCGCAAAATATACGTAATTGAGCAGGCAGACCGTATGAACAATTCATCTGCCAATGCCCTGCTGAAATTCTTGGAAGAGCCGGAGTTTAGTGTAACGGCAATCCTGTTGACTGAGCGGCTTAATGCGCTTATGAGCACGATCCGTTCGCGCTGCCAATTGGTGTCGTTCCGGCCACTGTCACGGCCAAAGCTGATGGATAAATTGATGGCAGATGGCATGACTGAATCCATGGCTGCCACTGTCAGTATGCTGACCCAAAGCGAAGAAGAAGCGGTTGCTTTGAGCCAGGATGAACAATTTGCACAAGCCAGAAAAACGGTGCTGAAACTGGTGGAAGTGGCTGACAGCAATGTCCATGAGGCTCTTTTGATGCTTCAAGCTGAATGGCTGCCATTATTTAAAGAAAAAGAAGATGCCGAAAGAGGCCTGGACATGTTATTATTTGCATATCGGGACATCGCTTCGGTAAAAGCAGGTCTTGAAACTGCACGAACATATCCAGACATGGAAGAAACTTGGAAGCGGATGGCTCTCCAGCGTTCTTTTACGGTATTGTCCAAGCAGTTGCAGGCTGTCTTACAGGCCAAACAACAATTGCCGCGCAATATGAACCGAACGCTGTTGATGGAGCAGTTAATGCTGAATCTGCAGGAGGGGTAGCAATTGTATAATGTGATAGGGGTCCGCTTTAAAAAAGCGGGTAAAATATATTATTTCGATCCAGGTGAATTAGGAATCGAAAGGGACGATTACGTCATTGTGGAAACGGCCAGAGGCGTAGAATACGGCAAAGTGGTCGTACCGACAAAAACCGTTGGGGAAAACGATGTGGTTCTGCCTTTAAAGCAGGTTGTAAGAGTGACGACTGAGCGTGATCGCCAACAGATGGAAGAAAATCGCTTAGAAGCAAGCCGAGCTTTTGAATTGGGCACCGACAAAATTGGAGAGCATCGATTGGATATGAAGCTGGTGGATGTTGAATACACCTTCGATCGCAATAAAGTCATTTTTTACTTTACGGCAGAAGGTCGTGTGGATTTCCGGAACTTGGTCAAAGACTTGGCTGCCATTTTCCGTACACGCATCGAACTTCGCCAAATCGGTGTTCGTGATGAAGCCAAAATGCTCGGCGGAATCGGTCCTTGTGGCCGGATGCTCTGCTGTTCGACATTTTTAGGTGATTTTGAGCCGGTCTCGATCAAAATGGCGAAAGATCAAAACCTGTCGTTGAATCCTTCGAAAATCTCTGGTTTATGCGGCCGATTGATGTGCTGCTTAAAATACGAGAATGACGAATATGAAACAGCGAAAAAGGAAATGCCGGATGTCGGAACACGTGTAGTGACGCCGGATGGCGATGGCCGCGTTGTGGGCATGAACATTTTGGAGCGAGTGTTAAAAGTCCGCTTATCTGAGCAGGAACAGACACTTGAATATACATTAGATGAGATAATGGGCCAAGGAACGAGAGCGTGAGGTGGTTTAGGTGAAGGAAAAGAATTTTTTGGACACGGTCATGGAGTTTGAACAGCAGCTCCAATCCATGCAGGAACAATTCAGTGAATTAAAAGCGGTTGTAGCCCGGACGATGGAAGAACACCATGCGCTGCAATTGGAGAATCATCATTTGCGTACACGTTTGGATGAATTTCATAAAGCAGTTCCGGAAGTGGCAGCTGTGGATCCTGTGAAATTGAAAAAAGCTGTGATGGATATCGGTGAAGGCTACGATAACTTAGCCCGTTTGTATCATGAAGGCTACCATGTCTGCAATGTACATTTCGGCAGTTCCAGAAAAGGCGATGATTGCCTGTTCTGTTTGTCATTCCTGAATAAACAGAATTAAAAAAGAAGAGCAGCAAAGCGGCTGCCTGTAAGGCGATAAAGAGAAAGGCTTCCGACACTCCGTGTGGCGGCAGCCTTTTGTTATGCTGGGAGGTGAACAGATGTTAGTGGATGATGAAAGACTTGATTATTTATTGGCGGAAGACCTGCGGATCATTCAAAGTCCGTCGGTGTTTTCATTTTCGCTGGACGCAGTCCTGTTGGCCCGTTTCGCCTATGTTCCGCTGAAGCGGGGGACCATCGTGGACCTGTGCACAGGCAATGGGGCGATTCCGTTGTTTCTGAGTGCCCGGACAGAATCCCGAATCATTGGCGTGGAGCTGCAGGAGCGGCTTGCTTATATGGCACGGCGCAGCGTAGAATACAATGGCCTTGAGCAGCAGATTGATATTATTGAAGGCGATGTCAAGAATATGCCGGCACAGCTAGGTTTTGAAAAATACGATGTGGTCACCTGCAATCCGCCTTACTTTCCGGCACATGAGATGAGTGACAAAAATATCAGTGAGCACATGGCGATTGCGCGGCACGAACTGCACCTGACACTGGATGAAGCGGTCATTTCAGCGAGCCAATTGCTGAAGCAAGGCGGAAAAGCGGCGTTTGTCCATCGTTCCGGCCGCTTAATCGATTTGATCGCAGCGATGCGTGCAAACCGGCTGGAACCAAAACGGATCCGCCTGGTTTATCCGAAAGCAGGAAAAGAGGCCAATACCTTATTGATTGAAGGCATCAAAGACGGCAAACCTGATTTAAAGATCCTGCCGCCGTTGATTGTTTACGGAGAAGACGGGGAATACACCGAAGAAGTGCGGGGCTTATTATATGGCAGCAAATGACCATTATTTTTATGTTCTGGAATGCGCCGATCAGTCGTATTATGCGGGTTACACCAACGATCTTGAAAAACGGCTGGCTGCGCACAACGCCGGAAAAGGCGCGAAATACACACGCGCCAAAGGACCGTCCAAACTGATTCATCACGAGTGCTATGACACGAAAACGGCAGCGATGAAAGCGGAATACGCCTTCAAGCAATTAACAAAGATCCAAAAAATCCGTTATATTGCTGAAGGAAAGGAGAGCGGCAAATGAAGTCCCAAAAAAGTTTTCAGCACAAGACAGCTACCTTGTATTTGGTGGCAACACCCATCGGCAACTTGGAAGATATGACAATACGCGCTTTGCGTATTTTAAAAGAAGTGGATATTATTGCAGCCGAAGATACGCGCAACACGAAAAATCTCTGCAATTATTTTGATATCCAGACCAAATTGGTCAGTTACCATGAACACAATCAGGAAAGGGGAGGCTTCAAGATTTTGTCGTACCTGGAAGAAGGCAAGTCAGTTGCTTTGGTCAGTGATGCAGGCATGCCTTGTATTTCCGACCCTGGAGAAGACATCGTCAAACGTGCGGTTGCCGAAGGCTATCCCGTCGTGCCGATACCTGGAGCCAATGCGGCACTCAGTGCGCTGATTGCATCGGGAATTTCGCCGCAGCCTTTCTTGTTTTACGGATTCCTATCGCGCAATAAAAAAGACCGTCAGGCAGAGCTGGAGCTTCTAAGCCAGAAAGAAGAAACCCTTATCTTTTACGAAGCTCCCCACCGGCTTAAGGAAAGCTTGAAAAGCATTCAAAAGGCAGTAGGGGATGAACGGAAGATCACATTGGCGCGGGAAGTGACCAAGAAATTCGAGGAATTCCTAAGAGGGACGGTTGCAGAAGCAGTAGTGTGGGCCGAAGAAAATGAAATTCGCGGCGAGTTTTGCCTGGTACTGGAAGGCAATGCCAATCCGAAACTAGTAGAAAATGTGAAATGGTGGGAAGATTTATCCATCGAAGATCACGTAGACCAGCTGATGAAAGCAAAAACCTGACATCCAAGGAAGCCATCAAAGAAGCAGCAATCGAACGCCAGTTGTCCAAACGCGAAGTCTACCAAGCTTATCATACCTAGAAAAGCGGAAGCAGCCGTTTAGCCCCAACAAGCGCTGGAAGCCTTACCAGTAATGGCGGTCTTTGCCATTGCCGGTAAGGCTGAAGCGACTCGAGGGGCTGGCTGCTGGAGTCTGGACAATGAGAAAAGCGGAAGCGCCCGTGTAGGTCCGACGGGCATAAGCCGCGCTGGCGAAGCGGCGCTCTTTGCCGCACAGCCAGCGTGGCTTATGACCCTAGTACCTGGGCGCTGGAGTCTGGACAATGAGAAAAGCGGAAGCGCCCGTGTAAAGATTCAACAATAGTTGAAATACCAGGTTTCTTGAACATAAAAAACCAGGATGCATGGGCGTCCTGGTTTTTTATCTTACTTCTTTAAGTTGTTTTGAATTTCTTTTACCAGCATTTCTGCGCCTTCAGAACTCAAGATCAATTTGCCGCCAACCAATTTCATGTTTTCGTCTGATACTTCGCCTGTTACTGCACAAGTCATGTTAGGTAAATACTTTTTCAAGATAATTTTGTCGTCGTCCACGTAAATTTCCAATGCGTCTTTCTCTGCTATTCCCAAAGTACGTCGTAATTCAATCGGAATTACCACACGTCCTAATTCATCCACTTTCCGAACAATACCTGTCGATTTCATAATAATAGTCCCCCTTTTATTTTATCGGATGCATTCGCCAAAATTCGACATTTACCACTTCCTGTCATAAATCATACCAACTACTGGCAATTTGGTCAATAAAAAACTATCGAAATCATAATGAAATTTTATATCTCGTGCTAATTTTTTTTGATTTCTGGTTGAGAACGTCATTATTTTGACAAAGTTATACAAAAAGCAAAAAAAATCACTATAGACTTGACTAAATAATGTCGAATTTTTACTTAAAATCCCTTTGTCGAATTGAAAGATTGTACAAAATAGGGGACTTCGTTAAAATAAGAACTATACCAAAAAACTGGAGGAATTTTTCGTGACTGCTAACAAAGAGACCTTTTATTTAACTACCCCGATCTATTATCCAAGCGGAAAATTCCATATTGGAACGGCCTATACGACGGTCGCTTCTGATGCAATGGTCCGCTATAAGCGTTTGCGTGGATTTGATGTCCGGTTTTTGACTGGAATGGACGAACACGGCCAAAAAATTGAAGAAAAAGCGAAAGAAGCGGGCAAAGAACCACAAGAGTTTGTGGACGACATGGCCGCAGCCGCTAAACAAGTTTGGTCGACGATGGATATTACCTACGATGATTTTATCCGGACCACAGAAAATCGTCATAAAGAAGGGGTTGAACGGATTTTCAAAACCTTCCTCGACAATGGCGATATTTATAAAGGCGAATACGAAGGCTGGTACTGTACACCTTGCGAATCGTTCTTCACGGAAAACCAGTTGGATAACGGCAACTGTCCGGATTGCGGGCGCCCAGTCCATAAAGTAAAGGAAGAATCGTATTTCTTCAATATGAAAAAATATGCAGGCCGCCTTCTCGAGTACTATGAAAACAATGTGGAATTTATTGAGCCGGAATCGCGCAAAAACGAAATGATCAATAATTTCATCAAACCAGGGTTAGAGGACCTGTCGGTTTCACGGACTTCTTTTGATTGGGGAATTCCGGTTCCTGGAGATCCAAAGCATGTCATTTACGTATGGGTTGATGCTTTGTCGAATTACATCACGTCACTCGGCTACGGTTCAGACGACGAGACCTTATTCAATAGATACTGGCCGGCTGATGTCCATGTGGTCGGCAAAGACATCGTCCGTTTCCACACAATCTACTGGCCGATTTTCCTGATGGCTTTGGATCTGCCATTGCCAAAGAAAGTTTTCGCTCACGGCTTTATCATGATGAAAGACGGCAAAATGTCGAAATCCAAAGGCAATGTCGTTTATCCGGAAATGCTCGTAGAGCGCTACGGTTTGGATGCGACACGGTACTTCCTGTTGCGGGAATTGCCATTTGGCTCTGATGGCGTCTTTTCGCCGGAATCGTTTGTCGAGCGGACCAATTTCGATTTGGCCAACGATCTTGGGAATTTATTGAACCGCACGGTGTCGATGATCAATAAATACTTTGATGGCGCAGTGCCGCAAATCAATGGGTTGCAAACGGAATTCGACGGACCTCTGCAGCGGGTAGCCGCACAGACGGTGAAAGTCTACGAGCAGCATATGGAGAGAATGCAATTCAGCATTGTCTTAAGCGAAGTATGGACATTGATTTCGAGAACCAATAAATACATTGATGAAACACAGCCATGGGTATTGGCAAAAGACGAAGCTGCCAAAGAGCAATTGGCTTCTGTTATGGCCCATTTGGCGGAAAGCCTTCGTATGACTGCGGTTATGCTGCAGCCATTCCTGCCGAACGCACCTAAGCAAATCATCGATCAGCTGGGACTGCCAGAAGATTTTCTGGCCTGGGATACTTTGCAGAACTTTAGCCAAATTCCTGCAGGCACTCAAGTGGTGTCTAAAGGAACACCGATCTTCCCACGCTTAGAGGTGGAACCGGAAGTTGCGTATATCCGTGATCAAATGCGTGGAACTGCGGCACCAGCTGCAGAAGAGCCCGCGGTTGTGGAAGTTCCGGATGTTCCGGAAATTGCGATTGAGGATTTTGCGAAAGTGGATTTGCGTGTAGCGACAGTGACAGACTGTGAAGCTGTTCCAAAAACATCGAAGCTGCTGAAACTTCAGCTGGACATGGGCTATGAGCAGCGGCAAGTGGTGTCCGGTATTGCAGAACATTACAAACCAGCAGAACTGGTCGGCAAAAAAGTGGTCGTTGTGGCTAACTTAAAGCCAGTGAAACTGCGGGGCGAGCTTTCTCAAGGAATGATTTTAGCCGGTGAAAGAGACGGATACTTGACGTTGGCATCGGTTGCTGAAAAGCTCCCGAATGGCTCGAAAATAAAATAAGACTACTAGAAAAGACCTGTTTTGACCCACTTTGATAAGTGGGTCTTTTTTTGTTTTTGTGGGTTTTATGACCCAAGATTACAGCTAGATTAATGATTTTGACACGGAACTAACATGTTTTGTTACCTAATTGTAATGTTGCTGTGAAGAAAGATACAGGTGGAACCATTAGAATAAAGCTTAATGTGAGGAGAATGATTGATGTTTATCGATACCCATGTACATTTAAATGCAGACCAATATGATGAGGACCTGACACAAGTCATTGAGCGTGCACGAGAAAACCATGTGGAGAAAATGGTAGTCATCGGCTTCGACCGAAAAACGATCGAACGGGCCATAGAATTGGCCGAAACCTATGAATTCATCTTCGCGGTGGTTGGTTGGCATCCAGTTGATGCCATCGATTGTACTGAGGAAGACCTGAAATGGATTGAAGAGCTGTCAGCTCATCCGAAAGTAGTCGGAATCGGGGAAACCGGGTTGGATTACCACTGGGACAAGTCGCCAAAAGAAGTGCAGCAGGAAGTTTTCCGCAAGCAGATTCGATTGGCTAAAAAAGTGAAACTGCCAATTATCATCCATAACCGGGAAGCAACGGAAGATGTCCTTAAAATCCTGAAAGAAGAAAACGCGAAAGAAATAGGCGGTGTCATGCATTGCTTTAGTGGCAGTGTTGAAACGGCCCGTAAAAGTATAGAAATGAACTTTATGATTTCTCTTGGAGGCCCAGTAACATTCAAAAATGCTAAAAAGCCGAAAGAAGTCGCCGAGTTGATTTCACTCGATCATCTGATGATCGAAACAGATGCTCCTTATTTAGCACCTCATCCGTACCGGGGAAAACGAAATGAACCATCTTATGTGCCATTGGTGGCAGAAGAAATTGCGCGGTTAAAAGGAATTTCAATAGAAGAAGTCGCGAAAGCAACCACTCAGAACGCTGAAAAGTTTTATAAGTTTTCTCAAAAAAAGGGAAATTAAGAAATTCAGATCCGTTGACACGTGAAACATGAGCCCATATAATCACTCAAGTGAAGAAGGAGGAGTTATTTTTGTCAAATGAAGCAAATAATACCAAATCATCAAAATTATTCAAAGGTAAATCATTGGCGGTAACAATCGCGACCGTACTGTTGTTCGCGGCGGTTTTGACCTTTGCTATATACGAAGGCACAAAAAACACGGTATCTGTAACAGCGAATGGTGAACAGGAAGAAGTAAGAACGCATGCAGAAACAGTCGGAGCATTTTTGGAGGAGCAGGAAATCGAACCTGGACAACATGATTTTTTGAGCCATTCCGAAGAAACAGCCATTAATGAAGATTTTTCTTTTGAATGGGATGCAGCAGAACAATACAATGTAACAGTTGATGGAGAAGCCACTTCGGCTTGGACGACTGAAAACACCGTGTCAGAAATTTTGGCAAAAGCGAATATCGAGCTTACGAAACACGATAAAGTATCACCGGCATTAGAAGAGCAAGTGGATGAAGAAACAACGATCTCGGTGGAAAAAGCATACGAGGTTACCATTCAGGATGGCCTTGAAGAAAAGAAAGTATGGTCTACTTCGACTACGGTCGCTGACCTTTTAAAGCAACATGAAATTTCTGTGGGCAAACTTGATAGAGTGGAGAACGAAATGGACGAATTGGTCCTTCCGAATTCAGAAGTCAAAGTGGTTCGCGTCGAAAAGGTCACCGATGTAGTCGAGGATTCTGTAAAATATGCGGTAGAAACGAAAAAAGACAACTCGCTTCTTAAAGGCAGTGAAAAAGTTGTCCAAAAAGGAACAAATGGCTTAGTTAAGAAAACTTACGAAGTGGTTAAGGAAAACGGCAAAGAAGTAAAGCGTAACCTTAAAAACGAAAAAGTGGTAAAAGAGCCAACTAAACAAGTAACAGCGGTCGGGACAAAAACGGTTGTAGCAAGCGTCTCACGCGGCACTCAAGCAAAAGCAGCAGCTCCAGCAGCAAAAGCGGAGCCTGCGAAACAGACAGCACCTCAACAGGAAAAAGCAACTGTCAAAACAGCTTCAGCTAAAAAAGCACCAGCACCAGCGAAAGCGGAACCCGCCAAGGCAGCGCCGGCAGAAGCAGAACCAACAGGCGGCAAAGAGTTTTACGTGTCAGCAACAGCTTATACAGCAAGCTGCACAGGCTGTTCAGGCATCACCGCTACAGGCATCAACTTGCACGCCAATCCAGGCCTTAAAGTAATTGCAGTAGACCCTAGCGTCATTCCATTAGGTTCTAAAGTATGGGTTGAAGGATACGGAAACGCTATTGCAGGCGACACCGGTGGAGCAATCAAAGGCAACAAAATTGATTTGTTCATGGCTAATAAATCCGATGCTTTGTCATTCGGACGCAAACAAGTAAAAGTTAGAATTCTTAACTAATCTACAGTAAATTCCACTATAGGCTTTCCTGGGATATTTCCCGGGAAAGCTTTTTACATGTCTACCCGCAAACGTGTAGAATAAAGAGAAACTTCAATCAGTTGGGATTTTCTTCATCCCCATTATTGTTAGTTGATCCAATCAGACCGTTAAAGCGGGATAAATAACAAGCTTGAAAAGAGGAACCGCATAAATGAAAATAAATGAAATTATAGTAGTTGAAGGAAAAGACGATACAGTAGCAATTAAGCGTGCAGTCAATGCCGATACAATCGAAACGAACGGTTCAGCTATAACGCCGGAGACGCTGCAGCGGATTGCTCATGCCCAGCAGAAACGGGGCGTCATTGTTTTTACAGATCCCGATTATCCCGGGCGGCGGATCCGTGCTATTATTGAAGAACACGTGCCTCAAGCCAAGCATGCATTTTTAGCCAAAGAAAAAACAATTGCCAAAAACGGCAAAGGCTTAGGAATTGAGCATGCCCGTGATGAAGACATCCGTGAAGCCTTGCAAGCGGTCTATACGCCGTTGCAGGAAGAACGCGCTGTAGAGATCACCATGGAAGATTTGATCGATGCAGGGCTTGTTGCTCATCCACAAGCCAAGCAGCGCCGCATCCAAATCGGCAATGATCTGCAGATCGGCTATACCAACGGCAAGCAGCTTCAGAAGCGGCTCTATATGTTCGGTATATCCAAAGACCAGTTTATCAAAGCGGTACAAGCGTTAACTCAGGAGGAAAACCAATGACGAAAGATATAGCTACACCTATCCGGACCCAGCAGATCATGGCGAAATACGATTTGAAAGTGAAGAAGAGCCTAGGACAGAACTTTTTGATCGACCCCAATATTTTACGTAAAATTGTCGGGCAGGCAAAGTTGACGAAAAAGTCTGCTGTCATCGAAATCGGTCCGGGAATTGGCGCGTTAACTGAACATCTAGCAAGAGAAGCAGGAAAAGTGCTGGCTTTTGAAATTGACCAGCGTCTCTTGCCGGTACTGGCCGATACATTGTCGCCGTACGACAATATTTCCATTGTCCATGCTGATATTTTGAAAACCGATGTCCAGGCGGCCATCGACAGCGAATTGGCCGATTACGAAGATATCGTCGTCGTAGCCAATCTGCCTTATTACGTCACGACTCCCATCATTTTAAAGCTGTTGCTGGAAAAACTGCCGATTCGCGGCATGGTCGTCATGCTGCAAAAAGAGGTGGCTGAGCGCATTACAGCAAAACCTGGGACAAAGGCCTATGGCTCACTGTCCATCGCTATCCAGTACTACACACAGGCCGAAATGGCGTTGACTGTTCCGAAATCAGTCTTTCTCCCACAGCCGAATGTCGATTCCGCTGTTATCCGCATGACCAAACGGGAAGTGCCGGAAGTTGAAGTCATTGACGAAGACTTCTTCTTTAGCGTTACGAGAGGGTCGTTCGTCCAACGAAGAAAAACTATTTTAAACAACCTTCAAGTGGCCATGCCTTTAGGAAAAGAGAAAAAAGAACTGATCCTGAAAGCGCTGGAAGAAGCGGAAATAGATCCGATACGGCGTGGAGAAACTTTGACGATCAAGGAATTCGGTCTGCTGGCCGACAAATTATACGCTTATTTCCAGTAAAATCGGTATACTGTTACAATTTCGGCACATGTTTTTTCAGATTAAAGATATTTCGAGTAAATAAATATTGACAGCACCGGATAGTCGCTGATAAAATTATAAATTTGCTTGACTATTCCATCATATTATGGTAGAATTTTGTCTATAGTGAGGTGTAGACAAAATGCCCAAAACTTTGGCGGATATTAAAAAGTCGTTAGACCTACATTTAGGAAAACGATTGCTTTTAAAGGCAAACGGAGGTCGCAAGAAAACGGTTGAACGTGCCGGAATCCTGCGCGAAACGTATCACTCCGTGTTCGTGATTGAGCTAGATCAAGAAGAGCATGCATTTGAACGCGTGTCTTACAGCTACGCAGACATCTTAACTGAGGCGGTAGAAATTACCGTGTACGAAGGAACTGAAGATGCACTTGTTGTGAAATAATTGAATTATATTTATATGTTACTTCAAAACTTGCTACTGCTTATCCAAGCGGAAGGCGAGTTTTTTTGTTTCTGCCGGGACTTTGCTTTCCATTGCCCAGCGGTATGTTAAAATAGTCTTCATTAGAATATAAAGGAGGCAGTGGGATGCTCTACGTAAAAGCGCCTGCCAAGATCAACTTAACATTAGATGTTTTACATAAACGTCCAGATAATTACCACGAAATCGAAATGATCATGACAACGGTGGATTTGTCGGACCGCATTGGATTGATGGGGACATCCAAAGGCATACATATTCAGTCTGCAGATCGCTTTGTTCCGAACGATTCCCGCAACCTTGCCTATCAGGCGGCGCAATTGATCAAAGACACCTTCAATATTAAGACCGGTGTCATCATCTCGCTCGATAAAAGAATTCCGGTTGCTGCTGGCTTGGCTGGAGGCAGCAGTGATGCGGCAGCGACATTAAAAGGATTGAACAAACTTTGGCAGTTAAACCTGTCACTTGATGAGCTGGCTGAACTGGGTGCTAAAATCGGATCAGATGTTTCCTTTTGTGTCTATGGAGGCACAGCCTTAGCAAAAGGGCGTGGTGAAATTATCCAGGAATTGCCGACTCCGCCAAATTGCTGGGTCATTTTAGCAAAACCGACAATCGGTGTTTCAACAGCCGACGTCTATGGTGCATTCGACGTTCGAACAGCTCAGCATCCAAATACGGAGGAAATGATCCAAGCGCTCCACGCCGGCGATTATGAAGCAATGTGTGATAACTTGGGCAATGCACTTGAGAGCGTCACTTTAAAGTTGTATCCGGAAGTTGAACAGATTAAAGAACAGATGAAAAAATTCGGCGCAGATGCTGTTCTGATGAGCGGCAGTGGGCCGACGGTTTTCGGTTTGGTGCATCAGGAAGCACGCATTCCGCGCATATACAATGGCCTGCGTGGCTTTTGTTCAGAAGTTTATGCGGTACGCTTGATTGGCGAACGGGAGCCACTTGCCTAAATACGGACATTTATGGTAAGTTTTCTATAAATCATTCGTGTTTAGGAGAGGGTAGTATTGAAGTGGAAGCGCAGTGAACGGCTTGTCGATATGACACATTTTTTATTGGAACACCCGCATAAATTGATTCCGCTGACTTATTTTTCGGAGTTGTACCAATCGGCCAAGTCTTCTATCAGTGAGGATTTGGGGATTGTCAAAGAAACCTTCGAAGAAAAAGGGATTGGTCTGCTGATGACTGTCCCAGGGGCAGCGGGCGGCGTTAAATATATTCCTAAGCTCCAAGCTCATGAAATCAAGGCCATTATGGCGGATCTCATGGAAGAGTTGAGCCACTCTGACCGTCTGTTGCCGGGCGGTTATTTATATATGACTGATGTACTGGGCAATCCGGAGATGATGAACCGTGTCGGCAAAGTATTTGCCACGGCGTTTGCCAAAGAAAAAATTGATGTCATCATGACGGTGGCCACTAAAGGCATCCCGATCGCCCATGCGATTGCCCGGCATTTGAATGTGCCTGTGGTTATTGTCCGCAGAGACAGCAAAGTCACAGAAGGCTCTACAGTAAGCATCAATTATGTCTCAGGGTCTTCTCGACGGATCCAAACGATGGTGCTGTCAAAACGCAGCATGAAGAGCGGCCAGCGCGTGCTCATCACCGATGACTTCATGAAAGTCGGTGGGACGATGAACGGCATGAAAAATCTGCTGGAAGAGTTTGAATGCACCTTAGCGGGTGTGGCTGTGCTTGTAGAAGCGGAACATTCGGATGAACGGCTCGTAGAAAAGTATCTGTCCCTCGTCAAATTGCATGAAGTCAGTGAAAAAGAACGGACCATCGCATTGGAAGAAGGAAATTACTTTGAAAATGGAGGAGTTTAATATGAATTATGTAGCGACAGACAAAGCGGCAGCGGCGATCGGGCCATACTCACAAGGTGTGGTTTCCGGAGGAATTCTCTACAGTTCAGGTCAAATTCCATTGACAGCGACAGGAGAATTGGTTGAAGGCACCATCTCTGACCAGACACATCAAGTATTTTTAAACCTGAAAGCTGTTCTTGCCGAAGCGGGTTCGTCTCTTGGCGAAGTCATTAAGGCCACAGTTTTCATTAAAGATATGAATGATTTTGCGGAATTGAACGAGATTTACGCAACTTATTTTGGCGATCACAAACCGGCGCGTTCGACCGTTGAAGTGGCACGTTTGCCAAAAGACGTAAAAGTGGAAATCGAAGTCATTGCAAAAGTGAACAACTAACATCAGATGTTAAATAGAGAACTGCAGGCCTGCTCGCTAAAATTGAGTAGGACTGCAGTTTTTTATTTTATTAAGCAAATTTTCTAATAAGTTTTGTGAATTATGAAGGAGATTAGTCCTTTTTAGCGAATACCCATAATTAGGGTTTAAAATAGCAGCTGAGAGAAGGGCGATGAGAGAATGGAAGTAACAGATGTGAGATTACGACGTGTACAAACTGATGGCAGAATGAGGGCAATCGCTTCCATCACACTGGATAACGAGTTTGTCATTCATGATATTCGTGTGATTGATGGAAATGAAGGCTTGTTTGTTGCGATGCCAAGCAAAAGAACACCAGATGGAGAATTTCGGGATATTGCACATCCGATCAATTCAAGCGCACGCACCAAACTTCAAGAAGCTGTCTTAACTGCATATGAGCAAAGTGAAAACGAGTCGGTATTGGAAAATGCCAGCGTTTAATGGAGCTGAATCAAGGGGCCTTCGATATCAAATGGGCTCTTTTTTTATTTGACTTTTTTTGTCATGGTATTGTCATGCCTTGAAACCTTGAAAAATCAAGGTTTTTCCGCTATAGTCAATAAGGAAAAGTGAATTTTTTTAATTGACATAGCCAGTTTAAAAACTGGATTTCACAAGTGACATAAATAAATGGCCGATAAGATTGGCGAAATGGGCTACTTATCAGCTCATGAATGGAGGGGCAAGGAATGGCAAATACATATGCAGTAATTTTAGCGGCCGGCCAGGGCACGCGCATGAAGTCGAAATTGTACAAAGTGCTTCATCCAGTCTGTGGCATGCCGATGGTTGAGCACGTCACAGGCAACGTCGAGAAGCTTGGCGTTGAAAAGATCGTGACCGTTGTCGGGCATGGCGCTGAAAAAGTTCAGCAGCAACTGGGCGAGAAAAGCGAATACGCGCTGCAAGCGGAACAGTTGGGAACAGCTCATGCAGTGCAGCAGACAGCTTCATTGATTGAAGGTCTTGCGGGAACGACTTTGGTTGTTTGCGGGGATACACCGTTGATCCGCCCGGAAACGATGCAGGCATTGCTTGACCAGCATGAAGAAACTCAGGCAAAAGCGACAATCCTGACAGCAATCGCCGATAACCCGGCAGGCTACGGACGGATTCTTCGCAACAGTGCTGGCATCGTCGAAAAGATCGTCGAGCAAAAAGACGCATCTCCGGAAGAGCAGCAAGTCAAGGAAATCAATACAGGCACTTACTGCTTCGATAACGAAGCCTTGTTTGAAGCGTTAAAACTGGTTTCCAATGACAATGTCCAAGGTGAATACTATTTGCCTGACGTTATTGAAATCCTTCAAAAGCAGGGAGAAATCGTTGCTGCTTATGCAACAGACAGCTTTGACGAAACACTGGGTGTGAATGACCGTGTGGCATTGAGCCAAGCGGAAAGTACCATGCGCAAACGGATTGCTGAAAAGCACATGAGAGCCGGTGTTTCGATCATCGATCCAGCTACTGCCTATATCAGCGCACAAGCTGAAATCGGAGCCGATACTATCATCCACCCGAACGTCACGATTGATGGGGATACGAAAATTGGAGAAGACTGCATCATTTCTTCAAACAGCCATATCGTCAACAGCGTAATCGGGGACCGTACGACAATCCGCAGTTCAGAGATCCATGATAGCAGCATCGGAACGGATACAGCTGTGGGGCCATTTGCACATATCCGTCCGGAAACCGTTTTGGGTAATGACGTGAAAATCGGCAACTTTGTCGAAGTGAAAAAATCGGAAGTCGGAAATGACAGCAAAGTTTCCCACTTAAGCTATATTGGTGACGCTCATGTCGGTACAGGTGTTAATATCGGCTGTGGTACCATCACGGTTAATTACGATGGCAAAAATAAATTCCAGACCATCATTGAAGACAACACCTTTATCGGCTGCAACTCAAATCTGATTGCACCGGTCACGGTAGGCCAAGGATCTTATGTGGCGGCAGGCTCGACGATTTCAAAAGATGTACCAAAGGGTTCATTGGCGATTGCTCGTGCGCGCCAGGAAAATAAAGAAGGCTATGCAAACAAATTGAACGGTAAAAAATAGGAGGGTTCACACCTAATGGGCTATCAAAATGCAAACTCGAAATTGAAAATCTTTTCACTGAATTCGAACCAGGCACTGGCTGAAGAAATTTCAGAACACGCAGGCATTCCACTTGGAAAAAGTTCGGTTACACATTTCAGCGATGGTGAAATCCAGATCAATATTGAAGAAAGTATTCGCGGTTATGATGTATTTATCGTGCAGTCGACTTCTCAGCCAGTCAATGAAAACTTGATGGAGCTATTGATCATGATCGATGCCGTCAAACGTGCTTCTGCCCGCACAGTCAATGTCGTGATTCCCTACTACGGTTATGCACGCCAGGACCGTAAAGCCCGTTCACGTGAACCGATTACCGCAAAATTAGTAGCGAATCTTTTGGAAACTGCCGGAGCTACACGCGTTATTGTTCTTGATTTGCATGCTCCTCAAATCCAAGGATTCTTTGATATTTTGATTGACCATTTGGTAGCTGTACCTTTGCTATCCGACTATTTCCTGAATGAAAGTGGCATTGATCTGGAAAATGTCATCATCGTTTCGCCGGATCATGGCGGAGTTACACGTGCGCGCAAAATGGCAGATCGCTTGAAAGCACCGATTGCGATCATCGACAAGCGCCGTCCTCGCCCGAATGTCGCGGAAGTCATGAACATTGTCGGTAATGTGGAAGGCAAAACAGCCATCATCATCGATGACATCATTGATACTGCAGGAACGATTTCAATTGCGGCCAGCGCCTTGATCGAAAGCGGTGCGAAAGAAGTCTATGCATGCTGTACCCATCCTGTCTTGTCAGGTCCCGCCGTACAACGCATCAACGACTCGGTTATCAAGGAATTGATCATCACCAACTCGATTGCATTGCCGGAAGAAAAGAAATCTCCTAAGATCAAGCAATTGTCTGTTGCACGCTTATTGGCCGAAACAATCGTCCGTGTCCATGAGCAAAAATCTGTCAGCACTCTTTTTGATTGATCCTGGGCAACACTTTTTATACTCTAGGTTTCATTATTGTAAGAAAAGGGTATATACTGTTTATGTACCTATCGTGAATTATGTACTTTTTAATATAACTGGAGGCTGAAAGTAATGACTGTAAAAATGACCGCACAAAAAAGAGAAAGCAGCAATAAGAATTCTGCATTAACTGAACTTCGTTCGAAAGGACATGTACCAGGCGTAGTTTACGGCTTTAAAACTGAAACGACACCGGTAACTGTATCTGAAATCGAATTGATTAAAACTTTGCGTGAATCTGGACGTAACGGCGTAATCAGCCTTGAAATTGATGGCAAAAGCACAAACGTTGTATTGAGTGATTATCAAATGGACGCTTTAAAAGGCAGCTTTAAGCATGTCGACTTTTTAGCGATCAACATGTCTGATGAGCTAGAAGTGGCTGTAACTGTTCACTTGATCGGCGAATCAGTAGGCGAAAAAGAAGGCGGCTTTATCACTCAGCCGAACCACGAAGTATCTATCCGCGTGAAACCTTCTGATATTCCGGATGCATTGGAAGTGGATACTACTGAACTGGCGATTGGCGAAACAATCACTGTCGGCGATATCCGCGGAACTGTCTCTTATGAAATCTTGGCTGAAGACGAATTTATCCTTGTTTCTGCAACAGCTCCACGTACACAGGAAGAATTGGACGAGCTTGAAACTGTATCTGATGAAGATGCAGAACCAGAAGTGGTTGGCAGCGAAGATTCTGAAGAAGAAAAAAAAGAAGCGTAAATGTGAATGAAAAATAGGGGCTGTCGAGAGACAGTCCCTATTTTTTTGTTTCAGGATTAATTATGGTAAAATAGAAGGCAGTGAAAAAGCAAAGGAAGATGGGTATGAAACTGATTATCGGCTTGGGAAACCCGGGCAAAGCATATGAAGACACACGCCACAATATCGGCTTTAAAGTGGTCGATTATTTGGCAAGCCAATGGAATGCGCCGTTGACGCAGGCAAAATTTAAAGGGATGTATTCCATTAGCCATCGTCCTGAAGGCAAAGTGATGCTGCTAAAGCCGTTGACTTACATGAATTTGTCGGGCGAGAGTGTCAGTGCACTGATGGATTACTATGGCATCGAGCTAAAAGACATCATTGTCATATACGATGATCTGGATTTGCCTGCTGGACAATTGCGGTTGCGCCAAAAAGGCAGTGCCGGTGGCCATAATGGCATCAAGTCATTGATTCAGCATTTAGGTACCCAGGAATTCAATCGGCTGCGTATCGGCATTAGCCGTCCACCAGCAGGCATGAAGGTACCGGATTACGTGCTGCAGCGCTTCTCGAAAGAAGAGGTGCCGGAAGTGGCGGATGCTATCAAAAAGAGTGCAACAGCTTGCGAAACTTGGCTGTCCAAATCCTATCTCGAAGTAATGAATCAATTTAATGGAGCATAACCGCTTTGACGCATTTAGCGTTCAGAGCTTTTTTCTGTTTCCTGTGTTTTTTTGAAAGGAGGAAGTTGGATGAATCATATTTTACAGACCTTTTCGGAGGATACCCATACACAAAACTTTATAGCCGATTTGAAGAAAGGGCAGGATCATCAGTTGATTTCCGGTTTATCCGGCAGCGCGCGGCCGATTTTCTATCAAACAATCTGGTCCGAAGCGGAAGCCCCTTTATTGATCGTGACGCCAAACTTATTGCACGCGCAGCGTGTATACGATGACTTGGTGCGTCTGGTCGGCGAACAGCAGGTCCACCTTTATCCAGCGGAAGAATTGATTGCTGCAGAGGTATCTTTTTCAGGTCCTGAATTGCGGGCTCACCGCATCGATACGCTTGATCATATGAAGAGTGTCGGCAAAGGGATTTACATTACGCCGGTGGCAGGAATGCGCAAGCTCTTGCCGGCGAAAGAGCAATGGGATTATGCCACGTTGCGCATCGCAGAAGGCGAAGAACTTGATACAGGCGAATGGCTGTTGAAATTGGTGGCAATGGGCTATTCCCGTACGCCAATGGTGACCACTCCGGGAGAGTTTGCGCTTCGCGGAGGAATTTTGGATATTTATCCGCTGAACTTTGAACATCCAGTACGCATCGAGTTGTTCGATACCGAAGTGGATTCATTGCGGCTATTTTCAGCCGATGATCAGCGTTCGCTCGAGAAAGTCCAATCGCTGTGCATCCTTCCGGCAAGTGAGTTGGTGCTGTCGAAAGACCAGCGCATCGGGCTGGCGAAAAAGCTCGAAACCCAACTTGCAGCCAGTTTGAAAAAAATCAAAACTGACGATACGAAAGCTTTGATGCTCCAGCATATCCAGCACGATATCGATTTGTTGAAACAAGGCGAGATACCGGAGCAACTGGCAAAATATGCTTCAATGATCGAGACCCAATCAGCGTCTTTAAGCGATTATTTCCCGGGCAATGGACTGGTCTTTTTTGATGAACTGGGACGAATCCAGGAAATGACGGATACACTGGAACGCGAAGAAGGCGATTGGATTGTTTCGTTGTTGGAAGAAGGGAAGTTTCTTCATGATGTCCCGTTAACCTATACTTTCCGTGAAATGATGGCGAGGCTTCAGCAGAAAGTGACGTTCCTGTCTTTATTCGTCCGGACATTCCCGATGGTATCGGTCAAAAAGTCCATCGTCTTTTCGTGTAAGCCGATGCAATCTTTCCATGGACAAATGCATCTCCTGAAAGCCGAAATGGAGCGCTGGATCTTAGGGAAGTTCCAGATTTTTATTGTGGCTCAAGGCGACGAACGCCTTCAAAAAGTGCGTGCCGTTTTAGCGGATTACGATATGGAAGCAGAGATTGCCTCGCCTTTGACGGAAATTCAAGGCGGAAAAATCTATTTGGTTGACGGGGAATTGTCGACAGGGTTTGAAATGCCACTGCAGCGTTTGGCCGTCATTACGGATTCGGAGTTGTTCAAGCAGCAGCCGAAGAAGAAAACACGTGCTCAAAAACTGACAAATGCAGAGCGTATTAAGAGCTATTCCGAAATCAAACCGGGCGATTACATTGTGCACATCCATCACGGCATCGGCCGTTTTGTAGGCATCGAAACCCTGGAAAGTGGAGGGGTCCATAAAGATTACCTCCACATTGTCTACAAAGCAGATGATAAATTATTCGTACCGGTCGATAAAATCGACTTGATCCAAAAATACATCGCATCTGAAGAAAAAGAACCCAAGCTGCATAAGATGGGCGGCGCGGAGTGGAAGAAGACCCGCACGAAAGTATCGGCAGCAGTCCAGGACATTGCAGATGACTTGATCAAGCTTTATGCAGAGCGGGAAGCGTTAAGAGGCTTTGCTTTTTCCGAAGAGCAGGACATGCAGCGCCAATTTGAAGCGGAGTTCCCTTATGAAGAAACCGTCGATCAATTGCGCTCGATCAATGAAGTCAAGCGAGACATGGAAAACGAACGGCCGATGGACCGCCTGATCTGTGGCGATGTCGGCTATGGCAAAACAGAAGTCGCCATCCGCGCGGCATTTAAAGCGGTATTGGACGGCAAACAAGTGGCATTTCTCGTGCCAACGACGATATTGGCGCAACAGCATTTTGAAACGATGAGCGAGCGGTTCAAGGATTATCCGATCACGGTCGGCTTGATGAGCCGTTTCCGCTCGAAAAAGCAACAGACCGAAACCGTCAAAGGCCTGAAGAATGGTTCGGTTGATGTGGTTGTCGGTACACACCGTATTTTATCGAAAGATATGCAGTACAAAGATCTTGGGTTATTGATCATCGATGAAGAACAGCGCTTTGGTGTAACCCATAAGGAAAAGATCAAGCAAATGAAGACTAACGTAGATGTTCTGACGCTGACGGCAACACCAATTCCACGGACGCTTCATATGTCGATGATCGGTGTGCGCGACTTGTCTGTCATTGAAACACCGCCAGCCAATCGTTTCCCCGTGCAAAGCTATGTTATGGAGCATAATGGTGCGCTCGTACGCGAAGCTATTGAACGTGAAATGGCGCGCGGCGGGCAAGTGTTTTATTTGTATAACCGTGTGGATGACATGACCCGGAAAGTAGAAGAAATTCAAGCATTGGTACCCGAAGCACGCGTCGGCTATGCTCACGGACAAATGAATGAAACCGAACTGGAATCGGTCATCTTGAGCTTCCTTGACGGCGATTATGATGTCTTGGTGACGACGACCATCATCGAAACCGGCATTGATATTCCGAACGTCAACACCTTGATTGTTTACAACGCCGACCGTATGGGCTTGTCGCAGCTTTATCAATTGCGCGGGCGTGTCGGTCGGTCGAGCCGTGTGGCTTATGCGTACTTCATGTATCAGCGCGACAAAGTGCTGACCGATGTGGCAGAAAAACGCCTGATGGCCATCAAGGAATTCACTGAGCTTGGTTCCGGCTTCAAAATCGCCATGCGTGATTTGACGATTCGCGGGGCAGGCAATCTGCTAGGTTCACAGCAGCACGGCTTTATTGACTCTGTCGGCTTTGATCTTTATTCACAGATGCTCCAGGAGGCAATCGACGAACGCCAGTCAGGGGTCAAAAAAGAAGTGGTTCCGGAAATTGAAATTTCACTCGATGTTGATGCCTATATTCCAGATTCTTATGTCAGTGACGGCTACCAGAAGATCCAAATGTACAAGCGCGTCAAAGGCGTGGGTACGGAAGAGGAAATGACCGAGCTGCAGGATGAATTGATCGACCGTTTCGGGGACATGCCGAATGAAACTGACCTTTTGCTGCGCATTGCCCGCATGAAAGTATGGGCGCGCCAAGTAGGAGTGGAATCGATCAAGCAACACGGCAAAGTCGTGACCGTCAAATTGAGTGAAAAAGGCACAACCAGCATCAACGGCGGCAAAGTGGTGGAGGAATCTGCCGCCTACGGCCGCGCTGTCGGGTTCAGCATGGCCGGCCAGCAACTAGTCATGTCCATCGATGAAAATAAAACCAAAAAACTGCATCCGTTCGATGTATTGGAAGGCATGATCAAACTACTGCCGGAATCGCTTCGTGAAGAAAAATCGGTTAGTTGAAATGAATTAGTTATTTACAATAGTACTGGCTTGCTTTGGATATTCCATAAACCAGCTTCGCTTTCGATCCCGCAGGATATGGGTCATGCAGCTGGTGCTCCAGAAAGACACGGTGCCAACTGCCAAGGGCTTGCGCCGAACTAACTCGGGCCATGCTCGAGGGGATTTTTTGTATGTCGCTGCACTGCTCCCTTGGGAGTCTTTACTGGTTTGCTCCATATCCTAGTGGTTAAGTAAAAAAATTCTCATTCATTGATGTTTAAATGACACTTAGAAGAAAGAGTGTTAGGCGGCGACTCCTGTGGGAACAGCGAAGCGATATAAAGGAGACCCCACAGGGCGTAAGCCCGAGGAGGCTCAGGGCTTCGTCGCAAACGAGTCAGGCACAGCCCGACTCGCTTTCTGCCGGAAAGCGTCCGTCTGGAGCGATTTTTTCAACTTCAAGTTTACTAATCAATGCGAAATTCTTTTTTAACACACAAAGTTACTATAAGTAAGAGATGAGTGGGTCTGGTGAACAATGAAGGCACAATGAAATCATTTATGAAAGGCGCGGTCCTGCTGACGATTGCAGGATTTATCGTTAAGCTGCTCAGTGCGGTCTACCGGGTGCCTTTCCAGAACCTCGTTGGAGACAAAGGCTTCTACATTTACCAGCAAGTGTATCCGTTTGTCGCCATTTTCGGCATCTGGACATCCTATGGCTTTGCAGTAGCGGTTTCAAAATTGTTGGCGGATACCGGCAGGCAGGAGCACGGGACGATTTTGCGCGTCGCATTCATGTATGTGGCTGCTATCTCCATTTCGGGATTTGTGCTGCTGTTTTTCGGCGCGGAACTGCTGGCAGGCTGGATGGGCGATGCGCAATTGGATCGCTTGCTGAAAGTCGGCGCGTTTTCAGTGTTGCTGATGGCACCGCTGGCTATACTGAAAGGCTATTTCCAGTCGCGAAATGACATGGTGCCAGTTGCCTATGCCCAGGTAATGGAGCAGGGGTTTCGTGTATCGATCATTTTAATCGGTACTTGGATTGTCATTTCGAGCGGTTTGTCATTGTACGCCGCAGGCCAGATGGCGATGCTTGGCGCAGTGATCGGAGGGCTAGGAGCAGTTGTCCTGTTGCTGGTCTATTTCCGCAGTCATTCGGATTTCCTGAAACAGCCTTCACAAATGCGAACCTGGCCAATCATTAAGGAGATGACCGCGGTCAGCTTGAGTGTCAGCATGAGTTCTTTGATCCTGCTGCTGTTTCAGCTGGTGGATTCGTTTACGGTATTCCGCCTACTGGAAGAAAGTGGAATATCGCGTCTTGCTGCCATGGAACAGAAGGGGATCTATGACCGCGGACAGCCACTGGTACAATTCGGCATTTTGATCGCCACTTCGCTGACCCTGGCAATTGTTCCGCTGGTGGCGCGGACTTCTAAAAAAAACGGTGGAAGGCCACCGGAAATTTATGCGCGCTTGGCGTTCCGTGTATCGTTCCTGTTTGCATTCGCTGCTGCTGCAGGGCTGACCTTCGTCATGCCTTATGTCAATGAAACTCTGTTCCAAACGCGCGAACAGTCGGGTGCACTGATCATCTTCAGCTGGCAGATCGTCTGGATGTCGCTGCTGCTGATCATGACGGCGATGCTTCATGGACTTGGCAAGGTGAGGGTTCCGGCTTTGTTGCTGGTTTCAGGCTTGGTGGTGAAAGTCGTCAGCAATTTGCTGTTGCTGCCTATTTGGGGAGTAATGGGAGCGGCTATTGCGGGAAATGTTGGCCTGGCGGTGATTGTGGCTGGGTTATTGTTGTATTTCAAAAAAGTCTGGCCGCTGCAGTTTGCGCCGATTTCTTATTACGGTTGGCTTTTTGGAGCCGCTGCGGCGATGTCAGCAGTAGTGCTGAGCTGGTCGATTCTAGCTGACAGCTATCTGTTTGACAGCTTGTCCAGCCGCTTAGGTGCTGCACTCACAACGGCAACCGCTATACCGCTCGGTGCTTTGGTATTCATGTCGCTGATTGGCAAAAGCCGCATCATCACAGAAAAAGAATGGTATATCATTCCGTTCGGCCGCAAGCTGGCAGGATTGCAATTAGCAATAAATTCAAAGAAAAAAGGTGAAAAGCGATGAATACCATTCACATAATCGGCCTTGGTGCTGGTGATTTAGACCAATTGCCGCTCGGCGTCTATAAAAAGCTGAAAGCTGCGGACAATTTATACGTACGGACCGAAGACCATCCGGTACTGGCAGAGCTGGCGCAGGAAGGTGTAACTTTTACGAGCTTTGACGCCGTTTATGAAAAGCACGACAGCTTCAGCCCGGTTTATGAAGAAATTGCGGAAACACTGATTGATCTATCCCTTCAGGCATCGGTCATTTATGCTGTGCCGGGACACCCCTTGGTGGCAGAGCAGACCGTGCAGAATTTGATTAGAGCCGAAAAGCAAGGGCTATGCCATTTGGCTATCGAAGGCGGACACAGTTTCCTGGATTCGCTGTTCGGTGCGCTTCGCATCGACCCAATTGAAGGCTTTCAATTAATGGATGGTACAGAAATGACCAGCGACCAAGTAAACATGACACAGCATCTGCTGATTGCCCAGGTCTATGACAGCTTCAGTGCATCAGAAGTCAAATTGACGCTGATGGAAAAATACCCGGACGATTACCCGGTGACCATCGTCACGGCTGCCGGTTCTAAAGACGAAGTACTGCGTACCGTGCCGCTTCATGAATTGGACCGCTCGGCAGAAGTCAACAACTTGACGACCGTCTATGTGCCGCCGGCAGCGGAACAAACGCAACGATTGAAGGAATGGCAGACATTCCGCAGCATCATCGCGAAGCTGAGAAGCCCTGAAGGTTGCCCGTGGGACCGCGAGCAGACGCATGAGTCGCTGAGTCCATTTTTGATTGAGGAAGCACACGAGCTGCTTCAGGCGATTCAGGAAGGTGACGATCGAGCGATCGCGGACGAATTGGGGGATGTGTTGCTGCAGGTGTTCCTGCATGCCCAAATTGGCCAGGATAACGGCTACTTCCAGTTGGAGGATGTGCTTGAATCCATCAGTGCGAAAATGATTCGCCGCCACCCCCATGTATTCGGCGATGTGACGGCGGAAGATGCCGATCAGGTTGTCGCCAATTGGCAGGAAATCAAAGCACAGGAAAACCGGGCTTCTGAGTCTTTATTAGAAGGCCAAGACCGTTTCAGTTCTTCCTTGACTACGTCGTTCAATTACCAGAAAAAAGCGGCGAAAGTCGGATTCAGCTGGCCGGATGCTGCTGGTGCTTGGGATAAATTCCATGAAGAATTGCAGGAGTTTCAACACGAAGTGGCGAAAGGTTCCAAAGCCAGCCAATTGGATGAACTTGGCGATTTGTTGTTCACCTTGGTGAATATTGCCCGTTTCTTCGACCTGTCACCAGAAGAAGCGATGATGCAGGCAAATCGGAAGTTCCAAACACGTTTCAGTTACGTGGAACAGCAGGTAAAACAGGGAACTGGAAACTTCAGCGATTACACGCTGGAGCAGCTGGATAGATTCTGGAACCAGGCCAAACTATTGGCAAGAAAGGAAGACTGACCATGCGCCTCGATAAATTTTTGAAAGTTTCACGTCTTATTAAACGCCGTACGTTAGCGAAGCAAGTTGCCGACCAAGGCCGCATCACCGTAAACGGCAACAAAGCGAAAGCCAGCTCAGTTATCAAAGAAAATGATGAGCTGCAAATCCGTTTCGGCCAAAAAGTTGTTATGGTGCGCATCGATAGGCTGAAAGAAGTAGCGAAAAAAGAAGAAGCGGCCAATATGTACACGATCCTGAAAGAAGAAAAGCTGGAAAAGGTTGAACCTGAGTTTATTGATGATGAAGCATAACAAGTTTTCAAAACCTGCCTTAAGCAGGTTTTTTTGTTTTTCTGAACAAAATGCACCATGGATAAAGCCGATTATTTTCTATATGATGAAAAAATAGCAAAAGATAAAGTCCTGAACAGGGACTTATTGAAAGGAAATGATGGGATTGCCAAAAATTTTAATGGGCAAGAAGCTTGGATTATCGGCCGCGGCGCTTTTGATAGCTGCTTCACTGCTGCCTCAGCAAGGAGTTGTGCCAATTGGCGTGAGCCAGGCCAGTGCGGCAAGTTCTTTTCAGGACGTCACCACTTTTAAGAAGGAAATCGATTATCTGGCAGGATTGGGCGTCATCAAAGGATTTCCGGGCGGCAGTTTTAAACCGGCAGCCACCATCACACGGCTGGATGCAGTGCGGATGATCTTGCGTGAGATGGAATCCGAAAAAACGGCTGCGCCCGATCCCGGTTTCGCCGACCTGAAATCCGGTTCTCCCGGATATGAAGAAGTCGCCAAAGCAGTGGAACTTGGGTTTATTGAAGGAAAAAAATCCAAGAGAGGGATAAAGTACTTTGATGCCAAAGCTGTCCTGACCCGAGCAGAAATGGCCAAAATCCTGACAGAAGCCTACAATTTAACAGCCAATAAAGGCATTTCCTTCACAGATGTCGGTTCGGCTTATTGGGCGAATGTATACATAAGCCGGTTGGCGACAGCCGGCATCACCAATGGTTTTCCAGGCGGGGCATTCAAGCCAAAAGAAGCTTTGCAGCGTCAGCATTTTGCGGGATTCATGGCACGGCTTTTAGCTCCTGCACAGTTTCCTCTTCCTGCAGCGCAGCCTGAAAAACCCGTTACTTACAAGACAAATGACCAATTGAACATGCGTTCGAAAGCGGGAGTAGGCAATCCGATTGTTGCCTCGATCCCTGAAGGCGCAACGGTCGAGTATCTTGGCAAAGAAGGCAATTGGTATAAAGTAGAATACGGTACAAAAGCTGGCTGGGTAAATTCGGCTTATTTGACCAAAGAAACACCAGGCAAATCTTCAGTTTATCCGGCACCTTCCATTGAGACACCGGGGACTTATGTGTCAGGTGTGTTGATTGTCAATAAAAATTACAGCCTGCCATCCAGTTACAATCCTGGTGTTAGCATCCTTGCCCAAAAAGCGGTTGACGCCATGATGATAGAGGCGAAAAAACAAGGGGTCCAACTGACTGCTTTCAGTACATTCCGCTCCTATAACCGCCAAAAAGAGCTATACACTAGTTATGTCAGCAAACATGGTGCAGCGGAAGCCAATCGCTTTAGTGCAAAACCCGGCCATAGCGAACACCAGACAGGCCTTGCCTTCGACTTTGGCGGCAGCGACCAGTCCAAATGGCTGAAGGAATCATTTGAAGCGACCAAAGAAGGAAAATGGCTCGCGGCCAACGCCCATAACTACGGTTTTATTCTCCGCTACCCTAAAGGCAAGGAAACCGTCACTGGCTATATGCACGAACCTTGGCATTATCGTTACCTCGGCTCTGAATTAGCTGGACAAGTGAAAGACAGCGGCAAGACCCTGGAAGAATACGTGAACAAGTAAAACAGAAAAACGCCTTAGGAATCGATCGATTCCTAAGGCGTTTTTTATCGCTTTTTATTTATCACCCATCAACGCAACAAGCACCGCTTTTTGCGCATGCAGCCGATTTTCCGATTCCTGGAAAATCACCGAATGCGGTCCTTCCAAAATACCGGTCGTCACTTCTTCTTCACGGTGGGCAGGCAGACAATGCATAAAGATATAATCTTCATTGGCATGTTTGACGAGTTCTTCGTTCACTTGGAAGCCCTGGAAATGCTGAAGGCGTTCAATCGTTTCCTGCTCCTGTCCCATACTGGCCCAGACATCCGTATAAATGATGTCACTTCCCGCAACCGCTTGTTCCGGGCTTTCGGTAATGTCAATGGTCGAGCCCGTATATTGTGCGATGTCTTTAGCCAAGGCTACCATTTCTGGAGTAGGCGCATAAGCGGCAGGCGATGCGATACTGATATCCATGCCAACTTTAGCAGCGCCGATCATCAACGAGTTGGCCATATTATTGCCGTCTCCGATATATGCCATTTTCTTGCCTTTCAACGTGCCGAAATGCTCGAGAATGGTCATCAGATCCGCCAGCACCTGACATGGATGATAGTCATCGGTCAATCCGTTGATGACCGGAATGGAACTAAAGTCCGCTAGTTCCTGGACAACGGATTGATGGAATGTGCGGATCATGAGTCCATCGAGATATCCTGACAGGACACGTCCGGTATCAGCAATAGTTTCGCCACGTCCCATTTGTGTGTCCTGAGAGCTCAGGAACATGGCATTGCCGCCAAGCTGAAGCATTCCGGCTTCAAATGAAACACGGGTACGGGTAGAGGATTTTTCGAAAATCATGCCCAGCACCTTGCCTTTTAAGAGTGGCAAATATTTATTTTCAGGTTTTTTCAGTTCAATTGCCAAGTGGAGCAAATCCATGATTTCGTCTGTGCTGTAATCTTTCAAGGACAGGAAATCTTCCTGGATAATCGAGGGGGCAAACGGGATCGCCATTGTCATTTTGCAAGCACTCCTTTCACTAATGCGGTAATGGATGAATAAGTTCCGTTAAAGGCAGCCACTGTTTCAGGGCGTGTCCAGACATGGAGACGGTGAATAGCAGCCTGCTTCGCGTTGGTACTTTCCGGGTCCGGGGCAAAGTCGATATATGCTTTTTTAGTTTCTGTTTTCAGCCACTCATCAAAAGGCATAAGTGGCTCAGTGACAATGCTGAAGCCGTGTGCTTCCCATAAAGCGCTATCCACTTGGTCAATTGACTGCTCTGCAACAAATACAGTTCCGCCGGAAGCAAGGTCCGCCAATTGGACAGAGGCACCACTTAAGGCTTTCGCCAATGCAATCTCCAGGTCCGGGCTTGAGCCAATCACTTCGCCTGTCGACATCATTTCAGGAGACAGGACAGGAGACAGTCCCGGCAATTTAATATGGGAGAAAACCGGTGCTTTAACTGTATACTCCGGCTGTCCATTATAGCTTTCTTCTATATGGAGCTCTTCGAAAGGAACTCCCAGCAATAACGCCGTAGCATGCTGCACGAGCGGCACATCCGTCACTTTCGAGCTGATTGGTGCTGTCCGCGATGCCCGTGGATTGATTTCCATAACGAATAATTGATCGCCTTCGTAGACAAATTGGATATTGAACAAGCCGGTATAAGCTATGTTTCTGGCGATATGCTTGGCGGTTTTCGAGAGCTCCTGAAGTGCCTGTTCCGTTAAGGAAACCGGCGGCGTAATGGAGATGCTGTCACCGGAGTGGACACCGGTTCCTTCAACATGCTCAAAAATGGCGGAGACCCAGACGTTTTCGCCGTCGGTCAGGATATCGGCCTCGACTTCTTTGCCGGTGACAAAATGATCGACCAGTACAGGAAATTCCATAGTCGTCTGCTGCAGCCAATCGCCAAGCTCCGTTTCATTGTGCAAAACGATCATGCCGCGTCCACCGATGACATAAGACGGGCGCAGTAGCACCGGAAATCCGAGTAGACGGGCTGCCGGTATGACAGCGGATGGTTCACTCGCTGTTTTGCCTGGAATGGTCGGCAAGCCGATCGATTCCAGGAACGCATAAAAACGGTCACGGTCTTCCATTTGATCCAGCAGGTCTACCGTCGATCCAAGAACCGTAATGCCCGCTTCCTGAAGGGCAGCTGCAACATTCAGCGAAGTTTGCCCACCGAACTGGAGAATGACTTGATTGATGCCTTCAAAATCCAGGACATTGAGAATGTCTTCCGGTGTCATCGGTTCAAAATACAGCGCGTCAGCCACTTCATAATCAGTGCTGACTGTTTCCGGGTTGTTGTTGATCATAATTGCTTCATAGCCGAGTTTCTGTGCTGCCATGACACTGTGTACACAGCAATAATCGAACTCGATGCCCTGTCCGATCCGAATCGGCCCGGATCCCACAACGGCCACTTTTTTCTTGTGGTGAGGGCGGCTGACATCGGAAGAGCCCTGCCATGTGGAATAAAAATAATTGGTATCCGACCGGAATTCAGCGGCACATGTATCGATCATTCTGTAAGCGGGCGTCACCTGCCAGATGCGGCGTTGTCCCCAAATCTCCGGGCAGGAGACATTCCAAAGATCAGCCAATTGCTGATCGCTGAAGCCAAGTGTCTTGGCCTGCAGCAGGCGGGAGCGGGTCATGCTATTCCAGTCCAGTTGCTGAAGCTCGTTCCACTCTGCAACGATATTGGCCATAACGGATAAGAAGTAAGGGGTGATGCCGGTGATGCTGTGCAGAAATTGAATGGTCTTGCCCCGCACAAGCAGTTCAAAAAGAACAAACAGCCGGCGGTCGTCGGCTTCAATTGCCAATTGGCATAAGCTTTCTGTAGAGAAACCGGCAAGTGCCGTCAGACGGAAGCCATCAATCGGCAACTCAAGTGAACGAATTGCTTTTTGCAGCGCGGCTTCCATACGCCGTTCAATCGCCATGACTTCACCGGTCGCTTTCATCTGTGTGCCCAGTCTGCGCTCTGCCTGTGGGAATTGATCGAATGGCCAACGGGGAATTTTAACAGCCACGTAATCCAACGCCGGTTCAAAGCTGGCAAATGTAGTGCCGGTCACCGGATTTTTCAGTTCGGCCAATTTATAGCCGATTGCTAACTTGGCAGCAATCTTGGCGATTGGGTAACCGGTCGCTTTTGAAGCGAGTGCCGAAGAACGGCTGACGCGTGGATTGACTTCGATCAGATAATAATCTGACGTTTCAGGGTGCAGCGCGAACTGGACATTGCAGGCACCAATAATGCCGAGCGCTTCAATGATGCGAATAGAAGAGCTGCGCAGCATATGGTAATCTTTATCATTCAAAGTCTGGCTTGGTGCCACAACAATCGAGTCGCCGGTATGTACGCCGACAGGATCCAAGTTTTCCATATTGCAGATGGTGATGCAGGTTCCGTCTGCATCACGCATGACCTCGTACTCGATTTCCTTGTAGCCGGCAATGCTGATTTCCACTAGGCACTGCTTGATGGGACTGGCGCTTAATCCTTGCTTTACCAGCTTAATGTAGGTTTTTTCATCTTCGGCAATTCCGCCGCCAAAGCCGCCAAGTGTATAAGCAGGGCGAACGATGAGGGGATAGCCGGCTAGAGCTGCAAACTCCAAAGCTCCTTCAATCGAGTAAATGATGTCGCTGTCTGGGACCGGTTCGTTTAGCTCATTCATCAAGGAGCGGAATTGTTCGCGGTCTTCAGCTTGTTTAATAGCTTTCATATCAGTGCCAAGCAGCGCGACGCTGTATTGTGCTAAAATGCCGGAATCAGATAAAGCCATCGCCAGATTCAGGCCGGTTTGTCCGCCGACTGTTGCAAGCAAGCCGTCCGGACGCTCTTTTTCGATGATGGCGGTGACGCTTTCCAAGGTCATCGGTTCAAAATAGACTTGATCAGAAACAGATTTATCGGTCATGATGGTCGCCGGGTTGTTGTTGATCAGCACTACATGAATGCCTTCTTCTTTCAAAGCTACACATGCCTGCGTGCCTGAATAATCGAATTCAGCTGCCTGGCCGATGACGATGGCTCCTGAACCGATGACCAGTACTTTTTTGATTTGTTCTTGCTTAGGCATGTATTTTCACTCTCTCTTTCTGTTGTGTTGCCGCTAGAAATTGATGGAACAGTTCAAGATGATCAGCAGGGCCGGGTGCCGCTTCCGGATGAAATTGGACCGTAGTCAAAGGCAAGGTCTTGTGAACGAGCCCTTCAATGCTGCCGTCGTTGACGTTTTCGTAAAGTACAGAAAATGGTGTATCCAGTAAACTGGCGCTTTCAACCACATAGCTGTGATTTTGCGAACTCATGCTTACCCGTTTTGTCCGCAGGTTCATGACAGGGTGATTGGCGCCGCGATGACCGTAAGCCAGTTTTGTGGTTTTGGCGCCAAAGGCTGAAGCGAGAACCTGGTGGCCGAGACAGATGCCGAAACTCGGGTAGCGTTCAGCCCAGTCGCGATAGGTAGAAAATAAATGCTTAAGGGCTTCCGGATCTCCAGGGCCGTTTGAAAAAAGCAAGCCATCTAGTCCCAGTGAATCGAGCGTTTCTGTCGATGTTGCGTATGGAATGATGCTGACTTTACAATCCAATTCGAGCAGTTCTTTTAAAATGGAAGATTTATAGTGGAAATCGATCAAGCCGATGTGGTTAGAACCGGAGCCTACGGTTTGGATGTCCTCAATTGTTGTAGTGGCCGGGAAGAAATAAGTTTGTACGGGTTCCCATGCCAATTCCGGGAGGGATGTGTGGGCCAGCTGCGATTGCATCGTTCCGGATTCGCGGATGTTTTGGATGACTGAACGCGTATCCACGCCACTCAAAATAGGGATCTTATGGCTGGCGGCAAATTTGGCAAGTGAAATTGCGTCTTTCCCGAGTGGACCCTCGTACAATCCGGCAACTACGATGCCTGCAGTCTGGATGCGGTCAGACTGTGCATAAAGAGACTGGATTCCGTATTGCCCAATCAGCGGATAAGAGAATATGATGATTTGGCCTTTGTAGGAAGGATCTGTCAAAACTTCTTCATAGCCGGTCATGCCCGTGAAAAAGACGACTTCTCCCTGAAGTGCGGAAGCTTCACCGTGCCACTGCCCTTTGAAAGCTTTTCCGTTTGATAACGTCAATAAACCTGTCATTTTCTTCACTCCCATTTTATTCAGTAATTTTGTATATTTATAAACTCTTAAATAATTTAAATTCGAAAAAACCATGGTAACATTCATTAAAAGATAATGATTAGTATTATATGTCTGTATAAAAATTAAGTCAACAGTATTTTTATTAATAAATAGAAAATGATTCAGCAGCTTATTTAAAGAAATGGAGTGAAAATAGGGGGAATTATTCAAAAAGCTTATAATATCAAGGGTTTTCATGTATAATAATGACAAAGTTAGTATGGAAGGAGAGCGGGTCATGAGTTTGAAGAGAGACAACAAGGCGGAAAATCGCGAAGTCACCTCAATTCGCAATGACTATGTCCGTTCGGTTGAAATGGAAGGGGAGCGCAAGAAGGCTCATCGAGTACGGTTGCTCAGAAGACTGACGGTGTTTGGAGTACTAGTCCTGATGGCGACGATTTGGGTTGGTTCGACCATTTATGCCCAGACGCAGACGATTTCTGAAAAAGAACAGCTTCGCGAAGAGACGTTGCTAAAACTTGAAGAAGTCGAAAAGGAACAAAGCCAGCTCGAAGAGCAGGTCCTGTTATTGAATGATGAAGAATACTTGGCTAAATTGGCACGTAAAGATTATTTTCTTTCAGATGAAGGAGAAATCATTTTCACCACACCGACTGACGAAAAAAAAGATGAAGAAAAAACTGCAGAAGAAGAGTAGTCGGTTGACACTCTTTTTTTGATGGTTATAATAAAAAGTGGGATAGGTCCCGCAAAATGACAGTGTGGCCCAGTATTTTGGAGTCATCTTAATTTTTAAGGAGGAGCATTTTTTTTATGTCGATTGAAGTAGGCAGCAAGTTAGAAGGTAAAGTCACAGGTATTACAAACTTTGGAGCATTTGTTCAGCTTCCAACTGGTGCAACAGGCCTCGTGCATATAAGTGAAGTCGCCGACAACTATGTAAAAGATATCAACGATCATCTAAAAGTTGGCGAAATGGTAGAAGTTAAAGTCATGAATGTAGAAGCAGACGGCAAGATCGGTCTGTCCATTCGTAAAGCGAAGCCACAACCACCCGGCGGCACAGAACGACCACAACGCCCACGCCCAAGTAATCGTTCATTTGAACGCGCTCCAAAGGAAAACTTTGAAACGAAAATGGCGAAGTTTCTTAAAGACAGCGAAGAAAACATGACGACCTTGAAGCGCGCTACGGAATCGAAACGCGGCGGCCGAGGAGCAAAAAGAGGCTAACTTGCTAGCTGTTTTAATAGTATAGGGAAATGCTTCAACGCAGCTGGAAATCTTTATTGAAACGCTTCTCACATGGGAAGCGTTTTTTTTAATCACATTCGGCTGGACTTATTCGGTATTTTTATGCAAAAAAAGCAAAAAAAGCAGCGCCCCTAATAGGACGATGCTTGGTGTTAAAGTCTTCAGTTTAAGAGTAATGGCGGCAGAGGGGATCGAACCCCCGACCTCACGGGTATGAACCGTACGCTCTAGCCAGCTGAGCTACGCCGCCTTGTTTAAACGAACATTTAACAGCATACTATTGAAAGGCAGACCTGTCAATTGCTATTTGAAAATATTTTTATCCTATTCTTCTGAAAGAGCCTGGTAGGAAGAACATAGGCAAGCGGGGTGAAATGAATGAAGAGCTTTCAGGAGCTAATGATGAAGTATATCCACAAGCACCAATTGCTTGATTCTGGAGACCTTGTTCTGGTCGGCTGTTCAGGAGGAATCGATTCGATGGTATTGCTTCATTTCTTGAATGCCAAAAAAGCTGAGCTTGGCATTTCAGTAGCGGCAGTCCATATCGACCATATGCTGAGGGGTGAGGAATCCCGGCAGGATCGTCTGTTTACAGAAGCAACAGCCAAACAGTGGGGAGTGGACTGCTTTAGCAGAGCCATCCCTATTCCTGACATCTGGAAAGAACAAGGCGGCAACAAGCAGCAACTGTGCCGTTCCGAACGTTATTCATATTTCCTTGAAATCATGGAAAAAACCGGTGCACCCAAAATAGCCACGGCCCATCATGCTGATGACCAACTCGAAACTATCCTTATGTCAGGGTTGAGGGGCAGTCTGCAGGACGGTGCTTTTGGAATTCAAGCCAGCCGACCATTTGGAGGCGGTTTATTGATCCGGCCCCAGTTGGCGGTGGATAAGGAACAAATTGCAGCATACGCCAATTTGCATAAAATTCCCCATCAGGAAGATTCAAGCAACGGAGAAGCGGCTTATACACGAAACCGGCTGCGCCAGCGGGTTTTGCCGCTGCTCAAAGACGAAAACAGAGAGGTCTCACGAAATTTCGTGGATTTGGCTGAAGATATGCAGCAGGATCAGCAATTTCTGCAAGAATTGGCTGAGGAGAAATTGCGGCACCTGATCCAAAGGAAAGAGCAAGGAATTGTTTTGTCTGCCAAAAGTTTCAGAGTTGAAGCGCGTGCTTTACAAAAAAGAATGGTTCTACTACTATTAAACTATCTATATAATCCGAAGCAAGTTCCAGTAACGAGACAGCTGGTAGAACAAATGCAGGAAATGATGCAAAGTTCTTCCGGTACCGTTTTTTTACATTTGCCGCAAAATTATATAGCGACCCGCCAATACGACATGGTTTCTCTTAATCGCCAATCGCCGGAACCAATTGCTGCAACAGCGCCTGTCATCATGGGGGCTGAATGGACGCCAATTTACTATGGACGCCGTTACAAAGTGATCCCTTTAGCGGGGGTGGAAAAAAATGAAGGTGCTTTAGTCTGGCACTTTCATGCGCCAGAAGATTCACGTTTCTTTTTAAGGGGCAGAAAACCAGGTGACCGGATTCAGCTTGCTGGAATGGTTCAGCCGAAGAAATTGGCGCGTTTGATGATTGATGAAAAAATCCCTGTGCCTATGAGAGAGAGTTGGCCTGTCATCACCACTGACAAAAACGAACTTTTATTAGTGCCAGGCCTGCGTCCATCTGCTAGGGTCAGTCTACAAAAACGCGACGGAGACAATTGGGTACTAATTGAACAATTTTTATAGAGTGCAAAACAAGGATTATTAGGAGGTCCACCATGCTACAGAACGACATTAAAGAAATATTGATCAGTGAAGAACGGCTCCAGGAAAAAGCACGTGAATTGGGAACGACCTTAACAGAGGATTATAAAGGCAAATATCCCTTGGCTATCGGGGTATTAAAAGGCGCTATGCCTTTCATGGGAGATTTGATGAAACGCGTTGATGGCTTTGTTGAAATGGATTTCATGGATGTTTCAAGCTATGGCAATGCCACGGTTTCTTCAGGAGAAGTTAAAATCATCAAAGATTTGAACGCCAGTGTCGAAGGGCGCGACCTGCTGATCATCGAAGACATCATCGACAGTGGGTTGACGCTCAGCTATTTAGTGGATCTGTTCAAATACCGGAAAGCTAAATCGATCAAGATTGTGACGTTGCTGGACAAGCCGACAGGACGCAAAGTGGACCTGAAAGCTGATTATGTCGGTTTTATCGTGCCGGATGCATTTGTCGTGGGCTACGGACTGGATTATGCAGAAAGATACCGGAATTTGCCGTATATCGGGATTCTGAAGCCTTCGGTTTACAGCGGGGAAGAAGAATAGACAACGATCGTTCACAGTCTATGGATTTATCAGCGGGAATAAGGCCTTTTCGTTGTATGCTTAAATGTTCCTATGGTAGTATTTAGTATAGTTTTAGGGCAACTTTATGAGGAGGCGCGGGATGAATCGGATATTTCGATACACCATATTTTATTTACTGATTTTCCTAGTTATTATCGGGATTCTGGGAACTTTCAACAATAGCAACCAGCCGACTGAAAATATAGGATATAACGAATTTTTAGAATCACTGGAAAATGGTGAAATTACGGAAGTAACCATCCAGCCAGAGGCAATGGTTTACGAAGTTACAGGCAAAATGCAAGGCTATGAAGAAGACCAGTCTTTTGTAACGAACATTCCTCTTGAAAACGAAGCATTGACAACTCAAATTGATGAAGTTGCCAGCTCGCAGGATGTGCAGGTTGAATTTTTGAAAGCTCCACAAACAAGTGGTTGGGTTTCATTTTTCACAGGCATCATTCCGTTCATCATCATCTTCATCCTTTTCTTCTTCTTACTTAACCAGTCACAAGGCGGCGGAGGCGGCCGTGTGATGAACTTCGGTAAAAGTAAAGCGAAGCTGTACGATGATCAAAAACAAAAAGTTCGCTTTGGTGATGTAGCTGGAGCAGATGAAGAGAAACAGGAACTTGTAGAAGTTGTTGATTTCCTGAAAGATCCGCGCAGATTTGCAGACATTGGCGCTCGCATTCCAAAAGGGATTTTACTTGTTGGACCTCCGGGTACCGGTAAAACCTTATTGGCACGTGCTGTTGCCGGTGAAGCAGGCGTTCCTTTCTTCTCAATCAGTGGTTCTGATTTTGTTGAAATGTTTGTCGGTGTCGGGGCTTCCCGAGTTCGTGATTTGTTTGAAAATGCCAAGAAAAACGCACCTTGTATCATTTTCATCGATGAAATTGACGCAGTCGGCCGCCAGCGTGGCGCCGGTCTCGGCGGTGGACACGATGAGCGTGAGCAGACACTGAACCAACTATTGGTTGAGATGGATGGCTTTGGTGCAAACGAAGGCGTCATTATTATTGCAGCAACTAACCGTCCGGATATTCTGGATCCCGCTTTGCTTCGTCCAGGACGTTTTGACCGTCAGATTACTGTAGGTCGTCCGGATGTTAAAGGCCGTGAAGAAGTGCTTAAAGTACATGCACGCAATAAACCACTTGACGAAAATGTTGATTTGAAAGCCATCGCTCAGCGGACACCTGGATTCTCGGGCGCCGATTTGGAGAACTTATTGAACGAAGCGGCACTTGTTGCAGCCCGTCGCAGTAAACTCAAAATCGACATGTCAGATCTTGATGAAGCATCTGACCGTGTTATTGCGGGTCCTGCTAAGAAAAATCGTGTCATTTCGAAAAAAGAACGAAATATCGTGGCTTTCCACGAATCTGGCCATACCGTTATCGGTTTAATATTAGATGATGCAGATATTGTCCATAAAGTAACCATCGTTCCTCGCGGCCAAGCTGGCGGCTATGCTGTCATGCTGCCGAGAGAAGATCGCTACTTTATGACGAAACCGGAATTGCTTGATAAAATTGCTGGATTACTCGGTGGACGTGTGGCTGAAGATCTTTCATTTGGTGAAGTATCGACCGGCGCCCATAACGATTTCCAGCGTGCAACAGCTATTGCCCGCAGCATGGTAACGGAATACGGGATGAGTGATAAGATTGGACCTGTCCAATTCGGTACGGCGCAAGGCGGAAATGTTTTCCTAGGCCGCGACTTTAACTCAGAGCAAAACTATTCCGATGCGATTGCCTTTGAAATCGATCAGGAAGTCCAACGCATCATCAAAGAGCAGTATATCCGTACGAAAGAGATTCTGACTAAACACCAGAACCTTCTGAAATTGATTGCAAATACATTGCTTGAAGTTGAAACTTTGGATGCTGCCCAGATTCTTCACTTGAAAGAACATGGAACGCTTCCTGAACGTTCGTATGATACATTGAACGGTGACTTTGGAGACGAAGACGCACCTGATTTGAAAAAAGACAGTGATGTTCCAGATGCAATAGGAGCACCAGCTGATCCTTCGGCGGGAGACCTGCCATCAGAAGAAGGCGAAGCAACTCCAGTAGGAGATCCGATTGAAGAAAAACGCAAATAAGCAAAATAATGAGCTGGTTGCCCATTCCCTTAAGAGGGAAGAAGCAACCAGCTTTTTGCTTTCCTAAAATTATGGTATGATGTGTTGGAAATTCGTCAATAAGTGAGGGCAAATTATGATTTTAGTATTGGATGCTGGAAATACGAATATTGTCCTGGGCGTATACAGCCAGGATCAGTTAATACATCATTGGCGCATGGAAACTCTCCGCCACAAAACAGAAGATGAATACGGGATGCAAATCAAAGCATTTTTGAACGATGCCGAATTAAGTTTTTCTTCCATAAATGGTGTCATTATGTCTTCTGTCGTTCCGCCCATCATGTCTGCACTTGAACGGATGTGCCAAAAATATTTCCAAGTAAAACCGATGATTGTCGGACCTGGTGTCAAAACCGGGCTCAATATCAAGTACGATAATCCCCGGGAAGTGGGTGCAGACCGTATTGTCAACGCAGTCGCGGCGATTCATGAGTACGGTTCTCCTTTGATCATCGTGGACTTTGGCACTGCTAATACTTTTTGTTATATTGATGAAAAGCAGCAATACATGGGAGGCGCCATCGCCCCAGGCATCAACATTTCAACAGAAGCACTGTATGCCAGAGCCTCGAAATTGCCAAGGATCGAAATCACTACACCAGATCAGGTGGTTGGCAAAAACACCATTTCCGCGATGCAATCTGGTATTGTCTACGGTTATGTAGGCCAGGCAGAAGGAATTGTGGCGCGGATGAAAAAGCAGAGCAAGGAAACGCCGACAGTCATTGCGACTGGAGGCATGGCTTCTGTGATTGCCCGCGAATCGACAGTTATTGATTACGTAGATCCTTTTTTGACCTTAAAAGGACTGTATTTAATTTACAAACGCAACCAAGCGTAAAGAAAGGAACGATAAATGTGTCAGATTATTTAGTTCGCGGCCTCGGTTTCAATGGGAGTGTCCGTGCATTTGCAGTAGACAGCACGAAAACAGTAGGGGAAGCGCAGCGTCGGCATATGATGTGGCCAACAGCGTCAGCAGCTTTAGGGCGTGCCATGACAGGTGGCGTCATGCTTGGCGCCATGCTGAAAGGTGACGATAAAGTAACGATTAAATTCGAAGGCGGCGGACCAATTGGTGCTTTGCTGGTGGACAGCAATGGAAAAGGTGGCGTCCGCGGATATGCCTCCAACCCTCAGGTTCATTTTGATTTGAATAAGCAAGGGAAATTGGACGTCAGCCGTGCAGTCGGCACTGACGGTATGATGTCGGTTGTCAAAGACTTAGGTATGCGTGATAATTTCACCGGCCAGACGCCGATCGTATCCGGAGAGATCGCTGAAGACTTCACTTATTATTTCGCAGTATCCGAGCAGGTTCCTTCTTCAGTTGGACTTGGCGTTCTAGTGGATACAGACAACTCGATTTTGGCAGCTGGCGGCTTTATCATTCAATTGATGCCGGATACAGATGATGAAACCATCACGAAAATCGAAGAGCGCCTGTCCAATATCGAACCTGTTTCCAAAATGATTCAGCGCGGACTGTCGCCTGAAGAAATTCTTGAAGCGGTACTCGGAGAAGGAAATGTCCAGATTCTTGATAAAATGCCGGTAAATTTCGAATGCAATTGTTCCAAAGACCGTTTTGCTACAGCTATTCTGGGGCTTGGGAAAAAAGAGATTCAAGACATGATCGATGAAGATGGGATGGCAGAAGCGCAATGCCATTTCTGCCTGCAGACGTATCAGTATTCTAAAGAGGAACTTGAGTCGTTTATCAATGAGCTCCAGTCATAACAACCGGCGACCTGTGCCACCGGCAGGTATAGGCAAGCCGAAAAGGCATTTAAAGACCAAGCCAGTACTATTAGTCATTGGAATCTTACTGCTGGCTAACTTACTATGGTTTATTGCGTGGCTGATTCCGAACGACGCGGGAAATGCAGAAGAAGTTGCCTCTGTCAGCGGAGAAGACATCACACGGGAAGAGTGGCTGGCTGCGATGGAAGAACAGCATGGGCGCGAAGCGCTCCTCGAACTGGTCAATGAAAAAGTGATGGCAACAGCGGCAAAGGATTATGGGATTGAAGTGAGCGACAAAGAAATCGATTTGGAACTGGCGCTGCTTCGTTCTTCGCAAGACACTACAGAAACGACATTATACGCGGCAGATGAAACACGCCAGCGTGAAAAAGTAGAAGCCCAATTGATTCTTGAAAAAGTACTGACTAAGGATATTGTCATCGAAGATAGTAAAATCAAGGCGTTCTATGATGATAACGAATCACTCTATGATATAAAAGACTCTTATCGGACACGTATGATCGTGCTGAACTCAGCAGCAGAAGCGGAAGAAACCATTGACGAACTTGAAAAAGGCTCTTCGTTCGAGGCAACTGCCCGCGAACGTTCGATCGACAGTGCGACCGGCAACCTCGGTGGAGATATTGGCTATATTTCCAGCGGTGAGCCCGGCGTAGATGCTAATATCGCTAGGACAGTGGCAGGAGTTGAAGTCGGCGACTGGTCGATTCCGCTGGCGCTAGAAGATGGTAGAACCGCTATTATTTCCGTCGCGGAAAAAGTGAGTGGCCAGACATTTACATTTGATGACGTAGCAGACCATATCAACCGTGAACTGGCTCTTAAACAATTGCCGCAAGCGGTCACTCCGGAAGCATTTTGGCAGGAATTCGATGCTGAATGGTTTTATGGAGAATAAGTTCCCAATAGACGTTTCGGTAACGAAACGTCTATTTTTTATGAATTCATACAATTTGACAAAGGATCCTCATTATTGATACCATTAGCTTTACTAAAGTCGACAAAATCACTAGGGATTAGGAGTGTTGAAAAATGGCACGTGTAGGAAATTCGATTACTGAATTGATTGGGCAAACACCGATTGTGAAATTAAATCGGTTGACAGGTCCTGAAGATGCGGATGTTTATTTGAAATTGGAATACTTCAATCCGGGTAGCAGCGTGAAAGACCGTATTGCACTTGCCATGATCGAAGCGGCTGAAAAGTCTGGAGACCTAAAAGAAGGCGATACCATCATTGAGCCGACAAGCGGCAACACAGGAATTGGTTTGGCGATGATTGCAGCAGCCAAAGGCTATAAATCGGTTTTGGTCATGCCTGAAACAATGAGTATGGAGCGCCGAAACTTATTGCGCGCATACGGAGCGGAATTGATTTTAACGCCAGGTGCAGATGGAATGAACGGACCTAATGGCGCCATCAAGACTGCGGAGAAAAAAGCCGCTGAAAATGGCTGGTTCATGCCTCAGCAGTTCAATAACGAAGCGAACCCGGAAGTACATCGTTTGACGACGGGTCCGGAAATCGTTGAAACGATGGGTGATCAATTGGACGCGTTTATTTCAGGAATCGGTACAGGCGGAACGATTACGGGCGCTGGCCAAGTATTGAAGGAGAAGTATCCTGGCATTCATATCGTGGCAGTAGAGCCTACTGACTCACCTGTCCTATCAGGAGGCAAGCCGGGACCGCATAAAATCCAGGGCATTGGAGCAGGGTTTGTACCTGCTGTATTGAATACCGAGATTTACAGCGAAATTATCCAGGTTACCAACGATCAATCCTATGCAACAGCACGACAGGCCGCGCGTGAAGAAGGCATTCTTGGAGGCGTATCTTCAGGTGCTGCGATTTATGCAGCTCTCCAAGTTGCTAAAAAGCTTGGCAAAGGCAAAAAAGTACTGGCGATTATTCCGTCCAACGGAGAACGCTATTTGAGTACACCGCTTTACCAATTCGACGAATCCAACTAAACACCAAGAAGAGTATGCCTTGCGGCTGCTCTTTTTTTATGGAACAAAACGGGTCAATTGCGGTAAGATGAAGGCGCACTTTTATTTCCCAGGAAATAGATATTTATTTAAAGTTTGGACGGTGAATTTTCATGAAAATCAATTTTGAAGATAAAACGCTGGTCATGGGCATATTGAATGTCACGCCGGATTCTTTTTCTGATGGAGGCAAGTATAATGGGGTGGAACAGGCGTTATTTCATGCTCGACAGATGATTTCGGATGGTGCGGATATCATCGATGTGGGGGGAGAGTCTACGCGTCCCGGCTATGTGCAGATCTCGGACGATGAAGAAATCGGGAGAATCGTTCCCGTGATTGAAGCTTTGCGGCAGCATTTTGATGTGCTGGTTTCCGTGGATACTTATAAATCGCAGGTAGCCGATGCAGCTATTGCTATAGGGGCCCATATTATCAATGATATTTGGGGGGCTAAATACGATCCAGCAATTGCGGATGTGGCAGCCAAGTGGAATGTGCCGATTATCTTGATGCATAACCGTAACAAAGCGTCATACTCAAATTTTCAGGAGGATATGATGCAGGACCTTACTGATAGCATCAGAATTTCCTTGAATGCCGGCGTACGCCAAGAAAATATTTGGCTTGATCCGGGCGTCGGATTTGCAAAATCCGTAGCACAAAATCTCGAAGCGATGCAATTGATTGGGCAGATGGCGGAATTAGGCTATCCGGTTCTTCTTGGTACATCAAGAAAATCCTTTATCGGAAAGATTTTAGACGCTACTGTCGATGAGCGCCTGGAAGGTTCACTTGCAACGGTTTGCTACGGCGTCAACCAGGGTTGTCATATCGTGCGGGTTCATGATGTAAAAGAAACCGTACGCGCGGTCCGCATGATGGATGCATTGACAGGCAAGCGCCCATATAAGGAGGAAAAGTAATGGATTTTATTCACGTGAACGATATGGAATTTTATGGCTACCATGGAGTATTTCCTGAGGAAACGAAGCTGGGCCAGCGATTTCGGCTGACGGTTTCATTGGCGGTGGATTTGCAGCTGGCTGGAGAGACGGATGCTCTGGAACATACGGTGCATTACGGAGAAGTCTACGAAGCCTGCCGGTCGATCGTAGAAGGCGAACCGAAAAAGTTGGTGGAAGCTGTAGCTGAAAGTGTGGCCGGCCGAATTCTTTCCGATTTTCCTTTGGTGCAAGGAATCCGTGTGCAGCTGATCAAACCAGATCCGCCGATCCCTGGTCATTACAAATCCGTGGCTATTGAATTGACGCGAGGAACATTCGCATGAACCAAAGTTATTTATCACTTGGCTCTAACATGGGGGACCGTTTCGATATGCTGCAGCAGGCAGTCTCACAGCTGACGGAACATCCTGCCATCACTGTCACCGGAATCTCTTCTCTCTATGAAACAGATCCTGTGGGCTTTACAGATCAGGACCCTTTCCTGAATATGGTCGTCCAGCTCGAAACGGAACTGGAGGCATTGGCGTTACTGGATACCTGCCAGGAAATCGAACAGAATTTAAATCGCAAGCGCCTCATCAGATGGGGCCCGCGGACAATTGATCTTGATATTTTGCTATACAATCAAGACAATTTGAAAACAGAGAAGCTTATTGTTCCGCATCCTAGGATGTATGAACGGGCTTTTGTTGTGGTTCCGTTGCTAGAAGTAAATCCAGATCTTGAAGTCCCAGGTGCTTTGGAAACAATTGGCGTTCGCTTATGGAGATCATATGGCAGTATGAAAGAATTTCTCCAAGACACGCACTAACGGCTATCAACCTCAAGCTGTCACAAATTTGTGGCTGCTTTTTTATGTAGTGTGGTAAGAAATTGTGTACAATAGAGAAATACGTGAATGAGATTGGCTTTTTATAGATAAAGGGAGTGTAGGACATGTCAGAAGAATTAAATGACCAATTATTGGTGAGACGCGAAAAAATGCAAGCGTTCCGTGACCACGGAATGGATCCGTTCGGCGGCCGCTTTGAACGAACACACCTTTCGCAGGAAATTATCGAGCAATATGGAGATCTTTCGAAAGAAGAACTTGAAGAAACTCCTTATGAAGTCGTTATTGCAGGACGGGTTATGACGAAGCGTGGAAAAGGAAAAGCAGGCTTTGCCCACATCCAGGATCTTAAAGGACAGATTCAAATCTATGTCCGAAAAGATACGATTGGCGAAGAGGCTTATGAATTTTATAATACAGTCGATTTGGGAGATATTCTCGGGATTAAAGGGACGGTTTTTAAAACCAACGTAGGGGAACTTTCGGTTAAAGCAAAAGAAGTGGTGTTTCTCACAAAGGCGTTGCGTCCATTGCCTGAAAAGTTCCATGGCTTAAAAGACGTAGAGCAGCGTTATCGCCAACGGTATTTAGATTTGTTGACAAGCGACGCCAGCAAAGAGACATTCATTCTGCGCAGCCGGATCATTCAATCGATGCGCCGTTACTTGGATAACGCAGGATTTTTAGAAGTCGAAACACCGATGCTTCATTCAATTGCAGGCGGAGCCACTGCAAAACCGTTTATTACACATCACAATGCATTGGATATGGAGTTGTATATCCGTATTGCAATTGAACTTCATTTGAAGCGTTTGATTGTCGGTGGCCTAGAGAAAGTTTATGAAATCGGCCGCGTCTTCCGCAATGAAGGGATATCGACTCGCCACAACCCTGAATTCACTATGCTGGAACTGTATGAAGCCTATGCAGATTATAATGACATCATGGCGCTTACTGAAAACTTAGTAGCACACATAGCGCAGGAAGTCCTTGGCACAACCACTGTACAATACGGAGAAGATGAAATTGACTTAGCGGTAGGCTGGAAACGACTACATATGGCTGATGCCGTAAAAGAATATACTGGTATTGATTTCTGGAAGCTGATGACAAAAGAAGAAGCGCATGCTTTAGCAAAAGAACGTAACATTGATGTGAAACCTACTATGGAAGCCGGACATATTTTAAATGAGTTCTTCGAACAAATAGTGGAAGAGCAATTAGTTCAACCAACGTTCATTTATGGACACCCAGTTGAAATTTCTCCTTTAGCTAAGAAGAATCCTGAAGACGAGCGGTTTACTGATCGCTTTGAACTGTTTATCGTTCGTCGGGAACATGCCAATGCATTTACGGAGTTAAATGATCCGATTGATCAGAGGCAGCGTTTTGAAGCTCAGTTGATTGAGAAGGCCGAAGGAAATGATGAAGCTCACGAAATGGACGAAGACTTTATTGAAGCATTGGAATACGGATTACCGCCAACAGGAGGATTAGGAATCGGTATTGACCGTTTAGTTATGTTGTTAACGAATTCCTCATCTATTAGAGATGTTTTGTTATTCCCACAAATGCGTCCAAAAGAATAAGGTATCTTTAGAGAATACCGATTTAAAGGGGTTTGTCCTTTAAATCGGTTTTTTTATAAAAAGAGCTTGTATCTAATTTGAGAAGATGCTATACTATTTCTTGTCGCGTTTTTCATAATAAAAGATGCGAAGAACATCGAAGTGAAATAGTTATTGACTTCTTAAAAGGAAGCTGGTAATATTGAAAAGTCGCTATTGAAGATGATAGTATGACAAATTGAACCTTGAAAACTGAACAGCAAAACGTCAACAAACAGCAACGGCCGTTGAACGCGGCCCGCGCACAACTTACTGATCAGCGTTATGCAGATCAAAGCGAATCGCGCGTCTTCGGACGGCGATACGCCAGCAAGTTAAGAGCAGTCAAATGTTCTCTATAATGGAGAGTTTGATCCTGGCTCAGGACGAACGCTGGCGGCGTGCCTAATACATGCAAGTCGAGCGGAACCATTGGAGCTTGCTCCATTTGGTTTAGCGGCGGACGGGTGAGTAACACGTGGGCAACCTGC
>NZ_JAGGPX010000020.1 GCF_018613575.1 Planococcus sp. ISL-110
GAAAGCGTCCGCCTGGAGCGCAGGATCCGGTATAAATACCATGAAATGTGTAATCATTCTGCATTACTTTTCTTTACTTCAGTATGGACTTCGCTTTTTGTGTTTATCATCTACTTTCTTCTAAGTTAATTACTTTCAGCAACTTTTACGACAAAAGGAAAATTGAGAACGCCGGTATCAGCGAATTTAAATTCAGCCCATAGTTTGTAAAACCCTGGGGATGGAAACTGAGCTTCAAATACGGTTTGGTCATTTGATATTGGATGAACATGGATAAAGCGTGTTCCTTGCTCATCCAGTACAACTACATGTCCCAATGCTCCCAAGTAAGGCAAAGGGGTATCATCGTGTAAATCAAAAGATAAAGTAGCGGATTTTCCGGCAATCAATTCGGGATGTTGAAACGTGACTGTTTTCCCTGCGAATTCTTTTGTTGAACTTTCGTTTTTAACAAGCGAATCCCAATTCGTTTCAGGTGTCTCAGCCCCTTCGCCGACGGTTATCATTATTGGCTCGATGACATAAGTCATCCCGGCAGGATTAATGTCAGCAAAAGCAAGGTAGCGCCCCGATGGCAGTTCCAACTCCACTTCATAATCTCCTGAGTCGTTCTCAACGGGATGGACATGTAAGAAAGTCTCTAAATCCGCACTGACAATAACCAGGTGCATTCTTTTTTCGTGAGTTTCTGTTAATGTTACTGCATTATTGTGAGTATCCCGAACTTCAATTGTCACAATTCCGGAATTATAAGCAGTATTTACTTGAACCTTAGGAAGTTTTTCATCCATTTCGTGATGGTGATGTTGATCATGTTTCATAATAAATTGCCTCCTTGTTGGCTATTAGTAGTTGTTGGCATTTGTCGACATGTTTTCTTTGTTTGTTTGCGGATGACACTGAGCTTCTGGTTCTGGCGCTTTCTCGAGCGCCATCCATTTATCGCGTCGAAATTGAATCACTAAAACCATTGCGCGAAACGTGATGTCTATGCCAATTGCAATCCAGACGCCGGCCAACCCCCATCCCAACTGTATTCCTAACAGGTATACGAGCAGTGTACGGATAGCCCACATGCCAAAAGCGGTCAAATACATAGGGAATTTTGTGTTGTTCGCCCCTTGAAATGCTCCGGTCAGAACCATTAACACAGCAAGAAAAGGTTGGAAAACGCCTGAAATTTTCAATGCAGTCCCAATATCACTGATTACTTCCGGGTCTTCGGTAAAGAATGAGGCGGCCCAGTCTCCAAAGAAGAACAAGACTGCTCCCAAAAGCGTCATGAACACTACGGTTAATTGGGTGGAAAGTTTTGCATACTTTCTGGCTTCTGCCAAGTTTCCGGCGCCAATCTGTTGACCTACCAGGATTGTTGCTGCGGTAGCAAAGCCATACCCAATCATGTAGGAAAACACTTCAACATTACCGGCAATCTGGTGAGCCGCAAAGGCATTGGTTCCAAGGGCTACCACGAACCCGAAATAGACTATTTGGCCGGCCCGCATGACCAAGCGTTCTCCGGCTGCGGGTGCACCAAGTGTGGAAAGTTCCATTAAGTGCCCCTTATCCAGTTGCCAGTATTCTTTTCTGAATGCCAGTACTTTTTCTTTGTTGACGTAGTAGAAAAGGGCTAAGCTGCCTATTAAACGGGAAACCACAGTGGCTATGGCAGCGCCGACAATTCCAAGTTCCGGAATAAACAAAAAACCGAATATCAAAACATAATCAAGTACAGCATTGATGCCGTTGATGACTATACTTATCATCATCGGCGTTTTGGTGTCACCGGCTCCTCTTAGAATCGCACTCATTACAAACATTAAAGACATGATGACAGAAGGAATCCCTACAATCCGTAAATACAATGATCCCAATTCCAGGACTTCTTCTTCAATGCCCATTAGCCGTAACAGTGGTTCTGCAAAGAACCATGTAGCCACGCCGGTGAGAATCCCGAAAAGGATTGCCAGAATAATGGATTGCTGGGAGATGTGCCTTGCCTTCTCGGGCTGGTTTGCGCCCAGGAAGTTAGCAATTCGGACATTGGCTGCAACCCCGATCGCCATAAACAGGGCAAAGTAAATGGCGAGGACAGCGTTCGTGATCCCAACTGCTGAAACGGCTGCCAAGCTAATTTGAGAAACAAAATAAGTATCCACAAAACCCAGCAGAGTCTGAAAAAAGTTCTCTATTACTGCGGGTATGGCTAATACAATTATAATCTTCAACCGATCTCTATCTGTCTTCGGTTGAAGAGGTTGGTCGATCAATATATTCTCTTTCATCAGTTACTCCTTTCTAGAACCCTCCCTCACAAAACAAAAGTACACATAAAGTGTGCCATGTTCCAATTGTTGAGAACTTTATTATGCAATGTTTCAATACATAACTTTCTATCCGGGTCTTTAGCTGAGTTTTATAAAGATTCACGGCTTCGTCTCTACAAAACAGAGACTAATGAGTTGATTCTTTACAGGCAACTATTCATTTCTCAGCTGTCTAAAATGCTCTAACGCTTTTTGTGGCTCTTCCGGATTGCTGAAAGGGCTGACTTTGGTTTCATTTTCTTTTAAGAACTTAGTTGCTTCTTTTAACTGTTGAAATGAGCCCATCATGTGATTCTAGGTGAGACGTGAGTAACCCGGTATCTGTAGATGGCAATAACTTAATAAAACATCTTTCCGTATGGTTATTTACTTGGTGCTATATAAACTTCTACCCTTAAACACCCTTTACAAACTCCATAGAAAATGCAGATTTACTTTTGACAAACTGGGACTGTACAAAGTTGAAAGTTCTACAACTTTAACAAGTGAATTTAGTAGGATCTATAAAGAGGATTCCGGAAAAGATTGTCATCGATGTTTAAAAAGGAAGTTTTCACTTTCGCAAACTGTTCTTAATAGGCAAGATGAAAGATTCCATACGGGAGGTTGCTGAGGGAGAAAAAAGAACAAGGCGGAAAAATAAAGAATCGGAAGTTTCCACCCAAGCGTGAAGATATTAAAGTAACTGGCAAGTTGTCGACTTTTTCCTTTTGGGTGACTGTGACAACATCATTAAAATTTACGCTTTCAATGGCAAAAATTGCTGTGGCGATTTTTTTTGCACTGGCAGGATACACCTGAGACCGTGTGTTCTTTTGGTAGAAGACTTTTCCAGTAGTTGCCTCTAAAATAATAGCTGCTTCACTGAATAGGCTAGGCAGGGAGGGGGCAACAGTTTTACTGAAAACTGTAGAAATGATAAATATGTTGTTAATAATTAAAATAGTTGAAACAATACTTAATTTTTCATAAATACTCCTGAGTGATTTTTATTTCAGCTTCGTTATAAAATTAATGGTTTCCCGGTCCGAGGCAGTCGGTAACTTGAAGTTTTGCCGATACTTCTCGTGTCCTTTGCCGGTAATCACAATCCAGTCGCCTGACTGGCTGTCTTCTATAGCATACTTAATGGCCAGAGTGCGGTCAGGAATAATGCTTCCCTTTTCACTTCCGTAGGTATCCTGTAAATTGCTTAGCGTTTTTATCATTTCATCAGAGGAAACGGAATTTAAGTCATCCAATGTTAAAACGTACTTGTCGCTTAAATCGGTTGTTAACGAAAGCATTGTCTGTCTTTTACTGGAGTCTCTGTCTCCCCGAAACCCGAAAATATGAATTATTCTTTTGGCGCCCTGCTGTTTTGCTGTCGTTAAGCAATAGGAAATAGCGTCAGGTGTATGCGCGTAGTCAACGATAACCGTAGCACCATTCAGTAGTGGATAGGCTTCAAACCGTCCTTCAACACCTTTAAATTCACCGGTTGATTTAAGAATATCATTCGGATTAATCCCGACTAACTTTGAAGTCATGTAAGCCATCAAGGTGTTATAAACGTTGTGTATTCCGTTCATAGGAGAATGGATAGTTCGGTATTCGTTGTCCTCCTCAATCAAGGCGCTGGATTTTTGTGAATGCAAACTCGAAATCCGAAGGTGATTTTCTTCGGACTCGCCGATCGTGTAAACGGTTTTTCCTCTGTTCCGTAAAATCTTTGTTAGTTTCATACCCCAGGGGTTATCCTTATTCACAATAGCTTTACCGTGGATTTTCAACTGGTTAAACAACAGCAATTTGATGGAGAAGTATTCTTCTATAGTGGAATGATAATCCAGATGTTCAGGGTGTAGATTAGAAAATAAACAATAGTCAAATTCAATGCCTTCTATCCGATGCTGGCTTAATGCGTGGGATGAAACTTCCATAATGATGACATCATCCTTGCTCATGGACAAAAGTTTATGTAAAACAAGCGGGTTGGGCGTTGTATGTGCGCTTTGAATTCTTTCACCATTAACAATATTTTGCAGGGTGCCAAATACTGAACAAGTTTTCCCGTTGCTTTCCAACATATGTTTTAACATGTAACATGTCGTTGTCTTGCCGTTAGTTCCTGTAATTCCGATAACTGTTTTGTGTTTCGCTGGATTGCCATAAAAGTTTCTAGCAATTATTCCAAGGGACTTACGGCTGCTTTCAACTAGTAAATAAGGTACAGGTAAGTTGGTAATGGGCTGTTCTCCTACTACCGCCACAGCACCTTTTTTTATTGCAAGATCAAGGAAGTCGTGGCCGTCTTTCTCAAAACCTTTAACGGCAACAAATAAATCTCCCTCACTGATGTTTTGCGAGTTATCTGAAATCCCTTGTATGTTTACGTCTGAAGTCAATTGGTTGAATTGAGATTTTAGTTCAAGACCATGTAGTAAATAACTTAATTTCATTTTTTCAAACCTCTCCGATGCCTTCTTTATAATCGACTTATATTAACCGAATAGTATTGAGAAAGTATGCAGTTTTGGAAGCAGGGAAGAAGTGTAAAGAAAATGACCTGCATGAAATGAAAATGTAAAAATCATTTTTCTGTACCAACAATAACAAAAGAGCTTTTTATAGTCTTCGCAGATGAATTTTTACACAAAACTTCTGTTGCTCGATTGAACTTAGGTTTTATACGTCATAAAAAAGATCAGGGTGGAACCCTTAGGCAACTGGAATGAGTAAAAGAGTCAGATACTTAGATTCAGTAAATAAAACTATTACTATCACAAAAGGAAAAAGCTATCTGCGCCTAGATAGCTTTTTCCTCAAATAACCCTAATTAAATATATAGAAGTTAATCAGCAGTGATTTCATTTTCTGTTACCCGCATATGGTTTGTTACTGCTTTTCTTATGGAGGCTGTATAATCAATTATATAAACAGTCGTTTCTGCGGCCGAGTTGATTACCACATTTGGTCATCCATTCCTTCCATGTGATCCCTCAGGCACTGCGCTTGATCCTGAATAATCCATATTCATGTCTTCATCAGAACCACTTGTCCATATGCAGCTCCTCGTCAAAGATATCCTTTTGTCATATTAAATCCATCTTTCTCTTCATCTTTCACTCAGTTTATCTTTGCTGTGCAGAAAAGATGTCATTCTTCTTGTTAATCGGGTGTTTATGCACAAAAAGTTGAAACTTTTCCATTAGACTGTATAAGTATGTTTATTCATATAAAGAATTTCAGGAAATCGATAAACTTGGAGGACATAAAGATGAAGAAGAGAATAATGGTGAATGCACTTCTATCAATGACCTTGCTAGCAGGGTGCAGTAATAATACAACAGGATCATTCGAAGTACCGTTTAAAGGGGAGTTAAGCCATGTGCACGGAATGGGCTATCCGGGAAATGGGGACAGCTTGTATTTTGCTTCACATATCGGGTTGAAAATTTACCGCGATAGCGAATGGTATGAAACCGCTGATAATTTTTACGATTATATGGGCTTTAATGCAGTGGGTAAGGGCTTCTATTCTTCTGGACACCCAAGTGCAGATTCAAATCTACCCAATCCGCTTGGAATTCAGCGGAGTGCAGATGGCGGAGAAACCTTGGAAGAGGTTGCATTTCAAGGGGAAACGGATTTTCATGCCATGGCTGTAGGCTACACTAGTCATGAAATTTTCTTGTTCAATCCAACAAAAAATTCCTTGCTGGCAGCTGGATTTCATAAAAGCAATGATGAAGGAGAATCGTGGGAGCCAGCTCAGGCTTCAGGATTAAAAGGAGAAGTGTCTGCGCTAGCCCTACACCCGACAGATTCGAACTTGGTCGCTGCAGCTACTTCTTCAGGTGTTTATTTCTCCCGTGATGCCGGAGAAACATTCGAGGTGGTTACAGCGGAAACTGAAACAGGAACAGCGGTGCATTTCACTGAAGACCACTTGTATTTTGGAAGCTTCGGAACAACTGCGGCTTTAATGAAGTATACTGTTGAAAATGAAGAGCTGGAGATGCTGAATATACCGGATCTTTCGGAAGATGCCATCGCTTTTATCGCACAAAACCCGAATGATGAGTTGGAGCTGGCTATCTATACATTGCAGGGTCAGGCGTACTTATCGGAAGACGGTTCACAGACCTGGGAAACGTTGCTGCAAGATGGGGAAAACGATTAAAGAAAACCGGAAATGAAGGAAGTTTTGGAACATACCGACTTTGGTGAAGTTCCACAAGAAGGACAAATAGTCGAAGAGAGATGGAACGAGAAAGAATTTATTGCGACCGACAGTCCAGGAAACGGCAGATGTCGTTCTTGTGAAGAGCAACCCGAATGACGTAGTGGCGTTAATTGATCTGTCGAAAAAGACTTGCCGAAAAACGGTTCAAAATTTATGGTGGGCAACCGGATACAATATTTTCGCCATCTCGCTTGCTGCAGGCATTTTAGCGCCGTGCTTAGGAAGAGTTTCGATACGAGTTCTATAAAAGCTAGCCTGTTTTTTAAGAAGCGTAGGAAAGAAAGACCATTCGAAGATGTTTATCAAATGGAGAATTTCTCAATTCGATCATACAGGACATAAAAAAAGGCTGCCGCCAAAAGTCAGGAAACTAACTTTTGGGGCAGCCTTCTTTTTATTCCCCTACCGGATACGGCTCGATGCGATCCGATGGTTTCGGGTGCTTGATTTTCGGTAAGATCTTGTTGAGTGGCACAGACCGTGTCAGTTCATGTGTGCTTGGGTCAGCCGGATCAAAAAGATCCAGGAACTTCATCACTTCTTTGACGATCGGCGTCGGTGTGGAAGCACCAGCTGTAATGCCGACTGTTTCAACGCCTTCCAGCCATTCCAACTTCAATTCGGACAAATCGGAAATGCGGTAGGCCGGCGTGCCGGCGATGTCCTGGGACACCTGTGCCAAGCGGTTTGAGTTATTGCTCATCGGATCGCCGATGACAATCAATAAATCGGCTTCGCCGGCCTGCTGCGCCACTGCTTCCTGACGCACCTGGGTAGCCAGGCAAATTTCCTTATGGACTTCAGAGTGCGGGAATTTTTCTTTCAGGCGTTTCATCATGTCCACAACATCCCATTGGCTCATTGTGGTTTGGTTGGTAACAATGATCTTCTCGGAATCCAGTTCCAGGCGGTTGACGTCTTCAACGGTTTCCACCAAATGGACCATGTCCGGTGCGACGCCGATTGCGCCCTCCGGCTCTGGATGTCCGCTTTTTCCGATATAGACGATCTGATAGCCATCTGCTGTTTTTTCGCGAATCAAGTCATGCGTCACGGTGACATCAGGGCACGTCGCATCAATCGATACGAGGCCTTTGCGCTTCGCCAGCTCGCGGACTTGCGGTGAGACACCATGGGCAGTGAAAATCACCGTGCCGGTTTCCACTTTTTCCAGGATTTCCAGACGGTTGCTGCCATCCAATGTTATGATGCCATCATGTTCGAACGCGTCTGTTACATGTTTATTGTGGACGATCATTCCTAGTATATAAATGGGGCGTGGCAAACTTTCGTCCATCGCAGCGTTCTTTGCGATGACCATGGCATCCACCACTCCGTAGCAATATCCTCTTGGCGATATTTTCATAACCTTCATCAAGTACCGCGCTCCTTTCAAAATCATACATTTATTATAACGGAGATGGCACTGCTTTACAAAAGTTGCATCGCGTAAAGCTGCTATTTTATGCTATAATATTTAGAGCTTAAGGAGGGAATTTAATCCCATGACAAAATTCAACGAATACCCATTCAAACCCTTCCTATTGGAAGCGGTAGAAAAACTCGGTTTTACAGAACCGACGCCGATTCAAAAGGAAATGATGCCCCATATATTGAAAGGTTCTAGTGCCATTGGCCAATCCCATACAGGGACTGGAAAAACGCATAGTTTCATTATCCCAATCGTAGAACGCATCGACGTCAGCAAACAGGAAGTGCAGGCGGTAATCGCAGCACCGACGCGTGAACTTGGAACGCAGATCTACAATGAGTTGCAGAAACTGGTTGTCGGATCCGGCATTGAAGTGAAATCGTTTATCGGTGGAACAGACAAGCAACGTTCAATCAACAAATTGAAAACACAGCCGCATATCGTCATTGGCACACCTGGGCGCCTGAAAGACCTGGTCAAAGAAAACGCCCTATTAGTACACACCGGAAAAATTCTTGTAGTGGATGAAGCCGATTTGGCTTTTGACCTTGGCTTTATCGAAGAAATCGATCAGGTAGCCGGCAAGATGCAGGACAATCTGGAGATGTATGTCTTTTCAGCAACAATTCCTGAAAAGTTAAAACCGTTCCTGAAAAAATACATGGAATCACCGGTTCATGTGAAAATCGGCGACAAACGTCCGACAGCAGATGGCCTAGATTTCTATTTAGTGCCTGTTCGCAGCAAAAAGAAAATGGAGCGCCTGCAGGATGTCATGAAAGTCATCAATCCTTATTTGGCAATCATTTTCGTCAATACCCGCACCAACGCCGATTATGTTGCTGACCAATTGGCGAGAGAAGGCATCCGTGTCGGCCGTGTCCATGGCGACTTGGCACCGCGTGAACGCGTTAAAATGATGCGTCAGATCCGCGACTTGGAGTATCAATACATCGTAGCGACAGATCTTGCTGCGCGCGGCATTGATATCCAGGGCGTCAGCCACGTCATCAACTATGAATTGCCGGAAGACCTGGAGTTCTTTATTCACCGTGTTGGCCGTACGGCTCGCGCAGGAATGAAAGGAGTAGCCATCACATTATTCAAGCCGGAAGACGACGACGCCATTGTCCGGATTGAAAAAATGGGCATTCCTTTCCAGCAAAAAGATATCGTCAAAGGCGAGTTCGTCGATTTGAAAGAGCGCCATAAACGTACAACCCGTACCAGACCGACGAATGAAGCGGATGCAAAAGCGAAAACGATGGTCCATAAACCAAAAGCCGTAAGACCGATGTACAAGAAGAAGATGAAGTGGAAAATGGACGAAATCAAAAAAGCGGAACGCCGCAAAAATCGCAAAAAGTAAGGAGATAGTTTCATGTTATTAGGATCTCACGTATCAATGAGCGGCAAAGGGATGCTGCTTGCAGCAAGCGAAGAAGCCGCCTCTTACGGAGCGTCGACTTTCATGATTTATACGGGCGCTCCTCAGAATACACGCCGCAAACCAATCGAAGACTTGAATATTGACGCTGGGCTTGCCCATATGGCGGCCAATAACTTAACGAATATTGTCGTCCATGCGCCGTATATCATCAATTTAGGCAATACCCAAAAACCTGAAACTTTCGCACATGGCGTGGAATTTCTTCAAAAGGAAATCGAGCGGACAGCGGCACTGGGTGCAAAGCAAATCGTTCTGCATCCCGGCGCCCATGTCGGAGCTGGAGCGGATGCGGGAATCGCCAAAATCATCGAAGGCCTGAATGAAGTATTGACCCAGGATTATCCGGTCAATATCGCACTGGAGACCATGGCAGGTAAAGGTACGGAATGCGGGCGCAGTTTTGAAGAAATCGCCGCGATCATCAATGGCGTGACCCACAACGAGCGCCTCTCGGTATGCTTTGATACTTGCCACACGCATGATGCGGGCTACAACATCAAAGAAGATTTTAATGGAGTCCTGGAAGAGTTCGACCGCATTGTCGGCATCGATCGCCTCCAGGTGCTGCACATCAATGACAGCAAAAATGTTCGCGGAGCGGGCAAAGACCGCCACGAAAACATCGGCTTTGGTGAAATCGGCTTTGATGCCTTGAATGGAGTTGTCCATCACCCGGATCTTATGCACGTACCAAAAATCCTCGAGACGCCTTATGTCGGACTGGATGCTAAAAACAAAAAGCCGCCTTATGCATTTGAAATCGAAATGTTCAAAGCGGGCATTTTTTCGCCAGGCGCCATCGAAGAATTGAAATCTCCACTATAGAGTTCAGAAGCTGAAGGCAGACCCATTTTTTAAGGGAACTGTCTTCAGCTTCTTATTTTTCATTTATCAGCAAGCGAAGAACATCTATAGAAAGGAGCGGAAGGCGGCGCTCCCGGCAGCTGGTGCCGTGACTTCTTATATCTTTTATTGTATTGATCACAGAATAATCACGGCAAACTGTGAAGTTATTTAAGCTCAATCTATTTACATTACCGGTAAACTCTACTATACTTTTTTAAGGTAAATCGTAATCATTATTATTAGAAAAGAGGCGACACTATGGTTGCGCCATTAATTGACATTAAAGACATCAGTTTTGAATATGAGCAGACAAAAGCGCTCCATAACATTTCCATGAAAGTGGAGGAAGGCGATTTTTTGGCGATTTTAGGTCCGAACGGCTCTGGAAAATCGACTTTGCTGAAAATCATGCTGGGGCTTATAAAACCAAGCAAAGGAAAGATCGAACTTTTTGGTGTGGATGCGAAGAATTTCAAGAACCGTGAATGGATCGGCTATGTATCGCAGAAGTCCAATTCGTTCAATTCAGGGTTCCCGGCGACTGTAGAGGAAGTGGTGGCAGGCGGTCTGGCCAAGAAAACCGGGTTGTTCCATCGTTTGCCGAAATCTGCTCACCAACAAGTGGCGGAAGCGCTGGAAGCGGTCGGCATGCAGGACTTCATGGGCCGAAGCGTCAGCGAGCTGTCGGGCGGCCAACAACAGCGGATTTTCATCGCACGGGCATTGGTGGCAAAACCAAAGATCCTGATTCTGGATGAACCGACTGTCGGTGTGGACCATCAGAATGTCCAGGCTTTCTATGACATGCTGGCCTCCCTGAACCGCGACAAGAATATTACATTGGTGCTGGTGACCCATGATGTCGATACCGTGACAGACCGTATCACGCATGTGGCCTGTTTAAACCAGACGATCCACTTCCACGGATTCAAAGAGCAGCTTCACACAATGAGCGATGAGCAGCGCGAAGCGTGGTATGGCCATTCTGTCCGAAAAATTCACCATATCGGAGGAAGCCACGCATGATTGAAGCTATATTATCCTATGAATTTTTACAGAATGCCTTTGCGGCCGGCTTGATCATCGGAATCATCGCGCCGCTGCTTGGTGTATTTATCGTCGTCCGCAGGCTTTCTCTCATTGCGGATGCCTTGAGCCATGTCACGCTTGCCGGAATCGCTGGAAGTTTGTATTTGAGCCAGAGCGTTGCTTCGTTGGCGCTCTTGAACCCTTTGTTCCTGGGTATTGCGGCCTCCGTTGCCGGTTCGGTGCTGATTGAACGTTTGAGAAGCCTCTACAAGCATTACGAGGAACTGGCTATCCCGATCATTTTGTCAGCGGGGATCGGTTTTGGCGCTATTTTCATTTCTCTGGCGCAGGGATTTTCCAATGACTTGTTCGGCTATTTGTTTGGATCTGTTTCAGCTGTCAGCAGGGAAGACCTGCTGATTGTGGCAGGAATCGCAGTCGTAGTGCTGGCATTCATCTATTTCTTCTTTAAGGAATTATTCGTTTTGTCTTTTGACGATGAGTACGCGAGAGCATCCGGCCTGCCTGCGAAGTGGATCCACTTCATGTTCATGATCATTACCGCTTTGGTCATTGCCGGATCCATGCGCATCGTCGGTATTCTACTGGTATCGTCACTAATGACGATTCCGGTTGCTACTGCTATGCGTGTCACGAAAAGCTTTAAGCAGACCATCATTCTGTCTATCGTCTTTGGTGAAATTTCCGTCATCACAGGGCTTGTCACCGCTTTTTATTTTGATTTGGCGCCGGGTGGCACAATTGTGGTTACGTCCATCTTCCTGTTGCTCTTGGTCATCATTTATAAAAAAATCATGGTTTCACTTAAAAAAGGAGCGATCGCATGAATTTAACCAATGCATGGAATATCCTGAAAGACAATGGCTTTAAAGAAACCTCAAAGCGCAACCAGATTTTGGAACTGTTTGCCAATGACGAACGCTATTTGACGGCTAGGGATTTGTTGGATGTCATGCAGAAGGATTATCCAAGCATGAGCTATGACACGGTGTACCGGAATCTGGCGACTTTCGTATCGCTCGGCATTCTGGAGGAAACGGAGTTATCGGGTGAGCGGCATTTCCGGATGCAATGCGAAAGCGACCATCATCATCATCATTTCATCTGTATGGACTGCGGCAAAATAAAGGAAATTCCGGTCTGTCCAATGGATATGTTGGGAGCCGCGTTGCCTGCATATGAGATTGCCAACCATAAGTTTGAAATATACGGGAAATGTCCCGAATGCAAATAAAAGCGAGAGTGGGAAAACCCCACTCTCGCTTTTATTTGTTTAGAACAATTATTTACCGCTCAATGTCTTTTGGATGCTGAATTCATTGTGCACCCATTCATTCGCTTCGAGCCAATCATAGACGCGTATAACATTGTTAGGAATCGGCTGCCGGTTATAAGGTGTATCGAACAGTACCACGGGTATGTCCAGCTCTTCAGCGATTTCCACGGCATTATCGTGTTTATCCTCGAAGAACAAATGGACATTGTGGCGTTTTGCTGTTTCGATTTTCTTGTGCGAACCGATCAATTCAATGTGGTCATAGGCGATGGCGTGTTCTGCAAACCAATCGAAAGTGATGTCACGGACATTGTCGCCTCTGGCAGAAATGTAATACAGTTCGTATTGGTCTTTCCAATTGTTCAGGATCTTCTTGGCATTTTCAGAAACCGGAGAAGCCGCGTAGATCTGCGGCTCGGAATCCCGAAACCAGGAATAGAATTCACCTTGAGCCAAATGGGGAAGGGCGGCGGTCAAATCATATTCCTTGATATCGTCCAATGTCAATTCACTCTTAAACTTTTCGTTTATATGAGAAATCAATGACGATGGCGAAGTCACTGTTCCATCAATATCAATGCCAAAACGGTATCTCATTTGCTCACAACCTTATGCTTGTTGTTGTTCCATTTCTTTTTTCTCTGCGGCTTGCTTCGCGAAATATTGTTCCGCTAATTTATCGATTTCAATTTTCAATTCATCAACCATTGTTGCCTCGGGAACTTTACGGACAGTTTTGCCGTTCATGAACAGCAAGCCTTCTCCGCGTGCACCCGCGATGCCGATATCGGCTTCACGGGCTTCACCGGGTCCGTTTACTGCGCAGCCCAGTACAGCCACTTTCAAAGGTGCTTTGATGTGGGAGATGTATTCTTCCACTTCATTGGCGATGGTGATCAAGTCGATTTCAATGCGTCCACATGTCGGGCATGAAATCAAGGTTGCCGCATTTGAGGAAAGGCCGAAGATCTTCAGCATTTCACGTGCCACTTTGACTTCCTCGACAGGATCGGCACTCAGCGATACACGAAGCGTGTTGCCGATGCCTTTGGCGAATAATGCGCCAAGGCCAGCTGCGCTTTTTACAGTGCCGGAAAACAGAGTGCCGGATTCCGTGATACCAAGATGCAATGGATAATCGAATGCTTTTGACGCCAATTCATATGCTTCAACAGCCAGGCTGACATCCGATGCTTTCAATGAAACGATGATGTCATGGAAATCCAGGTCTTCGAGGATCTTAATGTGGTGAAGGGCACTTTCGACCATACCTTCAGCAGTCGGGTAGCCGTATTTTTCCAGAATTTTGCGTTCAAGCGAACCGGCGTTGACACCGATGCGAATAGGAATGCCTTTAGCTTTTGCGGCATTGACAACAGCTTCCACTTTTTCGCGGCGTCCGATGTTGCCCGGGTTGATGCGGATTTTATCTGCACCCTGTTCGATGGCTATCAAAGCTAATTTATAATCAAAATGAATATCCACTACTAATGGAATGTTGATGCGCTCTTTGATGGCGCCAATCGAATAGGCAGCGCGTTCATCGGGACAGGCTACACGGACGATTTGGCAACCTGCTTCTTCCAAGCGTAAAATTTCAGCAACCGTGGCTTCCACGTCATGGGTTTTGGTGGTTGCCATACTTTGTATAAATAATTCATTACTGCCGCCGATCGTCAAATCTCCGACTTTCACAGGGCGTGTCTTTGAACGGTGTGTCATTTCGCTCATGAAAAAATCTCTCCTTTTTAATGATGGCCTAATCTATCGGCTCACCTATCTTTGTCCAACAATTGCCGGTCTCCCGAAAGTTGTCGGCTCAATTCCATTACCTATAGCCATTTTAGCAGTGTAGCGCTTGAAAAGACAAGAAAGACGGCTGAATACTGGCTTACTTTACATAAAATTTACCTTCGGATTATTTCTTTTGAAGCGGTGGTTTTTTGGGGTAGTAGCCGATCGCTAAATACAAATAGAGAAGAGTCAACAGGCTGGTGGCCAAAGAGACGTACAAGCCCAAATCGAAAAAGCTCAATATAAATGCCAATAATGTCGGAACTGTGACACTGAGAGCAGTGGTCCTCCATAGATGGCGGTATTCACCTCGGCGCTTTCTGGCATTCAAAATCACTAAGGCAATCGAGGCAAACAAACTGATTTTGATAAAATGATAAAGCGTAGTGGAGACAAACAAAAAAACCAAAGCGAATGGATACAGCAGCCATTCAATTTCCTCCACAAACTCCATGAGTCCAGCCATACTGCCCGTGGAATCGCCTAAACCGTAAATCCATTCGATAAAAGAGACAATTGTCAAAAGACCCACAAAGAGGAAGATAAACTGCATGATCTTACCGATAGTCATAATACGGACGGCAGCCTGCTTTTTAGGTTCCATTAAACTCGCTTTGAATAATTGGTATATATTCAAGATCATCTTCCTTTCATCTATATAATAATCGTAACATGCCGGCAGGAGAAAAAAACGCTGCTTTGTTACGGGAATGTAAATTTTAAATAAAGGTGTTTACAAATTCTTATTAAACTATTCATAATAGGATGGGTGTGAATATGAAAATTTAGGAGTTGAATAAGTATCGTGGAAATGAACTGGCAAGAAATCCTCTTTTCCTTCTTCGGTGGATTAGGGATTTTCTTATTCTCAATTAAGTTTATGGGTGACGCTTTGCAAAAAGCTGCGGGCGATAAACTTCGCGACATCCTCGACCGCTTTACAACCAATCCATTCATGGGTGTGTTGGTCGGGATTATCGTTACTATCTTAATACAATCAAGTTCAGGTACTACCGTGATCGTCGTTGGTTTGGTAAGTGCCGGATTTATGACATTGAGACAAGCGATTGGTGTCATCATGGGAGCGAACATTGGAACCACGGTGACCGCCTTTATCATTGGGCTGGATGTAGGGGCTTATGCTTTGCCGATCATGGCAGTTGGAGCCGCAATGATTTTCTTTGTCAAGAAAAATCAGATTCAAAACATCGGGCAGGTCATTTTTGGTTTTGGCGGTCTGTTCTACGGCATGGAATTGATGAGCGGGGGCATGAAGCCGCTTCGTGAATTGCCGGCCTTTATCGACATGACAATCAATTTGAGTGAATTTCCGGTTCTGGGAGTTGCCGTTGGAACGGTCTTTACGTTGATTGTGCAGAGTTCGAGTGGGACGGTAGCCATTCTCCAAGGTCTTTACGATGAAGAAATCCTGACGCTTGGAGCATCTCTGCCGGTCCTGTTCGGAGACAATATCGGAACGACCATCACAGCGGTTCTTGCGGCATTGGGCACTTCCATCGCGGCCCGCCGTGCTGCAGCAGTACACGTGCTGTTCAATATTCTAGGGTCGGTCATCTTCTTGATTTTGCTGGTTCCTTTTACTGCTTACGTAGAATGGATCTCCGGTGTACTGGCATTAGAACCGAGAATGCAGATTGCTTTTGCGCATGGTTCATTTAACGTAGCGAATACAATTATTCAATTTCCATTAATAGGTGCCTGGGCATACTTGGTGACAAAAGCCATTCCGGGCGAGGAAGTCCTGGTAGAATTTAAACCAAAGCATCTCGATATCCACTTTATCGAGCAATCTCCTTCGATTGCGCTTGGACAGGCAAAAGAGGAAATCCTGCGCATGGGCGCTTATTCGGTCCAAGGGCTGCAGGAAACCTATTCATATTTGATGACGAAGAGCAAAAAGCATGCAGAAATGGGTTACCAGCTGGAAGATGCCATCAATAACCTGGACAGCAAGATTACAGACTATCTGGTTTTGATTTCAGCAGAATCTATTTCAGCAGCCGACTCGACTCGCCATACAATGCTAATGGAGACAGTTCGCGATATCGAGCGGATTGGAGACCATTTTGAAAACATCATTGAACTGGTCGATTACCAGGAAAACAACAAAGTGAAAATTACAGCGGATGCAATGGAAGATTTAACGGAGATGTTCACTTTAACCATTGCTACAGTTGAAAAAGCACTTAATGCGTTGAATACGACAAGCCATGAGCTGGCTCGTGAAGTCGCAGAACAGGAAGACCTGATCGATAAGATGGAACGTAAATTCCGCAAAAAACATATTTTGCGCTTAAATGATGGCTTATGTACGGCACAAGCCGGAATCGTTTTTGTCGACATTGTCAGCAACCTGGAACGAGTTGGTGACCATTCAGTAAATATTGCAGAAGCAATCCTAGGCAACCGCGCTTAAAAAAAGAAAAACGAAAGCGCCTGTATAGAACCGACAGGCTTAAGGCGGTTTGCCGAATTGGCGTTTTGTGCCGCACAGGCAAAGGGACTTAAGACCCCGAGGTTCTAGGCGCTGAAGTCTGGACAAAGAAAAGCGGAAGCAGCCGAAAGCGGAAGCGGAAATAACCTGAAATGGCAGAACTCAAAACACAAAATAGCCTCTCTTTCATCCTGCTTTACATTTTAAAAAATGTAGGGCACGATAGAAGAGAGCTTTTTTTATAGGGAGGGTTACAGATGGAAATTGTCGGCTGGATTGTTATCCTGCTATGTTTCGTAATCGGTTTTATCGGCTTGATTTACCCGATCATTCCCGCAGTCCTGTTTGTCTTTGGTGGCTTTATCATGTATGGGCTGTTTTTCAGCTTCAGCGATTTGCCCTGGTGGTTTTGGGCGATCCAAAGCTTGTTCGTGATTTTGTTGTTTGGCGCGGATGCCATTGCCAACGCTTTTGGCGTCAAAAAATTCGGAGGTTCGAGAGCCGGACTTTGGGGCAGTACGATTGGACTGATCATCGGTCCGTTTATCATTCCGATTATCGGTATTTTGATCGGCCCTTTCCTTGGCGCAATCATTGCGGAAATCCTTGTTAATAAATCGTCCCTGAAAAAGTCGTTCCTGTCGGGCATCGGATCGGTAGTCGGATTTATCACTTCCGTCGTCACAAAAGGAATTATTCAGGTCGTTATGGTTTCCATCTTCTTTTTTACAATCTAGGCCAGTTTTTCGGCAAGGTTCCACGTGCTGTTAAATCAGGATAAATCAGTCAAAGGTCTGAATAAAAGGATTTGCCGTGCATTATGTTTGTACAGGTCTAGAAATTTTGATAGGCTAAGAAGGTAGACCAATAGACTCAAGGAGGAATTTAATTATGGCATATGAATTACCGGAATTACCTTACGCGTATGACGCACTTGAACCACACATCGACAAAGAAACGATGAATATTCACCACACAAAACACCATAACACGTACATTACAAACGTAAATGCGGCTTTAGAAGGCCACGATGACTTAGCTTCAAAATCAGTGGAAGAACTTATTGCTGATCTGGATGCAGTTCCTGAATCTGCACGTACTGCAGTCCGCAACAATGGTGGCGGACACGCGAACCACTCGTTGTTCTGGAAACTTTTATCTCCGAGCGGCGGCGGCAACCCAACGGGCGCTCTAGGCGAAGCAATCAACAGCAAATTCGGAAGCTTTGACGAATTCAAAGAGAAATTCGCTGCTGCCGGCAAAACACGTTTTGGATCTGGCTGGGCTTGGCTTGTTCTTTCAAACGGAGAGCTAGAAATCATGTCGACTCCTAACCAGGACTCTCCATTGATGGAAGGCAAAACACCATTGCTTGGACTTGACGTATGGGAGCATGCTTACTACTTGAAATACCAAAACAAACGTCCGGATTACATCAATGCATTCTGGAACGTTGTAAATTGGGAAGAAGCTTCAAACCGTTACGAAACAGCAAAATAATTGCCGACAATTGAAACTTTACACACACTTTTTCGTCTGAAAAAGTGTGTGTTTTTTTTATGTGATGATATACTGGTAAGTGGATATTTTTGCGAAAGGAGCAACCACCTCATGAAACCGCCTCAAAAAAGACGCGTTTCGCTTGCACGAGTGAAACTGCAATCTAACACTGTCTTTCGGATGAATATCCTCTTTTTCACCATTTTCCTCTTATTTTCCGTACTGATTCTCCGTTTAGGGTTTCTTCAGATCGTCAAAGGCGAAGACTATGCGCGTGCTATTGCCAGAACAGAAGAAGTCCCCGTCAATACCAGTGTGCCAAGAGGGCGCATCTTTGACAGCGAAGGGCGGGTTCAAGTCGGCAATACGCCGGTTAACGCCATTACCTATACCGCAATGCAGACGACCAAAAGAGAAGAAATGATGACCGTGGCAAAGGAATTGGCCAAATTGATCGAAAAAGACGATGACAAAGTGACGCTCCGGGATAAACAGGATTTCTATATACAATTAAATACCGAAAGCGCCAGCAAGAAAGTGACGGATAAAGAAAAAGCCGCAATCGCTGCGGAAGACATCACCGAAACCGAAAAGCAGCGCAAGCTTGATGCGTTGGTCAGAGAAAAGATCACGGATGAAGAACTGGACAGCCTGAGTGCTGAAGACCTGGAGGTTTTGGCCATCTACCGCGAAATGACTTCCGGTTATGCATTGGCTCCTCAAATGATCAAAAATGAGGACGTGACGGACGAAGAGTTCGCACGCGTTTCAGAACGCCTGACTGATCCGAATCTTAAAGGCGTCAATACGGTGACGGACTGGAAACGGGTCAAATCGAGCGATTTGACGATATTAGGAAGGACGACGACGCCGGAAACCGGAATCCCTGCCAACAAACTTGATTATTACCTGGCGCGCGACTACTCACGCAATGACCGTGTCGGAACCAGCTTTTTGGAACAGCAATACGAAGAAGTGCTGCAGGGCCAAAAATCGGTCGTCAAAAATGTCACCGATGGCAAAGGAAGTGTCATAGAGACCATTCCGGTAGATGAAGGAAAAGCCGGAAAAGATCTGGTTCTTTCAATCGACAGCGAATTGCAGAGTGAATTGGAAAAAATCGTGGAAGATAAGTTGCTGCAGCTGAAAGCCGGTCCGAGCTCGAAACTTGTTAAAGATGCCTACCTGGTCATGATGGATCCTCAGACTGGCGAAGTTCTTTCTATGGTAGGAAAGCGTCTGGGCAAAGATGAAGACGGCAAACAGGTCATCAATGATTATGCATTCGGCACATTTACGGCCTCTCATGAAATGGGTTCTACCATTAAAGGTGCAACCTTGTTGACTGGTTATTCCGAGGACGCAGTCGAGTTGGATGAAGTGCAAATAGATGAACCCTTAAAATTTGCCGGCACTGCCCAAAAGAACTCCATTTTCAATACGCAATTATTCAACCGCATTCCAATGTCGGATATCATGGCTATAGAGCGCTCCTCCAACGTCTATATGTTTAAGATTGCCATGAAGATTGCAGGCGCGGAATATCAATACAACCGAGGATTGTATATAGCTCCGGAAAGTTTTGCTGTCATGCGGAATTCATTCGCACAGTTTGGCTTAGGAGTGAAAACAGGCATCGATTTGCCAAATGAAGCGACAGGTTATCTGGGCGGAACATCTCCAGGAGCCAAACTTCTCGATTTATCCATCGGCCAGTTTGATACGTATACGCCTCTGCAGCTGGTACAGTACATTTCAACGATTGCTAATGACGGATACCGGATGGAGCCTCATGTTGTTAAAGAGATTCGTGAAGCTTCCAGGGACGGAGAGACACTTGGGCCGATTGAAACCATTGTTGAGCCCAAAATCCTAAACCGGATCAACAATTCACAGGAAGAAATTGACCAAGTCCAGACCGGGATGCGCAATGTGTATATCGGAAGTTCCGGATCGGCGCGTGCCCAGTTCAGTGATACACCTTACACTGCTGCCGGGAAAACCGGAACTGCGGAAGTTTATTTTTACGAAAAAGACCATAAAATGAACGGTACATATGCCATCAATATTGCGCATGTGGGCTACGCACCTTATGAAAATCCTGAAATTGCTTATGCAGTGGTAATTCCATATGTCACGACCGATCCCGAAAATGTTCCAAAAGCCAATAACGAAATCGCCCGTGCGGCAGCTGACAAATACTTTGAATTGAAAAACAAAGAGTCCGAGGCAGCATCGAATTTAATTAAAGCGCCCTATAGCGATTCTGTTATTGTAGAAGGCGAATAGACCCGAGCCCTAGATAAAGTTCTCATTGTGAGAATCATATCTTGGGGCTTTTTTCTTATGGAAAGCAACCGATTTACAATTTCTTAACATTGCCTTTATATGTCCTCAACAAACTCTCTTTATAGTAGAAAAGGTAAACAAACATAAACTTTAGGGGGAAACAATGCAATGAGAAATTGGAAATTCGCAATGGCATCTACTATTCTTGGTTCGGCTTTAATTCTTGGTGCATGTGGCGGCACGGAAGAGTCTGGCGATACCGGTTCAGAAACAGAAGAAACAGGTTCAGATACGGCTGGAGAAGAAGCAGTTGTTGAAGGATCCGTAATAGGTGACGGATCTTCTACCGTAGCGCCGATCTTAGAAGGCATCGTTGAAGAATACGCCGGAGCTCAGCCGGATGTTCAAGTTACAGTAGGTGTTTCAGGCACGGGTGGCGGATTTGAAAAGTTCATCCAAGGCGAAACAGATTTCTCTAACGCTTCACGTCCTATAAAAGAAGAAGAAGCTGCCGCGCTTGAAGAAGCCGGAATCGAGTATACAGAATTCCTATTGGCTTATGACGGCCTGTCAGTTGTAGTTAACCAGGAAAACGACTTTGTAGATAATCTTACAGTCGAACAACTGAAGAAACTATGGGTGGAAGATGGCACAACGAAAATGTGGTCGGACATCGATCCTGAATGGCCAGAAGAAGAAATTGTCTTCTATGCACCAGGAACTGCTTCAGGAACTTACGATTACTTTAACGAAGTGATTCTTGAAGAAGAAGATATTGAAAGCTCGGCGACTCTTTCAGAAGATGACAATACTTTGGTGCAGGGAGTTCAAGGCAGCCCGAACTCAATCGGATTCTTCGGTTACGCGTACTTTATAGCAAACCAGGATACATTGAAATTAGTTCCAATCGAAGGAATTGAGCCGAGTGACGAGACAATCGAGTCTGGTGAGTATTCACCATTATCACGTCCACTATTCGTTTATGCGAAAAACTCAGCAATTAGCGAAAATGAAGCAGCATATGATTTCATGCAATACACAATTGAAAACGCCGGAGCTATGGCAGAAGCAGTTGGGTATGTGGCATTGAATGAAGAAGATTATGAAGCTGGCTTAGCAGATCTTGAAGCTTTAAAAGAATAAACAACTAACAGTCTATTCCAGTCTCAGGGTGAGCAGCCACTGCTCACCTTTTGCGGTTGAAAGGGGATTCTATATGCGACCATCTGTGCAGGAAATGATCGCGCAGTCGAGAGGCAAAAGGAACAAGAAAGTGATCGAAAAAATCATTCCAATCATTTTATTTTTGATCGCTTCTGTTTCAGTTTTGACATCCATCGGGATTGTCTTGACATTGATTTTTGAAACCATCACATTCTTTACACGCGTACCATTTTTTGATTTTATTACAGGCACAACCTGGCTGCCATTTTCCAATAACGAAGCCCAGTTCGGCATTTGGCCTTTGATCATCGGTACGCTGAAAATAACAGTAATTGCGATTATCGTAGCTGTGCCGATCGGCATTTCAGCAGCGATTTATTTGAGTGAATACGCCAGCGAGAATGTACGGCGTGTTATAAAGCCGGTTCTTGAAGTCTTGGCTGGTGTTCCGACAATCGTCTATGGTTTCTTCGCATTGACATTCGTTACACCGGTGCTTCAGGCAGTATTTCCGGAAATCAAAATCTTTAACGCGATTTCTCCCGGAATAGTCGTCGGCATCATGATCATTCCAATGATTGCCTCCTTGTCGGAAGACGCCATGTCTTCTGTGCCGAAAAGTATACGCGAAGGGGCTTTGGCGATGGGTTCGACAAAGTTTGAAGTGGCTTGGAAAATTACCATACCAGCCGCACTTTCGGGAATTGTGGCTTCGATAGTCCTGGCAATATCCAGAGCAATCGGCGAAACCATGATCGTGTCGCTTGCTGCAGGCTCGACACCAAGATTCGATGGAGATTTTACCGGTTCGATCCAGACCATGACAGCTTATATTGTCCAGGTATCAAAAGGGGACGCCGGATACGGAACGACAATCTACTATTCCATATACGCGGTAGGATTCACGCTTTTCCTCTTCACCATGGCCATGAACATCCTTGCCAGCTACGTCTCGAAACGTTTCAGGGAGGAATACTAATATGAGATATATCGAACAACAAACAGTAGTCAAACGGATGAATGGCAGATTGATTGCCAACGCCATCTTCAAATATATCTTCCTTGCTGCTACGCTACTGGCATTATTGGCATTGGTCATTTTGCTTTACCGGATCGTATCGCAGGGAGCCGGAAATTTATCGATTGATTTCCTGACCAACTTCGCATCACGCTTCCCGGATCAGGCCGGCATCAAAGCGGCGCTGGTCGGTTCGTTATGGCTGATGATGGTCGTCGCACCGACTTCGATTATTTTAGGTGTCGGATCGGCAATTTATCTGGAAGAATACGCAAAGCAAAACCGCATCACCAGTTTTATCCGAATGAATATCTCAAACCTGGCAGGCGTTCCATCAGTTGTGTTTGGCTTGCTTGGATTGACAATATTTGTTCGTGCAATGGCATTGGGAAACAGTATTTTAGCTGCAGGATTCACAATGAGTTTATTGATCCTGCCAGTCATCATTGTTGCGGCACAGGAAGCGATCCGTGCAGTTCCAGGTGAACTTCGCGATGCTTCCTACGGGATGGGCGCCACTAAATGGCAGACCATCGTCAATATCATCTTACCAGCGGCCATTCCGGGAATCTTGACGGGAAGCATTCTGGCTCTGTCACGTGCCATCGGGGAGACAGCGCCATTGATCGTCATTGGTGTGCCGGTCATCATTCAGTTTTTGCCGGAAGGCGTCATGGACACATTCACGGCCTTGCCTATGCAAATCTATGATTGGTCAAGCAGGCCACAGCAGGAATTCCAAGCGGTCGCAGCAGCAGGAATCATCGTTTTGATGGCAGTTTTGCTTTCCATGAATTCGATCGCTGTAATCATCCGCAACAAATTCGATAAACGCTATTAATGCAAATTATGTGGAAGGGGTTCTACAAATGACAACTATTATTACAAATAAGTCAGCATCTGGGACGGAAGCAGACCAAACGGGGAAAAAAGCGGTTTATGAAACCAAACAGCTCAATCTTTGGTATGGCAGCAACCATGCGTTAAAAAATATTGACCTGGAAATCATGGAAAATGAAGTCACGGCCATTATCGGACCTTCCGGATGTGGGAAATCAACATTCATCAAGACCTTGAACCGTATGGTCGAATTGGTGCCGTCAGTAAAAACATCCGGTGAAATCCTGTACCGCGGACGCAATATTTTCGACAATGACTATGGTGTGGAAGAGCTTCGGACTCGTGTCGGCATGGTTTTCCAAAAACCGAATCCATTTCCAAAATCCATTTATGACAATGTGGCCTATGGCCCGCGTATCCACGGCATCAAGAAGAAGAAAATCCTGGATGAAATCGTTGAAAAAAGTTTACGTGGAGCAGCCATTTGGGAAGAAGTTAAAGACCGCCTGAATGAAAATGCCTACAGCATTTCCGGAGGCCAGCAGCAGCGGATCTGTATCGCGCGTGCACTGGCGATTGAACCTGATGTCATCCTGATGGATGAGCCAACATCGGCACTGGATCCCATTTCGACATTGAAAGTGGAAGAATTGGTCCAGGAACTGAAAAAGGACTACAGCATCATCATCGTAACGCATAATATGCAACAGGCAGCTCGGATATCAGATAAGACTGCGTTTTTCTTGAACGGCGAAGTGATTGAGTTTGATTACACCGATACCATTTTTTCAAACCCTTCCGACAAACGGACGGAAGATTATATTTCAGGCCGATTCGGTTGATGGAAGGAGGCGGAACTTTTGTCCTTACGCGAAAAATTTGAGTTTGAACTGAATTCTGCACAAGAACAATTGATCGATTTGAGTACGATGGCAGTTAATGCCTTGAATAAATCGATGGAAGCATTGATCAATCAGGACGTCGATGCAGCACTTGAAGTGATCGAAGGCGATAAAGATATCAATCAGCTGGAGGAGTTTATCAATGACCGGGTGATCTTGTTGATCGCCAAACAATCTCCGGTTGCTACGGATTTGAGACGTTTGGTTGTTACGATTAAAGTGGCGTCAGATATGGAACGTGTAGGAGACTACGCGGTCAATATCGCTAAAGAAACCATCCGCATCGGCAACCAGGAGCTGCTGCCGCAAATCACGCAGATCCAGCAGATGCAGAAACTCGCTGTTGCCATGCTGCGTCAGGTCATCGATGCGTTTGTCGAAGAAGACGTCGTCAAAGCGAAAGAGATTGCCGAACTGGATGACCAAGTGGATGAATTATACGGTGATGTGATCCGCAGGCTGATGCAAGCGGGCGGAGAAAATCCGGACAGGCTCAGCCAGATTACTCAATTGGCGTTTATCAGCCGCTATATGGAACGCTCTGCGGACCACGCTACCAACATCGCTGAACAATTGTTTTACTTAGTAAGAGGCCAGCATTACGATTTGAATAGATAGCAGGAAACTCCAATTTGTTAGAGTCTAGCTTGTGAATCATCAGCAAATGGTGGATCTTTTAGATAGCAGAAAAAAGGACCAGAAGCAAAAAAGCTGCCGGTCCTTTTTTTTTATTTAGAAAGGTTCAATTAATTGGGTTTTTACAGTAGACTTTATGATGGAATATGCTATAATAATTAAGTCGTATAGATCACGCTTATTTATAAATGATCTTTGAAAGAATTAGGAGGGATACCGATGCGTGTTAACATCACTTTAGCTTGTACAGAATGTAGCGAACGTAACTACAGCACTGTTAAAAATAAGCGCAACAACCCTGAGCGTCTTGAAATGAAAAAATATTGCTCACGTGAAAAGAAAATGACAGTACACCGTGAAACGAAGTAATTCATTGAAAGCCAAAACCTCCAGGGGTTTTGGCTTTTTTCTTTGTAAAGGAGCAGGTGCTGATATGGATAAAGTTACGGAGCGAAAAGAAGTACTCGCTTTGCTAAACAGAATGACACTAGAAGAATATAGAAAAAAGTCCGAAATGGTGGTTAGCCGTTTGATGGAAGATCCGGCTTTTTTGGAAGCGGGCACCATTGGCATGACCCTTTCTTCCTTTCCTGAAGTGAATACTCTCGTGTTGCTGGAGAAATGTTGGGAAGCGGGAAAAAAAGTAGCTGTACCCAAATGCCATCCGGCGAGCCGAGGCATGGATTTCCGATTGATCGAAAACACGGATCAATTGGAAGTCGTCTATATGAAACTGCAGGAACCGGTCGTCTCAAAAACTAGCTATATAAAACCGGATGCTATCGACCTGTTGATTGTGCCGGGCGTAGTTTTTTCGAAACAGGGCTTTAGAATTGGCTTTGGCGGAGGATATTACGATCGATTTTTAGAAGATTATGAGGGCATTACGCGTTCTTTGGCTTTTGACTGCCAGATCAGGGAGTCGATTCCCGTGGAAGTCCATGATCTGCCGGTACAGGGCATCTATACAGAAAGCGGATTTATCAATACGGGGGCGGTGATCGAATGAAAAACCTATTCGATGTCATGCAATTGCTGAAGCGCTATGGCACGATTATCTATACGGCCGATTACAAGGCGGATCTTGATTTAATGGAAGATGAGGTTAGAGAACTGTATCGGCTGCAGTTTATTTCTGCAAAAGAGTACGCTTCGGCACTGCTTATTCTCCGCCAAAAAAAATCGGAGTATAATAAGAAATAAGTTTGTTTAACGAAACTTCCTCCGTTTTCATTCGTCTAGAATAAGGGTAATTACTTCAAATTTCCATAAATTTCTTTTATACTAAACCATTATGGTAGTGTATTGGTTTGAAAAATCACCGCTTCTGCCTGTTTTCTGCAAAGAGATATGAAAAGCGACAAATCGAAATCATCTGCTAAACTTAAAATTTATGTACAGAACACACCAATTTAATTGAATAAGGAGGGAGGCCGGGTATGCTGAAAAAAGAATGGCCGAAACATTCAATCCTGGCAATCGCCATCATCGCCACTTGGCTAAAAACATATATTGTTTACAAGACCAGTTTCTCGATCACAATTGATAACCTGTTGCAGGAATTTATCCTGTTTATTAACCCTTTGAGCATGCTGTTGTTCATCTACGGCATCTCGCTGTTCTTTAAGAGCGAGAAAGCCAAGAACCGCTATTTGGTTGCTGTGGCAGTCATAACATCGATAATCCTCTACGGAAATGTTGCTTTTTACCGCTTTTTCAGTGATTTTATTACCTTGCCGGTCCTGTTCCAGACTGAGAATTTCGGTGACTTGGGATCAAGTGCGGCAGCCAGTATATTCTGGACAGATTTGCTGTATTTTGCAGACGTTGCCATCATCTTGCTGGCGATTAAATTCATCAAGGTAAAGCCGATTGCTGCTGTTTCCTCGTCTATGCAGCGCAAGACCTACTACATTCTTGCGCTTGCTGTCTTGTTCTTCAACTTGGGACTTGCCGAAGCAGAGCGTCCGCAATTGCTGACTCGCAGCTTTGACCGCGAGATGCTGGTGAAAAACTTGGGAATGTACAATTATCATCTATACGATATTTATGTCCAGTCCAAATCACAGGCGCAGCGTGCACTGGCTGACGGCTCTGAGCTGGTTGAAGCCAATAACTATGTGCGCGCAAACCAAATCGAACCTTCTGAAGAAATGAAGGGCATTGCCGAAGGACGCAACCTGATTGTCGTGACTTTGGAATCTATGCAGAGTTTCGCGATCAACAGCGAAATGAACGGGCAAACGATCACGCCGTTCCTGAACTCCTTGACAGAAGACGAAGACACCATTTATTTCGAAAACTTTTATCACCAGACGGGCTTGGGCAAAACTTCGGATTCGGAATTTTTGCTTGAAAACTCCCTCTATCCGTTAAGCGGCGGTGCGGTATTCTTTACGCACAGCGGCAATACCTACAATTCCATGGCAGAGAGCCTCGGCAACAATGGCTACTCAACAAACGTCCAGCACGCCAACACAAAAAGCTTCTGGAATCGCGATATTATGTACGAATCGATGAACGTTGACGAATTCTATGATATCGAAAGTTTTGAAGTTGGCGAAGGTGAAGCGGTCAACTGGGGCATGAAGGATATACCGTTCCTGGAGCAGTCGGTCGACCATATGGCGGAGATGAAGCAGCCTTTCTACAGCCGCTTGCTGACGCTTACTAACCATCATCCATTTACATTGGATGAAGAAGACAAACTGATCGACGAATACGATTCAAATTCAGGTACCTTGAACCGTTATTTCCAGACAGCTCGCTATTTGGACGAGTCAATCAAAGTTCTTTTCGAAGATTTAAAAGAAAAAGGGCTATACGAAAATTCGATCATTGTCATGTACGGTGACCATTATGGGATTTCTGAAAACCATAACGAAGCCATGAGCCAGTATCTGGGCGAGGAAGTGACAGATGTCACTTCTGCTGAACTGCAGAAAGTTCCGTTCTTTGTCCACATCCCGGGCTATGGCGGAGGCCATGTCAACGATGAAGTCGGCGGACAGATTGATATGCGTCCGACAATCATGAACCTGATGGGGGTGGATGCGTCAAAAGACATTCAGTTTGGCGGAGATCTATTTTCAGAAGAACATGAGGAATTCGTTGTGTTCCGTGATGGGCGTTTTGTAACAGATGAAGTAGTTTACGCAGGAAATGTCTGCTATGACAAGGAAACCGGCGAACCGACCGAAGAAGAGTTGTGCACGCCTTATATCGAGCAGGCGTTTACCGAACTTGAATATTCCGAGTCAATCATCAATGGCGACCTGCTTCGTTTTTACGATGAAGAAGATGGGCAATTGACAACCATTCCTGAAGGGGATTTGGAGCAATAAAAAGAGAGGGCGCTCTGCGTAACGGGTTCCGTTTCCTATCGCAAAACTTAAAAATACGATACAAAATGTAATCGGAAATGTATAACTAATTGCACCTCAATTCGTGAGAAATTCTGGAAATTCACAGTCTTGGAATTGGGGTATTTTTCATAATCAAATTTGTTTAATGTGTTCATTACAAAATTTTAAATTTATGAAAAAATCTAATTTTTAAAGGTTTTCTTGGGTATTTATGTTATAACAAAGAGAGGGGGTACAAAAATGAAAAAAAATATATTAACGTTAGTAATACTGTTGTTTTCGATACTTTTAATCGGGTGTAACAATGAAATTCGAGAGTCACAAAAGACAGAGGAAATAATTGAAGTGTCCAAGCAAGAAAAACAGAGTGAAAAAAATATTATTGAAAGTGAAGAAGAATCCCTTCCATCTTTCACGGATATTGACGCACCTTCCATTACTCTTTTATCTTCTAATGGAGAAAAAAAGTTTCCAACTTTTGACCACTCTTACGGAGAAATTTGTTGGAATAATTGTGATGAATTTAAACAATACAATTACCCTTCTATTCATAGTGGTAAAGTCGAAATTGGTGACCAACTCCAGGTTGATTGGAGTTCATTGAAACCTCTGCCAACAGAAATTCATTTAATCCAAATAGATTATAGTGATGAATACAATTTAAAGGAACTGGTCAAAGAACAAAAAGATCCTGAAAATACAATGTTCAAAGTTGCAATTGACGAAGAAATGATTGGAAATCAATATGCTCTAGAATTCATATGGAAAGATGAGACTTCTACTTCGGGGAAAAGTATAATGAATTTTAAACTAGAAAAGTGAATTTGAAAAATATTAACATAAGAACTTATATATCAAAATATGAAAACGCCAACCCTAACTGGATTGGCGTTTTATATTTTATCGTTTGTATATAATATCTTCCCAAGTATAAATCTTGTCGGCAATACCTAAGCGCTGTGCTGGAGTTTTTAGTTTTTTAATTTTCTTTCCGTCAATTCCGATTTCTGGTTTGCCCACTTGATAGGTTTTACAGAAGTTATAATAGGTTCTTAAAATCGTGATACTCATTTGTGCGTATTTCGGATTGAAGTTTGAATAGATATAACTTTTCCCGTCTCCACGACTTGTCACAAGTGGTCGTTCAAGAATCGAGATTGACCGTCTGATCTCTTGAAGAAATGTATTAACAGAGTTGTCGTTCGCCTTTACAATTAATCGTGCCAAATGTTCATCTGACAATTTCGATGTGTCGGACAGAACATTAATATATCTGCTTCCTCTATCAGCCATCGCAATTGGATGTTCGATCTTATTTGGCTTATGAATATTATAAAGTGTTCCGTCGGGCGCTGTTTTGGTTTCATAGAATTTATGAATAGCCAATTTTTCTTTCAGATACGCAACGGCTTTCTCGTAATGCGATAAATCTTTCATTCCTCTGGTTTCGGCCCAGTCCTGAAGATATTTACCCGATTCGATAAATTCCTTATATGCTTCTTCTCTTGACAGTGTTTTATCAAAGTTACTCACTAGATACTGAGCCCGTCCGTTTTTCATCTCCTCTGCGAAAATTCTTCTGATCGCTAATTTCAATACCCGATCATCATCACTGACGAATCGCCATTTAGGTGTTTTAACCATTTTCTTGATGAGGAACATTTGAGCCATTGCGGTGTACGTGTGATTTACGTGAAGTCCATCTACATATTCTTTTCTGCGGTTTAATTCAATCATTTCACTGTGATATTCAGTCATTGTCTGTAAATCGTTTGGCGACGGTGGTTGTGGGAAATACGAGTGCTGGGTAAATTTAGCGTTCTTCCGTAGTTCCTCGGTTAAATGATCGTCTTTATAAGTGATTGTATCGAACTTAATTTGATTAAATGTCACATCCCAATCATAAGCAACATCGGCACGGAATACATATCTTGACCTCATATCCGACGAAATGACAACTTGTGTCGGCAATTGCTTTTCGTTACCTCTTTTAAATTTTTTTGTCTGACCTTTCTTACGAACATTGTTGAGGACATACATCATCATATCGGTGTTGACCCAAATTCTTGGGAAAACTTTTTTCTCGAATGCCTTTTCTCTTGTTTCAAGGAATTCCAAACAACACCGATATAGCCATTCCAATTTTTCATAGTAAGTGGAGCGACCAATTTTCAAGACTTTACAAGTGCTTGATACAGGAATGTGTTGAATAATCATATCTGCGAATACTGGCAGAATATCGTTTCGTTTTTGATGATAAGAGGTCGTTTCTGCTTTTGTCGGTAAAATGTTCGTGTACTTCTTGCAGGTCTTACACTGGACAATCTGTGCGTTTGAAGATGCCTTTCCGCGTTTATAAAATGTCTTTGGTTGCGTGAGGAAGGTCTCAGGATTAGCACATCCATCTTTGTGAAAATGATAAACAGGATTTAAGGGCACAACTGAATTTAATCGTACTAAGCGTTCAATTTCCGTTGCCAAAGACCAATTTGAGTAAGCCTTGGTATTGCAGTTCAAAGTTGGTATGCCGTTCGGATCGTTTGGGTCAGCATTACAAATTATGTTTCGGTCGGGCGTGGTCCCTGTAATCGTATACCGTTGATTTTTGCCGATTCCGTATTTAGTTTGTGGTTGTAAATGATTTTTGCAAAAAGGATTTGCACAGAAGTTTAATTGGATTTCGTGTGTTTTGCCTTTCCAAGTGAAATCCGTGGGTCTGAATGCAAACTTAACGTTTTGAGTTTTCATTTTTTTGTCTGACAAGGTGAGGTAATCGTGGTGTCGTTGTGTGATTTCTGAGGGTGGGATATTCGGGTCTGTTAGGCAAATGCGGTCGGTGAAGTTTGCGAGACGTTTGATTTTAACCATCTCATAACCCCAACTCTCGTTTGACGCGGGTGTTGCTGCGTTTACTTTCGATATGAGCGATAAAGTCTTTGTCGTTCAGTAAGTGCGGTAACACTTCTTCTAAAACCTGAGATTCTGTTAAGCCTGTGTAGTCGGAATAATGCTCTAGAATCTTGTGCGACTTGAAGGATAACTTAAACTGTTTCGGTGTTGCGTTCGGATACTTTGGTTCGATTTTCATTTGTTCATCTCCCTTTTTTAGATAAATTTGTGTAAGGCAATTTGTATACCAATTTGTCGCCTTACACTACTGATTGTATGCTAACAAATTGGGGTGTCAATTACATAACAAAAAAAGATGATATTTGAATAAAAAACTTGTTCTATCAACAAAAAAAGACCGACAAATTAGCGTACAATTTGCCAGTCATTTTATTATACATTTTAGAGTTTTGCGATAGGAAACGGAACCCGTTACGCTCTGCGTCCTCTCTTTTTTTACGGCATGAAAAAAAGCTGATGCGTTTGACCGCAGCAGCTTTTTTCTGATTAATGTAGTCCTGGTGGATAACCCTGTGTGATAATTGTTGCAACTGTAAAGGCGCCGAAAATTACAAACGTTCCAAAGTTAAAAAGAAAGCCGAGGACTTCTTTATTTTTTAGCGTTTGTACAGTGCCGATTGCTGCAAGAACTGCAGTAAGTCCAAAAATAACCATTAACATCCAACTCATCGAATGACACTCCCTTCAACTTAAACAGCCAGTGCCGCTTTGTTCTCTTTATATTGTAAAGAAATTCCTACGTTTTGTCGAGGATAAAAAGTGTCAGTATGTTGACAGTCCTCTAAAGTGCGGCATGTTATAATCAAGGAGAGGTGAAGAAAATGCTGAAAATCGATCAACTGGAGCTGGGACCTATCCAGACCAACTGTTACATCATTTCGGACGATCAAAAAGAATGCTTGATTTTCGATCCGGGAGAAGAAAGCGCAAAGATCCAAGCGCTGTTGAAAAAGAAGAACCTGAAACCGATCGCGATTCTGCTGACACATGCCCACTTTGACCATATTGGGGCAGTGGACGATGTCCGGGATCGCTATTCGATACCGGTTTACCTCCACCAGCTGGAGAAAGATTGGTTGAGCAAGCCGAATTTGAATGGTTCAGGCAAGTATGCAGCTTTGCCGGATTACCGGGTGAAGGATGCAGACGTTTTATTGACCGACGAAAAGCACCTGCAGATTGGTTCTTTCCAAATGGACGTTCTACACACACCTGGGCATTCCCCGGGCAGTGTCAGTTTCTCATTCGGCAATGAGGGCTTTGCTATTGTGGGTGACACGCTGTTTCGCGGCAGCATCGGCCGTACGGATCTGATCGATGGCTCGGAGAAAAAGCTGCTGCAGTCCATACACGACTCGCTGCTGACGCTTCCTGAACATATGATCCTCTATCCTGGCCATGGGCCTGAAACGACTCCTGAACAGGAAATGGACAGCAACCCGTTCCTGACAGGGTTTTAAAGGCTGAAGACCTAAAACATCAAAAAACAAAAGGCGCATTGGAGAAATCCAATGCGCCTTTTGTTTTTTTTTGTATTCGTATTGATTAATGCCCAGGAACATGGATGAACGTAGTGTAATAAGTGAAGCCTACGAAAAATATTGTCAGATAGGCACCAAAAATATACATATACATGCGCTCAGAAATATTTAAGAATCCAAGAAGAACAAAAAATCCGGTGTTAGCGACCATTAATAATGATACTTCAACCATATCGCCTACATAAAAAAGAACTGCGAATATACCAGTCCACCATCCCATTAACTTGAACATATTATTCATGGGTAATCCCTCCTTTGCCACAACACAATAATCTCTTGTTTATTATATAGGAAATAGAGTGAATGTGTAAACAGCGAGTTCATCTTTCTTTGTGACAAACAGGTGTACGGGCCTTTAAAGACAATATTCCCTTCAAAAAAATTCCATTTATTGTTTTTTGAAGTCTAAAGCGAGTGGCTTCAAATATGAGATTTGGCGTGAATCCGGCGTTCAAAATTTTATTTTGGCAAAAGCTGTTCCCTTGTCAAAAAGAGCCGGTTATACTATGTGTGAACAGAGAGGCGGCCTTTGTTCAAAGCGAAATAGGAGGTGGATATGCAATCGATTATCGAGCGCCGCTGTGTTGACCTTTTGTACGACGCGGCAAAAAATGGCACGACAGACATCCACATCAAACCCGAACCATCCTGCTATACCGTTTCTTACCGCTCATTCCAAAATCTGCGGCAAGTGACACAACTCCCCTTTGATCTGGGTGATCGCATGATCGCTTATTTCAAATACCTATCCCTTTTAGATATGAGTGAAAGAAGAAAACCCCAAACCGGTTCATTCCAGCTTCCCATCAACGACTTATCCCATTATTTTCGCATTTCAACTTTGCCTTCTGTGCTGACAAAAGAAAGCATCGTCATCCGGATCATGCCGGACGATAATGCCCAATCCATCCATCAGCTGGCAGCTTTCCGAGACTCAGCCCGTCTGCTGGAGAAATTGTCTGAAGCCTCCCAGGGCCTCATTCTGTTTACTGGCCCTACAGGCTGCGGCAAATCGACTACTTTATACTCGCTGCTGAAACATTGTGCAGAAAAATTGAACCGCAACATCATTACCTTGGAAGATCCCGTAGAACGCAAGAATCAGGCAATTCTGCAAATCCAGGTCAATGAAAAAGCAGGCCTCAGCTATGCAGCGGGACTGAAAGCGATACTCCGGCACGATCCTGATATCATCATGATCGGTGAGATCCGCGACGCAGAGACGGCGCAAATTGCCGTTCGTGCAGCCTTGACGGGGCATTTGGTTTTTTCGACCATCCATGCCAGACATTCTGTCGGCTGTCTGCACCGGCTGCGCGATTTGGGTATATCGTTTGAAGATATGTCGCAAACCCTTGTTGCCGTTTCAGCCCAAAGGATCATTCCGATGTTTTCTGATATCGGACAGTCGGAATCCTGCCATCGCGCACTATATGAAATTCTGGACGGCGAACGGCTGGAAGATGCCCTGCTGTCAGCTAGCTTGAAAAAAGCTTATACATTGCCAGAAGATCTATCGTTTGAAGGACAGATACGGGAAGGAGTGAAAATTGGTGCGATTCAAGCTTCCTATGCGCTCAGGCAGGACACGTCTTCGTGACCGTGAACAATTCCTGACGCGTCTGGCCGTCCTGATGAAAGAAGGATATCTGCTGCCGGTTGCGCTGAGCTTATTGCTGCCGATGCATACATCCAAGCTGGACGAAACGCTGAGCGGCATAACCGTTATTTTAAAAAGTGGAGGGAATGCCGCTGAAATCCTGAAATATTTAGGATTCAAGGATCATGTGCTGTTTCCTGTCGAAATTGCTGAATACCATGGACGGCTGCCCGAGTCGATTGACAGCATTGCCAAAAGCTTCGCGCGGACCGAGCAGGTACAGAAAAAGTTGAAAAACATCCTGATCTATCCGGTATCTTTGCTGATCTTTACCTCTGTGCTGTTTTTGTTTTTCCGCACCAGCTATGTACCGAATCTGACTGACATGATGGAGTCGCTTCAGTCCGGAGATGACTCTTCCGGGGTACCGGCTTATTTGCTGAACCTTCCGGACTTTTTCATTGCAATCTTCGCAGCATCGGCGCTGGCTGTTTACGTCTTCAGACAATTGCTGAAGAGGCAGGACATCGAGCAGCAAATCAACTGGCTGCTGGCCATTCCTATCCTCCGAGGCTTCATGAAGCTGTACTGGTCGCACCTGTTGTCCCGTGAACTCGGAACTTTGCTGCACAGCGGCATTTCCATGCAGGAGTCGCTCAATCTGCTGCAGCGTCAAAACTACCATAAGATCATCCAGTTTATGACAAGGCTGTCCCATGAAGAACTGATGATGGGACAGACATTCTCCACATCGCTCGAGCGTTTTTCGTTTGTTTCCAGGGATATGCCCGCTTTTGTCCAGCATGGCGAAATGACCGGCTACCTGGGGAAGGAATTGATCCTTTACAGCGAAGTGCTGATGGAGCGGATTGAACAGCAGACGCAGCAGCTGCTGCGCATTATCCAACCAAGTTTCTTTATTATGATTGCCATCTGCATTGTAGGCGCTTATCTTGCGATTTTAATGCCGATGTATAACCTGGTCCATACCATTTGAGGAGGAAGAATATGCGCTTTTTAAAAAATCAAAAAGGATTTACTTTAATTGAAATGCTGATTGTCATGCTGATCATCACAGTGCTGATTGCCATCGCGATTCCGAATGTCACGAAACAATCATCAGCTGTCGATGAAAAAGGGTGCAAAGCATTCGTGCAGATGGTCCAAGGACAGGTGGAATCCTACCGAATGGACCTGAAAGTGGTACCAACCTTGACGGACCTTGTAACGGAAGGTTATCTGAAAACAGGAGAAACGGATTGCCCGAACGGCGATGTGGTGAATATTTCGGTTGATGGAGTGGTGACATCCACAAAATCGTCGTAAAAGAACAGGGTTTCACCTTGCTGGAGATGCTGTTGGTGCTGGTAGTTCTCATGGCAATCGTTTCCGTTTCGATTCCCGGCTACCAGGCCTTTGCGGTAAAAAAAGAAGAACAGCGTTTTTTTGACGTACTCCAACAAGACATTTATTTCGCACAAAGCCAAAGCTATTCATTGGGAAAAACCGCAAAAGTCGTTTTCAGGGAAACCAAAGGAACTTACGAAATTTTTACAGATCTTCAGTCAGTGGTGTCGTCCAGAAAACTGCCTGATTCGGTGGCGCTGAAAAAGACCAGCAACCTCAATGAAATCTATTTCAATTCAAATGGTTCAGTCGTCCAGTCCGGGACGTTCCGTTTTGCTACAAGCAGCGGAGAAAAGACATTGGTCGTCCATCTTGGGAGAGGGAGGGTGGTGTTTTCTGAATGAGAGAGGGATTTCCTGGGCAGAAACCATGGTGAGCCTATTTATGATCTTTATCATCTTCGGCAGTTTGCTGCCGGTCATGCTCAGTGTTCAGCAAAGTCTGCAAATGAAAAAAGAACGCGTCAGCGCTTATGAAACCCTGCACGAAGCCGCGAGAGAAATTAACTCGACAGGTTCGGTACAGGGGCAGCGGACAGTCAATGGCATCGTCTACAACTGGCAAATGGCCGATCGGCTGTGTGTCGATTATGCGGATTATCAAGGAAAGAAGGAGCAGCTATGCGCCGAATAGCCCGGCTGGATGAGAAAGGATTTTCGTTTTTAACGTCCATTTTCGATTTGCTGGTACTCATGACGATGCTGCCGCTGATTGTTCTGTTCTTCGGATTCGCTGTCGGCTTTACCGAAGATTTGGATGCGCACCAGGCAGAATGGCAATTGTTTGCTGTCGATTTACAGAGCTACCTGAACAACAGCGAATCGCTTGAGATCATCAATGGAGGCAGCGGAATCCGTGTCGTCCAGCTGGGGGAGGAATTTGATATCGAACTGTATACCGACATGATCCGCAAACAAAAAGAAAGAAAAGGCCATGAAGTCATGCTGACACGCGTTCGGCTATGCAGTTTTTCACTGGATGGCAACATGCTGAAGGTCCGCACTGAATTCACCACCGGCAGTCTGGAAGAGGCAGAGTATGTTTTTACGCAGCCTTAAAAACGAGAAAGGTGCCGTCTACCCCATTGCCATCGTCTTTTTCCTGTCGGCTCTGCTGCTGTTATCCCACACGCTGACGCTCTATTCCATCCAATATAAAACGTATGATGGTTTGGAAAATATGCACAGACATGCTACGATACAACTACTGAAGGATATTGAGCAAAAAAAAATACCTGAGTAGAGGTAAGTATCGGGTGGGTAGGATGAACAGAATATATTTGATTGGATTCATGGGCTGCGGCAAAAGCGCGGTCGGCAGGAGGTTGAGTTTCCTGTTAAAACTACCCTTCTATGACATGGACAAAGAGATTGTCCGGCAGACAGGGAAAACGATTCCGGAAATTTTCGAGCAGCACGGCGAAGCATATTTTCGGGACCTGGAAACACAGTTTTTGCAAAATTTTAAAAATGATCATTGCATCATCTCTACAGGCGGCGGCGTCACGATGCGAAAAGCAAACCAGAGGATCATGAGAAATACAGGGCTGGTGCTTTTTCTGGATGCTCCGTTCCGTGAAATCTGGCGGCGGATTCACCGGGATCCGAACCGCCCCATTATCCGCCAATCCAGCCGTGAGGAAATTGAAGCGCTGCATAAAGCCCGTTACCGGGACTACAAGCAAACGGCGCATATTACAATCCGCACGGAATTCAGGACATTGCGGCAAATTACACAATATGCCGCTTTTCAAGTAAATCGGCTAAAAGGCGAATGAATTGATTTTAATTAATCAATTCGTTCGCCTTTTGTCCTTTTAAAGAAAAAAGATTGCGCTTTCTATGGATCAATGTTAGGATATATTCAAAGTTATACTATTCTGTATAACGGTTTGGACCAATCAATCTTGATTTGGGCGGATGATTGTACGAGGAGAGAACGCAAATGCGTCGCCGAAGGAGCAAATGACAGAAGTTATGAATCTCTCAGGCAAAAAGACTCGTACAGGACGCATCTCTGGAGAATGCTGCATGTCAGCTACCAACGAGGAAAGCCATTATGGTAAACTTTCAGGTTCCAGGACAGAGATTTCCCTTTAAGGGAAATCTCTGTCCTTTTTTCGTGTCTTGGCACACTGTGTCAGCCGGAAGGGGTTTGAAGAATGAGGAGGAAAATCATTGGCACAGTTAAAGCGTACACCTCTGTTTGAAACGTATTCGAAATATGGCGGCAAAACGATCGATTTTGGTGGTTGGGAACTGCCTGTGCAATTTTCGAGCATTAAGGAAGAACATGAAGCGGTCAGAACAAAAGCAGGGCTTTTTGATGTATCGCATATGGGTGAAATCTTCGTCACAGGAGCAGACAGTTTAGACTATCTCCAGCATCTGGTAACAAACGATGTGTCCAAAATTCAAGATGGCCAGGCGCAGTATACAGCGATGTGTTATGAAGACGGCGGCACGGTAGATGACCTGCTGGTGTATAAATTAGCAGACGAGCATTATTTGCTTGTTGTCAACGCATCCAATATCGAAAAGGATTTTGAATGGATGGAACAGGCAAAAAAAGGTGATGTAACATTGGATAACGCTTCTGAACGCTACGGTTTGTTGGCGCTGCAGGGTCCTTTGTCTGAAAAGGTGCTTCAGCGCCTGACAAACGAAGACCTTTCAGCGATCAAACCATTCCGCTTTAAGCAAGAGGTTGAAGTGGCAGGACAAAAGGTCATTTTATCGCGGACCGGCTATACAGGAGAAAACGGTTTTGAAATCTACGCAGGGCCTGATGCGCTGGTTGTTCTTTGGGACAAAATCCTGTCGGAAGGCAAACCGGAAGGCGTCTTGCCTGTAGGGCTTGGCGCACGTGATACATTGCGCTTTGAAGCTTGTCTTGCTTTATACGGCCAGGAATTGTCGAAAGACATCACGCCGCTTGAAGCAGGCATCAATTTTGTCGTAAAGCTCAAAAAAGAACAGGACTTTATCGGCAAACAAGCATTGGCAGCCCAAAAAGAAGCTGGCGTTCCGCGTAAATCGGTAGGCATTGAAATGATCGACAAAGGCATACCGCGCCATGGTTATGCGGTATATGCAGGAGACCAGAAAATCGGAGAAGTGACTACAGGCACCCAGTCACCAACCTTGAAGAAAAATATCGGTCTGGCTTTGGTTTCGAGTGAATGGGCTGAATTGGGAATCGAATTGGAAGTTGAAATTCGCAACAAACGATTAAAAGCGAGAACAGTGGAAACACCATTTTATAAACGATCCAACTAATTTAACTTGAAAAGGGGACTGCACTCGATGAAACATCGCTATTTACCAATGACGTCTCAAGACGAAAAAGAAATGCTGGAAACGATCGGCATCAGCTCAATCGATGAATTGTTTTCGGATATCCCGGAAAAAGTCCGTTTTAAAGGCGAATACAACATCAAAGCAGCCAAATCAGAGTCTTCACTGACAAAGGAATTGGCACAGCTTGCAGCTCAAAACGCTGACACCAACCGTTATGCTTCTTTCCTTGGAGCGGGTGTTTACGACCATTACAAGCCGATTATCGTAGATCACGTGATTTCACGTTCTGAATTTTATACTGCCTATACGCCTTACCAGCCGGAAATCTCCCAGGGTGAATTGCAGGCCATCTTCGAATTCCAGACGATGATCAGCGAATTGACGGGCATGGACATTGCCAACTCTTCTATGTATGACGGCGGAACGGCACTTGCCGAAGCCGGAATGCTTGCTGCAGGGCACACGAAACGCAAGAAAATTCTAGTATCACATGCAGTCCATCCGGAATCGCGTGACGTTGTCCGCAGCTACGCACTTGGCCAGTCTATCGAAGTTATCGAAATCCCGTTGAAAGATGGCCACACTGACTTGGATGCTTTAAAAGAGATGATCGATGAAAACGTCGCAACTGTGATGATCCAATACCCGAACTTCTTTGGACAGGTTGAAAACCTGAAAGAAATTGAACCGATTGTCCACGAAGCCGGCGCGTTATTATCCGTTTCTTCGAATCCGTTGGCACTTGGCGCGCTTACGTCTCCGGGCCAGCTCGGAGCGGATATCACAGTAGGCGATGCACAGCCTTTCGGCATTCCGGAAGCATACGGCGGCCCTCATTGCGGTTATTTCGCCGTCACGAAAAAATTGATGCGCAAAGTACCGGGGCGCTTGGTTGGTGAAACGACGGATGAAGAAGGCCGCCGTGGATTTGTGTTGACCTTGCAGGCGCGTGAACAGCATATCCGCCGCGACAAAGCGACTTCCAATATCTGCTCGAACCAGGCTTTGAACGCTTTGGCAGCATCGGTTGCTATGACAGCACTCGGCAAAGTCGGCACTCAGGAAATCGCCAAACAGAACATCATCAAAACACATTATATGAAACAGCAATTGAAAAGAGCAGGTCTTGAAATCGCATTTGAAGGCGCTCATTTCAATGAAGTCGTTGTGAAAATGGAAGAATCCATCAAGCAGTTGAACGACCGTTTATTTGAAAACAACATGATCGGCGGCTATGACCTCGGCTTGAGCTATGATGAATTCAAAGGCCATATGCTGGTTGCGGTCACGGAGCAACGGACAAAAGAAGAAATCGATGCATTTGTGCAGGAAATTGCTGCAAAAGTGAAGGAAGCGGGGGCTACTCATGCATAAGGACAACCAAGCGCTAATTTTTGAATTGACCAAAGAAGGCCGCGTCGGCTATAGCCTTCCGACACTTGACGTACCGGAAGTTGACTTGAGCGAGCTCTTGCCGAGTGATTTGATCCGCACGGAGGCAGCTGAACTGCCGGAAGTATCGGAACTTGATATTATGCGCCATTATACGGCGTTATCCAACCGTAACCATGGTGTGGATTCCGGATTCTATCCATTAGGTTCATGTACCATGAAATACAATCCGAAAATCAACGAAACCGTTGCACGGTTCCCTGGATTTGCGAATATCCATCCATTGCAGGATGAGAAAACCGTTCAAGGGGCTCTTGCCTTGATGTTTGATCTGCAGGAGCATCTGAAAGAAATTACCGGCATGGACGAAGTCACTCTGCAGCCTGCCGCAGGTGCACATGGTGAATGGACCGGGTTGATGATGATCCGTGCCTACCATGAAGCACGGAGCGACTTTAAACGGACAAAAGTCATTGTGCCGGATTCGGCGCATGGCACCAATCCGGCGTCAGCGACGGTTGCCGGATTCGAAACTGTAACAGTCAAATCAAGCGATCAGGGACTTGTGGATTTGGAAGACCTGAAGCGCGTTGTCGGGGAAGATACGGCGGCGTTGATGCTGACAAATCCGAACACGCTCGGATTGTTTGAAGAGCAGATTATGGAAATGGCAGCCATCATCCACGAAGTTGGCGGCAAGTTGTATTATGACGGCGCCAATCTGAACGCGGTTATGTCAAAAGCACGCCCGGGAGATATGGGCTTTGACGTGGTTCACTTGAACTTGCACAAAACCTTTACTGGCCCTCACGGCGGTGGCGGACCTGGATCTGGCCCAGTAGGTGTGAAAAATGATCTGCTTCCATATTTGCCAAAACCGGTATTGGTGAAAAAAGACGATGCCTATACATTCGATTACGACCGTCCGGAATCAATCGGCCGTGTCAAGCCGTTTTACGGCAACTTCGGCATCAACGTGCGTGCCTATACGTATATCCGTTCCATGGGGCCGGATGGCCTGAAAGCAGTTACGGAATACGCGGTATTGAACGCCAACTACATGATGCGAAGACTACAGCCTCATTTCGATTTGCCGTATGACCGCCATTGCAAGCATGAATTCGTCTTGAGCGGCCGCCGCCAAAAGAAACTGGGTGTCCGTACATTGGATATGGCGAAACGCCTGCTTGACTTCGGCTATCATCCGCCAACCATCTACTTCCCATTGAATGTGGAAGAAGGCATGATGATCGAACCGACAGAAACCGAATCCAAGGAAACTTTAGATTCGTTCATCGATGCGATGATCCAGATTGCCAAAGAAGTGGAAGAAAATCCTGAGATCGTCCAAAATGCACCACACACGACGGTCATCAGCCGTTTGGATGAAACAAAAGCAGCACGAAAACCAGTACTTCGTTATTATAAAGGCGAATAACATCGCAAAAAGGCGTGGAAGCTATTGGGCTTCCACGCCTTTTTGCCGATCAATAAAATCCAATCGACAGGCCTTTAGTCAGCTTGGCCATATCAGTAAGTTCCACATCTGAAAAAATCTGTTTGATGTCGAGTTTGCGCAGGGACTTGGAAGGAGCCGGAATTTCATAGGCCGGCCAAAACGGCAACACGGTTAATCAATGCCGGATCAATTTTATCGGGGCAATTGGAGGTTCCGATGCCGAACAGCCCTCCGCGTGATTTTGTGCCGACCAAGGCGTTCAGAAAGACGGAGCGGGTAAAGTCTGGCATGGAGCCGATCTCCAGAACGGCCAGAGCCAGTCTGGAGACGATCCCAAAGGCCTCTTGTATGGTGTAGCTGTTGGTGAACCCGGGTGATTTGCCAATAGACGACAGGCGCTTTCGTGGAGCCGGTGATGGATTTGGCGAGCGAGCCATATAACAGGATGCTAAATCAGTTTGTTTTCGAAGCTTTCCTGGATTTTTAGATTGCCGCCGTACAAGTCGTTGGAAGCATTGGTGATTTTCCCAAAAGGATGGCAGTTTTCAAAAGGAGTTCCCATTTCAAATAGAGTGAGATAAAAAAGTGAAAAAACCCTTCCAGCAATGTGGAAGGGTTTTTGAAGCTTAGGCTTTGGATTTTACTTTTCCGGTCCATTGTTTGAATCCGCCTTGCAGCTGGAACAATTGATCGTAGCCTTTTTTCTTTAGGAAAACTGCGACACGTCCACTGCGTGCTCCGTTCTGGTCATATAAGTAGACCGGCTTGTCCGAACGGATTTCCTTGTAGCGCTGACGTAATTGTGATTGTGGAATATTGCGTGCTCCCAGGATATGTCCAGCCGCAAAATCTTTCGGTTCGCGTACGTCAATCAATTGGGCTTTTCGGTAGCCTTCAATAAATTTTTCTTGTGTCAGGTTAGTGACCGCTTTTTTGATGCGGAAATAAGAAATGACCGCGTAAATGATGATTGCCAAAACGATGGCGATCGTGATGTATAAAAATTCCAATGTTCTTGCCCCTTTCTCATCTTCCTTTATTATAAGAGAAGAGATGACGGATATTCAATGCCAATGTTACACTAATTATCGGAAATAGGAGGCGATCTTGTGAAATATCCAAAATGGATTTTTATAAACTCAGGGGCGAACAGCCCTTCTTACAATATGGCGCTTGATGAAGCCTTGCTGACATGGCACAGTGAAGGGCTTATTCCGCCGGTCATCCGTTTTTATAGCTGGGAGCCGGCCGCATTGTCGATCGGTTATTTTCAGAAAGTGGAAAAGGAGATCGACATGGAAGCCGTCAACCGGCTTGGCCTCGGATTTGTCCGCCGGCCGACAGGAGGCAGAGGGGTTCTTCATGAGCATGAGCTTACATATAGCATCATTGTCAGTGAAGATTATCCGGATATGCCGGAAACGGTTACAGAAGCTTACCGCGTGCTGAGCGAAGGGCTGTTGGAAGGCTTTAAAAATCTCGGACTGGATGCCCGTTTTTCGGTTCCGGATACGGATGACAAGCGCGCTGACTTGAAAAAACCAAAGTCGGCGGTTTGTTTTGATGCCCCTAGCTGGTATGAAATGGTCGTTGAAGGAAAAAAAGTGGCGGGCAGTGCACAAACACGCCAAAAAGGTGTGATTTTGCAGCACGGTGCGATTCTGATTGACTTGGATGCCGAGAAGCTGTTGTCGGTTTTTAAATTTTCGAGCGAAGAGGCGAAAGAGCGGATGCGCATCAAAATCCCCGAAAAAGCAGTATCGATCAATTCGCTGCGTCAGCAGCCGGCTACTGCGGAAGAATGCGTCCTTGCATTCAAGAGCGGATTCGAGAAGGCCTTGGCCATCGATCTGCAGCCATACACCTTGTCGGAACAGCAACTCGCCGAAGTCAAGGCTTTAGAAGAAAAAAAATACGCGAATGCCGAATGGAATTTCCGTGTTTAAGTGTCTTTTGGCTCATTTTGTGGATTCCCAAAGCTGGAAACCTTGCTAAATAAAGCTTTTTAAACAGGCTGGATTCTACAGCAGAAAATTATTATTGAAAACGAGTTTCAATATGTAGTATGCTGGGAATTGAAGTAATACTATATATAGTATCTGACTCCATATAACACAAAGGAGGAATTGTCAAATGGTTTCCGCCACACAATCCCAGTATTCATTAAATTCAAGAGCGTTAAACGAGGATATCGAAACGTTCCCGCAAGTTCACACAATTACTCCTGATATGAAACTAACGCATAAAGGGGTATCCCGCCTCGTAATGATTGACCGTTATTCGTTTAAGGATACGGAGAAAAAGACCCTAAAAGCAGGCGATTTTGTTGTCTTGACTGTCAAAGAAGATCCGAAATTCCCGGCTCGTGGCCTTGGCTACATCGTGTCCATCGATCAGCAGACCAACAAAGCGCAGGTTTGGATCGAGGAAGATTACAGAAGCGCCATCGACAATCCGAAGGAACAAGAAGCAGGTATCGTCAATCGCCCGATCGAAGTGATCGAGAAGCCGCTGGAAGTTTTTTACGAGCAGATTGCGAGACGCAATGCGACTGGTCTTGCTTCGGTGGAGAAAACTCCTGAAAAACGCCAGGAATGGTTCGAGAAATTCTACCAGCAATTGGTCGGATTGAAGTTCATTCCAGCTGGCCGTGTGCTATACGGGGCAGGTGCCGATACGGATGTAACGTATTTCAACTGTTACGTGATGCCATTTGTAGCCGATTCACGCGAAGGCATTTCCGATCACCGCAAACAGGTGATGGAGATCATGAGCCGTGGAGGCGGAGTCGGCACCAGCGGTTCAACACTTCGTCCGCGCAACACATTGGCTCGCGGAGTCAACGGCAAATCGTCGGGTTCTGTATCTTGGCTGGACGATATCGCCAAGCTGACACATCTTGTAGAACAGGGTGGATCAAGACGCGGGGCACAGATGATCATGCTTGCAGACTGGCATCCGGATATTGCAGAATTTATTATTTCGAAAATGCAGAATCCGCGCATTTTGCGCTATTTGATTGAAAATACAAAAGATGAGACCATTAAAAAATTGGCTCACGATAAACTGAAATTCAAGCCTTTGACAGAGCAGGAAAATGCGATGTACCAGGGAATCCTGAACTACCGCGCGATTCCTGGAATGGGTGGATTCAACGAGAAAATCATGCGCGACGCTGAAACGAAGCTGAACGATGGCGGAACTTATACGGTTCACAACGAAGAATTTTTGACAGGTGCCAATATTTCAGTCACTTTAACCAGCGATTTCATGACAGCTGTCGAAAACGATGCGGATTTCGACCTTCGCTTCCCGGCAGTGGAGTCCTATTCAAAAGAGGAAATGGCCGTCTACAACGAACAATGGCAGGAAATCGGCGACGTCCGTGAGTGGGAACGTATGGGCCACGGTGTCCGTGTTTACCGCACGATGAAAGCCCGTGAACTGTGGAACCTGATCAATATCTGCGCGACGTATTCAGCTGAACCCGGCATTTTCTTTATCGATAATGCCAACGAAAAAACAAATGCGGCGGCATATGGACAAAAAGTCGTTGCCACTAACCCTTGCGGCGAACAGCCATTGGCACCGTATTCTGTCTGCAACCTGGCTGCGGTCAACCTGGCCCGGTTTGCAGATCCAAAAACAAAGACAGTCGATTTTGAAGCTTTAAAAGATACGGTTCGCGTCGGCGTCCGCATGCAGGACAATGTTATTGATGCAACTCCTTACTTCCTGGAAGAAAACCGGGTGCAGGCACTCGGCGAACGCCGTGTCGGCCTTGGTGTCATGGGACTTGCCGATTTATTGATCTACTGCGATAAGGAATACGGCTCGCCGGAAGGCAATGACCTTGTGGATGAAGTCTTCAAGACAATTGCCACGGCAGCGTATGAAGTCTCGACTGACCTAGCAGCAGAACGCGGCAGCTTCCCATTCCTTGTCGGCAAAACCGATGACGAAACGGCAGCACTCCGAAAAGCCTTCACCGAAACCGGGTTTATGCAGGGCATGCCGGAACATGTACGCGAAGCGGTTCTTGAAAAAGGAATCCGCAATTCGCATTTACTGACAGTGGCACCAACAGGGTCTACTGGTACGATGGTCGGCGTTTCAACCGGACTTGAACCATATTATTCATTCACATACTACCGCAGCGGCCGCCTCGGCAAATTTATCGAGGTCAAAGCTGACATCGTCCGTGAATACCTGAAGAACAATCCGGAAGCCAATGAAGAAAACCTGCCGAAGGCGTTCGTCACGTCGATGGATTTGGCGCCGGAAGCACATGCAGATGTCCAGTGCATCATCCAGCGTTGGATCGATTCATCCATTTCGAAAACAGTCAATGCACCACGCGGCTATACAGTCGAACAAGTGGAGGGCGTTTATGAGCGTCTTTACAAAGGCGGAGCAAAAGGCGGTACGGTTTACGTCGATGGCAGCCGCGACTCACAGGTTCTGACATTGAAAGCCGAAGACAACACTTTTGAAGAAGAGCAACAGCCGGAGGAAACGAGCAAGCGTCCGATCGTCTTGATCGACACGATTCAGGATCTCCGTTCTACCAATGTCAGCATCGGTTCTGAAGTGGGCGACACCTGCCCGGTTTGCCGTAAAGGGACAGTGGAAGAAATGGGCGGCTGCAACACCTGCACCAACTGCAACGCTCAACTAAAATGTGGATTATAAAATGACCAGCGCGATGGCCCAACAGCCATCGCGTTTTTTTATGTTTGAATTTAATGGGAAATAGCCTGTCGGTTCTAAAAGGGCGCTTCCGCATTTCTTTATTGTCCAGCTCCGGCAGCCAGATTCTAGGGTCATAAGCCACTCCAGCTGTGCGGCTGAAGAAACGCCGCTTCGCCGGAGCGTCTTATGCCCGTCGAATCCAAACGGCTGCTTCCGCATTTCTTTATTGTCCAGACTCCAGCAGCCAGCCCCTCGAGTCGCTTCACCCTTACCAACAATGGCAAAGGCCGCCATTACTGGTAAGGCTTCCAGCGCTTGTCGGGGCTAAACGGCTGCTTCCGCATTTCTTTATTAGTTGCTCGATTGTTCCGATATGTTAAAATAATTAAGAATGTGTCAGGGGAAGGAGAAGGTCAAATGCGCGTATTGGTTCTGAATGGCCCTAATTTAAACCGCCTGGGCAAGCGGGAGAAAGAAGCATACGGAACGTTTACACTGGAAGAGCTGGAGCAGGAGCTGGTGGAGTTTTCCTATCACCATAATATTGAATTGATTTGCCGGCAGTCGAACCACGAAGGGGAATTGATCGACTGGATTCACGGAGCGGGTGATGAAGCGCTTTCAGGCATCGTCTTGAATGCGGGAGCCTATACGCATACGAGTATCGCCATACGCGACGCCATTGCTGCTATCGAGGTCCCAGTAATTGAAGTACATATATCAAATGTCCACAAACGTGAAGAATTCCGCCACCATTCGTATATCTCTCCAGTTACTATCGGGCAGATTGTCGGGTTTGGACAGGACGTCTACAAATTGGCGCTGCAAGCATTGATCTTAAGACAAGAGAGAGGATGAACACATTGAAACTTCAAAAGTTACGCGCTGAAATGAAGCGCCGGGATGTCGAGGCAATACTTGTCACCAGTCCCTTCAATCTTCGCTATATCACCGAATTTACCGGAACTGCAGGCCTGGCGATTGTCACGCAGGAGGAAGCGGTTTTCATTACGGATTTCCGCTACACGGAACAGGCAAACGACCAGATCAAAGAGTTCGAAGTGGTGCAGGCAAAAAAAAATCTGATGGACCAAGCCGTTCAGACCGTCAAATCTTTGGGCATTCATACGCTTGCTTTTGAGCAGGATTACATGACTTTTGCTACGGCGATCCAGTATAAAGCGGAAATGGATGCAGAATTGGAACCCATCAGCAACTTGATTGAAAAGATCCGCATGGTCAAGACGCCTGAGGAAGTTGCCATCCTGAAAGCCGCTGCCAAAATCGCAGATGAAGCCTTTGAGCATATTTGCGGATTTATTCGTCCTGGGCTTACAGAGCTGGAAGTTTCCAATGAGCTCGAGTTTTTCATGAGAAAACAAGGAGCAACTTCATCGAGTTTCGATACCATTGTCGCTTCTGGACTGCGGTCGGCGCTGCCGCATGGTGTGGCGACGGACAAAGTCATCGAAAAAGGCGACATGATCACACTGGATTACGGAGCCCTTTACAACGGGTATATCTCGGACATCACCCGTACGGTAGCTGTCGGCGAACCTTCAGCGCAGATGAAGAGAATCTATGATATTGTATTGAAGGCACAGCAAATGGGCGTGGAGAAAATCGGGCCGGGCATGAGCGGCATCGAGGCAGATGCCATTGCGCGCGACTTTATCAAGTCCGAAGGTTACGGGGAAGCATTCGGCCATTCAACCGGGCACGGCATCGGTTTGGAAGTCCACGAAAGCCCCGGCCTGTCATTCAGATCGGAAACGGTTTTGGAGCCGGGCATGGCTGTAACGGTGGAACCGGGAATTTATCTGCCAGGAGTTGGCGGAGTCCGCATCGAAGATGATATACTGATAACCGAGTCAGGAAATGAACGGTTGACTAACTCCACAAAAGAGCTTCGCATTTTATAACAAACGGAGGAACTATTATGATTTCAGTAAACGATTTTAAAACAGGTGTCACAATTGAAGTGGACGGCGGAATTTGGCGCGTTATGGAATTCCAACATGTAAAACCAGGAAAAGGCGCTGCTTTCGTGCGGACAAAACTTCGCAACCTGCGTACAGGAAGTGTCACTGAAAAAACTTTCCGTGCGGGTGAAAAAGTCGCCAAAGCACAAATCGACAACAGCAAGATGCAGTATTTGTATGCCAATGGCGATATGCATGCATTTATGGATACAGAGACTTACGATCAAATCGAATTGCCTGAAAAAAACATTGAATACGAATTGAAATTTCTTCAGGAAAACATGGAAGTTCAAGTAATCCAGTTCCAGGGAGAAGTGCTTGGCGTTGAATTGCCGAACACGGTAGTCCTTGAAGTGGTTCAAACAGATCCAGGCATCAAAGGCGATACAGCAAGCGGTGGGTCAAAACCTGCGAAACTGTCAACCGGCTTGTCTGTCCAAGTGCCATTCTTCATCAATGAAGGTGATCGCTTGATCATCAACACGACCGATTCTTCATACGTGTCACGAGCTCAATAATAAACAGAAGGCCTCTATATTTTAGAGGCCTTTTTTTAAAAAGTCGTCTCAGCTATTTCAAAATAGACTGAAAAAGTCTAAAATGGAATAGAAATCAGTTAAATACATATTAGGGGAGTAGGATGAATATGAAAATTCAAGAAATCCGTGAAATCATCAAATTGGTAGATGGGTCATCTATTGAGGAGTTCTCTTATGAATTTGAAGGCGTCAAAGTCAAAATGAAGAAAAGTGGTTCGGGCAAGGTCCAGCAAGCCGACAGTTCGTCCGTCCAGCCCCAAGCACCAAAAGCTGTAGAAGCGCCAAGTGCACCAGCACCGGCAAAAGAACCAAACGCTGAAGAACTGGTATCGCAGGAAGCGCCGGAAATCCCGGTTGACAACCATGCCGAGTACCACAAAATTCTTTCGCCGATGGTTGGCACCTTCTATGAGTCGCCATCTCCGGATGAGGCAGCATACGTACAGGCAGGAACAAAAGTGACAGCCGATCAAGTGGTCTGCATCGTTGAAGCCATGAAATTATTCAATGAAATCGAAGCTGAAGTGGATGGGGAAATTGCTGAAATTCTTGTAAAAGATGGTCAGCTTGTTGAATACGGCCAGCCATTATTCCTAGTGAAAGCAAACTGAGGAAAGGGGAGATGGCGATGAAGAAAGTATTGATTGCAAACCGTGGAGAAATTGCGGTCCGTATCATCCGTGCCTGTAAAGAGATGGATATCGAGACGGTCGCTGTATACTCAGAAGCAGATAAAGAAGCTCTTCATGTCGAACTTGCAGATGAAGCGTATTGCATCGGTCCGAAATTATCGAAAGACAGCTATCTGAACTTTTCCAATATCATGTCAGTTGCCAAATTGACAAATTGTGACGGCATCCATCCGGGATATGGATTCCTGGCTGAAAACGCCAGCTTTGCCGAGCTTTGCGAAGCTTGCGACATCATGTTCATCGGTCCAACTGCAGATGCGATTTCACGTATGGGCACGAAAGACGTGGCACGTGAAACGATGCGCAAAGCAGGAGTGCCTGTCGTTCCAGGCTCAACCGGAATCGTTGCAAGCGAAGAGGATGGATTGCGCATTGCCGATGAACTCGGATTTCCAGTTATCATCAAAGCGACTGCTGGTGGCGGCGGAAAAGGGATCCGTGTGGCACATACGCGTGAGGATTTCATCAAAGGCTTGAACATGACACAGAAAGAAGCGGCAGCAGCTTTCGGCAATCCGGGTGTCTATATCGAGAAATTCATCGAGGATTTCCGCCATATCGAAATTCAGGTGCTTGCCGATTCCCATGGCAACGCCATTCATCTAGGCGAGCGTGACTGTTCTATCCAGCGCCGCATGCAAAAACTGGTCGAAGAAGCGCCATCACCGGCCCTGTCGCCAGAATTGCGCGCTGAAATGGGCGATGCCGCGGTCAAAGCAGCTTTGGCTGTCAACTACCGCGGAGCGGGAACAGTGGAGTTTATCTTTGATGCCGTCAACCAGAAATTCTATTTTATGGAAATGAACACACGCATCCAAGTGGAGCATCCGGTTACCGAAATGATTACAGGAATTGACTTGATCCAGCAGCAGTTGAAAGTGGCATCAGGTGAAACACTTGCCTATAAACAAGAAGACGTGACGTACAAGGGCTGGTCGATCGAATGCCGCATCAATGCGGAAAATCCGGCCAAGAACTTTATGCCTTCGGCTGGAAAAGTTGATATGTATCTTCCTCCAGGGGGCTTGGGTGTAAGAATTGATTCCGCTATGTATTCAGGGTATACGATTCCGCCTTATTATGATTCCATGGTGGCCAAACTGATTACGTTCGCGGATACGCGTGAAGAAGCAATTGCGAAAATGAAGCGCGCGTTGGATGAATTCGTCATCGAAGGCGTGTTTACGACGATTCCGTTCCATTTGAAATTAATGGATCACGAAGTATTCAAATCAGGTGATTTCAATACGAAATTCCTTGAGAAATACGATGTACTGGGATCATAAGGAGGAGCTTGGCAAATGGCAGAAAAAACGGCACCTTATGTACGCATGAAATCACATGGAGCACAGGATTTGGGCAATATTGAAGTGGCCCCGGAAGTATTGGAGATTATCGCAAGCATTGCTGCAACGGACATTGAAGGCGTTGCCAGCATGCGCGGAAATTTCGCTTCTGGTGTTGTTGAGCGTTTGGGGAAAAAAGTCCACGGCAAAGGCATCAAAACCGATTTGTCTGAAGAAGGCTTGGCAATTGATGTTTATTGCGTGATCAATTATGGTGTTTCCATTCCGAAGACCGCTTTAAAGATTCAAGAACAGGTCCGACAGACGCTTGAAAACATGACCTCACTTCAGACACAAGAAGTGAATGTCCATATTACCGGTGTCAATTTCGAGCCCAAAGCAGCAGAATAAGCAGTGAGGCTGTCCTGAAGACCAAACAATGGCTTCGGGACAGCCTCCTCTTTGTTTTTACCGGCTAATCCCAAAATATTCCTGCGTGGAACACGAGTTTCGGAGGGCGCTAACGGCCTATTGACCGAACATTTCAAACATGGAAGTTCAGCCGTAATACCTGTATAATGAGGGATAATTAGCTGTGAAAAGGAGATCGGATATATTATGAAACGACACGAAGCACGTGAAAAAGCGCTTCAGACCTTATTTCAATTAGAGGGCACTGAACTGACCATCGATGAAGCCATGGACCATGTAATGGCTGGAGAAAACGATAATTTCTATAGTTTGCTGGTGCAGGGCACCCATGCCAATATGGCAGAGATCGATGAAAAACTTGTTGGCCACCTGGAAAACTGGTCGTTGGAACGTCTGCCGAAGATTGAACGGACGATTCTTCGCATGGCTATCTTTGAGCTGGGCTATATGGAAGATGCTCCGGCGCGCGTCATCATGAACGAAGCCATTGAACTGAGCAAAACCTTCGGAGATGATAAATCCAGCCGGTTTGTCAATGGGGTCCTTTCGAAGTTTACAGAGGAATCAGCAACTTAATTGGAGGAGTTTACATGACTGCAACATTGATTGATGGAAAAGCGGTAAGCCAGAAAATTAAAGTCCAGGTAAAAGAGCGCGTAGAAAAGCTTGCGCAACAGGGAATCATCCCAGGCCTCGCCGTCGTGCTGGTCGGGGAAAACTCCGCCTCCCTTACATATGTCAAAAATAAGAAAAAGACCTGCGAGGCACTTGGAATGCGCTCTGATCTTCATCAGTTTGCGGATACGTTGACAGAGCAGGAACTGCTTGCGAAAATAGAGGAATTGAACCGGGATCCGCAAATCCACGGCATTCTTGTGCAATTGCCGCTGCCAGAGCAAATCGATGAGTTCAAAGTCATTTCGGCAATTAGCCCAGAAAAAGATGTGGATGGCTTCCATCCGATTTCAGTCGGCAATATGATGATTGGCAAAGACGCCTTCTTGCCGTGCACGCCGCACGGCATCATGGAGCTGCTGTCCCATTACGGCATCGACCCTGCGGGAAAGCACGCCGTGGTGATCGGCCGAAGCAATATCGTCGGCAAACCGATTGGCCAGCTGCTGCTTCAAAAAGATGCGACGGTAACCTATTGCCATTCCAAAACCAAGGATTTGGCGAAATTTACGACGCAGGCGGATATCCTGATTGCTGCGATCGGCAGAGCGAAATTCATTGATCATACATTTATCAAACCGGGTGCGGTCATCATCGATGTCGGCATGAACCGCGACGACAACGGCAAATTATGCGGGGATGTCGACTTCGAGGATGTCCAGGAAACTGCTGGCTTCGTAACGCCGGTACCAGGCGGTGTCGGACCGATGACCATTGCAATGCTGATGGGCAATACATTGGAATCCGCAGAAAAAGGGTTATCAAAGACAAACTAGGTATAAGCATGTAAAATAAAGAGCAATAGGGCTGTTTTTCGAAAGAAAGACAGCTTTTTAAATTCACAGACAGGGGTTGAAAGTGTGTCAACCGACCCATACTTAAGTGTCAAAGCGTTAACTAAATACATAAAGAAGAAATTTGATGCCGATCCTCACCTTCGCGACGTCTATGTCAAAGGTGAGTTGTCGAATGTTAAAATCCATACCAGTGGCCATATTTATTTTACATTGAAGGACAATGCCGCACGGTTGCCGGGCGTCATGTTTTCTGCGAGCGCCAAATCGGTTAAATTCAAACCGGAAAGCGGCATGACCGTGCTGATCCGCGGGGATATCTCGGTCTATGAAGCATCCGGCCAATATCAATTGTATGCACAGTCCATGCAGGCTGACGGCATCGGTGATTATTACCTGGCGTTTGAACAATTAAAAGAAAAGCTTGCCAAAGAGGGGCTGTTCAATGCCTCCCATAAAAAGACCTTGCCACGTTTTCCGAAAAGAATTGCGGTGGTGACTGCCCAGACAGGTGCCGCTGTACGCGATATCATCATTACACTCCATCGGCGCTACCCACTGGCAGAAATTGTGCTGTATCCGACGCTTGTGCAAGGGGCTGGAGCGACGCAGTCCATCGTCCAGTCGGTCCAGGCTGCCAATAAAGGGGATTATGATGTGTTGATCGTTGGGCGGGGTGGCGGTTCGATCGAGGACTTGTGGGCTTTCAATGAAGAAGCGGTGGCACGCGTCATCTTTGATTCGCGGATTCCGGTCATTTCCGCCATCGGCCATGAAACCGATACGACCATCGCGGATTTTGTCTCAGACCTTCGGGCACCAACGCCGACGGCTGCTGCAGAACTGGCTGTGCCGAGCCAGGCAGAACTGCTGGAACGAATTTCAAGCTATCGCAGCCGCCTATACCGGACCGTTTCTGGGACCGTCAACCAACAAAAGCAGTCCTTGAACCGATTAACCTCATCTTTTCCTCTGGCCTATCCGGAGCGTCTGTACCGGCCGTTCATTGAACGTGTCGAGCGCGCAACTGAGTCGCTGCAGCGTGAATCGCTCCAGCATCTAAAGCGCTCACAGGAACGCTACCGGACGCTGGATCCGCAGTTGAAATCACGCGTGCCGCTTCAACGGATCCGCCAGTCGGAAACAGAAGTGACAGAACTGGCAAGAAGACTTGACTATCAGATGAACCAACTTTTGAAGAATCGCACGCAGCAGTTGTCGTCAGCGATTCGCACGCTTGATGCGCTGAGTCCGTTGAAAATTATGGACCGTGGCTATTCGATTCCTTATATAGAAGGAGCTGTCGTTAAAAGTGTGTCGCAGGTCAAAATGGGCGACCGCCTGACCATCACGATGCAGGACGGCACCGTGCAGACGACTGTCAATGAAATAAATCCAGCAAACAGAGGAGACCGAAATGATGGCTGAAAAGAAAATCATGTTCAATGATGCAATGGAACAACTTGAGGAAATTGTCCGCCAGCTTGAACAGGGGGATGTTCCGCTTGAACAGGCGCTGACGCTTTACCAGAAAGGCATGGAGCTTTCAAAAGTCTGCCACGATAAATTACAGAATGCGGAAAGCCAGTTGGTGACCATGATGAAAGACGGCAAAGAAGTGCCGGCTGACATAGAAATGGGCGGGAATGCCAAATGAATTTAACCGAGTTCCGCGCCCATTATGAACCACTTATCCAACAGCAAATGGCTGAGCAGATCCTGTCTTTGTCGATTCCCGATTCGCTGAAAGAATCGATGCATTACTCGCTGCAGGCTGGCGGGAAACGGATTCGTCCGATTCTTCTGCTGGCCGTACTTCATGAGCTGAGCGGCCAGGAACACCCGGATGCCCTCAAAGTGGCGGCAGCAATTGAAATGATCCACACCTATTCACTGATCCATGATGATTTGCCTAGCATGGATAACGACGACTTGCGGCGCGGCATGCCGACCAACCATAAAGTGTTTGGGGAAGCTGTCGCCATTCTTGCCGGCGATGCGCTGCTGACTTACAGCTTTGGCATCGTGGCACGCCTGCAGCATGTTTCAAGCGATGATAAAGTACGTCTGATTGATTTGATGAGCGTTTCGTCAGGAGCTGAAGGAATGGTCGGCGGGCAGGTGCTGGATATTGAAGGCGAAGAGAAGCAGCTGACGCTGGAAGAACTAGAGCAGGTGCATCGCTTGAAAACAGGTGCGCTATTGACTTACAGCATTTTGGCCGGCGGCATCCTGGCGCAAGCTTCCAATGAAGAAATTATGGCGCTAAGCAGATTCGGTGAGCACCTGGGGCTTGCTTTCCAGATTCAGGACGATATCCTAGATGTAACGGGAACTTCCCAAGAACTTGGAAAAACGGCTGGCAAAGATGAATTCAGCGAAAAAAGCACCTATCCAAGCCTGTTGACTTTGCCGAAAGCCAAGCAAAAGCTCGAATTTCATGCTTCTGAAGCCATTAATGCTCTTCAATCGCTAAAAGGTGAAAAAGCATTACTTTTACAATTAACACATTTGATTGTCCAAAGAAAAAGCTGATTTCTAAGGCTCTGATTTGTACATTCGCTGTGTATTGATATAAAATGAACAGACAGTCTGAAGGAAAATTTTATAAAAGGTGCGTGATGGCAATGGATCTTCATTCGATTACTGGTCCATCTTTCTTAAAAGAGCTGAATACCAAACAGCTTGAAGTATTAAGTGAAGATATAAGACGGTTTCTAATAGAAAATTTATCAAGAACAGGCGGGCATATCGGTCCGAATCTCGGTGTCGTGGAACTGACAGTTGCGCTCCACAAAGTATTCGACAGCCCGTCCGACAAGTTTATCTGGGACGTGGGGCATCAGTCCTATGTTCACAAAATTTTGACTGGCAGAGCCAGCCAATTCGATACCCTGCGTCAATTTAAAGGCCTCTGCGGATTTCCGAAACGCAATGAAAGCGATCACGATGTCTGGGAAACCGGCCATAGCTCGACTTCATTGTCGGCAGCGATGGGAATGGCTGCAGCACGTGACATTAAAAAAGACAGCAACCATGTCATCCCGATTATCGGTGACGGGGCATTAACAGGCGGTATGGCCTTTGAAGCGCTTAACCATATTGGCCATGCGAAAACGGATATGGTCATCATTCTCAATGACAACGAAATGTCCATCGCTCCAAATGTCGGTGCCATGCACAGTATGCTTGGCCGGATGCGGACAGCTGGAAAATACAATAAAGTCAAAGATGATCTGGAATATCTATTGAAAAAAGTTCCTGCAGTCGGCGACAGACTCGCGTCAACAGCTGAACGGGTAAAAGATTCCTTGAAATATCTTGTGGTTTCAGGAATGTTCTTCGAAGAAATGGGCTTTACCTATTTGGGGCCAATCGATGGCCACGACCTGGAAGAGCTGGAAGAAAATCTTCGCTATGCCAAGAAAACAAAAGGACCAGTTCTGCTGCATGTCGTTACGAAAAAAGGCAAAGGCTTCTTGCCTGCAGAACAGGATGTAATTGGAACGTGGCATGGCATCGGACCTTATAAGATGGAAACCGGAGATTTAGTGAAGTCTTCTTCAAAAGCGCCTTCATGGAGCGGCCTGGTAGCGGAAACTGTCCGCAAGCTGGCTCGCACAGATGAACGGATTGTGGCGATTACGCCAGCCATGCCAGTCGGTTCGAAACTCGAAGGGTTTGCTTCAGAATTCCCTGACCGCATGTTTGATGTCGGGATTGCAGAACAGCATGCTACAACAATGGCTGCTGGATTGGCGACACAGGATATGAAACCATTCCTGGCTATTTATTCCACATTCCTGCAGCGCGCGTATGATCAGGTGGTTCACGATATCTGCCGCCAAAATTTAAATGTCTTTATCGGGATCGACCGTTCCGGCCTGGTTGGGGCAGATGGTGAAACGCATCAAGGCGTATTCGACATCGCGTTCCTGCGCCATTTGCCAAATATGGTCATCATGATGCCAAAAGACGAAAATGAAGGCCAACATATGGTCAAAACAGCCATCGATTACAATGGCGGACCGATCGCCCTTCGCTATCCAAGAGGCAACGGCTTAGGTGTGCCGATGGACGAAGAGCTTCAAGCCTTGCCGATCGGTTCATGGGAAGTGCTGAAAAGTGGAACTGATGCGGTAATCTTGACGTTTGGTACAACCATTCCGATGGCATTGCATGCAGCAGAACAATTGCTTGAGCAAGGCATTTCAGTCCAAGTAGTGAATGCCCGTTTCATCAAACCGATGGATCAGGCGATGCTGCACCGCATCTTTGAGCGCAAAATCCCAGTGGTGACGATCGAGGAAGCCGTTCTTCAAGGTGGATTCGGCAGTGCTGTTCTGGAATTTGCACAGGAAAATGATTACCGCGAGTCTGCTATTGACCGTTTGGGCATTCCGGATCAATTTATCGAACATGGCGACGTCTCTGAATTGATGGATGAAATTCATTTGAACAGCGATGAAGTTGTCCGTGTCGTTAAAAAATTGACGCAAGCCCAAAAGCAGGCAGGTTCGACTATTCTATGAACAAACCTAAAAAAGAACGTGTAGATGTCCTGTTGGTTGAACAGGGCATCTGTGAAACGCGTGAAAAAGCAAAAAGGGCCATTATGGCCGGGATCATCTATTCGGGTTCCGAACGCATGAACAAGCCAGGTGAAAAAATCCTGGAAGATGCACCACTGCAGATGAAAGGCAACGACTTGAAATATGTCAGCCGCGGCGGCCTGAAGCTTGAAAAAGCCCTTCAGGAATTTGATCTTTCGGTGGACGGCAAACTGATGTTGGACATTGGCTCATCGACAGGCGGCTTTACGGATTGTGCTCTTCAAAACGGCGCTAAGCATTGCTATGCGCTGGATGTCGGCTATAACCAATTAGCCTGGAAGATTCGTCAGGATGAACGCGTGACGGTGATGGAGCGGGTGAATTTCCGCCATTCCAAACCCGAGGATTTTGTTCAAGGGCTGCCGGAATTTGCGACAATCGATGTTTCGTTCATTTCCTTGCGAATCATCTTTCCGGTCTTAAAGCAAGTGTTGGTTCCAGGCGGCGATGTAATTGCGCTGGTCAAGCCTCAGTTTGAAGCCGGTAGGGAAAATGTCGGAAAAAAAGGCATTATCCGCGATCCGAAAATCCATCGCGATGTGCTACTGAAAGTTGGTAAGTTTGCCGTCGATTCCGGCTTTCATGTAAAAAATATGTCGTTCTCACCAATCACTGGTGGAGAAGGCAATATTGAGTTTCTATTCCACCTTCAATCCGCTGCTGAAGGCAGTGAAATAGCCGGTGTCTCTGAGCCGTTGATCAACGAAACAGTAGCATCGGCACACAAAACATTGTAAACACATTCCAACAGGGATGTGTTTTCTTCTAGCTATATAAGTTGAACTAATGATCTTTCATTTCCGATATTCTGCAAAACAGCTGCGCTCCCAGGTCCACAGGGGGTGGTCATGCAGTTGGCGAGTACCAAACCTCCCCATTGTTCTGCTCCTTGCGGGGCCTTATCATGTGAGCCATGCGTGGTGTATAAAATGGTGATTTACGAGTTCAACTCATGGAGTGAACATAGCAATGAGGCCTGTTATTTCTTGATCAGACTCTAGAGCTGCATGAAGTCTTAGGCTTTTCTTGTCTTATGTATGAAATAACTGTAGGATATTAAGTATATGGAATAAATATTCACTCAAGGGGGAACACCATGAATAAGGGACAGCGCCACATTAAAATACGCGATCTCATTTCGAATCGTGAAATTGAAACGCAGGATGAGCTGGTGGACTTGCTGAAGTCGGCTGGGTACGAAGTGACACAAGCCACCGTATCGCGTGATATAAAAGAATTGCATTTGGTGAAAGTTCCACTTCAGGATGGCCGTTATAAATACAGTCTGCCTGCAGACCAACGCTTTAATCCCATGCAGAAATTGCACCGTGCGTTGACGGACGCTTTTGTCAGCATTGACGGAGCGAGCCATTTTCTGGTCATGAAAACATTGCCGGGCAATGCCCACGCCATCGGATCGCTTATCGACCATTTGGACTGGGAAGAGATTCTCGGGACCATTTGCGGAGATGATACGTGCCTGATCATCTGCAGAGACACCGAACATCGTGAAATTCTAAAACAGCGTTTAATTGAAATGCTTTAAGAAGAGGTGAACGGAAATGCTTCGGGAATTGGACATACGCAATTTTGCTATTATCGATGCCTTGACCGTCAGTTTTTCAGAAGGACTGACAGTATTGACAGGAGAAACCGGTGCCGGAAAATCCATCATCATTGACGCTGTCCATCTTTTGGCTGGCGGCCGCGGAAGCCAGGAGTTTATTCGGCATGGTGCCAAAAAGTCGGAAATCGAAGGGCTGTTTTCATTGGAAGACGAGCAGCATCCGGTATTTCGCAAGTTAGAGGAATTCGGCATCACTTGGAGTGATGGCGATATTTTGCTGCGCCGTGAATTGAACGACAAAGGGAAAAATGTTTGCCGCATCAATGGCAAGCTGGTGACCATTTCCATTCTTCGTGAGGTCGGTGCTTCGCTTATCGACATCCACGGCCAGCATGAGACACAGGAATTGATGGATGAAAAACAGCATCTCCATCTGCTGGATCAATTTGCTGGAAAAACCCTGATCAAATCAAAAGACAGCTACAGCCACACATTCGATAAATATACAAAATTAAAACGCGAGTTTTCATCTTATACGGAAAACGAGCAGCAAATTGCGCAACGCATTGATTTGCTGACGTTCCAGCTACAGGAAATCGAAGCAGCAGAATTGGTTATTGGCGAAGAAGAGGAACTAGTACAGGAACGCAAAAAGCTGCAAAATTTCAATAAAATCTATGAATCGATTTCAGCAGCACACGAAGCGATCCAGGGCGAAAGCAAAGGTCTGGATTGGGTAGGCTCGGCTATGTCTGAACTGGAACATGCTGCCGCAGTAGATGAAACCTTTACAGATTCTTCAGAAACCCTGTCGAGTGCTTTTTACCTGATTCAAGACACGGGAACAGAAATCAAGCGGATTTTGGATGATATGGAATTCGATCCTGCCCGGTTAAACGAAATCGAGCAACGCTTGGCCGTCATTCAGTCTTTAAAAAGAAAATATGGTGCTTCTGTTGAAGACATTTTGCTGTATCATGAGAAGCAGACAGATGAGTTGGATAAATTGGTCAACCGTGATCAACGCTATCAGCTGGATCAGGAAAAGCTAAAGGAGTTAACCGCAGATTTGCGAGTTGAAGCGGAAGAGCTGACAATTCTCCGCCGGAAAGCCGCGAAAAGCCTGGGCAAGGCCATCATGGAGCAATTAAAGGAATTACATATGGCTAAAGCATCGTTTGAAGTGAACTTTTCTGTATTGCCGAATGGCCGGTTTGACCGGAATGGCCATGATTCGATTTCCTTCTATATCTCGACAAATCTCGGTGAGCCACTGAAACCATTAACCAAAGTAGCATCAGGCGGAGAATTGTCCCGTATGATGCTGGCGTTGAAAACCATTTTTTCCAAGCACCAAGGCATTACTTCCATTATTTTCGACGAAGTGGATACTGGCGTCAGCGGTAGGGTCGCACAGGCGATTGCTGAGAAGATTGCAGCCATTTCGGTCCATTCCCAAGTGCTGTGCATCTCGCATCTGCCTCAAGTTGCGGCAATGGCCGATCAGCATTTATTCATTGAGAAGAAAGTCGATAAGCAGCGGACAACCACTGCCGTCAACGAACTGGATGGACGTGAACGAACAGAAGAAATGAGCCGAATGCTGTCAGGTGCCGAGATCACGGATCTGACCCTTCAGCACGCGGAAGAATTGCTGTCACTAGCAGCGGACCGGAAACTACTGATGAAATAAGCTGGTAGGCCAGTCTAGGAAAAGTCGATCCTATTGCCTGCCGGCTGCATCGTTATCTACCAGAGTCAGTCACCAAGGAGAGAGTCGAATGGACAAAATAAAAATCGCAATTGCAGATGATAATCGCGAATTGGTCGGACTGATGAAAGATTATTTAAATGCACAGCCTAATATGGAAGTGGTGGATGTTGCTTATAACGGCAAGACCTGCATTGAGATGCTGCAAAATCTGCCCCTCGATATCTTGCTGTTGGACATCATTATGCCTTATCTGGATGGCATTGCCGTGTTGGATGCCATTAAGGAAAACGGTGATTTGCAGGGCATTGACGTCATTATGCTGTCTGCATTCGGTCAAGAATCGATTATGAGCCAGGCAGCCGAATACGGAGCATCCTATTTCATCATGAAGCCTTTTGAAGCTGATCGATTGGTTGTGCAGATCAATCATATTATGAGTACACGGACCAGCATGTCGGGGCAACTGAGCAGCCGGCTGACAAAAGAGGATCGGATTACCAATATGGTCAAAGATATCGGGATACCACCGCATCTGAAGGGCTATAATTATTTGAAGGAAGCGGTCTCGCTCGTATTGGAGCAGCCTGAAATCCTCAATAAAGTCACCAAAGTGCTGTATCCCGGAATTGCCGCCAAATTTGACACGACCCCGACTCGAGTCGAAAGATCGATCCGACATGCAATCGAACAGGTGTGGAATCGCCATGAAACCGTCGATCATATCTCCAAAATCTTCGGTTACAGCGTTGCGCATCTTGAATCAAAACCCACTAATTCTGAATTCATTGCAATGGTCGCGGATAGCCTGCGGCTGGAAATGCGAAATGAAAAAGATCAATAAAATTTCACAAAACTTTCTGATCGCTATAACCGCGAAAAGAAAGTTTTTTTTGCATTCCGAGAAAATATTCAGCCTGAAAAAACAGCATATTCCAAGCTTTTCACAGCCGAATAACCAAATTGAGTTTGCCAGACGAGTGGATTTTCACTTTTAAAAGGAAGGAATATTGTTTAAGGATGGCGAAATAAAGGAAAAGGTTAAGACGCTGTTGTTCTGGTCAAAAGAAAAATAGACAGCAATATTAGTGCAAAACGGCAGATTCAGCATAGTGAAAAGAGGCGAGCGCAATTGCAATTGATCAGGCAAATTGATGACTACTTTTTAGGGAATGGCGAAGGAACTATCGTCGACCGGCTGTATTTTTACGGTGTTTATTGCGTTGCCATTTTGATTACTTTGTTTACTATGCTGTCTTTGTAATGAAACTAAAAAACTCACCTATAAATGATCCGGCCTAGACTAACATAATTAAATGGGACAATATAAAACACCTTCGAGATGGTACACTTTTAACAAGTACTCAAATCGGAGGTGTTTTTGCATGGGCAAAAACGTATATTCAAGCGAAACAAAATGGGCCGTTGTTAAAGATAAATTAACTGGCCAACTAACCAATAAGGAAATTATGGAGAAGTATGGGATTAAAAACGACTCCCAAATTAAGACATGAATGAGATGGTATCGGAATAATGAAATGCACCGTTTCGACCAGCCGATTGGAAAGCAATATACCTATGGACACGGGCCGGAATTCGCCAGTGAAATGGAAAAGAAAGATCGCCAGAATGCGCATTTAAAAATGGAGAATGACATCTTAAAAAAGTATTTGGAGATCAAAAAGGAGTTGAAAAAGGAGTAGTTCTCCAATTGGTGGAAACCTACCGCAAGAAGTATACCGTCACAGCGATTCTCTCTGCATTAAGCGTGCCACGCTCTACTTATTACCGGTGGCTGGCCGACGGCTCTACTAGTAAGTTGACGCAAGTGGAGAAAGACATTATCGCCATATGCAAGAAAACAAAATACCGCTTTGGCCATCGAAAAATCAAAAAAATACTCAATAAAGACTACAAGACCAACAAGCATCGCAATATGGTTCAGCGCATCATGCAAAAACACAACCTGCAATGTCGGGTCAAGAAGAAACGGAAATGGAAATCACAAGGCGAATCGGTCATTGTGGCACCCAACTTATTGGAACGGAATTTCAGCGCCGCTGCTCCAAACGAGAAATGGGTGACGGATATTACTTATATCCAATACGGAAGCTCGACGCTCTATCTGTCGACGATCATGGACCTGTACAACAACGAAATCGTTGCTTACAAGCTCTACGATCACCAGCAGACACCACTCGTCGTCGATACATTGAATGAGGCACTAGAATTGCGAGGCTACCCCGAGGGGATTATCATCCACTCCGATCAGGGAAGTGTCTACACGTCGTATGCCTATCAGGACTTGATCAAGGAGAAACACGCGGTGAGCAGTATGTCGCGACGCGGAAACTGTTGGGACAACGCAGTAATCGAATCGTTTCACTCGAATATCAAATCGGAAGAATTTCAGTACGTCAAATTCAATTCGTTGAATAATCTTCAAGTTGTAGAGAAAGTGATCGAATACATTCGGTACTATAATGAAGATCGGATTCTAGAAAAATTAGGCTACCTGGCACCCAAGGAATATGGGGCGCAAGCAGCCTAATGAAGGTGTTTTATATGTGTCTCAAATCGCTATGTCAGTCTAGCCAATGAGATTGCAGCTCATTGGTTTTTTTTATGGAAAGAAAGAGCAATTTTGAATGTCCCAATCCGGCAGCCACTCTTCGTTTTGATGCTTTTGGCAGACCAATCGATTGGGTGTCTCCACAGTTTTTCTCCATATTTTTATGGAAACAGCAGAAAAAAATAAGCACGTTTCAAATTCACTAAATTTCTTAGTGCTGGCGCGTTCCAAGCGGCCGACTGGAAAGCCCGTTATTTTTTTGGTATGGTGGTACTTAATGCCCTAATCAGAGGGAGAGAATATATGAAAATAGAACTGAGGGAGTTTGATGATGAAAAAAACAATAATATACGCCGCGATTGCATGTATTGCGTTAGCCTTTATCGGAATCGGATCTTTTAAAATTTGGGGAAGCCTGGAGAATGCATCCGGAAAACAGTCTGTCCAAGCTCCAGATGAAGATGCAATTGCAGAAAGCACTGAGAAAGTGGAAGGTCTGGAATATGCCCGAGCGGTGCCGGAAGATGCATCAGAAAAGGCTTTATTGAACATGATGCATAAGATGACCCATCAAAAGGTAGTCGCTTCCGAGAAATGGGGCTTGGTCCGCATGAATGAGGAATCGATAGCTAAAGCCAAACAGATTTTACAGGATTCTGACTTTAATTCTAAAGAGGATTTGCTGGAAATTATCGGACGTTGGGAAAGCGGACAATTCGATCGGGTAGACGAGGATCATAATTATATCTGGAATCTGCAAGGCGGCAGCATCGGTCGTGCTACGGGAATTTTGAGTGTCCAGCAGGAACAGGAATTCATCCGCAATAACTTTTCCGAGTAATCTGGGAGTTGGCCGAATTTGTTTGTTTCAATCTGTAAATGTAGTTTTTTACATAAGGTATTTATGGGAAAAGTCAAAAACGTAACAAGAAAAAGCCAACAATTACGTTATATTAAACGACAACGCTGTTACTTGGAGGCTTAAAATGATAAAGTAGAGGAACAAATTACGAATCCATGGACAGGTAAGAAGGTATTGAACCTGCTTTATCTATTTAATGGATTTCAGAAATGGAAGAGGATGATTTTATTGTCTGAAGTCAAAGTGTATGCACACCGAGGCGCTTCAGGATATGCACTGGAAAATACGTGGAACGCTTTTATCAAGGCGTGTGAATTCGGTGTTGGCATTGAACTCGACGTACAGATTACCAAAGACGGAGTTGTAGTCGTTTACCATGATGACAACCTGCGGCGCCTGACTGGTGTCAATGCAGGCATCGAAACCCTCGCTTACGAAGAAATAAAGGAACTGCGGGTGGGTAAAAAATGGCTGCGCAGCTTCCAGCACCATCAAATGCCACTGGCTTATGAGGTGTTTCAATGGGCGAAGAAAAAGAAGATTCCATTGAATGTTGAATTAAAGGGCTCTTTTGCGAAAAATCCGAAAGGACCGCAGATTCTTGCAGCCATGCTGGAAGGGATGGAGGATGTCCATTTGTCTTCATTCAACCCACAGCTGCTAAATGAGATGAAAAAATTGATGCCTTCAACGGAAATGGCCTGGATCATCAAAAAGAATGTTCAGCTGTCCCGTATAAAAGAAATGGACTGGGTGGATAGTATCCATCTCCATAAGCGGCTTCTTGCCAAGTCATTCTGGGCCGATATTTTAAAGTTGGACAAGAATGTTCGTCTTTATGGAGTGCTTGGGTCAGAGTCGCTTATAGATCGGCTTGATCCGCAGACGGTCGGAATCATCACCAATTATCCGGATCGCGTCAAAAGAAAAATTGCGTCTACCCTTGTCGGGTAGACGCAATTTTTTATTTCTGGAATCTTTTCGAAACGTTCCCTTTTTTGCGGTCGCGGTTCAACAGAAAGCCTGCAAAAAAACCAATTCCTACAACTACAAAAATGGTGCCGAACGTAAATTGAAGCCAAAGAGCCGGATATGGCTCAAGCAATTTATTGAACAAGGTATCGCGCATCAATTTGATGCCATACGCCGCCATGATCCCAGGAATCAGCAAGATGATAAACGCTAATAGACGACCCATACTTCCACATCCTTCATCGTCTATTGTTTCTAATTCTATTAAAGTTGTCAAGAAAACCTTCCTGATGTACGCTTAAAACATTCTTGCAATAACTTGCAAAACTCCGTGAGAAAGGTTGAATTAATTTGCGAAATGTATTGATTATAGGAGGCGGGGTCGGTGGCTCTGCTATTTTAAACCTTCTTTTGGAATCTGACTATTTACGTGTCTCCGGCGTGGTTGACCTGAATCCTGAAGCGGGCGCAATCGTGACCGCGAAATCGCATGGTATTCCGGTTGCAGAAGATTACCGGGAGTTCAGCAACGGAAATATTGAAATCGTCTTTAATGTGACCGGCAGCGATTCCCTTTACCAGGAACTGCAGGCACATTTCCTGAGAAAGACCGTCATCATTCCGGGGAGCCTTGCCAATGTTTTTGTCCGGCTGCTGGAGGAGAAAGAGCATTTTATCAATCGCCTCAGCAAAGAAAGCCACCGGGAGAAAATCATTCTCAATTCGATAGAAGAGGGCATGATTGGCATCGACAAAACAAGCCACATCACTTTTATTAACAAAAGTGCAGCGAGGATGCTGGAAGTAACCGTGGGTGAAACCATCGGCAGGCATATTCACGAGTTTATTTCGTTGAGCGAATTGCCGAGAATCTATGAAACCGGACGCATTGAACTCAACAAGGAACTAGAGCTGAAAAATGGCTCGAAAATTGTCACTTCCCGTTTTCCGATGATCGATGATAATGGGGAAACGATTGGAGCATTTGCGGTGTTCAAAGATATCACCGAAGTGGTGTCGCTTGCTGAAGAAATCACCGACTTGAAAGAAATTCAGACAATGCTGGAAGCCATCATCCAATCGAGTGACGATGCGATTTCAGTGGTCGATGAAAAGGGCAATGGCCTGCTCGTCAATCCGGCGTATACACGCATTACCGGTCTGCAGATGGAAGATGTTATTGGCCGGCCGGCATCAGCGGATATTTCTGAAGGGGAAAGCATGCACTTGAAAGCCCTGCAGACACGCAAACCGGTGAGAGGGGTCAACTTGAAGGTCGGACCGTCGAATCGGGAAGTGATTGTCAATGTTGCACCGATTATCGTCGACAATAAATTAAAGGGCAGTGTCGGCGTTATCCATGATACGACCGAAATCCGCTCCCTCATGAAGGAACTTGACCGTGCTCGCAGCATCATTCGGACGCTCGAGTCCAAATACACTTTCGATGACATTATCGGATTGTCATCCGAAATGCAATTGTCACTACAGCAGGCGAAACTGGCTGCCCAAACACTGGTCACCGTATTGCTGCGCGGTGAATCGGGTACCGGCAAAGAGCTTTTTGCGCATGCTATCCACAGTGCCAGCGAGCGGAAATACAATAAATTCGTGCGCGTCAGCTGCGCCGCCCTTTCTGAAGAACTGCTGGAAAGCGAGCTTTTCGGCTATGAAGAAGGAGCAATCCCCGGCGTCAAAACCGGAGAGAAACGTGGACTGTTTGAAGAAGCAAATAACGGCAGCATTTTCCTGGATGAAATCGGTGAGCTGTCCGCCACGCTGCAAAGCAAGTTATTGCGTGTGCTGCAGGAGCATGAAACCTTGCGGATCGGCGGCAGCAAACCCATTCCTGTCAACGTACGGGTCATTGCTTCAACAAATGCCAATATGGAAAAAGCCCTGCTGAACGGGAAATTCCGGGAAGATTTGTACTATCGCTTGAACCGGATGCCAATCCTCATTCCGCCTTTGCGCAACCGCAAGCAGGACATCCCACGGATTGTCGAGCGGCTGTTGCTGAAATTAAACCAGGAATACGGCCGCAGCGTTGAATCCGTTTCTGATAAAGCGCTGCAGTATTTGCGTGTCTATGACTGGCCGGGCAATGTGCGGGAACTGGAGAACGTTTTGAGCCGGTCCATGATTTTCATGCAGATGAACGACAGGGTCCTGACTGAAGAGCATATTCCGCTGAATATGCTCCGTGTTGCTGAAGCGAAAAACGAAGTGGTCATCCCGACTTCTGTTTCTTTGCAGGAGCAACTGGACACTGTTGAACGCGGAATTCTTCACCATGCATTAACTCAATCTAAAGGCAATAAATCAAAGACCGCTAAACAACTGGAAATCTCTTTGCGCACCCTTTATTACAAATTAGAAAAATACGGCTTGATGTAACCGTTATTGCAAGAACTTGCAGGGTTTTGCAATAATTTGCAAAGTATTATGGGTGAAATTGCAAATAAAACGCTTTCATCTCTTATATATGGCAACCTGTTCTGTTTTAATTAAGAAGAATGAGGTGAGCAGTCATGGCCACATTAAACCATTTAATCGAAAATGTTCCGAACGGTTCCGATCACACAGTGGCAGTTGCCGCTGCTGCTGATCTGGCTGTTTTGGAAGCTATTAGTATGGCTATAAGCCGCAAAATGGCGCGTTTTCGCCTGTACGACGATGAACTGGCAGTGACTGCAATGATGCGGGAACATTTCCCGCATCTGATCAATCACCCCGATGTTCAGCTCCATCATGTCAGCAGTGTGGAAATGGCCGCTGAACAAGCGGTGAAATCCGTGTTCATGAACGAATCCGATATTCTGATGAAAGGCCAGATTGCGACGGCAGTGCTGCTGAAAGCAGTGTTGAATCCGGATTATGGGCTAAGAACCGGGTCGGTCATGTCGCATATTGCCGCTTTTGAAGTTGCTGGCTTTGACAGGCTGATTTTTGTGACGGATGCGGGCATGAACATCAGCCCTGATTTGCCTCATAAAGTACAAATCATCCAAAATGCTGTTCAAATCGCACGTTCAGTCGGTGTTGAGATGCCGATCGTTGCTCCGTTAGCGGGAGTGGAAGTAATCAATCCGAACATGCAGGCCACTCTTGATGCTGCTGCATTGACTGCGATGAATCGGCGCGGCCAAATCAAAGATTGCATCGTGGACGGGCCATTTGCCCTCGACAATGCTATATCTGTCGATGCAGCCAAACATAAACGGATAGCGGGCGACAATGCCGGCAAAGCCGATATCCTGCTCGTTCCAACTATTGAATCCGGCAATATCCTGTATAAATCACTGGTCTTTTTTTCAAATGCAAAAGTCGGCAGTATCATCGCCGGTGCGAAAGCCCCGATTGTCTTATCATCACGCGCCGACAGCGCCGAAAGCAAGTTATATTCATTGGCTTTGGCGATTTGCTCATCGTTAACTTTAGGAACATATATTAGGAGGAATTGACAATGGAAATTTTCAAGAGAATGGAACAGGATGATTACGAACAATTAATTTTTTGCCAAGATAAAAACTCAGGGCTTAAAGCCATCATCTGCATCCACGACACAACGCTTGGGCCGGCACTTGGCGGCACACGCATGTGGAATTATGCAACAGAAGAGGAAGCAATTGAAGACGCTATCCGCCTTGGCCGCGGAATGACATATAAAAATGCTGCAGCCGGACTTAACCTTGGCGGCGGGAAAACGGTTATTATCGGCGATCCATTAAAAGACAAGAACGAAGAAATGTTCCGTGCATTCGGGCGTTTCATCCAGGGATTAAACGGCCGTTATATAACTGCTGAAGACGTTGGAACCACTGTTGCGGATATGGATTTGATCCACGAAGAAACGGATTACGTAACAGGTATTTCACCAGCCTTCGGTTCTTCAGGCAATCCATCACCGGTTACTGCTTATGGTTCATATATTGGCATGAAAGCTGCTGCTCTGGAAGCATTCGGCGACGACTCATTGGAAGGCAAGACAGTAGCAGTCCAGGGCGTCGGCAATGTGGCTTTCCCGCTTTGCGAATATCTTCATAAAGAAGGCGCTAAATTGATCGTGACAGACATTAATGAGGAAGCGGTGCAACGCGCAGTTAAAGCATTCGGCGCCACAGCAGTCGCTCCAAATGACATCTACTCACAGGAAGCGGATATTTTTGCTCCATGTGCGATGGGCGCGATCATCAACGACGACACGATTCCACAATTGAAAGTGAAAGTGGTTGCGGGTTCTGCCAACAACCAATTGAAAGAAGAGCGCCACGGCAATGAGCTTGAAGCGCGCGGCATCGTTTATGCACCGGATTTTGTTATCAACTCCGGCGGAGTTATCAACGTTGCGGATGAATTATATGGATACAACAATGAACGTGCGATGAAACGTGTTGAAACGATTTACGACAGCATCACAAAAATCTTTGAAATCTCGAAACGCGATAATGTGCCAAGCTATATTGCGGCAGATCGCATGGCTGAAGAGCGCATCGAACGCGTCCGTAAGTCAAGATCTCAATTTTTGAGAAATGAACACAATATTTTAAGCAGAAGATAAATACCGAACAGCAGGTGAGCCATTCATTTTCACCTGCTGTTGTTCTATGGAAATATTGTGGGTGCTGCGAAAATGAATGGCAGATAAGTTGAATTGATTATTTATAGTTGGTACTATTCTGCTCTATATCGGCTTTGAAGTTTGCGGGAAATACAAGAAGCTTTTTTTCTAAGTGGGTATTTCTGGCTCATGGAGGAAGCGATGCCCTGAGCATTGTATGCCCTGATGATTCTTATGTTCAACTTTTAAACGTAATACTTTTTTATAATAGAAAGATAAAAGAAACGGGGGATCGATGTGCAAAAACAGCTGAATCGTATTCTAGTCATTAACCCTGCTTCCACTTCGACTAAAATCGGCGTTTTTGACAACGATATCCTGATTATGGAAAAGACCATACACCACTCTGCAGAAGATCTGGGAGGATATTCAAGCATCGCCGACCAAAACATCTTTAGAAAAAATCATATTCTAGAAGCTTTGGACGAAGAAGGTATGAATGTTTCCAATTTGGCTGCAGTGTGCGGAAGAGGCGGCTTGCTTCGGCCGATCGAAGGCGGAACATATGCAGTCAATGAAAAGATGATAAAAGATTTGCAGAAAGGGTATTCAGGACAGCACGCTTCGAATTTAGGCGGTATCATCGCCTTTGAAATTGCGGATGGCCTGAACATTCCTTCGTTTATCGTCGATCCGGTAGTCGTTGACGAAATGGAACCGATTGCGCGGATATCCGGTTTTTCCTTGATCGAACGAAAATCCATCTTCCATGCTCTCAATCATAAAGCGGTCGCCCGGCGATACGCCAATAAAATTGGGCGCGCGTATGAGGATGTAAGCTTGATTGTCACGCATATGGGCAGCGGCATCACAGTCGGGGTCCATCAGAACGGGCGCGTCATCGATGTCAATAATGGCTTGCACGGCGACGGCCCATTCAGTCCTGAACGGGCCGGAACTGTACCGGCAGGAGATTTAGTGGAATTATGCTTTTCCGGCCAATTCAGCCGGCATGACATTATGACGAAGCTTGTGAGACAAGGCGGCCTGTTTGCTTATCTGGAAACAGATGATGTGGTGAAGGTGGAACAGCGCATTTTAAAAGGCGACAAACGAGCAGAATTGATTTACCAGGCAATGGCTTATCAAGTTGCCCGAGAAATCGGTGCTGCCAGCGCTGTCCTAAAAGGACAAGTAGATGCCATCATTCTGACCGGAGGGCTTGCTCACGGCAAAGGTTTTGTAGAAGCGATTACCGAGCGCATCAACTGGATTGCCGATGTGGAGGTCCAGCCGGGTGAAAATGAACTTCAGGCTTTGGCCGAAGGGGCTGCACGGGTATTAAATGGAGAAGAACAAGCGAAAACGTATTTGTGTTAACGGGTATGAAAACTTCAATCAGTGAGGAATATTGACATTCCCACTGCCTGAAGCAGAAAGAAGGAGGACAAATCCATGGCTCAAAATTATGATGTCGTCATTTTAGGCGGCGGAACAGGCGGTTATGTAGCAGCGATCCGCTCTGCACAGCTGGGCTTGAAAACAGCAATCGTTGAAAAAGCTGAACTGGGCGGTACTTGCTTACATAGAGGCTGTATTCCAAGCAAAGCTTTGCTTCGCAGCGCGGAAGTCTTCGCAACGACGAAAAATCACGCGGCTGATTTTGGCGTTCAGACTGGTGAAGTTTCACTGGATTTTGCGCGTGTCCAGCAGCGCAAACAGGGCATTGTCGATCAATTGCACGCAGGTGTACAAGGATTGATGAAAAAAGGCAAAATCGACGTCTATGAAGGCATCGGACGAATCCTCGGGCCGTCTATATTCTCGCCAAACGCCGGAACCATTTCTGTGGAAATGAATAACGGTGAAGAAAACGAAATGCTGATTCCGAACAATGTCATCATCGCCACTGGATCACGCCCGCGCACCCTGCCAGGCTTGACCATTGATGGCGAATTTGTCATGACTTCAGACGAGGCATTGAAAATGGAAAGCTTGCCACAATCAATCCTGATTGTCGGCGGCGGCGTTATCGGAATCGAATGGGCGGCGATGCTCAATGATTTCGGGGTTGATGTGACAGTCATCGAATACGCAGATCGTATCATTCCAACTGAAGATAAAGATATCTCCAAGGAGATGCTGAAGCTGCTGAAGAAAAAAGGCGTGACTTTTGCGACAAGCGCAAAAGTTATGGCGGATACATTGGAAACAGGTGAAAATGGCGTGGCGATCCAAGCGGAAATCAACGGCAAAAACGAAAGCTTTTCTGCTGAGAAAATGCTGGTTTCGGTTGGGCGTCAAGCGAATGTCGAAAACATCGGCATCGAAAATACGGACATCATTGTTGAAAAAGGGTTTGTTCAAGTGAAAAAATCCTTTCAGACAAAAGAGTCCCATATTTATGCAATCGGCGATGTGATCGGCGGCCTGCAGTTGGCGCACGTTGCTTCACATGAAGGCATCGCAGCCATCGAGCACATTGCAGGCAACAACCCACACGCCATAGACTACGACTTGGTGTCGCGCTGCGTCTATTCCAACCCGGAAGCGGCAAGTGTCGGCATTACAGAAGATCAGGCAAAAGAAAAAGGGCACGACGTGAAAGTCGGCAAGTTTTCTTTTAAAGCCATCGGCAAAGCGCTGATTTACGGTGAATCTGATGGATTTGTCAAAATTATCGCAGACAAAAAAACAAACGATATACTTGGGGTCCATATGATTGGGCCGCATGTTACGGATATGATCTCGGAAGCCGGACTGGCAATGGTATTGGACGCAACCCCATGGGAAATTGCGGAAACGATCCATCCGCATCCGACGCTTTCAGAGGTTATGGGCGAAGCGGCTTTGGCAGTTGACGGCAAAGCGATTCATAGTTAAAGGAGGAAAAAACAATGGCTTCTAAACATGAAGAAATCGGCTTGACAAATGATGATTTACTGAAAATGTACGAAACGATGTTGATGGCCCGCCGCGTGGATGAACGCATGTGGCTATTGAACCGCGCTGGGAAAATCCCCTTTGTGATTTCGTGTCAGGGACAGGAGGCCGCACAGGTTGGCGCTGCTTTTGCTCTTGATAACACAAAAGACTATATAGCACCTTATTACCGTGATATCGGTGTGGTCCTTCACTTTGGCATGACGCCAAAAGACTTGATGCTGTCAGCTTTTGCCAAAGCGGAAGATCCAAATTCGGGTGGCCGCCAAATGCCTGGTCATTTTGGGCAGAAAAGCAACCGCATCCTGACAGGATCTTCCCCTGTTACAACACAATTGCCGCACGCAGTCGGCGTCGCTTTAGCGGGCAAGATGAAGAAAAAAGATTTTATTACATTCACGACTCTTGGTGAAGGTTCTTCCAACCAAGGCGATTTCCACGAAGGCATGAACTTTGCCGGCGTCCACAAATTGCCGGTTGTCATCATGGTCGAAAACAATAAATACGCGATTTCGGTGCCAGTTGAACGCCAATTGGCCAGCAAGAACGTTTCAGACCGTGCGATCGGCTACGGAATGCCGGGTGTGACGATTGACGGCAACGATCCAATCGAAGTCTACAAGCATGTTAAAGAAGCTGCTGACCGTGCACGCCGTGGTGAAGGGCCGAGCTTGGTCGAAACCGTTTCTGAACGGATGACCGCCCACTCTTCAGATGATGACCATCGCCAATACCGTTCAGCGGACGAACTGGCTGCGCAAAAGTCGACAGATCCGATCCTGACTTTTGGTGCTTATCTGAAAGAGAACGGCATCCTGAACGATGAACTTGAAAAAGACATCAACGACCGCATCATGGTAACAGTCAACGAAGCGACTGATTATGCGGAAAATGCACCATATGCAGAACCCGAACATGCAATGAAGTATGTCTATGCCGAAGAAGGAGGAGACGAATAATGGCCATTATGTCTTATATTGATGCCATCACGCTTGCCATGAAAGAAGAAATGGAGCGTGACGAAAACGTCTTTGTTCTCGGAGAAGATGTCGGTAAAAAAGGCGGTGTCTTCAAAGCGACACAAGGTCTTTACGATCAATTCGGTGAAGACCGCGTTCTGGATACGCCTCTTGCCGAATCAGCAATTGCTGGAGTCGGAATTGGTGCAGCGATGTATGGATTGCGCCCAATTGCAGAAATGCAGTTTGCGGATTTCATCATGCCCGCCATCAACCAGATTATTTCAGAAGCATCCCGAATCCGTTACCGGTCAAATAACGATTGGTCATGTCCGATTGTTTTCCGCGCGCCTTTTGGCGGCGGCGTGCACGGCGCCCTTTATCATTCCCAATCTGTGGAAGCGATTTTCGCGAACCAGCCTGGCTTGAAAATCGTCATCCCGTCAACGCCATACGATGCAAAAGGTCTCCTGAAGGCCGCAATCCGCGATGACGATCCTGTGATGTTCTTTGAACACAAGCGCGCTTACCGCCTGATCAAAGGTGAAGTGCCGGAAGAAGATTACACGATTGAAATCGGCAAAGCGGATGTCAAACGCGAAGGCGAAGACATCACCGTCATCACCTACGGTTTAGCTGTACACTTTGCGCTGCAGGCTGCAGAACGCCTGGCGGAAGATGGGATTTCTGTCCACATCCTTGATTTGCGTACGATTTATCCATTGGACAAAGAAGGCATCATCGAAGCCGCTAAGAAAACCGGCAAAGTGCTGCTGGTCACAGAAGACAATAAAGAAGGAAGCATCATCGGAGAAGTGGCAGCGATCATCGCTGAAAACTGCCTGTTCGATTTGGATGCCCCGATCAAACGTCTCGCTGGACCGGATATTCCGGCAATGGCCTACGCGCCGACCATGGAGAAATTCTTCATGATCAACCCGGACAAAGTAGAAAAAGCAATGAGAGAGTTAGCGGAGTTTTAAAAAAGAAAAGCGTAAGCAGCCATGTAGATTCGACGGGCATAAGACAGACCAGCAGTGTGGTGCTCTTTGCCACGCAGCTGGGTTGACTTATGACCCTAGAATCTGGCTGCTGAAGCTGGACAATGAGAAAAGCTGAAGCGCCCGTGTAGCTCTGACGGGCATAAGACAGACCAGCAGTGTGGCGCTCTTTGCCACGCAGCTGGGTTGACTTATGACCCTAGAATCTGGGCGCTGAAGCTGGACAATGAGAAAAGCGTAAGCAGCCATGTAGATTCGACGGGCATAAGACAGACCAGCAGTGTGGCGCTCTTTGCCACGCAGCTGGGTTGACTTATGACCCTAGAATCTGGCTGCTGAAGCTGGACAATGAGAAAAGCTGAAGCGCCCGTGTAGCTCTGACGGGCATAAGACAGACCAGCAGTGTGGCGCTCTTTGCCACGCAGCTGGGTTGACTTATGACCCTAGAATCTGGCTGCTGAAGCTGGACAATGAGAAAAGCGTAAGCAGCCATGTAGATTCGACGGGCATAAGACAGACCAGCAGTGTGGTGCTCTTTGCCACGCAGCTGGGTTGACTTATGACCCTAGAATCTGGCTGCTGAAGCTGGACAATGAGAAAAGCTGAAGCGCCCGTGTAGCTCTGACAGGCAAAAGACGCTCCCATCGAATAACACGATACCATCAAGTAAAGGAGGAACTCCCTTGGCTATAGAAAATATCAAAATGCCCCAGCTGGGCGAAAGTGTAACAGAAGGAACCATTGAAAAATGGATCGTCCAGCCAGGCGATCACGTGAATAAATACGATCCGCTCGCTGAAGTCAATACGGATAAAGTGACTGCGGAAGTCCCTTCATCGTTTACTGGGACAATCAAGGAATTGGTCGCTTCAGAAGGTGAGACTTTGGCAGTCGGCGAAATCGTCTGCACCATCGAAACAGAAGGCGGCGACGCTGCACCTGTAGAAGAAGCAAAACCTGCCAGTGGAGACAAAGCGACAGAAATGCCGGCAGCAGGCTCAAAGCCGACCGGAAAGTTGGAAGGGACGGAAGGGTCTTCCCAGCCTATTAAACCGTCGGGATCGAAAGGCCGTTACTCGCCTGCAGTACTCCGCTTAGCTCAGGATAACGACATCGACTTGGCTCAAGTGGAAGGGTCAGGAAACGAGGGGCGCATTACCCGCAAGGATTTGATGCAGCTGATTGATAGCGGCAATATCCCGAAAGCGGGAGATGCTCCGGCAGCCCAAGCCCAGGCTCCACAGCAGGAACAGCCAGCAACGCAAACCGCACCTGCGCAAGAAGCGCCGAAAGCCGCTGCTGCACCGATTGAAAGTGCTCCTGGGGACATTGAAATTCCGGTCAGTGGTGTCCGCAAAGCGATTGCTGCGAATATGCTGAAGAGCAAACACGAAGCGCCGCATGCATGGATGATGATCGAAGTGGACGTAACTAATCTTGTTCAATACCGTGATTCCATCAAAGGCGAATTCAAGAAAAAAGAAGGCTTCAATATCACGTATTTCGCTTTCTTCGTCAAAGCTGTTTCACAGGCTTTAAAAGAATTCCCAATGATGAACTCCATGTGGGCTGGAGACAAGATCATCCAGAAAAAGGACATTAATATTTCCATCGCTGTTGCTTCAGACAGTGCCTTGTTTGTGCCGGTCATCAAAAATTCTGATGAGAAATCGGTTAAAGGCATTGGCAAAGAAGTGAATGAACTGGCGCTCAAAGCACGTTCAGGCAAACTGAAATCTGCGGATATGCAGGGTGGAACGTTTACGGTCAACAACACCGGGTCGTTCGGTTCTGTCCAGTCGATGGGCATCATTAACCATCCACAGGCAGCTATTATGCAGGTAGAGTCGATTGTCAAACGTCCAGTCATCATGAATAACGGCATGATTGCTGCCCGCGATATGGTCAACCTTTGCCTATCGCTCGATCACCGCGTTCTTGACGGCCTTGTCTGTGGACAATTCCTGGCTCGCGTCAAAGAAATATTAGAAAATATGTCAAAAGAAAATACATCTGTTTATTAAAAAAAGCTTGGAGTCTCTGGACTCCAAGCTTTTTTTTCTTTAATGTCGGCGTCCAGTCATGTAAAATGAAGATAGATAGCCTTTGAGGAGGGAATAGTTTGACAATCGAGTCGATGAAAAAAACGAAATTTCCAACGCGTATATACAGTGAATGGCAGCAAGCCGCTGAAAAAGCGATTAAAGGCAAGCCTTTTGAAGCAACTTTGAAAACGCCTACAATTGAAGACGTGACCCTTGAACCTTTATATACCAAAAACATGCTTGATCAATTGGGTAGCTATGTACCGGCACAAGTGGCCGCAATACAGCATGGCAAGCATCAGCCGAGCTGGCTTGTTTCCCAGGAAGTGATGGCGGATTCCGCACAGGAATATCTGGCATTGATGAAAGACGACATTCTCCGTGGAAATGAAACCGTTGTCTATAAGGAATTCCGTAAATTCCAATGGACAGACGAGCAATTGAGTGAACTGGCCGGACTGATTGTCCAATACCCTCTTTACTTTAAATTGATCGGTGAAGACCGGAACATTTTGCGGGTTTTCGATTTTGTATCTCCAGATCAGCTTTCACAGGTTCAAGGCGTCATCTTCTCTGAAGAAGCGATAGAAGCACCGGAAAACGTCCGTACCCAATTAGTGGATACTATTCCCATCCATCATGCAGGAGGGACGGCCGTACACGAACTCGGAGTCGCACTCAGCATCTTATCAGAACGGATGGCAGATGCCGATTTTTTGAAGACCGCTAAAAACACCTGGATCCGCTTTGCGGTAGATACCCAATTTTTCCAGGAAATCGCTAAACTGCGCGCGTTCCGTGTATTATGGCAAGCCTTCAGTTCTGCTTTCGGAGAAGAAGCACCTACGATTCCGCTGTTTACGGAAACTTCAGTCCGCTCTTATTCGAAACTGGATCCTTACGTGAATTTATTGCGTGCAGGAAATTCAACATTTGCGGCAGTCCTCGGCGGGACCGATGCGCATACCGTACACCCGCATGACTTTTTGACCGAACCAGACCTATCGAGCCGGCGCATTGCCCGCAACGTCCAGCTGGTCATCAAAGAAGAAGCGCATGTGTCCCATGTGGTCGATCCGTCAGCAGGTTCTTACTTTATCGAGACCTTGACGAAGGAATACGTGGATGCTGCATGGAGCTACTTTCTGGAAATTGAAGAGGCAGGAGGCTATTCCGAAGTCGTCAAATCGGGCTGGCTGACAGATGATATTCAAGCCAAATGGATCGAGCGGGAAAACAACGTGGCAACGCGCAAACAATCGCTGATCGGCACCAACATTTACGCGAATCCACAAGAACCGGTCAAAGACGCGAAAATCGACGATGGCCATTTGGAATACATGACTGCCAAACGGTTGGCGACCCCTTTTGAAAATCTTCGCGCACAAAGCAAAGTGACAGGCTTGAAATCAGCAATCGTCCTGATTGAGCCATTGAATAAGACTAAAGCGCAAGCCGATTTCGTTTCCGGATTCCTGGCGGTTGGCGGAATCGAACCACTGGTTAGTCTGCATTTGGCGACTGCCGAAGAAATCAACCAATTCCTTGCTGAGGAAAAGATTGGTTATGCGGTTCTGTGCGGATCGAAAGAAGCTGTTGCAGCTGTCGTGCCTGGTTTGAACACGCAAGCCAGCATCGATCTCGCAGGCAAATACCCAAAAGAACAACTTTCTGAATGGATGGAATTTGGCATCAACGACACAATATATTCCGGCAAGCATATAACTGCAAAACTCGAGAAGATTCTCGCTCTAGGAAAGGAGGCGCTATAAATGGCTAAACCCGATTTTTCCAAAGTCACGCTCGATGAGTTAGCCGTTGCTGCTCAAGCGGTTAAACAGCAAAGCGCCTTTACGACGAATGAAGGTATCGACATCAAACCGGTATACACGCAGCAGGACATAGATTTTTTGGAAGAAAGCATGCCTGGATTTGCGCCCAATGTCCGAGGGCCCTATCCGACCATGTACGTTTCGCGTCCATGGACCGTGCGCCAGTATGCCGGATTCTCGACAGCGGAAGAAAGCAATGCCTTTTATCGACGCAATTTAGCGATGGGTCAAAAAGGCTTATCGGTCGCCTTTGACCTGGCGACGCACCGCGGCTATGACTCGGATCATGAGCGCGTGGTCGGGGATGTGGGGAAAGCCGGCGTTGCCATTGACAGCGTTGAAGACATGAAAATCCTGTTTGACGGCATTCCGCTGGACCAGATGTCAGTATCGATGACCATGAACGGCGCGGTAGTGCCGATTATGGCGTTCTTCATTGTGGCAGCCGAAGAACAGGGCGTTCTGCCTGACCAACTGGCGGGAACGATCCAAAATGACATTTTAAAAGAATACATGGTGCGCAATACGTATATTTATCCACCGGCGATGTCCATGCAGATCATCGCGGATATCTTCAAATACACATCTGACCACATGCCGAAATTCAATTCGATTTCCATTTCAGGCTATCATATCCAGGAAGCAGGAGCGACAGCGGACCTTGAGTTGGCCTATACGCTGGCAGATGGACTTGAATACGTCCGCACTGGACTGGCCGCGGGCATCGACATCGATCATTTTGCCCCGCGCCTGTCGTTTTTCTGGGGCGTCGGCATGAATTACTTTATGGAAGTGGCAAAAATGCGTGCCGGACGTGAAATCTGGGCAAAAATGATGAAAACCTTCGATCCGAAAAATGATAAAGCCTTGGCGCTGCGGACACATTCCCAAACCTCAGGCTGGAGTTTGACTGAGCAGGATCCATTCAACAACGTCACCCGTACTTTGATTGAAGCAAATGCGGCGGCTATGGGGCATACCCAATCGCTTCATACCAACGCACTCGACGAAGCAATCGCGTTGCCGACAGATTTTTCTGCACGGATTGCCCGCAATACGCAATTATTCCTGCAGGAAGAAACCATGATGACTAATGTCATCGATCCCTGGGGTGGTTCATATTATGTGGAATCACTGACCAAGGAATTGATGGAAAAAGCATGGGATTTGATTGAAGAAGTGGAAGAACTGGGTGGGATGGCAAAAGCCATTGAAACCGGTTTGCCGAAAATGCGCATCGAGGAAGCGGCTGCGAAAAAGCAGGCACAAATTGATTCTAATGAAGAAGTGATCATTGGGGTTAACCGCTATCGTCTTGACCAGGAAGATCCGATCGATATCCTAAACATTGATAATACGATGGTCCGCAAAACCCAAATTGAACGGCTGGACCGCATGAAAGCCGAACGCGACAGCGAAAAAGTGGCGGCGGCATTGGAAGCCTTGGCAGAAGCTGCGAAAAGCGGCGAAGACAATATTTTGGCCTGTGCCATCGAAGCGGCGCGGCACCGGGCATCACTTGGTGAAATCTCCGATGCGATCGAGAAAGCATCCGGAAGACATAAGGCGGTGATTCGTTCAGTGAGCGGAGTGTACAGCTCGAACTTCTCAAACCAGCAGGAAATGGAAATTGTCAAAGAAATGACGGAAGACTTTATTGAAAACGAAGGGCGCCGTCCGCGTATCCTGATCGCCAAAATGGGGCAGGATGGACACGACCGCGGAGCGAAAGTCATCGCCACAGCATTTGCTGATTTGGGCTTTGATGTCGATATTGGTCCGTTGTTCCAGACACCGGCGGAAACGGCTCAACAGGCAGCAGAAAATGACGTCCATGTGATCGGAGTCAGCTCGCTGGCAGCAGGGCATATGACATTGGTGCCGGATCTTAAGGCAGAGCTTGCGAAAATTGGCCGGGAAGATATTCTCATCGTGGTCGGCGGCGTCATTCCGGCACAGGATTACGAATTCCTGCGCAATAACGGTGCCAGTGCGATTTTTGGTCCTGGCACGGTAATCCCGGTAGCGGCACAAAAAGTCATTGAAGAAATCTATGTGCGCCTTGGTTATGAGGAAGTGGCAGACTGATGAGCCGCGAAAAAAACTCCAGGCGCGTAATGGAGGGCGTTCATGAAAAACATGACGGCATGAAGGCCCTGCCACGGAAAAAATTCAAGAAGCCGGCTGCTGAAACCTTGGACATCCAGAGCATTGCCGCAGGAGTCCGGAGCGGATCGCGCCTGTATCTTGGGAAAGCGATCACTTTACTGGAAAGTTCAAATCCCGAACATAAACAGAATGGCCAGGAATTGCTGAACCAATTGCTGCCGTTCACCGGCAACAGCATCCGCATCGGTATCACCGGTGTGCCGGGAGCGGGGAAAAGCACGTTTATCGAAACCTTCGGCGAAACGCTGACTGGGCTTGGGCACCGGGTTGCCGTTCTGGCGATCGATCCGAGTTCGTCGCTTACCGGCGGCAGCATTCTCGGGGACAAGACCCGAATGGAGGAACTTGCGCGCAACCCGGAAGCGTTTATCCGCCCTTCGCCTACGGCAGGTACGCTCGGCGGTGTCCATAAAAAGACGCGCGAAACGATGCTGCTGTGTGAAGCAGCAGGATACGATGTCATTTTGGTGGAGACGGTCGGCGTCGGCCAAAGTGAAACGCTGGTACGGGGCATGGTCGACATGTTCCTGCTGCTGGTATTGACTGGTGCAGGAGATGAACTGCAGGGCATGAAAAAAGGGATCCTCGAACTGGCAGATGCCATTGTTGTACACAAAGCGGACGGAGAAAATGCCCGCCTGGCGAAAAAGACGGTTGCGGAATACAAGCAGATGCTGCATTTTCTACAGCCGGCAACTGAAGGCTGGACAACCCGGCCGGTTGCCGTCTCTTCTCTTGAAAACATTGGCATCCCGGATATTTGGGAAATGGTGCAGGAATTTGAAACAATGGTGAAAAGCAGCAGCTACTGGAAAAGACGCCGACAGGAACAGACCAAAGACTGGTTCCGTTCAATGATTACGGATGAACTGCATAGCCGCTTTTTTGATGATGCCGATCGCCGGCAACTGGTCAGGGTCCTGGAAAAACAGGTGTTGGATGACGAACTCACTGTGGCACAGGCAATCGCCCGCCTTTTTGAGTAAGCTTTTTTGCAAGTCCGTGGAACACCTGCTATGATTAAGAAAGCACGTATAAGGAGTGATATTTGATGAGCATGGATTTTAACTTCCTAATGAACGATATAGCTACACAAGCCCGCCAGGAATTGATTGACGGTGGATATACACAACTTGAAACAGCTGAAGCAGTAAATGAAGCATTTTCTCAAAAAGGCACGAGCCTTGTCATGGTCAACTCGGTATGCGGATGCGCAGGCGGCATTGCACGCCCAGCTGCATTGCATTCGATCCATTATGACAAACGCCCGGACAACCTGTTCACGGTTTTTGCCGGACAGGACAAAGAAGCAACTGCTCAAGCACGCGCAATTTTTGGTGACGACCATTTGCCGTCTTCGCCATCATTCGTCTTTTTAAAAGATGGAAAAATGGTTGATGAAATTGGGCGCCATGAAATCGAAGGCCATGATCCGATGTCTGTTATCACGCATATTCAAGCAATATTCGAACAGCATTGCGATGAAGTTTAAGAAAGAATGCCTCTTTTGGGGGCATTTTTTTCATGCCAAAATTTGGAGGGGACAATGAAGCTGAATTTGAAGCCTTATTCGATTGGTTACCGCACGATGAAAACCGCATTGGGCGTCGCGATCGCGATTTATCTCGCTCAACTGCTGCAGCTCGACTACTATGTATCTGCGGGAATCCTGACCATCCTGTGTATACAACCGACAAAGAAAAAGTCGATTCGGGCAGCTTTTTCCCGCTTTATCGCCAGTTTGATCGCGATCTTATACGCCTTTATCTTTTTTGAAGGAATCGCTTACCACCCGATCATGATCGGCATCCTCATTGTTCTTTTTATTCCACTTTTGGTAACATTGAGGTTCCAGGACGGTTTTGTATCAAGTTCCGTTATCCTGCTGCATCTGTATGATGCCAAAAACTTGAATTTTGATTTGCTCGTCAATGAATTGATTTTGATGCTGGTAGGATTCGGCACGGCGCTGGCAGTCAATATGTACATGCCAAGCATCGAGAAAAAGCTGGCAAACTACCGCCATGAAATTGAAAATTTGTATGCGTCCATTTTTCGGGAAATTGCCTTCTATTTGCGCAATAGGGAGTCGGCATGGAGCGGCAAGGAATTGATGGAAGCCCGGATACTATTGGAAAAAGCCAAAGCACTGGCTTACCAGGATGTTGAAAATCATATTACCCGCCATGAAAACAAGTACTATCACTATTTTGAAATGCGTGAACAGCAGCTTGAGATCATCGAACGCATTTTGCCGAAGATTACCGCGTTGCCGGTCATTGTCGACCAGACGGATCTGGTCGCCGATTTTCTGGAAGACTTATCGGAACATGTTCATTCAGGCAATACGGCGTATCGGTACATTTCGAAACTGGACAAAGTCAAAGAGAATTTTGCTGCCTTGCCTTTGCCCGATCGCCACGAAAAATTCCTGGCAATGGCCGAGCTGTACCAGGTCATTCACGAAATGGAATCCTATTTGGAGATCAAACAATCCTACAAAGGATTTCACACAAGAAAAGAGGAAGAAGCCGTGTAGATTCGACGGGCTTATGACCCTAGAATCTGGCTTCTGGAGTCTGGACAAAAAGAAAGGCGGAAGCGCCCGTGTAGCTCTGCCGGGCATAAGACAGACCAGCGAAGTGGTGCCTTTTGCCACACAGCTGGGTTGGCTTCTGACCCTAGAATCTGGCTTCTGGAGTCTGGACAAAAAGAAAGGCGGAAGCGCCCGTGTAGCTCTGCCGGGCATAAGACAGACCAGCGAAGTGGTGCCTTTTGCCACACAGCTGGGTTGGCTTATGACCCAAAGAGCTGGGCGCTGGAGTCTGGACAAAAAGAAAAGCGGAAGCGCGCGTGTAGCTCTGACGACGCCCGACGGACATCAAAAAAACTTCCGCATTAAAAAAACAGCAGAAGCCCCCGAGGCTTCTGCTGTTTTTGCTAATCTATTAAATTACAAAGCTTAATCCCATCAATAAACTTGATAACAGCATGATGCCGATCATCGTGTAGACAATAAACTTGCGGAAAGCCGCATTTCTCATTAGTGGTAAACTCCTTTGTCATTCAGATCTATGTAAAATCATATCATATTTTCGCTGAGAGTTGAAGAGACACGCTGGCTGTTTTCCAAATATTCGCTAACAACTAGAGTTTTTGACAGTGAATCTGTACAATAAGATAGAAGTCAAAAAAGGAAGTGAAAAAGGATGAAGAAAGTAGATCATATCGGAATCGCTGTACGGGATCTGAATGCTGTCCTTCCTTACTATACGGATACACTCGGGCTCCCACTGATGAAAATTGAAGAAGTCGAATCGCAAAAAGTACGCGTCGCATTTATCGATGCCGGCAATGTTAAGCTGGAGCTGTTGGAACCAATGGATAATGAAAGCGCCATCTTCAAATTTCTGGAGAAAAAAGGTGAAGGCATCCATCATATTGCATTCGGAGTTGTCGATATCGAACAGCGGATGGAAGAGCTGCGTGAAAACGGGGTGCTCCTGCTGAGCGACAAGCCGAATCCTGGAGCCGGAGGAGCTATGGTGGCATTTTTGCATCCAAAATCATCGAATGGGGTATTATACGAACTTTGTGAAAAAGAGTGATTGGGAGTGGAAAAATGGATATTTACGAAAGAATCAATGAATTGTACGACCGTAAGCGTGAGATCGAGCTAGGCGGCGGCGAGGAACGCATTGCCAAGCAGCATGAAAAAGGCAAGCTGACAGCACGTGAACGTATTGATTTATTGTTGGATAAAGGTACTTTTGTTGAATTGAGTCCTTTTGTAGAGCATCGCACGACGGATTTCGGCATGGCAGAAGGTCCTGGTGAAGGGGTTGTGACAGGCTACGGCAAAGTGAATGGCAGAGCCATCTATTTGTTTTCACAGGATTTCACCGTTTTCGGTGGAGCCCTGGGCGAGATGCATGCCAAAAAAATCGCCAATGTCATGGATATGGCGGCGCGCAACGGCGCGCCGTTCATCGGCTTGAACGATTCAGGCGGTGCGCGTATCCAAGAAGGCGTCCTGTCACTTGATGGCTACGGCCAGATTTTTTACCGTAATTCCATTTATTCAGGTGTCATACCGCAGATTTCCGTCATCCTGGGACCTTCTGCAGGCGGTGCGGTTTATTCTCCTGCCATCACGGATTTTGTGTTCATGGTTGACAAGACGAGCCAGATGTTCATTACAGGTCCTAAAGTGATTGAAACGGTAACGGGTGAAAAAATTTCCTCTGAAGATCTTGGGGGATCGAGGGTACATACAGCGATCAGCGGAAATGCCCATTTCCGTGGCGATACAGAACAGAAAGTGCTTGAAATGGTGCGCCAACTGATCAGCTACCTGCCGCAAAACAACCAGGAAATGCCGCCGCGCTTGGACGGCGGAGAAGACGATGATTATCGACCGGATTTGGCTGATGTCGTCCCTTATGAAGCGATTCGCCCCTATGACGTGCGAAAAGTGGTCGAACAAGTGGTGGACAAAGAAAGCTTCATGGAAGTGCAGCCGGAGTTTGCCCGCAATATTGTTGTCGGACTTGCGCGCATCAAAGGCGAAACAGTCGGTCTTGTCTGCAACCAGCCAAAAGTTATGGCGGGCGGGCTGGATATTGATTCTTCCGATAAAGCGGCGCGCTTTATCCGATTCTGCGACTCGTTCAATATTCCGTTGATTACGTTTGAGGACGTTACGGGCTTTTTCCCAGGAATCAAGCAGGAACATGGCGGCATCATCCGCCACGGAGCGAAGATTCTCTATGCTTATTCTGAAGCGACGGTCCCTAAAATGACGGTCATTTTAAGAAAAGCCTACGGCGGCGCATATGTGGCCCTGAATTCAAAATCAATCGGCGCCGATTTGGTGTATTCATGGCCAAATGCTGAAATTGCGGTTATGGGACCGAATGGTGCTGCCAACATCATTTTTGCCCGCGAAATTGCGGCAAGTGATAATCCGGAAGAAACCCGCGCAGCGAAGATCGAGGAATATCGCGTGAAATTTGCTAATCCTTACGTTGCTGCCGCGCGCGGCATGGTCGATGACGTTATCGATCCACGCGAAACACGCATTAAACTGATTCAGGCGTTGGAAATGATGCGCAATAAAAAAGATACACGTCCAGCCAAAAAACACGGCAATATGCCGCTGTAAGTATAAAAGAGGTGCTTTAGATGAACAACGAAAGACTGATGAACGAATTTATGGAATTGCTTCAAATTGATTCTGAAACAAAACACGAAGGTGAAATCGCCGCTGTATTGCAGACCAAATTGGAAGCGCTGGGTTTCCATGTAGCAATCGATGAATCGGCAGCAGTTACCGGCCACGGCGCGGGCAATATTATCGCCACGCTTCGCGGAACATTGAGCGAAGTTCCGGCTATTTATTTTACTGTCCATATGGACACGGTCACGCCTGGCGTCGGCGTTAAGCCGGAAATCCGTGGCGGCTATGTCTACTCGGATGGCACGACCATTCTGGGTGCTGATGACAAAGCCGGCATTGCCGCTTTGTTTGAAATGATCCGTGTGCTTCAGGAACAGCAAGTCGATCATGGCGATATTCAATTGGTGATTACAGCGGGAGAAGAAAGTGGCCTGGTTGGTGCAAAAGAACTGGACTTATCTTTGTTGATTGCCAAATACGGCTACGCTGTGGACAGCGACGGCAAAGTGGGCGGCATTGTGACAGCTGCTCCGAACCAAGCGAAGTTATGGACCACTATCCATGGAAAAACAGCACATGCCGGTGTTGCACCTGAAAAAGGCATTTCGGCCATCACCATCGCTGCAAAAGCCATCGCTAAAATGACGCTTGGCCGTATCGATGAAGAAACAACGGCCAATATTGGGCGTTTTGAAGGTGGAGGAGCCACCAATATCGTTTGTGACGAAGTCAATATTTTGTCGGAGGCGCGATCAATCAGTGAAGACAAGCTGGCGGCACAGACCACTCATATGGAGTCTGTCTTTAAACAGTCAGCGGAAAACCTCGGTGGACGTGCAGAAACGGAAGTAAAGCTCATGTATCCGGGATTCCATTTTGATGACATGGATCCGGTCGTAGAAATTGCCCAAAGAGCAGCAGCGAAAATTGGCCGCCCTTCACCGGTTCTGACAAGCGGCGGCGGCAGCGATGCCAATATCTTCAATGGCTTTGGCATCCCAACCGTCAATCTATGTGTCGGATATGAAGAAATCCATACAAAAAACGAACGCATGCCGATCGAGGAACTTGAAAAGCTGGCCGAATTGCTGGTTGAAATTGTCAAAGAATCAACCCTTAATTAAATAACGAGAGCTTATCAAAAAGAGGGAACAGGATGTATGTTCCCTCTTTTTTTGATACACTGAAAGAAAACGGAAAGAAGAGCGATTTCATGGCCAGCCGAATCATCTTTCATATTGATATGAATAGCTTTTATGCGTCTGTCGAACAATCGCATAATCCAGAACTGAAAGGCAAAGCAATTGCCATCGCCGGCAATCCGAAAGAGCGGAGAGGGATCATTGTCACCTGTTCCTACGAAGCACGGGCACATGGCATTTATACCACCATGCAAGTGCATGAAGCCAAACGGAAATACCCGGGACTCCTGCTCTTGCCGCCGAATTTCGAACGTTACCGGGCCGCATCCAAAGCGATGTTCGAAATTCTCCGTTCCTATACCGAAATGGTGGAACCGGTATCGATTGATGAAGGTTATGTGGATGTCACGGAATTGACTGAGCAGCGGCATGCACTGGAAATCGCCGATGAAATTCAGCAGCGGCTGCTTGCTGAATTGGATCTGCCATGTTCGATAGGCATTGCCCCAAATAAATTCCTGGCAAAAACGGCTTCAGACATGAAAAAGCCATTGGGCATCACCGTTTTGCGGAAGCGTGATATTCAGGCTTTGCTGTGGCCCAAACCGGTGATTGAGATGCACGGCATCGGCGACAGTACGGCAGCCCGGCTGAAAAGCTTAAAAATTGAAACCATCGGTGAATTGGCCACAGCGAACGAAGGATTGGTCAAGGAAAAGATGGGCAAAAATGGCGTTCGCCTGCAGGCACGCGCGAATGGGATCGACGACCGGCCGGTAGATCCCGATTCGATCTATGACACAAAAAGCGTCGGCACTTCCACAACTTTGCCGGTGGACGAAACGGATGAACAAAATCTGAAGGCGTTGTTTCTCCAGCTTAGTGAAAAAGTGGCCAATCGGTTGGAAGCAAAAGAATTGGCCGGGCCCACGGTAAGCATCCAGACCCGCAGCTCGGATTGGAAAAACAGGACCCGCAGCATCACTTTGAACAATACTGTCTGGAAAGCAGACGACATTCATCGGAACGCTTGGCAGTTGTTCACCAAACATTGGAATGGAGAACCACTAAGGCTGATTGGTGTTACGGTATCGAATGTCGCCGATAAAGGCGACATGACAGAGCAGTTATCGATTTTCAATTTCCAGGAACATGTACGTGAAGAACCAATCCTTGATTTGATGGCACAACTGGAGAGCCGGTTTGGCAAAAGTGTCCTGACACGGGGAACCAAAATCAAAAAAACGAATTATGATTCGAAAACAAGTTTCAGCAAAGATTTTCTGGACGACCACGATCATGAGAGAAAGTAGGGAAAGCATGCAATTATTATTTTTGGGCACCGGTGCCGGAATGCCTTCTAAACAACGCAATACTTCTGCGCTGGTGCTGAAATTGCTTGAAGAGCGGGGAACAGTTTGGTTGTTCGACTGCGGAGAAGCGACGCAGCACCAAATTCTCCATACGACAGTAAAGCCGCGCAAAATCGAAAAAATCTTCATTACCCATCTGCACGGGGACCATATTTTTGGTTTGCCCGGTTTGCTCGGTTCCCGTTCATTCCAGGGAGGCGACGAGGCACTGGATGTTTATGGGCCTGCAGGAATCAAAGAATTTATCGAAATGGCCTTAACGCTAAGCCGTACCCATTTGACGTATCGGGTTGTCTACCATGAACTGGAAGAAGGAGTGCTGTTTGAAGACGACCTGATGACGGTGGAGACGCGACTGCTGAACCATGTAATCCCATCCTATGGCTTCCGTATCACCCAAAAGCCATTGCCGCCGAAACTGTTGGTCAATAAGGCGCTGGCGCTTGGTGTCCCGAAAGGCCCGTTGCTGGCGAAACTGAAGAACGGGGAAGATGTGGAAATCGCTGACGGCCAGTGGGTCCGGAGCGGAGATGTCACAGAACCGGAAGAGCCCGGATTTATTGTCACCATTCTCGGTGACACACGGTTTTGTGAAGCCGCTGTAGAATTGGGGCGCGGCGCAGATGTTCTGGTCCATGAAGCGACATTTGATGGAACCGCCAAAAAAATGGCTGGTGAATATGGCCATTCAACCGTTTATGATGCGGCCAAAACAGCCCATTCAGCCGGTGCGGATACCTTGATCATGAACCACATCAGTGCCCGTTTTTTGCCGGAGGATGATAAGCTGCTGCTGAAACAGATGAAGGAAATTCACCCGCGCGGATGGATTGCTCATGATTTTGCTGAATTCGACTGGGTGCAGCAGGATAAAAAAATCAGGAAAAAACAGGTAAGCCGTCCTTAAAAGATGGCTTTTTTTAGTAAATTCTAAAATAATTTATGGAAATATTAGAACATACGTTCTTTTTGTGATAAAATAAAGTTACAGCTGTATGAGGGCGGTTTGGCCATTCCCCAGGAAAGGGGGTGGTAACATGACCATCACAGAATCATTCGGTCTCGTATTTACGAGTATCGGTTTAACGATCAGCGCTTTGACTCTTGTCGTTTCCATGATTTTGGTCATCAACAAAAAAAAATAACCGTCCCATGTGGCGTGGAATGACGGTTATTTTTTAAGCCTGTATTCCAGCCAACCGCTCTCGTGGCGGCATACAGCTGGCCGAATGCTTACGCATTCGGTTTTTTTACGTTACCTTAAGTATACTAAATCTGAATTATTTTGCAACCGCCTTATATCCAACCGCGCTTATACGGCGCTGGAGCCGTGATATCAGCGTGTAGCTCCTTGGCAGCTGTGTATGCCCAATAAGGGTCTCGAAGCAGTTCACGGGCAAGGAAGACCATATCTGCGCGGTTATTTTGAAGGATTTCCTCTGCGTGCAAGGGGCTGGTGATTAAGCCGACCGCCCCAGTCGCTATCGGGGTTTGCTTTTTAATCATTTCTGCAAATGGCACCTGGTAACCGGGGTATACAGGAATTTGAGCGGGTACGACAGCACCGGAGCTGACATCGATCAAATCAACGCCTTGCTGTTTCATCCATTGGCACATTTCTACATACTGTTCCGGTATCATGCCACCTTTGCTGTAATCATGTGCAGAGATACGGACAAACAACGGCCCCTCCCATACTTCATTGACAGCATCGATGACCTGGCCCAACAGGCGGTAACGGTTTTCTGCACTGCCGCCATAATTGTCGGTGCGCCCATTTGTTAAAGGCGACAGGAATTGGTTGATCAAATAACCGTGTGCCGCATGGAGTTCGACAACATCGAAACCGGCTTTTTTTGCGCGGACAGCCCCATTTTTAAATGCCTTGATCGTTTTTTCAATATCTTCTAAAGACATTTCTTTAGGTATTTTATAATTCTCATCAAAAGCGATGGCGCTTGCTGAATGGATCTCTCCATCAATTGTCGCTTTTCTGCCAGCATGTGCCAATTGAATACCGGTTTTGGCACCGTTCTGTTGCATCAATCGGACAATTTCGGCTTGTCCGTCAATGTGGCTGTCATCCCAAATCCCGAGATCCCTTGATGAAATGCGCCCTTCTGGCTGGACAGCTGTCGCTTCGGTGATAATGAGGCCTACGCCACCAACTGCCCGTGTCGGGTAGTGGACACGATGCCAGTCAGTTACTTGGCCATCTTCCTGATCACTTTGGTACATGCACATCGGCGCCATTACGATACGGTTTTTAAATATGGTTTTTTTAATCGCATAAGGTTCAAATAACTTTGCCATAAACTTCCTCCTCGTAGATATACAGCTGCAATACATACAGAAAAATTTATTTGAATTCTTTTCCGAGCTCTTTTGATCGCTCGGAAGCCTGGGTTACGCATTCACCAATGATTTTCTTAAAATGATTTTCTTCCAGGGAGTTCAACCCTGCTGCGGTCGTCCCGTTCGGGCTGGTCACTTTTTTGCGCAGCTCTGCAAAATCCTCTTGTTGAAGCATTTCAGCTGCCCCGGCAAAGGTTTGGCGCACCAGTTTTTTGGCATCCGCACTAGACAGGCCATTGGCTACTGCGGCTTCGGTCATCGCTTCCGCAAAATAATAGATATAAGCCGGTCCGCTTCCCGCCACTCCTGTAACGGCATGCAATTGCTCTTCTTCCACGACGGTCACACTGCCGATCGAAGTCAGCAGATTCCGCAACTCGTGCTGCTGCTCAAGCGAAACATGTTTGCTCCAAGCTACACCTGTAGCCGACTTACCGATTTTTGCAGAAGTATTGGGCATTGCACGTGCTACTGCAAAATCCCCGACATGCTTTTGGATGGTATCGATGGAAACGCCTGCTGCGACTGATAAGATGACCGTATTGCCGGTTAGCTTGTCTTTAATGCCGCTGAGGGCTGCTTCCACATCTTTCGGTTTCATTGCGAGCAGAATAAAATTGGCGTCCTTCAACTCAGTTTTGTCCTGACAGACGATATTGACTCCATATTCGTCGCTCAAAAATTCCAAGCGATCCTGGTCTGATCGGTTCATCACAGAAATTTCTTCCGGTTTCATAATTCGCTTATTGATCCAGCCATGAATCATAGATTCTGCCATTGACCCGGCTCCTACACATACTATTTTCATATAACTCACTCTCTTTCCTCAAATTAAAAAGCGCAATCATCCCTGTTTATACAAGGACGAAAACGCTCTGTTTCCGCGGTACCACCTAAGTTTGCCATAAAGACACCACTCGATATCCATAACGCGGACAGACGGCCGTGTTTTCACGGCAGCTCAAAAGCAGGTTCCACAAAGGAGAGGGGGTGCGCATCTCAGCTGCAGCTGCACTCTCTTTACACCTTCACTTTGTGTACTGATCTTTATCTTCGCTCACATATGTTTTTAAATTATAGAGTACAGAGGGGTCTTTTGTCAAATGGCCTAAAGAAGTGACGGTATCCGATTTTCCATGTATGATGGATGAATAGTGATTCATTTTAAAGGAGAGAGCTAATTTGACTTTACATAAGATTATTATTCCTACACCGTTTGCAGTTGGTGACGTCAATTCATACTTGTTGAAAGGCGATATGCTGACCTTGATCGATGCTGGCCCGAAAACGCCAGAAGCCTGGTTGGCCATAAAGGCTGGACTGAAAGAGTTTGGTGCAGAACCCGGGGACATTGAACAAGTGGTGCTGACGCATCATCATCCCGATCACGCCGGGTGGGTAGACGGCTTTGAAAATGCGAAATTATATGGCCATCCGTACAATGATCCATGGCTGCGCCGCGATCAGAGTTTCTTTGATTACCATGACGCGTTCTATTTAGAACGGTTAAAGGAAGAAGGGGTTCCGGGCGATCTGCAATTCTGGGTCAAAAAGATGAAGCGCCCACTGAACCTGATGGGAAGCCGCCCTTTGGACATGTCCATCACTGAAGGCGATACACTGCCGGGCCACCCGGAATGGGAAGTTCTCGAAACGCTTGGCCATGCACAAAGCCATCTATCATTCTGGAACAAAGAAACTGGGGAAATGATTGGAGGCGATCATGTCATTGCGAAGGTATCGTCCAATCCACTGATCGAACCGCCACTCGATCCGGTGCAAGGGCGCCCGAAGTCGCTCCTTCAATACAATGCGTCTCTTAGCCGTCTCTTGAAAATGCCGGTCGACGTAATCTACAGTGGGCATGGAGAAGAAGTCCGCGATGTCAGTAAACTCATCACTGCTCGACTGGCAAAGCAGCACCAGCGGGCTATGAAGGCCCTTGGCATGATTGGTGAAGGGGAATGCACCGTTTATGAGCTGACAAAAGAATTGTTTGCCCATGCCTATGAAAAAGAGCTTGGGCTCACCTTATCGGAAACAATCGGCCAAATCGATTACTTGCAGGAAGAAGGGCTAATTGCAGAACGTTTAGGCGACGACGGCATCTTCTACTATAATAAGGCATAAATCCAAGGCTGATAATTGCAACTATTCCATCCAACAGGTAAAATTAGCTCGACAGTGTTTAAAACATCACGAATATACAGGAAAAGGATTGGGTAGCTTTGAAAAAAAGGAGTTTATTTTTAGCCAGCGTCATGCTGCTAGCAGCGTGTTCAAATGAAGAAGCTGAACCGGCTGAAAAGGAAAAAGCCGATAAAGCGGAAATGGCCGTCGAACAGAAAAGCATGACTGAAGAAGGATTTATTACACAAGTCAGTGGAGAAAGTATTCTGGTCAACAATATTTATTTCAGCATCCCTGAAGATGTCAAGGTGCAATTCAATGACGGGGCAGAAACGACCGAAGGCGTGATCCGTGACATCCGTACGGGTATGAAAGTCAGTATGGACTATGAAGGGCCACTGGCAGAATCTTTCCCGATGCAAGGAGAAGCAGAAACCATTACGATTTTGAGTGATGAGGAGTCCATCAAACAGTCGGAAGCGCTTGAAGCGTTCATCAATCAAGAGCAATTGCCGAGATTGATCATGATGGGGCAGCCGATTGTCCGCGATAACGAGATCGGTTTTTTGTTCAGCAATATGGAAACAGGGGAAATGTCCGAAGTTCGGATCGATCTTGATACACATGAATATACAATTGACGGAGAATAAAATGAAGCGACAATAGAGCAACAAAGAAAAAAGCGGTTTGTACCGCTTTTTTTTCATGAAAAATTATGATTGTATCGCTTGCACTGGACAAAAATCCATGATATAGTTTGTATATTCATTTCAAACATTGCATAAAAATACATTGGAGGTTTTCATATTGAATAAAAAGATTGTACTCGCATACTCAGGTGGATTAGATACATCAGTGGCCATTCCATGGCTGAAAGGACAAGGCTACGACGTCGTAGCTGTTTGCCTGGATATCGGGGAAGGCAAGGATTTGGACTTCATTAAACAAAAAGCGCTTCAGATTGGAGCGGTTGAAAGCTATATGATTGATGCGAGAGACGAATTTGCGGATGAATATGCATTGATTTCATTACAGGCTCATACATTATACGAAGGCAAGTATCCATTGGTATCTGCACTGTCGCGTCCGTTGATTTCGAAGAAATTGGTTGAAATTGCAGAAGCGACTGGATCAGCTGCTGTCGCACATGGCTGCACAGGAAAAGGCAACGACCAGGTGCGTTTTGAAGTTTCCATTAAATCATTGAACCCGAACCTTGAAGTGGTAGCGCCAGTGCGTGCGTGGGCTTGGTCACGTGATGAAGAAATCGCTTATGCAAAAGAGCATAACATTCCAATTCCCGTTAATTTGGACAGCCCATTCTCGATCGACCAAAACCTATGGGGCCGTGCCAATGAATGTGGCGTCCTGGAAGATCCGTGGGCTACGCCGCCGGAAGAAGCTTACGACATCACCTCTTCATTGGAAAACACACCGGATACGCCGGATATTGTCGAAATCGAATTTGTTAACGGTGTTCCGACTCAATTGAATGGCGTTTCGTACTCATTCTCTAAATTGATCCTTGAACTGAATGAAATTGCCGGCAAACACGGCGTGGGTAGAATTGACCATATCGAAAACAGACTGGTCGGCATCAAATCACGTGAAATCTACGAAGCTCCTGCAGCAATGACATTGATTGCAGCGCATAAAGAGCTTGAAGACATTACGTTGGTAAAAGAAATGGCACATTTCAAACCGATCATCGAGAAGAAATTGACCGAATTGATCTATGAAGGCCTTTGGTTCTCGCCGTTGCGTGTTGCATTGGAAGCATTCTTGAAAGAAACGCAGGCTTTTGTCAACGGAACGGTACGTGTAAAACTGTTTAAAGGACATGCCATCATCGAAGGCCGTAAGTCACCCAACTCCCTTTACAGCGAGCAATTGGCCACTTACTCTACAGATGATACGTTCAACCATGCATCTGCAGTCGGCTTTATCGAATTATGGGGCCTTCCGACAGTCGTCAACTCCATGGTCAACAAGAAAGAGGTTGCGGTTCCTGAAGACTTGAAAGAGAAGGTGAAAGCATGACCAAACTGTGGGGCGGCCGTTTTCAAAAATCGGCCGAACAGTGGGTCGATGAGTTCGGTGCTTCAATTTCCTATGATCAAAAGCTGGTAATGGAGGATCTGGAAGGCAGCACAGCGCATGTGAAAATGCTGGCCGCCTGCCAGATTCTTTCTGAAGAAGATGGGAAGCTTATCTTGTCTGGCCTCGAGACGCTGAAACAAAAAGCACAGGACGGCGATTTGGAATTCAGTGTATCGAATGAAGACATCCACTTAAACTTGGAAAAGCATTTAATCGATGAAATCGGTCCGGTCGGCGGCAAACTGCACACAGCAAGAAGCCGCAACGATCAGGTTGCGACCGATATGCACCTATATTTGAAAAATCGTGTCCAGGAAATTATCGAAGCCATCACTGCTTTCCAGGACGCCATCGTGACACAGGCAGAAGCGCATGTGGAAACGATAGTTCCAGGCTATACGCATTTGCAGCGTGCTCAGCCGATTTCATTCGGCCATCACTTGATGACGTATTTCTGGATGCTCCAGCGTGATAAGGAACGGTTGATGGAATCGGTGAAACGCATCGATATTTCCCCGCTTGGAGCGGGGGCGATGTCGGGCACGACTTTCCCGATCGACCGCGAAATGTCAGCCGAATTGTTGGGCTTTTCAAACGTCTACCAAAACAGCTTGGATGCTGTCAGCGACCGTGATTTCATCCTTGAATTTCTCAGCAATTCGTCCATGCTGATGATGCACCTGTCGCGTTTTGCCGAAGAAATCATCTTGTGGTCGAGCGAAGAGTTCCGTTTTATCGAGCTGGATGATACCTTCTCGACAGGCTCAAGCATCATGCCGCAGAAAAAAAACCCGGATATGGCGGAACTGATCCGCGGCAAGACCGGGCGCGTCTACGGCAACCTGTTCGGGTTGCTGACGACTTTGAAAGGCCTTCCGCTGGCCTATAACAAGGACATGCAGGAAGATAAGGAAGGCATGTTCGACACGGTCCACACCTTGATGGGCTCATTGCCGATTTTCGAAGGCATGATCCGCACCATGACGGTCCGTACGGATTCCATGGAAAAAGCGGTGCATTCCGATTTCTCCAATGCGACCGAATTGGCGGATTATCTGGCTGCGAAAGGCATGCCGTTCCGCGAAGCGCATGATGTGACCGGGAAACTGGTCTTCACTTGCATCCAGCGCGGTTATTTCCTGAAAGACTTGCCGCTCACTGATCTTCAGGAAGCGAGTCCACTGATCGATGAAGACATTTACAATACGCTGATGCCGAGAACTGCAGTAGAGCGAAGAAACTCACTGGGCGGCACAGGTTTTGAACAAGTACATCATCAATTGGGACTTGCCAAGCAACTCATCGGGTAAAAAGTCCATACTATAAAGCCGTTGGCGCTTGGTACCCGCCTTCGGTCAATAAAAGCCAATTTTCCTCTTCCCCTATGGAAAATTGGCTTTTATTTTTTTGTCTTTTTTTCGAAGTGATGCTGTATCGTCAATCCTCTTTTATGGAGCGATCGAGAGTAATATCAGGCTCTATGATCAAACCATTACGGAAGCAGCTGTCTGCGAAGCAGCCGAATTTGTGCAGGCAAACCGTTTTATCGAAGCATTGCCGGATGGCTACAGCCAAAAGTGACGGAGCGGGGCTCCACTTTTTCAAGCGGCCAGCGGCAGTTGGTGGCTTTTGCACGGACGATGGGGAACAACCCGAAAATTCTGGTGCTTGATGAAGCAACGGCCAATATCGATACCGAAACGGAAGTGGCCATCCAAACCAGTCTCGAGCGCACGCGGCGCGGACGGACGACCATCGCCATCGCACACAGGCTCAGCGCCATTCAAGATGCTGAACTGATTTTGGTGCTGCACCAAGGTGAAATCGTGGAGCGGGCCACGCACCAGCAATTGCTCCAGCAGCAGGGCTTGTACCATAAAATGTATTTGCTGCAAAACGGCATCGTGGAGTAAACAGGAGGGACGGCTCAGGCTGTTTTTTTGTGTGCAATAAACAAGGTCAGCTTGTAAATAAAAATCGAAAAAGTGCTTGCAGTTACTTACTATGTAACAAACTACAAAAGGTTTTACTCAAAAGTTCAAAACCGTCAACAAGAAAAAAGTGAGTGAACAAAAACTGAATATAATGAAAAGAAAAGCACCGATGTAACACTGGCTGTTCCAAAAGCATAAGTTGCACGGCAGCGGTTCGTTAATTGCAGTAGCATCAACGAGCTGGCTATTTGTCCACAAAGATTTCACAGACGCAGGGGCAGTGTTTCGGTTGGAAATTTGGTAAGATGGAGGAGCACAGGAAGGAGAATTACTAGTGGCATCTGATATCAATTTATTTTTGGCTTTTGGAGCCGGCTTTTTAAGCTTTATTTCGCCATGTACGCTGCCTTTGTATCCTGCATTTTTATCCTATATAACGGGTATGACCATGGATGAAATCAAGAACGATAAAAAAGTCATGCAACGGCGGGGGATGTTCCATACGTTGTTTTTCCTATTAGGATTTTCAACCATTTTCATTGCTCTCGGTTTCAGTACATCGTTCTTCTATGAATGGTTTATCCGTTATGATGAACTGATCCGTCAGGTAGGCGCAATATTCATTGTCCTGTTCGGACTGATGATTGTCGGTGTTTTTACACCGAAATTTCTCATGCAGGACCGGAAGTTCTCGTTTAAGAACCGGCCGGCCGGATTTTTGGGAACATTCTTCATCGGTCTGGCGTTCGCTGCTGGCTGGACACCCTGTACAGGTCCGATAACTGCGGCGATTTATGCACTTGCTGCGACTAATCCGGGATCCGGCATCTGGTATATGGTGGCATATGTACTCGGCTTTGGTATTCCATTTTTCGTTTTGTCATTTTTCGTGGCACGCATGGGCTGGCTGCGCAAACATAACCAGAAGATCATGAAGGCTGGCGGCTATGTTATGATTGGAGTCGGCATCTTATTGTTTTTCGATGGCCTCACGTATTTAATCCGTATTCTGAGTCCGTTCTTTGGTGATTTTCAAGGATTTTAAATTGACATTAAGCAGGTGACAAAGATGGAGACCATTTCTAAGATAGAAGAATACCAATCAAAAATTGGTGAAGAGCAGTCGTTTTTGCTTTTTGTGAAAACGGATAATTGCTCAGTCTGTGAAGGTTTGCGTCCCCAGGTCGAAGCTTTTGAAGACGATTACCAGCTGCCTTTCTACTTGGTAAATGCAGCACAAATGCCGGAACTGGCAGGGCAGTTGATGCTCTTTACAGCACCTGTTGTCCTTTTGTTCCGGCAAGGCAAGGAAATTCATCGTTTTGCACGGTTTGTACCGACTGAAGAATTGCGCCGCAGGTTGGATGAGCTGGAGGGGAGTTTAGATGTTTAATCAAATCCCCACTGAAGTTTATTTAATCGTTACTACCGTTGGTGCCTTTGCAATGGGATTGCTGGCCATGTTCGTTCGTTCAAAATCGGCTAAAAAACCGGCTTCGGCCAAAAAAATCATCTTGCCGCCGTTTTTTATGTCAACCGGCGCATTTATGTTCATTTTCCCGTTTTTCCGTGTTGCACCTTTGCAGATTTTCGAAGCATTGGCCGTCGGCATCCTCTTTTCAACTGTTTTGATCTGGACCTCCAGATTTGAAGTTCGTGATGGCGACATTTACTTGAAGCAGTCAAAGGCATTTGTCTTTATCTTGTTTGGGCTTTTGCTGGTGCGCGTCCTTGGCAAAGTGGTATTGAGTTCAAGCATTGATATCGGCGAACTGGCAGGCATGTTCTGGATCTTGGCGTTCGGTATGCTGTGGCCATGGCGGCTCTCTATGCTGTGGCAATACAAAAAAATCGCAGCAAAAGATAAAAGCGCTATTCCCACTTAAGGGAATGGCGCTTTTTACTGTTCAAAATATTGTTCGTACGGACGAACATCAATCTCCATCTCAGCTAACTTTTTTCGCAGAAATTTATGATCGCGTTTAGGAGTCGCAAGAATATAGCCGCGGATGATGTGTTCCAGCTGCATCTTTTTGACTCCTTCTTCAAGCATGACCTGTCCGATCCTGCCGGCGATTTTCTGTTTTGCCACCGGACGGAATAAATCAGGAACCGGCTGTACCAACTCATTCAACATTGCTTTTTCTTCATCGCCCCATAAATGGATCGTTTTATCGACGTAATATTCTTCCCAGTTCAAATCTGAAAGGCCATCTTCTTTCGGCATGGACTTCAGGAACTTTCTGAACATGAAATATCCGCCAATTGCGAAAAGCCCCACCAGCACGACTACCCAAAATAGGATAAACCACAAAAACCAGCCACTCAGTTCCATATTGTTTCACCTCATTTTTCCATTACTTCTATTATAGAAGGGTTTGAAAAGAAATTCATTAAAAATGTATCTCTTTTTTTCATCTGTGTCTATATAGCGAATGAAAGGAGGTGAAGAACATGGCCTTTAGTGATTTTAAGAACGCCAGCATCCGCTGCACGTACGATAACGGCTTGGATGCCAACGGCAAAGTGAAGAGAAAGTTCAAATCGTACCACAACGTCAAAGAAGCAGCAGCTGCAGACGGCATTTTTGAAACAGCAGCTGTACTGACGAACTTCGGAACCAAGACATTGATGGATGTTGAAAAACAATCCGCAATGACGATCTATCAGTAAAAAGCATAAAGGGGGAATAAGGAATGGCTAAAACATTGGAATTGATTTTTACGACCACTGCTGGAAAAGACGTCACATTGACTGTGGACGAACCGCGTGATAATGTCACAGATGCCGAATTGCTGGCGGGCATGCAGGCAATCATCACGCAGGATGTTTTTGAAGTGGAAGGTTCTTCACTTGGAACGATAAAAGGCGCCCGAATCGTCGAACGGAATATTGTAGAGTACGCAATCTAGGCAAGAAGCTCTCCTGATTCGGGAGAGCTTTTTTAGTAGGGAAATTTTGCTGCACTTACGCTTTTCTAGATAGGGGGATGAAAACAATGGAAGAGTGGATGCAATGGGTTCAAGAACTCGGATTCCCCATTTTTGTGTCTTTTTATTTGATGCATCGCGTGGAGACGAAATTGGTCGCCATTCATGACGCTTTAATTACATTGAAGCTGTCCTGACTTCACAAATTCGTGACAATGGCGGTTTAAGATGTATTGTGCAGATTCCATACTTTCGCTATGATTAAAAGGACGAAAGAGTGGAGGCAATCTCATGCGATTTATTTCTTTGACAGTTTTGCTGAGCCTGGTGCTATTTTTAGGGGCATGCGGCAGTGCTGCAATTGAAGATTTTTCCTATACCGATCACCGGGGAGATCCCGTTTCTTTGGAAGATTTGAAAGGTACACCTTGGCTGGCAACATTTGTTTTTACAAACTGTGAAACGGTTTGTCCACCGATGACATTCAATTTGAGCGGAATTCAGGAAGAGCTGGAAGCGGAAGGTTTGGAAGACTACAAAATTGTGGCGTTCAGTGTGGACCCGAGTGTCGATACACCGGAAACGATGCAGAAATATTTGGCGCAGTATTCGGTTCCAGACGAATCCAAATGGCATTTGCTTACGGGGTATAAACAGTCGGAGATAACAGAGTTTGCGAAAGATAATTTCAATTCCTTTGTGCGCAATGATCCCGAAAGCGACCAGGTCATACACGGAACAACTTTTTATCTGGTGGATCAGGATGGAGTTGTCGTCAATAATTACGACGGCTTCGAAAATGTGCCAGTGGAAGATATTAAGAACGATTTGCGCGGATTAATTGAAGGAAAGTAAAAAACCGGTCATAGACCGGTTTTTTGTTTGCCCAAAAGATCTCTGATTTCGATAAGAATTTCTTGAGTTTTGTCCAAGACTTCCGGCTCTTCTTCGGCAGGTACGTCTTTTTTGCGTTTTAGATTGGTGAAAATGCGGATAACCATGAAGATCGAGAAAGCAATGATGAAAAAGTCGATAATCGATTGTATAAATAATCCATAATTCAACACCACATTTTTGAACGTGTAACTCCAATTCACGACGCTGATTCCACCGGCTACTATTCCGACCATGGGCATAATGATGTCTTCCACTAAAGAAGTGACCACTTTCCCGAAAGCAGTACCAATAACAACTGCTACAGCAAGATCAAGGACATTGCCCTTTAATGCGAATTTCTTAAAATCATCCCACATAAGATTCACCTCCCACTGTTAATTTTACCAGAAAAATTTTGTAGCCATCGTTGAATATAATATCAATACTAAGCAGTTTATTGGTGAGAACGGCAAGGGAAAGGAAGATATGCTACACTGAAACAAATGAAAGATTAGGTGTGGAGAAATGAAAAAAAAGAAGATACCCAAAAAATATAAACGTCAAATAGGCTGTCTGATTCTTTTAGTACCAGCTGCAATCGTTGCTGGCACCCTTGGAATCCTTCTTTTTATGATGTTCAATTCGGTTTCAGTCATGGATACGCTCAAGGAAGCGCCAAGCCGAATAATTGAACTGGAAGTACCGGAAGAAAACATTCCACTTTACAAAGAAGCCGCCGAGGTCTATAGCATTCCGTGGACATTGCTGGCAGCCCATCACCGGATTGAGACCCGGTTTTCGACCATGGACCCTTTGCTGTCTCCGGTCGGAGCAGAAGGGCACCTTCAATTTATGCCATGCACTTTTGTCGGTTGGAGCCATCCCACCTGTTCTGGCCAAGGCCAAGGTGAAATCAGTGAAGAAGACAAAACAAATCTTGATGTGATTGCCTACTATGGGGGCTATGGGGTTGATGGCAACGGAGACGGCATAGCGGATCCTTACAATTTAACGGATTCTCTATACAGTGCAGCGAATTACCTGTCGCAAAATGGTGCAGCGGAAGGCGAGTTGGAAAGCGCAATTTTCCAATATAACCACAGCGAAGAGTATGTAGCTGATGTTCTTCATTACTATCATTTATACGAAGAAGAATTCAATTAAACGCAAAAAAAGAGTGGACATTTGTCCACTCTTTTTTTATTAAGCTTTACGGCCTTTTCTCATAGATCCCATAATCAGGCTAAGAACGAATACAAAGATCAAAGCACCAATTAATGCTGGGATGATTGCTACGTCCCAAATGACAGGACCTAAATCTCCAAGAATTAATCCACCTAACCAGGCACCAACGATACCTGCGATGATGTTACCGATAATGCCGCCTGGAACATCTTTACCTAAAATCATTCCTGCGATCCAACCGATGATACCACCCATAATAAGATACAAAATAAAACCCATTTTTTCCAGCTCCTTTAGAGTAATGTATAATTGCTACACTCTAGGTATAACCAGATTCAGGACGATTGAAACATAAAAAGATAAAAAGCTTATAAAATATGTGCGCCCAAGGTTGTGGCGAAGTGGCGCAAAGCCCACTCATGCCCCGCCTGATCAAAGCTGGCGACGCCATCCTCATGGATGAAAATCGTGTATCCTCTATTGTAGGCATCCACCGCAGTGTGCAGGACGCAGATATCCGTACAGACCCCGACAAGATGGATTTCTTCTATATTGCGCTCCCGCAGCAACAATTCCAGATTGGTGCCGGCAAATGCACTGTACCTGGTTTTGTCCATCCAAATGATACGGTCCGCATACGCTTTATAAACATCTGCAAGGCGCCCGTATAGTTCTCGGCCGGCTGTTCCCCTTATATTATGGGGAGGAAAGAGCTTTGCTTCCGGATGATAGGCATCGTCCTTGTCGTGCAGATCGACCGGCATGACCACCAGCTCGCCGTCCGTGAGAAAATCCTCTGTCAGTTTGCAAATCGTCTCTTCAATCGCTTGGCCAGGCTTGCCACAAGTCAACGCACCATCCTCAGCTACAAAATCCACCGTATAGTCAACCACCAATAATGCTTTTTTCATCCCATCCACTCCTTTTCTTTGATTATAAACCTAAAGTCAAAAGTAGCCTAAGGAAACAATGCTTGCCACAGGCTTGAATTTTCAGTATAATCAGACTATTAAGAGAGAAGGGGTGGTCCTGATGCAATACGAAAATATTGAGAAGCTCAACCGGCAGGCAACGATCTTTGTCGTCATTCATACTTTGCTCATTTTTAATTTTGCTTTGGATTTCGGTTTCTTCCTATGATCGGAAACAAAAAAAACAGCCTATCCCGATTTCATGGGATAGGTTGTTTTAATGTGTGCCCCGTTTTAGGCGGGTTAGGGAATCCTTGAGGATCCGCGATGCGGAATCCAGCGAAACGCCCAATATTTCCTGGATTTCCTCCAGGTTTTTATGTTCTACCGAATAAAGGTAATGGACATAGGCAAAACGGATATCGCCCGAGCGCATCGGCATGCCGACAAAAGAGGAAAGTGCCTCCGTATAGTCGGACAGCGACCCCATCTGAAACATCGTGTATTCATTTTTTACTTTGGACGACAGCAAATATGGGGTACCACGGAAGACTGCCCGTTCAATTCCCTCAAGCATGACGGGAATCTCTTTGCCAGTAAAAGTCAGGATGCATTGGTAGCCATCTTTCTTTTCAACTGCTAATGTCAATTTCCCGCCCCGGTCATCAAAATTGTCTACATCAATCGTCACCATGTCACGAAGACGAAGTCCTCGCAGGTACAAGATATATAGGATTTTTGCATTCAAAGACAACTGGTCAGCTTCGAGCACGGCATCTTTCTTCTTCAACAGATCTTCATAATCCAAGTATATATCGGAAGGCGTCAAATCCAGTTTTTCACTGAACTTGAACTTGGGCATAAAATCGTTCGGGATGCGCCCAATCTGCCACATATAATCAAACCATCTTCTAATGTAAATCAGTTTTCGGTTTAACGTGCTGTCCTTGATGCCGGACGCGTGCTGATCCATCAGAAACTGCTGGATATCGGAAGGGCGGATGTCATGCGGTTCCACCGGTTTTTTGTACGTGTGCCTCAGAAATGCGAAGAGCGAGCGGATCAATTGGACTTCATGAACAACCGTGTTCGGACTAATACCGTTGTCCAGCCGGAATTTCTCATAACCATAAAGCATTATGCGTCACCTCTTCTTAAGGGATTTCCTTAAATTATACCATTCATCCAGGTAAATAGAACATATTTTCCCTTATGTAGAGCGGCTTAGGCTCGTCATTTCGGGCTAATGGGGCGATAGAAGCGGAGAAAAAAACAGGTCCAATCAAATGTATATAATTCATGCAGATTAGGGTATGTTAATAAGGATAGTAAAACAGATGAAATGAAGGTGGATGCCAGCATGTTCAAAGAAGACAACGCAAAAATCAGAAACCAGATTCTTCAGGCAGTGGAGGGGATGACTGATGAACAATTAAACCAGAAACCATCAGCGCAGGAATGGTCACCTATTCAGATTTTGGATCATCTTCAGTTAATGGAGTGTACCATTGCGAAGGGTGTATCCCATGAACTGACGAACGAAACGAGCGAAAAGGCTTTGAAAAAACCGATAGCGCTGACGGTCAGTCGGTCCTTTAAAGTGGAAGCGCCAAAACACGTTGTACCGACTGGCGAATTCGTCACGCTCGAAGAGATGAAAGAACGATTGAACGCTTCGCACAATTTCCTGTATGAAGTGTATGGTCGGGCAACACCTGAGCAGCTCAAGCAAAAATCAATGGCCCATCCGGTGTTCGGAAAAGTTCCGCTGATCCAGTGGTTTCCATTTGTCGGTCTACATGAAAAACGGCATTTCAAGCAATTGGAAAAAACATTAAGCAAACTCGATTGAATCATAAGATAGTCATTCGAAAAACTTATCACATTATATAATTTTAATGTAATTTACTTATGCTCCTACTTTCGGTATGATGGAGGAGGAGAAAAGCGCTGTCACGGGCCTTTTCATAAGATTCAAAGGAGGAACACACACATGGCAAAGAGCAGTTTGCACAACAGCCGCACTTCTTTTGAGCTAAATGGCAAAACGTATAACTATTATCGTTTAGCTGCATTAGAAGAAGCAGGGATCGCTAAAGTATCGCGCCTTCCTTATTCAATTAAAGTTCTATTGGAATCCGTATTGCGTCAGCACGACGGATATGTCATCAAAGACGAGCACGTTGAAGAATTAGCAAAATGGGGCAAAGATGCCAACAAAGAAGCAGAAGTGCCATTTAAGCCTTCACGCGTTATCCTTCAGGATTTCACAGGCGTACCCGTAGTCGTTGATTTGGCTGCACTTCGTTCAGCAATGGCTGAAATGGGTGGAGACCCGAACAAAATCAACCCTGAAATTCCAGTGGATCTTGTTATTGACCACTCGGTTCAAGTTGATAACTACGGCACGGAAGATGCACTTCGCATCAACATGGAACTTGAGTTTGACCGCAATGCGGAGCGTTACCAGTTTCTTAGCTGGGCTCAAAAAGCTTATGACAACTACCGTGCGGTTCCACCTGCAACCGGTATCGTTCACCAAGTAAACCTTGAGTACTTGGCAAACGTTGTCCATGCAGTTGAAAATGCTGATGGCACATTCGAAACATTCCCTGATACATTGGTCGGAACAGATTCACATACGACAATGATCAACGGAATCGGCGTTCTTGGATGGGGCGTTGGCGGTATTGAAGCTGAAGCCGGCATGCTCGGACAGCCTTCTTACTTCCCAATTCCGGAAGTTATCGGCGTTAAAATGACTGGTGAACTTCCAAACGGCGCTACTGCGACCGATTTGGCGTTAAAAGTCACTCAAACTTTGCGTAAAAAAGGCGTAGTTGGCAAATTCGTTGAGTTCTTCGGACCTGGCGTTACAACATTGCCTCTTGCTGACCGTGCAACGATTGCCAACATGGCTCCAGAATACGGCGCAACTTGCGGATTCTTCCCAGTTGACGAAGAAGCACTTGACTATATGCGTTTGACTGCACGTGATGCAGACCAAATCGCTGTAACTAAAAAATATTTGCAGGAGAACGACATGTTCTTCAAGGTTGAAAACGAAGATCCAATCTATACGGACCTTGTGCAAATTGATCTTTCTGATATTGAGCCAAACCTTGCAGGACCGAAACGTCCACAGGATTTGATTCCTATGTCTCAAATGAAGCCTGAGTTCAACAAAGCTGTAACCGGCGAAGAAGGACCACACGGCTTTGCACTTGATGCAGCTGAAATTGCGAAGACAGCAACAGTCAACTTCAAAGACGGCAGAACTGCTGAAATGAAGACTGGCGCCTTGGCGATTGCGGCAATTACATCTTGTACAAATACTTCCAATCCATACGTAATGCTTGGAGCTGGACTAGTAGCGAAAAAAGCAGTTGAAAAAGGTTTGACTCCTCCTGCTTACGTGAAAACTTCATTGGCTCCAGGATCTAAAGTTGTTACAGGTTACTTGAACGATGCGGGCTTGTTGGAATACATGAACCAAATTGGCTTTAACCTGGTTGGCTACGGCTGTACAACATGTATCGGTAACTCGGGTCCATTGCTTCCTGAAATTGAAGAAGCGATTTTGAACAACGATTTGCTGGTTTCATCTGTATTGTCAGGTAACCGTAACTTTGAAGGACGCATCCACCCGCTTGTAAAAGCCAACTACCTGGCATCTCCAATGCTAGTTGTTGCTTATGCACTTGCTGGAACAGTCGATATTGACTTTGCAGTTGAGCCGATTGGCACAGACAAAGAAGGCAAAGACGTATTCTTCAAAGACATTTGGCCATCAACTGAAGAAATCAAGAAAGTCGTTAAAGACACTGTCACTCCAGAATTGTTCCGCAAAGAGTACGAGCATGTATTCAACGAGAACGAAGCATGGAACGCGATTGAAACAAACGACGATTCTTTGTATGAGTTTGATGCAACATCAACTTATATCCAAAACCCGCCGTTCTTTGAAGGTCTTTCAAAAGAGCCTGCTCCGATCCAACCATTGTCTGGTCTTCGTGTAGTTGCGAAATTCGCAGATTCTATCACGACTGACCACATTTCACCAGCTGGTGCCATCGGCAAAGATACGCCAGCAGGATTGTACCTTCGTGAAAACGGCGTAGAGCCACGTAACTTCAACTCTTACGGATCTCGCCGTGGTAACCACGAAGTCATGATGCGTGGAACATTCGCCAACATCCGTATCCGTAACCAGGTAGCTCCAGGAACAACTGGCGGTTACACGACTTACTGGCCAACAGGCGAAACAATGGCAATTTACGATGCTGCCATGAAGTATCAGGAACAAGGTACAGGACTTGTGGTATTGACTGGTAAAGATTACGGCATGGGATCTTCACGTGACTGGGCTGCTAAAGGAACATTCCTTCTAGGCATCAAAACTGTCATTGCTGAAAGCTATGAGCGTATTCACCGTTCAAACCTTGTGATGATGGGCGTTCTGCCATTGCAATTCGTCAACGGCGAAAGCGCAGATTCACTTGGATTGACTGGGCACGAAACCATCAGCGTCAACTTGTCTGATGACGTGAAACCACGCGACATCCTAACTGTTACAGCTACTGCTGAAGACGGTAAAGTGACTGAGTTCAAAGTATTGGCACGTTTCGATTCCGAAGTGGAAGTGGATTATTTCCGCCACGGCGGCATCCTGCAAATGGTGCTCCGCAACAAATTGCTAGAAGTATAAGAACTATAAGAAAAGGCTGCCGGGAAATTTCCCGGCAGCCTTTTCAGTTTGTTGAAAAAGTCTTCATACTTTCATTTCGTTCTAGGCGGGTGCGTTCCACGGACACGGCTTCTGCCGCTCTCTTCTCTCTGCTCAGTCCAGTGTAGCTCCAGTTCTTGTCGCTTCACTGTTCCCGTTGGAGTCTCCACTGATTTGCTTCAACTCTTTTATGATTACAGTGGATAATCATAGGCTCACTTTAGATTCACTAAATTTCTTAGCACCGGCGCGTCCAAGGGCTGGACGAATCAAGAAGACAGGCAAAAGACGTGTGTCTTCTTACGGGAAGCCAGAAGTCCTAGGCATTCCTGTGACTTCATTTGCGGCGAGCTTGCGCAGGAGCAATCGTCTTTGCTCTACCCAGAGCGGCCGAAACGTTGGGTAAAAGCTAGTTTCTTTAGTTGAACTTATATAGTTAGAAGTTTCTCCACAGTCTTTTCTCTTACATCTAAAAACAAATTTCTTGTATACTGGTAAAGAGGTGAAATGAACATGTACATAAGCGAAAAAGAAATAGAGATCCGTTACGCGGAAACCGATCAAATGGGTGTCGTCTATCATGCCAACTACATCATTTGGCTGGAAATTGGGCGTACCAAGCTGATTGAAGACTTGGGATTTACCTATGCGGGTATGGAAAAGGATGGCTATTTGTCTCCTGTGACCGATATTTCCATTCAATATAAAGCGGCTCTCCGCTACGGGCAAAAAGCTTTTGTCCGGACATGGGTGGAAGAGCATGGCCGTTTGCGTACCAAATATGGCTACGAAATCGTCCATGAAGATGGTGCAATTGCCGCAACCGCCATCTCCGAACACGTTGTTGTCAAAAAAGACACGTTCCGGCCGGTCTCTATCAAGAAAATCTATCCGGAATGGCATAAAAAATACGAAGAAATCAAAAAGCAGGTACCTGATGGCGTTCGGAATTAAGCGGGACGAGCTGGAGAGCTGGAAACAAGGGGTCGCTGGAGGACATATCTCATTTTTAACCCATTACTGGGTGGATGACCGCTTTCCGGGATGCAGCACGGTCACAAAAGTAGGGTGCTGCGACCTCGACAAGCTCGAATCCTGGGGCCGGCAGTATGGGTTGCAGCGTGAATGGATGGATTTGCGGGGCAATTATCCGCATTATGACTTGTTTGGCGATCGCCAACGGTCCATCCTGCAACGTGAAGGCCAACTGGAGCAACTGAATAAATTGCAAAATAAAAAAGCATGAATAGCTCATGCTTTTTTATTTTTCGTATGAATAATCGAGTTCGTGCAAGTCATCGTTGACGCTGACCTGAAGATTATGCCCATCAAAATACCAGACATCGCTTTGTTCAATAAAATAGGTGACTTGATCCTGTTCCACCTGGACCGCCATTTCATGCGGCTGATCCTTGGTTACGCCCAGCGAAAATCCGGGCTGCAGCTTGCTGGAACCGCCATAGCGGACGAAAAAGCGAACAGCTTCTCCAGGAGCCACTTCCATTTCTTTCTTAAACCAATTGAATGCGTCATTGCTGATATTAATCTGCATATCACACGTCCTTCCACTGGTGTTACCAGTTGATTTTCGGCTCTGTACCTGCTCGGATTCGGGCAATATTGGAACGGTGGCGGAAAATGATGAACAAGGCCAGGATGTAAATGACGATCATGAACAGGTAGTCTTCCGTGAAAATTGCATAAATAGTGGTGTAGATGATTGCTACGACCGACAAAATGATTGAAGACAATGATACCATCTTGGTGATCTTCAGTGCAATCAGCAACACTGCGACCGCCATGATGAACAAGGGCCACTGATAGCCAAGCAGGATGCCACCTGAAGTAGCAACAGCTTTTCCGCCTTTGAATTTGGCGAACACTGGATAAATATGGCCTATGACCGCGATAACACCGAATACCAGCGGATGGATATCGGTAGCGATATAAAGGGGAATCAGCGTTGCGGCCGTCCCTTTCAGGATATCCAACAGGGTGACGGCAATCCCGGCCTTCTTGCCGAGCGTCCGGAATGTATTGGTAGCGCCTAAGTTTCCGCTTCCTTTGGTTCGGATGTCGGTGTTGTAGAACAGTTTTCCGACCCATAAGGCAGACGGAATCGAGCCGAGCAGGTAAGCTAGTAGAATGGGAAGCAGTATAGTCATTATGGACTCCTTTAAAACAACCTTATTTTATAGTTTCAGTTTACCATGACTGAAGTTCTTTGAACAATAGTCGTCGGATTATTCAACAGGCAGGACAGAATCGTGTATGATAGAATAAAAAGGACAGGTGATTATCTTGAACAACCCGAGCCGCGAAAAAATCAAAAACGTCCTCGATCACGCGAAAACCATTGCTGTAATCGGCCTTAGCCCGAACCCGAGCCGCACTTCCTATATCGTATCGGAATCTATGCAGCGGGCCGGCTACCGCATCATCCCGGTCAATCCACAGACGGATGCCGTACTGGGTGAAAAAAGTTACGCTTCTTTGAGTGATATTCCAGAAAAAGTGGATATCGTCAACGTTTTCCGGCGCAGTGAGTTTCTGGAGGATATTGCTGATGAGTTCATGAAAATCGATTGTCCAGTATTTTGGACACAATTAAATGTAGTTGATGAGAACGTATTTAATCGGTTGGCTGATGCGGGGTATACAGTCATAATGGATCGTTGCATCAAAGTGGAACACGCCATTCTGAAATAAGGCATTACCGCTAAAGGGCGCCCAGCGCTCTTTTTCTATGAAGTTTGACAGATGCACAAGAAATAGAATACGATAAAGAGAGATAAAAACACGAACAAATGTTTGATGGAGGGAATTAAATGGCTAAAATTCAAAATACGGCATACAACGAAGAAGCGATCCAGGTACTCGAAGGCTTAGATGCCGTCAGAAAACGGCCGGGGATGTATATCGGTTCGACGGATGCACGCGGACTTCACCATTTGGTCTATGAGATTGTCGACAACTCGGTTGATGAAGCGCTTGCAGGACACGGAGACAAAATCACCGTCACCATCCATGAAGACAACAGCATCAGTGTCCGGGATTATGGACGCGGCATGCCTACAGGAATGCACCGCAGCGGCAAACCGACACCGGAAGTCATCTTGACGGTTCTGCACGCTGGCGGGAAGTTCGGCCAGGGCGGCTATAAGACAAGCGGCGGCCTTCATGGCGTCGGCGCGTCTGTCGTCAATGCACTGTCCAAATTCCTGGAAGTGACAATTTACCGCGATGGCAAGAAGTACCGCCAGCGTTTTGAAAACGGCGGCAAGCCGGCTACGACATTGGAAGAAATCGGTTCGACGAAAGAAAGCGGCACATTGATCCACTTTCTCCCGGACGAGTCCATTTTTTCCGTGTTCAAATACAATTACGAGACCCTTTCAGAACGCCTGCGCGAATCGGCCTTCTTGTTAAAGGGACTGAAAATTGAACTGTTTGACCAACGGACAGAAGCCAAGGACATTTTCCATTATGAAACAGGAATCGAGGCCTTTGTTGCCTATCTGAACGAAGAAAAAGACGTACTGCATCCAGTGGCCTATATCGAAGGCGAGCAGGATGAAATGGAAATTGAATTTTCGTTCCAATTTAACGACGGCTATTCCGAAACCATCCTGTCATTTGTCAACAACGTCCGGACACGCGACGGCGGAACGCATGAAACTGGTGCCAAAGCGGCTATGACACGTGTTTTCAACGACTATGCGAGAAAGATCAACTTACTGAAAGACAAAGATAAAAATCTGGAAGGCTCCGACATCCGCGAAGGGTTGGCGGCCATTGTTTCTGTCCGCATCCCTGAAGCGCTGCTGCAATTTGAAGGGCAGACGAAAAGCAAATTGGGAACCAGCGAAGCGCGAAGCATCGTCGATTCAGTCGTTTCCCAGAAGTTGATGTACTTCCTGGAAGAAAATGCAGACCTCAGTGCTTCTCTCGTACGAAAAGCAATACGGGCATCACAGGCTCGACTAGCTGCCCGAAAAGCACGGGAAGACGCGCGAAACGGCAAAAAGCGAAAGAAATCGGATGCCTTGCTGTCGGGTAAATTGACGCCTGCCCAGTCACGCAACGCTTCGAAAAACGAATTGTACCTGGTGGAGGGAGATTCGGCAGGCGGTTCTGCAAAACAAGGACGCGACCGGACTTTCCAGGCCATCCTGCCACTTCGCGGAAAAGTCGTCAATACCGAAAAAGCGAAACTTGAGGAAATCATGAAGAACGAAGAGATTTCAACGATCATCCATGCCATCGGCGGCGGCGTATCTTCCGATTTTTCGATTGACGACATCGCCTACAACAAAATCATCATCATGACCGATGCGGATACCGATGGCGCACACATCCAAGTGCTGCTGTTGACATTCTTTTTCCGTTACATGAAGCCATTGATCGAGGCAGGCAAAGTGTTTATCGCGCTGCCGCCGCTGTACAAAGTATCCAAAGGCATCGGCAAAAAAGAAGTGGTCGACTATGCCTGGACCGAAGCGGACCTGGATGCATCGATCCAAAAAGTTGGCAAGGGCTATACGCTGCAGCGCTACAAAGGTTTGGGCGAGATGAACGCGGACCAGTTATGGGAAACGACCATGAACCCAGAAAGCCGTACGCTGATCCGCGTCACAATCGAAGACAGTGCACGCGCAGAACGCGGCATCACCACCTTGATGGGTGATAAAGTGGAACCGAGACGCCGCTGGATTGAAAACAATGTCGATTTCGGAATGGAAGACGACAGCAATATTCTTGAAAATGATTTGATTCACGCTGAGGAGGAACTTGTATGACACAAACCGAACGATATCAAGATTTGCCACTGGAAGAAGTCATCGGCGATCGGTTTGGCCGTTACAGCAAATACATCATCCAGGACCGGGCGCTGCCGGATGCCCGTGACGGGTTAAAACCTGTTCAGCGCCGAATTTTATATGCGATGTACCACGAAGGCAACACCAATGACAAAGCGTTCCGTAAATCGGCCAAAACCGTTGGTAACGTTATCGGCAACTACCATCCACACGGAGACAGCTCGGTATATGAAGCAATGGTTCGCTTGAGCCAGGACTGGAAAATCCGGCACATGCTTGTTGAAATGCACGGCAATAACGGTTCGATGGACGGCGATTCGCCTGCTGCGATGCGTTACACAGAAGCCCGTCTGTCTGCTATTTCTTCCGAACTGCTGCGCGATATCGACAAACGCACCGTGGATTTTATTTCGAACTTTGATGATTCCGATATGGAACCAACTGTTTTGCCAGCCCGTTTTCCGAACCTTCTGGTCAACGGATCAACCGGAATTTCTGCCGGTTACGCGACCGATATTCCTCCGCATGCGCTTCATGAAGTGCTCGATGCGGTATTGATGCGAATGGATAATCCGCAGGCGACCGTCGCTGAACTGATGACCGTCATCAAAGGACCAGATTTTCCGACAGGCGGCACCATCCAAGGCGTGGACGGCATCCGGAAAGCCTATGAAACCGGAAAAGGCAAGATTATCGTCCGTTCAAAAGCCCGGGTGGAACCGTTAAAAGGCGGAAAAGAGCAAATCGTCATTACGGAAATCCCTTTCGAAGTCAATAAAGCCAATATGATCAAGAAAATCGATGACCACCGCTTTGACCGCAAACTGGAAGGTATCTCTGAAGTACGGGATGAATCTGATAGAACCGGATTGCGCATCGTCATCGAATTGAAAAAAGATGTGCAGGCTAACGGAATTTTAAGCTACCTCTACAAAAATACCGATCTGCAGGTCAGCTACAATTTCAATATGGTCGCCATCTACAAGCGCCGCCCAACCATGATGACTTTGCAGACGATGCTGGATGCCTATATCGAACACCAAAAAGAAGTCATCACTAAGCGCTCGGAGTTTGATCTGCAAAAAGCCAGCGACCGCATGCACATTGTGGAAGGTTTGATGAAAGCCTTGTCGATTCTGGACCAAGTGATCAAAGCCATCCGTTCTTCAAAAGACAAACGCGATGCCAAGAACAACCTGATTGCGTCATTTGATTTCTCGGAAGCGCAATCGGAAGCGATTGTTTCCTTGCAACTATACCGATTGACCAATACAGACATCACTGACCTGCAAAAAGAAGAAAGCGATCTGAAAAAACTGATCACTGAACTGACGGGCATCCTGACCAGCCCAACCAAATTGAAAAACATCATCAAGAAAGAACTGGCCAGCATCCGCAAGCAATTCGCGGAACCCCGCCGTTCAGTCATCGAAGACAAGATCGAAGAAATCACCATCACCCGCGAAATCATGATTCCGAGTGAAGAAGTAGTTGTGACGGTGACGAAGGAAGGCTATGTCAAGCGGACCAGTACACGTTCGCATGCGGCTTCAAACGGCAAGGACTTTGCGATGAAAGAATCAGATCACCTGCTGTTCGAAGGCAATTTGAATACGCAGCACACCATCCTGATCTTCACCACCGCAGGGAACTTCGTTTATCAGCCAATCAACGAACTGCCAGATATCAAATGGAAAGATCTCGGACAGCATTTATCCAGCATCGTACAATTGGATGCCAATGAATCCGTTCTTGCGGTCTATCCATTTGAGAATTTTGATGCAGATGCCAGCATTCTGACCGTTTCGAAGCTGGGCCAGGTTAAACGCTCAGCTTTGAAGGATTACCAGATTCAGCGTTATTCACGCGCTATCAAGACCATGAATCTGAAATCAGAAGATGCCATGATTTATGCAGCATTGGTGACCAAGGAAACCGAATTGTTCATCGGCACGAAACAAGCCTATGGCGTCCGTTTCCCAATGGAAGAAGTGCCACTGACCGGGCTTCGCACCGGAGGGGTCAAAGGCGTTAATTTGAAGGACGGCGACGAAGCCGTTTCTGCTGTCATGATTGACCCGGAAGTGAAGCAGGAGCTTGTGCTGATCACTCACCGCGGGGCGGCGAAGAAAATGAAATTGCAGGAATTTGAAAGCGGCAGCCGTGCGAAGCGCGGCGTGGTCATGCTTAGGGAGTTGAAGTCGAACCCCCACCGTGTAGTGGCGGTCATTGGCGCAACTGGAAAAGAAGAAATCATTCTGGAAACCGATAAAGGGATCCGGATGTCTTTAGTGGCCAATTCATTGAAAAATGTGGACCGTTATTCAAATGGCTCATTCATTGCAGACGAAGCGACAGACGGCAAAGTGATAGCTGCTTACCGATTCGATAAAAAAGAATAAATGCATAACCCCCATCCTTCACCGAAAAGGATGGGGGTTTTTTGTATTCGTTAGGTAGGCATTAGCTATCATGAAAGTGAGTTATTCATCTTTTTATTTTTATTCATTATTCATTCTAATTATTTTATATTTGAATATAAATGAATGACTAGGAGGTGGATGTCCTCATCTGGATTTTCAGTGGCGGTGGACCGGCAAGAAAAAGAGAACAAAAAAATTTTCGGTGAATTGTCGCAATTTTCTCACCAAATTAGTGGGTTGATGTGTTAGAGTAATGAGATAAATAAAAATAAGAGGGTGACATCTATGACTAAAACCAACATCACAGAGCTTGACAGGGAAGTGGTATTTTCAAAAGTATCCGTGGAAGAAATCATGGTTGCCAACCAGGCACTCAAAGATGTCGTCATCAAGACGCCATTGCAGAAGAATGAGCTGCTGTCTGCACGGTATGGCTGCAATGTTTACTTGAAGCGGGAGGATCTGCAGGTCGTCCGCTCCTTTAAGCTGCGCGGTGCGTATAATTTCATCCGCAGCCTGACTTCTTCTGAACGCGCCAAAGGAGTGGTCTGTGCCAGTGCCGGCAACCACGCACAGGGCGTCGCCTACTCATGTTTCGCCCTCGGCATCGAAGGGAAAATCTTTATGCCACTGACGACGCCGCGCCAAAAAGTGTCCCAGGTCAAACGTTTTGGCGGAGACAAGGTGTCTGTTGTCTTGACCGGAGATACCTTTGACGACTCTTTCACATCGGCGATGGAGTACTGCACAGCGGAAGAAAAGGTGTTTGTCCATCCGTTTAACGATAGCCGCATCATTGCCGGGCAGGGGACGGTTGCAGTAGAAGTGCTGAACGATATGCAGGAGCGTGTCGATTATATGTTCTGTGCAATCGGCGGAGGCGGCTTGGCGTCTGGTGTCGGCTCTTACTTAAAAGGTATCAGCCCCTCGACAAAGCTGGTCGGCGTTGAGCCGGCGGGTGCTGCGGGCATGAAAACCTCGCTGGCCAATGGCCAAGTGACGCGGCTCGATACGATTGATACTTTTGTCGACGGCGCTGCGGTCAAGCAGGTTGGCGATCTCTCGATGGCGATCTGTGCAGATGTCCTGGATGATATTGCGCTGGTGCCAGAAGGCAAGGTCTGTACGACGATTTTGCAGCTGTATAACGAGAATGCCATCGTCGCAGAACCGGCTGGCGCGTTGTCCGTTGCCGCACTTGATTTCTATAAGGACGACATCAAAGGCAAAAACGTGGTATGCGTCATCAGCGGCGGCAATAACGACATTGAGCGGATGCAGGAAATCAAGGAGAAATCCTTGATTTACGAAGGGCTCAAGCATTATTTCATCGTCACGTTCCCGCAGCGCGCAGGCGCACTCCGTAAATTCATGGACCAAGTGCTGGGTGAAACCGATGACATCACCCATTTTGAATACACGAAACGGACAAACCGTGAAGAAGGGCCGGTTCTGGTCGGCATTGAATTGAAATGCCGGGAAGATTATGAACCGCTCGTTAAACGCATGGCAGAAAACGGTTTTCCATACAAAGACATCAACAACGATTCTTTGCTGTTTAATTTATTGATTTAAGGGTCAACAGGCTTCGGCCAATCTTACCCGAAGTAGAATAGAAGGGCGTTCGCTGTGCATAGTCACAATGGCGAACGCCCTTTTTAGCGCTGTGGACAGCTCAAGGCCCGGAAAACCACGGGCTGCAAAGACCCTTTGGATGGTATAGTGGAGTCAACTAGCGGAATGGGGTGGAGCAAGTGGAGAAACGGTGTTTTTGGGCGCAAAGCAATGCGCTCATGCAGAACTACCACGACGAGGAATGGTGCAAGCCCAGCTGGGACGATCGCTATATTTTTGAAATGCTGACACTGGAAGGCGCGCAAGCGGGCTTGTCCTGGAATATCGTGTTGTCCAAGCGCAACGCTTACCAGGAGGCCTTCCATCACTTTGACATTAAGCATTGCGCGGAGCTGACGGGTGCGGGCCTCGTGTCCATTAAGGAAGATTACGCCGTTATCAAGCATGGCGCAAAGCTTCAATCTGTTCGCACCAATGCCCAAGCGGTACTAAGCATCCTGAAAGAATGGGACAGCTTTGCTGAATTCCTATGGAGCTATACAGACAGCAAGCCGGTCCACAACAAGTGGGAGACCAACGCGCAAATTCCAACCCAGTCGCCATTGTCTGTCCAACTGAGTAAAGATTTGAGAAAACGGGGCTTCAAGTTTGTGGGGCCCGTGACGACGTATTCCTTTATGCAGGCCATCGGGATGGTCAATGACCACATCAAAGATTGTCCGTACCGTACGCCAAACGATTGAGTAGTTCTACTGCTCTAACTCTACTCTTTTCTATTTTCACAAGGAATTTCCAGATAAATGCAGAATAAAGGTAAAGAAGGATCCAGTTTTCCGGACATGTATCTGCAGCTGACTAAGAAATAGTGCAGAAAAGCCGAATGAGGTTTGTTTTAATATTAGATGCGAGTTTAGATGGAAATTTTCATCGCCACATTTTGTTCGGCTTTTGTGGCGTTTATGATTTATTGTCTCATCGAATAAAAGGAGAGAAAGTCGAAAAGTTTTATTTCACTATTTGAGCAGAGCTCTTCTTTTTGTCATTAGCATGTCCTAATCGTCCCGCCACTCGATCTTCAGTTTCTCAAGGCAAGTGGTCAGTTCGGTGTCCAGATCGAGGAGGCACAAAGTAGAATCCTGTACGTTCAGCAATTCGATGCCGTTTCTATACAAACTGTAATGCCAAAGATAGCTGTCCTCTTTGTCAGGATGTTGGCGGTTAAATTCCATAATCAGCTTTCGTATGGGATCATCCAGACTGCCAAAAAAATCGAACTGTCTGTCATATTCGGCCAGCGCCCCACTTTTAAGTTCGGCAAAGATACGAATTCGGGTTTACCGTTCAATAAAAAATTTTCCGTGTCGTACTCTCCGTTCGGATATACGACACTAAACTCGTCAGCCAGGCCAAGCGCGACAGCCAAAATCTCTTGCCAGCGCGGGAAAAGGTCAATATTCTGGATCACTGCAGATTTAATCATGGCAATTACCTCGTTTTCTATGGATTAATGAATTGCCTCTTTTTTCAGAATTCTTTTTACTGTCCTGTTTTTTCTACTAGAGCTTATAGAAGTTCTGCTGTAAAATGAGTCATAAGAGAGACTTCTTTTTTTGCGAAGTGGTCAAGGTGACCTATTTGCTTAATGATACGATTACTTCTATCCAAATAAAATCATTTTTTCAAAGCCATGTATACACATTTACTGAGAGTTTGGCCAGCTGCTGATCCTTACTATGCAATCTTTAAACTATCCGTTTTCATTGTTCCGATGGATGGAAGAGTGGAAACGAGACACGAAGGGGGATTACATGATGTTGAACTTGAAATACTTGGATTTGTTATCGCAAAAATACGATTGCGAAGAAAAAGTCGCCACTGAAATCATCAGTCTTGAAGCCATCCTGGATCTGCCCAAAGGAACCGAACACTTTGTAAGTGATCTACACGGAGAGTTCCAAGCGTTCCAGCACGTGCTGCGAAACGGTTCCGGGAATGTAAAAGTGAAAATTAGAGACTTGTTCAAAGATGAGCTGAGCGAAAAAGAACTCAATGAATTTGCGACACTGGTTTATTACCCGGAAGAAAAACTGCAATTGATCAAAAGCAATTTCACCAGCAAAAAGGAATTGCATGCCTGGTACATAGAAGTCATTGAACGGCTGCTGAAGCTTATTTCCTATGCAGCCTCTAAATATACTCGCTCCAAACTGCGCAAGGCACTGCCAAAGCAGTTTGTTTACATCATTGAAGAGCTGTTGTATAAAACGGACGAGTTCAAAAACAAAAAAGAGTATTATAGCAAAATGGTTGAACAAGTCATTTCCCTTGGGCAGGCCGATAAGCTGATCATCGGGCTGGCGTACACCACACAGCGACTGACTGTGGATCATCTGCATGTGGTAGGTGACATTTACGACCGGGGTCCGGATCCGCATAAAATCGTGGATACGCTCATCGATTACCATTCCGTGGACATCCAATGGGGAAATCACGACGTTTTATGGATCGGTGCCTACGCCGGATCAAAAGTGTGCCTGGCCAACATTCTCCGTATCTGTGCACGATACAACAACCTGGATATCATAGAAGATGTCTACGGCATCAACTTGAGGCCGCTATTGAACCTGGCAGAAAAATATTATGATGACAATCCTGCTTTTCATCCAAAGCGAATTTCAGATGAAAAACTGACGGAGCAGGAACAGCTGCAGATCACCAAAATCCATCAGGCCATTTCCATTATCCAGTTTAAGCTGGAAAGCCCGATCATTAAGAGGCGTCCGTGCTTTGCAATGGAAGACCGCCTGTTGCTGGAGAAAGTCGATTACGAAAAAATGGAAGCGACCATCTATGGTAAAACCTATCCGTTAGAAAACGCCTGTTTTGCAACGGTCAATCCCGAGCAGCCGGATGAACTGCTGGAGGAAGAAAGGCAGGTCATGGATAAACTGCTGTTCTCTGTGCAACATTCAGAAAAAATGACACGGCATATGAGGTTCCTTATGAAAAAAGGCAGCCTTTATTTGAAGTACAATGGCAACCTGCTCATTCACGGCTGCATCCCACTGGACGAAAACGGCAATATGGAAAAAATGGAAATCGAAGGAAAGAGCTACGCTGGAAGGGATTTGTTGGACCTTTTCGAGCACTATCTGCGTTATTCCTTCTCCCACCCGGAAGAAACCGATGACTTTGCGACTGATATGGTTTGGTATCTGTGGACAGGAGAATACTCGTCCCTTTTCGGGAAACGGGAAATGACCACCTTTGAGCGCTATTTCATCAAAGACAAAGAGACGCATAAGGAACGGAAAAATCCCTATTATTATTTGCGCGAAGATGAGGGAATGTGCCGTAAAATACTTGCTGAGTTCGAATTGAATCCGGATCACGGGCGCATCATCAACGGCCATACACCGGTCAAAGAGCGGGACGGGGAAAACCCGATCAAAGCGAACGGCAAGATGCTGGTCATTGACGGCGGCTTCTCGAAAGCCTACCAATCGACCACCGGAATCGCCGGTTATACCTTGCTGTACAATTCCTACGGCATGCAGCTGGTCGCCCATCAGCTGTTCAATTCAAAAGAGGAAGTTTTGCAAAACGGAACGGACGTTTTATCCGTCAAACGGCTTGTTGACGAGGAACTGGAACGCAAAAAAGTCCGGGAAACGAATATCGGCGAAGGATTGCTGCAGGAGATTTTCAATTTGAACAGTTTAAGGGAATACCGTTACATGAAGTGAACCTCGTTTGAAAGGGGAGCGGAAAAGGAAGAGCTGCAGCGCTCATGCGCTGGCTCTTCCTTTTTTTATGTTTGCATATGCACGAATGAATCTAAACAATATAACACCTCTGTTATGAAATAAAATAGACAGCTCATTCGTTTCGAATAGGCATCTATTTGCATGTGTATTTACTTTTGCAATGAATGAAATCTTCTTCAGCCTTTTAAAGCATTGCGGACGCCGACAACCTTTCTTTTCGGTTCAGGCTGCTCCAGTTTCGGCCCCAATTGAAACAACAAGACGCCACTACTGATCAACAGGACGCCGAGCAAGGATTGCCAGGTGAATGGGACTTTTTCCAGGCCGAACCAGCCGAGCGTATCCCACATCAGGCCGAAAAAGATCTGTGAAACCATGATTAGAGAGATGGCGCGGCTTGGTCCGAGAATCTGGACGCCCTGGGTGACACAGGCGACGACGCCTACACCAAGAATGCCGCTGAACCAGAACCAGGGCTGTGCCTGGAAATCGAACAGGCCGCTCCCTTCAAAAGCCAGTCCCGCAATAAAGGATGCCAAAAATCCGAGAAACAGCACAAGCGCTGTGGTAGCCCAGACACTGACTCTTTTTTTGACGTTGGCATTAAATGTGTTTTGAAGGCAGACAAACGCGCCGCCGAGTAATGCCAGTAAGATGCCGATTGCCATATATGGTGCTCCTATTCGTAAATATTTTGAACCGCCTGAGCGAGCAGGGAGGCGCGGTCAAGGATGGTGATCTTTCCACGCTTCTTGATGATTCAGCCAGCCTTTTGAAATTGCAGCAAGACCCGGTTCAAATGCCGATAGCTCGTGCCGATCAAGTCAGCTATGTCGACAAGGGAAGTTGCATCGAGCTTCGGCTGTATCGGTGTCATGGACAACAGATAGCTGGCCAGGCGAACGTCTACCGGATACAGCAAGTTGAAGTTCATCGCGTACGACTTCATTTCGAATTTCCACGTAATGGTTTTCAGAAGAAACTCGAGCCACGCAGCGTTGTCGCCCATTTCTTTTCGCAACACCTCATATGGGATCCGGATGACCCGGCTTTTCGTGACAGCTTCCACCGTGTTGATGAGCGGGCAGTGCTGGACGTATACGATATCACCCACCAAATCAAAAGGGCTCTTGAATGCCAAAATCAGCCGTTTTCCTTCCGGAGACAGCATGGAGATCTTCAGTTTGCCTTCGACCAGCAAGTAAAGCGCCTCGGAATCGTTTCCTTGAGACAGCAGCCGCTCTCCGCCTGACAAACTTTCAATCTGCATAAATTGCTGAACCCGCTCCGGAAACAACTCTGCCAGTTCGTAACGACAAAGAAAATCGGTGATCGCCTGTTCCATTGTCATCCTCCTTACCACTTCAAAACAATAACGCCTGCGATCATCAGTACTAGTCCGGCAATCTGAGCCCGGCCGATTTTCTGCTTGGCCATATCGAACCAGCCTTTGCCATCAATCAGCACCGCTGTGACGAGCTGTGCAATCAGGAAAACGCCGATTGTCAACGTAACCCCCATCCGGTGTACGGCGGTCATATTGCTGTAAAGGACAACGGCCGCCAGCATTCCGCCGGATGCGTACAGCAGTGGAACTTGTGTCAAATTCCGGTACGATTGGTCCCGCAGCAGTAAGACAATCATCAGTGCCAACACAAAGCCCGTGAATTGTGTCATGGTCGCTGCCTGCCAGGTGCCTATGTTGTCGCTGATGGTGGCATTGGCAACACTCTGAAATGTCAGGAAGAAACCGCCTGCCAGTGCAAAAAAGATGCCTTTCATTGCATTCACACACCTTTCTTTCATTTTACTGTACGGGAATAAAATAGGAGTGAAAAGGACATATGTCCCTTTAGGTTTATTGTATCTGAAACCACTAGTGTTGCATAAATAGT
>NZ_JAGGPX010000021.1 GCF_018613575.1 Planococcus sp. ISL-110
GACTTGAATTGACAATTTACATTGTATAAAAATCCTGTTATCCAATTTTTGTGGAGATCTTCACTTTTCACAGAATAGGCGCAAGCAGACGTGCGATTGATTCTTTGGTTTTGATCAGTCGCGTGCGATCTAAATACATTTCATAAGTCAATTCAGTCGAAAGCTTCACATCCCGATGAAATAATTCTGCAAGATCACTGGATACTTTTTCGTCATAGATGAAGGCATTGACTTCAAAGTTCAATTTAAAGCTTCTGACATCAATATTGGCAGTCCCGACGGTAGACGCTTTATGGTCTGCCACAATCATTTTCGTATGCAGGAAACCATTGTCGTAAATAAAGACACGCGCTCCTGCTCGCAACATTTGGCCAGTATATGAATAGGTGGCCCAGTAAACAAAAGGATGATCCGGTTTGTTGGGAATCATGATGCGCACGTCAATGCCCGACAAAGCTGCGATTCGGATGGCATCGTAAAAACTGGCATCCGGAATAAAGTAAGGTGTCTGTATGTAAATACTTTCTCTGGCTAGGTTGATCAGTTTCAAATAACCATCCTTAATCTGTTCCCATTCTTCATCCGGACCACTGGAAACAACTTGCATGGAAGTGTTTCCTCTTTCGGGCTTAACCGGAAAGAAAAATTCTTCGTACTCAATATCGTGATGTGTAGAGGCCTGATTCCAGTCCCGAATAAAGCGTGTCTGCAACGGATGCAGAGCGCTGCCTTCGATGCGCAAATGGGTATCTCGCCAGTAGCCAAATTTTCGACTTAGACCGATGTACTCGTCACCGACGTTAAAGCCGCCAATATAGCCGACTTGGCCATCGATTACTACGATCTTTCGGTGGTTTCGGTAATTTAATCGTGGGTTGATAATCGGGAAAATTGATGGAAAGAAGGTTTCAACTTCTCCTCCGGCCTCCAAAAATTTCTTGAAATGCCGTTTACTTAAACTGCGTGACCCCATATCGTCATAAAGCAAACGCACTTTTACACCTTCTTTGGCCTTTTCGGTTAACGCCTCCACAATCCGAGTGCCCAACTCGTCCAATCGGAAAATATAATACTGCATGTGAATATGGTTAGTGGCATTTTCAATGTCCTGGAGCAGCGAATCGAATTTCTCCCGTCCATCATTGAATATTTTGATGCTGTTATCCTGTGTCAGCAAGGCACCGTTATTCCGCAGGTGCAAGTAAATCAAATCCGAGTAGTTTCTCGTATTGGCATTTTTAAATTGGAAACTACCATCATGCAGTTCATTCATTTGATGTGCAATCAGACTTTCTATCCCGATACGCTTATTGCCTTCCGGTTTAAAAAGCGTTTTTCTACGCAATTGTCTGCCCAAAAGCAGATAAATAAAGAAGCCCAGAATAGGGATGAAAAATAGAACCAATAGCCAAGCCCATGTAGAAGAGGCGTCCCGCCTTTCAAGAAATACCAGAGCTGCTGCAAGTATAATATTGAATATGAAAATCGCGGCAGTGAAAACACTGAAAATGGTCACAGTCATTGGGATTCTCCTAACTTGTAGATCTTGTAACAGCAGAGCTGAAAAAATCAGCTATTATCTGTCTTTTGAATGCTTTGGGCATAATCCTACTACGTACGAGGAGGAAAGTTGATTTGTCTTGCTGAAACTTGCCCATCAGGATTTCTCATATGATTCGCGGCACAAGTGGAGCCAGTTTGGCTTTTATAGTGAACTAGAAAAACTTGCAACTGCACAGAATAACGTGGGGTAATTCAAAAAAATCCGGCCTCTTTGGAAAGCTAAGGCCGGAAAAATTTAACTTAAGTGTTCTTCTTGTTTTAATTGCTCGACGATGCCTTCAACTTCCTGACGGCTCATTTTTTCTTTTCCGGATTTCAATGCCTTTAATGTACTGTGGGCAAGAGCCAACGGGACTTTGCAGAACATCAGTATCCGTTTGTTTTTGATTGGCTTAACATATAGATCGGCTTTTGCCAAGTTATCCTTAGCGTAGTTGAACATGTCTTCGCGTGTCCAACCTTCTGGCACGAATGTCACGCCCCGTTCAAAATCTTCGTCGTAATTCCGCAGCATATTGACTGCCTGTAACCCGCGGCCAAAGGCAATAGCGTGATCGGGATCGGTTTCAGTGCCGTCATACCAGTGCCAGATGTCTGAGAGCATGGTGCCGACAAGTCCGGCCACATAATACGTATATTCATCCAGATCTTCTTTTGTTTTGATAACCCAATCCTTTTCAACCCATTTGGACATACCACCGGCCATAATGGCAGTGGATTCCATTACTTTTCCTTTTATGTCTTCAGGGCATACACTGATCCAGTCAGCTAAGCGCATGGTGACTGGAGGCAGAAACCGTTCGTATGGAGTGACGAGTTCCAAATAGCGTGACTCGTTAAAATCTGTAGCCAGCATGTTTTGAATGCTGCTAAGCAGCTTGATTTTTATCTGGTCTTCCAGCTCTGGATGATCTTCAATTTCATCGATCGCCCGCATACAAAGGTAGGCAGAGCCGACAGTTTTCTTTAAAGTAGGTTCCAAAAAGCTGATTGGGATGAAAAAGGTCCGGCTTGTTTCTTTTAGCATAACCAAGGACTCTTTTTGTAGATTCGAAACTTTGCTCATCTCAATTTCCTCCTGTTGTGGATTGACGTTAAATACCTTTATGTATGATAAATCTTCTGGTTATAAAACGGCTTCCTACTAAATATAAACCATATAGATAAAAAAACAAACGATTACCCCATAACCTGATTCATTGAAGAAAAAATAACCCCTTTGAACAGATTTTTCATGCTCAAAGGGGAAGGTGCTCAATCTGTATGAAAATGGCGCCATGCTTCATGGATGCCGCCGGCATATTTTTTCTTGGCTCGATAAATAGACGGATGTTCAGGCTGTTCAAGCAGTTCAGGCTGCGCATTTCCTACAATAACGGAAGGGAAGCCCATCGTGAGCATTTCCACGTCATTTCCAGAATCGCCGGCCACCAGCAATTTCGCTTGGTCCAGTTGGTATTTATCCAGAATATATTGAAGAGCCTGCCCTTTGCCGCTTTCAGATGGAAGAATATCCACATCCCGGCCGCCACTGTAAATCAGTTTGTGTGGAATGCTCTCTTTTTCCAGCTCAGATCGGAAAGCTTCCACGACAGCAGAATCAGAAGCAAAATAAGAACAGCGGTTAGTGATGGGAAGCTCCTGAGAAACGAGCCCAGAAATACGGTCGGCAACCGAGTCTATTTTTTCAGGCTTCCAGGATTGCTCCAGCTGTCGAGTCCATTCCAGGTCCTGCTTCAAGGAATCGCCTATATAAATCCCGGTTCCCACGTCTGTAATCAATACTTGGGGAACCGGTAGATTTTCTTCTGTGATGAGAGACAAAGCGGATTGATAATGACGCCCGGTAATATAAATCAGGGAAACCTGATAAGTCTGGCTGTCATAGAAATTCAGCAGCATTTTTAGACTATTTTTATCACCGACCAGTGTCCCGTCCAAATCTGTTGCTAACAAATGCGTTGCTCCGTGCACCAATGATCACCTCATACAATGAATTTATGCGACTGGAAATGGAATCCCAGTCAAAGTCTTTACTGGCGATCTGCACCGCTTGGCGGCTTAATCGTTCGGTTAACAGCGTATTGGCTGACAGGACTTCCATTGCGATTGCCAGGTCGATTTCGTTTTTCGTTTCAACAAGCAAACCGGTGATGCCATCCTGTACCACGTTTTTCAGTCCGCCGACATCTGATGCGATGACGGGGCTTCCGCAAGCCTGAGCTTCTGCTGCAACCATTCCAAATGATTCGTAGAAGCTTGGTACAATTGTTGCGGTAGCTGAATTAAATAATAGTGCGAGCTGATCCTGAGACTGTGGCCCCAGGAATTCAACCCGATCCTCGAGACCTCTGATAGCTTCCCGTAATTTTTCGTCTTTGGGCAATTTAGTTTCCAAATCAATGGCTTCCGCATCTCCGCCTGCAATGACCAGATGAGGAGTATTGGAAGGACCTGTTTTTTCTGCCAGTAATTGAAAGGCTTTTAGTAAAGTGAAAATACCTTTGGTAACTTCTAATCTTCCGGCAAAAACAAAGAGAGGATTGCTGTAGCCGAATTTTTTGCGTAAATGTGTCCGGTTGCCACGCACTTTAAATGCCTGGTCTACTCCGATGGGGATAACTTTGATGGGAGAAGGAGAATCAACAAAAGTTTTGATTAATTGCTTTTCGTTATTGGTGGTAGCCAATACTTGATCTGCGTTTTTCAAAATCGCTTTTTCTGCGTTTATTCGTCGCTGATCATGGACGCCTGTCGCTTTTTCTTTCGCCCATCCGAGCGAATGTGCGGTATGCACGTAAGGCAAACCAAAGTCTTTCTTCAGTTTTTTGCCGATTAAGCCCGAGAGCCAGTAATGTGTGTGGACAATATCGTAGGATTCCAGGCTTATCGTGCTTTTCAATTCTTCATAAAAAGCTGGGAGCATTGAGTACATTTCATCTTTTGAAACAAATCCTCTATGCCCGGCTTCAAGTCTGATTACACGGCATGCGGTTCCGAAGGTTTCTATTTGAGGAGCTAAAGAATCGCACCAATGAGTGGCGACATCAACTTGCCATCCTTTAGTTTCTAATGCAAGTGCTAATTGTTTCACATAGTTATTTTGGCCACCCGCCTGTTTGCCACCGAGTTTTGCTAAAGGATCACCATGATCCGAAATAAATAATGCTTTCTTACTCATCAAAGCTCAACTCCTTTTTTTTCTTACTTAAATTCCTGTCAAAGCAGAGACTGCTTTATTTGTTTACCCGTGTCTGAAAAAGGTTAAACATTTAATTGTTAATTTTTTTAGAATTATTTGAAAACAATAAAAAACAGCGGAACTATTACCCGCTGTTTTTGCTGACTGCCCTACTTATTTGGTGTGAACGTACTTTCCGTAAGCGGGTACAGCAGTTTCTTGGAAATTTTTAGCCAAATCGACTAATCCTCTCGCAAGAGCTGCCCCAGACATGGGTTTTCCATGTCCGGTTGCAGCGATAGAAGGCTGCAAATCGGCGAGTTTGCAGACCGATTCCCAGGCAGCGCGCCAATTGGTCGTCAAGTAGACCGGTGGCCCGTGAATCTCTTTTTTCTGGCGCAATACTTTATAAAGCGAATCCTGTTTAACTGTCACAAAAGCATCTCCTGCAATCAGGATTCGTCCCTGCTCACGGAAAAGTGAGATATGGCCTTCTGAATGTCCCGGTGTGTGAAACCATTGCCAACCAGACATTCCCGGTACACTGCCATCTGACGGCAACTCGTGAATATGCGCGGTGATGTCGATGGCTTTGACAGGAAAAACTCCTGACATTTTAGCCACCATACCGCCTTCGACGGAGGTGTCGGGGTGCGGGTAGTCGGTTATGCCCTTCAAGTATGAAAATTCCAGCGGATGCGCATAAACCGGGACTTTGTATTGCTCTAAAATATCGATTAAGCCGCCAACATGATCGAAATGGCCATGCGTCAAAATGATGGCCTTTAGTTGATGGTCGGGTCCAAAACGGTTTTCAGCTGCCTTAAGGATTTTTTCCGCAGAATGGGGCATGCCGGCATCAATCAATACCCATTCGTTGCTGATGTTCGGGTTTCCGATAAAGAAGACATTTGCCACCTGTACGGTATAGCAGTAGACATCGGGAGCAATTTCGATTCCGGACCCGCTTCGAATAGATGTTATGGGTAAAATGCTTTCGGTCGCTGTACTTCTTTCCATAAAACTGATTCCTCCTCTAGTAAACTTCCGTTGACTTTCTAGTATAGCTTTACCCCAAAATCCGAATTCGAATCCGTTGGCTGTAAAATTTATGAAATGAGTTTGAGTCTCCAAGCTGACTGGATTAGAATAGAGACACAAGACTTTGTGAAACTGGGTGTTTAAATGAAATCATTGATTATTATCGGTTCAGGAATTTTAGGAGCTTCTGCGGCGTACCATGCAGCAAAAGCGGGAGCAGCGGTTGTATTGGTAGATCGGGGCGATAAAGGACAGGCAACGGGAGCGGCAGCTGGAATCGTCTGTCCATGGATTTCGCAACGGAGAAATAAAGCCTGGTATGGCCTGGCAAAAAGTGGTGCCAAGTATTATCCCGAACTGATTCGTGAGCTTGAGGCTTTGGGAGAGACGGATACAGGCTACAAACAGGTGGGAATTGTCAGCATCCACGAAGGCAGCAAGCTCGACAAAATGGAGCAGAAGGCATACGAGCGGCGGGTGGATGCACCTGAAATGGGGGACATCAAACGATTATCGCCAGATGAAACGAGAGCTCTTTTTCCATTTGCGACAGAAGAATATGGATCGTTATGGGTCAGCGGGGCTGCTCGTGTTGATGGCCAGGCCATTCGCGATGCTTTGATTTTTGCAGCGGTTAAGCTTGGAGCGAAATGCCTGACAGGCAATGCAAAGCTGATGATTGAGAGTTCGCAGGTCATTGGGGTTGAATTGGAGGGTCAGGAATTGCTGGCGGATCGGGTCGTTTCGACAGGAGGTGCATGGGCAGCCGAATTGTTTAAGCCTTTGGGATTGGATTTGGATATCGTCCCGCAAAAAGCCCAAATTCTTCATCTGCAGGCGGAAGGGCAGCCGACCGGCAAATGGCCGGTTGCGATGGTTCCTTATGGCCAATATATCGTCCCTTTTGATGAGGGCAAAATTGTCGCAGGAGCGACGCACGAAAACGGTGCCGGCTTTGATGACAAACTGACCGCAGCAGGGGTCCATCATATTCTGGATAAAACCTTGGAAGCGGCTCCGGGACTGGGGCAGGCGGAGGTAGCGGGAGCGGCAACGGGTTTTCGCCCGGCGACAACAAGTGCCCTGCCGTTTATCGGTCAGGTTCCGGGACATCCGAACTTCTTTGCAGCAAACGGCCTTGGCGCATCTGGCTTGACTGCCGGCCCTTATCTGGGTGGGCAGCTGGCAAAGCTGGTGCTCGGGGAACCTGTGGAGATCGATTTAAGTCTTTATCAAGTAGAAGATGCATTCCGAAAATGATGGGAGGCTGACAGCTGTGTATTGGTGCAAGATTGCTCGGGAAAAAAGTGAGTTCGAGGAAATTGCACGCCTGAATCACGAGACATTTGTGGAAGAGATTCCTCAACATCAGGCGCAGGCCAGTGGCATGCGTACGGATCCTTTTCATGAGCAGAATACTTATCTGATTGTGTTGTCAGGTATAGATGTGGTGGGCATGATTGCCTTAAGGTCTGAACGCCCTTTTTCCCTGGATCTGAAAATCGGTAAAGTGGAAGATTTTCTGCCGGATGCCGGGAAAATCTGTGAAATCCGCCTGCTGGCTGTCCGCAAAGCTCATCGCAACGGCCGCGTCTTTTTTCTTTTGGCGCGTGCGTTGTCCGATTATTGCCTGGAACAAGGCTTTGAATCCGCGGTTATTTCTGGAACAACACGGCAATTGAAACTATATGGCCAATTAGGATTTCAGCCGTTTGCCGATCCGGTTGGCACGGGCGAGGCTGTATTCATTCCGATGGTCACGACGCGCCGTCAATACAGTGATTCTGTTTCGGCAAGGCTGCAGGCAAGACGACGGCTGTTTTTACCAGGCCCAGTCGCGTTAACTGCACAACTCGCAGCGCCTTTCCAGGAAGCACCCATTTCCCATCGGTCAGCGGCTTTCCAGGAAGTTCGGCAGCAAGTGGACCGCCTGTTCATCGAGATGGCAGCATCCACTCCTTATTTGCTGGCTGGAAGCGGCACTTTGGCAAATGAAGCGATGCTCGCGCAAATCAAGCGCCTGGACTCCAAAGGACTGATTCTAGTGAATGGCGAGTTTGGCAGGAGGCTGATCAATCAAGCAGAACGCCTCGACTTGGACTATATGGTGGATGAAGTATCGTGGGGCCAGACTTTTGATTTTGAAAAGATAGCAGAACAGCTGGAAACAAGAAACTATGGCTGGGTACTTATGGTCCATGGTGAAACCTCGACCGGGCAAATAAACGATTTTCGCTCATTAGCCGAGCTCTGTGTACAACAAGGGATCCGGCTATGCCTGGATTGCATCAGCAGTTTTGGTGCGTTGCCATTTTCCTTGAAAGATGTTTGGCTGGCGACAGCGGCAAGCGGCAAAGCGATCGGAACAATGAGTGGAATCGCTATTGTTTTCGCGCACCATAAAATTACGCCAGATAACAAGCTGCCAAGTTATTTGGACTTGGGGCTTTATGCCGCAAACATTCCTTTTACGTTCTCAGCAAGTCTGTTGGAAAGTCTGAAACGGGCATTAAGTGCCTATCCGGAACGCTACGAGCTTTTGGAAAGCCGCTTCAGGCAATTGCTTGAAGATACGAAAGAATGGCCATCACTGACAGCTGGCTACTCGACATCGCGCACATTTGAGACAACAGCCGAAAACCATTTCCTGTCACAGGACGCCCATTTATCAGGATTCGAACTTCATGCAGCGAGCGGCTATTTGAAAAAACGCGCACTCTTTCAAATCTCTTGTATCCAGCCGGAATTTGAAAGAGACTGGCAACAATTTTTGGCGTTCTATGAAATTTATCAGCATTATCATGCATAGCAAAAGCCCACCATTAATCTGGTGGGCTTTTGCTATGCAGTCACTTGTTCGTAGACATTTAAGATGAATGTTTTGTACGGCAGATCCGGCATGGGCTCAATCAGGTCTTTAGCGATGGTGGCATGTTTTACTGCGAGTTCACTGTTGCCGAGCTGCAAATAAATCAATGCCAGATAGGCGTCCTTTTCGTAATGTATGGATAAATCATAGGGGTGATGCAGGAATTCCCAAAGTGTATGTTTTTTCAGCCAGCCTAAAGCTTCCTCCAACCGCCCCAATCCGTACAACGCTTTGCCTTTTTCCAGTGCGAACAAAAAGATTTTATCTTCCTGATGCTTCTCCAAATTCTTCTCGATCAATGCATCGGCTGCGTTATAGTCATGCGCAAAAGAATTCAAATAATGAATTTCTATGGCATCTGCCAAAGCTCCGATTTCTTCATCGTCTGTAAAATCAGCGAACAGGCGAAGCTTGGAAATATAGTGATCCTTGTTTGCTGTATCTCCGGTCAAGACTGCCTGGAAACCAGCTAAACGATATAGCGCGTCAATACGGTAAAAAAGCTGCTTCTTTTTGGAATAGTGGATGGCGTCTTCCATCAGCCGCTTCGAGTTATCCGTATCTCCAACTGCCGAATAGAGGATGGACTCATAATAATCAAAATCCAGTTTCTTCAGTGGGTCCAAAATGCCAGTGCGGCTCTCAAAAATGCTTCTGGACTCTTGGATCATAAGCAAGGCTTTTCGGTAGCGGTGCTCTGTAAATGCCATCATTGCCTTGAAAATATGAAGATCTGCACTTTGATTGATCATATGCAGACTTTCGTAAATTTCCTCGGCTTTTGCCAATGGCCCTTGCCAGCCATCCTGCTTGGTGTAGTAGCTGCAACGGCTGTAAATTTCAAGAAGCCGTGCGGATTCATAGCGGTAAGGCAACTTGTCGATATAGGGTTTTATTTTTCGGACAATCTTCTGGTACTTTACAATCAGCTCATCACTGATCATTTCCTGGGTGTAAAGTTGCTCGACCTCTTCCAGTAAATCTCTCAATTCACTGGTTGGTACATCCTCGAGCAGTTCATTGCGGTCCACTTCCAGTCGCTCCGCTATATAGGCAAGGCTTTCCATTGATGGATTGGCCTTATTGTTTTCAATCAAACTCAGCATGCCCTTAGTCAGTTGACTGCCTGCTAAAGACTGCAAGGTCAAGTTTTTTTGTTTCCGTAGATCTCTAATGCGTTCGCCTAGAGTGGCCATTTGATCACCTGTCCTTTTCGTTAGTTTAATTATATTAAACTTTTTCTTGCGGAGTCAACTTTTTCGTGATATATTTTGTTTAATTAAATTAAACTTTTGTTGAAGGAGTGTAAAATATGAGTGAGGCAGCACGCATCAAACGGGCAACATATCATCTGTATACGTTTACAGCCAGTAAACTAATTTCGACCTTCGGAAGTTCTGTCTATGCGTTCGGCATCAGTTTGTATGTATTGGCGTTGACCGGTTCAGCCGCGAGTTTTGCGATCAACCTGATTTGCAGCATCTTGCCGAGATCTTTACTGGCTCCGTTTGCCGGCTACACCGCGGATAAGTATTCAAAAAAAATGATCGTGATCCTGTCCCAAGTGGCCAGTATGTTAGCGGTGGCGAGCTTGCTGGTGTTTGGTCTGATGAACGGTTTGTCGTTAACAGCAATCTATACGACGACTGCGCTGTTGTCGATCAGTTCGATGTTTACCGGTGTCACATTTTCTTCATCAATCGCCAACCTCATTGACCCGGATCGCATTCAACGGGCAATGGGCTTTAACCAATCGGCCATCTCAATTGCCACGATAGGCGGGCCAGTGGTCGGCGGCATCCTCTTCGGATTTGTGTCGATGAACGTTTTCTTGCTGATCCAAGTCGCAGCCTATGCTGTTGCGATCATGTTAGAGTCGACGATGAACTTTAGGCTGTTCACAGTGCGCGCCGAAAAAGCGGTAGAAAAAATGAAAAAGACGATGCTGACAGAGATGAAGGAAGGGTTTTCTTACTTGAAATCCAATCGCGTCATCATGGTTATCGTGACAACCGCCATTGGCATCAATTTCTTTTTCTCTTCTTTGATGATCGGTCTGCCTTTTATTGCGGTTCAGCAATTACAAGTGGAAGCGACACATTTTGGAATGATTGAAGCGATGATTGCGGTGGGCATGCTGGCTGCTTCCATTTATTTTTCCATCAGCAAAGAAGTGAAATTTCCTTTGCTTGTTGCCAAAAGAGGGATATTGGCTATGTCTGTGCTGCTTGCGGGTGTGAGCATTCCACTCATTATCGGCATGTCTTATGGAATGACTGTAGCTTATTTCCTTTTGCTGATGCTGGTTTTCGGCATCACCAATGTGTTTGTCAACACGCCGATTGGTGTCATGATGCAAAAGGATGTGGAGGAAGAATACCGTGGCCGTGTTTTCGGTATTCTTGAATCGATGGCGATGGCTATGATGCCGCTCGGTTACCTGCTGTTCGGTTTGCTCTACGACTTGGTGGCGGCAGAATATATTGTTGGTGTAAGTAGCCTTTGCCTAATTGCGCTGACCAGCTATTTGATGCGCCCGACTGTTTTAAAAGAAGCGCATCCCGAACTTCAAAAAGATTTTGTGAATCAGCCAGAGGCTATGTAATCTGGAGTTCTATATTTTTTAGGTAAATTCATATTCTATTAACACTTGAATCGGAAAGATATGTGAATAAATACCTGTGTTTATTGTCTAAAAATATTATAATTTGGGTACCCCATTACTAAGTGCATACGACTGAAAAAGTGAGGGGTATGGTACATGGAAATGCGTAAGGCACCTCTAAAAAAGCATGTTTGGAGCTTGGTTATCTTGAATTCCCTTGATGGGCTGCTGACTTATGTGGGCCTTTCATTTGGCGCCATCACTGAAGCAAATCCTCTGTTGGCATCGTTTTCTCCGCTGACACTATTGGCGACAAAGCTTTTCTTATCTCTTTGCCTTTTCGCCTTTCTTTACACGCCTTTCATTTGGATCCAGTCCCGGACTTGGCGCTATGCCCTTATTGGTGTCAACACGATATACACCTCCATTTTGCTGCTGCATGTATTTTGGTTAACTTTTTTATTTATAAGGTAAGGAAGCCACATATTCACCATAAAAAAAGCATCGCTGAGAGCGATGCTTTTTAGGTTGAGCTTATAATTTTTACACAGAAGCGCTGGCTTTTCCAGTAGCCCTCAAGCTCTTAGTGGAAGCTTTGTAGAAAAGGATCAGCAGGATGCTGGCTATCGCTAAAGCTGCGGATAAAAAATAGATGCTGCCGGCTTGCATCGTCAAAAGCCACGTAAACGTCAAAGGCCCGATGATGCGGCCGAGATTGTCCATTGAATAAGTCATGCCGGCAGCGGTGCCATATTTGCCGCCCGATTCTTTTGATGTCAGTGATACCAATGCAGTCCGTGCCAAGGCATTGCCAGCAGTGAAGATGCTGAGTGCAACACCGGCAAAAATCAGGCTGTTGGTAAAGGGGAGGAGTACCAAGCCGAGGGCCGTGACGATTTGTGCACCGATGATCCATTTCGTTTCGGTACCGTCTTTTATGCGGCGAACGACGCCACCTTGGATGGCGGCATCCACAAATCCACTGGCTATAAACAAGTAGCCAAGCTGAAGCGGCGTGATTTCAATTTGATCAATCTGAAACAATTGAAAAGTCGATTCCAATCCCGCCAGCAGGAAGGTAACCATAAAGGAAAACAGGAACAAGTAGCGGATGCGGAATTGCCAAAGTGTACTCGAGCCTTTGGGTAACAGCGCGCGTTTCACTGCTTCGCCTTTGCGGACAGGTTCTTTTAAAACAAGGCTTGCATAGACCATCAACAGCAGAACGAGAATCGCAGAAACCGTAAACGGCAAGGACAGGGAAACCGCACCCAGCAAGCCACCGATTGCGGGCCCAAAAATAAATCCAAGGCCAATCGACATGCCGAGAAGTCCCATGTATTTATTGCGTTCTTCGTTCGTGGTGATGTCTGCCACATAGCCGGTGACAGCGGTGTAAAGCGCACCGGAGAACAAGCCGCCGACAATGCGTGAAAGATACAGCAGAATCAGGTTGTCAAGGAACAGCGAAAACAGGAAGAAACTCAAACTGAAGCCGGCCAAGCCCAGAAGTATGAGCTTTTTGCGGCCCGTTCTGTCGGAAAGCTTTCCCCAAAGTGGTGCGGTGAAAAAAGAAGACAAGGCATAGATGGTAATCAGTCCACCGACATGGATTTCCGAGTAGCCTTGCTGAATAATGACCTCGGGCAAAATGGGTATGATAATGCCGAACCCCAGGTAAACGAAAAACTGGACGGACATCAGCAATAAAATGGTTTTTTTCATAATAAGGAATTCCTGCTTTCTCAAAAGAATATGCCCTTATTTTACCCTTGTTTCATCTTTAGAACAATGACAGGAAAAAAGAGGTCCATTTCTGGACCTCTCGGCAAACGATTAGATGAAATTGAACTTCCGGAAGATAGATTCTTTAACTCCACATATATAAGTTGAGCTAAAGAGATGCTTATTTATTCAACTTCACACGCTGGAGGCGCAGGGCATTCATGACAACCGATACGGAGCTGAATGCCATTGCTGCACCAGCGAGCCATGGAGCCAGAAAACCGGCTGCGGCAATCGGGATGCCGATTGAATTATAGGCGAGTGCCCAGAACAGGTTCTGCTTGATGTTCCGGACAGTCAGCCGGCTCATCTGAATAGCATCGACAACTCGCATCAAATCACCCTGCATCAAGGTGATATCAGCGGCTTCCATCGCAATAGCTGTTCCGGTGCCCATGGCCATGCCGACATCGGCGCTGGCCAGTGCAGGTGCATCGTTTAATCCATCTCCGGCCATCGCGACGCGGCGGCCCTGCCCTTGAAGCTTCAGGACAACATCCGCCTTTTCCGCAGGGAGGACGCCTGCAAACACTTCATCGATGCCAACTTGTTTGGCGATGGCAGATGCTGTCCGCTCCTGGTCTCCTGTCAGCATGACGACATGGAGCCCCATATTCTTCATTTCCTGAACCGCTTGTTTCGCGGTTTCCTTAATGGTATCAGCCACCGCAATAAGACCGCTGTATCGACCATCAACCGCGATGAACATGACGGTTTTGCCGTCGCGTTCAAAAGCTTCAGCTTGGCCTTCATCAATCATGAGCCCCTCCATCAAGCGGCGATTTCCCATGACTACTTGCCGATCGGCTACTGTGGCGCGGATGCCGTGCCCGGGAACTGCTTCAAAAAAACTGACGCTCAGGTTAGATTCGCCAAACTCAGAGATGGCTTGCGCTACCGGGTGTTCGGATTGGCTTTCCGCACTGGCAGCCAAATTCTTCAATTCAGCCAAATCAAAACCATCTGCTGGAATAAAGTCTGTTACGACAGGGCGCCCATTAGTAATGGTACCTGTTTTATCCAGGACAACGGTGTCGATATGTTTGGTGTTCTCCAGGGATTCTGCTGTTTTGAACAGGACACCTTGCTCAGCAGCGCGACCGGAACCGGCCATAATTGATGTCGGTGTAGCCAGTCCCAGTGCACAAGGGCAGGCGATGACCAGAACCGCAATGGTGCTTTCAAGTGCAGCCGCAAAGTTGCCGGGTGCGACAAGGAAATACCAGGCGATGAACGTAGCAATGGCAATGCCCACGACAATCGGAACAAAAATGCTGGAGATTTGGTCAGCGAGCCGTTGAATCGGCGCTTTGGAACCTTGTGCTTGTTCAACGACGCGAATAATATTCGACAGGACGGTATCTTTGCCGATTTTATCGGCACGTACACGGAGCGAGCCATTGGAATTGACGGTTGCCGCGAATACCGCGTCACCCGTTTCTTTGTCGACCGGCAAGCTTTCACCGGTCAGCATGGATTCATCAACAGCCGAGTTGCCGGAAAGGACAGCCGCATCGACCGGGATGGATGCGCCCGGTTTAATCAGCAAGATGTCACCGGTTTCAACTTGTGAAATCGGCAAGCTGATGAACTCGTCTCCGCGTTCGACCAATGCATGTTGGGGCTGCAGCTTCATCAGTTTTTTGATGGCGTCAGAAGAACGGCCTTTTGCTCTTGCTTCAAAAACTTTCCCTAAAATAATCAGGGTGATCAAAACGGCACTGGTCTCGAAATACAAGCCCATATTATGGCCCATATCCCAGTTGGCCAGAACTAGGTAGACACTGTAAAAATACGCAGCTGATGTGCCAAGAGCGACCAAAACGTCCATATTGGCAGATTTGTTTTTTAAAGCAAAATAGGCACCTTTATAGAAGGAAGCGCCAATCCAAAATTGGACCGGTGTTGCCAATGCCCATTGGACGAGTGGATTCATCAGGATTTCAGGTACATACATCCAGGATGTAAAGGAAAAATGGCTAAACATGGTCCACAGCAAGGGAAAGGAAAGGGCAGCGGAAATCCAGAACAAACGTGTTTTCTTTTTGATTTCCTGTTTTTTGTGATCGGTCGCTTCTTCGTTCTCCTGATTGAGAACCGCATCGTAGCCAAGCGACTGAATCTTTTTGACGAAATCCTCAGGAGTGACGGTGCCGGGATTGTAGGACACATGTCCAGTCTCCATCGCCAAATTGACGTTGGCCAACTGAACGCCGTCCATCTTGCTCAACACTTTTTCAATGCGTGCCGAGCAATTGGCGCATGTCATGCCCTGTATAGAAAAATCGACGTCTTCCTGTTGCACGCCATATCCTAATTGTTCTACTTTTTGCTGCACGTCGCTCATGGACGCCTGTTTATCATCATAAACCACTGAAGCTTTTTCAGTGGCGAAATTGACGCTGGCTTCCGAAACACCAGGCAATTTTTGAAGTCCTTTTTCAACACGGTTGGCGCATGCGGCACAAGTCATGCCGGTAATCGCCAATTCAGTTTGTTTGGTGCTCATCGTAATCCCACCTTTATAACATTACATACCTATAGGGGGTATGTTATTTTGAAAAAAATAACTGCGCTTCCGCAGTTATTCACTTAATCTGGCAACATCGTATCCTTGATCTTCGATTGCTTCGGCGATTTGGCTTACTTCTACTGCCGAAGCATCATAAGCAACATCGACAAAACCGTTTTCCAGAGAGACCTCCACTTTGTCGACTCCCGGTAAAGCCATGACGCTGTCTTTTACTGAGCTTACACAATGCTGGCATGTCATGCCGCTGACTTGTAGGTTGATTTGTTCTTTCATGAAAATTTCCTCCTTTTATTTACGCATCATTTTTTGGATGGTGATAAGCAATTCGTCCAACACTTCTTCTTCGCCGTTTTCCAGGCGGTCTTTGACGCAGCCCTTCAAATGGCCTTCCAGCAAAACTTTGGTGACACTGTTCAATGCAGACTGAGTGGCCGCAAGCTGCGTGATGATATCATCGCAATAAACGTCCTTATCCACCATGCCTTTAATACCGCGGATCTGACCCTCCACACGATTCAACCGATTGGTCAAATCCCGTTTGACAGAGAAGGGATGGTGGCTTTTTCGGCAAGAGTTATCCAGCGCAAAGGTTTCTTCAATCAATTCGCTCATCTGAAGATCCTCCCATCTGATTTCTGACTATATCATACCTCTGAGGGGTATACAAATCAATCAATTTACATCACATTTGCAATTGTCATCAAAATGATAAGTTTAAAATCCTGAAATGATGGTATTATAAACATAGACACAGAAAAGTCAACAATTTATACCTTGCCCCTGAAACGTGACAAGTTCAAATACGTCCTTGTAAGTAATGAAAAATACAAAGAGGTGATATGGATGGCGAAAAACGTAGATGTTCGCAATATTGTTTCAAATTTATCGAAACTTGGAATCCAAGCGAAAATCACAAAGTCCCGCGTGGAATTAATAAAGGCGATTGCCTTGCCTCAACCAATTCAAGCGCATTCTCAACAATAAAAACTCCGACGCAGGATGTCGGAGTTTTTATTTTTTGCTTTTATCAAACATGTAATTTTTATGATGGAATTTCATGCTGAAGACAATTCCGAGTGCCAGCATGTTCCCGATCAGCGAACTGCCCCCGTAACTGATGAAGGGCAACGGAATTCCGGTGATGGGCAAAAGCTGGATTGTCATGCCGATGTTCTGGAATACGTGAAATGTAATCATTGCGATAATCCCTGCGCATACATAGGTGCTGAATGTATCCTTAAGCTGCAGTGTGATTTTGGTCAAGTGGTAAATCAGCATAAAAAATAAGATGATGACGGCGCTGGCTCCGATAAATCCAAAGTCTTCCGAAATAACAGTGAATATAAAATCCGTATGGTTTTCCGGTACATAGACCTGACGCCCTTGGTAGCCTTTTCCGAACACTTCCCCTGATCCGATGGCGTTCATCGCGGCAATCAGATTGTATCCGCCAGATTCTGCATAGGAGTATGGATCAAGCCACGTATAAATGCGTTCAAACATATAGGGCTTTAAACCGAAGGTGCTGGACAGGAAGCCTTGGGCATTGATAGTCATCCACAGCAGCAAGGTGCCAATGACGGCAACTCCCCCAAAGCTTGGCACGATAATTTTCCAGGAGATTCCAGAAACCACGACAATCGCCAAAGTGATGGCAATAAACACAAGAGCGGTTCCTAAATCAGGCTGCAGCAGGATAAAACCCAGAGGGATGACCAGGCAAAGGGCGATTTTTCCCAGTAAATAAAAATCGGATTTGATGGTTTTCAGCAGGTTTTGTTCATGGTGGGAAGAAATCATTTTGGCGAGTGCCAGTATATAGAAGGTTTTCATGAACTCCGCTGGCTGGACATTGACGAATGGCGTGTGGAACCAGGCCTTGGCGCCATTTACCGGTTCGGCTATCTGTCCTACGCCGTCCGGCGAAATCATTAACAGGACGAGCAGGAAAATACCGAAACCATATAAATAATAAGCCATCTTCTTGTATTGCTCTGGATCAAAATACATCAAAACTCCAATCATTCCGGTAGAAATGATATAAAATAAAGCTTGTCTCGGGACGAAATTCGTTAAATACTGACCGGAAGTCTGGGCAGAGGAAATAGCCACCAGACTGACGATAAAGAACAGAAATAAGATGAAAGCCAGCGACCAATCAATCCGGTCGGTAAAGCTTTTGTTAGTTTGCATGTAATTTCACCTGTACTTTTTATTATTGTGTGTCGGAATATATTATAACGTATATATCTGTAATATGCGCATGACAAAAGTAATGACGCATGCGAAGCAGGTATGTTTCATATTTAGCTCTTTTGGTCGTATAATAGGAAATGGAATGGAGTGGGGGATATGGTAAAAAAACCGTTGAACACGGATGCTTACATACAGCATTTATATATTTACCTGAACGAATCTGATCAGTTTGCCTTATTCAGCGGACTTACCTTTGCCCATTTTTTGGATGCCATGAAATTGCCTAAAAATCTGCTGTTGCTAAAACATCCGTATGAAGATGCATCCTTTAATATGCACACCCATATGGAATTCGCTACACAGGAAGAGTTCGGGCAGTTGCGGAAAGCGCGAGCAAACAAAAAAAGTGAGTTTTGCTGGATTGATTTCAAAAGTGAAAAACAATTAAATTCCCTGACACCTCAGGAACAAGCTGAATTATTGTACATCGGCCATAAAAAAGAACCGGTTAAGACCCCGTTTTATTCGACTCTTCAAAATGAATTTGTGTATTTGTCCAGCGAAGAAGAAGAAACCACAAAAATTTACTTCCGCAAATTAGAACGCCTGAATGAGCTTGTCGGAAATTACTTTACGTACTTAATTCGTCGGGAAGAGAACGGGCAGAATTTCTGGCGCCGCAAATCGAAAGACCTGATTCCGGAATTGCCTGCCGAAATTCTTCAATCCCTCAAAAAGAATTACCGTGAAGGCGTCCTCATCTCATTGGCGGACCCCGAAAAAACCAAAAACACCATCGAATTGCACATTCGCCCAGTAGAGGAGATTGCCTTTCTGGATGAGTTCTGGTCCGATATTGAAGAATATACAAAACAGGGGATTTCACGTAAGATCATTTACGACAGAAAACAAAAAATATGGAAATGATACCTGGAAACGGGTATTATTTTTTTTCAGGCTGGTTTTGCGGAACATCGACAGTGTAAGATCAGTAGCTCAACTCATATAGATGAAAATGAAGCGCGTTTGAAAATGAAAGAAGGAAAACACATGGCTTGGATTTATCTTTTGATTGCGGGAATGACAGAAATTGTTTGGGCGATAGGCTTAAAGTTTGCTGACGGCTTTACAAATCTAACTCCTTCTCTCGTAACTTTAGTTTTTATCGTCATCAGCTTTCTGTTGTTTGCCATCGCGATGAAAACCATTCCGATCGGCACAGCCTATGCGGTTTTTACCGGCATTGGCGCTGCAGGGACAGCTATCCTCGGAATTTGGTTATTCAATGAAAATGCCAGTTTGGTAAAACTGTTGTTTTTAGGTTTGCTGCTGTTCGGCATCATCGGGCTAAAAGTGCTGGATGGCAAGGAAGCGTCCAGTAAGAGAGTGCATTCATGATGGATTGGCTAATTTTAATTGCCGCGGGATTATTTGAAGTGGCTTTTGTCACGACAATGAAATTGTCAGAGGGCTTTAAGGTGAGGTTATATACAGGGTTGACCATTGTGTCCGGTGCGCTCAGCTTCTATCTATTGTCGCTGGCTTTGACGACTATCGCGCTGGGGACAGGGTATGCAGTATGGACTGGCATCGGAGCGGCTGGTAGTGTCCTGGTCGGTATGCTGTTTTTTAATGAAAGCCGGCAGCCGGCGAAATTGTTTTTTCTGTCATGCATTATTGCCGGGGTGGCTGGCTTGAAAATTTTCGGCGGCTGACAGGAAAAAAATATTCGTCACTGAAGGTTCGTGATAAACTAAGCAATATGGATAATGAAATGAGGTTTCTTGGATGAAAAAACGAATTGGTTTATTGTATGGAGGCAAATCGGCAGAACATGAAGTTTCTCTGTCAACAGCCCTTGCAGTTACAAAAGCAATTGATTTTGATGCATACGAAGTGTATCCAATCTATATCACGCATGACGGCGAGTGGAGAAAAGGGATCCGCCTAGAAGAAATGGCAAAAACGATTGAGCAGCTTCAATTGGCTGGGCAGACTTCAAAGTCGAATGACATTTCCGGATTTCTTCCCGCCCAAAGCGATGAAGCGCTGGATGTCATCATTCCTTTATTGCATGGACCAAACGGGGAAGACGGAACCGTGCAGGGCCTGCTTGAAGTTATGAATCTGCCATATGTTGGGAATGGCGTGCTGGCATCGTCGGCAGGCATGGACAAAGTGGTGATGAAGCAATTGTTCGAGCAGGCAGGTTTAGAACAAACCCCTTATGTGTATTTTATAAGAAGAGACTGGGACAAGAGGCGGGACTTCTGGTTGGATAAAATAGAGTCGGAGCTCGCCTGGCCGGTTTTTGTAAAGCCAGCTAATTTAGGGTCGAGCGTTGGCATCAGCAAGGCAGACAATCGTGAAGAATTGATCGCTGCCATTAAAGAGGCTCTGAAATTCGACCGCAAAATCGTCGTTGAACAAGGAGTGGTGGCCCGTGAAATCGAAGTGGGTGTTCTTGGAAATGATGAGCCTGCCTGTTCGGTTGCTGGTGAGATCAAACCATTAAAAGCTTTTTATGACTACCAGGCAAAATACAAAGATGGCAATACTGCAATGATTATTCCTGCTGAGCTGGATAGCGCAGTCTATGAGCAACTGGAAGCGGATGCCAAGAAAGCTTTTAAGATCTTGGATTGCTCTGGACTTGTACGTGCAGACTTTTTTGTGACGGAAGACAACAAAATCCTGATCAATGAAGTCAATACTTTGCCGGGCTTTACACCTTACAGTATGTTCCCGCTGCTTTGGGAACATACAGGGCTGCCATATCCGGAACTGATTGAACGCCTTATCGCTTTAGCGATTGAACGGCACGAAGAAAAACAATTACTGCAAGTTAAAATAGATTGAGTGGAGAAGCCAAATGAAAAAAAAGATTGAGCAAGTAGCCAAATGGCTGGATATCAAAACTAATTTAAAAGGCTTTGACGTTACGGGGGTCTCGATTAACACGAGAACGCTCAAGCCGGGCGATTTGTTCATTCCTTTCCGTGGCGAACAAGTGAATGGGCATAAATATGTCCGTTCAGCCATCGAATTAGGCGCAGTTGCTTCTTTATGGCAGAGCGATGAACCGGGGGCGCCGGAAGATCTGCCTTTGCTTTTCGTGGATGACTGCGAAGTTGCATTGCAGGAGATGGCCCGTGCCTACCGCGACGAACTGTCCACGCTTGTCATTGGAATCACAGGTTCCAACGGCAAGACCTCGACAAAAGATCTCGTGGCAAGCGTCTTAAAGCCTTATTTCAAAGTGCAGAAAACACCGGGCAATTTCAATAATCAGTTGGGTCTGCCTTTAACGATCCTGTCTTTGGAAGAAGATACCAAGGTCGCTGTCCTAGAAATGGGCATGAGCGGCAAAGGACAGATTGAATTTCTGTCTGAGCTGGCGCGTCCTGATTATGCCATCATCACTAATATCGGAGAAGCCCACTTGCAGGATCTTGGATCGCGTGAAGCCATTGCAGAAGCGAAATTTGAAATCACTGCCGGCCTTCAACAGCACGGCAAACTTTTTTATGACGGTGATGAACCGCTGCTGCAGCCATTCATGGAAAATTTTCCGCAGGGCGTTTCTTTTGGATTCGACGACAATAACGAATTGACGGTCACAGACATCAAAGCAACTGAAAACGGTAGCAGCTTTATGGTCAGCGGAATTATTGATGCCGCATTCACCATTCCTGTATTAGGCGAGCATCAGGTGAAAAACACACTGGCAGCCATTTTGATTGCTCTTGAAGCGGGCTTATCGGAGGAACAGATTCGCAAATCCTTGAAGGATGCAGCATTGACCGATATGCGCATGCAGATGATTCAAGCAGAAAACGGTGCCATGTTCATCAATGATGCCTATAATGCTGCGCCTTCATCAATGAATGCGGCTTTGAATTTTATCCGCGAAACAACGATGAAGGACAAGAAATGGGTCGTTCTTGGCGACATGCTGGAACTCGGAGACAACGAGCGAGAATACCACGAAGCTTTAAGCAAATACATTTCCGGCAGTATGGCAGGTGTCTGCCTCTACGGCCCGCGCATGAAGTGGCTATACGACAAGCTGCAGCCTGACTATAGCGGCAAGCTGCTGTGGAGCGAAAATGATTACGGACCGATTATTGACCTGTTGAAAAAGTATACAAACAAAGATTCTGTAGTTTTGGTAAAAGGTTCGCGTGGGATGGCGCTGGAAAACATTATCGAACCCTTCACCCAAGCCTGAATAAAGAAAAGCGCAAGCGCCCGTGTAGATTCGACGGGCATAAGACGCACTGGCGAAGCGGCGCTCTTTGCCGCACAGCCGGAGTGGCTTATGACCCAAGAATTTGGGCGCTGGAGTCTGGACAATAAAGAAAAGCGCAAGCAACTGGTTTGCATATGGCACGAAGCTATACTGTCAGCGGTGAAAAGAGGGAAACGATTTGAAGACCGGCGTTCTTTGTATCCACGGTTTTACAGGAGGTCCGTTTGAAGTAGAACCATTTGCTGATTTTCTAACGGAGCAAACCGATTGGGTTGTGGAAATACCAACACTTCCCGGCCATGGTGAAAAACTGGCTTTAAAGAGCATTTCAGCTGAAAGCTGGATGATGGAAGCAGAGCTGGCAATGAAAAGGCTGAAAAAAAAAGCGGATCGCATCATTATTGTCGGGTTTTCGATGGGCGGCTTGATTGCTATGTATCTGGCCATGCGCTATAAGGTCGATCGATTGGTTCTGTTGAGTGCTGCCGCTAAATATATCAGCCCTGCACAGATTTTTGAGGAAGTTCAGGAAGCGATGCGGGATGTATTATCCGGAAAAATAGCGAAAAATGCATCTTTTCATCTTTACGAATACAAGTTGATGAATACACCTGTCAGCTCTGCTGTTGAATTTCTGCGGGTAGTGAAAATGGTGGAGCCTTATTACGATAAGATTAAAGTCCCTGTTTGTATTGTTCAGGGCGGCAAGGACAGTGTGGTGCCGGCCTCGGCTGCTGAGTTCATTTTTGATCACATCGGTTCGGATGAAAAGCAGATGGTCCATTCAGAAACCGGCAAACATTTGATCTGCTACAGCGATGATTGCGACGATTGGTTTAAGGAAGTTTTTGAGTTTATGAGTAAAGGCGCAGAGTAAACTGATTATTAGAACCTTTGCGTATTGATTGCAAATGGGAAAAAAACGTGTTATTCTTTTGAAAGCAATGGATACATTTTTGAAACACTCTTCCCTGTGAAGAGTATTTTTTTGAGCAAAACGGTTTGTTCTATAGATAGGGTATCAAACACCCGCCGATCAGACCGCTCGGCAAAGCCCGAGCTTTTCCTGTTCACACATCCCCTCTGACTTAAAACTACAGAGTATGATTTTCGACGTGAAACTTCCTCATAAAGGCTCGCCCTTGTCACTATTCATCTAAAATGTACACCATTTGTAAATCAGATGAAGACAAAAGGAGATTGAAAAAATTTGGTAAAATTTTCAGAATTAAATATCAGTGAAACAACTTTAAAGTCCGTAAAACGCATGGGGTTTGAAGAAGCAACACCAATTCAAGAGGGAACAATCCGTCTTGGAATGGAAGGCAAGGACATTATTGGACAAGCGCAAACCGGTACTGGTAAAACAACCGCTTTCGGGATTCCTTTGATTGAAAAAATCGACACTAAAGACGGTAATGTTCAGGGATTAATCATCGCACCAACACGCGAATTGGCAATCCAGGTTTCTGAAGAACTTTACAGATTGGGCCAAGATAAAAATGTGCGCATCCTTTCAGTATACGGCGGCCAAGAAATTAGCCGACAAATCCGTGCACTTAAAAACCGCCCGCAAATTATCGTTGGTACTCCAGGACGTCTATTAGACCATATCAACCGCCGTACTCTTAAATTGGACAATGTAAACACATTAATCCTTGACGAAGCAGACGAAATGTTGAACATGGGCTTTATCGAAGATATTCAAACAATCATGTCAAGTGTTCCTGACACTCGCCAGACATTGTTGTTCTCAGCAACTATGCCGGATGCAATCCGCCGCATTGCAGAGAAATTCATGAAGACTCCTGAAATCGTAAAAATCAAATCAAAAGAAATGACTGTTGAAAACATCGAGCAATTCTATGTTAAAGCAGTAGAACGCGAAAAATTTGACGTTCTTTCACGCCTTTTGAATGTTCAACAGCCTGAGCTTGCAATCATTTTTGGACGCACAAAGCGCCGGGTTGACGAACTAGCTAAAGCTTTGAATATCCGCGGCTATCTTGCTGAAGGAATTCATGGTGACTTAAGCCAAGCTAAACGTATGTCAGTTTTGAAGCAGTTCAAAGCAGGCAAAATCGATATCTTGGTTGCAACAGATGTAGCAGCTCGCGGACTTGACATCTCAGGCGTATCACACGTATACAACTTTGATATTCCTCAAGATCCTGAAAGCTATGTTCACCGTATCGGCCGTACTGGCCGTGCAGGTAAAAAAGGAGTCGCAGTCACGTTTGTAACACCACGTGAAATGAGCTACTTGGCCATCGTTGAAAGAACAACTAAGAAAAAAATGGAAGCATTGGTTCCACCAACTGCTGGCGAGGCTGTACTTGGCCAAAAACGCGTTGCTATGGAACAATTAGTTGAAATGACTGAGAAAAACAATCTTGGCGACTATCGTGAATTTGCGACTCAGATGTTGGAAAAACACGAGGCAGTTGACTTGATTGCAGCGGCTCTTAAAACAATGACAAAAGAACCGGAAGATGTTCCAGTCTCTATTTCCGAAGAACGTCCTTTGCCATCACGCGGAGGCGGCGGTTATAAAGGTAAAGGCGGAAGCGGCGGACGCAGCAGTGGAGGCGGCGGTTATAAAGGCAACCGTTCTTCAGGCTCAAGCCGTCCGGCTAGCAAGGGCGCGAGCTCAGGCGCAACCCGACGCCGTGAAGGCGGAAGCGGAAGCGGTGGCGGACGTCCAGGACGTACGACTCGCCGCAGCGAATCTTAATACCGATTAATTCAAGGACGTATGCCAAGCAGAAAACTGTTTGGGCATACGTCCTTTTTTGCTGCCCGATTTTCAGGTACAATTGAATGAAACGTTCTACTGGCTAAATCGTATAATGAATAGGTACGTGATTGGAGAGAAGAACAATGGACAATCAACCAAAAAACCAAATTTCACGAAAAGGGCTAACCGTTTGGCGTGTATATGGCAGCATGGAAACAGCGGTTATTGCTTTGATTGCAATTGGCGTGGGCGTATTAACGTATTTCTTTGACTGGCCGCAATGGCTCTACGCTGTATATGTGGCGGTGATCCTGTTTTTCGGCTTTCTGTTGATTTACTTGTTTCCCAAAATCCGTTGGCAGCGCTGGCGCTATGAGGTGCGGGAGCAGGAAATCGAATTGCAGCATGGCTTATTCATCGTTACCCGGACACTCGTGCCTATGGTGCGGGTACAGCATGTGGATACGGAACAGGGACCGATTTTGCGGAAATACGACTTAGCGGAAATTTCGATTTCAACAGCCGCAACCACTCATACAATTCCTGCATTAGTTACGTCAGAAGCGGATGAGTTGAGAGCCAGAATTTCCGTATTGGCAAGGGTGGCGGAAGATGATGTATGAAGAACGCTATAAACTGCATCCCGTTTCGGCATTCTTAAATTTCATCAAGGGCCTGAAAGAAATGATTGTGCCATTCATCATTATTTTTGGCGTCAATATATTCAGAGATGGCGGCGTCAGCTCGATGTTCAACCAGGGGTGGCAGGGTTTGATTCCGGTAATGGTGGGAAGTGTCGTTCTGATTTTCCTGCTTGTCGGCGGAATCATCAAATGGAAACGCTTTGTTTATTGGTTTGAAGATGGGGAATTGCGCATTGAATATGGCCTTTTTGTCAAGAAAAAAAGGTATATTCCCTTTGATCGGATCCAAAGCCTGAATTATACTGAAGGCATTTTCCATCGGCCGCTCGGCTTGGTGAAAGTGAAAGTGGAAACAGGAGGTTCCGGAAAAGTGGGGCAGGCGGAAGCCGAGTTGACTGCGATTTCAAGAGAAGATGCAGATCGCATTGAAAATGAAATGGAAAAGGCCAAATACAAGCTTCCGGAAGAAGCCGTTACAGAAATGGGGCCTGTGGAACGCGCAGAAACACCTGCTAAAAAAGAGGCAAGGGTACTTTACCGGATGTCTATGAAGGAATTATTGATTCTTGCCACGACCTCCGGAGGCATTGGGGTAGTGATTTCAGCGGTTGCGCTTTTCCTGTCCCAGTTTTCTGAACTGATTCCGTACGATGCCATTTACGAGGAAGTCATGCTGTTTCTCCGTTTTGGCGCGTTGATTGTGATTTTGACAATCTTTTTTGTCCTGTTGATTGCATGGATCATTTCAGTCATTATGACCATTGTGGCGAATTACCAATTTACCATTCAGCGTGATGAGGACCACATCTATATCACCAGAGGGTTACTGGAGAAAAAGAAAGTTTCGATACCATTGAAACGTGTCCAAGGAATCAAGGTGAGCCAGAATCCGTTGCGTGAGATACTCGGATACGCCACGGTTGTGGTCGAAAGTGCAGGAGGATCGATCGGGGATAAAGACGAAAAAATCCGCCTGTTTCCTTTAGTGAAAAAAGACCGGATGATTCCGATACTGGCCGATTTGTTTCCGGAGCTGGAATGGGCGCCTGAGCTAATCAAGGCTCCAAAGCGCAGTGTTCACTTTTTCTATCGTCTGGATTTGCTTTGGCTGTCACCGGTGTTTGCCGCTGTGGGATATTTTTTCTATCCGTACGGTCTGCTGGCGCTGATTTTTGTCCCGATTGTTGTCGCTGTCGGAATCTGGCAGCATCGGACAACAGGCTACGCGCTGGGTGAAAAGCAATTGACGATGCAATTCAGAGGATTCAGCAAGCACCGTTTCTTCATGTTGAAGAAGCGGGTGCAGGTTGTTCAAGTGACACAAAGCTATTTCCAACGACGCAAAGGGATTGCCTCCATCAGTTCGACAATCAAATCGGGTATGATGGGAGCTACTGCGACCACTCCCCATATGGAAAAAGAAGACGCCAGAAGGATTTTGTCCTGGTATGAACCATCTGGCGCAAAAAAACTGGAAAACTGAAAAAATCATATTTCCCGAAAAAAAAGACAGGCGGAATTTTAATTCCGGCTGTCCTTATTTTTAGCTCGCCAGCTGACAATCCGTTTTGGGTGGAAATAACTGAGTCCGATCAGGAACCCGGTAATCATTCCGGCGATATGGGCTGTAACATTGACGTTTGGCGTCAGGAAAGTCATAACTATACTAATGACGATAATTGGGAGTATAATTTGTTTGAGCTGGGGCAAGGCACGTCCACCGTAATAAACCAATGCGCCAAATGCGCCAAACACTCCGAAGATCGCACCGCTGGCTCCTACATGGGCATAATCGAGCGGCTGTAAGAAGTAGGTAGCTGCTGAAGCAAATAATCCTGCCAGCAGGTAAATCGTGATAAAGCGGACTTTGCCGGTTAAACGTTCCAATTCAGGTCCGAACAGGAACAATGAAAACATATTAAACAGCAAATGCATCAATCCGCCATGGAGAAAAATCGGTGTAAAGAATCGCCACCATTGGCCTTCTGCAATGTAAAAGTTGGAGCCGACACCATAAAAGTAAAGCCATTCACCAAGCAAAGGAAGCCATGTCAGTACATAGACCAGCAGATTAAGGCCAATCAAAGTGGAAACAACCGGATACAGGCGCAGGTATTGCTTAAAGCTTTCTGTTCGAATAAACATTTAGTCACCTCTATTTCATATCTTCAATTATACCTGTTACCTGTTTGCGATTGAAAGGAGAAACATTTATGATTACAGGAATCGGGTTGGATGTCGTTGAATTGTCACGAATCCGACGGTTGGATGCCAAATCACCAAAATTTCGCGAACGTGTTTTAACTGAATACGAGCAAAATGAATATAGCCAATTAACAGCGGCAAGAAAAGTGGAATTTCTGGCAGGCCGCTTTGCGGCAAAAGAAGCGTTTTCCAAAGCCCAAGGCACAGGAATCGGCGCCGCCTGTTCTTTTCAGGATATCGAAATCAGAAAAGATGGCAAGGGTAAGCCCTCTGTTTATTTTCGGCACACAGAAACGGGCCTGGTGTCCATTACGCATTCAAAGGACTTTGCCGCAGCGCAAGTTCTCATACAAACAAATTAACTGGGCGGTGTTACGATGACGGAACAATATCGACCGACAAAAGCGGTCATTGATCTAGGTGCAATCAAAAAGAATTTAACAGCTTTTCAGGAAAGAAGTGGCAATGCTGAGGTAATTGCAGTAGTAAAGGCAGATGCTTATGGACACGGGGTTTTGGAAGTGGCCAAGACGGCCATCGGAAATGGCGTTAGCATGCTGGCGGTCGCAACGCCGGATGAAGCCCTTTTTCTGCGCAATGAAGGCATTGAAACTGAGTTGCTGGTAATGGGTGCAACCCCCTCGAATTTCATTCCGGTTGCACAGCAGCGCAATATCATCGTCACTGCAGTTTCTTTGGACTGGCTGTCAATGGCAGCGGTCTATTTGTCGCCGGAGTTGCATGCATTAAAGATCCACTTGAAAGTGGACACCGGGATGAGGCGCATCGGCATTCAATTGGATGAAGTGGATGAAGCGTTTGGTTTTATCGCTGATCATGATTTTGCCTTCAAGGGCATCTTCACCCATTTTGCGACTGCGGATGAAAAGGATTCCTCGCTATTCCAGGAGCAGGTAAGTGCGATGAATGGTGTCATCGATAAACTGGATGATCCTTCTGTTATGGTCCACGTTTCCAATAGTGCTGCCGCCATCATGCATCCGGAATTGGCCTGGGATGCGGTTCGCGTTGGGATTTCATTGTATGGCATTGCACCCTCCCCATATGTAGGGGAGGAGATGCCCTTTGCATTGCACCCGGCTCTCAGCCTGGAAACGGAAATCATCCATGTGAAAAAAGTAAAAGCAGGGGAAGGGCTGAGCTACGGAGCCACTTACCGTGCCGAACAGGACGAGTGGATTGCGACTTTGCCAATCGGTTATGCGGATGGCATGCTCCGTGGGCTGCAAGGACAGGACGTTTTAGTGAAAGGGCAGCGCGTACCGGTTGTGGGCCGGATTTGCATGGATCAATGCATGATCCGCCTTTCTGAAAAATTGCGGGTCGGAGAAAAAGTGCAATTGATCGGAAGCCAAGGCGGACAGCGGATTTTCATTGATGAATGGGCGCGCAGGCTGGAAACAATCCCTTATGAAATTCCTTGTATTTTAACAAAACGGGTGCCCCGGGTTTACTCAGACAGCACCGAAGTTTCCGATTTGCCTTTTCAGGAACCCGATACAATGTTAAGATGAGAAAGATAAAGGCAGAAGAACGGGATTTTCGGAGGTGTCGGCTGTGTACGAGAAGTCAAAGACAAAAGAAGTGGTTGTAAAATTGCCAAAACAATTTATTTCGGAGTTGACAACTCATTCAGATGAACGTGTTCAAGAAAGTGGAGATTATATTTATGTTTCCACGCATCGGGTGACTAAGAATCTGTACGACTCATATCATATTCGGGAAGCTATGATCAAGGGCTACGTGGAGATGTCACAAATCAATCTATCGATTGCTTGTGAATGTTCTCACGCTGAGTACGAAGCGGAGCACACGACAGTGCGACTCGTAAGCGGAGGGTGACAACTTGATTGTAAAACGCGGGGATGTTTTTTTTGCAGAATTATCACCGGTTGTCGGGTCTGAGCAAGGTGGGACCCGTCCCGTCCTGGTGATTCAAAATGATATAGGTAATCGTTTCAGTCCTACTGTAATCATTGCTGCAATTACAGCGCAGATTCAAAAAGCCAAATTGCCGACTCATGTGGAGATTAATGCCAAAAAATACGGCTTTGAACGTGATTCAGTTATTCTGCTTGAACAATTGCGGACCATTGATAAGTCTCGACTGACCGATAAAATCACCCAACTTGATGACACGTTGATGGAAAAAGTAGACGAGGCATTGGAGATCAGTGTCGGCCTTGTAAAATTTTAAGCATACATACTCCTTAAAAGACACCTTGAGAATTTTTCTCGAGGTGTCTTTTTACAGGAAATGGACGCACCTAGAAAAAAGATGTGAAAAAAACGAATTTCCGATACAATAAAGGGTAACAGATAAAATTTGAGATACATAGTGTCACAGGGAGGGTTTTTAATCAGTATGAATAAACAGATGGCTCAATATATACAGGGCAACTTAACCGAAATCATTTCACAATGGCAAGGGAAAATGAAGAGCGAGGAAAATGAACGTTCTTTTCAGACGATGCCTGAAGAATTGATGAATCAAACTAGCCATGAGTTTGCGGAGCTGATGATTTCCAACTTACTTGAAAGCCATCAAGCGTATAAAAACCGATTAAACGAGTTTGCAGAAAAGGTGGTTCGCATTGGATGGTCCATTACATTTGTGACAAAAGCAATCACCCATTTCGCTGAAATTATTTATGAAAATATGACCAATGAAAAAATTATCCATGAGGGCAATATTGCTGCTTATGTAAAAGAATTCAGCAACTGGATCACGCCGATTAGCGAGAACACAATTGAGGCGTACTCCAAAACATGGGAACGTACGGTCAGCCTGCAAAAGATTGCCCTGCAGGAACTTTCGGCTTCGCTTATTCCTGTTTTTGAGAAAGTATCAGTCATGCCGTTAGTCGGAACAATCGATACAGAGCGGGCGAAATTGATTATGGAAAATCTGCTGGAAGGTGTCGTGAAGCATCGAGCGGAAGTCGTGTTGCTCGATATTACCGGTGTTCCTGTAGTGGATACAATGGTCGCTCATCACATTATCCAGGCCGCGGATGCTGTCCGCCTGGTAGGAGCAAAATGTATGCTTGTCGGAATTCGTCCTGAAATTGCTCAGACGATTGTCACGCTTGGCATCAACTTGAACGACTTTACGACAACAAGCACTTTGCAGCGGGGCGTGGAACAGGCGCTGGCTTGGACAAACCGAAAAATTGTGGAGGTTGAAGACTAATGAATTTTAGAATTCCTATTTTAAAGTTAAGAGATACATTAATTGTTTCGATCCAGTGGGAGCTTGATGATCAGACAGCTCTTCAATTTCAAGAGGATTTATTGACAAAGCTGCATGAAACAAGTGCACGCGGCGTCGTGATCGATTTGACATCCATTGATTTCATCGACTCATTTATCGCGAAAGTTCTGGGGGACGTCATCAGCATGTCAAGCCTGATGGGGGCCAGAGTAGTTATTACTGGTATCCAACCAGCAGTTGCTATCACTTTGATCGAGTTAGGAATTCGACTTGAAGATGTTATGACAGCATTGGATTTAGAAAATGGTTTGGATAAACTTCAATTGGAATTGGAGGCTTAAAAATGAGCGACCAGTCCTCGGTGGAAATTTTGACAGAATGGGATATTGTTGCTGCAAGACAGCTCGGACGCAATGTTGCAAAAGAGCTTGGCTTTGGAACAGTTGACCAGGCCCGCATTACAACGGCCATCAGCGAGCTTGCTCGCAATATTTACCTATATGCCGGAAAAGGCAGAATTGAAATTCAGCAATTGACTGAAAATGGTCTCAAGGGTATTTTGATCATCGCTGCAGACAACGGTCCCGGAATTCCTGATATCCGCAAAGTGATGGAAGACGGCTTTACGACTTCCGGTGGATTAGGGGCGGGACTGCCTGGTGTCAAACGGTTAATGGACGATTTCAAAATCGAAACAATTTTAGGCGAAGGTACGGATATAAGAGCTACCAAGTGGCTTCGTTAGGGGGAACGCCTAATGTCTCAAGAGATTGAGGTTCAATACAAAGAAATTCTAAATGAATACACAAAAAAGCAGACGGAGCAAAATTTATACGTCGGCCAAAATTTCAGCCGCCAGCTTATTCTGGAGAACATTGCGCCCGAAGAAGTCATCAGCATGCATAAGGCGGCAATTCAAGAACTTTATAGTGAATTGCCGGATGTTGTGTGGCATTCTTTTGATTTTTTGATTGAAATGATGATCAATTACGGGTTGGCACTTCAGGAACGGCAAAGCCTCTTGAAACAGCAGGAAGAACTGAAAGTAGAAATGGATCTTGCCGCAAATGTGCAGGAGACGCTGTTGAAAACCAAGTTGCCTATACTGGAAGGTTTGGACATCGGCCTTCTTTCTATTCCTGCGCGAAAAATGAATGGAGATTATATTTATTTTGTCAGTGATCACGACGGCTATGCTGGAGTAGCGGTAGCTGACGTAATCGGCAAAGGCCTTCCGGCTGCCCTTTGCATGTCCATGATCAAGTTCGGAATGGATAGCTTAAACAGTTCGCATGCACTGCCAAAAGATGTATTGGGCATCATCAACCGGATTGTCGAAAAAAGTGTCGATGATTCGATGTTCGTTTCTATGTTCTACAGCAATTACGATGCCAAACAAGCTCGCTTGACCTATGGATCTGCAGGGCATGAACCAGCTATCCTGTATCGTGCCAAAGACCAGCAATTCAGCGAGTTGTTTGCGAAAGGGTTGCTGCTCGGCGTCTCTCCGGCGGCAGTCTATGAAGAGCATACGGTGGATTTGGAAAAAGGCGATCTGGTGATCATGATGACGGATGGCGTGACGGAAGGCCGGAACGATGAAGGCTTTATTGAACGCGAAGTTATCTATGAATTGATTGAACGGAAAAAGGACGAGCCTGCACAAACTATTGTGCAATATGTCTACGATGAGCTTGAACGTATGCAAAGTGCACAGTTTCAAGATGATTTTACGCTGGTGATCTATAAAAAAGTGTAAGGCAAGGTTTAAATGTGGGTGAATTGTGGTATTAATGCTTAGAACAGCTTTTTTAAAAGCGGGATTGAATTTTAAAAAACGGGGTGTCGAATCACAATGAATATTCAAGTGGACTTAACTGAGTCGAACAATGTCCTGGAGGGCTTTGTCCGCGGGGAAATCGATGCGCATACTGCACCGGTCCTACGGGAAAAATTAGAAACTTATCAGAATCACCAAGGATTAAAAGCAGAGTTGGATCTTTCCGACGTTAATTATATGGATAGTACAGGATTGGGAGTTTTCGTAGCTTTTTATAAATCGGTCAATGCAAATGGTGGCCACGTAAAGTTAAAAGGACTCTCTGCACGATTAAAACGGCTTTTCGATATTACAGGTTTAGGCGATATTATGGATATTGAATCTGTCGGAAAGGGTGGTAACTGATATGCGTCCTTTCGATTATGTAGAAATGAGAGTTCCTGCTAAATCCCAATACGTTGGCGTTGCAAGACTCACCATTTCGGGTTTGGCCAGTCGTATCGGTTTTTCGTTTGATGATATAGAGGATTTGAAAATCGCTGCAAGTGAAGCTGTGACAAATGCAGTTCAGCATGCTTATACAGAAGGCGAAGAAGGCGAAGTTGTCATTGGCTGCGCATTGTATGCAGACAAGATCGAGATTATGGTAGCGGATCATGGCCAAAGCTTCAATTTTGAAGAAACCAAGGCAAAAGTGGGTCCCTATCACGATCAAGAAGAAGGTGCTTTTCTTCGTGAAGGAGGTCTCGGCTTGTATTTGATTGAAACATTAATGGATGAAGTCAAAGTTCATCATCAAGAAGGAGTAACAATCTTCATGACAAAGCATGTTGAAGGAGAGCAGGTGGAGAAGGATGTCGAAACAGTCTCATCCTAATCAGCCTACTAAAGAGCAGGTGCTTGAGTGGATTGAAGCTTATCAAAAGACAGAAGATGAAGAAGCCCAGACAAATTTGGTGTTGAATTACAAACGTCTTGTTGAATCCATTGCGAGAAAATATTCTAATGGTAAATCTTACCATGAAGATATTGCGCAAGTGGGCATGCTTGGGCTTTTAGGAGCTATCAGACGTTACGACCCTTCATATGGCCGTAGCTTTGAAGCTTTTGCTGTGCCTACGATTATCGGCGAAATTAAACGTTTTTTGCGGGATAAGACATGGGCAATCCATGTCCCGCGGCGCATAAAAGAATTGGGCCCCCGTATCAAAGCGACGGTTGAGGTGCTGACAACAGAGCTTCAGCGTTCGCCGCAAGTATGGGAAATTGCCGAGTATCTGGATGTTGAAGAAGACGACGTACTGGAAGCAATGGAAATGGGCAAAAGCTATCAGGCACTTTCAATGGACCACTCTTTGGAGGCGGATTCAGACGGAAGCACAGTCACATTGTTTGACGTGGTAGGCCAGGAAGACGATGGGTATGAGAAAGCGGATCAGCGGATGCTTGTAGCTGAAGCGATGAATGTGCTTTCTGAACGGGAAAAGCAGATCATCCAATTCACTTACATAGAGCAGCTGAGCCAAAAAGAAGCCGGAGACAAACTCGGTATTTCTCAGATGCACGTTTCCCGTTTGCAAAGAAAAGCCATTAAAAAACTTCAGGAAGCTATATTAGCAGCCGGTGGGGTTTCATAGTGGAGAAAATTCAGCATAACTTTATAGATGCTTTTATTTTTAATGAAGCAAAAAAAGGGAATTTTGAATCCGGAGACAGCTATCATACTGTGTTGACGGAAGATTATTTCATTTGCTCCGTAGCCGATGGATTGGGAAGTGGTCCTGTGGCGCGTGAATCGTCTCAGGTCATTCCTCAAATTTTACGAGAATACCACCATGAAACAATCGATCAATTAATGTATCGCTTTAATGAGCTGATGCTCCAAAAGCGTGGAGCTGCCGTAGCCATCTTTAAAGTTGATTTCAATCAGAAAACACTTGAATACAGCTGCGTCGGCAATATCCGGTTTTATCTGTACCGCAAAGCGACAGATGAAATCATCTATCCGTTGCCGGTAATGGGGTATTTGTCAGGGCGTCCGCAAAAATTGCGCACCCAGCTCTACACATATGTGGAAGATGATTTGTTCCTCATTCATTCCGATGGAGTGGATTTAAGAAATCCTAAAGCCATGATGCGAAAAGCTGCTGTACCTGAACAACTGTATCGCGATATTCTGGCTTCCATCCAAACGGGTGATGATGCCACGTTCATAGCAGGAAGCCTTCTCAAATGAGATGGCTTCTTTTTTTTGGAGAAGCACTGTGCGTAAACTCTTCAGTTCAGTTGATTTTTGGCTGGCTTGGTTGCTTGGCTCTGGCGCGCGTCGCCTTTTTCTAATGTGTTAAAATAAAAAGGAACTGAAGGGGAGTGTCCAGATGGAAATGCAACAAATTCATACATTGATCGCAAAAGAAGCTGGCGTGCGGAACAACCAAGTCGCGCAAGTCATCGCATTGATTGAAGATGGCAACACCGTGCCGTTTATCGCGCGTTACCGTAAAGAAGCAACCGGATCTTTGGATGAAGTCCAGATCAAAGCGATCGATGACCGGTATACATACATTCAGAACTTAGAGCAACGGAAAATAGATGTCATCCGTTCCATAACGGAACAGGAAAAGCTGACAGATGAACTGGAAAAGGCGATCTACAAAGCTACCGTCCTGCAGCGTGTCGAAGATTTATATCGGCCGTACAAGCAGAAGCGCCGGACCAAAGCAACCATCGCGAAAGAAAAAGGTCTGCAGCCGCTGGCGGATTGGCTGATGGAGCCCGGCGATGTAAAACTGATGGATAAAGCGCAGGCATTCATAAATGAAGAAGCAGGTGTTGCATCAGTTGAAGAAGCAATCCAAGGAGCGCAGGATATCTTGGCGGAATTATTTGCTGATGATCCGGACATCCGAGAAAAAATCCGCTACATGACACGGAAAGACGGAACCATCGCTACCGTCGCTAAAAAAAATCATGAAGATGAAAAACAGGTTTTTCAAATGTATTACGAATACGAAGAAGCCATTCAGAAAATCGTGCCGCACCGGATTTTGGCCATTAACCGCGGAGAAAAAGAAGATGTCCTGAAAGTATCCATCAATTCACCGGCCGATCGCATCGTCACCTTGATGAAAAACAAGTGGATGAAACAGACGCGTTCCACAGGCGAAGTGGTAGCTGCAGCAATTGAAGACAGCTATAAGCGGCTGATCCAACCATCAGTTGAACGGGAGATCCGGACTGAACTGAGTGAAAAAGGTGAAACTCAAGCCATTCATATCTTCTCGGAAAACCTGCGTAATCTTCTATTGCAGCCGCCGATGAAAAACAAAATGGTATTAGGGGTCGACCCGGCTTACCGGACAGGCTGCAAGTTGGCAGTCATCGATGAGACAGGCAAACTGCTGGAAGTCGCGGTCATTTATCCGCATCCACCTAAATCAGATCAGGCCGGTTCAAAGAAAATCATGGAGCGGTTAACAGCCAAATATCCGATTGAAATTATGGCGATTGGAAATGGAACTGCATCACGCGAGACAGAGCAGTTTGTTGCAGACTTCCTGTCGGAAACTTCGGCAGACATTTCGTATGTCATTGTCAATGAAGCAGGTGCGAGTGTTTATTCGGCATCCGATATTGCACGTGCGGAATTCCCAGACTTGAAAGTTGAAGAGCGGAGTGCCGCATCGATTGCGCGCCGCCTGCAGGATCCGTTGTCTGAACTGGTGAAAATCGATCCAAAAGCGGTAGGCGTCGGACAATATCAGCATGATGTCTCCCAGAAAAAGCTGGCGGATCAACTGACCTTTGTTGTCGAGACGGCAGTCAACCAGGTCGGCGTCAACGTCAATTCGGCATCCTCTTCTTTATTGCAATACGTGGCAGGCTTAAGCAAAACAGTAGCAGAAAACGTCATCAAGGTCCGGGATGAAAATGGCCGCTTTACTTCGCGTGTCCAGCTGAAAAAGATTCCGCGTTTAGGAGCGAAAACCTATGAACAGGCGATCGGGTTCCTGCGGATTCCCGAAGGCAAAAATCCATTGGACGCAACCGGCATCCATCCGGAGAGCTATGACATCGCGGAGAAGTTATTAAAGCTGGTGGGCGAAGACAAGAAATCTGTCGGGAAAGCAGTTGTCTCAGAAAAACTCGAGGCGCTCGAATTGGCAGAGCTTAGCGCGCAATGGGGCGTTGGGGAAATTACGTTGAAAGATATCTTGGAGGCGCTGACGAAACCGTTCCGCGACCCGCGTGATGAATTTCCACAGCCTTTATTGAAAAACGATATTCTGAAAATGGAAGATCTGCTGCCGGGTATGGAAGTGCAAGGGACCGTCCGCAACGTAGTCGACTTTGGCGCATTCGTTGATATCGGCGTGAAACAGGATGGCCTGGTGCATATCTCGAAATTGAAAAAGGGCTTTGTAAAGCATCCGCTGGAAGTGGTGGCGGTTGGCGACATCGTGACAGCATGGGTGGAAAAAGTGGAGAAAGAAAAAGGGCGCATTGCCTTGACGATGCTTCAACCGAAAGAGCAGACCCTTTAACATTTTGAACATAGGGGAGTTAATATGACGAACGAAGAACTGACTGGACTGATCAAGGAAATTTCACTGGCGAGCTTTCATAAGCCATTCCGGCATGATGGTGTTTTCAATTCCAGGCTGCGTACTACGGGAGGCAGATACCTGCTGCGCTCCCACAATATTGAAATCAATCCAAGTTCCTATGAGAAGTTTGGTTATGCCGAACTTGAAGGCATCATCAAACATGAATTATGCCATTACCATCTTCACATAGAAGGAAGAGGCTACAAGCATCGCGATCAGGATTTTAGGAGACTGCTGAAGGAAACAGGTTCGCCGCGTTTTTGTTCCATGCTGGAAAACAAAACAACGCAGCGCTTGGCTAAGTCGTATGTCTATCAATGCGTAGCATGCAAAATGAATTACACGCGCAAGATCCGGATGAACACAGAGCGTTACAGATGCGGCCGCTGCTCAGGAAAACTAGCAGCGCAATAATACTTTTCAGGGAAGAGAGGCTGTCCAGCTTTGGGCAGTTTCTTTTTTTGGAATTGCTATTCACTACTATAGATTCAGCAAAGAAAAACAAATAAGAAATATTAATGAGAAAGGTATTGACGATTCCCTTATAGCTCTTTATAATAGAAAAAGTCGACAAGTACTTAAACATTATTCCGAAGTAGCTCAGTGGTAGAGCACCGCACTGTTAATGCGATGGTCGTAGGTTCGAGTCCTACCTTCGGAGCCATTCACGGCCCCTTGGTCAAGCGGTTAAGACACCGCCCTTTCACGGCGGTAACACGGGTTCGAATCCCGTAGGGGTCACCATCTTGTTAAACATCAATTAATCTGAAAAGTTATATTTGGATAACTTCTGTGTTACACTAATACATGAGTTAAACAAGCAGAAGCGAAACAGGTTAGTGCTTTTGCTGAAGTTGCAGAGCAGAGTTGGTGCCGACGCAGCTAAAGCTGGTATAAGAAAAAAACATCTATATTATTGTCGCGGGGTGGAGCAGTTCGGTAGCTCGTTGGGCTCATAACCCAAAGGTCGCAGGTTCAAATCCTGCCCCCGCAACCAAATGGTCCCGTGGTGTAGCGGTTAACATGCCTGCCTGTCACGCAGGAGATCGCCGGTTCGATCCCGGTCGGGACCGCCATTTTTTATTGGGGTATAGCCAAGCGGTAAGGCAACGGGTTTTGATCCCGTCATGCCCTGGTTCGAATCCAGGTACCCCAGCCATTATTAATTGGAACGCAACGACGACGAATTAGAAATTCTGTTTTCTCATTGACATTGAAATGGTAATGCAGTATAATAGAACTTGTCCTTAAAATTAATTCAATGCGGTCGTGGCGGAATGGCAGACGCGCTAGGTTGAGGGCCTAGTGGGAGAAATCCCGTGGAAGTTCGACTCTTCTCGGCCGCACCAATATCTCTCGAATGCGCCCGTAGCTCAATTGGATAGAGTACTTGACTACGAATCAAGCGGTTAGAGGTTCGAGTCCTCTCGGGCGCACCATGTTTTTCTTCTATATAATATATGCGGGTGTAGTTTAGTGGTAAAACCTCAGCCTTCCAAGCTGATGATGGGGGTTCGATTCCCCCCACCCGCTCCAATATTTTAAAACTGAACCTTGAAAACTGAACAGCAAAACGTCAACAAACAGCAACGGCCGTTGAACGCGGCCCGCGCACAACTTACTGATCAGCGTTATGCAGATCAAAGCGAATCGCGCGTCTTCGGACGGCGATACGCCAGCAAGTTAAGAGCAGTCAAATGTTCTCTATAATGGAGAGTTTGATCCTGGCTCAGGACGAACGCTGGCGGCGTGCCTAATACATGCAAGTCGAGCGGAACCATTGGAGCTTGCTCCTTTGGTTTAGCGGCGGACGGGTGAGTAACACGTGGGCAACCTGC
>NZ_JAGGPX010000022.1 GCF_018613575.1 Planococcus sp. ISL-110
ACATAAAAATATGGAAGTTCCGAAAAGCTGATCAAGCACAAAGAAGAAAGCACTAAAAAAGGCAGCCACATAGGCTGCCTTTTTTCAGGCTGTCGAGAAACCTCGGCAGCTTTTTTGCGTTTCGCTCCAGCCGGACGCTTTCCGCGGGCACGGCCTCAGCCGCTTCGTCACTGCGCTCCTGCAGGGTCTTCGGCTCGCGCTGTTCCCGCTGGAGTCGCCGGCTTCCGCTTCACTGGCATTTTGGCTACTCAATTCAAGAAAACCGGCGTATACTGAAAAAAAAAAGGAGTGAGCGAACCATGTTAGGTTCTGTTCAAAATCATCGTCATGACCAAACCACGGTTTCCATTGATGAGCTAGTGCCACGGGATCACTTCCTTCGGACCATTGATGTATTGATTGATTTCTCCTTCATTGAACGTATCACCACGCCTTATTATTGTGTTGATAATGGACGCCCGTCCATTGCACCCGTGACACTATTCAAAATGTTATTTCTCGGCTACCTCTATGGCATTCGTTCAGAGCGCCAATTGGAAAAAGAAATTCAAGCGAACATCGCGTATCGGTGGTTTTTGGGCTATTCGTTGGTGGACCGGGTACCGGACCATTCGACGATCAGCTTTAATCGCAAAGGCCGGTTTGAAGACACATCGGTCTTTGAGGAAATCTTTGATGAGACCGTTCGCCAAGCTCAAGCAGAAGGTTTTGTGAGTGGACGTGTCCTGTTATCCGACTCAACTCATGTAAAAGCCAGCGCCAATAAAAATAAGTTTTTGCGCGTGGCGAAGACCAAAAAAGCCGTTCGCTATCTAGGAGAACTTGAACAAGCGGTCCAACAAGACCGGGCGGCACACGGAAAAAAGCACTAAAGCCGAAGTCCACTCGTTCGACGCTGCACAAAAAAGTGTCGTTGACGCGGGTCAGTAAAACGGATCCCGATAGTGGCTTCTTGATGCGCGACCAGAAGCCACAAGGTTTCTTCTATCTCGACCACCGAACGGTGGATGCCAAATACAATTTCATCACCGATACCTTTATCACGCCTGGCAACGTCCACGATGCCGACCCTTATCTAGAGCGCTTGAAACACCAAACAAAAAAATTCCACTTTCCTGTCGAAGCCGTTGCGCTCGATGCGGGATATTTTACAGGTCACATTTGTATGACACTTCAAAAGGCCGGTGTCTTTGTGGTGATGGGATATCGCCGTTTTAAAAGCCGAAACACCGGACTCCCCAAAAATCGATTCACGTATGTGGAATCGATGGACGCGTATGCTTGTCCAATGGGATGCAAACTTGCATACGCCACCACGGATCGGTCTGGGTATCGCCACTATAAAAGCCGAAGGCAGGATTGTGTCAACTGCCCATTACGTTCCGACTGTTTTTCTGCGAATGCGACTCAGCGGACGATCACTCGGCATATTTGGGAATCTTACAAGAGACAAGTTCGCGTCAATACCAACACCATAAGCGGCAAAAAACTATATCGTTTGCGTAGCCAGACGATTGAACGGAGTTTCGCCGATGCGAAAGAGCTTCATGGTTTTCGATACGCAAGGCGACGAGGGCACTCGTCTGTCCAAGAACAGGCGTATCTAACCGCCGCCATACAAAACATCAAGAAAATGGCCCTCTTGCTTAGCAAGAGGGCCTAAAACCAAGTGGTTACGAAAATATTTCTGGATCATCAATAGTCATGCAAATATAAAATGGGTTTCTCAACACTCTGACAAGTGCAGTCTCTTTAAAGAGACTGCACTTGTTTTTTTGGAGAATCGCGCCCTGGTGTAAGGGGAAATCTAAACTGTTTTGGCTATACATTACCACCTATGTTTCACACA
>NZ_JAGGPX010000023.1 GCF_018613575.1 Planococcus sp. ISL-110
GATTTAGAAATGAGGAATACAGAAGGAAAAGAAGAGTTTCAAGAAAAACTTTCGAGAAAGTGTTGACAGGAATATAAACATGCTTTAATATAGTAAAAGTCGCCAAGCAACAACGAACAACATAAATGAAACGGCGGCAACAAACTGAACCTTGAAAACTGAACAGCAAAACGTCAACAAACAGCAACGGCCGTTGAACGCGGCCCGCGCACAACTTACTGATCAGCGTTATGCAGATCAAAGCGAATCGTGCGTCTTCGGACGGCGATACGCCAGCAAGTTAAGAGCAGTCAAATGTTCTCTATAATGGAGAGTTTGATCCTGGCTCAGGACGAACGCTGGCGGCGTGCCTAATACATGCAAGTCGAGCGGAACCATTGGAGCTTGCTCCATTTGGTTTAGCGGCGGACGGGTGAGTAACACGTGGGCAACCTGCCCTGCAGATCGGGATAACTCCGGGAAACCGGTGCTAATACCGAATAGTTTGCGGCCTCTCCTGAGGCTGCACGGAAAGACGGTTTCGGCTGTCACTGCAGGATGGGCCCGCGGCGCATTAGCTAGTTGGTGGGGTAATGGCCTACCAAGGCGACGATGCGTAGCCGACCTGAGAGGGTGATCGGCCACACTGGGACTGAGACACGGCCCAGACTCCTACGGGAGGCAGCAGTAGGGAATCTTCCGCAATGGACGAAAGTCTGACGGAGCAACGCCGCGTGAGTGACGAAGGTTTTCGGATCGTAAAACTCTGTTGTGAGGGAAGAACACGTACCAGCTAACTACTGGTACCTTGACGGTACCTCACCAGAAAGCCACGGCTAACTACGTGCCAGCAGCCGCGGTAATACGTAGGTGGCAAGCGTTGTCCGGAATTATTGGGCGTAAAGCGCGCGCAGGCGGTTCTTTAAGTCTGATGTGAAAGCCCACGGCTCAACCGTGGAGGGTCATTGGAAACTGGAGAACTTGAGTGCAGAAGAGGAAAGTGGAATTCCATGTGTAGCGGTGAAATGCGTAGAGATGTGGAGGAACACCAGTGGCGAAGGCGACTTTCTGGTCTGTAACTGACGCTGAGGCGCGAAAGCGTGGGGAGCAAACAGGATTAGATACCCTGGTAGTCCACGCCGTAAACGATGAGTGCTAAGTGTTAGGGGGTTTCCGCCCCTTAGTGCTGCAGCTAACGCATTAAGCACTCCGCCTGGGGAGTACGGCCGCAAGGCTGAAACTCAAAGGAATTGACGGGGGCCCGCACAAGCGGTGGAGCATGTGGTTTAATTCGAAGCAACGCGAAGAACCTTACCAGGTCTTGACATCCCGCTGCCCGGTGTAGAGATACGCCTTTCCCTTCGGGGACAGCGGTGACAGGTGGTGCATGGTTGTCGTCAGCTCGTGTCGTGAGATGTTGGGTTAAGTCCCGCAACGAGCGCAACCCTTGATCTTAGTTGCCAGCATTCAGTTGGGCACTCTAAGGTGACTGCCGGTGACAAACCGGAGGAAGGTGGGGATGACGTCAAATCATCATGCCCCTTATGACCTGGGCTACACACGTGCTACAATGGACGGTACAAAGGGCTGCAAACCCGCGAGGGGGAGCCAATCCCAGAAAACCGTTCTCAGTTCGGATTGCAGGCTGCAACTCGCCTGCATGAAGCCGGAATCGCTAGTAATCGTGGATCAGCATGCCACGGTGAATACGTTCCCGGGCCTTGTACACACCGCCCGTCACACCACGAGAGTTTGTAACACCCGAAGTCGGTGAGGTAACCCTTGTGGAGCCAGCCGCCGAAGGTGGGACGGATGATTGGGGTGAAGTCGTAACAAGGTAGCCGTATCGGAAGGTGCGGCTGGATCACCTCCTTTCTAAGGATAAATTCGGAACCGGAGCGCTTGCGCTTCCGGGGTTGACGTTTTGCGTTCAGTTTTGAAGGTTCACCTTCAGCAACGCCTTTTTTTGTGACTTTCAAACTTGTTCTTTGAAAACTGGATAAAACGACATTGAAACAAATTGAAGCAATTCATGTACGCGTGGCCTTTGGGCCACAACTTTTTAATTGACCATTGGTTAAGTTAGAAAGGGCGCACGGTGGATGCCTTGGCACTAGGAGCCGAAGAAGGACGGCACTAACACCGATATGCTTCGGGGAGCTGTAAGTGAGCTGTGATCCGGAGATTTCCGAATGGGGGAACCCGCTGCCTTTAATCGGGCAGTATCCATGTGTGAATTGATAGCACATGAGAAGGCAGACCCAGGGAACTGAAACATCTAAGTACCTGGAGGAAGAGAAAGCAAATGCGATTCCCTGAGTAGCGGCGAGCGAAACGGGATCAGCCCAAACCAAGAGGCTTGCCTCTTGGGGTTGTAGGACACTCTATACGGAGTTACAAAAGGCAGGATTAGGCGAAGCGACCTGGAACGGTCCGCCGCAGCGGGTAATAGCCCCGTAGCCGAAAACCCTGCCCCTCCAGAGTGGATCCTGAGTACGGCGGAACACGTGAAATTCCGTCGGAATCCGGGAGGACCATCTCCCAAGGCTAAATACTTCCTAGTGACCGATAGTGAACCAGTACCGTGAGGGAAAGGTGAAAAGCACCCCGGAAGGGGAGTGAAATAGATCCTGAAACCGTGTGCCTACAAGTAGTCAAAGCCCGTTAATGGGTGATGGCGTGCCTTTTGTAGAATGAACCGGCGAGTTACGATTGCATGCAAGGTTAAGCCGAGAAGGCGGAGCCGCAGCGAAAGCGAGTCTGAATAGGGCGCCAGAGTATGCAGTTGTAGACCCGAAACCAGGTGATCTACCCATGTCCAGGGTGAAGGTAAGGTAACACTTACTGGAGGCCCGAACCCACGCACGTTGAAAAGTGCGGGGATGAGGTGTGGGTAGCGGAGAAATTCCAATCGAACCTGGAGATAGCTGGTTCTCTCCGAAATAGCTTTAGGGCTAGCCTCAAGATTGAGAATCCTGGAGGTAGAGCACTGTTTGGACTAGGGGCCCATCCCGGGTTACCGAATTCAGACAAACTCCGAATGCCAGTGATTTATGCTTGGGAGTCAGACTGCGAGTGATAAGATCCGTAGTCAAGAGGGAAACAGCCCAGACCACCAGCTAAGGTCCCCAAATATCCGTTAAGTGGAAAAGGATGTGGCGTTGCTTAGACAACCAGGATGTTGGCTTAGAAGCAGCCATCATTTAAAGAGTGCGTAATAGCTCACTGGTCGAGTGACACTGCGCCGAAAATGTACCGGGGCTAAACGGATTACCGAAGCTGTGGATGGATCTCGTTAGAGATCCGTGGTAGGAGAGCGTTCTAAGGGCGTTGAAGTCAGACCGGAAGGACTGGTGGAGCGCTTAGAAGTGAGAATGCCGGTATGAGTAACGAAAGACGGGTGAGAATCCCGTCCACCGAATGCCTAAGGTTTCCTGAGGAAGGCTCGTCCGCTCAGGGTTAGTCGGGACCTAAGTCGAGGCCGATAGGCGTAGACGATGGACAACAGGTTGATATTCCTGTACCACCTCCCCGCCGTTTGAGCAATGGGGGGACGCAGAAGGATAAGGAGAGCGTGCCGTTGGTTGTGCACGTCCAAGCAGTGAGGCGTGGAATGAGGCAAATCCCATTCCTGATACGTTGAGCTGTGATGGCAAGAGGCCTAGCCTCGGAGTCCCTGATTTCACACTGCCAAGAAAAGCCTCTAGCGAGGCGGGAGGTGCCCGTACCGCAAACCGACACAGGTAGGCGAGAAGAGAATTCTAAGGTGAGCGAGTGAACTCTCGTTAAGGAACTCGGCAAAATGACCCCGTAACTTCGGGAGAAGGGGTGCTCTGGTAGGGTGTATAGCCCGAGAGAGCCGCAGTGAATAGGCCCAGGCGACTGTTTAGCAAAAACACAGGTCTCTGCAAAACCGTAAGGTGACGTATAGGGGCTGACGCCTGCCCGGTGCTGGAAGGTTAAGGGGAGTGCTTAGCGCAAGCGAAGGTGCGAACTGAAGCCCCAGTAAACGGCGGCCGTAACTATAACGGTCCTAAGGTAGCGAAATTCCTTGTCGGGTAAGTTCCGACCCGCACGAAAGGCGTAACGATCTGGGCACTGTCTCAACGAGAGACTCGGTGAAATTATAGTACCTGTGAAGATGCAGGTTACCCGCGACAGGACGGAAAGACCCCGTGGAGCTTTACTGTAGCCTGATATTGAATTTTGGTGCAACTTGTACAGGATAGGTAGGAGCCTTAGAGCCCGGAGCGCCAGCTTCGGAGGAGGCGTCAGTGGGATACTACCCTGGTTGTATTGAAATTCTAACCCACATCCCTGATCGGGATGGGAGACAGTGTCAGGCGGGCAGTTTGACTGGGGCGGTCGCCTCCTAAAGAGTAACGGAGGCGCCCAAAGGTTCCCTCAGAATGGTTGGAAATCATTCGCAGAGTGTAAAGGCAGAAGGGAGCTTGACTGCGAGACGTACAGGTCGAGCAGGGTCGAAAGACGGGCTTAGTGATCCGGTGGTTCCGCATGGAAGGGCCATCGCTCAACGGATAAAAGCTACCCCGGGGATAACAGGCTTATCTCCCCCAAGAGTCCACATCGACGGGGAGGTTTGGCACCTCGATGTCGGCTCATCGCATCCTGGGGCTGTAGTCGGTCCCAAGGGTTGGGCTGTTCGCCCATTAAAGCGGTACGCGAGCTGGGTTCAGAACGTCGTGAGACAGTTCGGTCCCTATCCGTCGCGGGCGCAGGAAATTTGAGAGGAGCTGTCCTTAGTACGAGAGGACCGGGATGGACACACCGCTGGTGTACCAGTTGTTCTGCCAAGGGCATCGCTGGGTAGCTATGTGTGGCCGGGATAAGTGCTGAAAGCATCTAAGCACGAAGCCCCCCTCAAGATGAGATTTCCCATTGCGCAAGCAAGTAAGATCCCTCAAAGACGATGAGGTAGATAGGTTCGAGGTGGAAGCGTGGCGACATGTGCAGCTGACGAATACTAATCGATCGAGGACTTAACCAAACTATGTATTGTGAAGCGTTTCAATTGTTCGATGTCGTTTATCCAGTTTTGAAAGAATAAGGAAAAGTTTTTAATGAAAAAGCTTGCAAAAACAT
>NZ_JAGGPX010000024.1 GCF_018613575.1 Planococcus sp. ISL-110
TTATTTGCAACTGATTCGCAATCCTTGTTGCTCTAATTCCTGGATCCGCTCGTCCTGGCTTGGAATAAATGCCAGAATATTTAGGATCATTTCGTACATAGCACTGGCTTCATTCAACGAATAAAAAATCCACTGCCCTTTTCGGTTTTCTTTTACTAATCCGACATCGCGCAGTTTCCGCAGATGCTGGCTGATGGCGGGCTGGGTGATATTGAAGATTTCAACAAACTCACAGACACAGCATTCGTTCTTTTCCAACAGCTTCATCATTGACAGCCGGGTTTTGTCTCCCAGGAGCTTCAACACTGTGCTCGCTTGCTCAATTTCAATTTCCTTCGCTTTCACTGCCATTTGTTCTTTCACCTCTTTTGCTGGATTCTTTTTAAAGCTGCAGGATTCTTTTATTTATTCCTGTTGAAACTCACAATATCATATCAGCATATACTTATATGTTCAAGTGCATATTATCTAAATAATCCTATACTAGAAAATAAGCCCTGATTTTTGTTGCAAACGCAACAAAGTGATGATAAGTTCTAGTTAACCTGCTTTCATTGCATTTGCAACTAAATATTACTAAAGGAGAGTTTTATGAAAGAGATTCTGCGTGAAATCGGCATGATAGCCAGAGCCCTGGATTCTATCAGCAATATCGAATTCAAGGAGTTCGACCTGACCAAAGGCCAGTATTTATACCTTGTCCGGATTTGTGAAAACCCCGGCATCATCCATGCACAATTGTTGGAGATGATCAAAGTAGAACGCTCCACCGCAACCCGCGCACTTCAGAAGCTCGAAACAAATGGTTTTATAGAAAAGAAAGACGATCCACATAATAAAAAAAACAAACTGCTGTTTCCCACCGAAAAAGCGAATGCGGTTTATCCTTTTATCAAAAGGGAAAATGCCCATTCGGATGGAGTGGCTTTACATGGCTTTTCCGAAGAAGAAGCAGAAACCGCCTTTGACCTTCTGCAGCGCATTCGGAAAAATGTTGAAAAGGATTGGGAGTCGGTAAAAAAAGGAAATAAACGGGACTATTGAAACAGCAAAGGAGCAACAATCCATATGACGACGATGATAAAAAAATGTACAATTGACGACCTGCATGAACTTCAAACCATCAGTATCGAGACATATACCGAGACGTTCAAAGAGCACAACACGCCTGAAAACCTTACGGCTTATTTAGAACAAGCATATCCCTTGGACAAACTCGAACGGGAACTTGGCGTCCCTTCTTCCTTTTTCTTTTTCATTTATTCCGGCCAGCAAGTTGCTGGATACCTCAAGCTCAATACCGACGGCGCACAGACAGAGCCAATGGGTAGGGACGCACTGGAAGTTGAACGGATTTATGTAAGGAAAGCTTTTCAAAAGTTAGGGATTGGCAAGCAGCTGTTAAACAAAGCGATTGAAATGGCGGAACAGCAAAACAAAAAAACTGTTTGGCTCGGCGTCTGGGAAAATAACGACAATGCCCTCGCATTTTATCAAAAAAAGAGATTTGTTCAAACAGGGTCCCACTCTTTTTACATGGGCGACGATGAGCAAATCGATTTGATCATGGTTAAGACACTCTACTAACTCTTTTCTGAAAGGCAGACCAGCATGTACATCCCAAAATATTTCAAGGTCAGTGATTTTGACGAAATCGCAGAGTTTATTCGGCAAAACTCTTTCGGAACACTCGTCACCACAAAAAAAAGGAAAACCCATTGCCACCCACCTCCCGCTTCAGTTGATGAAACAAAAAGATGATCACTATATAACCGGACATATGGCTTATGGAAATCCCCAATGGCGAACATTTGAAACATCTGAAGAAGTACTCATCATGTTCCAAGGGCCGCATGCATACATTTCTTCTTCCTGGTATGAACAGGAGAATGTGCCGACATGGAACTATCAGGCCGTACACCTTTATGGCACCGCCCAACTTTTGAGCGAGGAAGAGTTGAAAAAAGACCTGACAAGCTTAATGCAAAAATACGAGAGCCATCGTGAAAATCCGGTTCTGTGGGATAAGCGCTCCCCTTCCCTGCTGGAAAAGGAGTTGAAAGGCATCATTGGATTTAAGATCCTGGTGAGAGAAGTTCAAGCCGCCTATAAAATGAGCCAGAACCGAAACGAAACAGATTACCAAAACATCATCGATCGATTGGAGCAAGAAGAGGATGCGGATTCAAAACAAATGGCCCAAGTGATGAGCACGAAATCGGAAGAGTCTCTTTGAATCTTCAACTGTTCAGCCGATTAGGAATAAAGCAAGTTGTTGGAAGTATTCCTCTACAGCTTGTACAATACGAAGGAATTGCATATCTGAAATGTTTTCTAGGGTTCCGCAGCAACCATGCTGGCCTGGTCCAAGAGAAAACTCACAGCTCTGCTGTGTCACGGAAGGACAAAAGCCTGGGAGAAACTGTTTTTACAGTTCTCCCGGGTTTTTTTAGTTTCTATAAATACGATAAGGAGAGATTTACAATGAGTTCAAATTGGCTGAAAGTCATATTTGCTGCGGTTTTTGAAGTGGTTTGGGTCATCGGTTTAAAGCATGCCGATGGTTTTTGGGATTGGGCAGTTACGGTCATCGCGATTGTCATCAGCTTCACGGTCATGATCATGGCTGGCCGAAAGTTGCCGGTCGGAACCGTCTATGCGATTTTTGTCGGGCTTGGAACCGCGGGCACTGTGCTTTCTGAAATCATCATCTTCAACGAGCCTTTTAGTGTCGGAAAGCTGCTGCTGGTAGGGATATTATTGGCGGGAGTTATCGGCTTAAAACTAGTAACGAAAGATCCGATTTCTGAAGGAGGAAGAGCCTAATGACATGGACAGCATTAGTTTTGGCAGGCGTATTTGAAATGTTTGGTGTGGCGATGATCAACAAGCTGCATCAAGACCGCAATTGGCAATCTCTTTTATTGCTGATAGCTGGTTTCGGGGCGAGCTTTGTCTTTTTGGCTTATTCCATGGAAACACTGGCGATGGGAACCGCTTATGCCATCTGGACCGGGATCGGTGCTTCAGGCGGAGCCATACTCGGTATGCTTTTTTACAATGAATCCAAGGACTGGAAGCGAATCCTCTTTATTGCAATGGTCTTGGGTGCTGCAGTTGGTTTAAAACTGGTTTCTTAAGCCGAATCCTTTCAAACTCATACATTGAAATTAAAAAGAGCAAAGAAACTTGCAGCTAAGTTTCTTCGCTTTTTTTGAAATGACTCGATTAATGCAGAGAAACCGGTCTTTCTTTTACAACGACCACTTCTGGTACAGAATTTTTAGCTAGCTATTGCTTAAAAAATCTTACCTGCCACTTTATGGCTGCCGTTTAAGAGCATTAATATCGGCCACCAATGCACTGACATGTTCAGCTTTGGTTGACCAGCTGGTACAGAACCTGACGACGCTTTTTGTTTCATTTACTGTTTCCCATGTATGGAACGAGTATTTCTTGCTTAACTTTTCTATGTCCATATTTCTGAGAATTGGGAATTGCTGATTTGTTTTCGAATCATATCTCAATTCGAATCCGTTGCTTTCAAAAGCTGCTCGAATGGTCATTGCCGAATCTACTGCGTGTCTGGACAACTCCATGTACAAACCATCTTGAAAAAGCGTTTCAAATTGAATTCCCAATATACGCCCTTTAGCCAAAAGCCCACCTTTTTGTTTGATCATATACCGGAAATCTTTTTTCAAAGCCCCATTCGTTATCACAACAGCTTCTCCGAATAATGCCCCAATCTTCGTTCCCCCTATATAAAACACATCACAAAGCCTTGCGATATCAGCTAATGATAAGTCGTTGTCTTCCGAAGCCAATCCGTACCCCATCCTTGCGCCGTCCATCATTAAAGTTAAATCACAATCCAAACACGCCTTCCGTAAATTCTCCAGCTCTTTTTTGCTGTAGGTTGTCCCAAACTCTGTCGGATTAGAAATATAAACCAGGGCAGGTTGGACCATGTGTTCGTGTGTGGGATCGTTCCAATGTTCCGCATGAGCTCCCCTAACCTGTTCAGCATAAATTTTTCCATCTTCGCTTGGCAAGGTAAGCACTTTATGGCCGGACGCTTCTATTGCACCTGTCTCATGAACAGCTATATGGCCTGAATGTGCGGAAACGACTCCTTGATGAGGCCTCAGGACAGAAGCAATTAATGTAGTATTTGTTTGCGTACCTCCTACTAAGAAATGGACATCGGCAGTTGGCGCATCGCAGGCACTCTTTATCAGTGTTCTAGCCGATTCACAATATTTGTCCATGCCGTAGCCTGGGCTTTGTTCTTCGTTTGTTTCCAGTAACCGTTCTAAAATATGTGGATGTGCACCTTCTGCATAATCATTTTCAAATCTAATCATTTATTTTTCTCCCATCTGCTTAAATTTCTTTACTTAGGCAGCATCGCTGCGTGGATTTCAGCTATTACTATTTGAAAGTCCATGTAATTTTGATTTATTTCTTCAGGACTCCGTCACTTGACAGCCCTGCCAACAATTCCAACAGCTTCTCAAGCGGTAGAGCTTTCTCATGATCGAATCAATAGCTGAGTATGCCGATAGTTCTCTATATATTAAATTGACCATATAAAAATAATTCAATCTACTTTTCCATTGGCACGCCATCTTGTATATAATGCTTTTGTTTGGAGATCCCTCTTGATGCTTTCTTGATTGATAAATATATTCTATCTACTCATTTCTCCATTCTTTTTGCACACCTTAAATGTATAGTATATTAGTAAACTCATTGAATGAAGGATGAAACTTGATAGAGTTGTACCAGCGCAACAACCAGGCTAACATAGGGGCTTCATACACTGTGCGAGACTGGTGATTGTATATGATATAGCGTTAAGAAAATGAAGGCAAGCTACACAATAGTCTACCTTCTTACAAGAAATATTTTAAACTCGCTTGTTCTGGGACACAATCAACCAAAGCCGACAAATAAGTTTACGCACTCCAACAAAAGAATAAGGCAGTTATGACCGCAGTTTCAAGAAATACCTATACCTTATGAAAGGAAGTGGCAGATATAAAAAAAGTTATATTAGGTTCATTCGCCCTCAGTTTTATCTTAATCGGCTGCAATGACAATACCAGACCATCACAAGACTTCCCGATGGATAATGGGCACATGGGCGGCCAGGGCGGAACGAATCAAGAAGACGCAAATGAGAGAGGCATGGGCGGTATGGGAGGCGCCATGAACTTTGGGAGTATTCCGTCTCTTGAATCCTCTGAAGGAATTCGTGAGCTGCCGATTCCCCCACTAATGGAAAAGCAGCAAGGCCAGGACTTCGATTATGAAGTGACCGCCCAACAAGGCACCACCGAATTTTTCGAAGGCGTTTCGACTGATACTTACGGATACAACGGCGATTTACTTGGTCCCACGCTTAAACTGGAGGAAGGCGAAAGTGTGGATGTCAAGATTACAAATGATTTGGATGAAGTGACAACCTTCCATTGGCACGGCCTTGAAGTTCCCGGAGAAATAGACGGCGGCCCACACGGTGAAATCCAGCCCGGCGACAGCCAAATCATCACTTTGGAAGCGGATCAGCCGGCCGCTACCCTTTGGTATCATCCCCATGTTCATGGCTCGACAGCTGAACAAGTATTCAAAGGCTTGTCCGGGATGTTGCTCATTGGCGAGGGCTCCGGCTCTGATTCGGAACTTCCCGATGAGTACGGCGTTGATGACATTCCGCTCATTTTCCAGGACCGCCTGTTTGATGAAAACAAACAATTGAATTACGGCAGGCTGATGAACGAGGACGGAACCTTAGGCGATATTTCTATCGTCAACGGAACCATTAACCCAAAACTGACCATCACCGAATCCGTCATGCGCTTTCGGATATTGAACGGAGCTAATGCGCGAAGTTACACATTCGGGTTGAGCAATGGCGCCAGCTTCACGCAAATCGCTTCTGATGGAGGCTTGCTGGATAAACCGGTTGAAACCGACACGCTGACATTAGCCGCTTCGGAGCGCGCTGAAATTCTCATCGACTTTTCATCGATGACTGAGGAGGAATCCCTCGCCATCATCAATGATGAAGGAACTGAATTACTGCCGTTTGACCTGGCTCTCGATGATTCTCCGGCAGACTCCGTCAAACTGCGGACAGCCGAGGAGCCCTTCCTGACCGAACAGGAAAAAACAATGCCTGTCACAAAGGACATCGAGTTGTTCGGTATGGCAAATATGGTGACGATCAATGGGAAGAAATTCGATATGGACCGCATTGACTTTCGCCAGGAACAAGGCGTCACAGAAGTATGGGAAGTTTATAACAGCCCCGATATGATGGGGGGAATGAGTCATCCCTTCCATATTCACGGCACCCAGTTCAAGATCATTTCCCGTGATGGCGAAGAGGTGGAACCGAACGAACAAGGCTTGAAAGATAGCGTGCTGGTCGAACCCGGCGAACGGGTAAAACTGCTTGTCACGTTCCCCGAAAAAGGTATTTTCGTTTTCCATTGCCACATTCTGGAACATGAAGATAACGGCATGATGGGGCAAGTTGAAGTGTACTAACAATTAAAAATCCGCTCTTTTGAACCCATGGTTCAAAAGAGCGGATTTTTTTGCATTTAATTGCCTCGGATTGTCAAAATCCTAAAAGATGGTTCAGTCTCCCGCTTAAAACGGACATAATGAGTATTCGAAAGAAGAAACCTAAAGTTAACTCTACTCTTAGAGATTTTGATTTCCACAAAGCTATTGATTTTCTTTCATTCAATACCTTTTTCCAGCGGTATCATAAACCAAAAAACGTAACGTCCATTTTTAATATCTAATCCTATTTTGCCTTTATGAAGCTCGACGATTTCCTTCGAAATGGCCAATCCGAGACCGCTACCACCAGTGTTGCGAGTTCGTGATGGATCGGTGCGGTAAAAGCGTTCAAATATTTTTTCCGCATCCGTTTCAGATATATTCTGGCCTTCACTGATGATTGACACGCGGTAATCGGTACCAGAAATTTTTCCTTCTATTTGGATAGGGGCGGTACCTTTGTAATAACGGATGGCATTATCAAGTATATTGCCTAATACTTGCTGGATGCCGCCATTATAGACATCAACAAATCCAGGATTAGCCTCAATTTGGACAGAGATGTTCTTTTCCTGAAGCCGCCAATGGAACATTTCAACCATTTGCCGGATGGACTGGCTCATCTCTTCCTGCTTTGTTTCTACCAATGTTTCCGTGGCGGCAATATCCCATTCTTTTAATTGTTCCAACTGCTCCACCATTGCTGTCAGGCGTTTCGCTTCCCCGTGGAGCGATTGGAATAATGCTGCATCGCCTTCAATGACTCCGTTGCTTAGGGCGTTCATATAGCCATTTAAATTTGATAAAGGCGTCCTGAATTCATGGGACAAATCCGAAACGATTTTCTGTCTGGATTGCTCCTTGAGTTTTAATTGTTGGACGAGTTCATTGAAATGGCCAATCAATTCACCGATTTCGCCCTCGGATTTGGCCAGGATGGTTTTAGGATATCGCCCATCTTTCATAACTTTCGTTGATTCGATCAGCTCTTTTAAAGGCCCCATCAATTTTTTTGTTAAATAAAAATGAAGCAGGCTGCCGACGACAATGATTGAGGCGCTGAACATCCAAAGAAATTGCAAGAGGGCCGCATTAAACTGATTTTGCCGTTGCACATCCGATTCCATTCCACTGACCAATGCGCAAGCTGCGTTATAGATGGTAAAACTGCTCAATATAATAACCGCTGTAAAAGCAATGGTATTTAAAAAGGTCAATCGCCAAAGGATCTGTTTTGGCCATAATGACTTAATGAACTTAATCATGAACGAATTTATACCCCATTCCCCTGACTGTTAAAATGCGTTTAGGAGAGGAAGGTTCATCCTCAATTTTTTCCCTCAGATTTTTGATATGGGCATCTATCGTACGGTCCATCACCGTCTTGTCGTTATAAGGATACAACTGGTAGATTAAATCGTCCCGACTTAACACGATATTCGGATTGTCCATAAAGTGGAACAAAAGATTGAATTCATTCTTCGTCAACGACAGCCTCCGCTCGAATAATTGGACTTCCCCTTTTCTTGGCTGAATGGAAAGGCCGCCATAGGTGATTTTTTGGCAGAATTGCCCTGTTCTCCGTAGCACCGCTTCTACATGAGCGACCAATTCATCCGGCTCAAAGGGTTTCGTCATATAATCATCAGCCCCCATATTCAATCCAGCGATCTTATCCTGAGTCTTCGCTTTCGCCGACAGCATAATGATGGAGACTTCGTTGCGTTTTTGGCTTCTGAACCAGCTGCATAATTCTTCTCCGCTAATTTTTGGAAGCACGAGGTCGAGAATGACCAAACACGGCTGAAATATTCGGAAAGATTCTTTCGCTTCTTCGCCATTTGCTGCTAATATCACTTCGTATCCGGCTTTTTCTAAATAAATGGAAACAAGTTCTCGGATCATCTGGTCATCTTCCACAACCAATATAGTAGACTTCAACCCTTACACCTCTTGCCTAATAGTTTAAAAAGCTATTTCATTTTTTTCACTTCCTGTGCCATGAACTCTTTGTTCATGGCACCCGGCGCCACAAATGCGATGCGCCCATTTGAATCGATCATATAAGAAGCAGGAACGGCTTTCACTTTATACTTACTGGCGGTTTCTGAATCCGTGTCCATTAAAATCGGGAAGCTTAGCCCGAAATCTTTTACGAAATCCGAAACATTTTCTTCGCTTTTTTCTGATGCGGTTAAATTGACCGCCAAAATCTCTACCGGGACATCCTGTTCCTCATAAAGCTGTTGCATATCCGGCATTTCCGCTCTGCAAGGCGGGCACCAAGTCGCCCAAAAATTAATAAAAACCCGCTGGCCTCTGTAATCGGATAAGCGCACTGTTTGTCCGTCCAGCGTCATCAATTCGAAATCAGGAGCAAGATCCCCGACTGCAAGGCCCGTCGTTTCGGGTTGAGCCGTTTCTGCTTCGGTAATCTCCGTTTGTTGTGCCGCTTCCTTGTCAGAGAGCAGCAAATCATAAATAGCCCATCCGACCATTGCCGTTATGATAACACCTAGAATCATTTTTTTCATTTTATTAAACCTCCATTATTATCCTAGTTTCGCTAACCACGTATCTTTGATTAAATCCAAAAGCGCTCCGGTGATGACCGGCATCTGCCCGAAGAACAGCACAAGGCCCATAATAATCATCGTGGCGCCGCCTATTTTCATGATGAATTGGCTTTTGCGGACGATCCATTTGGTCGAGCCTAAAAAGAATGTCAACAAGACAAATGGCAAGGCAAAACCGATGACATACATCAGCGTATAAAAAATTCCTTGTCCTGGGTTAGTCGCGGACAAAATCAAGATTGAACCAAAAACTGGACCGATACAAGGTGTCCACCCCGCTGCAAATCCGAGCCCGATAAAAAAAGTGCCGATATAGCCTGATGGCCGTCTATTAAACTGAAAGCGCTGCTCTCTCATCAAAGAGGTGATGTTGATCCAGCCTCCGATAAAAAGTCCCATGATTAAGATGAAGACGCCAGCAATGCGTTGAATAAACAAACCGGAATCTCCTATCAGCAAATCTTGGATCCATTGGCCAAAAAAAGAAGCGCCGGCTCCCAAACTGATAAAAACTAGAGACACACCTGCCAGAAAAACCAGCGAATGGCTCAATAGCCTCTTTTGGATTTTCATATTCCGATCTCCCTGCAGCTCTTTCACGCTGATGCCTGTGATATAGGAAAGATAAGCTGGAAATATCGGCAAAACGCAAGGGGATAAAAAGGAAAGGGCTCCGGCACCAAATGCCAAAAACATCCCCAAGATCAACATTGTATCCGTATCAATAGAGCTCATTTGTTGCCCTCCTTCTGCTGCTAAGCAATAGTAAAAAATGGCCTGCCATAAAAAGAAGGATGATAAACCATGGCTTCATCCCATAACTGAATATGGAAGAATAGGATTGGATCGATAAAATCAGCAACATTCCAGCGGCCCACACACTTAAAAGAACACGGACAACTGTATAAGGGGACATCCTGTCACCCAGTACCAGGAACAAAGCCAGCAGGACTGCATATAAGATCAGATTCCCAAGAGCATATGTATCATCGTACCAAGCCAATTGGATAAATTCGTAGAAAAATGATGCTGGCAATAAGATATGTAATAAAGTTTGAATAAGCTCCCATCCCTTTATTTTGCCGCTTCTCATGCCATAAAACAGGAAAGCTGCACTGAAGAAAATCGCCAAGTAGAAAGCACGGGAATCACTTGGATAGGCAAGCACTGCCAGTGGATCTTTCAACAGCAAAGGCAGGTTCAATAGGATTTTCGATAACCAGATGAACAGGACAAAATTGATGATTTGGGAAAAGGCCTCTTCTACACGTATTTTCTTCTGATCTTTCACCAAATCGCTTACTAGATAAAAAATGGCAACCCCTAATACAATGCTGAAAACCTTTAACAACATGGGGATGATTGCGATTATGGACATTGGTCTCCCCCTCTTTTCTGTGGCATTCCACACCTACTCTACCTGTTCAATGTGAAGGTTTCATGAATATCTTCATAGTTTTTGGCATCCGCTAGAATATTCGCAGGAGTTTCTTTCTTCATTCCAGTTAAAATAGTTTTAAAACATTTGGGAAACAGAAAGAATATAAAGTTTTGACTTGAATTCAGCAAACTTTCTCAAAAGAAAAAGAACTTCATACGAAGCCCCCTTTTTCACCGATAAATCAATGAACAGAAAAAGAAAAAAACGAAGGATATACAAATCTACGCCTTTTCGAAATTACGGTTAACAAAACTTACGGCAGCACCTAATGTTTTTTCTAATCATTTTAATAAAAGAATAGAAGATTTCGTGAAAAATGTGGAGGCGGAAAGCAGAGGGCGTTTCTGTTACAATCAACAAAGAAAGAGCGCCTGCTTATTTGAAACGCAATCGCTATTACATGTAAAAGAACGGCCGAATTGGAGGGTTTCAATAGTGAAGCGATTAGTAAAAAACATGACGGCGATGCAACTCTCCATATATGCAGTGCTGCTGTTCAGTTTTATCGGCTCCATGTATTTCATTAATTTCAATTACGGATTTTATGATGATCCGATTGTGAAAATCACAGAAGCCACTACTGAACAAACACAAGAAATCTCTGATATGCATGGGAATGAGGATGCTCTTTTCACCCAGCAACTCCAGGGTGACATCCAAAATGGTGAATTTAAAGGGAAAACCATCGAACTCAACAATGAGTATTCGTTATCTGGTGCGAACGACTATGAGTACCATGTCGGACAAGATATATTCGTCTTTATTGACGGCGCTGCAGAAGACGGTTCGGCGCTGGCAGGCACGATCGATAATGTGAAACGGGATAAATACGTTGTTGCGCTTACGTGGATTTTCATTTTCGTGTTACTCATCATCGGAAAAAAGCAGGGCTTCTATTCGATTGTCAGTTTGGCGCTGAATGCGGTCATTCTATCGTACGCTTTGGATATTTACATCCAGACGGAAAATTCCAGTTTGCTGCTGATCTCCAGCATCAGCATCCTGCTGTTTACAATCACCTCACTGTTATTGGTGAACGGGTTCAACGAAAAAACCTATGCGGCAATTGTCTCGACGATGCTCGGTGTTTTTGTCGCACTGTTGTTGGCTTATTTTGCAATTTGGACATCGGGTGGAAACGGCTTGAACTACGAGGAAATGCAGTTTCTCTCTAGGCCTTATGAAGTCATTTTCATGGCAGGCTTATTTATCGGCTCACTCGGCGCAGTGATGGATGTCGGCATTACGATGTCTGCATCAATTTTTACCCTTCACGAAAAAAATCCCGATATTTCCATCGAAGCGATGAAAACATCTGGCATTGAAATTGGCAAAGACATTATGGGCACGATGACGAATATTTTGTTTTTCGTTTATATCAGCGGCTCAATCCCCATGCTGCTGCTGTATTTATCGAACGGTGCCACCTGGCCATTCACATTTTCGATCAACCTGTCACTTGAAATCGCCCGTGCGCTTGCGGGTGGACTCGGGATTGTATTGACGATTCCCATCGGCATCTATACGTCCATTTTCTTCATCAAGAGAAAGAGGGCTGCACAATGAATGTACTGATCATTTTAGCCTTCATGTTGTGTATGGCCATGGTGATGATCGGAGGGAAAAAAGGAGCAATCTCTTTTCTCAGCCTGTTCATCAATTTTCTTGTATTGCTGCTCACCGTATTCATGATGTCCAATTCCGACAATGATCCTATCATCTGGGCCATCATCGCTTGTGTCATCATCAGCTGTGTCAATTTATTTTTCATCAACGGCATCAACAGCACGACTGTTGCCGCGTTCCTGTCGACAGTTATCACGATGATCGTGCTGCTGCTTTTCATCTTCATCATGACCGATTTGACAATGATCAACGGGTTTGGCGAAGAGGAAATTCATGAACTTACCATGTTCTCGCTTTATATCGGCATTGATTTCTTGGAACTTGCCGCGGTGGTCATCATCATCAGCACAATCGGAGCAATCACCGATATCGCCATTTCGATTACCTCGCCGATGCGTGAAGTTCACATCCACAATCCCGGCATCAGCCGCCGTGAACTGGTTCACGCTGGTTTTTCCATTGGCCGTGATCTGCTGGGCACGAGCACAAATACTTTGTTCTTCGCCTTTTTTGGCAGCTATCTAGGATTATTGATTTGGTTCAAGGACCTCTCGTACTCGCTCGGCGATATCATCAATTCAAAAGTCTTCAGCGCCGAAATGATCACCATCCTGTGCGCCGGCATCGGCATCGCACTGGTCATCCCGATTGCGTCTTGGATCACTGCCTATTTGCTGACAAGAAAAAGCGGTGCGGTAAAATGAGATAAGCTGTGTTTCAAAGGAATTTCATGTTACCTCCATCCAAATTTTTTCTAAGTAACGATGGAAATATACACGCTACTATATAAGTTGAACTAAAGAATTAGCTTTTTCACAAACTGTTTAAGAGGTTCAGGTTTGAAGAAATCGCTCCAGGCGTATAGTAAGTTTTATGACCTTACGAACACTCAATACGTAAACAAAAACGCCGATAGGAAATTTCTATCGGCGTTTTTGCATTTCTTCCGCTACCAGCTGGAATGTTTTCAGTTTGTCGTTAAAATCATAAGCTGTAGAAACCAGCATTACTTCGTCTGCTCCATACTCGGATGCCAGGGCTTCCAAACGATCTACGACTTGGTCCGGCGTACCGACAACCATGCGGCGACGGTTTTCAGCGACCAGCAACTTTTCGAATTTGGAATACGGATAAGCCAATGCCTTTTCAGGCGGCGGTGTACCTTTTGAAGGCATGCCCTGCGCGCCCATGCACAGCGAAAGATCCATCGACGACGCTACCCTTTCTGCCTCGTCCGGTGTTTCCTGGCAGACGACAAAAATGGCGAAGCCAACATGGGGCTTGCTTTCCTTATAGGGCTTAAAGCGTTCACGGTATTCTTTGGCAAACTGCTGTCCGCCTTCGCCATTGATAAAATGCGCGAACATATACGGCAGTCCTTTTTCTGCTGCAAGATGTGCCGAGTTTTCACTTGACCCCAACATCCAGATTGGTGGGCTATGCTTAGTTACCGGCGTCGCTTTCATGCCATAATAAGGATGTTCTTCGGGAATTGAATCCGTCAAGTACATACGAAGATCGTCGATTTGTGCGGGAAATTGGCTGGTGTCCCGCTTTTTGCCTTCGTTCAACGCATAGGAAGCGCGCGGCATGCCTCCAGGCGCCCTCCCAATCCCCGCATCAATCCTGTCCGGGTACAACGCTTCCAACAGTTTGAAGTTTTCCGCGATTTTAAAAGCAGCATAATGCGGCAGCATGACACCGCCCGAACCGAGTCGAATGGTTTTGGTCACAGCGCCCAGATGGGCAATCAGTACTTCCGGGGAGGAACCGGCCAAGGTCGCCGCGTCATGATGCTCGGACACCCAAAATCGTGTATAGCCCCATTGTTCGGCTTTTTTTGCGAGGATTGCCGTCTGCTTTAATGCTTCCTGTGGCGAGCTGCCTTCTGAGATCGGTGATTGGTCCAGCACGCTATAGGTAAATGCCATTAGTATTCTCTCCTTTATTCTTCAATCAAGTACCCGACAGAACGCAAAACGGTATGCATAAACCCTTGCGTTGCCAGGAAGACTTCTTCTTTTTCCGGTTCCTGAAAAATATCGTGGTAACAGAATTTCCATTCCTTGTAGCTGAACTCGGTGAGTTGTTGCTTTAACAGCCACTGGCGGGCAGTTTCTTTTTCGGTGATTGCATCCCGCTCCGCTGTGTGCAGATAAGTCGGAATCTGAGGATACACCTCGACAGCAGTTGCAGTTTCTTTCATATAGCCCTGCAATTCCTTAAACCACGCTGCGGTGATGACGGAATGATACAGCTTATTTTCTTCATCCTGGCCAATGGTGAATTGGCTTCTTGTCAGATCGCGCAACACGATACCATGGTCCAATTTTCTGCGGCCCGTGAGTTGCGCAACGCCTGGAAATGCATTGGGCGCATTGGGTGGCAATTTTTTCAACTGCAGCCAGGGAGACGTAAAGATGGCTCCGGCAACATTAAATTTGCGGTTCCCAAGGACATTCATGGTGATAGTGGCGCCGAGACCGTGGGCAATGACGAATACCGGCAGATCGTTTTCCGATGACAGCTTCAGCATATCATTTACCGCCAGCTCATAGTCATCAAACGATTCGCGGTGAACCTTGTCTGCCCCGGCGTTCTTGCCATGACCCGGCAAATCCCCCATATAGACATGAAATCCGGACGATCGCCATTTTTCGATTTGCCATGCATAGCGCAGATGCTGTTCATATGCACTATGAATCAGCAAAACTACCGCCTTTGCTGTTCCTTCAGCTTGCCATTTCCACATAGTCCAACTTCCTTTCCCCGCCAATCAATGGTTGATGCAGCTTTCCGATTTGACGTTTTGATTTGATTTGTTACGATTATAGAATATCTTATCTTTTTTAAAGGAGCTTTGCCATGATTTATCCATTTAAAGACAAATTCCCCCAAATCGATTCATCTGTTTTCATTGCAGACTATACGACCATTTCTGGCGACGTGACGATTGGCGCTGAATCATCGGTTTGGTTCAACACGGTGATACGCGGTGATGTGTCTCCGACCATTATCGGCAAAAAAGTCAATATCCAGGATTTCTGCATGCTTCACCAAAGTCCCGGAAAAACATTGCTGCTGGAAGACGATGTGACGATTGGCCATCAAGTGACGTTGCACAGCTGCATTATCCGAAAAGGCGCTTTAGTTGGAATGGGTTCCATTATTTTAGATGGAGCAGAAGTCGGAGAAGGCGCATTTATCGGAGCCGGCAGCCTGGTGCCGCCCGGAAAAGTCATTCCACCTGGCATGCTCGCACTCGGACGTCCAGCGAAAGTCGTCCGCGAACTGCGCGAAGACGACCGGGTCGACATGGAACGGATTGTTCGCGAATACGCGGAAAAAGGAGCTTATTACAAATCGCTTCAAAAAGACTAAAAAAAGGACGACTCGGCAGCGCTGCCGGGTCGTCCTTTTTTGTTTGATGCGGTTTTAGATGCCAGCTTCTACGCCAGCTTGTTCTTTCAGGGTCGCTGCTTTGTCTGTACGTTCCCAAGGAAGATCAACATCCGTACGGCCAAAATGTCCGTAGGCTGCAGTCTGTTTGTAGATTGGGCGGCGAAGATCCAGCATTTTGATGATTCCGGCAGGACGCAAATCGAAGTTTGCGCGTACCAAATCGTCCAATTTGTCTTCATCCACTTTGCCGGTGCCGAATGTGTCAAAAGCGATGGAAACAGGATGTGCTACACCGATTGCATACGCCAATTGCACTTCGCATTTATCTGCAAGGCCAGCCGCTACGATGTTTTTTGCTACATAACGGGCAGCATAGGCTGCCGAACGGTCAACTTTTGTCGCGTCTTTACCAGAAAATGCACCGCCGCCGTGGCGAGCATATCCACCGTAAGTATCTACGATAATTTTGCGGCCAGTCAAGCCAGCATCTCCTTGAGGTCCGCCAATAACGAAACGCCCAGTTGGATTGATGAAGTATTTGGTATCTTCGTCGATCCATTTTGCCGGAACAACTTCTTTGATGACGTATTCTTTAATATTGCGTTGAATCTGCTCAAGCGTTACTTCCGGGTGATGCTGAGTAGAGATAACAATTGTGTCCACGCGAAGTGGTTTATTGTTTTCATCATATTCAACTGTCACCTGCGTTTTGCCATCCGGACGCAAGTATGGAAGAATTTCTTCCTTGCGTACTTCAGCCAAACGGCGCGCCAATTTATGTGCCAATGAAATCGGCAATGGCATCAATTCTTCTGTTTCATTGTTGGCATATCCGAACATCAACCCTTGGTCGCCTGCTCCGATATCGTCTAATTCTTTATCTGTCATTTGGCCTTCGCGTGATTCAAGTGCTACATTGACTCCTGCAGCGATGTCCGGTGATTGCTCATCGATTGCTGTGAGAACAGCACTTGTTTCTGAATCGAAACCATATTTAGCTCGTGTGTATCCAATTTCTCTTACAGTTTGTCTAACGACTTTCGGGATATCCACATAAGTAGAAGTGGTAATTTCTCCGGCTACTAGAACCAGCCCTGTAGTTACGGTCGTTTCGCACGCGACACGCGCGTTTGGATCCTCGGTTAAGATAGCATCCAAAATAGCATCTGAGATTTGGTCACAGATTTTATCGGGATGTCCTTCTGTTACTGATTCTGATGTAAATAATCGACGGTTTTTCAAAAATTGTTCCTCCTTATATCCTGCGAGATTGCTCTCGAAATTGATACGGTACTCGTTTCCCATGTCAAGTCCGTTCCAGACAAAATCCGGATTGAACTTCAAGCCGTTTGTGGCCTTTCACACGAGGATTAAGGGCATTCCATAAGAAAAGCGCAAGCACCCGTGTAGATTCGATTGGCATAAGACGGCTCTGGCGAAGCGGCATGTTTTTTTCGCACAGCCAGTGTGGCTTATGACCCTGAGAATCTGGGCGCTGGAGTCTGAACAAAGATATATCAGTTCCCCAGCTTCGCTCAAGCTAATAAATGTATGTTCTTATAGATATAAAAAAATCCCTTCACTCATTCATCATGAGGAAAGGAAAATCATCTTAAGCACCTTTCACTCTTATCATACAAGGCCTGTGCGCCTTGCTTCAGGTTTGGCACCATCACTGCGCATGCAGCAGGTTGCCGGGTTTCATAGGGCCTGTCCCCTCCACCAGCTCGGAATAAGAGTATCCGTTCAATTTTTCATCATACGGAAATAGGACGAAGATGTCAACATTTTTTAAGAATTTAATATTTTTTATAAATTGGACTTAATAATTTTTTCGTTCTAATTTAGAAGAGCAAGCATAGAGAAATCGCGCCAAGCGGACGCTTTCCTGCGGGGTCACCGCTTGGAGCTCTTTATTGTAAGCATCTGGAATTACTAATCACTCGTATATCGAGCAACCCTAGTGTAGAATCCCGCAGAAAAGCAGAACTGGTTTGCGGAATACCTTTAATAGAATATTGATCATTATAAATAATAAGTTCAGCTTATATTAGTTAAAATATTCCTTTCACTTTCTCTTCCAAGAGATGTCTAAAGCCGATCGATATTGACTTTTTGTACACCTTATATAGCCAGTCCAATGCGGATTCCTACCTCATATAGAGGTTTAATTCAATAATTTTTTATTTCTGAAGGGGATTAGTATAGACTAATAAACCTAATGTGTTATACTAATGAACGAATATACATCCTCCCCATCGCCATGGGAATAATAGAAAAGGAAGGTACATATATATGACTTCAGTGAACTTTGCAAATGATTTAAAGGATCTTTTAACTGGCCAAAATGTGCATGTTCAATTATCAGTGCCACAACTAGTGGAAGCAGCAACATCCCGCGGAGAAGCGGTTTTGACTCGGGAAGGCGCTGTAGCAGCGGAAACAGGGAAATACACTGGCCGCTCACCGAAAGACAAATACATGGTCGAAGAAGAAAGCTCTAAAAACAAAGTCGACTGGGGCAATGTGAACCGTCCGATTTCCAGCGAAGTGTTTGAAAAACTATACGCCAAAGTGATCAAGCATCTAAAAGACAGAGATGCGCTTTTCGTCTTCAAAGGATTTGCCGGAGCAGACCACGAATCACGTGTTCCAATCCAAACAATCAATGAATACGCGTGGCATAACCTGTTTGCCCACCAATTGTTCATCCGTCCATCGGCTGAAGAGTTGAAAGCGCATGAAGCTGAATTTACTGTAGTTTATGCGCCAACATTCATGGCAGATCCTGCAGTTGATGGTACCGCTTCTGAAACATTCATCATCGTGTCAATGGAAAAACGCATCATTTTGATCGGCGGAACTGAATATGCCGGCGAGATGAAAAAATCCATCTTCTCGATCATGAACTACCTGTTGCCGGAAAAAGGCATCTTACCGATGCACTGTTCGGCAAACGTTGGACAAGATGGCGATGTTACTTTGTTCTTCGGCTTATCCGGTACGGGCAAAACGACCTTGTCGGCTGATGGCGACCGTAAACTGGTCGGTGATGACGAACATGGCTGGTCGGATAACGGCGTGTTCAATATCGAAGGTGGCTGCTATGCAAAAACTATCAACCTGTCCCGTGAAAACGAACCACAGATCTACGACGCTATCCGTTTCGGTTCGGTTCTTGAAAACGTCGTTGTAGACCCTGATACACGCGTTCCGAATTACGACGATGATTCATTGACTGAAAACACGCGTGCAGCATACCCGATGCAGGCAATTGACAATATCGTAGACCCTTCAGTTGCAGGGCATCCGAAAACAATTGTCTTCCTGACAGCAGATGCTTTCGGCGTTTTGCCTCCAATTAGCAAGCTGACGAAAGAGCAGGCAATGTACCATTTCCTAAGCGGCTATACATCGAAATTGGCTGGAACAGAACGTGGAATCACATCACCTGAAGCAACGTTCTCAACGTGCTTTGGTTCACCATTCCTTCCACTGCATGCGACGGTATACGCTGAAATGCTTGGCAAGAAAATTGATCAGCACGACGTTCAAGTCTTCCTTGTCAACACCGGTTGGACTGGTGGCGTATACGGAGTCGGAAGCCGCATGAAGCTTTCTTACACACGGACAATGGTTCGCGCTGCCATTAAAGGCGAATTGAACGAAGTTGCGACTGAAAAAGAAGCAGTCTTCGGCCTTGAAATTCCAACCCAGGTTCCCGGCGTTCCTACAGAAGTATTGAACCCACGCAACGCATGGGCAGATAAAGAAGCTTACGATCAAAAAGCTGTGGAATTAGCTCAGGAATTCCAGAAAAACTTCCAGAAGTTTGGAACTGTCGCACCTGAAATCAGTGTGTTGGGCGGCCCGCTTCAGAAATAAGCATCCTTTAAAGCCCGTTCGGAGTAAAATCCGAACGGGCTTTTTTGCGTACTGATGAGCAAACTTCGGTAGCGGGGTTTTAGCGTAAAAGACAATTTGCAGGATTGCCTATGCTTCTTTATCTTTCATCCATTTGCAGACCGCTTTAACTGTATTGCGGTTGGCTGCCGGCGGAAAGAAATGTGTGTAGTCCGGGAAGTACCAGGTTTCGTGAATCTGGTCGTTTAGCTTCAGTGCTTCTTCCAGCAGATAGGCCTGTGCAGGATAAACATTTTCGTCCTTCAATCCATGAATGATTAGAACAGGTGCATCGCTTTCGTCGATCCGCAACAGTGGATTCCGTTCTTCGTATTCAGCTAATGCCGTATTAGGCGTTCCCCCGTATAGCCGCTTCATCATGCGCCGCATATCCGGCCGCTCTTTATAGGTCAGCACCGTGTCCGTGACACCAGCCCACGTAACAAGTGACGTGATGTCCTGTCGCAGGATTGCAGTCCACAAGGCCATAATGCCACCTCTTGAAAACGCCAGCAAGTGCACTTTTCCGTTGCTGTATTTTTTTAGTACATCGACAGCATGAACCGCATCCCAGCGATCCGCTCCAGCAAATTCATCCCGGCCTTCTCCGCCCCGGTTTCCTCTATAATATGGCGCAAATACAACAAATCCCTGTGCCGCAAACTGGGCAATCCGCGCAGGGCGAACCATTCCAATCGATTGGATGCCCCCCCTCAAATACAGGATGCCACTATAAACTCCAGCCTCTTTCGGTTCGGCAAGCAATCCCTTGACCCTCAATCCCTCTGACCAATAAACGATTTCCGTTAAACGGACATGGGGATTCGGTGAAGGATAACGCTTCTTCGATCTAATCGTCCCATTTTCCAAGCTGTTTCACCTTCTCTATTATTGTCCTCATTCCTGCATCTCTCATCAAGAAACTGAAGTCGCCGTCCAGCTCCAACTCTTCCATCAAAACGATTCCTTCCGTTTCAAGCAGCAGAATTGGGTCCACCTTGTCCACCGCTCCGGCAAAAACCGTCTTGCAGAAAGGTTTCGCTGAATAAACCACGTATTCCGCGAACCATTCCAGCTCTTTTAAGCGAGCACCGGTTTCTTCGTACACTTCCCGTTTCGCAGCCCCCTGCAAACTTTCCCCAGCCTCCACTTTGCCGCCAGGAAACTCCAGGCCGCGCTCGTTATGCCGGGTCAACACCCATTTTCCGTTGTAGCGGCATATGACCAAAACATGCTTGCTTTCTAAAGGAAATGTGTTTTTTTCGAATGATAGTTTACATGAATAACCGTTCAGATCCAGATACTGCATTCTTCCACCTCGATGCCATAAGAAAAGCGTACACTAAAATTCAGTGTACGCTTGTATAACTCTATTTTACTTCTTTTCGCCAAGAAATGCTGATAACATCCAAGAATGTTTTTCAAGGTTTTGGTGAAGCGCATTCAACATATCTTCTGTCATGTCATCGCCATCTGCAGCAGCCAACTCCATGCCTTTTTTCAATGACTTCATGATTTTATCGTAGTCGTTGACAACCGTATCGACCATATCTTCTGCCGATTCCTTGCTGCTGGCTTCTTCAATTACTGACAGCTTAAGCTGCTCTTTCATTGTGGCAACAGGTTTTCCACCCAACGCCAACAAACGTTCAGCAATTTCGTCCATGTGAAGGGTTGCTTCGTTATACAATTCCTCAAATTTCACATGCAATGTAAAGAACGAAGGGCCTTTTACATACCAATGAAAATTATGTAGTTTCGTATATGCAACTGACCATGTCGCCACTTGCACGTTTAGTTCCTGGTTTAATTCTTTTGACATTTCCAATCACTCTCCAATTAGTTTGATAAGCGCTTATACTTTATTTATACCTCTAATGCCCCTACAATAAACATACGAAGTAATATCTTCCGAAAAGAGCTGAATGACCATGAAGACAGTCCTACTGCGGATTTTCCGCTTTTACCAACGGTTTATCTCCCCTTTATCACCTCCAAGCTGCCGCTTTTATCCAACTTGCTCGCATTATGGCCTCGAGGCTGTAGAAAAGCACGGCGCGCTGAAAGGCGGATATCTGGCAGCCAAACGTATTTTAAGTTGTCACCCTTTCCATAAAGGCGGAATCGATTTTGTTCCGGAAGAATGGCCACCAAAAAAATAATTGGTGGTTTTTCTTGTGTTTTCTAAGATCATCCTGTAATATTCTAATAGTCATTAAAACGTAATCATTACATTTTGGGGGTTTAGCATGAAAAAGATTTTATTATTGGTATCTTTAATTTTACTATTGGCCGCTTGTGGCGAAACAACTGAAGAAGCTCAGAGTGTCGACGAAGAGCCGGAAAAGCTGCAGGTCTTCACGACGGTTTATCCGCTGACTTATTTCACTGAGCGCATCGCTGGCGATTTGGTTGATGTACAGTCGATCTACCCTGCCGGATCAAACGAACACACCTTTGAACCGACGCAGCAGGAAATGATCAAACTGGCAGACGCAGATTTGATGTTCTCCATCGGTCTTGGGTTGGAAGGGTTTATTGACAGCGCCCAAAAGACTTTACAGGATGAAAATGTCGAATTTATTGCCACTGCCGATCAAATTTCAGACACAGAATTGGAAGCGGCGTTAGAACATGAAGACGAGGCTCATGAAGAAGAAGCCCATGAAGAAGAAGCCCATGAAGAAGAAGCCCATGAAGAAGAAGCAGAAAGCCACGATGAACATGATCATGGGTCAACTGATCCGCATGTATGGATGTCTCCGGTGCTAAGCGAAAAGTTAGCGGAATCAATCAAGAATTCGTTGACGGAAGCAGATCCAGAAAATGCCGAAACCTACGAAAGCAATTTCACTGAATTGGTTGTGGAGTTGGAAAATTTGGATCGTTCGTTCGAGGCCTTGTCTGAACGCGTCACCAAAGATACTTTCTTCGTTTCACATGCAGCTTTCAGCTATCTGTCAGAGCCATATGGCTTTGAGCAAGTCGCAATCGCTGGATTAAACAGCCAGGACGAACCTTCACAAAAAGAATTGACCGAAATTGTTGATCAGGCAAAAAAAGAAAACGTGGAGTATATTGTTTTTGAACAAAACGTTTCATCCAATTTGACTGAGGTCATCCAGAACGAGGTGGGTGCTGAAGCGATTGAAATGCACAATCTCGGCGTTTTAACCCAGGAAAATATCGATAATGGGGAAACTTACTTTACGTTGATGGAAAAAAATCTGCAAGTGCTTGAAACGATCCTCAAATAACAAAATCCTGTTGAAAAAGCACTGCAGCTAAATATTGCTGCAGTGCTTTTCTTTGTTAAAAAGAAGGCCACTTTGTCAGTTTCCGGCTGTCAATTTGATTAATCGTTTGGTCAAAAACTGCCGCCAATCGTCCGCCAGAGCTTCTGCTTCGAGCACTTTGACAATTCCATCGATATCTTTCGGGCGGTGGAAATTGATTTCATTGGCATAAAGAACGGATACTTGCTGAGGATCTTTAGACACCAGCCGAATGGTAGAATCGGCTCTGATCATACCTTCTTCCAGCACGCGGCATAGATAGCCGGTATACCCGGTCTTCACCATTTCTTTCAGCAGCGGCCGCATCTCTAGGCGTCTGTCAATCGTGTTGCATGGAACTCTTCCTTGCGTCACCTGAATTACCGCTTCCCCAACCTGGAAAATATCACCAATACAAATGTCTCGCTCCAGCATATTCGTCACCGTCAGGTTTTCTCCAAAAGCGGCACGGGGCAATTGGGTTCCAAAATGGCCATTCCAGTACTCATAATGTTCATATGGATAAATGCAAACAGCACGTTCTGGACCCCCATGATACTTCAGATCTGCAACACCATCTCCATGGAAACCATCTTTGGTTAAAAACGCTTCCTGCACCTGATGCTTTTGAATAGCTGTTTCCATTTCTTTGCCGTTTCCATACGCCATTTTCTCCGGAAACCCCACAGCAAAACTTTTTATAATCGCCTTCTCAGAATTCTTCACACGCCACTCCACCTTTTATCTGTCAGAATAAAGACTTCGACAATCTCCTTTTATTGTAAACCTGCATTCAATCTTCCAGTATCTCTTTTTAAAAATTTTACCGGTGATCAAGAAAATACTTGGTAATTCGATAATGGTCTGTCTCTTCGTAATCGTTTTTCTTAACCTGATCTGATCTAAAAACATCCGCTCACCTCTTTCCCTATGGTTTACGATATTTTCACAACTGCTAAAGCTGCTTTCACACTCCAGACAAGCGCTGGCGCAGTCACAGGCTGGATGGCCAAAGCGATTCACACACACATATTCATTCAAACGACGTAATTTTCATTTATTGTCTCATACTATCTCCCTACTGAAAAACAAATACTCCGACTTTATTTCAGTTTACAAAAAAGCCTGAATCCGAATCGATTCAGACTACTCGATAGCCAATTCCCGGTTGATTGCTCAAAGCAATTTCCCCATTCTCCACTGTAATTTCCGGCTCAATAATATCCTTTTCCCAGAAGTGCCGGGAAGCTGAAAAATCACCTGGATAAACGATGCCTGGCAAAGACGCCAAGGCCAGATTATGGGCTTTGGAAACACCGAATTCAATCATGCCACCGACCCACATGCCAATGGAATGCGTCTGACACAATTTAACAACTTTCAAGGTTTCCGTCCATCCACCTAGCCGGCTCATTTTCAACACCACGATGTCGCCAGCTCTATGATCAATCATCTGCTGGACGTCCTCCAGACAGGCAATGCTCTCGTCCAGACAGATTTTGGTTTTCAACTCACTTTTTGCCCGTGCATGCAATGCCCATTGCCGCTCACCAAAAGGCTGTTCAATCAGTACAAAGCCGATGTCGTCAAATGCCTTCAACCGGCCAAAACTCTCTGCCTGAAAGCTGCCATTAGCATCCGCAAAAAACTGCAGCTCCGGATAGGCGGAGACCACGGATTTCAACAATGGTATCTCCATATCGGGGTGTATCTTTATTTTGACACGCCGGTAGCCGGATTGGGCAGCATGCGCTACCTGCTCCTCAATCTTTAAAGGATCCGCCGCCACCACAACGCCTGCCGGAATAGGCTGCTGAGAGCCCCCTAGAAACTTCCATAACGGCTCTTCTTGCTGTTTAGCGAACAAATCCCATACCGCCATTTCAACGGCGGCCTTGGCCATTCTATTGCCTTTAACAACTGCGAAAAGCTGCCAGACTTCCTGTGGATTTCCAATGGTTTTATTCATGAGCTGCGGCACAAGAACCTGCTCCAGCACGAAACGGCATCCCGTAATGGTTTCTTCTGTGTACCATGGCGTTTCGAATGCGACACATTCACCATAGCCGATATGTCCCTTATCTCCCGTGACCGCAACCACGATCACTTCCCGTTTGTCAACTTGCTGCAGCACTGTCCTAAACGGGGACCGCAGCGGCTGCCGGACTGTTTTTAATTGAATGTCCCGGATCGTTACAGCCATGTTCTCAGCTCTCTTCTCAACAGTTTGTTCGATGCGTTGCGCGGCAGCGCCTCGACAAATGACAGCATCTTTGGCACTTTGTAAGCAGCAATCTGTTGCCGGCAGTATGTTAAGAGCTCATCCTCCGTCGTTTCTTTGTTCAGCACCACGAATGCTACAGGAACCTCGCCCCATTTTTCGCTCGCTGCACCACAGACACCGGCTTCCCGAATAGCCGGATGGGCCAGCAATACTTTCTCAATTTCAGCTGGGTAAACGTTCTCTCCGCCTGAAACGATCAAATCTGAACGCCGGTCGACGACGAATAAAAAGCCTTCTTCATCCAAATAACCAATGTCTCCCGTGTGGAGCCAGCCGTCTTCTTGTACATTCCGATTGCTAAACCTACCAATATAGCCGGGAGTCACTTGAGGACCGCGAATAAGGATTTCACCATTTTCTCCAGGTTTTTCCGTCTCATCTATTTTTACATCATATAAAAATAACGGTTTGCCGGAAGAACCCATTTTTCGCTCTGCATCTGCCGATTGCAAAGTTGTGGTCTGCGAGGACGTTTCCGTCATTCCGTATGTTTGCAAAACCGGAATTCCGCATTTCTCGGCTCGCTTAATGTAAGCGACTGGAATCGGTCCACCACCAGCAAGCACCGCCTTAAACCTAGGAGACGCATGCGATCGAGATTCTTCCACATTGCTCATAATACGCTCCAGCATGACCCCGACCACTGACATATAAGTCACAGTTCCATCGCAAATTTCCTCTGCGCTGCGCTCAGCGTCGAACTTCTCATACAGTCGGACACCCATGCCATAAATCAATGATCTCATCAAAATCGAAAAGCCGCTGATGTGAAACAACGGAACAGAACAAAGCCAAACATCGTCAGGCGCAATGCCGATATTAAGCGCCGAAGACACCGCGCTTGAAAAATGGTTTTCGGCTGTTTGCCGGACGCCTTTCGGCTGCCCGGTAGTTCCGGATGTATACATGATCGAAATAGTGCGGTCCTGCCGCCACTGTTGTTGCGGCTCGAATCCAGCCGGCACCGTCGCATCTATCTCACTGAATAAAATCATTTTGGAAGAGGCAACTTTATCCTTTAGAAGATCAGCAGCCAAAACATGATCCACCCCAGAATCGTCAATTTGATACGCCAGTTCGGCTGTCGCCAGCCGTTCATTCAGCATGACCATTTCACAGCCCACATGAAGGCAGCCGTACATGACAAAAACAAAATCGGGATTGGACTTTGCCAGAATCGCCACGCGCGAATCCACCGTTACGCCTAGCGCTGTCAGTTTCCCAGCATATTCAAGTGCCAGGTCATTGATTTCTGAAAATGTCCACTGCTCTTCATTGAACGACAAAGCCATACGATCTCCGCTCAAATAACTCCGCTGGCTCAACCAGTTCGGATAGGTCATCTAAAAAATCCTTTCTTCAAAAAAAGCTGCCCCCTGAGAGGACAGCTTTCAATTATTCGATGATCACGGGAAACGCGGGAATTGGCCAAAGTCCGGTTTGCGTTTTTCTTTGAACGCATCGCGGCCTTCTTTTGCTTCATCCGTTGTGTAATATAAAAGCGTAGCATCTCCAGCCATCTGCTGCAATCCAGCAAGACCATCTGTATCGGCATTCATTGCGGCTTTAACGAAACGAAGTGCAGTCGGGCTCATTTCGAGCATTTCCTGACACCATTGAACTGTTTCGTCTTCCAATTGGTCAAGAGGCACCACTGTGTTAACTAGACCCATATCCAATGCTTCCTGCGCATCGTATTGACGGCATAAGTACCAGATTTCACGAGCTTTCTTATGTCCGATGATGCGAGCCAGGTAACCTGAACCGTAGCCTGCATCAAACGAACCGACGCGCGGTCCGGTTTGGCCGAAACGTGCGTTGTCTGCAGCAATCGTCAAGTCACAAACTACATGCAAAACATGTCCGCCACCGATTGCGTAGCCTGCTACCATAGCGACGACCGGTTTTGGAATAACACGGATCAAACGCTGAAGGTCAAGGACATTCAAACGCGGAATCTCATCTTCTCCAACATAGCCGCCATGCCCACGTACGGATTGGTCGCCTCCTGAACAGAAAGCTTTTTCGCCTTCTCCAGTCAAAACAATGACGCCTACATCTGCATTATCGCGTGCACGTGAAAATGCATCGATCAATTCGTGAACCGTTTTCGGACGGAATGCGTTGCGCACTTCCGGACGATTTATGGTAATTTTAGCAATACCATTAAAAATTTCATACTTAATATCTTCATATGTACGTTCTGTAATCCACTCGCGTGTCATGATTTTCCTCCTCGATAGTTCAAACTAGAATACTCTCTTACTATTGTAGCAAATTCGACAGGTTTTTCCACATGTATTGCATGTCCTGCATCGATAGTTTTATGAACTGCGTTTGGTATCAAAGCAGCCATCTCATTGGCAACCGCCTGAAACTTTCCATCCAATTTCCCAGTCACCAATAAAACCGGCATATCCAGGTCTACTAAAAGATTCCAATAAGATTCCTGTGCACCGGTTCCCACGCCACGCAGGCTGTTCGCAAGCCCGATTGGATTCTGTGCCAGCCGCTCTTCACGGATGGCCCGTTTCACCGGCTCCGGCAGAGATTTTTGGCTGTCGAACAACGGTATGTTTTCCCAGCGATCTACAAAATTCTTTAGTCCGCCAGCAACAATCCGCTCTGCCAATCCTGCGTCACGCGACCGTCGTTCCTGTCGCTCTGCAGCACTCCGAAGCCCGGGAGAAGAACTTTCCAGCACCAGTCTTTTGATCCGCTCCGGAAAGCTGCAGGCATAGGCCAGCGCCGTTCGCCCACCCATCGAATAGCCGACAAGCGTCAACCGCTCCAAGTGCAGTTGCTCGAACAATGCATCCAGATCTTCCAACTGCCGTTCCATAGAATAGGACTCAACTGCTTGCGGACAATCCGTTTCGCCATGCCCAATCAAGTCGATCAAGACGATTTTAGAATCGTTCCAGTCTTTAATGACCGGTTGCCAGCTTTTCATGCTGCCCGTAAAGCCGTGCAAAAAGACAATCGGTTCCTGTTGGTGCTCATTGATTATTTCAACATGATAGCTCGTTCCATTAGCAGCCAGCTTCATTGCTTTGCCAGCTCTTCGCCAAAGCGGTTCCACAATTTGCGGTGTACCGCAACATTGTTTTGGCGATCTGTGAACACTTCAATGATTCTCACAGTTTTGCCTTTTGGCTGATCCAACGCTTCGGCCAATTGTTCTGCCGTTTCCACTGCTGCATATTGCGCATCATACATTTTTGCAGCGTCTCCAAAAGTCAGTCCTGTCGGTGTACCGAACAAGTCCTCAAAATAACGTTCTTCCTGAGATTGAGGCAGGTAAGAAAAAATTCCACCACCATCATTATTCATGATGACAATCGTCAGATCCGTCGCCTGCATCTTGGAAGCAATCAACCCATTCATATCATGCAGGAACGACAAATCGCCGATAAACAGGTAAGCTGGGCGCTGTTTCGCCGCCTGGACTCCGAATGCTGTCGACACCACACCATCAATACCGTTTGCCCCACGGTTAGCATAAATCATAATATCCCGTTCCGTCGCTTTAAAAAAGGTATCGACATCACGGATTGGCATACTGCTGCCAACAATCAAATCACAATCTTCCAGTCTGTCAAAAAACACTTTCGCCAGGACGCCTTCATCCAGCTCTTCCTGGCAATGGCTGCTGACAACTTCCCAGTAAAGGACCGAGGCAGCCGTCCATTTTTCGCGGTAAGCGCTCGCTTTTTTCATTTCAAACGGCAGCTGCCATAAAGCGTTCGCAGACGACTGAATGTGATGCGTTGCCAGCGACTGGGCGTCACGCAGCATCGGACTTTCGTCAAAAATCACATAGATTTCCGGTTCTACTGCAGCCAGGAACAAAGTCAGAGGCTTCGAAACCGGCTGTGGTCCGATCCGGATGACCACTTCAGGGACAACACCTTCCTTGAATGCTTCATTTTTCAATAAGACATCGTAAGAATCGATGACCAGATGTTTTGCTTCCGGAGGGACATTGCCCCGCAGATTCGACAAAGGATCCGCTAGTACCGGCCAATCAAGTTGCTGGATAAAGTCCCAGAATTCAACCGGCATCGGTGCAGTCATTTCTCCGACAACTAGCAGGCCTTTTTCTTTTTTCATCAGGTTCTGCAGAAATTCCTGGCTGGCAGGTGGTAAAGCCATTTCTCCACCGAAATGGGCGATTTCCCCAAGCGATTCATAAGCCTGGTCAAAATCGATCCGCAGTGGTTCCCGGAACGGCACATTGAGATGTACAGGCCCTTTCGGTTCACTGCTGGCATTTTGGACAGAGCGATGCAAATGCCGGGATAGGAATGCCAGTTGGTTTTCCGTTTCCGGCATCGGCAAATCCGTCGCCCATTTGACATGTGATCCGAACAAATTGACTTGGTTGATCGCCTGCGGTGCCCCTACTTCCCGCAACTCATGAGGCCGGTCTGCCGTCACGACGATCAATGGCACACGGGCATAATACGCTTCAACAATTGCTGGGAAATAATTGGCCGCCGCAGTCCCTGATGTACACAACAGCATTACTGGTTTGCCGGAAGCCTTTGCCATCCCTAGCGCAAAATAAGCTGCTGAACGCTCATCGATTTGCCGGTAAACCGTCAGCCCTTCCTGCTTCATGCAGGCATAGGCCAGCGGCGTGGAGCGGGATCCCGGACTGATCACAGCATCCACAACTCCAAGCTTCACCAGCGAATGAGTAAATGCGGATACGTATTCTGTTAACGCTTTACGACTCGTCACTTAATTGACCTCCCAATGCCCGAAGCATCGGTCTGAATTTAACCCATGTCTCGTCATACTCTGATTCAGGCGTGGAATCTGCTACAATTCCGCCACCTGCATATAAATAAGCTTCTTCTCCGTCCAATAAAGCGGACCGGATGGCGACAGCGAACTCACCGTCACCTTTAGCATCGATCCAACCGATCGGAGCTGCATAATAGCCGCGGTTCATCGCTTCGTGCTCGCGGATCATCTGCAAGGCCTCCAGTTTCGGCTCTCCACCAAGCGCTGGTGTCGGATGAAGAACTTCCACTAAGTCAAACAGTGTAGCGCCCGGATTTAATTCGCCCTCAACCGGCGTATACAAATGTTGAATGTCTCTGATTTTCATCAGTTTCGGCAACTTGGGAACGATCGTGCGGCTGCAATTCGCCTCAAACACTTCGCTGATCATCTTGACCACATATTGATGTTCAGCACGATTTTTCGGATCTTTCAGCAAAGCTTCACCAAGTTCAGTATCCTTCTCGACCGTCTTGCCGCGTGGGATGGAACCCGCTAAACATGTCGAGAGTGCTTTCCGGTCTTCCACTTTCACCAACCGCTCAGGAGTCGCGCCAAAGAAAAATTGATCTTCCGCCTCCAAACCGAACAGGAAGCTTTCCGGCTGTTCATTGGATACTTGGTATAGTGCTGAAGCCGGAGAAAGCTTATGTTCATATTCCAGCTTCAGCGTACGGGCAATAACGACTTTCTCTACTCCTTCGGCTTTGATGATATCCGTAACCCGCTGAATAGAATCCAAGTACTCTTCTTTTCTCAACTCTATTCGGCCAGTCGCCCGTGGCTTATCATATTTGTCCACTTCCGATACCTGTGCAGCATGAATCAATTTGTCCCGTTCTTTGCGCATCGCATCAAACTCCGCGAAGCTTTCTTGCTGTTCAGTGATTAAATGGATGCTGACAAATGCCTGCTCCCCTTTTAAAATCAACTGAAAAGTCGGCACTGCAAAATAAGCCTGAGGGAACCTCGTCCATTCACTCGGCTTGCCATTTAAGGGGTCAAAGGAAAACCCTCCGAACAGAACAGGCTGGACAGAACTTTCTTCGTTGACGATTTGACGGCAAAGGCTCTCCCAATCATTCTTTATTTTCTCGAATCGGCCTGTTGCCCTGTCTGTTGATAAGACATGGGCATGGCCGATTCCGACCAATGTAAACGTCTTTTCGCGGTTCTGCCAATACATGCGTTTTCCCGCGTGTTCACCTCCACCAGCTTCAAAAAATGCCAATGCTGACATGCGGGTTACTTCAATTGTTTCAGTGTAAAAACGGTAGCCTTCGTAATGGCTTTCCGCGGATTGCTGGATCGATGAAGACGATTCTGAATTCACCTGATTACCTCCGTTTTAAGACAAGAGTCTCGTTTATTCCGCTAACTGTTTTACTTTTTAATCTCTACCTTCTATCATACTCTTTTCTGCTAAAATCAGCACATCATTTGCTGTATTCCCTTCTATTTTGAAGTACAATGAAGAGTGGAAAGAATTAAAGGAGAGATAGATATGACACATTCACTACAGGCGGACAGCGGATGGCGCGTCTGGTGGCAGTTGACTCGCCCCCATACTTTAACCGCATCCTTCGCCCCCGTTTTCCTGGGAACGATGATTGCTTTACACAATTCGCCAATCGACTGGATTTTATTCCTGGCTATGCTAGTGGCAAGTTTATTGATTCAGGCAGCCACCAATATGTTCAACGAGTATTATGATTTCGCTAGAGGTCTGGACAATGAAAATTCTGTTGGCATCGGCGGTGCAATTGTCCGAAACGGCGTCAAACCGAAAACCGTTTTAGCTTTAGCTTTAATGTTTTACGCAATCGCTGCGGTCATCGGAATCTATATTTGTTCACAAACCAGCTGGTGGCTTTTGGTCGTTGGCGCTGTTGCGATGATGATTGGTTACCTTTATACCGGTGGACCTTATCCGATTGCTTACACTCCTTTTGGTGAAATCTTCTCCGGAGTAGTCATGGGTTATCTGATCGTTATTATCGCCTTTTACATTCAAACCGGGATGGTCACATTGGAAGCTTCCTTGCTTGCTGTTCCAAGCACCTTGCTGGTGGCTGCAATTATGTTGTCCAATAACATCCGTGACATTGTCGGTGATGAGGAAAGTGGCCGCAAAACGCTGGCGATCCTAGTCAGAAGACCTGCCGCAGTCAACATCCTTATGGCGTTCTTCATCCTGGCCTACGCCTGGATTTTTATTCTTATCGTTGTGGGAATGCTTACACCTTGGGCTTTGTTAGTCTTTCTCAGTGTCCTGAAACCCATTAAAGTCGTTCAGATCTTTAAACGCTATACAGAACCGTTAAAAGTGATGCCAGCGATGAAGGACACTGGAAAAACAAACACATTTGTCGCTTTTTTACTCGGGATCGGTTTACTGATTGATTACCTTCTATAATAAAATGCATAAAAAAGGGATTTCCGCGGAAATCCCTTTTTTATGTCAAAATAATGCTTCTAAGAACCGAAGGCATGCGATATAGTAGATAAATAATTTAAAAGCTCTTGTTTTAGGAGGACACGCAAAGTGAAACCCATTACTATCGGCATTATCGCAGCTTTTTTCTTTGCTTTTACTTTTGTGCTGAACGCCACTATGGAAGCAGGCGGCGGAAGCTGGATCTGGAGCGCTTCCCTCCGCTATATTTTCATGATTCCATTTTTACTGATCATTGTTCTTTCACGAAAGAACCTAAATGCCCTATTATAAGAAATGAAACGAAATAAAGAGGCTTGGATGTTATGGAGCTTTGTTGGATTCGGTTTATTCTACGCACCCCTTTTTTTTGCAGCTGCCTACTCCCCGGGCTGGCTGATTGCAGGAACGTGGCAAATCACTATTATTGCGGGTACCCTGCTTGCCCCGCTGTTTCTAATCACTATACATAGTACAAAGGATCCATTCAATTGAGAGGGAAAATCCCTGTGAAAGCCTTATTGACTCTTTTATTATATTGGCTGGTGTCAGTCTGATGCAGTTGGCGCATATAGCAGCTGTTTCTTCTGAAACATTATGGTTTGGTTTTATTCCAGTCATCATAGCTGCTTTCGCTTACCCACTCGGCAACAGAAAAATGATGGACATATGCGGAGGCAGATTGGATGCTTATCAGCGTGTTTTAGGAATGACCCTTGCAAGTCTGCCTTTTTGGCTGGCATTATCGCTTTACGGATTGCTTACCGTTGGTGGTTCTACGGCTTCACAAATTTTCCAGACCTTGATCGTAGCGATCAGTTCTGACGTCATTGCCACCGTTCTTTTCTTTAAAGCTACAGACTTAGTCAGAGGAAGTATGCAGAAGTTAGGAGCAGTGGAAGCTACACAATCGATGGAAGTATTATTTGCCTTGATAGGAGAAATCCTTTTTCTGTCTATTGCCTTTCCTTCCAGCTTGTCTTTGATCGGTATTCTTCTGGTCATGCTTGGCATGATGCTTCACAGCTACATTTCCAGCAGAACGAAAAAAAGTGTCATGCAATTGAATGCATGACACTTTATTATGATGACCCCTACGGGATTCGAACCCGTGTTACCGCCGTGAAAGGGCGGTGTCTTAACCGCTTGACCAAGGGGCCTTATACTGGCGGAGAAGGAGGGATTTGAACCCTCGCGCCGGTTGCCCGACCTACACCCTTAGCAGGGGCGCCTCTTCAGCCACTTGAGTACTTCCCCAGTATGGCTCCGAAGGTAGGACTCGAACCTACGACCATCGCATTAACAGTGCGGTGCTCTACCACTGAGCTACTTCGGAATGGTGGGCCTAAATGGACTCGAACCATCGACCTCACGCTTATCAGGCGTGCGCTCTAACCAGCTGAGCTATAGGCCCATTATGTAATAAATAATGGAGCGGGTGGGGGGAATCGAACCCCCATCATCAGCTTGGAAGGCTGAGGTTTTACCACTAAACTACACCCGCAAAAAATGGTGGGTCAGGACGGAATCGAACCGCCGACACTTAGAGCTTCAATCTAATGCTCTACCGACTGAGCTACTGACCCACTTTGTTAAATAAAAATGGCGGTCCCGACCGGGATCGAACCGGCGATCTCCTGCGTGACAGGCAGGCATGTTAACCGCTACACCACGGGACCATTTGGTTGCGGGGGCAGGATTTGAACCTGCGACCTTTGGGTTATGAGCCCAACGAGCTACCGAACTGCTCCACCCCGCGATAATAATATAAGTGTTGATTTTAGAGAGGTTCTTCACTAATAATTGTCCACACATTTTAAAAATATGGAGGAGGAAGAGGGATTCGAACCCCCGCGGGATTTGACTCCCCTGTCGGTTTTCAAGACCGATCCCTTCAGCCAAACTTGGGTATTCCTCCGTGATAATATATAAATGGTGGACCTTGCAGGACTCGAACCTGCGACCGGACGGTTATGAGCCGTCTGCTCTAACCAACTGAGCTAAAGGTCCTAAAAAAGTGGCGGCAGAGGGGATCGAACCCCCGACCTTACGGGTATGAACCGTACGCTCTAGCCAGCTGAGCTACGCCGCCAGGATTCTTTAATATTATAGTTGGTGGAGCCTAGCGGGATCGAACCGCTGACCTCCTGCGTGCAAGGCAGGCGCTCTCCCAGCTGAGCTAAGGCCCCATTGTTTGGTCGGGAAGACAGGATTCGAACCTGCGACCCCTTGGTCCCAAACCAAGTGCTCTACCAAGCTGAGCTACTTCCCGAACTGGATTGCTGAGTGTAAAAATATGGTGCGCCCGAGAGGACTCGAACCTCTAACCGCTTGATTCGTAGTCAAGTACTCTATCCAATTGAGCTACGGGCGCATATGAAAAATTCATCTGGTTTGCATAAATGGTGCCGAGGACCGGAATCGAACCGGTACGGTAGTCACCTACCGCAGGATTTTAAGTCCTGTGCGTCTGCCAGTTCCGCCACCCCGGCTAAGGGTCGGTATATTGTGCAAAAAAAATATGGAGCGGAAGACGAGGTTCGAACTCGCGACCTCCACCTTGGCAAGGTGGCGTTCTACCACTGAACTACTTCCGCAAAAATGGTGCGGGTGAAGGGAGTCGAACCCCCACGCCCGAAGGCGCTAGATCCTAAGTCTAGTGCGTCTGCCAGTTCCGCCACACCCGCGTGGCAATTATGCAATTAAAAATGGTGAGCCATGAAGGATTCGAACCTTCGACCCTCTGATTAAAAGTCAGATGCTCTACCAGCTGAGCTAATGGCTCATTTACATGAGTGGTGCCGGAGAAAGGACTTGAACCCTCAACCTACTGATTACAAGTCAGTTGCTCTACCAGTTGAGCTACTCCGGCGAAAAAATGGTGGAGGATGACGGGATCGAACCGCCGACCCTCTGCTTGTAAGGCAGATGCTCTCCCAGCTGAGCTAATCCTCCGATATGTATTGCCCAGCGACGTCTTACTCTCACAGGGGGAGACCCCCAACTACCATCAGCGCAAAAGAGCTTAACTGC
>NZ_JAGGPX010000025.1 GCF_018613575.1 Planococcus sp. ISL-110
GTTTTTAATCCCTGTTTTTTTTATTAAAGATGTATAAATTTGCCAAATGGACAATGCTACCTTTATTCGGGTGCTTCCCTTTTTGGCAAAAATAATTGGAACAGAGTGACTGAATATTCCGTCACTATTTATGCAACACTAGTGAGGTTGTTTATGAAAGACAAAACTCTCGTAGAACTGGAAAAACAGGACCGCCAGCTATATCTGCAAACCCCTAATCTTGAAGAATCGCTATTATATCAGCGGAAGATAGAGCTTTATAAGGCGATGCACCTCAAAGTAAAGCAAAGGGTTCATAGAAAGCTGGAAGACCAGAGCTATTTGGATTCCATCACAGAACGGCTTGTTTTCAATTTGGTGCATTACGGCACATACCTTAAAAAGGCGGACCAAAAGGTTGACCAGGTGGCGATACCGAACTTGAAACGGGCATTAAGTTATGATCCGCACAATCCGATTGCCGCCTACCGATTAGGGTTCATCTACTATCGCAGCGGCAACTTTATAAACGCTGTGAACTATTTTCAAAAAGCCATTCTTTCCGAGCGTTTCAATCTAAATAAAAGGATGGCATTGACGGAGCGGCAAAAAGTGAATGCGCAATTGTATCTGACGAACAGCGCATTGCACATTGCAAAAGAGTCGCAGGAGAATCTTGCGAAGTTTCCGGCAGACCAAGTCGAAAAATTGCCCGGCTATGAGTTTTCCAGCTTATACGACACCATAACTGACAATGATGCTTATTTAAGCAACCATGCTTATTATCAGGAAACGCCTCAAGGAAAAACAACTTGTTCGAAACTGCATTGCGACGAGTTGGCAATGGACAATCCGGAGGATACGATTGTGCTGTATTTTGGCGACGTCGAAACAAGCGTTAGTTTTAACGGCAAAGAGGAAACCTTAACCAAGAGGACGAGTGACGTGCTGCGGCATTTATTGACGAGCAGTTCGGCTGGCGCTCCTGCCAATACCCATGATGTAAAAGAATGCTTCGGCGATCTTAAGCCCGATCAAGATGTGCCGTGGTCAACTTATAGGCAAGCTGTCAGTAGGGTTCGGCAAGCCTTAAAAGCTTGTGCTATTCCAGATGTCATTGAAACAGCCACAGAAAAAAAGGCTTATTATTATAACGGTTCATTTCCCTATATAATTTTTTACCGAGTCGATGATGAAATTGAATAACCCCTTCCTCCCTGGAGCTGTGACATTCGTGTCACAGCTCTTATTTTATAATGAAGGCAATAATAGAAAGGGAGAGGATGCACATGCAGAACTTGAACCGCTTATTTATTCGCCACGGATTTCTTGTAGAGGAAATTGGAGAAGGAAGGTTTGATTGCCGGAAAGAAACGGAAGAAAATATGACGTTTCTACTCGAAACCCTGGATGAGCTTTTTGTGGCTTACTCATTTGGCCATGGCATCTTGAAAATTGAAGAAAGGGAACTTGATGAAGAACGATGGCTGCTTGCGGTGGATGCCAGCTATAGAGGGAGGACCGAGATGCTGCAGTTTGGTCCAGGCGTGGACATTCCCGGCATCAAAAATTTCGACACCTATATGGCAGGGATCATCCGCCAATTGAATCGCGTGGGTCTGTCGACAACCAGTTGCTGCGATGGACACGATAAGAAACTCCCGGCCATTTCATTTACCAGGGATACGGATATGGCAACCGTTGTTAAAGTGCTGACGGCCATTGGATTGCCAAAAATTCATATTCGCAATCACTCCGTCAGCATACGAGTGCCGCGAATCCAATTGCTCGATGCGGCTGAAGCATTAAGCACCTTTTCTCCGGAAGACCTGGAGAAGGATATAGAGGAATTGAAAAAGCGATCATTTCTGATGGAGCTTGAAAGCTGCCTGTCAATCGACGGTGAAAGCGGAGACGAGGATGACATTCGCGACTGGGTCCGAAGCAAACTCGTGAATTATGTTGACACATTGGAAGTGGACAGCGAGGGCAATATACTGGCTGTTAAGGTTTATGGAAAAGGAAGAGGACCGGTGATTTTATTGAACGCGCATTTGGACACTGTGTGCAGTTTTGAGGAAGGGCGCGAAATCATAAAAGACGGCAATATCTGGACCAGTAGCAGCGGCATTTTGGGTGCAGATGACCGGGCCGGTGTCGCCGTCCTATTGGAAACACTGAAACGTTTGGATGCAACGAACTTTCATGGAACCGTGAAATGCATTTTCACAGTCGAAGAAGAAATCGGTCTCCTGGGAGCAAAAGAAGTCGATGCGGATTTTCTGCACGATGTTGATGCTGCTTTTGTCATCGACCGAAGAGGCACTGGTGACATTGTGACTTCCTGTGGCGGTTATGAGCCATTCTGTGACGAGTCATTCGGTAAATTCATCGAAGAAGCGGCCAGCAAGCACGGACTACCGGGTTGGAAATGCACAGCCGGAGGGAGCAGTGATACCCGTATCTGGACTTCGCACGGCATTCAAAGTGTCAATTTGTCAGCCGGTTATTATCATGAGCATAGCTCTGATGAATATTTGGATGTTGAGGGGTGTTTGGGGACGGTGGAATTGTTACTGGCGGTATTTAAAGAGGCTAGGATTATGGGGCGGGTGGTCAGGAAAGTGGAAAGGGATTATAAGGTGTTAAGAGCTTAGAAAAAACTGCGGCCCTGTGATCGTATCAGTCATATAACAGAGTCTTGCGGAGAAGTGGATTAGAAACAGCGTGGCTCTACAAATGGCAGAGGTGGTTCTATTTGTTGTCCGTCGTGGTTTTATTTTATGGCACGAGTGGTTCTCGAGCTTGTCCTTCTTCATTAGTGCAAAGTTCTGTAATTCTACCTTTCAATACACATTTAAACTTGAAGAGAAGCCTTTCAGTCAAATGAGAGGTTTCTTTTTTATATTAGAGAGAAATTATCAGTTGCTACTCTATTTTGGTCATAATGATTACTTTAATTGAAAAATATGGAACTTTAATGATACTATAAAATTAGTGTATTTAAAATTAGATAAATAAGGCTAGAGGGGGAATCCATTCGTTAGAAGCGTTTTATGAGGGAGGAAGGTTTAATCTTCAGACTCACTTAAGTATGAAAGATTCAGTTAAGCAAGAAATAGAAAGGTTAAAGAAGGCAGCAGACAAAGGAGCTTTTACCTGCCCATATTGCGAGGGGATTTTAAAGCTGAAAGCTGGAGATGTATATGAAAAACATTTCTTTCATCCAAGTAACTCATGTTCTATTTCCGAGGCTAGCGAAACTTATCAAAAACAAACAAAGAGAGAAGCAAAGAGCCATTCAGTAATGAAAGAAATCATCTATGATGAATTGAAAACGCAAGAAAAAATAAATGATAATCTGCAAGTTGAATACGGATACGTTAAAAAAGCGGAGGAAAAGTGGAGATACTATCCGGACATCATAGTTGATAACAAAAAATCCCAACTTGCCATTAGTATCTTGACTGACGTAACCGCAAATAAGGATCCAGGACTTGTACGACAAATAAAGAAGAGAAATGATTATTTTAAAGCAAAAAACTTAAAGCCTGTATGGTTTGTAGAAAAAACAGAGCAATCTGTTGACATGGAGCATCGCGTCATTCATCTATGGGAAGCGGAATTAGACATCGCTATAAAGATGGAAGAAGACATCAAATGGGAAGAAGCCGTGAGCAATCTAGACATTAAAAATAATTTATTTAATCTTTTTAAGTACCATTATCGAAGTGTTCCAAGCAGTTATGAGGTGCGCGGCCTATACTACGTGAAATCCACAGATACCAATATTATATTCACTGTGCAACGTTTTATAACAGAGCAATTAAGTCATCCATACCGAGCTTTCGCATTAAATGAGGCTTATGAGATTAAAATGTCTACTGCTTTATTGACGGAAAATACTATCCAATTAAGTGATCCACTTATAGAGGAAAAGCAAAGAAATAATTTTATAGAAGAAACGTATTTAAGAGATGAAGAATACGTGCCGGCAAGCTTAGAAGAAACGAATACTTCTAGTGACTCAAAAGTGAGGCATCTTATCAACAGCACAAAGAACTTCGTTGAAGATGGAATTCCAGAAATTTTAAATGACTATATTGAAGAAGTAAAAGTTATTTCTGCCACTGAATTCAGCGAGTATTTGGTAAATGAATGCGGTGCTCCTTCAAGTAAGTTTGCTACGGGCAGATATGAAATCTATAAAGATGTCTGTATAGCCCTTACTGATTTGCAATCTATCGGAAAGATTAAATTAACGAATAAAGACTATGTGAACGATAGAACATATGAGGTCATTGGAAATTGATTAGTTTAAAAAAAGCTGCGGAAGAGGGGGAATCATGGCCAAATTTATTGATTACTATACATTGCTGAATATACTGCCAACAGCGAGCGAAGAGCTGATTAAGCGTGCATATCGTATCCAGTCTAAAGAATTGCATCCTGATCAAGGTGGAAATGAGCAACAATTTATTCAGCTAACTGAAGCCTATGAAGTACTAAGCAGCCCGACAAAACGAAAAGCTTATGATCAGGAGTATGCCTATCATCAGCAGGCCAAAGAGCAAACTAAGGAACGCCCCCGAGAAGAAAGAGAGAAATCGAAACCAAGTGATGAATCTCAATCGCAAAAAGTTTATCCTAGGTTCTCTTTTGACTATGTCCGCTATGGAAAGGTGATGTTCGGAGCGCTAATTGGTTTCAGTATCTTGGCAAAAGCAATAAATGCTTTAGATGAAAGTTCTGAACCTGAGATTCCAGTCAATCCTATTGTCTTTCCAGTGGAAGCAAGTGAAGAATCCGTTGATATAACTCCAAATACTGAGAGTAACGGAGAATTGCTGGATGAATATGAAGTGTCAGTAGTGGAAGCAAGTGAGAAATCCACTGCTATCTCAACAGGAACTGAGATTACTGAAGAATTACTGGATGAAGAGGAAGATTCGGTTGGGGAAGCAAATGCTCAATCAGCTCATATAACAACAGATTCCTCGTCGCTGTATGTTCGCTATTTAAATCGAATTTATAAACTGGAAGATGAGTCGCAAAGTTATGGAAAAGTCTGGGAAACAGGTAGCGATGCCGAAATAACACAAGCAACTTATATCCAGTTTGAAGCTTGGGACGATTTATTGAATGAAATTTATCAAACTTTAAAAATGGAATTAACAGAATCTGACTTTGTAAACTTGAGAGAGTCGCAGCGCACTTGGCTAGTGGAGCGGGATAGGATTGCGGATGCTGCAATTGTCGATTTTACTGGAGGTTCTTGGGAAGCGCCTATCTATACTCTTGCACAGACGGAAGAGACGAAAAAGCGTTGTTATTGGCTAGTGATGAATTATATGAATTAGATAGAAGGGGGATGATGTAATGTTCGGATTTCTTAAGTTATCTGGTGCACCACCAAGAGCATATGCATATTATAAACAATCTGAAAATATTGAGGAAAAGAAGTTTATGGAGGATTTATATAATAAATTTTCTTCACTTATAAAGAAATACGAAATAATAGTAAAGAATGAAGCAAAGTTAGAGCCGCCTAATCGAAATGAGTCCATAAGAGAGTTTAGAAAGCGACAAGAAGCGAAGATATTAATCCGTGCATATGATGATATGGTCAGATATGGGTTAGAGAAAGGGTATCCCGAATTTTTAATTAGCTTATTTTATCCAAAAGAAGTTTCTCCTTATATGAATTTGAAATAGCAGGATGACACACATAAAAATGTAACCAAATGGAGGTGACTTAGAATGCCAATAGAGTTTTGGGAATTCTTGTTATGGTTTTTAGAGACAGCTCGCGTTCCTTTAGTTGTGGCAGCAATGATTGCTGTCTATCATTATTATTACCATGTTAAACCATCGAAAAATTAAAATAAGAGTAGCTGTACATATAAGAAAAAACATATCCATTATTATGTCAGCAGGCACACCATCTGCCTGCTGCATTTTCAATCTGCCGTTTCCTGGGAACTTTCGAAGATTTAAACATCAAGAGTGAATTGAATAATAAATATTTGAAGTTATGCTGCTAAATAGAAGAACTTATCTGAAGGAGGGTTTTGTTATATGACACTGGAAATGAAAAGTTTAGCGAACCTAGTATACAGCAGAGAGTTCGAAGAGTTGAACCGTATGTTCAAAAAGTTCAATCCCTTAAAGGTATTGCGCATGGACAGCCATGAAATCAGGCATTCGTAAAAACCGCTTCCCTGTGTTGAACACAATTCAAGATATACAATAACACTGCATAAGAAAACTGGGGAAATCAGTAGTAGAAAGAGTTCCCATTAAATTTATATTGCAATGGGTAAGTATTCATAATTGAGCGGCACACAGGGATCAAATGGGGACTGCTGGTAAAATGTTAAATGATGTAATTTGTCTTGTGCGGAGATCGGGGCTAATTGGCTCAATTCCCCACGTTTGCAATGAACAGGACTGCATTCCGAGAGAAGATATGCTCCTAAACAATTTTGTGATTACATAATAATTTATACTGCACGCATCACCGCTTTGAGAAAATCACTTTTCCTCAAGCGGTTTTTTTATACTTATGAGTGGTTCCCTGATGTCCGAAGTGGCTCTAAAATATGTCCGCCGTGGCTCAATTTTATGGCAGGACTGGGTCTCGTTTTCGTCCTTCTCCAGTCCAAAAGTGTGTGGATTCATAAACAACCAAAACCAATTAAAAGGGGATAGGGATATGCCGCTGGAAATCGTACGAAATGACATCACCAAAATGAAAACCGATGCAATCGTTAATGCTGCGAACTCCAGCCTGAAAATGGGAGGTGGTGTCTGCGGTGTGATATTCCATGCAACGGGACCTCAAGCATTACAAGAGGCATGCGACCGCATCGGACATTGTGCTGTGGGTGAGGCGGTGTATACGGAGGCGTTTTCGCTGGATGCTGAGTTCATTATCCACACGGTTGGACCTGTCTGGGAAGGTGGGGCCGATAATGAAGAAGCCCTATTGCGGAACAGTTACCGCAACTCCCTGGAACTTGCCCATCGCCTCGGGTGTGAATCGATCTCGTTTCCGCTCATCTCTACCGGAATCTTCGGCTATCCGAAAGAACCGGCTTTGCGGATTGCCATTTCTGAAATCGAAGCCTTTCTGATTGATCACGAAATGCATGTCTATCTGGTCGTATTCGACAAGCAGTCTTTTGGAATCAGTGAAAAGCTCTACCAGTCGATTGCCGCCTTTATTGATGAAAATGAAGTAATGGCATTGGAGAAAAAGGACAGCCGGTATCGGAGGGTTAGTGAGCCAAAGCTCGACTTGTATCCTCAGCTTGAAGAAAACAGAGTGGAAGCCCCAATTGATCTCGAACTGGAAGATCTCTTTGAAGACATGGATGAATCTTTTTCAGAACGGCTACTCCGTTTTATCGACGAGAAAGGCATGACCGACACAGAGACCTATAAAAAAGCGAATATCGACCGGAAACTGTTTTCCAAGATTCGCAATTCGCCTGGGTACACGCCTATGAAAAAGACCATTGTGGCTTTTGCTATAGCGCTGGAACTGAACCTTCACGAAACGGATGAGCTGCTTGAAAAAGCGGGGTACAAATTATCGCGCAGCCATAAATTTGATTTAATTATTATTTATTTTATTAAGCGGAAGAATTACAAGATCCATGAAATCAACGAGGCGTTGTTCGCGTTTGACCAAATGCTCTTGGGTGCTTGAAATGTCGCTTCCATAGCGACCTTTTCATCTCTTGAAAATCATATCCTTAAGTTGGTAAGAAAACTTGAGGAGGAAAACGATATGAAAACGCAAACGACAGAACTGGTCTTTATTCTCGACAAAAGCGGTTCGATGGCGGGACTGGAAAAGGATACAATCGGTGGCTTTAACGCCTTGCTTGAAAAACAACGTAAGCTTCCCGGGGAGGTCCGCGTCACGACGGTGCTGTTTAATCAGGGGTATGACCTGTTGCATGACCGGATTTCGCTGGAAGGCATTTCTCCGCTGACTGAAACGGATTATGAAGTGGGCGGCATGACGGCGCTGCTCGATGCGATCGGTTCAACGATCCAGAAGATAAGCAATGTGCAAAAAAACACCCTGCAAGACCAGCAAGCAGACAAGGTGATGTTTGTCATTACCACAGACGGCATGGAAAACTCCAGTTGTGAATACAACTACAAAAAAATCCATGAAATGATTGCGCAGAAGAAAAGCGCAGCCAATTGGGAATTCATGTTTCTCGGCGCGAATATCGATGCGATCGCCACCGCACGCCAATTCGGAGTCGGGGAGGAATTCGCGGTCAACTACCACGCAGACGCGGAAGGCACCCATCTCAATTACCAAGTGGTGAGTGAAGCGGTTGCTTCTTTCCGGAAGGGGAAGAAGATTGATCGTGAGTGGAAGAAGGAGATTGAGAAAGATTATAACTCGCGGGGGAAGAGATAGAGTTTCTAAAAGGCGCATAAGCATGCTTTTAAAACAACATTTGCATATTGTATAGAAATCGCGATTTTCATTGAAATTAGCTGAATTCAATGAAGATCGCGATTTTTTATTTAAGAATAAAGCTATAAAGAGATATCAATACATTGGAAAATAATTGTATTTACTTGACTCTTTTATGATACTATTTACTTAATAGACAAAATAGTCAAATAGTTGTAAAGAGTAAAGGAGATATTAACTTGGCAGAGCTTAAAAAGATTCGAACAACTGCTCGTGATGAAATTTTGGCAACTGCGAAAAGTATGACGAAGGAGCGGGAAGTAAAGCATTTCAGCGTAGGTGAGATTCTGAAATATATGAAAGAGGATGGAACAAGCTATAAGGACAGTACAATCCGAACGCATATTACTTCCAAATGCTGCTCTAATGCACCTAATCATCATGCTACTGTTTTTAATGACTACGAAAGAATTGGAAAAGGAATGTATCGTCTGATTTTATAAGTTGTTGTTTTACTTTAAGGCAATTCATATGGAAAGAAGATACTCAAAAACAAGTCTTTTAATTGGATATCTTGAAACAAGTTTCTAATAACTCCTAACGTACGAAAAGAATCTTGAAGTTTCAGATCTCCTTGTTTAACTATTAGAGTTATGAAAAAAGCAGGAGAAATAATCCAATTCTGAAGATGTGGATTTCATTAGGAACGGACACAATATACCTATGAGGATGTGAAAAAAAATGTCTGAAAAAAAGGATGCAAAAAAATCACCCAATAAAACGGGTGGACCAGTTGTGCCAACTGGACCGACTGCTGGGGAAAATCGTTCGAGAAATAAAGATGGTAAATGGCGTGCAAAACGTTCCGATGCTGGTAAAACCAGAAAATAATTAAGGCAGAAGTTCTAAAGATAAAAGAACAAAAAAATTTTAAAAAAGGATGTTGATAATTAGTGACTTTCAATTAGTTAGAAGAGATCAACTGCAATCTGTTTAGTGGATAGTAAAAAAATATGTTGGGGGGCACATATCATGGCTAAAACTAAGAAAACATACGAGAAAGTTGCAGAAACATTTACAAAGAAAGCTGAAAAAGAGTGGGCTAAGGCAACAAACAATGAAGGTGGACATCATTATGAATATGCTGGAAAATCTTTTGAAACCGCAAGGAAAGCTCGTGAAAAAGCAGAAAGTATGGAAGAATAAAGTGCTTCCACAAGCGTATGTACAAGTTACGATAGGTTCGTTTCTTGATAAAGCAGTGTAGAGGGTGACGACTATTTAACTTGATAGGCTTTTTCTTCTAGCTCTTTAGGTTTTGTGAATGAGTGTGTTTTATATAGATAATCTTTAGTGAAGGGAATTGGTGATTATTATGAAAGAGAAAATACCAAACAATAAGAATGAGGTAACAAGTGATTATGTAGAAGGCAATGAAAGAGGAAGCGGTATTGCAGAGGAAGAGCGTTTAGAAAAATTACAAAATAGTATTGATGAAATAATCGAAAAAATGGATTTGTTAGATGAACAAATTGATCACTTAGAGCAAAATGAAAGCAATATGACCTGGGAAGCGTATGATGAAAAATATACAGAACTGTTAGATTATCAAACGAATTTAGTGCAGCAACAAGCGGAATACACGCAAGAATTGTTGGGAGCGTATTCTGGCCAGCTTAAAGAATCAGCATCCAAAACAAACGAGGAGAGTAAAGTGAGGAGTGCTGCTCGAATAATAAAAAAAACAGCTTGGCGTGGTGTGAAAAAAGGTGCTAATTATGTATGGGATAATAAAGAAAAATGGTATCACAGCCTAATGGAAAAGGGTCAAGAAAGTCAAGATAGAGTAAGGGCTATAAAAGATAAAGCCGAGGCTGCAGTCGATAGACACTCATTAGAGGAATTAGAAAGTAATGTACAAAAAATACTTAATAAAAAACGAAATGAAGAAGTTATTTCTGTGTATGAAAATTTTTATTTTCGCGCAGCTAAAGAAAAGAGAGGAGCATAATAGGTAGAGTGGTTGAGACAGGGGGACGGTTCCTATATTTCAAAAACCGCATCTCTGTGTCAAACACGATTCAAACTATACACTAAACCTACATAAGAAATCCGCCTATTCAACAATAGAACGGATTTCTTATGCATTAAAATTGAAAAAAACTAAGGAGTCATAATCGTTCCGAGCACAGTGGTCGACACTTTCATGATGGTAAATGGACATGTTAGATTATAGAAAAATAAGGGATAAGGGCTTAGGAAGAATACGCAGTCAACTATCATGCAGATACGGAAGGCACCCAGCTAAATTACCAAGTGGTGAGTCGAAGAAGGATAGTGAGAAAGACTATTATTCCCGGGCTAAGAAGTAAATCTTTTAGCTGCGTCAAAAAAATACTATCTATATAGAAAATGCATGAAGAATGCCAACCACTTCTGGTCTGGATTCATCTTCATGCATTTTTTATATTTTAGCAAAAATACGTACAGTTTAAATCTACTGCAATTGGAGAGGATTAATAAAAATCTTACTTATGCTACAAGATATCCGAAGTCATTAAGCCTTCTTTTGTTGATTTAAAAACATTTCGTAGACAGCTTTTAACTGATCTGCATTTAATTCGATATCATTTTCGTGCATATACTTAATTGCATATCCAAGTGCCACAGTAGTTGCTCCAGCGATACTCGCACCTATAACAGAACCAGCACCTGGCACTACTTTTACAATTTGACGGAATACTGTTTTACCGATGTTTCCAACGACCGTAGCGATAATTAATTCTTTAGCATTTTCTTTTGAGACAGGTTTATTGTAAAGAGTGGACAACTTTATTATTAATCCTACTTGAATGCCGATAAGAGGTACAAAATCAGATCCTGGAATTGGAAGAGCCCCAACCGCGGCCGAAGATGCGCCTGCGCCTATTATCCACCGATTTGCGATTGAGGCCTTGTCCTTTAAATTTGTGGCCAGTAAAATATCTTTGGATTTTTTTTCGAGAATCTCCATCAATTTATTTTGAAGGAATGAGATGTTCTCACCAGTTCTTGATGAGATAGGAGCGACTGTAACCGTCAAGTAGAAACAAACAGTTTTTCACAATTAAGATTCAACACCTTGATTGCTAAATAACGTTTTTCTGTATCTCATTCGGATGCTGTCTTGCTTCTCGTCAAATGTAAGAATCTCACTTCGATGAAGCAGGCGGTCTAAGATGGCGGTTGTTAAGGTCTGATCGCCTAAGAATTTCCCCCATTCGCCTGGACCTTTATTTGAAGTTAGAATGAAGGCCGCTTTGTCGTACAGTTCGTAAATGAATTGGAAAAACAGATGAGCCTCTTGAGGCTCATAAGCCATGTACATGACGTCGTCAATGATGATTAGATCAGAAGCGGCAATCCGTTTATATCTGGTCTTTGACTTGCTCGTATATTCTTTTGATTTCAATACATAGATGAGACGCTCCATCGATATGAACGACACCTGATACCCACGCTCGATGGCGTGGATACCTAATGCAGTTGATAAATGAGTCTTGCCGGCGCCTGTCGGCCCCATCATGATTAAAGTGAAACAGTCATCAATCCATGCCAGTTCCTTTAGCACATTTAGCTGCTTTTCACCGATGGCTGTCTGTTCCTCCAAGCGAAACTGCTCAAATGTCAGTAATTCAGGGAACTCTGCCCATTTCATGAGCTTTTCACTGGTTTTTCGTTCTCTGCAACGCGTTTCATAGCTAAGCACTTCATAGATAAATTCGTGATACGTCCATCCCTTCGCCTCAGCTTCGCGAAGAAAATTCGGCAATTCTTTAGCCGTTTCTGCCAACCGCAAGGTTCGGCATTTGTCTTGTAATCCTTCGTAGGGATGGCTCATCGATTTCCACCTCCTTGAAGGACAGAGAGGTAAATATCCGCGGTCCGTTCGGGTGCCACGAAGTCTTTGTACTTCTCGTTGATCGTGCCAACTTTCTTTGGTTTCTTTTGGCTTTCTAACTCTAACGAGATAGCGATGTCCCGCAATTCATTGGCACTCGTCATCTCGAGTCGTTTAAACGTAACCAGCGCCTCATCGACATAGTCCGGATAGTTTCCGATTACGGATTGCACGACTTCCAGTTGGTCGATCAAATGGCGCGGATATCGTTCGGTCAATCGCTTAATGAACCATGCACTCAATTCCGTATCGCCCAATTGGCCTTGAATTTGTTGGATTAATAAATCTCGTTTGGTCTGATTCCTTTCGCGATGGGCAGGGTCTGAAATGACTTCACCTTTTCCTTTCGCTAATTTGTGTTTCGCTAAAACTTCCCCGTGTTCCTGAAGGCGTATGTACAGATAGTTGTTATCCGTCTGAACATAAGCGATGTTTGGCGCGCCTTTACGATAAGTGCCACGAGGCACACTGTAACGGTTTGAGCCGAAACGAATGACATTGTCATGCTGAATATCTCTTGTTATACTCGAAGTGAATACTTTTTCAAAAATGTAAGTACCAGAGACCTTTTGCAGGTGTTGCTTTTCCAGGGCGTGCACCTCAAAGGGTCTTTTTTTGATATTATGATGGACTTTGTAATTGCCGGTCCGTTTCAGCCACTTCATGCAGGCATCCTGCCAATCGATTAAATTATCAAAAGTGCGGTTTTTAACGAAATTGTTTTTTACATATTTGACGACTTGTTCGACTTTTCCTTTGGATTGCGGATCCGATTTCCGGCAAAGGTAGACTTTGAACTTCCGCGTCTGCTGGTACTTGGTAAATTCGGCCGTCATAATCAAATCTCCCGAATTCTCACTGACGATTAATAAACGGTCTTGGTCGTAGACAATTTCTCGTGACATGCCTCCAAAATGGCTAAAGGCATTCTCGTGCATATGTATCAGATCGCTTGCCCGGAAGGGCCGGTCCAGGAACTCCACATACTTAAACCTCGAATGTGCCAGCACGAATCCGATGAAGTACAAACGCTTCATCGTACCATCAGTTGTCAGCACATTCTTCTGCCCAAAATCCACTTGAATCTGTTGCCCCATAGGTAGCTCCGGCACCGCACTGAATGTTCGTTCTGCTGCTTGTTTGGGAATGTGGTAAATCTCACGCAACTCATTCACGTAATTCCTGACGGTATTTTCAGCGATTGTATTCACGCCCAGTCGCTCTTCCAACCAATCAAAAATTTGTGCTCCCGTCAGATCTGGATGTTCCTTTAACCAGCTGACAATTTCCTTGTGATACGGATCCAATTTCTTGCTCCGGTTTTGAAGCGATAGAACGAATTCACAAAAACCCTCGGGCGTCATATTTCCGTAGTCAATCACCCGATTTCTGGATATCTTCAGCTTCTTGGCGATTGCGCTGTTTGAAAATCCTACATCGCGCAGTTGATGAATTTCATTGTAAATCATAAACTTTTCCACTCCTCATTCCTCACTTTCAATAGACTCTCTCAAGTATATTAAAAGCGCATCGGTATTGGTGAACTGTTGTGTCTTAATTGGTGAAATCTGTTTACCGTTATTTGTGGAAAACTGTTTAGTCTAGTTTAGCGGTTACAGCGACTGGATAATTGTAGTCAGTATGGTCTTGTATATATTTAATAAGTTCTGGAATTTCGTCAGCTGCATCAATTTTATTTAAAACAATGATGATGTCTTGATTCACTTTTTCAATTTCTTTTAAGTTTTTAAGTTCACTTTCAGAAAGAACAGTTCCAGCAGCATTTAAGAAAAACAGAATGACATCAGAGTTTTTATAATACTTTAAAGTGATATCCGAATTAGTCTTAACAACATCATCCAGACCTGGAGTATCAACAAAAATAATATTCTCTCTGTAAATAATCTCCCGAATTTCTTTTGTTTCTCCAGGCTTAGCACCAACATTTACTATGTCTTCCTCCATGAGTCTGTTTATTGTCGAAGACTTACCACAGTTAACATCACCCACCATTGAAATTGTCAACTTGCGAGTTAATTGTTCATTAATTTCATCACTTTTTTGCTTAAAGACATCTTCAAAAACATTATCGAAATTCTCGAATTCTGAAGCCATTTAATTCACTCCTTTTTTTATATTATATCACTGGAATGTAATTTTTTTCCGAATAGTTAATTAATAAATCGTTTTAAATTCAAGTATCTATCTTTGGTATGTCCATCAAAAATTTCGGATACTTATATAGAAGTAGAGTTCGATTTACGGTGAAAAGTAATTTTATTTGTCTTGATAAGGTTCAACTTGAGTTAGAGAAACATGATCATGTGAAAAGATAATAATGTATTTTCATTGGAGTTGGAATTTGAAGGACAGTTGAAAAAAATTTCTTAGTACATATAAATTCATATATTTCATATTTCTATTTTATGGTATGATCTTCACAAAAGATAAATTTTTTGAAAATTTTTACAAAAATATAGAGAGTTTACTATCGTTAATTTCTCTGGATTTTATTTAAGGTTTTAAACAGTGTAAGAATTATTGTGCTCTCTGGAATGCGGAAAACAAATGGATAATAAGTGAGGAGCAAATTCAGATGAAAAAGCTGTTAGTAGGAGTTATTATTTCAATGTTACTTATTGTAATCGCCGGTTTGGTTGTTTTTATTCAATTTAAACCATTTGGAGTTACTTCTAGCCAAAGTTCTAATACGTCTTTAATCCAGGAGAGAGTCGTGGAGGTGTCAGAGCTGGCGACATTGAAGTATGAGTACAGTAAAGCAATGGTAAATCGTGATGACAAGAAAATTCTGATGACTGATATTCGCTTTGCAGAGACGATAAAGCTCGTAGAGTACACGGGATATCTGAAAGCTGGGTCGGATCTTTCGAAAGTGGAAGTGGCCTATGACGAAGTGGGCAAACAAGTTACAGTTAGAGTTCCAAAAGCGAAAGTTCTGGATAATGTTGTCGAGCTCGAAAATTTGAAGATTGAAGATGTGAAAGGGAATATCTTTTTAGATCCTCCTACCCAGAAAATTATTGAAGACATCAATACTGAAAAAAAGAAATTTGAAGAAGAGAAAATCGAGCAAGGATTTTTAACGGAAGCTGATAAAAGAACAGAGGAAGTTTTAAAGTCATTCTTAAAATCCGATGAAGAAAATGAAATAATCGTTGAATTTTATTGAAAATAACGCCTTATGTCCGAGATGATTTAATATATTTGGCGCGTTCATGTGTAAAACGAGTCTAAACGAGAGAGCTCCAAATTTTTTGGGACAAAATGAGTTATGAATAGGCATGTGCAGCTGCGAAGAGATTCGCAGCTTTTTTGCGAAATTTTTAAATGCTTGGCCATGGAAAAGATAGGGGCTCCGGTAGAAAGGAGCGGGTATAGAAGAAAGTATTATGAAGCATTGGTGTTTGCATTAACTTTTACAGACATCGCGCTTGCCATAGTGTCATCTAACGAAAAAAATAATCCGCTTTTGAGTCGACCACTCGGCGGATTACCCTAATTACTATTTCACTGCTAATTCCCTTGAAGGGACCTGTTCGTTGCTGGGCCGTCTGATGTTGGGTGCACCCGGCTGTATATCAAAGCATTATTCATCAGTTTTATTTATATCAGGATTTGTAGTAAATGGCTTTTCTTCATAGTTGGATACAAAAGAAACCGCACCCCTGGGAAAGAAAGAATTCTAAACGATTTTGACAATACACGACAATTTATATCCTATACATTGCCACACCCGGCTCATCAACATTGTGGGTGTGGCTTTTTCATTTTATTCATTCGTATAAATTGTGTTTGAATTGTTTACGACACAGGGAACATCTGGGAACTGCTGGAAACAGAAGGAATTCGCGTCCCTGTGTAAAAAAAATTCTAAACGAATCTGACTATACACTCCAATTTATAATATATACATTGTCACATCCGCTGTATCAACAATTCGGGTGTGGCTTTTTCTTTTTATTCATCCATATAAATTGTGTGGGAATTGTAGGCGACACAGGGAACATCTGATGAGTGCGGCATCATTTCTTTTGGGAATTTAACATGACTCCACACATTCTGCATGTATAGAGAGTACATTTAAAGTGCAGAAATATACAAGAACTCAACAGAATGGAGGTAGAAAGAAATGATGGGACCAGGGTGGGGGATGGGGTGGGGAATGGGAGGAGGAAGTTGGTTGATAGCAGGGTTAGTTGTACTTATCGGCTTCGCCATTTATTACTTTATGAAGAACAACAACAACAACGGTTTTAATAGTTCGCAGAAAGACTCCGGCACAGACGCAATGGAAATAGTCAAAAAAAGACTAGCTAGAGGCGAAATAACTAATGCAGAATTTGAAGAAATTAAAAAAAGGCTTTTATAAAAGGAGAGAGCGTAATGAAAAAGACGATAATTAGTGGCGTATTAGCAGCAGTCTTGATTGTAGGAGGCGGAAATGGTCTGTACATGACATCAGCATCTGCAAAAGGAAATGCAGAAACCGCTATGCAGCATGAAGGCATGACTATGGAACAGATGCATGAAATGATGGGTACTGGCCACATGAATTTCGGCCAGATGAAACCATTCATGAAGAAAATGCATCCAGATTTAAACAACAGCCAATTACGGGTACTTTACAAAAAAATGCATGGTACTGGTGGTTCATCTCATAGCAAGAACTTTAAAGAGATGATGGGAAACTGATTATCAAAACTCGCGATTTGGGTGCATAAATCCAACTCGCGTTTTTTTATTTTTCCGTTTGTCAATTTAAGCTAGGAAAATCGGGTCCCTGCGTAAAAAAATTCTAAAAGATTCCGACCATACACGACAATTTATATTCTATACATCGTCACACCTGCTGTATCAACTTTGCAGGTGTGGCTTTTTGATTTTATGCACTTCTATAAATTGTGTAGGAATTATACGGAACACAGGGAACATCTGGGGACTGCCGGAAATAGGACAAACGACACTGCATATCTCTCGAAAGATTTACTCAAGTAAAACTTCAGTTCTCTCACCACTCAAAGTCTTCCGGATACTCCTCGTTAAATCGGATTTCTGATTCATGCACATTCAATAAAATCGCTTCCCTGTGTCAAATCCAATTCAGTTGTGGCTTTTTCTTTTTATTCACCCATATAAATTGTGTGGGAATTGTATGCGACACAGGGAACATCTGATGATGAAATAGCATTAACACCGTCTCTTGGAACATTGCTTTCTTATGCGCCCCAGACTCAGACACTGCAACACAGATGGTGGGTATGGCTGCCGGCAGCATTGAGGATCTGATCTATGTGTACGTAACATCGGCGAAGCATTACGCCGTGCAGGGGATGCGAGACAAAGACAGGCTTAATACATCACAACAGGCGGCAACTCCGGTTGTTGTCTTTTAATAAACTATTATTACAAAAATTTGGTAAATGTCATGAAAAAGTAATGTTATCGTTTTATTTTCAGAAAATCCGGGTACATTACTTTCAAAGGCGTTTCATATTTTTAGTTTTGATATGAAATTCTTACCTAATTTTTGATACTGGGTTTTAGGGGACTGAACTTTAACATCTATTCAGTTAAATATTTTAGAAAAGGGGAGGAAAAAGGATGACGAAATTTTCCTGGTCAAAATTAATGTTCCTTACAATGCTAATCTTTGTATTGGCTTTGGCAGCATGTGGCAATGATGAAACTTCAAACGAAGAATCACCTGCTGATTCGGATGCTACAACAGAAGAAAGTGCTGAAACAGAAGAAGGTGTTGACGAAGGCACTGAAGACGCTGAAGAGGGCACTGAAGAAGGCACTAATGGGAGTGCAGAATCTGAACCAAAAGTTACTGAGTTTGAACCAGCATTTCCAGAACAAACAAGAGCACCTGCAGTTGTGACTGAAACAGAACTTGATGTGGAAGTTATTGTTGACGGTCTTGGCGTGTCTTGGGGGATGGCAGAGTTTGAACCAAACCGCTTACTTGTTACGCAAAGAGATTCAGCAGAACTTCTTATTGTAAACCTTGATGAGGGCGCTGTTTCAAATCCAATCGAAGGTACACCAGAAGTAAATAACTCAGGTCAAGGTGGGTTGTTGGATGTAACCATTGCACCTGATTTTGACGAATCAAGATTAGTATTTTTGACGTTTTCTCAAGATATTGAAGGTGGTACTGTAACTGCTGTCGGTAAAGGTGTTTTATCAGAAGATGAAGCTTCACTTGAAGATTTTGAAGTAATCTTCCAAGCACTGCCAGCATATGATGGTGACTTGCACTATGGTGGACGTATTATCTTTGATGAGGATGGCAACCTATTCTTAACAACTGGTGAGCGTTCAGATGATCCAATTCGCGAACGTGCACAAGACTTGGATGCTTACCTAGGCAAAGTCATTCACATTACACAAGATGGAGAAGCAGTAGAGTCGAATCCATTTGTCGAAGATGAAGACGCACTAGATGGCATTTACAGCTACGGTCACCGCAATATTCAAGGTGTGGACTTCCACCCTGAAACAGGGGACTTATGGATTGTTGAATTCGGTCCACAAGCTGGGGATGAACTGAATATTATTGAACCAGCTAATAACTATGGATGGCCGATTGTTTCTTATGGTATCGAGTACACTGGTGAATTAATCAATGATGGTATTTCAGAACACGAGGCGCAAGGCTTTATTGAACCAAGATATTATTGGGATCCAACAAGTGCGCCAAGTGGTATGGCATTCTATGATAACGACGCAATTCCTGAATGGGAGAACAACTTGTTCATCGGCGGTTTAGTGTCGAGCTATATTGCACGTGTCGTTATTGAAGATGACATCATCGTTGGAGAAGAACGTCTATTAACTGAAGAAGGCGAACGTTTCCGTGATATTCTTGTAACTGAGGATGGCGCGCTTATTGCAATCACCGATGGCGGTATGATTTACAACATTACTGCAGCAGGTGAATGAAAACGCACTCCTTTGTCAAAAAGGATTTAGTTTATTAACTACCATTGCATGAAGAATAAGCCGTATCCAGTAACCTCAATGGTTAACGGATACGGCTTTCGTGTTTTCTCTTGGAAGTTAACTATTTATAATTTTGTCTGCCACATGGAATAGCTGGCAATGTAATCATTCTTTTGGGACTCGGATATTTCCTTCATTATCATATCAATTGCCGCATACAGTTCTTTTCTTAATCCTGATTTAGCATTGGCAGGTGGGTTGATGTAGGAGATTTTGGAATGAAATGAAATCGCGCCCCTGTGTAAAAAAATCTAAAAGATTCCGACAATACACGACAATTTATACTCCATACATTGCCACGCTCGTCCCATCAATATTGTGGTTGTAGTTTCTTCGTTTTATTCATCCATATGAATTGCGTGGGAATTGTACCGTTCACAGGGGCCATCTGGGAACCGCTGGAAAACAGTGGGTACAAGCGCATCTTGCTTGAATCCTGTGTCTTGCATTCTAGCTTCCCAGGCAAACTCATGGAGCTGGAGCGACTGTGAGTGGCAAAGTCGATGAGTTCGGGCTGCGCTTTGCCGTATATATGAATTTAAATTTCGCCCCTGTGTTAGGAATAATTCTTAAAGATCGCATACGACACAGGAACGAGCTAGCCGCTGTGGAAGATGGATCAGGAAATAGGTGCTGCAATATGCTTTCTATATTCGAAAGCGACAGGGCCTTTCTTTGCTTTTACTGGATGAATTGCGCTAAGGCAAAGTAAAGCGGGATCCCTGCAATTAAGTTGAAGGGAAATGTGATGCCGAGGGACAGGCCGAGATAGATTGACGGGTTCGCACCCGGAACAGAAGAGCGCAGGGCGGCAGGAGCTGCGATGTAGGAAGCGCTTCCTGCCAAGACACCCATCAGCATGACCCCGCCGAGTGACAGGCCGACCCAGCTTCCGACCAGCACGCCAATACTTCCCGCTATGATCGGGACACAAAGGCCGAATAATAGGATTTTCCATCCTTGTTTCGTGACCTCAGGAAGGCGTTCACCTGCGATCAATCCCATATTCAATAAGAAGAGGATGAGGATGCTTCCGTATAGATCGATGAATAATGGTTTGATGAGAGATTCGGCGTTTTGCCCGACCACCCAGCCGATGAGTAAACTTCCCAATAGGAGGAGGATGCTTTTTCCGAACAAGCTGTCGCGCAGTACTTCCTTATCCAACAAACCGCCATGGGCGAACCCGAGAATCTGGGCCTTTTCTTTTTTGTTCATCAGTATCCCTTGCTGACTGAAATCGGACTTTTCGGCAAGCCGCAGCAACAGCAAGGAAACGAAAATGGCGGGGCTTTCCATTAACACGACCAGGACATTCATGAACCCTTCATAAGCGATTCCTTTCTTTTCGAGAAACGAGATGGCGGCACCATAAGTGACGATGCTGACAGAACCATATGTTGCGGCCAATCCAATCGAATTATGTAAATCGAGCTTTGTGAAGCGCAGGGCGATCAATATTAGAATCGGAATGAGCACCCCTAAAAATAAAGCGCCTAATATAGGCTTGATAACGGCGGAGATTTCATACTGGGAAAGCTGCATTCCACCTTTGATGCCGATGGCGACCAACAAATAAATGCTCAACGCTTCACTTAACCCCGCAGGGAATTTTAAATCCGATTTAACCAAAGCCGCGAAAACACCTAATACGAAAAACAGGACAACAGGGGACAGTAAATTTTGGACGATAATCTCATACATGCTGGACACTTCTCCTTTAAGCTCGATTAGTTACTGAAGGTGTGGATTTTTGCATAAAAAAACCGGCATACCCAGTAGCCGTTGATGAAAGTCATCAATGGACCTGAATCATGCCGGTTTACTTTCAGCTCAGTTTATACTGTACTGAAAGTCTCCCAGAGATCTTATGTTAATTTTTCTTGCAAATTGCCCGACAAACGGAAGACCATGATCCGTTCGCCTGTGCGGGTGCTGATGTCGGTATGGAAACCGGTGACGTGTTCTCCCGTTAATTCGCCGATCACCGTTCCTAAATAGTCCCGGCCGGATTCCAGCAAATCGGAGCGGATGCGTTTGACCGATAACAAGCCTTCTTTCGTATCGCATAATTTGTATTCGGCGGGTGTTAAAATGCCGTTTAATGAAATGATCAGCATATCCCGCAGAATATCGGTTTTTACAGAGACAGACCCTCTGCCCAAGTAATCCTTTTCCCACTGGGTCAATGTCTTACTGATCTCCGCTTCCAGTGAGCCTTTTGTCCATTTCGCATAATCCATCGTCTATCTCTCCTTATCAAAAAACGGCATATTTCTATTCCCACTAAATCAGCAGGGTAGAAATATCCCGTCTTATCGCAATCTTAGTCCATACTTTTTTCGACTTGTTCACTCAGTCAATAAGGTCATTATTAACTGCCTGCTCAAGTTATCCATGGTATATGGCTATTATTTCTAACTTTACGGTTATTCGTTTGAAATTATCTTATCCAATCCGTTGTTTTCTGTCAACAACAGTTTGTAGGGTCCCTGAGAGAATACAAGCTAAGTAAAGTCTTTACTAGTTCTACCTCACTCCGCTCCGAAAGCCACTATACCATAAGCCTCCAAATACATTTTCAACACACGCACCCATTGCTTGTCAGTCGCAAGCCCCACATGCCCATCCGGCCGGATCAAGTACAGCGCATCTTTCTTGAATCCTGCGTTTTTCATCTGCGCTTCCCAGGCAAACTCATGGATCTCGAGCGACTGCGAGCGGGCAAAGTCGATGAGCTCGGGCTGCGCTTTGCCGTATATATGAATTTGCCAATCGACGGAGCGCAGCGGCGTGAAATTATCGCCGTTTGCGGTTTCGATCCACGGCAAGCGCATGCCGCCGTAAACTTTGCCGGCTTTGCCTTTGCTCAAGAGGCTATTGCGGTAATTGATATGAATTTGAGACAAGATCTTAAACGCATTTTTTGAGGGAAAGGAAAATTTGAATACCGACGGCAAGACGTAAGGTACGGCATACTCCCGCAGCAAAGTGCCTCGCAGTTTTTGGTTGACGATGGTTTGGAATGCTTTGTCGGTCGTCGCGATCAACCGTCGCGCAAAGGCAATGCGCTCTTGTTCGTACGTGCTCAATATTCTAGGGTCGGCTTTCCCTTGAACCACCGCTGCGAGTTTCCACCCAAGATTGATGGCGTCCCCAATGCCAGTGTTCATGCCTTGTCCGCCGGTCGGGCTGTGCAGGTGGCCGGCGTCGCCTAGGATGAAAATGCGCCCTTTGGCAAATCGCTCGCTGACGCGGTTATGGACGCGGTAGGTCGAAAACCAATTGACCTTGGCCGCGCTCACGCGGATTTTGTTTTCAATGTAATTGGTGATGTCATGGTACTCGACATCAGTGCGTTCGTTGAATTCCTCGGGCACAATGCCAAGGATTCGTTTGGTGTTGGCGTTCCGGACGTTCATATAAAGCATAAAGCCGTCATTATCCATGTACATGTCCATCTTTTCCATATCGTCTACCGGCTGCTCGGTTTCGATATCGGCGACAAAGAATAATTGCTTATACGTGCCGCCGGGAAAGTCGAGTTCCAGATCTTTTCGGACCATGCTGCCGGCCCCGTCGCATCCGCATAAATAGGCAAATTCCGCTGTTTCTTCTGGCTGTCCTTGTTGCTGCATAACGGTGTTCACGCCAACTCCTGTGTCTTCAAAAGAAAGCAACGAAGTGTTCCATTCGACTCTGACGCCTATTTTACTTAATTCGTCCTCGAGAATTTCTTCGTGCTCGTCTTGCGGCAAACTCAAGATAAACGGAAACGGGCTCAGCCCTTTTCCTAACTCATGGAATTTCACTGTGGCTCTCACTCGTTTGCCGTCGCTGATATCCAGCGACAAAATCGGGTGCCCCCGCTTGATGTTGCGTTCGGCCAGGCCCAGTTGCTCGTACTGCTCCAATATGCGCGCATGCACAGCGAGTGCGCGTGACGCGGTGCCGGTTCCTGCGTTTTTATCGATGATCCGAAACGGCACGCCTTGACGCGCCAGGCTATAGGCAAGAGCCAGGCCAGTGGGGCCAGCTCCGACGATTAAGATTTGTGGGTTCATCCTAGAGACCTCCTAATGAGTAACACGGCTGCTGATCAGTTTGGTTTCAAGTATCGTGTAAAGCTAAAAATTGAGTATAGAAAAAGTGCTTATAAGAAAAAGCGGGTGATACCGAACCGAAAAGATCTTGTACAGTTACTATATCCTTAATCGACCCATTTCAAGCAAGCGACGCTCAAAATAATTGTGGCGTCCCTGTGCCAGAAACAATTCTGAACGTTTCTGGCAAAACAATACAAGATTAAATCCGGAGCAAAGGGGTGAACGTGATAGAATAACAGGTAGTGAAACAGACAAATAAACGGTATGGCCTTAGCAGAAAGTGCGGCATTCACAATTGATAGATGAGTTGAAAGGAATGGGATAACAAAATGAACAAAATGGTCGAACAAAAATTGAACGAGATGACAGAAGTGTTTAACAGCCTGCCGAATTGCCGGATTGAAACGGATGAGGGCGGCCGGATGCTGATCGTGAGCGACAACCCGGTTCCGTGGAGTGACGTGCTTGAGAAGAAGGACGCGCACTCGGCGTATAAAATTGGATCGATTACGCCCCATAAAGCGGCACTTGGTCTGTATATTGATTTCCCACATGATTATATAGAGATTGATCGATTAGATGACATCATCGATCCCGAATTTACATTGACGTATTATGAACCAGGCACCAAGACGTCGACAGTGAAAAGCTGGTGGCGGTTCCGCTCGGACGAAAAATTCGACAGCATCCACCTGGTTCTGAGAAAAACAGAGCTGGAATTGTATGATTTCAAGAGAGAAGAATGGGTTCAGTTGATGGAAGAGATTACTACTGTTCATAAGTGATGGATAGCTTAGCTGAATGGCGGAACTTCAATAGCGCTCTTATGCCGCGCAAATTTCAGGTTATTAACTATATTTCCACACTTGCTGAATCAAACTGGCAGGTGTGTTTTTTATTGCCCGCACTCAGTAAGTGGCCTGAAGGAGTGAGGAAAGTATATTGTATCCTTCATATCTAATTGGTTAATTAACTATGCAGTACAAAGAAATGATGTATAGGGAAAGAAGTATATTTGTACCTAATTGCTTCAATATTTTTGGCATTAATTGGCATCTTTCGTTTTATTAAAAAGAATGAAGAAGCGTCTGCGTATATAGTAGCACCACCTGTGGTATAAAATAGGAAGATACTAATCTACTGAAAGCATCGGGGGATGAAAAATGAACGAGTTTATTGAGTTTAGAAATCGTGTTTATGATAACGAGAGTAATGATAGTTATCCGCTCCAATTTTTAGATGAGTATCTAAATAAAAGTAAGGCTGTAAATTCCGATGAAAAAAGAGTGATCGAGCAAATTCGAACGATCAAGCAACTAGAACGGAAAAAGAAACTAGGCGAAAAAGAAATAGATGAATGGATCTTGTTTTTGGGAGAGCATTCATCGACAGACAGATTTATAGTAGATACTGTTTTAACATTATTCAATGATGAGATCAAACAACTAGTAGAGGAAAAAACAAAAGACTTACTATTGAAAAAACGGTATGATAGTCAAAAGCTATACCATGTTTTAGATATTTGTATTGAATGTGGTATAGATAGTTTAAGTGATAGCGATATCTTATTTACACTTGAGAAATATAAACTGGATTTAGAGATCATTTCTATCTTACTGGACTATCTGGATCGTTTTAAACGGCAAGGATTTAAAGAGCATCTATACAAATTATTAACCTTGGATTACCCCGATAGCATAAAAATCCAGGGAATCAATTTATTACGGAATTTGTACTCAATAGAAAATGTCGATCAATCATTCGTAGAGAAGAATGTAAGAAATGACAAAAACAAAGTGTTTTTTGACAGTTATATGGACTTTCTCAATACAGATTTTAAATTTGAAAAGCCAGGTATTTCAATTTTGCAGTCCATGTTTTATGGCGATTTTGAAGATAGCGGAAAAGGAAATAATGGAGGGTTAGCTGTATTATTAAAAAGTTTGGGTGAAGAGATATCGAAAGATAGTAGTATATCTTATGTATTTACGATTACGATCACGCAAGAATTAAATAAGCCCTTTATAAGCTTTTATGGAGATAAACACGTATTTATCCGGTTGCCAATCTATTTAGATCAGTCTGTATCGGACAAGTTTATAAAAAGAGAGTTATTTATCAAAAGGTATATAGCCAATTTTTTAAAGGGGTCAAAGATAGAGCCTGATGTCTTTCATATAAGATTTCTGGACAACGCTTCTAAATCGGTCGCTCATCTAAGTAAAGAATGGAATCGAAAACTTGTCTTTACCCTAACGCCAGACCCGCACCGAAACATGTTTGATGGAAGGGGCCATTTAAAAGAACTGGGTTTTAACGAGCTTATTGAAAAACTGAACAAGATAAAAATAGGGGACGAATTAATCCACACAAGCGATGGAATCGTTGGGATAGGGAATGCGGAAGTGAAATCCGAACTTGAGGTCTATTTCCCGCAATTTAAAGATGAACATGTAAATCGAAAAATAAAAATGATTGGTGAAGGCATACAAATAGATCAACCAATTGATGCAGAGGACAAAGCTGGATGTGCAAATCGCCTGATCGAATGGAGCGAAACCAATAAAGATTTTTTTGAAAAACCTGTAATCTTAAACGTGGGGAGATTATCCGTTTTAAAAGGGCAGATGGAACTTTTAAAAGCGTGGTCAAACTCCAAGCTTTCGGAAACGCATAATCTTCTACTAATCGGAGGAGACCTGGAGAGACCTAATAAAGAAGAAGAAATGGTCATTGATTATTTTAAGGATTACTTGCAAAGGCATCCTCAATTCAAAGACAGGTTCATACATAAAGGCGCCATGTCAAATTTGGATATCCGATTGCTTGAAAGGAATATTATTAAGAGAGACTTTACCTATCCTCATATCTATCTGTGCTCAAGTGTAAAAGAAGAGTTTGGCATCGCTATTTTAGAAGCGATGTCGATCGGCTTTCTAACCTTGGGTCCGATAAAAGGCGGGGTTAAAAGTTATATGAAAAATGGGGAAAATGGCTTTTTAATCGACACAAGCAATTGGGAAACGATTGCAAAAGAAACGGAAAACCATCTTTATGATTCTAACGTCGACAAAGATCAAATGAAAAAAATTCAAGCTGCCGGACAAAAAACGGTAGATGAAAATTTTTCGATTGAAAAGATTTCAAATGAGTTTGTATCATTTTATTTGTCTATAGAAGGAGAAGAAGTTAATGAAATATAAAAAGATATTTTTTATCAGTCCCCCTTTTTATTCGCATTTCAACCCGTTGTTAGTGTTAGCAAAAAGTTTTCAAGAATATGGTGCAGAAGTGACATTTGGCTGCAGTATAGAGTTTAAAGAAAAAATATTGAAAGAAAATTTGAATTTTTATGAAATAGACATAAGTGCAAACAAAAATACAGGCAAAGGAGAACACACAATACAACCAGATACGGAGAGAATAAGATTGGAAGAATTCTTTGAGTCGACAAGAAAAGGTGCAGTAGAAACACTGATCACTCAGTCTCGCCACAGAAAGGCTGATATGCTTTATAATCCACAAGAGCTTATCGATAAGGTAAAGCTCATAGATGATTCACTAGATGTGGATCTGTATGTGGTAGACATATTATCTTACTCTGTTACGCTGAGCTTGTATTTTTTAGGACTGCCTTTTGTCACATTTTGTCCGCCTCATCCCAATACGATTCCAAAAGAAGGAAAGTATTTTAATGTACCGAAAAGCTGGCCCGAGGCGATAACGGTCAAGGAAGAAGATTTGAGGATGTTAAAGCAGGTTTCAACCCAAACCCAAAGAGAATTCACTGAAGTTTTCAACGACATTATCATTGAAAATAAGTCTATTGCAAAAATTAGCAATGCGTTTAGTTTGGTCTCTGAAATAGCTGTTATCTATAACTATTTTGATTTTAACAACATTGAAAAGGATGAAGAAAACCCAAAGGAAATATTTATAGGAAATTCATTTACAGCGGTTACGTTAGATGAAGAATGGCTGGAAAAAATAGATACAAAAGAAAAGAAAATCATGATAAGTTTAGGAACTTTTTTATCCAATCGAAAAGATGTACTTGAAAAACTGATCTTATCGTCCAGAGAAAGTTACCCTGATGCGCTATTGATCGTTTCTGCAGGCAGCAATGCGGAGGAATTAAAAAAATACAGTTCGTCCAATACCATCATAGAAGATTTTATCCCTCAAATCGCACTTATGCATTATGTGGACACCGTTGTCTTTCATGGTGGATGCAACACGTTAACAGAAGCGATGTACCATGGAAAAGAGATGGTCATCTTACCATTTTCCAGCGATCAGTTTAATATCGCTCATGATGTTGAAAAGAATAATTTAGGAAGAGTACTGGATCCAAATAATTTCAGCAAAGAAGAATTAGCAAAGGCATTTAATGAGATAGAAGAGATTTCTAAAGATAATTTACTGTATTGGCGAAACATCTCAAGAGAAAGAGGAGCAGATTATGCAGTAAAAAAAATATTGGAGATCGAATAAAATACAAATATATAAGCTGAACTAATAATCTTTCGTTGTCGATATTCCGCAAAACAGCTGCGCTTTCCGCGGGCTCGCGCCCAAGCCTCCTCGGTCTCTGCGCTCCCTGCGGGGTCTCGGTCGTCTCGTCGCTAACGCTGCTCCGCAGGAGTCGCAGCTGTTTTGCTTCATATCTGTTAGTAAGTTAGTGGGAAAACAGAAGATTCCTTGTTAGTAAGTGACGATCTCAGCGCCGGCGCGTCCACGAGCTTGCGTAGGAGCAGTCGTCTATGTTCTACCCAAAGCGGTGTGTGAAATGATAATTCATAAGTTCAACTTATATAGAACTGGAAAGAGGTGTTTTATGAAGGAAATAGTTGGAGCTGACACGAAGATTAAGAATACAAATAAATACGATGTAGATGGTGTACCCCCATTAAAAGAAGCAATACCTTTGGGATTGCAGCATATTTTTGCAATGTTTTTAGGGAATGTTGCTGTTCCTATCATAATCGCAGGTGTGGTTGGCATAACAGGAACTGATTTAACGATATTGATTCAAAGTGCCATGATCATGGCAGGAGTTGCAACGATTATTCAGTGTTACCCAATATGGAAGGTCGGAGCACGACTCCCGGTAGTTATGGGGACGAGTTTTGGTTTTCTGCCTACCAATATCGTGATCGCAAGCTCCTACGGCATAGGCGGATTATTGGGTGCAAGCCTTATAGGCGGTTTGTTTGGCGGATTCTTAGGATTTTTCATAGAGAAAGTAAGAAGGTTCTTTCCAAAAATTGTAACCGGTACAGTCGTTCTGACGATCGGTTTGTCACTTTTGCCTACTGGTATTGTCTCGATGGCTGGAGGCAGTGGATCTGAAAGTTTTGGATCAGCTCAAAACTGGTTGGTGGCATTACTCGTATTGGCCATTGTGCTGTTTCTAAATAGATATGCAACGGGAATGGCGAAAACATCCTCTATTTTAATCGGCATTGTCATTGGATATATGGTGGCTCTGCCACTGGGGATGGTAGAATTTACAGCAATGAGAGAAGCTACCTGGTTTTCAATTCCCCAACCATTTTATTTTCCTATGGAATTTTACTGGGGAGCTATCCTCCCTATGATGATTATGTTTATCGTGACATCTGTTGAGACCGTTGGAGATGTTACAGCGATGACTACTGGGGGAGCAGGCAGAGAACCCACAGCAAAGGAACTTTCTGGCTCAGTCATAGCAAATGGTTTTACATCTTCTCTGGGAGCGATTTTTAATTCTTTGCCAAATACATCTTTCAGCCAAAATGTAGGAATGATCGCATTTACAAAAGTAATGAGCAGATATGTCGTAGCTGTTGGCGCTGGGTTTTTAATATTGGCTGGTCTTATCCCTAAGGTTGGAGCTCTTATATCCACAATGCCACCAGCAGTTATTGGAGGCGCCACAGTCATCATCTTTTCTCAGATTACGTTAACAGGCATAACCATATTAACATCAGAGCCTTTAAATGAAAGAGCAAAGATTATCGTTGGATTATCTTTAGTATTTGGACTCGGATTAAGTCAAGTACCCGATGCGATGAACGCGTTTCCTGAAGTTATCAAATTATTGTTTGGTGGATCTGGAATAACAATCGCCTGTTTTGTGGCGATTGCATTGAACTTGATCATTCCAGAGGAATCGATGAAAGAAGAGGCATAGACGAAATCACGCCCCTGTGTGTCAAACTCAATTCAGTTTATTAAGACATTTACAGTTGGAAGAAGCCGTATTCAGTGCCCTCAAGGGTAACTGGATACGGCTTTTGTTTTTATACCGAAACTCCCTGTTCAACCCCAAACAACCACAGGTTATAATCAATCCAGGGGGAATTCTCATGAACTTAAACAATTTGAAAACCTACGTGCCGGCAAAACTTTATAAGCGTGGCTTGGATTATTTTGAGCAGGATTTTGTTGAACATTTGACGGAAGTTGCGCCGAATCGCTGGCATGCGCGGGTAGCAGGCACGCGGGATTACGAGGTGTCAGTCAATTTTACGAAAGACGGGACGATCGCGGGTTCTTACTGCACCTGCCCGTTCGAATCGGATTCGCTGTGCAAGCACGAAGTGGCAATGTGTCTGGCGATCCGGGAACATAAGGAGGAAAACGGTCCGTCTGCAGTGGATGTGCTGACGCAACTAAAGACGCTGAAAAAAGCAGAGCTGCTGGAAATCCTGGAAGAACTGGCAGAGAAGCAGCCATCCGTTCAACTTTATTTGACAGAGAAGTTTGCGAATCCTGGTGGTATGGATCAAGAAGAGGCGCGCCGGATTATACAGAAGTCGGCTTACCGCACAATCCGTAGGGGATTTATCGAATGGGACCGAACGGACCAGGCACTCGAAGGCGTTGGGGAAGTCCTTGGGTATATGGATGGATTAGACTCACAGCATGATGCCGAAAAGATCATCCGCCTCAGTTTGACTGTCATTAAAGAATGTACGGAGATGCTGCAAATGGCGGACGATTCATCCGGGGACATCAGCTCAGCGATTTACGAAAGCTTGGAGAAAATTAGTGAAGCCCTAGCGGAGTGGCCGGAAGAATTGGACAAAGAGACGGTCGATCAGATACTCGTCCTGCTCTATCCACATATCCTCTTTGCGCTGGAACAGGACATCACAGATGCGGCGAGTCATCTGGTAGAAGCAGTGCTGCAATGGAATGAACGAGGCGATTTCACCGAAAAGCTCTATAATTATATTGCTGATTTGATTGCCAGCGACGAGATGCAAAACAAGACCTACGATTACACGGAAGAGCGGTTCCACATGTACCAGCTGGCAATTTTGCAGCAGCAAGGCAAGCAGGAACTGGTCGAAGCATTTTACGTGAAGTTCCACCGTTATCCGGCAATCCGAAAAGCGCAGATCCGGCAGGCACTGGATGCCGGTGAATTTGAAAAAGTGATCCGTTTGTGTGAAGAGTCGGAGGGGCTGGATGCGAACCTCGCGGGGCTTTTGCACGACTGGAAAAAGCTGCGCTTTGAAGCCTATGAAGGGTTGGGCAGCACTGCGGAAATGATTGGCCTCAGCTTTGAGTTCGCGCTGAAAGGGGAGGAAGAGTATTACGTTAAGCTGAAGAGTTTGGTGGATGCGGAGCAATGGCCGGAATCGCTGGAATCGCTTCTTGCCGAGATGAAAAACAGTCCACGGAGTCTGCCTTTGTATCTCGGAATTCTTATTGAGGAAAAGAGATTGGAAGAGCTTTTGGATTATTGCCGGAAGGATGTTTCTGCCATCGAGCACCTGTATCCACACTTGCTGGACGATTATCCGCATGAAGTGAATGAGATTTATACGGCTTATATTTACCGCCTGATCGAACGGGCTTCCAATCGCAAGGCATACTGGACTGCCTGCCAAAGGATCACAGATTTCCAGCAGGCGCTTGGGGCCAAAGTGGCATCGGGGCTGATTGAAGAGTTGAAGTTTATGTACCCGAAACGGACAGCGTTGTTGGATGAGTTGGGGAAGATTGAGTAGGACTAATTGTTTGTCTCTCTGGGAAGCGAAATCGAATTATAAATAAGATACCCTAAAACCCAATATGCTCTAATTTAGACATAGAAAAGATCGAGTGCGTTAACACTCGGCCGATGCAGCACATGCCGTGTAAGCGTGGCTGGCGAAATTGAAAATGTTTTTAAGCAAAAAAGCAACTACCTACAATCCTGATAAGGAGAAGGTAGTTGCTTTTTTGTTGTTGGGCATTATTTTATTCCTTTTACTCAATCACACCTATATAACTTCTTGCTGTTATTTTTGTGCCTGGTTCAACAGCTGATCTAGACGGTGGAGATAAAATGTATAATCCAAAAGAGCAGATGCCACGATCATTAATCGGATGTTTTTCTCCGGATCTTCCTTAGAGAGAGAAAGCACGGATCTATAAAATTCGTTTCTTCGGTTTAACATATCTGCGTCTGAATGCTGAAATTCTTTAATCTTGCCCTGATATTTTAAAAACAGGTACTCGTGATATTTAATTAATTCTTCCAGGTACTGATCAAACAACAGATTGACACTTTTTTCAGACGTACTCTGAAAGTAATGGTCCTCAATTTTTCCGAGAAGCTGATCTCCCTCCTCTAATGTTTTCAACATCTGCCTGAAGACAATCATTTCTCTGTCATTCAATTGTTTGGTTCGTGATTTTCCGAGCTTGATTCTTTCCTCATCAAACAACTTGAATTGCTCGACTAAGTTTTCAAGTTCTTTCTTAAAGTTCCGGGAAAGCACTTGATAAGAACCTTCTGTCAGTTCATTTGAAATGGCAGTTCTTAATAACAATGACATTTGCTGAAAAGCTGAGTGGATGTTATCCGAAAAGCTCTTTTTATATTTCGGCGGGAAAACAACCAGGTTAACGACTATAGCAGAAATCGTTCCTACTAAAATAACTAAAAATCTTTCCAGGGCAAAGTACAAATCCTCACCTGCACCGGAAGTCATGATCGCAGCTACCGTTACAAGAGTTAGTGGGATTGTGCTATCCATTTTTAATTTCAAGCTTAATGAAATCATAATCATAATTACCAAACCAATGGTGATCGGATTTTCGCCTAAAAAATAGAGAAAAAACAACGAAATGGATGCGCCTAAGGTATTTGTAATCAATTGATCGGGCAATTGCTTCCAAGTCCGGTATAAAGATGGCTGTACAGCTAAAATAGCTGCAACAGCTGCAAACGCAATGTTGTCCAATCCGAAAAATTCACATACATATATGGCAATTATAACGGCTACTCCAGTTTTAAAAATACGAGGACCAAAAGTAATATCCATTTCTCCTTTCAGATAATAAAGAACTGGAGGAATGCCTTTCACTCACCAGTATCTCGTTAGGTAACTATTATCTTATATAATGATGTCTGATTAAACTTTAAATTGCGCTAGACATTATGTCAAAAGTGAATATTGCACTTCAGTATTTTTATCATTGAATGTAAAAAGGGCCTGTTCCCCCAAAAGTAATTTTCACGCCCTCTTGAGACAGCCCCATTCTACAATATCTTCGTTCTGCTCTAAATGTTAATTCCGCAAAATAATATAAATAACGTAAATGATGTAGATAACGGCTAAAGCCGAACCTTCGATCCGTGAAATCTTATACTTGGTTCGTGCAAGAATCATTAAGAGAATGGACACAGCGATCATTACCCATACATCCGAAAATATTTTCGAATCCACAGTTAAAGGAGAGATCGCTGCCGAGGTTCCTAGTATAAAGAAAATGTTGAAGATATTGCTGCCGATAATATTTCCTAAAGCAATATCAACTTGTTTCTTTAAAGCTGCGGTGATAGACGTGACCAACTCAGGAAGTGAGGTACCCACAGCAACGATCGTCAAACCGACTAAGGTCTCGCTCATTCCAAGTGAAAGCGCGATCTGAATGCTGTTTTCTACAACGAGGTTGCCACCGAACACGATGGCAGCCAGTCCGCCGATTGTTAAAAGCGTATTCTTAGTCTTGGACACGTTTGCGATATCAGGGGGATTTTCTTCTGTGAGCCGTCGATCTTTCCGTGCCACTTCAAAGATGTAGTAAAGAAAAACTGCGAAGAAAAGCAGCAGCATCATGCCTTCAGTTCTTGTAATCAGATTGGTGGCTGAAGACCCAAGTTGAATGTCGCTGATGAGAAGCAGCAATGCCACTGCGCCCAACAAAGCGAACGGAATTTCTTTTCGTATGGTTTCGCTTTGAACCATCAAAGGGAAAACCAGGGCTGTAACTCCTAAAATGAACGTGATATTAAAGATGTTGCTGCCGACTACATTCCCGATCGCCACATCACTGTTTCCTTCAAAGGCGGCAATAAAACTGACGGATGCTTCCGGTGCACTTGTACCAAAAGCCACAATCGTCAAGCCAATCAATAGGGGTGAAACCCTCAAGCTCTGAGCTATTTTTGAAGCTCCTTCTACAAAATAATCAGCTCCTTTAATCAAAAGAGCGAATCCTACTAACAATAATAGATAAGTCATGTGTTATTCACTTCCTCCATATATTTTTATAAATGCTCATTCAATCTTTTAAAAAATAAAAAGTAATTTCACTAATGTCATACAACCCATTTCATTCCGTTTGTCGTTGAGAGAAGTAACTCTATTCTATGCTAATACCCTTGGAGCTATTCCAAAAACCATAATGAGTCGTCACCCTGTTTCAAAAAACTCTAAACGTTTCAGACGATACAAAACAATTTATAGTTTATACATTTTCATCCTCGTTGTATCAGCGATTTGAGTATGGCCATTATTTTTATTCACTCATAAAAATTGTGTTCAACCACAGTAAAGTTACTTTTCACTCAAAGTCTTCGGAATATTCCTCTGTAAAACTGATCTCTGACACAAATGCATTCGTAAATATAAAACAGCCATGCTAGAAACAGTTCAATTTCCTGCGCGGCTTTTTTAAATTCAGTTTATCGTAAATGCAACAACTTCGATTGTATTCGAGCAATCGAATCACTTCTCTGCTTCCCTAGCAGCCTTCACACTACCCGGATCAAAAAACTTATCCACCAAATCATAAATGGTGATGAGCTCGTACAGGATCTTGAATTCCGGCGAGAATAGGGTAGGGTGCAGGGCATCGCTTGTCGATATGCCTTTGCTGTCTTCCCAAAAGAAGTCTGTGATGATTTTTAATTGGTGCTGATGTGTTTCGTGATTGTATTCATTAGAGTTCTGCAAGTCGTTCGCAAGCTCTGCAACTGCCTGCATAATGATATTTCGCTCGGCCGGTGACCATTTAATGCTGTGGAACGGGATGCGTAGCAAAGCATCCAAGTGGAACTCCAGGTTATGTAAAAAGAGCAATTGCCTTTCCGCCATGCGGAGTTCCGCTTCCCGGTCGCGGACCCAGGGATATAAACTGGCTTCATCCCGCTGGTAGTGGATTATTTTCTCCGTCTTTCTGATTTCCGTCGTCAGTCGCTTAACAAGCTCCTGGTCTTCCTGACGGTTCGCATCACCGTCAAAGAGAATCGTATGGAATGTCTGTTCCAGCATCGTTCCTGCACGTTCACTAATGCTTTGGATACTTTTTAAAATATCTGCCCGGTAGTTTGGTGGGAAAACTAGCATGTTTACAGCGGTGGACACGAGCAAACCAATCGTCGTTGTACCCAGTCGAATGAAGAACGAGATTAAAAAATGGTCGTGGATGACTTCCACCATCGCGACGGAGGTCAATGTGGCAATGAGTAGGCCGGCGTGCAGCTTGAGTTTGTAACAGGTTAAAATCGTGGCAACCGCCGCGAGTGTATAAGTAATCGGGGCATTCCCGAAGAGTGTGATAAAGAAGACGGCGAATGCAGAGCCGATCGCAGATGCCGGGAACCGGACCAGTCCTTTTTTGATCGAATCGCTGACGGTCGGCTCGATCGTCACAATTGCCGTGATGACCGCAAAGACAGGCGGCCAACCAAACCACAAGCAAATCGTGGCGGTTAAAAAGATAGCTATCCCTGTTTTCAAAATTCGACTGCCCTGGAAGGATCGCATCATAGGTTAACCACCCTCTCTTTTGCAGAGTATTTTCACCGGAATTCAGTATACCATCTATTTCTGGATGTATTCCAAGACAATTACCATCAGCGTTGAAGACATGAAAGCAAAAAAGGATGTGTCTTTTTGAGTTTATACTTCTTTTTAATTCTGCGGTATAAAAGGAACAAAATGAAAAACCCTTCCCAGAAATCTACATCTGGAAACAAAAATCGTGTCCTGTGTACGGCACAATTCAAGATATACAGCAATACTGCATAAGAAAATCAACAAATTTATATAGTAGAAAGAATCCCTGATGTATTTTCATGATGCTTAATAATTATTCGAAATTAAGTGGTACACGGGGGAGAAATGGGAATTACCGGAAACGCTCGAACCGACTATATAAGTTGAACTTAAGATTTTCGCCTGCTGACTTGCGGGAGCCCTGCCCAGAGCGGCCGAAGCGATGGGTAAAAGTGGGTTTCTTTAATTCAACATAGTTAGTCAAAATTAAATACAAACAAAAAGTAGAGCCATATCAATTTAATTTACAAATAGGAAAATTTGTAATACAATGTATTACAAAGAGCTGGAGGAGGTTTTACTCATGCCTACTATTTCCCTGCGTGTAGATGATCGCGACAGCAAACTAATCCGCGATTACGCAAAATTGAAGAAGATGTCCGTTTCCGATTTAATGCGAAACGCTACTATTGAAAAAATTGAAGATGAAATTGATGTAGAAAATTTCGACCGCGTTCTTGCAAGTATGGAAAAAACCCATTCCTTGGATGATGTCAAAAAAGAATTGGGTTTATAACAGACAATGTATGATGTTCATTTTTCAGATGTAGCTTTGAAGAAACTAAAAAAGATGAATCGGTACCAAGCTTCTCTCCTAATTGGTTGGATTGAAAAGAATTTGCAAGATTCCAGTGACTCACAAACACAAGGAAAGGCCTTGATTGCGAACCATAAGGGCAAGTGGCGCTACCGAGTCGGAGATTACCGTATTTTGGCATTAATCGAAGACGAAAAAATCATTATCACGATTATTGATGTGGGACATCGAAAAGATATTTATGAATAAGCAAAACAAGTGCAGTCTCTTTAAAGAGACTGCACTTGTCAGGCTGTCGAGAAACCTCG
>NZ_JAGGPX010000026.1 GCF_018613575.1 Planococcus sp. ISL-110
GAATAAGGAAAAGTTTTTAATAAAAAAGCTTGCAAAAACCTGTGAGATTGGTATAATAAATCTTGTCTTTCAAAATAAAATTAGTCTGGTAATGATGGCAAAGAGGCCACACCCGTTCCCATCCCGAACACGGCAGTTAAGCTCTTTTGCGCCGATGGTAGTTGGGGGTTTCCCCCTGTGAGAGTAGGACGTTGCCAGGCTGATCAACTATTCCGAAGTAGCTCAGTGGTAGAGCACCGCACTGTTAATGCGATGGTCGTAGGTTCGAGTCCTACCTTCGGAGCCAATTCTGGAGAGCTGTCCGAGTGGCCGAAGGAGCATGATTGGAAATCATGTAGGCGGGCAACCGTCTCAAGGGTTCGAATCCCTTGCTCTCCGCCAGTAGATAAGTTTCCAAAACATATGGCCCCTTGGTCAAGCGGTTAAGACACCGCCCTTTCACGGCGGTAACACGGGTTCGAATCCCGTAGGGGTCACCAATTTCATGGAGGATTAGCTCAGCTGGGAGAGCATCTGCCTTACAAGCAGAGGGTCGGCGGTTCGATCCCGTCATCCTCCACCAATTTACTCTTACACAATGAAAAATGTGCATTCACGAAAATGCAAGTCTAGTTGGTAGGGTTTAATAATATTATCGCGGGGTGGAGCAGTTCGGTAGCTCGTTGGGCTCATAACCCAAAGGTCGCAGGTTCAAATCCTGCCCCCGCAACCAAATGGTCCCGTGGTGTAGCGGTTAACATGCCTGCCTGTCACGCAGGAGATCGCCGGTTCGATCCCGGTCGGGACCGCCATTTTTATGTAACAAAGTGGGTCAGTAGCTCAGTCGGTAGAGCATTAGATTGAAGCTCTAAGTGTCGGCGGTTCGATTCCGTCCTGACCCACCATTTTTTATGAAATGAAAATCTCCATGCCGGAGTAGCTCAACTGGTAGAGCAACTGACTTGTAATCAGTAGGTTGAGGGTTCAAGTCCTTTCTCCGGCACCATTTTTACGGTGGGGTAGCGAAGTGGCTAAACGCGGCGGACTGTAAATCCGCTCCTTCGGGTTCGGCAGTTCGAATCTGCCCCCCACCACCAGTTTTTAGGGGCATAGTTTAACGGTAGAACAGAGGTCTCCAACACCTCCGATGTGGGTTCGATTCCTACTGCCCCTGCCATTTTTAAAATTTTATGATGGCGGTCGTGGCGAAGTGGTTAACGCACCGGATTGTGATTCCGGCACCCGGGGGTTCAATTCCCCTCGTCCGCCCCAATTTTTATTTCATTTGAGTTGTACTTATAAAATAGTAAAGTGGCGGTCGTGGCGAAGTGGTTAACGCACCGGATTGTGATTCCGGCACTCGGGGGTTCAATTCCCCTCGTCCGCCCCATCTTATTAGTGGGGTATAGCCAAGCGGTAAGGCAACGGGTTTTGATCCCGTCATGCCCTGGTTCGAATCCAGGTACCCCAGCTTTGTTGCGGAAGTAGTTCAGTGGTAGAACGCCACCTTGCCAAGGTGGAGGTCGCGAGTTCGAACCTCGTCTTCCGCTCCAATATTTGGCGGCATAGCCAAGCGGTAAGGCATGGGTCTGCAACACCCTTATCACCGGTTCGAGTCCGGTTGCCGCCTCCATAATATGTTGCCGGCGTGGCGGAATTGGCAGACGCGCGGGACTCAAAATCCCGTTCCTTCACGGGAGTGTCGGTTCGACCCCGACCGCCGGTATCATCAAAGGGCCTGCCTGCCCTTTTAAAACCCCTTAATTGTGAGTAATCACAGTTAAGGGGTTTTTTTGTTATTTCCTGGAGTTATCCAATGAGTTAGTTTGAAGATTCTGTTTTGAAAATATCTTTTAAGTTCAGTATATAGCTGTATTATAATTATATAAATTATCACACGTGTTGATTAACCAGAATCATCCAAATCAAGACAAAAAGAGACACCTTTCTTCTAGACTGTAAGTGCGAACCAACAACTACAGGAAGAGGTGTCCCTTATGAAACAGAATACCATGTTCCCGAACTTGATTCAAAAGTTTATTACAGACGAAGAAGTGGCCACGCTCACGGAGCTGATTGGCTATGAAGACACCACCCGGAAGCTCACTGTCGGCAAGTTGATTGAATACCTGGTGACCGCAGCGGCGTCCGAATGGAAGGGCTATCGTCATTGCGGCGACGTCGGAACTTCCGCGGGGCTGGCCGATGTCGACCACTCGACGATCTCCAAAAAGATGAAGGAACTCGACTACCAGTTGATGAAAAAAGCCTTCGCCTTGGTCGTAGGTAAATGCAACCGGGCGACAAGGTGCGCACTCAAAATTCCAAACCGGCTTCTCCTGGTAGATTCCACAACGATTACCGTAGGGAAAAACCGGCTCCCTTGGTCGCATTATCACGGCGAACGGTCGGGCATCAAGCTTCATGTCAGCTATACACCTGAAACCAATATGCCGCTAGACGTAGTTGAAACTACCGGTCTCGTACACGGTGGACCGGTCGGCGAACGCTTGGCCGACCGCCGGTTTATCCTGGTACAGGACCGGGCATATTTCAATATCAAACACATTGACCGGTTCGTATCGGATTACCAGGATTTTGTCATCCGAGTGAAAGAAAGTATCGAACTGTCGACCGTCAAATCGCTCCAGCGTCTGCCGGAGAAAGTGTCCAACGTCACCCGCGACTTCACCTGCCGGCTCGGAACGCCACAATCGCGCTCAACGAAACGGCCCCGCATGGTCTTTTTCACGGACCATGAAGGGCGTGAGATCCGGGGTCGTCACCAATCTTCTCAACCTGTCAGCTGAGGCCATCGCCCGAATCTACAAAGCACGTTGGGGCATCGAATCCTTTTTCCGCTGGATCAAACAGAACTTGAACGTGCCGAAGTTATTTGGCCAAATGCCCAATGCCGTCTACAACCAACTGTTTGCGGCCTTGATCGCGTATGTGTTGATCCAGTGGCTCTATCAAAAGACGAAATTGGCCATCCGGCTGCCGGCTTTGTCGCTTGTGGCTTTTCAGCGCACGCTGTTGACTGTTACACTGCCGCTAGTTTGGCTGGATGCTCTGACAACATCTCTGCACGAGTACTTTGCGCTCAGCAGGAGCAGTCTGTCATTTATTGGTTAATCAACACGCGTGATAAATTATTATATTTCAGTTAATAGGATATTTTACAAAAAAATAGGGTGGAAAATATCGTCAGTTCTAAGATAAATGTGTCTAGCAATTGAATGAAGCTGTTTTGATTTTTTATGTCTTCCTAAATGAGGCAGCCTCTTCAAGCTTAGTGTTTACTAGGAACAGCTTTAACCATGCCGGTCTCTTGGCATCTTTGGACGCTGTTTTTTCGGTTCTTTTTATGAATATTTTGCAGAATAAACGGATAAATAGATATGTTGGGTAATGTGTTTAATATATTAATAAAGTATTGGCGAGTGAAATGAAATATGATATAATAAATCTTGTCCGCTAAATCAATACTTGCCGGCGTGGCGGAATTGGCAGACGCGCGGGACTCAAAATCCCGTTCCTTCACCGGAGTGTCGGTTCGACCCCGACCGCCGGTATACTTAATACGATAGAATCAAGGTCCTGACTTAAATGTCAGGGCCTTTTTTCTTTGGTTTACTACCGATAAACTTATGTCAGGCAACTGATGATTTTTAAAATGGAAGGTCAATATTGGCAATTATACTTCAATCTGATTCATCGTAATTTACTATGTATAAAGTGTTATACTAGTCTGAATAATAAGCGAATGAAATATCATTCCAACAGTTGAAAAGAGGGACAGACATGAAGCAAAGAAATTGGTATGGCGTGGATACGGCTGACCTGCCGAGCCTTCTCGAAACAGACGCAGATAGCGGCTTGAGCGAAGAAGAGGCAGCGAAACGGCAGGCGGAATTTGGTCCGAATGAGCTGCCGGAAACAAAGAAAGACCCGGCACTTATCAAGTTTTTCAAGCATTTTAACGATGTGCTAATCTACGTGTTGCTGGCGGCAGCTGTCATCACTTTATTTTTAGGGCATTACATCGATACAGCGGTGATTTTGATGGTGGTTGTCATCAATGCGATTATCGGCTATATCCAACAAAGCAAAGCGGAAAAGGCATTGGACAGCATCCGGAAAATGTTGTCATTGAAAGCGACAACGATTCGGAGTTCAGTTAGGAAAGAAGTGCCATCAACCGAATTGGTACCTGGAGATATTGCCGTGCTTGCGGCGGGTGACAGGATTCCTGCTGATATTCGGATTCTGGAAGCGGACAATTTGAACGTGGAGGAATCGTCACTGACAGGCGAATCGACAGCGGTCGAAAAAAATTCGGCAGTGCTGCCGGATGATACAGGTTTGGGTGACCGTCTGAATATGCTGTTTGCAGGGACGACGATTGCTTCTGGTTCAGGAACGGGTATTGTTGTTGCGATCGGAGCGGATACCGAGCTTGGTAAAATCAGCTCTTCAATGGAAGAAGTCGATCAGCTGCAGACACCGCTGTTAAAACAGACGGCGGCTTTTGGAAAAGTGATTTCCTTGGTCATTGTCATCAGTGCAGCTACGATGTTTGGCATCGGTTACCTGTTCCATGATTACGAAACAGCCGAGTTACTGCTGGCGATTATCGGATTGACTGTGGCGGCGATTCCTGAAGGCTTGCCGGCTGTACTGTCCATCATCCTGGCGCTTGGCGTACAGCGCATGGCAGGAAAAAATGCCATCGTCCGAAACCTGCCATCGGTTGAGACGTTAGGAGCGGTAACGGTAATTTGTTCAGATAAAACTGGGACTTTGACAAAAAACGAAATGACTGTTACTTCCATAATGCTGAACGGGTATGAGTTTAAAATTACCGGAACCGGCTATTCACCTGTAGGAGCGATTCTGAAAGGCGAAGAACCAGCAAGATTTGAAGATCATCCGGATTTACAGGAATTTCTGACAGTCGTTAAAACGGTCAATGAAGCGTATTTAAGATGTGATGAAAAAGAGAATTGGGTCATCAGTGGGGATGCGACAGAAGGCTGTCTTATCACGGTCGCCGAAAAAGCGGGGGATGCCGTAGAGCGGCTTCCAATCCTGTCGAAAATCCCTTTTGATTCGAGCTATAAGTATATGGCGGCATTAGTCGAAAGGGACGGCAGCAAATGGATTTATGTAAAAGGTGCACCTGAGCGTTTATTGAAAATGGCCGATTTGGAATCTTCTGACGGGGAAGGGGCAGGCTGGCATAAAAAGATGTCGGAGCATGCGAACAACGGTGAGCGGCTGATCGGGGCTGCAGCTAAAAAAGTCTCTTCTTCCACTCTTTCCATTGACCATGAAGACATGGAGTCTGGATTCAGGCTGATCGGGCTGGCAGGAATCATCGATCCCCCGAGGGAAGAAGTTATTGAAGCGATTCAGCAATGCCGTACAGCTGGAATCATTGTGAAAATGATTACTGGTGACCATAAGGATACAGCGGTCGCCATCGGGGCTCAGATGGGCATAGGAGACGGCGAACGGGTACTTGAAGGCAAAGAACTTGACCGAATGGACGACCAGCAATTGACGCAGGCTGTGTTGGAATATGATGTCTTTGCGCGCACAAGTCCGAACAATAAGCTGCAGCTGGTTAAAGCATTGCAGGCAGAGCAGCATATTTGTGCCATGACCGGGGATGGCGTAAACGATGCACCTGCATTAAAACGGGCGGATATTGGCGTGGCTATGGGCATAAAAGGGACAGAAGTATCCAAAGAAGCAGCCGGAATGATACTGGTTGACGATAACTTCAGTACGATTGTCAACGCAGTGAAAGAAGGCAGGCGCGTCTACGATAACCTGAAAAAGACCATCCTGTTCATTTTGCCGACGAATGTATCGGAAGGCGCCTTGATCTTTGTAAGTATTTTGTTCGGGACCGCCTTGCCTTTGACGGCGGTGCAGATCCTTTGGGTGAATATGATTTCCGCCGTCACCATCTCCCTGGCGATTGCCTTTGAAAAATTAGAACCGGGTGCCATGAAGCGGCCACCGAGAAAACCGAATGCCAAATTGCTGAGCCCCTATTACATTTTCCGGGTCGCTTTTGTTTCATTTGTCATCTGTGGTGGAATCCTATTAATGAATATGCTATTAGCCGACCAGCAGGTGGATCCGGCTATCATCAATACGATGACACTGCAGGCATTGGTGATGTCGCAATTGATGTATTTGTTCAATTGCCGAAGCGAGACCGAATTTGCATTAGACCGGAATTTTTTCTCAAATAAAGTTGCATTTTTGGTATCGGGTATTTTGGTTGCTGTGCAGCTGGCGGTGACCTATGTGCCATTCATGAATTTCCTGCTTGGAACAGTTCCATTGGAAGCGCAGGATTGGTTATGGCCGATTGTGATCGGGGTTTCAGTGTTTATCATTGTGGAACTGGAGAAATGGATTGTCCGTCTGTACAGCAAGTCCAGCCAGAGCTCTAATAACTGATACATAGCCACTGCAGTTAGTTAGAGAAAGAAGGGGAATGGTATGGATACCAAACTTCAAAAAATCACAGTGAATTTTTGGTTTGACATGAATGCCGAAGAAGCCGTGGAGTTCTATACATCAGTCTTTAAAAACTCGAAAGTAATGCGCACGACGTATTATAGCGGTGCTGGCAAGGAAATAAATGGCATCGATGCGGGGAAAGTCATGACGATCGAATTCCAGATTGAAGGCCAGGATTTTTTGGCCCTGAACGGCGGTCCCGCGTTTCAGTATAACGAAGCGATTTCGTTCATCATCAATTGTGAGTCTCAGGAAGAAGTGGATTATTACTGGAATAAACTTACCGAAGGCGGCGACGAGAAGGCGCAGGTTTGTGGCTGGCTGAAGGACCGTTTCGGCATTTCTTGGCAAGTGGTGCCAGTCGAATTGAATGACATGCTGGTCGATGCGGAAACGGAAAAAATGGAGCGGGTGACAAATGCGCTGCTGCAAATGAAGAAGTTGGATTTGAATGCGTTGCGGCAGGCATACGAAGGATGACACCGGAACGCAGTGGCTGTTCCTGCCTTATGATTTTCATAAGGCAGGATTTTTTTTTGCATAAGAGATCTTGAAAAATTCAAAACGGAGCTTTTGAGTTTCATTCCGGAAATGTGTATGCTGAAATATAATCGGTGATTCTGAAGAATAAAGGAGAATTTGATGAAACCTATACATAGTGATATTTTGGAGTTCAGAGGAAGCCATTACGATTTTGGATTCAGGCAAGGGGAGCTTTTAAAAGACAGCATTACCCTGGACAATCGAACAAAGCAATGGAAGGCGAAGCGGCCGAGGTTTGAAATAGACGTGCAGGATACGGAAGATGCTTACCGCAGGTTTGCGCCTGGAATCTGGGATGAGTTGGCCGGTCTGCAGGAAAGCCTCAAATTGCCGTTGGAAGACGTGCTGCGTGATTTCGGCGGTTACCGGATTGACGCTATGCCTTCCGGTTGTTCAATCGTTACCGGAACGGATTTTATGGTGCGGAACTATGACTTTCATCCGCAGACCTATGAAGGACGCTTTAGCCTGTTTCAACCGGACGACCAGGGCTATGCCATCATTGGGCCGACTTCACGCATCACCGGCCGGATGGACGGCATGAATGAGAAAGGGTTAGCCATGGGCTATAACTTCACGCATCGAAAAAAGCCCGGAGACGGTTTTGTCTGTTACCTGATCGGCCGTATCATCCTGGAAACCTGCGCCACCATCGAAGAAGCGGTAGCGCTGCTGAAGGAGATCCCTCATCGTGGGTCGTTCAGCTACATTGTGACCGACCCGAGCGGTGAAACACGCATCATCGAAGCGAGCCCACGCTCAGTCGATGTTCGGATCAGCAATGTCTGCACCAACCACTTCGAAATCCATCAACATGAAAACCGCAATTATTTGAAGGATTCGTTTGACCGTCTGGAAGCCATCCATAATCAGAGAAGCCAGACAGAAGACGCACTTCAGGCGTTCCGTTTGTTCAACGACACGGACAAAGGCGTATTCTCACAGCTGTATAAAAGCTGGGCAGGGACCATTCATACGTCTTTGTATTTGCCGAAGGAAAAGAGTGTCTGGTTCGCGCTTGGCGGAAATCAACAGCCGACCGTTTTTAATTTTGACAGTTGGCTGCAAGGGGACGATTTGGACGTTCAGAAAATACATGGAGCGGTGGATACAGACATCGGATTTGCCCATGTGGACAAGCAGTTTTTATCCCAACACAAAAAAGGCGCCAGCATTTAAGTTGTTGGCGCCTTTCGTTTTAAAGTTCGGCCATATGGGCAAATGGCAGGTGCGTATCGATTTTTCCGTTGATGCGTTTGGCGTATAATCGCTCGCCCTGGAGCCATTTTTCAAAATTAAGCATCAGCGGCAGGCGGTCCGGTCCGATGGCAAATCCAACTTCCAGGCTGTGCTGGAAATAAGAAGCGGTGTGCAAGGTACCGGAAGCTGTGCTGTATTTTTTCGAGAAGACGCCTTTTTCTGAGTCATTCAATAGCCGAAATGCACTGTAGGCGTCGATTTGGTTTTGCTGCTGCGTCTGCATCATTTCCTCTCTTCTGCGCGAGTCGTCTGTCTGGTAGCGGTTTTCCTCCACCAGCAATTCAAAATGATTGGTGGAAACAGCGGATTCACGAACCACAACAGAACGCGGCGAAGCTTCGACAACCACGGATTTTCCGGTACGGTCCAACAGCACATAGCTGAAGGAACGGCGATGCGGAAGTTCTTCTAGCAAAGCCACAGCGTCATCGATGGTTGCACAGTTTTCTAAAATCAGACGGCCGATCATATTGCAAATAAAGCCATCTTCCGAATTTCGGCGGTTGATGAAATTGTAGCCCATCACCAGGCCTTTTTCATTCATGCCGTCGGTGCGGCCGGTGATTTGCATGGTTGGTCCGATGGTCGAGAATCCGCCGTCCGTCGGCTGGTACAGGGCAAACCGTCCTTCGTAGCCTTCCGGTGAACTGTCATAGTTCCGGACCATGAAATCAGACTCAGTGTAAATGGAGCAGCCGCTCCGTGTGTATTCCAAATAGTAGCCGCCGAACTCACGGATGGCGTCATGCATGGGCCAATCCAGGGCATCAGCCAGGCCGTTTATTTCCTCCCAAACTCTAGGGGCTAAAGTTACCAGAATATTTTTTGCGCGTTGTTCATCTATGATCAAATGGCGGCTGGAGGCCTTGCGTTGTTTTTTGCGGTTGGGAAGAATCAGGGACTCTTTCAGTAATTCCCCCTGCATTCGGCCAAAATCGTAATGGCTTCCCCGAAACTGGACAATGTCGCTATGCACTCGTTTCATGTATGGATCCCTCTTTTATTCATCAATGTAAGAAAAGTTTACTGCATCGCTGTGCGAATGAAAAAGAATATGCTTACAGGCCGGATTTCAGTATGCTGGGGTTGTGAAAAAGTTCATTTTATATGCCGCTGCAGGAAATGTACTGAATGTAAAAGAGTCTAGAGCAATTTGCAAAATTAAAGAAAAAGTAGAGAAGTTCGGTTCAGTCATTATCTTAGGCAAAAATAGACAGGCCGACACTTCGAAGAAACAGAGTGCCGGCCTGTCTATTTTTCTAGTTAAACTACGTAAAATTCGGCCTCTCCACCGTTGATGCCTGTGAACATATTAGAAGCGGCGCTCAGAAGCTGCAAAGCTGTGTCTCTTTCCATAGAAGGACGCAGATAGAAAATGTGCAGGGCATTTTTTGTCTGTTCGGTGACAGCTGTCCTTGTAGAATCGACGTAGGGGCTGCCGAACGCGCCTGCAGCATCTTTGGATACCAGAATGCCGTTCAATGTGTTGACGCGGTTATTCAAGCCATCGTAGCGGTCTGCGCTGGTACCAACCTCGATGTCAACATCGCCTTTAATTTTATCGGCATCATACAGCCCGAGCGGAATTTCGTATTGCAGCGATAGGAAGCTGTTCATGTCGATAGCCGAATTGATCGTCGACAAGTAATTCTGTTTTTTGATCCGGCGGTAGAGTGCTTCTGCAGATGGCCGGTAACGGCTAGGATCAGTCCCCAATGCTTTCCAGACCAATTGCCATTCGAGCAGACCGGGAAAATCCGTCAGTTCTTTTTCTTCCAAATCAAAGTACAGTTGCTCCTGAAAAAGCTGAAGACGGCCTTTTAACATTTGAGGTGATTCGGAAACGGTGATATTGTTATAATGAATGATGCCAATTTTAAAATTGCTTAGCGTTTCGTTTATTTGAGGATCGATTGTCAGTTTCATAGCAATCTTCCTTTCGCATAAGGATTTTTATTATCGTATCATAGAATTGAGTGAGGGGTTGCGACATGAATCTTGATCAATTTCAAAAAGACCTTGTTGCGTATGCCTCGGAGATCGGGATTGATAAAATCGGTTTTGCATCAGCAGAACCTTTTTATAGCTTAAAGCATCAATTGATTCGACAGCAGCAGTTGAATTACCAGTCTGGATTTGAAGAAGCGGACGTAGAAAAACGCACGCGTCCGGAGCTGCTGCTGAATGAAGCCGTCAGCATCATCGCCATTGCGATCGCCTACCCGTCACGGATGGCGGATGCACCGCAGGGGGTAAAAGGCGCGCGCCGTGGAATCTTCTCCCGGTCGTCCTGGGGCAAGGATTACCATGCTGCCCTCAGGGAGCGGCTGACGCTGCTGGAAGCATTTATTGCAGCCCATTATCCGGAAGCCCGGATGCGGTCGATGGTGGATACAGGGGAGCTGTCTGATCGTGCAGTGGCAGAGCGCGCCGGCATTGGCTGGAGCGCCAAGAATACCAACATCATTACACCGGAATTCGGTTCGTATGTGTACCTTGGCGAAATGATCACCAATATTCCTTTCCGTTTTGATGAGCCGATGGAGGACCAATGCGGCGACTGCCGTTTGTGCATTGATACCTGTCCGACAGACGCAATTGTTGAAGGCGGCCAATTGAACGCCCAGCGCTGCATTTCGTTTTTGACGCAGACAAAAGGTTTTCTGCCTGATGAGTTCCGCGGCAAAATCGGCAATCGGCTGTATGGCTGCGATACATGCCAGACCGTGTGTCCGAAAAACAAGCGTAAGGTCAATCGGATCCATGCGGAATTCGAACCGGATCCAGAAATCGCCAAGCCGCTGCTCGAGCCTTTATTGACGATTTCCAATCGGGAATTCAAGGGTAAGTTTGGGTACGTGTCGGGTTCGTGGCGTGGCAAAAAGCCGATTCAGCGAAACGCCATTTTGGCGCTGGCGCATTTCAAGGAAACGTCTGCAGTGCCCACGCTGATCAATTTATTGGAAAGCGATGAGCGGCCGGTCATACGGGGAACCGCAGCATGGGCAATCGGCAAAATCGGAACGGCTGAAGGCTTGGGGGCGCTAGAACTTGCGCAGCAGGAAGAAAAAGATGTAGAAGTTCAAGAGGAAATTCAAAAAGGATTGGCATTTTTTGCTGAAGGATTGAAAGGATAAGTGACAGATTTGGCTATTCATATTGTGTTGTACCAACCGCTGATTCCAGCGAATACAGGAAATATCGCGCGTTCGTGTGCAGGGACAGGAGTAAAGCTGCACCTGATCCGACCGCTCGGGTTCTCAACGGACGATAAGATGCTGAAACGCGCCGGACTCGATTACTGGGAGCATGTCGATATTCATTATTACGACGGACTGCAGGAGCTTTTTGACCGGTATCAGGACGGGGAGTTCTACTATATTACAAAGTTTGGGGCAAAGCCGCATACTTCTTTCGACTTTTCGGAGAGAGAAAAGGACCATTTCTTTATTTTCGGACAGGAAACAAAAGGTCTGCCGCAGGAATTGCTCGAACAAAATCCGGATCATTGCCTGCGTATTCCGATGAATGACAATATCCGTTCGCTTAATTTGTCGAACACGGCTGCCATTCTGATGTATGAAGCTCTGCGCCAGCAGGATTATCCAGGCTTGGAATAGAAAAAAGGACAGCGGATTTCGCTGTCCCTTTGTACTATTCTCTTTCGTTTGTTCCAGGCTTGTCATCGTATCCAGCAGTTAAAATAGCTACTAAGAACGAAACACAAATACCCAAAATAAGGATTAAGTTCATAATAATGACCTCCTTGAAATGTGCATCTTTGTTTAGTATAGACTACAACAGGGAAAAATGAAATATGCAACATCCATTGAAATGTGGATAATTTCTGTCGGTCTGAAAGACCGGAAGCGGAAAGAAAATGAAACTTTTGCGCTGTTCGTCCGTATTAGGTAGATAAGAACGTTAAAGAAGGGATGATAACGAATGAAAATGAAAATTTCTGTCGCTTTGCTTTGGATCACGGGTCTGGCTGAAGCGTTTCTTGCGATTCCGTTAATTGGTGGGGGCTTTGTCATCAGCACCGGCTATACGGCTTTAGGTGTTATGTTTGTACTTCATGCGATTACATTGTTCTTTTGTTTCCGAGAGTATTCACCGAAATCGGGATCGATTCTTGGAATCATCACCAGCCTTATTGCCTGGATTCCGGGTATTGGTTGGGTGTTCCATTTGATTACAGCAGCCGTCTTGCTGATTACTGCAGCAATGACTGGCAACAGAGCACGAATCTAAACAAAAAACCGCCAATTGGCGGTTTTTTTTAGGTTATTAAAAAATTCTTGTTTTTTCATTTCGCTTCAGGCGGACGCGTTCCACGGGCACGGCTTGTCAGGCTGGTTAATGGGGGGCGATCAGCAATTGAATCGCAAACAGCACAGCAAATACGTAAAGGATCGGATGAACCGATTTGCCTTTGCCTTTAAAGATTTTCATCAGCGGATAAGCGATGAATCCGAAAGCGATGCCCGTCGCGATGCTTGAAGTCAATGGCATCGCCAAGACAATCAGAAATGCTGGGAATGCTTCGTCAAATTCTTCCCATTCAATGTGTTTGACCGCACCGATCATCAAGCTTCCGACGATGATCAATGCCGGTGCTGTTATCGCTGCCACATTGGATAAGGCACCAACCAAGGGACCGAAAAACGCAGCGATGATAAATAGGACGGCAACCGTTAAACTCGTTAGCCCTGTGCGTCCGCCTGCTGCAACGCCTGCGGATGATTCCACATAAGCGGAAGTCGGACTTGTCCCGACCATTGCGCCTGCTGTGGCTGCCACAGAGTCAGCCAGTAAAGCTTGGCGCATTCTTGGCATTTTATTGTCTTTCATCAAGCCTGCCTGTTTGGCTACACCGATCATTGTACCGGTCGTATCAAATAAGGTCACCAATAGGAACGAAAAGACAACGCCGTACAAGCCGAATTCAATGACCAATTGGAGCGCTTCAATCGGATTCCAGATCAGGATGCCTTCAGGCAATGACGGAAGCTGCATCAAGCCGCCTTCAAATTTTAATTGGCCAGTGAAAAAGGCGACGATACCGGTAACGATCATCCCGTAGAAAATGCCGCCATGAATGTTCAAAGACATAAAGATGACCGTAATCAGTAAACCGAGCAGGGTCAATGCTACCGGTGGGGAAGTCAAATCTCCCAAACCGACCAGATTGGCTTCATTGGCAACAATCAGGCCGCTCAGCCTCATGCCGATAAAAGCGATGAAAAGGCCGATTCCGGCTGTGATGGCATGCTTCAAGTTTTCAGGAATTGCCTGAATCAATACTTTCCGCATAGAAGTCAGCGACAGCAACACAAAAATAAGGCCGGCGATAAACACTGCCGCAAATGCGGTGACATAGTCGATGGCACCATCTGAACCCAACACCATGGATGTAAAATAGGCATTCAAGCCCATGCCCGGCGCAATGGCGATCGGGTAATTGGCGGCTAATGCCATCCACAAGGTACCGATGGCAGCTGCGATGATTGTCGCCAAAAATACCTGGTCAAACGGAACGCCCGCTGCGCCTAAAATAACGGGATTGACAATGACGATATAGGCCATGGTCAGGAACGTCGTCATTCCGGCAGTAATTTCAGTTTTTATAGTGGTATTATTTTCTTTTAAATGAAACATAAGGAGCTCCTCCTAAAACACGAACAATTTTAAACAACATCATATATAATATTCGTTTTGAGATTAAAGTGCAAGAGCCTTTTGAAAGATCCTTAAAGTAGAAAGCATCTTTATAAGTTGAATTGAGAGCTCTATAAGTGAAACGTAAGAATCGTCATTTCAGACACCGCTTTGGCCGCTCTGAGCAAGCGCTAAACGGCCAAAGCGATGTATAAAGGCTTGTTATTTAAGTTCAACTTATCTGCTATTATTTGTACAATGGAAAAAGAAAGGATGATAACAATGAAATTAGCGATCGATTCGACAAAAACTTTACATAATGGTGTGGAAATGCCGCGCTTTGGTTTAGGTGTATACAAAATGACCGATAAGGAAGCGGCAGTAGAAGCTATGATCACGGCCATTGGAGCAGGCTATGGAGCGATTGACACAGCGACAGTTTACGACAATGAAGCGGAAGTGGGCAAAGCGGTGCGGAATTCCGGCGTCAAGCGGGAAGAGCTGTTCATCACTTCAAAAGTCTGGAACACAGACCAGGGATACGATGAAACTCTGCGTGCGTTCGAAGCTTCCTTAAAACGCCTTGGCTTTGATTACTTGGACCTTTATTTGACACATTGGGCGATTGAAGGGAAATACGTGGATACGTACCGTGCCATCCAGCGCCTCTATGATGAAAAGCTGGTTCGTTCAATCGGCGTCTCCAATCACCAGCAGCATCATTTGGAGAAACTCCTGGCAACAGCCAACACCAAACCGATGGTCAATCAAATCGAATTGCATCCTCAACTGACTCAGGTTCCGCTTCGGAGCTATTGTGCCGAGCAGGACATTGCTGTAACATCCTGGTCTCCATTGGCGCGGGGCCGGCTATTGGAAGATCCGGTGCTTTCGGAAATTGCCAATACCCATGGCAAGACGATTGCACAAGTCATCATCCGCTGGCATCTGCAAAGCGACTTGATCGTCATCCCAAAATCAGTGACGCCGTCGCGCATTAAAGAAAATGCACAGGTTTTCGATTTTTTGTTGACGGAAGAAGAGATGAAAGGGATTGACGGACTGAACCAAGATTGGCGCAGCGGAACACATCCGGACGAAATAAAGGCATAAGAAAAGCAAGTTCCCCGAAAAGGAACTTGCTTTTCTTATTATCTTGCTGAATCCTCAACCACCACTTTTTCATTGGTGAACGGGTGGATAAACGACATACGGAAAGCGTGAAGATGGTAGGCGCCGTCTTGAGTAGACGGTCCTTCGTAGAGCGTGTCTCCGACAATCGGATGGCCGATATGTGCGAGGTGGGTGCGGATTTGATGCGTGCGTCCTGTTTCAAGTGTCAGATGAAGCAAGGATTTTCCTTCCATCTGCTTCAAGACACGGTAATGCGTCACTGCGCTTTGGCCAGTTTGAGAAACCATGCGGCGAGTCGGGTGATGACGATCGCGGCCGATCGGGAAATCGATGGTTCCGGATTTATTGTGCACTTTGCCTTTGACGACAGCTTCGTAGTCACGGACCAGCTGTTTTTGTTCCAGCATGCGGTCCAAGACGTTTTTAGCGACAGGATGCTTCGCGACCATCAACAGGCCGGATGTTCCCTGGTCCAAGCGGTGGACGTGCTCTCCGTAAGATCCGCCGTTGCGGATAATATGCCCAAGAATGGCGTTGATGAACGTATCGGTTTGTCCAACTTCATTGGGATGCGTGGCCATGCCTTTTGGTTTGCGGGCTATAATAAAGTGATCGTCTTCGAAAAGCACAGGAAGCTCGACATCGTGTTTCGGCTCGTAAGGCGATTCTGCAGGTGGCAAATCGAAATTCAGAACGGTTCCGGCCGGCAAAGGCTCTTTCCAAACCACTTCCTGGAATTTATCGTTTTTGACGCTTTTGGCCATGCGCATTTGGTGGACCACTTTTTTGCCAAGTCCCCATTCGGTTCTCAGCAATTCTTCGACGGTCATGCCGTCGTCTTTGATTTCATAACTCCAAGTCATCTGGTTTCCTCCATAAAAAAGGATCATGCGCCAGGCACATGATCCTTTTGTCAGTTATTTTTTAACTACATCGGTGAAAAATTGTTCAATATTCTCTTTTGGCTGTGCGCCGACCCAACGTGAAACTTCTTCGCCATTATCGTAATGGACCAGTGTCGGTGTAGAATCGACCGTATATTGTTGCCAGCCCTGCTCATACTCTAACAGATTATACTGCAAAACGTCTATATCCATATCTTCAGCAACAGGCATCAAAACAGGAGTGGTCTGCTGACAGTATTGGCAGGTCGGGCTGAAAAAATAAACTGTAGTAGGCTCGCCGCTGGCAATCTGGTCTTCCAAATCGGACGGCACAACAATGTTCTGGTAGTGTTCATCGTCCAGTTGATCAATTGTTGCTTGCTCTAGGTCTTCTGTATCGTACGGGTTGTTTGCCAGTTTTTCATCGTTTGCCTGACTCGTCAAAAAAACGATTCCGGCGAAAATGACAACGACAATTCCCGCGATGATCAATAATTTCTTCATTTTTGTTTTTCCTCCTTAAGGGACTTCAATAAATAAATGCCCATTCCGGCAATCAGGATAAATGCGGTCAATGCCAAAAACGGAATGGTGATGAATCCAAGGTAATTGATGTATTCCCCGGTACATGGAACCTGTCCGCAGGATGGTGCGGACTCTGCCAGAGAATCGAGCTTCTGCAGGCCGTAATGGTATAGGGAAATCCCTCCGCCTACGATGGAGAAAATCAGTGTGGTAGCTGCAATTCGAACATTTTTCTGTACATAGGCCAAGCCGATGACGATGACAAGCGGGTACATGAAAATGCGTTGGATCCAGCACAGTTCGCACGGGGCATAGCCGCGGATTTCAGAAAAATAAAGCGAACCCGATGTGGCGACAAGAGCCACAACCCACATGGAAAGCAAAACATTTTCCTGGCTTTTCGTCATTTGGTGCTCCCTCTTTTCAAAAAATACTTCTATAGAATTATAATTGTTATCGTGATGCAAGTAAAATAATATCAACCTGAGCAACTATCCTATATAATAAAGTTTGAAACTTTTGTGAAGGAGAGCTGTACTGTGGCAGAACAATTTGATTTATCCCATTTCGAAAAAAGCATGATCATTCGTGAAATGAATTATGCAGATATAAATGCCATCCTTGAAATGCAGCGTTTATGCTTTCCTGGAATGGATCCGTGGAAAGAGGAACAATTAAGAAGCCATTTAGGCGTTTTCCCTCAAGGCCAAATGATCGCAGAATTGGACGGCATAGTTATTGGTTCTTGTTCGAGTCTATTGATCAACTTTGATGAATATGATGATCGCCATACTTGGGATGATGTAACAGATGCCGGCTATATCACCAACCACAATCCCGACGGCTACAACATGTACGGCATTGAAGTCATGGTGCATCCTGAATACCGTCGGATGAAAGTCGGGCAGCGTCTTTACGAAGCCCGCAAAGAACTAGCACGCGAATTAAACCTGAAGTCGATTATCATCGGAGGGCGCATCCCGAACTACCATAAACATGCGGATGAAATGTCGCCGCGGGAATATGTCGATGCTGTGTCGCGCCATAAAGTCTACGATCCTGTATTAACATTCCAGTTGATGAACGGCTTCCAATTGATGCGCATCAACCCGAACTACTTGCAGGACGATTTGGCATCAGGCAAATACGCCACATTGATGGAATGGAATAACGTCGATTACAAACCGATTTCCAAACGCCATTTCAAAACGAGTTTGCCGGTCCGTATTTGTGTGGTGCAGTATTTGATGCGCGCCATCGAATCATTTGACGATTTGGCCAGCCAGGTCGAATACTTTGTAGACGTGGCTTCAGATGCACATTCGGATTTCGTGGTATTCCCTGAAATCTTCACGTCGCAGCTGATGTCCTTCCTGAACGAACCATCGCCAAGCCAGGCAGTTCGCAAACTGACTGAATACACACCTCAGTATATTGAATTGTTCACAGACCTTGCTGTCCGCTACAATATCAATATCATTGGAGGCTCGCATTTCGTTAAAGAAGAAGACGATGAAATCTACAACATTGCGTATCTGTTCCGCCGTGACGGTTCTATCGACAAACAGTATAAAATCCACATCACACCAAACGAACGTAAATGGTGGGGGATTTCTGCCGGAGATTCTGTCCGTGTCTTTGATACCGATTGCGGGAAAATCGCCATCCAGATCTGCTATGATATCGAGTTTCCTGAACTGGCACGCATCGCGACAGATATGGGAGCCAATATCATTTTTACTCCTTTCTGTACGGAAGATCGCCAAGGCTATCTGCGTGTCCGTTATTGCGCACAGGCCCGCGCAGTGGAAAATCAAATTTATACCGTCATTTCCGGAACTGTTGGCAACTTGCCGCAAACCGAAAATATGGATATCCAATACGCTCAATCAGGAATTTTCGCTCCATCCGATTTCGAATTTGCACGTGATGGAATTGTCGGAGAAACCAATCCAAACCTTGAAATGGTATTGATTGGGGATGTCGATTTGGAAATCCTTAGACGCCAGCGCCAAAATGGGACAGTCAAGCAATTGAAGGACCGTCGCCATGATGTTTACCGGGTAGAATACAAAAAAGATTAAACACAGCCGCTTCCAAAAATGGAAGCGGCTTTTCTTCTGAATATTTGGTAAACTAAAGATTGAACAAAAGAATTTATCTTTAAAAGGTGCTTTGTCTATAACTTCCGCAGGAATACACAGTTGATTTGTAGAATATCAACAGATGGGGATCGTTAGTTAAACTTATATTAATATAGATGGAGGAATGTATATGTCATGGAAAGAACGCATCAAACGTTGGTTGGATCATGAAGGGCTTGATGAAGAAACACGGCAATCGCTGAATGTGCTGAAAGAAGATGAAAAGTTGGCGGAAGATGCCTTTTATCAAGATCTAGTTTTCGGTACCGGAGGAATGCGCGGCGAAATCGGACCGGGCACAAACCGGATGAATATCTATACCGTGCGGAAAGCTTCGCAGGGAATCGCGGATTACATAAAGGAAAATGGAGAGCTGGCGATGGCTCGTGGAATGGTTATTGCCTATGACAGCCGCCGCATGTCCCCTGAATTTGCGGAAGAAGCGGCACGGACGTTTGCTGCGAACGGTATCCACACGTATTTGTACAGCAGTACACGGACGACGCCACAGCTATCGTTCAGCGTGCGCTATTTGAACGCATTTATGGGCATCGTCATCACTGCCAGCCATAATCCGCCGGAATACAACGGCTATAAGGTTTATTCAGAAGATGGGGCCCAATTGAACCTGGAAGACGCTGACCGCGTCATCGATTACGTCAGCCGCGTCGAAGACGAACTGGCCATCGTCAATGACTTATTTGACGAGTCGCTGCTGGTCCGAATCGATGAAAAATTGGATGAAGCTTACTTGTCTAACGTGCTGACTGTGCAAGAGCATGCAGCGAGGCCGATTTCCGCAGTCTTTACGCCGCTTCATGGATCTTCCGGCGCAACAGTCAAACGACTGTTGGATCGGGCGGGCTATGATCAGATAACGTATGTTGCCGAACAAATGGAACCTGACGGTGAATTCCCGACGGTAAACTCTCCAAATCCGGAGGAAGGCGAAGCGTTTGAATTAGCGAAGGAATATGGCACGAAATCTGAAGCCGACTTGCTGATTGCCATCGATCCGGACGGAGACCGCGTCGGCATCGCAGTTTGGAGCGGCCGGCAATACGAATTGCTGAGCGGCAATCAGACCGGGGCTATACTGATCGAATACTTGCTGAGCCAAAAGCAGGAAAAAGGCAACTTGCCGGCAAATGGCCGTATCTTCAAAACGATCGTCACATCGGAATTCGGCCGTGTCGTGGCTGAGTCTTATGGAATCGGCTGCGAGGATGTCTTGACCGGCTTTAAGTTCATTGGCGAAAAATTACGGCACAATGATGTGAACCCGCAATTTGAGTTTTTATTCGGCTATGAAGAAAGCTATGGCTATTTGATCCGAGATTTTGCGCGGGATAAAGATGCGGTGCAGGCGACTTTACTGCTTGTCGAAGCGGCATCCTTCTATAAAAAACAAGGCAAAAATCTACATGATATTCTGGTTGAGCTATATAATCGTTTTGGCTGGTACCGGGAATCGCTAGTATCTGTCACTAAAAAAGGCATCGATGGCGCACGTGAAATCACCGCATTGCTGGAAGACTTGCGTAAACGGCCGGTTCAGGCGCTTGCTGGCATTCCCGTTGTGTCTATTGAAGACTATGAAACACAGAATCGTATTTTTGTCGATGTGGGCACTAATGAAAAAATTGAACTGCCGCAATCAAATGTCATCAAATACTTCCTGGAGGACGGCTCATGGGTATGTGTTCGCCCAAGCGGCACAGAACCGAAAGTGAAGTATTATTTCGGAATCACGGCGGCGACGCAACAGGAAAGCGATGAAAAGCTGGAACTCCTGAAAGAATCATTTTTGGAGGAAGTCAATAGCCGATGATTGCTCAGCTCCCTGAAAAGGGGGCTTTTTCTTTATGCCGTTGGCTGCTTCCGCTTTTCTCGGTGTCCAGTTGCAGTGCCTAGCTCTTCGGGATGTAAGCCACTCTGGCTGTGCGGCTGAACACACGCCGCTTCGCCAGATCGTCTTACACCTGTCAGAGCTGAACAGGCACTTCACTTTTCTCGTACAAAAGTACGAGGGAGGATTTTTATGGAAACGTGTATGGTTAAATCAGTATAGATGAGGTGAATGGTGATGGTGATGAGCGAACCCTCCAATATAACGTTATTGAAAGAAATTGCCGAATTGCTCAATGAAGAAACGGATATGGCGCGCATGCTGGATGGTGCCATCCGGAAATTATTGAGCGCATCGACTTTTGAGACCGCCTGGATTTTCTTTATCGACGAAAAAGGGAAACATCAATTGGTGGCGCAGGCAAATTTGCCGTCTTCTTTGGAAGACAATAATTGCCGCCATCTGCAAAAAGGCGGCTGCTGGTGCGTCAAGCGATACCAAGATGGTGACCTCGAAAAAGCGTCCAACATTATTGCCTGTCAGCGTATTGAAAACGCCATGCCCGCAAAATTGCGCAAGCAGGGCAGCATCACACACCACGCTACTGTGCCTCTTCAGTCTGGTAAAGAAAAGTTTGGCCTGCTGAATATTGCTGCACCGGACACTGTCGGTTTTTCAAAAGATGAGTTGGCTCTTTTAGAGTCGGTGGCTTTTCAAATCGGCTCTGCGATCAAACGGATCGGCCTGACCAAACAGGAGCAGGAATTGGCTCTCGTCAAAGAGCGGAACCGCTTAGCGCGCGACTTGCATGACTCAGTCAATCAATTGCTGTTTTCGGTGACATTGACTGCCCGTGGAGGTGTGGAAATGTCGGAAGTACCTGAAGTCCAGGAAACCTTCCGCGATATCCAGCATCTGACGCAGGAAGCACTGAACGAAATGCGGGCTTTGATTTGGCAGTTGCGTCCAAAAGGGCTGGAAAGCGGGTTGCTTGATGCCATCAAGGGCTATGGTGAAATGCTGGGGCTGGCAGTCGAAACAAAAGTGACTGGCGTGATCCAATTGCCGTCGCGCATTGAAGAGACATTATTCCGGATTGCACAAGAGTCGTTGAATAATGTCCGGAAGCACGCAGGGGTCAATAAAGTCGAATTGTATTTGTCGATCACTGCAACGGATGTCCTATTGGTCTTGAGAGATGAAGGTCGGGGCTTTGCATTTGACCATGGATTGAATCTGCCGTCCATTGGCATCCAAAGCATTCGCGACCGTGCCAAAGCAGAAGGCGGTACAGCAGACTGGTCTAGTGAAATAGGCAAGGGAACGGAAATCCTCGTACGGATTCCGTATTAATGGGGGAGTGAAGAGCATGGTGAAAGTATTGATAGCGGATGACCATCATGTAGTTCGGCGAGGCTTGTTGTTCTTTTTGAAAACACAAAAGGACATAGAAGTGGTGGGGGAAGCAGTAAATGGCAAAGAAGCCGTAGAAATGGCTGGGGCACTTCAGCCGGATATCGTCCTGATGGATTTGGTGATGCCCATCATGGACGGCATCCAGGCAACCCGGCTAATCAAAAAACAGTTTCCGGATATGATTGTGTTGATGCTGACCAGTTTTTCAGATCAGGATCATGTAGTGCCAGCGATTGAAGCAGGAGCAGCGGGCTACCAACTAAAAGATATCGAGCCTGATGAACTGGTGGCTTCGCTGCGCAGTTTGATGCGCGGTGAAAACACCCTTCATCCGAAAGCGTCATCCGAGCTGATGAAAGCTCCGGCTGAACCAGCGCCGCATACGATCAACCAATTGACGCCGAGAGAACAGGAAGTACTGGCCGAACTGACAAAAGGCAAAAGCAACCGGGAAATCGCATCTGCATTGTTTGTCACTGAAAAGACAGTGAAGACCCATATTTCCAACATCTTTATTAAACTGGCCGTTCAGGACCGAACGCAAGCGGCGCTTTATGCCGTTAAGCACGGGCTGACAGAGCCGGGAAGAAATTAAAAAGAGTGCAACGGAAAATTCCGTCGCACTCTTTTTTAACGTTTTTTAACAGGCCGTGTCCGGTAGTCTTTGGTCACTTGCCTCCACTTGTTGCGTTCTGCTTTCTGGGCAGCAGCATCGCTTTTCCGTTCCATATGGGCAAGCTCGCGTTTCAGCTTCAGGTAGCTCCGGTAACGTCCGGCATCCAACTCGCCGTTTTGGAGAGCTTTCTGGACGCGGCATCCCGGTTCGTCATGGTGGGCGCAGTCGCGGAACCGGCAGGCCAGTGCAAGCTCTTCAACATCCCTGAATCCTGCTTCTACACCTTCTGAATAATCGCCCAGCTGAAATTCGCGCATGCCAGGAGTATCGATCATCAAACCGCCTGCAGGCAATAAAATCATTTCCCGGTGGGTGGTGGTATGCCGTCCTTTGCTGTCGTTTTCCCGGATATCTTGGACCATCATCCGCTGGGTGCCGGACAAGGCGTTGATCAATGAAGACTTTCCAACTCCGGAAGACCCAAGCAAAGCACCAGTCTTGGAACCGGCCAGCTGATTCTGCAGCGCATCGATTCCTTCACCGGTAAGAGCCGATACTGCATAGACAGGAACACCGAATGCCACGCTCTCAACCTGTTGCAGGTACGGTTCGATGTCCGGGCATTGGTCTTTCTTCGTCAAAACAACTACAGGATTCGATCCGGAATCCCAGGCAGCCAGCAAATAACGTTCCAGACGCCGGACATTGAAATCATGATTGAGCGACATCGCCAAAAAGACAGAGTCCACATTGACGGCGATCAATTGGATATCAGATGTTTCTCCCGCCCCTTTTCTTGAAAATTGTGAAGTGCGGGGCAGTACTTGATGGATAATTCCTTTTTCTTCACCGGGCATTTGTTCTGCCATGACCCAGTCACCAACACATGGAAATTCGATGCGGTTATGCTGATGCCGGTACTTGCCGGACAGCGAGCAAAGCCATTCTCCATTGTCTGTTACGACACGGTACAAATTTTTGTGTTCCAAGGTGACGCGACCAGGGATTCCCGGTGCAGTTATTTTTTCCTGCCAGCTGGAGTTCCAGCCGTATTGTTCAATATTCGTCAATGTTGTTTCCTCCTAATTATGCAAAATAAAAAACCACGAATGCGCGCAATTCGCAGTCCATGGTCCCCGGGCATAATGGAAGAAGCGTATCGTCAGCGATACACATGGGAAGACACTATAGACTGGAATTGCGTATTCAAAAATAAAATAGCCATAATGCCTCACCTCATTCTTCAAGTTAAGATAACCATACTGTATGGCAATTTGAACGTCAAGTCATTTTTCTGAATATTTGCTTCATTAACTTTGGAAATTTGGCTTCGCAAGCGCAGCTGTTTTGCGGAATACCGACGATAAAAGATTACTAGTCCAACTTATACAAATAGAAATTTTGCTATATAAATAGAATGAAGACTTGCATTTATAAAATGAAAACGCTAACATAGTGGTAATATTCTGAACATACTAACTGGTTAGTATCGTTTTGGTATGGCTTAAGAATTTTTAAAATGATAAGGAACGAAAAATGACGATAGAACAAGTTTGGATGAGTCATTATTCAAAAGAAATTTTTGCAGAGATGAATTCTCTGACAAGACAATGCTGCAATTTTTTCGGATACAGAAGAGGGAATTCTAGATCACATCGCAACCAAATTTTAATCAGAAAGAAATATCCAATGAATGAAATAAGAACAGAATACACGAGCTTCTGCATTATTTTACATGTACGTTAACCCGTCCAAAGAGGTGAAAGAGATGTCGAAACAAGAAAATGTGACGATTCCAGTAAGAACTGGAGAAGAATTAAACTATCCGGCGCTTGAAAATTTTCTGCGTAATCATATTGAAGACTTGCCGTTAGGAGAACTGAAAGTACGGCAATTTGGTACCGGCCATTCCAATTTAACGTATGCGCTGCAAATCGACGGCTGGGAAGCTGTTCTAAGAAGGCCGCCGCTAGGGCCGGTCGCACCAAAAGCACATGACATGGAACGCGAATTTAAAATCTTATCCGCTCTGCACCCAATCTTTAAAACGGCCCCAAAGCCCTTTGTGTTTTCAGATGATAAATCTATCATCGGCAGCCCTTTTTTTGTCATGGAAAGGCGGCACGGCATCGTATTGGATACCGATTTTCCAAAAGGAATTCGACCGACAAAAGAGCTGGGGCGAAAAATTTCAGAGAAAATGGTCGATACACTTGTTAAACTCCACGCGTTGGATTATACCAAAACACCGCTTGCTGACATAGCAAAGCCTGAAGGTTTCATGCAACGCCAAGTAGAAGGGTGGATAGGCCGTTATGAACGTTCCCGGACTGACGACATTGAAGGTGTAGAGCAGTTAAAAGAGTGGATGCTAACAAACATTCCAGTATCCCAAGAACCCTCTATCATCCATTACGACTTCAAACTGAATAATGCTCTGTTTTCTGAAGACTTCTCCGAAATGACCGGCCTATTTGATTGGGAAATGACGACGGTTGGAGATCCACTGGCTGATTTAGGCGCGGCTATGAGCTACTGGATTCAAGCAGATGACCCTGATTTATTAAAACATGGGCTTGGCAAAGCTCCAGTGACGGTACTGGATGGATTCTATAGCCGTGAAGAATTTATCAGAAGCTATGGTAAGAAAAGTGGGCGCGACGTTTCAAATATGAACTTTTATTTAACCTTTGCTTATTTTAAATTGGCTGTGATCATCCAGCAGATTTACTATCGCTATAAAAAAGGGCAAACACAAGATTCGCGTTTCGCTCATTTTGATCAATTTGTCAAAAGTTTAATGCAGCATGCATTGATGACAGCGAAAAGGGAGTGAGTCGGTGCCGAAACTTCATGTGTTATTGAAAAAAGAAGAAATTGACGATGCCAAGATGCAGGAAGATAAAACAGCGGTGGTATTTGATGTGCTACTGGCGACATCGACCATCACAGCTTGTTTTTGGCATGGGGCAAAGGAAGTCGTGCCGGTTTTGAATGGTGATGAAGCGCTCCGTGAAGCAAATGGAAGAGCGGTCGACAGTTATTGTTTGGTGGGTGAATACAATGGCAAGACGATTGAAGGTTTTTTAGATCCAAATCCACTTCAGTTAAAAGAACAAATCCATGGCAAAACCGTATTGCTGTCAACGACAAATGGAACCGTGGCAATTCGGAAATCAGCCGCTGCAAAAAAAGTTTACACCGCTTCTTTGCTGAACGGCGAGGCAGCGGCAAACAAGATAGCGGCCGACCATCGTGAAGAAACCATCATTGCTGTTTGTTCGGGGTCAGGCGGTGAATTTTGCATGGAAGATTTATACGGAGCAGGTTATTTTGTGGATTGCTTGATGAATAATACAGACAACTGGGAACTGACCGATTCGGCAAAAGCGGCGCGTATTTTTTACCGGTCAAATACAGAACATGCACAAATCATCCTAAAAGATTCTCGTGTCGGGGAAATGCTGATGCGCAATGGCTTTGAAGAAGAAATCGATTTTATTGCCAACTGCGGGCTGATTGATATTGTGCCATGGCTGAGAGGTGGTAAATTGGTCATCGAGTAAAAATTGAGGAGGAAACAAAATGGAGAACAAACACTTGAACGTCAATCTGCAAGGGGCTGTATTGTCTCTGCAATTAAATCGGCCAGACAGCTTGAATGCGTTCAGCCCAGAAATGATAGAAGGGTTATTGTTTGAAATACAAGAGGCTGGCAGCAATCCGGATATCGGAGCGATCATCCTGTCAGGAGCGGGCAGGTCGTTTTCAGCAGGTGGAGATGTCAAGACGATGGGAAAAGCGGGATCTTCAGAAACTTATGAGCATATCGGCAAATTAAACGAATTGGTATTGGCGATGCGCGCGCTTGAAAAGCCGATTATCGCAGTTGTCCATGGTTTTGCAGCAGGAGCCGCTTTTAATCTGGCCCTGGCGAGCGATATCATTTTAGCGGCTGAAGATAGCAGATTTGTGATGAGTTTTTCCCAAGTCGGACTGATTTCAGATGGAGGCGGGCTGTATTTTCTGCCACGCTTGATCGGTCCTTACCGTGCTAAGGAATTGTTTTTTAATGCACAGCCGATTACTGCCGCAACGGCTCATGAATGGGGTATTGTCAATCATTTGTATCCGCTTGAGAATTTGGAGCAAGAGGCTCTCAGCTTTGCTGAAAAGCTTGCAAATGGACCGGCTAAAGCCTTTGGGCTGTTGAAAAAGATCACCGATCAATCCGCAACGGCAGGATTGTCGGAAATCTTGGAACAGGAACGGGTAACACAAGCGATGATGGTCACTACCGATGACCATTTGGAAGGTGTCTCCGCCTTTAAGGAAAAACGCAAGCCGGTGTTCAATCGGAAACAGCGTGTCTTATAAAGAGTGAGACTGCGAGTACTAGCTCAGCTGCAGCAAAGAACACGGGCGCGTCTTTATGTCCGACAAACCGTAAACAGACGCATAAACTTTTTAAGTCGTGATATATAGACGTATTTGGTAAATTTGAACGAGGTGAATCCTTTGGAGGAGGGGTATAGAAAAGGAAAAAGGAGGAGTGGAAATGACTCTAGATCGCGCCAATAAATTCGGCTTGTTCACAGAACAATTTACACAAAATCCCTATCCGACTTATGAAAAACTGAGGGAAGGGGACCCGGTGCATGCTGTACGTTTTCCTGATGGCCAGAATGGCTGGATGGTGACACGTTATAAAGATGCAGAGGAAGTCCTGAAAGACCCCCGTTTCATTAAAGATATGTCGAAGATTTACGGAGACAGCATGGACATGTTGAGTGTCTTTACTCAGAACATGCTGTTTTCAGATCCACCTGACCATAAAAGGCTGCGCGGCCTTGCGCAGAAAGCCTTTACGCCAAAAATGATTTCGGGGATGCGCGGAAGAATCCAGGAAATAACAGATGAACTGCTGACAGAAATGGAGGATCGGGATCAGATTGACCTGATTGATGAATTCGCTTTTCCATTGCCGATCATTGTCATTTGTGAAATTTTGGGTGTGCCATCGGCGGACCGTGATAAATTTAGGCTTTGGTCCAATTCAATGATTGAAGGAACCAGTGGAGAACTGGGGGCTACTGTTTATCAGCACATGAACGAGTTCGTCCAATACTTAGGGCAGTGGTTTGCCACAGTCCGTGAACAGCCTGGAGATGATTTGATCAGCAGCTTGATTCAGGCAGAGGAAGAAGGAGACCACTTAAGTGAACGGGAGCTGTATGGCGTTGTTACCTTGTTGATTATTGCGGGCCATGAAACGACGGTGAATTTAATCGGCAACACGGTCTTGTCGCTGCTGGAAAATCCAGAGCAGCGCAAGCTTTTGGAACAACAGCCTGAACTCATCAATCAAGCAATCGAAGAGTCCCTGCGTTTTAATGGGCCGGTGGAATTCAGTACATCACGGTGGGCAGGCGAAGATTTTGAGTTTCAGGGCCGAGAGATGAAAAAAGGTGATTTGGTCGTGGTGTCGCTGAATTCAGCCAACCATGATCCGAACAAATTTGTGGAACCGGAACTATTCGACATCAAACGTGAAAAAAGTCCACATCTGGCGTTCGGAAAAGGCATTCATATGTGCCTCGGAGCCCCTCTCGCACGTCTGGAAGGGGAAATTGCCATCGCCAGTCTGCTGACACATTTTCCGCAAATGAAATTGGCTGTAGAGAGCAGTGAATTAAAGTGGCGGCCGGGCATGATTGTCCGCGGCGTCAAAGAATTGCCTTTGCTGCTCCAATGAATAACGGACAAAAGGCTGGAAAGCATCCAGTCTTTTTTGTTTGTACAAAAGCCATCAAGGGAAAGGGGTTTAGAAAGCTATTTATAAGAGAGGGGAATGAATATGAAGTCACTGACATTTTGGCTAAAGGAAAAATTGTGGCTTACTCCCGCATTGTACATCATGATGGCAGTCCTCCTGTCGATCACTTTTTTCTACGTTGACCTTTTGTATATTGAAAGCTTGAAACCCTATATCCCATCGGTTCTGCTAACGAATGTTGATTTGGCTAAGACCATCATGGGAAGTTTATCAGGCGCACTATTAACGATGACCACCTTTACATTTTCAACAATTCTGGTTGTGTTGACCATGTATTCCGCTCAATTCTCGCCGAGAACATTGAAAAACTTCATTCATGATAAGACCACCTGGCGTGTATTGGGGATTTTTCTCAGTGGCTTTATCTACAATACCTTGTCGTTGTTATTTATGAGAGATGATTTGTACACCACTGATGTAATTTCCACTTTTGTCGGAATTGTCATCGCTTTTTTCTGTCTTTCCACGTTCGCTTACTTTATCCACTATATTGCCACCCTTGTACAGGTCGGCCAGCTGGTCAATGAATTGATTGGAGATACAGAAGAAGCGATTTCCAAATTAAAAGAGCTTCAGGAAAGCGAAGAAGGGCAAGAAACTGAATGGAATCCGATTGGTATCAAAGAAATTCATCGGGCTGAAAAAGAGGGGTATATTCAATTTCTAACTTTTGATAAGCTGGTGGATTATGCGGAAAAACATGAGTTGAAAGTAGAGATTCTTGTTCAAACAGGAGATTATGTATACGAAGGAAAACCGATTTTTCATGTTTTCAAAATTAACGAAACAGAAGTATCTGTCGGTGATTTTTATTCGCTGGGCACTTCCAGGACATCGGAGCAGGATCTTTATTTCGCTATTCAAAAATTAGTGGAAGTAGCATTGCGTGCCATATCCCCAGGCGTCAACGATCCGAATACAGCCAACGAAATTATCGTCCGGCTGGGGCGCCTGCTCGGCCAGTTGGGGCAGCTGAAAACCGGACCGTTCCTATTGGGGGGAGATAAAAACAAGGAGCGGGTACTGTACCGTTTTCCTTCATACAAAAATATGTTATATAAAACTTTTTATCAATTATCCCATTACGGAAAAGAGGACATCTCGGTATTGCTTTCGATTATTGAATCTTTGACTGTCGCTGCAGAGCTTGTCCCAAAGCGGCATCATCAGGAGTTATGGGACACTCATGGCTACATTCTGGAAGCTGTCGATACCGAAGGGTTAAAATCATTCGATCATGAAACTCTGCAGGAGAGAGTCGATCAACTGGCTGCGACGACTGGCCAGCATTCTTATAATATTTTTTTGACAGAGAAAAGCTGACGGCATTTCTGTTGAAATCGCCAATGAATAACCAATAAAGGAGGGAAAAGATGCAGAACAACCAGTTGTTTGAAGGAATCGACTTTTTAAGGAATTTGTCTGTAGGAGAATTTTTGATGTTCTTTATTTATCTGGCTTTGATACTCCTTGGGAAATCCCTGATTCTATTCCTGCTGAGAAAGTTAGTTTCTTCCGATGATTTTAAAGAGCGTATTTATCCGGTTATTGAAGATGTATTAAACTGGCTTGTCCTTTATGGAGGCATCCTTTTTTTCCTTTTTTATTTTTCCAGGAAACAATGGCTGACTTTAGCTTTTTATGAAACAGAAGGGGTGGAAATCTCCATTCTGCTGATAGTTGTGGCAGTGATGATTGTAACTTTTGCAAGCCGCCTCATAAAGGCGTTTAATCATTATGTCATGCCATTTGTCTATGAACAGTTTAATGTAGATATCGGCATGGGCTACACCATCAACCGATTATTGTATTATGTGGTGATGTTTCTGGCATTAGCCATAAGTTTTACCACAGTGGGCCTGGATCTTACAGCTCTTGGTTTCGTTTTCAGTGTCCTTGGAATCGGCATAGGATTCGGCGTACGCAATATTGCCGCCAATTTTGTCTCAGGCATCATCATTTTGTTTGAGCGGCCGATGGAGGTCGGAGAAATGGTGGAAATCGATAAAAAAATTGGGCGGATTACAAAAATTAAACTCAGATCGACTGTCATAGAGACGTTGAAGGAAGGGACACTTGTTGTTCCTAATCAATATTTCATCGAGCAGATCGTCAAAAATCGATCGAGCGCCCAATTGTACGCAAGGGTGGTGGTAAGTGTGGATTATGGCAGTGATACTGAAAAGATAGAGCAGATTCTCAAACAGTCAGCTTTAAAGGCTATGAAGTTGATGAAAGGAATTCCTGAAAAAGAGCCGGACGTAAGATTTATTGATTTTAGGAATTCGGCGCTGGATTTCCAGGTGGAAGTGCAGGTGTTTGATGTCGAGATGAAGGACAGGCTAGAAAGTCTGATCCGCCATGCCATTGCGCATGATTTTATTCATAACCACATAGAATTGGCTCAGGCATTCTACGATAGACAATAAAAAGTCCATGGCTGATTGGAAGCCATGGACTTTTATGTGCGGGTTTTACTATCAGGCTTATTCGCCAACTTCATTCTTCTGCGCGGCAGTATAGGAATAATCCGGTTCGATATGGACGAGAATGACGCAATGAGGCTTTACTTTCTGAATCTTCCTCTCGATTTCTTCTGTAATCCAATGGCTTTCCATAACATTCAGGTTGGGGGCAACACTGACCGTTAAATCGATGAACATAACATTGCCATGGTTGCGTCCTTTGAAATCACGCAAAGTGATGACGCCGGGCACTCTTCTGACCAAAACAGACAGAGTTTCCACTTCATCTTCGTCAAAGCCATCAGTTAATGTGATGACAGACTCCTTGAAAATATCCAATGCAGTTTTGATGATGATCAATCCGACGATAAAAGCTGTGATAATATCCAGGATTGGTGCGCCGAAGATTGCGCCGATGATGCCGATTCCAGCACCGATGCTGACCAATGCATCTGAACGATTGTCGTAGGCTGCGGCACGGACTGCTGAACTTTTGATTTCTTTGCTGAGTTTTAAATTGTAGCGGTACACCACATACATAACGATTGAGGAGAAAAAAGCGACCCAGGCAGTAATCAACGATGGCGCTTCAGCTGTGGGTTCGAAAATTGAACGGACAGCATTGGTCATAACCTGTAGGCCAATAACCGCCATGATGAAAGAAGCCAGAAGAGAGGCGATGGTTTCGGCCCGCAGATGGCCGTAATGATGATTTTCATCCGGTGGCTTCTGGGAAATCCTCAGGCCGACCAGGACCGCGATGGATGCAACAATATCTGTCAGGTTGTTAAAACCATCCGCTTTCAAGGCTTCAGAAGAGCCCCAATAGCCGAAAAAAAGCTTGATGGCGCTGAGAAACACATAGGCGCAAATGCTGATCCAGGCGCCTTTTTCCCCTTTGCGTAAATTTGTATACAGGTCCATAAAGTTTCCCGCCTCCAAGTCGCTGAAACAAAGTGAAACGACCCTCATAGGAGGGCCGTTTCACTAACTTTATTCAGTAGTTGAGTTTTGACATGTATATTTTCGAGTTCTTATATAAAAATACGGTGTTCTAAATTAAATGTACAGTTCGGACAAATGGCGCCAAACCGTCTTTTAACAGTATCAATGTCTTTTGAGGCAATGTCAATACCGAAGAGCTTCTATGACGGTGGCGTTCATAATTTTACATAAATTTAATGTTGAAACATATAAGCGAACAGTTATGCTTATTGAGAGAATCTTTAACTTAAAGGAGAAGGCAATGGCTAAGAAAAAAAACAATTATGCAGAAATTCTAAAGGCTTCAACAAAATTGGGGCTGACATCTTTTGGAGGGCCGACTGCACATATCGGCTATTTCAGGGATGAGTATGTCACCAAAAGAAAGTGGCTGGACGATAAAGCTTACGCGGACTTAGTGGCACTTTGCCAGTTTCTTCCGGGACCCGCAAGTTCACAGGTGGGAATTTCCATTGGCATGCTGCGCGGCGGCATATTCGGCGGATTTTTATCTTGGTTCGGATTCACGATGCCTTCGGTCATACTGCTTATGTTATTTGCACTCGTTGTCACCAATGGTTCGTTTGACAGTGGATGGATCCAAGGATTGAAAATTGTCGCCGTTGCTGTTGTAGCACACGCTTTACTGGGGATGGGAAAAAGTTTGGCGCCTGACCGACAGCGGATCACAATTGCGGTCGGAGCAGCAATCCTCATCCTGCTGATACCGACAACCTGGGCTCAGATCGGCGTCATTGTTCTGTCAGGTTTTCTTGGATATGCCATTTACCGTAATGACAAAGCACCTGAACCGGTCAAACTGGTACTTAGTTTTGGAAAAAAGACAGGCATGGCAGCCTGGGCAATTTTTGCCACTTTATTGATCGGTTTGCCGTTGATCCGGCCGTTTATTGAATCCACTTCTTTTGCGATTTTTGATATCTTCTATCGTGTCGGTTCAATTGTTTTCGGCGGAGGGCACGTTGTGCTGCCTATGTTGGAGCGCGAAGTGGTGCCGGATTGGATGACACCTGACATGTTTATTGCCGGCTATGGAGCGGCTCAGGCTGTACCAGGCCCGCTCTTTACCTTGGCCGGTTATTTGGGCCAACTGATGAACGGAGGATGGGGAGTGGTGATTGCTGTGATTGCCATGTTCCTGCCATCATTCCTATTAATCATCGGGACTTTGCCTTTCTGGAGCATCATCCGGACAAAGGCGGGTGTGCAAGCAGCGCTGAAAGGCGTTAACGCAAGCGTAGTCGGAATTTTGCTGGCAGCCCTGTACGATCCTGTTTTCACTTCAGGGATCCGAGGGCCTGTTGATTTTGCAATTGCGATAACCGCCTTCACAATGTTAGTCTATTTTAAACTGGCTCCTTGGATTGTCGTACTGGTGACGGCAGTTCTGGGTGCAGTCGCTTATGCGATGTAATGGCTGAAGGAGGATGGAAATGGTGACGAGCAAAGAAATGGACCAGCAGGATCCGTTAGCGAAATTTAAACAAGAGTTTTTTGTGGAAAAAGAAACGGTATACATGGACGGCAATTCACTTGGATTGATGTCCAGACGGTCTGAAGCAAAATTGCAGGCCTTGATGGACAGCTGGAAGACATTCGGAATTGATGGATGGACCGAAGGAGAAAATCCCTGGTTCACCTTAGCGGAAACGATGAGTGCGCGCGTTGCACCTTTGGTTGGTGCTAGAACGCATGAAGTGATGGTGACAGGGTCAATCACATCAAATATCCATCAGATGCTGTCGACTGTGTTTCAGCCGACAGCAGAACGTTTTGTGATCGTCGTGGACAGCTTGAACTTTCCTTCAGATATCTATGCAGTGGAAAGCCATCTGCGTCTCCGCGGATTGGATCCAGCTGAGGCGATGCGCAAAGTTGGAAGCCGAGATGGTTACACACTAGAACTCAATGATATTATTGAACAGTTGACAGATGATGTGGCTGTTGTGCTGCTGCCATCTGTGCTGTATCGAAGCGGCCAATTATTGCCGATCCGGGAAATTACGCAAGCAGCCCGTCAAAAAGGCATCCTGGTCGGCTTTGACCTGGCGCATTCCATTGGAGCCATGAAACACAATTTGCACGATGATGGAGTAGACTTTGCCGTCTGGTGCCATTATAAATACATGAACTCTGGTCCGGGCGCAACAGGCGGACTTTATTTGCATGAGCGCCATCATCAGCTGCTGCCAGGTAATGCCGGCTGGTTCGGTTCTGATAAAACCCGCCAATTTGATATGGACCATAAATTCTCGAAAGCACAAGGGGCAGGTGCCTACCAGATCGGTACACCGCATATTTTCAGTATGGCACCTTTATTAGGAAGTCTGGAATTGTTCGAGGAAGCGGGCATTGATAAGGTCCGCCAAAAATCACTCGAGCTGACAAGTCTTTTAAGACAGCTGGTCGGACAAAAAGCTCCTGAATTGGTCGACGTTACGCCTGCTCAGGACGAGGCAAGAGGCGGGCATATTGCCTTTTCCCATCCCGAAGCTGCGCGAATCTGCAAAGCATTGAAAAAAGCAAAAATCATTCCGGATTTCCGTGCCCCAAACATCATTCGGCTGGCACCTATCGCTTTTTACACATCGTTCACCGATGTAGAGCAGGTAGCAGAAAAACTGCAGAGCATCATGGAAAATGAAACCTATAAAAATTTCAGCAACGAACGAAATGTGGTGGCTTGAATGGAACCAAAAAGAATTATCGATATTTCTATGGAATTAAGCAATGATACGCCAGAATGGCCGGGGGATATGCCGTTCAGTTATGAACTGTCTGTCACCACAAAGCAAAGCGGTTCAGTCAATGTCGGAAAACTGCAGTCCAGTACCCATATCGGCACGCATGTTGATGCGCCTTTTCATTACGATGACCAAGGGATTCAGATACATGAGCTGCCGCTGGATGTCTATTTATCAAAAGCGCAGGTCGTGGACGTCAGCGGTTTGAGCAAAATCCACTCATCGGATTTGGAGCCGATTGAAAAAGGAATTACAGCTTTATTGCTGAAAACCGTGTCCTGGAAAGATCGAAGCAGATTTCCTGAAAAATGGCCGGTGTTTGATGAGTCGATCGCGGAATGGATGGCTGACCATGGTGTGAGGCTTCTGGGAGTTGACGTACCGTCGGTCGATCCCGAAACCAGCAAGGAATTGCCGATGCATCACGCGATGAACCGGCATCAGCGATTTATTCTGGAAGGAATCGTTTTGGACGATGTGGCAGAAGGGGTATACCAGTTAGCGGCCTTGCCATTAAAGATCAAAGGCGGGGAAGGCAGTCCAGTCCGCGCAATTCTTTATACTTAAGAAAAGCGTAAGCGCCCGTGTAGCTCTGACGGGCATAAGACAGACCGGCGAAGCGGCGTTCTTTGCCGCACAGTCGGGATGGCTTATGACCCGAAGAGCTGGGCGCTGGAGTCTGGACACCAAGAAAAGCGGAAGCGCCTGTCTAGAACCGACGGGCTTAAGGCAGTTTGCCGAAGTGGCGTGTTTTCAGCCGCACAGGCAAGCGGACTTAAGACCCCGAGGTTCTAGGCGCTGGAGTCTGGACAACAAGAAAAGCGGAAGCGCCTGTCTAGAACCGACGGGCTTAAGGCGGTTTGCCGAAGTGGCGTGTTTTCAGCCGCACAGGCAAGCGGACTTAAGACCCCGAGGTTCTAGGCGCTGGAGTCTGGACAACAAGAAAAGCGGAAGCGCCCGTATAGCTCTGAAGGGCATAAGACAGACCGGCGAAGCGGCGTTCTTTGCCGCACAGTCGGGATGGCTTATGACCCAAAGAGCTGGGCGCTGGAGTCTGGACACCAAGAAAAGCGTAAGCGCCTGTCTAGAACCGACGGGCTTAAGGCAGTTTGCCGAAGTGGCGTGTTTTCAGCCGCACAGGCAAGCGGACTTAAGACCCCGAGGTTCTAGGCGCTGGAGTCTGGACAACAAGAAAAGCGGAAGCGCCCGTATAGCTCTGAAGGGCATAAGACAGACCGGCGAAGCGGCGTTCTTTGCCGCACAGTCGGGATGGCTTATGACCCAAAGAGCTGGGCGCTGGAGTCTGGACAACAAGAAAAGCGGAAGCGCCCGTATAGCTCTGACGGGCATAAGCCGCGCAGCCAAAGTGCAAATAAAACCTTCACCGGTAATTTCGGTGAAGGTTTTATACGTAGTCTGCACGGAAATAGGATTCCATGTTTTTTATGTTTATTGCGATTTCATCGCAAATCTCTTGATAAAGTGCCCATTGTTCTGTGCTGTCGGTACTGCGCAGCTCCGGATTGCGGATGTCCCAGCGCAGCAGTTTCTTGCTGGGCAAATCAGATGGAATGTCTCCCTGCTCCAATTCTCCGTCGTGCAAAGCGATAATCAAATCAGCCTCGCTGACTTCCTCCGTATTATAGGTACGCGCTTCGACTTCCGGTAAATCCAATATGACTTCTTTCATTATTTCCAAGGGCATTTCATTGAAAGAGGATGGAGAACCTTTTGTCCAGGCAGCGCTGCGAATTTCCCAATCAGGAAGCATGAGCCGATTAGCCCAAATTTCAGCCATTAGACCCCGATGCTGGTGGGAAGATAAAAAATAAACAGTATGTCTTGGCATGGGTGATCCCTTCTTCCTGTTGGTCAAATGATTTTTTGGTACTAGTAATCTTTACCCATCCAATAGGGAAATAAACTACCAATTTTGTGATGAAATTGTGATAATTATTCATTTTTAAGCGCGAAAATCCGATCTTCCGGCAGTCATCCTTTTTGCCAGCAGATCGGATCTTTTATTTGACTACTAATATCGAACTTGGCGAATCCTTGATCAACTTTTTGCTTACTGATCCGACAAAGAATTTCTGCATTCCTGATTTTCCGCTGTTGCCAATCACCAGTAAGTCGATATTCTGTTCCTCGATGAAAGCGGCAATTGTTTTAGCGGCGTTGCCTTCGAGAGCGAGCACAGATGCTTGGATATTCTGCGCATCCAGTTGCTGCTGGATGGAATTGTGCATGTACTTTGAATACTCTACGGCTGAATTATCATATTCCCTTGGTGGACTGAAGCCGTCATCTCCAATTCCGGGAGGCATAAACTGAGCATACTGGCTATCAACATTTGCTGAAACTACTGGAGCTGAAGCATTTCCTACATCCATATAGCCGACACTTTCACGGTATTCTTCGTTGACATAGATTACGGAAAGTTTGGCATCTGGCAGTGCTTTGACTAATTCCACTGCTTGTTCGAGTGCAATCCGACTTCCTTCAGATCCATCATATGCTACTGCGATGTTATTATACATTCCCTCACCCCGTCCTTTTCTCTTAGTGTTAAATTACCCTCAAGCTTTAGAATGAAACATCGCTATTTTTATGGCAAGAAAGTATTTTCAAAAAAAGTTGACAATTCAAAAAAGACTTTGGTACTCTTGAATTAACAAATAAAAGGAAATGGAGGGTTTGATAATGAAAAAGATTAAAATTGTTAAAAAAGTCAGTTTAATATCATTGTCAGGCCCTCCTGTATTTTTTTTCTGAACTTATTTCGGAAATAGAAATATTCGGGACAGGTCTGTAAAATTGTCCTGTTTTCATGAGCGTGCGCCCATAAACGAGGCGCGCGTTTTTTTGTGGTTTGATCAGTTTTTAAAATTGTTTTTTAAAAAATCAACTTGGAGCTGTTGGAGATGAAAATACTTCACAAAGGGAAAATCATGGTCAAGGAATCGTTAGAAGGCGATTAGCGGATTTGGAAAAAAGAAAGAAGGCGTAAACGATGTTTGATGTGCTATGGAAATTAAAATGGTTTTTTAAAGAAAATTGGCTGCGGTACACCACCGCGATTGTTCTGCTCTTCATTGCAAATATTTTAGAAATTATTCCGCCTTGGCTCATCGGAGTCGCCATCGATGCCATTGCGCAGGGAGAGTTGACTGCAGAATTGATGTGGCAGTATATTGCAGTTTTGGCGGCAGCCATGATGTTTGCCTACTTGATCAATTTTGTCTGGCAATACCAATTATTCGGTGGGGCATATGTCATTGAACGCCAGCTTCGTTCGAGCTTGATGGGACAGTTCCTGAAAATGACTCCGACTTTTTACGAGAAAAATCGCACAGGAGATTTGATGGCACGTACCACCAATGATTTAAAAGCGATTTCAGAAACAGCCGGATTCGGCATTTTGACGCTGGCAGATTCCACTTTGTATATGGCAACAATCATCATCGCTATGGGCATGCTGGTTTCCTGGGAGTTAACGTTTCTCGCCATGATTCCACTGCCGATTCTGGCCATTGTGGTCCAAGTGCTGGGCAAGAAAATCCACGCCCGCTATATGGAAGCACAGGAAGCGTTCGGCGACATGAACGACAGTGTGTTGGAATCTGTTGGGGGCGTTCGCGTAATCAGGGCCTATGTCCAGGAACGTGCTTCGGAGCAACAGTTTGCTGATATGACAGACGACGTTTATGAAAAAAACATGGCTGTGGAGCGGATTGACGCTTTGTTTGCGCCAGTGACCAAAGTGCTGACTTCCATCAGCTACATGGTAGGCCTCGGCTATGGAGCATTTTTAGTGGCTGAGGGCGCCATATCACTGGGAGATTTAGTAGCGTTCAACGTTTATCTTGGCATGATCGTTTGGCCGATGTTTGCAATTGGCGAGCTCATCAATATCCTGCAGCGTGGAAATGCATCTCTGGACCGTGTCAATGAAACACTGGATTATCCGGAAGATGTGACGGATCCGAAAGATCCAGTGAAAACTGGGCGTCCGGAACAGATCGGATTCAAGGATTTCAGCTTTACTTATCCACAGTCGAGCTCCATTAATCTTCAAGGCATCAATCTTTCGATGAACAGCGGACAGACCCTTGGAGTTGTTGGCAAGACCGGCAGCGGGAAAACGACTTTCGTCAAGCAATTGATGAAAGAGTATCCGACCGGAAAAGGATCCATTTTGATGAATGGCATCGAATTGAAGAAATTGACGAAAGACCAATTGCGCAGCTGGATCGGTTATGTACCGCAGGACCATGTCCTGTTTTCACGAACGATTCGGGAAAACATTCTGTTCGGCAATTCGGATGCCAGCGAAGAAGAACTGATCGAAGCGCTTCGCCTGTCCTCCTTTGAAAAAGATCTGGCTTTGTTGCCATATGGTCTGGATACACTGGTCGGTGAAAAAGGAGTAGCCTTGTCCGGTGGGCAGAAACAGCGGATTTCAATAGCCCGGGCATTGATCAAAAACCCGGAAATCCTGATTCTGGACGATTCATTGTCAGCGGTCGACGCGAAAACAGAAGCGCGCATCATTGAAAACATCCAGGCAGAACGTTCCGGCAAGACGACGATCATCACTACGCACCGGCTCTCTGCGGTAAAGCATGCGGATTGGATCGTAGTGCTTGATGACGGAAAGATTATAGAAGAAGGGACTCATGATGATTTGCTGAAAACAAAAGGCTGGTATAACGAACAATTCCTCCGACAGCAAATCGAGGAGGTGTAGACATGGGGACAGGAAAACGATTAGTACAATATGCACTGAATTTCAAAGGCGTTCTGATTTGGGGGTTGGTGATGCTGGCCATCGCAGTGGCTGCCGATCTGGCAGCGCCGCTGATCGCCAAAGAAATCATTGACAATCACATAGCGGTATCATCAGGCGCTACGGTAAATTTCGAGCCAATCGCTTATCTACTGGCTTTGTTCTTTGCACTGGCTATCGTGACAGCGATTTTCCGTTACTGGCAATCCATTCTTTTGCAAAAAGGAGCCAACCGGATTATCCGGAAGATGCGCAATGATGTTTATGAACATACACAAACCTTGCCGATCCGTTATTTTGATAACTTGCCGGCTGGAAAAGTAGTATCGCGCATCACCAACGACACAGAAGCGATTCGGGATCTGTTTGTGACGGTGCTGTCTCAATTTGCGACAAGCTTTATGTATATGGGCGGCATTTATGTTGCGCTGTTTTATCTCGACTGGAAAATGGCGGCCATGACATTGGTTCTGATACCGATGCTCTATATTTGGATGCTGATTTACCGCAAATATGCAGCCCGCTACAATCATGTGGTGCGGGAGAAAGTCAGTGAAATGAATGCCATGATCAACGAATCGATCCAGGGGATGACCATTATCCAAGCATTCCGCCGGGAACGCAAAATGAAAGATGAATTTGAAGAAATGAACAATGAGCATTACAAATACCAAAAGAAATTATTGGTGCTTGAAGGAGCGGCTTCCTATAACTTGGTAGGCGTGCTGCGATCCATGACCTTTATCTTGTTTGTCTGGTATTTTGGAGGAGCCTCCATATCAGGGAGCGCAGTAGTTACGGTCGGTGTGCTGTACGCGTTTATCGACTACATCATCCGGCTGTTCAATCCAATCAGCGGCATCGTCAATCAGTTTGGCCGCCTGGAGCAGGCATTGGTTGCCGCTGAACGGGTATTCCGTTTGCTGGATCAAAGCGGCGAAGCAGTCGTGGATAAAAAACTCGCGCGTTATCAAGGCAATGTCCGTTTCGAAAAAGTTTGGTTTGCTTATAAGGAACATGAATATGTCCTGAAAGATCTTTCCTTTGAAGCAAAGCAGGGAGAAACAGTAGCGTTGGTCGGCCACACCGGCTCCGGGAAAAGTTCCATCATGAACCTGTTGTTCCGTTTTTATGATGTTTCCAAAGGCACGATTACGATTGATGGCATCAATATTAATGACATGCCAAGACAATCGGTCAGGCAGCATATGGGCATTGTGCTGCAGGATCCTTACCTGTTCAGCGGAACAATCGAATCAAATGTCACGCTCGGCGACGAACGGATCACCAGGGACATGGTCATAGATGCTCTTGCTGCAGTTGGAGGCGAGCGGGTATTGAACCACTTGCCGAAAGGAATTGATGAGCCGGTGGTGGAAAAAGGCAGTACGCTTTCCTCCGGACAGCGGCAATTGGTGTCTTTTGCCCGCGCATTGGCGTTCGATCCAGCGATTTTGATCCTGGATGAAGCGACCTCCAATATCGACACAGAGACTGAAGAAATTATCCAACATGCCATGGACGTATTGAAAAAAGGCAGAACCACGTTCATCATTGCCCATCGGCTGTCGACAATCAAAAATGCCGATCGCATACTGGTATTGGAAAAAGGGGAAATTGCAGAAGCGGGCTCCCACGAGGAATTGATGAAGCTGGGCGGCACCTATTTCCAGATGTACAAAATTCAATCAGGAATGTCCCGAACCCAATCCATTGGGTAAAGGACATTCCCTTTTTTCTGCTTTGACGAAGCTATCGCTGTTAAATTTGGCCGGCCTTCCCTATAATTGAAAGAGCGGACGAAAAAAAGCGCTGGAACTTTCCAGCGCTTTAGTCGTATACATGATAGAGCATCAGCTCATGAATCATTGTTTTGATGGCCTCTTCGTCTTGAGGAGGCTTTGAGCTCCACACAATGCTGCCATCCGGATGGTATTCTCCGGTAATCCGCTCGTTTTTGTAAAAGAAGGAAATGTCCCATCCCGGCAGTTGACGATTTTCGAACATCGGCTTGAATTTAAAATGCTGTAGCATGCAGATCCCCCTTTTGCCTTACTCCTTTCATTATAGGGGATTCCCACAAATACACAAAGCAGAAAAGAAAAGAGTGACAACAGTGAACATTATATGGACTTTAGCTTTTATGGCGGTCGTAGGTGCATTGATTGGTGGCGTCACCAATCACCTGGCGATTAAAATGCTTTTTTGGCCTTACGAGGCAAAGTACGTCGGCAAATGGCGAATTCCGCTGACTCCGGGACTCATCCCGAAACGGCGCGATGAATTATCCCGTCAGCTGGGCCGTACAGTCGTTGAGCATCTCTTGACTCCGGAAACGTTCAAAAAGCGATTTTTCAATAAAGAGATGCACATAAAAACAGAAAAGTGGATCAACCGGCAACTCAACAAGCACCTGTTTGCTTCTTCAAAGTCGTTCAATGAATGGCTGCTTGCAGCCGGACAAACTGGCATGGATGTGAAAATCGAAGCTAAACTGGATGAACTGGTCGAGATCCAGAAAGATTCGCTGCAATCCTATATAGCCGGAAAGACCATCCGTGAACTGATGCCCGATAATTGGAAAGCAGAAGCTGAGACGAAGCTGTTCGAAGGCGTGCAGTATGCGATTGATCAAGGAACGGCTTATTTTGAATCGCCGCATGGCAGACAGACCATCAAGTCTCTGCTGGATGAGTTTCTCGAATCACGTGGGCGCTTTGGCCATATGCTGCATTCGCTGCTCGGGGAGTCGAAGCCGTTAGTCGACCGTATTCAACCGGAAATCATCAAATTCCTAAATTCACCGAAAACCTTTGAGCTGGTGGGCACCTTGGCTTACAGTGAGTGGGAGAAGGTGCAGGACCGGAGAGTAGACGAGTTGCTGAAGGAATTTGACTTTGAGCCGGCCTTGGCAGCAGTAAAGCAATATGTCCGTGAAAAAGCAGCAGTATCCAGACGTTTAAACGGAACACTTGCAGAGACTTGGCCTGGAGGGTTAGAATGGACAAGTGTCAATATTACTCCACTTGTGACAGACTTTGTCTTCGAACAAGGAGAGCGTAAACTGGAAGAAACCATATTGAAGATCGATATGGAAGGTATGGTGAAAGAGCAAGTCGATTCTCTGCCGCTCAGCCGCCTTGAAGAATTGGTGCTAGGGATATCACGGAGAGAATTTAAGATGATTACCGTATTGGGCGCTTTTCTAGGAGGATTCATCGGAGTCTTCCAGGGAATCTTCGTCATGATACTAAACTAACTACAGAGGAGAATGATGAAAATGGCAGTAAACATTTATGACGACATCAACAAATTGGAAAATACGTTCCGTTCAACAGACGAGTTCAAGAAATTGGAAGAGGCTGTAGCGCAAGTAACTTCAGACAACGAAGCAAACGAATTGTTCAAGAGCTTCCGCGATTTGCAAATTTCTCTTCAGCAAAAACAGACACAAGGTGAAGAAATCTCTGAAGAAGAAATGATGAACGCACAAAGCACTGCACAGGAAGCTCAGCAAAATGAAAAAATCCTGGCAATGCTTGAAGCCGAAATGGGATTGAGCCAAATGATCGAAGAAGTAAACCGTGTCTTGATCAAACCGGTACAGTCTTTATACGAAAGCATGTAATTTTTTCCGAAATAAAGGAATAGTAGAGAGAGACACCGAATACGTAAAGGTGAATGACAATTCATTTTTACGAAGGGGTGTCTTTTTTTATGTATGAAACGATTGAATTGACGAAACAAGGACGAATCGGCCACTTGGTGCTGAATCGCCCGAAATCGATGAACGCCATGAACGGAACGATGATGAAAGAATTGGCGGATTGCTTTGAATCCCTGCTGCAGGACAGCACAGTGCAGGTGCTGATTATCCGGGGAGAAGGAAAGGCGTTCTCCGCTGGCGGGGATATCAAGGAAATGATGGATCCCGAAAATCCGATGGATATCGAATTGGTCATGAAAGATGTCAGCCGGTTGGCAAAAGCGCTCTATACGCTGCCGCAGATCACGGTTGCAGCAGTTCATGGGGCATCGGCTGGGCTCGGGTTTAGCATGGCGTTAGCATGTGATCATGTGATTGCCGAAGAAAACAGCAAATTGGCTATGAATTTTATCGGCATCGGACTTGTGCCTGATGGCGGTGGCCATTTCTTCCTGAAAGAACGTGTCGGCGTGCCAAAAGCCCAGCAGATCATTTGGGCAGGGCAAACCTTAAAAGCGCGTGATGCGCTCGCGAAAGGCCTCATCGAGGAAGTGACTGCCGAAGGGCGCGGGCTCCAACAGGCAGAAGCCTATGCTGCTGAAACAATCGCGTCGCCGGTCAGCGCAAAATTGGCATCTAAGCATATCCTGCATCAATTGAAAGTCGATGAATTGGAGCAGGTACTGGAGATGGAAGCGGCAGCGCAAGCAGCCATGCGGAAATCAGCCGATCACCTGGAAGGCATACAGGCATTTGTCGAGAAACGCAAACCAGAATTTAAAGGTGAATAAAAAAGCATGGCGGAATTTCCGAGGCCACTGAAAAACTACA
>NZ_JAGGPX010000027.1 GCF_018613575.1 Planococcus sp. ISL-110
CTGGTGAACAATAAAGGTGATAAAAAAGAGTCAGAAGGCAGGGAAATCCTGCCTTCTGACTCTTTTTTTAGTCTCCGCTGATTTAAAGGGAGGGTTTTTCAGTGGCCTCGAATTTCCGCCATGCTTTTTGCGTACTTATGAATGGAAAAGAAGAAGTTTGCCTGCAGGTGATGCCAGGCGATGGGTTTGTTTGATCAACTCTTTTTCTTCCAGGATGGCTTTTCCTTTATCACTTGCTTCTTCGTCTGTTTCGGCCGTAAATGTTTCGTCCAATATCTGTTTCCCCGTTTTTTCGAATGCTGTCAGTTTATAGGTTCTCATATGGAATCAATCCTTTCTGAATGGATATTCATTTTAAGTATAAAGGGTTTCTTTTGAAAAGTCCTGCAATTTTTGAAACATTTTGGCAAATGCTTCGTAGTAAGTAGAAAGAAAGGGGCGAACGAAAATGGCTTTGCACGTTGAACAGGTAACAAAAAAATTCGGTGATTTTACAGCGGTGGATAATCTTTCGCTGTCAATCGAAGAAGGAGAGATGCATGGTTTTCTCGGTGCCAACGGAGCCGGCAAAACGACGACATTCCGGATGATTCTGGGCCTGCTGGATCCCACTCAGGGTACAGTCCGTTGGAAAGGAAAACCCATTACATATGCAAACAGCCCGGAAATCGGCTATTTGCCGGAAGAGCGCGGACTGTATCCGAAAATGAAGGTAGAAGAACAACTGGTGTATTTGGCACAGTTGCGCAAAATGTCGAAGCCGGATGCCAAGCGCGAAACGGCTGCCTGGCTGGAACGCTTTGAAGTGCCGCATTACGGGCAGAAAAAAGTGGAAGAGTTGTCAAAAGGCAATCAGCAAAAAATCCAATTGATTGCATCGCTCTTGCATAAACCGTCGTTGCTGATATTGGATGAACCTTTTTCGGGACTCGATCCTGTCAATGTGGAAATGCTGAAAGGAGCGATCCTGGATTTTCAGAAGCAAGGGGCGACCATTGTCTTTTCCAGCCATCGCATGGATCATGTCGAGGAGTTATGCGATGACATGAGCATTTTGGACCGCGGAAAAGTGGTAGCTGGTGGTTCGATAAAGAAAGTGAAACGGTCATTCGGCAAGCAGAAAGTCCGCTTGAATATGGAAGGTGATCTCAGTGGCTTGAGCGCCATCGCGGGTGTCGATCACTTTACTAAAACCAAAGACGGCGCATTGTTCCAGATTACGGATGAACATGTTGCGCAAGTTCTACTCGCTAAAGCGATAAATCTCGGAACACTACGCCATTTTGCAATAGAAGAACCTTCCTTGGAAGAAATTTTCATTGCGAAGGTGGGAAAAAATCATGCATAGTTTCTGGATTATTTTCAAACAGGCGTTTATAACCAAAGCCAGAACGAAATCCTTTATTATAACAACACTGGTTGTCGTTGCCTCCTTTTTTCTTTTGGCGAATATTCCGAACATCATCGCGCTTTTCGATGGCGAAGAATCTGAGGAGAATTTGCTGCATGTCCTTGATGAAACCTCGGGCCTTGTGCCGGAACTGCAGACCCAGCTTGATTTGATGGACAGTGGGATTGAAGCTGTACCGACTTATTTGACTGAAGAGGAATTGCAGAAAAGCCTGGCCGAAGGAATTATTGACGATTACCTGGTTTTAACACAGAATGGCCAATTGAGTGCCCGTTACATCTCAGAATCTGCCAATGAATTGGGCGGTGGCATTGAGATTGAAAATGCGGTTCAGGCAGTACATACGGCATTGACTGCCGAATCGCTCGGATTGGATGACAGCCAAGTGTGGCAGTTGTTCATGCCGGTCGAATTTGAGCGGGAGGCTGTTTCGGAATCTTCCAAATCACAGGAAGAGTTGAGTCAGTCCAGAGGGCTTGTTTATGTCCTGATCATGCTCATCTATGTGGCAGTCATTTACTATCCAAACATGATCGCCATGGAAGTAGCCACTGAAAAATCTTCCCGTGTCATGGAGATTCTTATTTCCAGTGTGTCGCCAGTTAAGCATATGTTCGCAAAAATCTTAGGCATCGGCAGCCTGGGGATTTTGCAAATGATGATTTTCGGACTGTCCGGCTATTTTGCCATTAAGACAGCGGGCACGGATTTAACTGAAGGCTTTTTCAGCGTCATGGGCTTTTCTGAAGTCAAAATCAGTACATTCCTGTTCGCCATCCTCTTTTTCCTGTTAGGCTATTTCCTGTATGCGGTGCTCGCAGCATTGCTGGGGTCTTTGGTCAGCCGGACAGAGGATGTGCAGCAATTGATGTTGCCAATGATGATTTTAGTCATCATCGGATCACTCATCGCGTTTTCCGGCATCTCGATACCGGAAGCCGGCTATGTGACCGTCTCATCCTTTATTCCATTTTTTGCGCCTTTAGTGATGTTCCTGCGTGTCGGCATGCTGGATCTGCCCTTGTGGGAGCCGCTGTTGTCCATTGGTATCATGCTGGTGACCATAGGGATACTGGGGTGGTTCGGCGCCCGTGTCTACCGTGGAGGAGTGCTGATGTATGGCTCCTCCCAGTCCCTGAAGGACATCCGCAAAGCTATTCGATTAGGGAATAATAAGTAGTCGAGAGTTAGCGCCGTTATAGAAAAGCCACTCTTTTATAAAAATAGACTTCTTATATAAGTTGAACTAATCATTTTTGATGGGCTATACTTTGCTGCTTCCTTGGGAGTCTCCACTGGTTTGCTCCATATCTTTTATGATTACAGGGGAAAACATAGAGTTGCTTCGAATTCACTAAATCCCTTAGCGCCGGTGCGTCCAAGGGCTGGGCAAAGCAAGAAGACTGGCGTCCTTTGCCTGGCTTCTTGCGGGAGCCATGCCCAAAGCGGCCGAAGCGTTGGATAAAAGCTGATTTCTTTAGTTCAGCTTTGATAGAACATAAGAAAGCTGTTTGCAGGAAGTTTCTTGCAAACAGTTTTTTTTATGGGATTTCCATGGTAAAATAAGAACAAATATTCGGTCTTTAAGAGGGGTTAATTATGGAATCTATTCGATTTATCCACACCGCAGATCTGCATTTGGGAAGCCCGTTCATCGGCATGAAGGGCTTGCGGAAAGAACATTGGAAAAAGCTGAAAGACAGCACGCTGGATGCATTTGATGGGCTCGTTCGGTATGCGCTCGATGAGAAGCCTGATTTTGTGCTGATTGTCGGCGACATCTATGACGGGGAAGACCGCAGCATACGCGCGCAAGCCCGTTTTCAAAAAGGAATGCAGCAGCTTGCTGAACAAGAGATTCCGGTAATTATCAGCTACGGCAACCACGACCACCTGAGCGGCAATTGGACGCGTTTTGAATTGCCCAAAAATGTCCATGCATTTGACGATTCAGTCTCCCAGTTCAGGCTGGAAACCGCCGGTGGTCCAGTGGTTTTTACCGGCTTCAGCTACGGCAAACGCCATGTCAGTGAATCGATGGTGGAACAGTATCCGGCAGCAGAAGGTTTGGAGAGCTACCAGATCGGCATGCTGCACGGCAGCCTGGACGGCGATGCGACACATGCGGTTTATGCGCCTTTCAAAAAAGAGCAGCTGCTCAGCAAACAGTATGATTATTGGGCGCTTGGCCATATCCATAAACGTCAGGAGCTTCACCGTGAACCGTCCATCGTTTATCCCGGCAATATTCAAGGGCGCCACCGTAAGGAGTCCGGAACAAAAGGCTTTTATGATGTGACCCTGTCAAAAAGGGATACTTCCTTGGAGTTCATTCCGACGTCAGTCGTTCAATTCGATCAGGTGGCCGTTTCGATCAAGGGAATACTCCATATGAATGAATTGATTGATGCTTGCCGAAGAAAGCTTAGTCTTTTTGGAGAAGCAGCAGGAACGGCGATTGTCGATATAGTGTTTACCGAAATGGATGGAGAGAGTTTTCAGCTCTTAACTGAAATTCCGGAAAGTGAACTGCTGGAAACGCTGCAAGAATCAATGGAAGCACTGGATCATTTTATCTGGATCCAAGAGATTCGGTTTCAAGAGGCAGATAACGAAGCAGAACTTTCTCCACTCGGGGCTGTGCTGGTCCAGACAATCGAAGGGTGGAACACAGAAGAATGGAAAACGATCTTGAAGGATTTATACAGGCACCCGAAAAGCAGCCGCTTTTTAGCGCCTTTGGAAGATCAATCCATCGCAGATCTTCAACTGGCAGCCGCCCAAAAAATTCGACGCAGCATGCAGGCAGGAGAGTGACGGAATGAAAATCGAAAAACTGATCATTTATGGTTTCGGCAGGCATGAAAACCGGACCATCGATCTGACTGGCCAAATGGCCTTGTTTTATGGCCCAAATGAAGCCGGAAAAACAACCATGCAGCAATTTATCGTCCAGATTCTTTTCGGCTTTCCTGCACGCAAAGGGGCATTATTGCGCTATGAACCGAAAAATGGTGGGAAATATGGCGGTCAAATTCACATATCCGATCCGCATTACGGAAAACTGGTGATTGAGCGGATAAAAGGAAAATCTGCCGGAGATGTCACTGTCTGGTTTGAAGACGGCAGGCGTGGGGCAGAAGCCGAACTAAAGCAGCTGCTGCGCAATTACGACCGCGCCTCGTTTGAAGCGATTTTTTCATTTTCCATCCATGAATTGCAAGGACTTGACGGACTGAGTGAAAAGGAATTGAGCCGTACCCTGCTGGCCTCCGGAACTACAGGCATTGATGCGGTAACACGATTGGAAAGCCAGCTGGAAAAGGAAATGGCGCTGTTGTTCAAGAAGAGCGGGCGAAACCCGGAAATGAATGTGCTTGCTGATGAGCTCCGCAGCATCGAAGGTGAGCTGAAGGAATATCGGCAGCGGACAGAGTTATATGGTCCTTATATCGAACGGCTGCGCGAAATTGACAATCGCCTGATGACTATCGAAGCTGAAGAAAAGGAAACAGACCAGGAACTGAAAAAACTCGGGAAATGGCAGCAGATGGCTCCATTGCTGGCTGATAAAAAGACTTTGGCAGAGCAGATCAAAGCATTGCGAGTTGTCCAATTTCCATTGGACGGAAAAAGGCAGATGGACCGGCTGGTGGACAAGCTGTCAGAAACAAAAGCTGGTGCAGAGCATTTGGCCAATCAGCAGAACAGCTTGCCTGCCGTTGAATCAGGAGAGCCTGTATCAGCTTTGGAAAATCTGTTGAACCGTGAATCAGATTGGCATCAGCTGCGTCTTCAATTGGAACACAAGAACAATGAACATCTGGAACTTTCGGAAGATCGCCAGTCCACATTGTCCCTTATCGGGCTTTCTGAGCAGCAGGCTTTAGAAGTGGATGTCTCTTTAAGAAACGAAGAGCAATTAGTTGGCAGGCTGAAGGATTTGGATGTGGAAGAAGAGGATCAACGTTTCCGGATGCGCAACCTGCAGGAAGAAAAAAAAAGACTGTCACAAACAGAAGCGGAGCTGACGTATTTCTTGGTGGGGGAACCTGTTGGCAAAGAGCGGCTCGCTGCGGAACAGTGGGCAGCCATTTCTGGGGAGTTAGCGGAAGCCAGAGTAGCGTCAAAAATTCAAACAGTCAACAGCGGAAATGGACAGATCGTCAACTACGCGTTGGTTGCAATGGGTTTGATTATGGCAGCTTATGGCTTTGTACAATCAACTATGCTGTTAATGGTATTAGGTCTTGCCGTAATTGGGGCAGCAGTTTGGTTATTCCTGAAAACGGCAAAGCCCGCAGAGCTCTCGGGACATTACCAGACACTCCTAAACGAATATGGCGGAAAAGAAAGTGAGTACGAGGCAATTTCGAAAAAAGTTTCAGAATTTGATCATCAACTGGATGGCTTAATAGCACAGCGGGACGCCATCAAAAAGAAAATCGCCGTCTATTCAGCAGAAAAAACTTCTTCTCCTGCAAAAGCTGCCTATCAAAAGCTTCTGCTGGAAATTGGCCTTCAGCCGGGAGCAAGCCGGACGATGGTCCTGGAACTATTCGAAAAACTTCGTGAAGTGCATAACATCCACTCGCGGCTGCAGCGGATCGACAGCGAAGTCCGCGTATTGGAAGAGCGGCAGGAAGAATGGCTTGAGAAAGCGCAAGCAGCATGCGGCAAAGAACTGGCAACCGGTGAACTGATGCCTTCTTTGCGTTCAGAGCTTGCACTGCGGAAACAGAAGCAGGAAGAATGGATCAAAGTAAATGAGAAACAAGGGGAGCTGCTGCAGGAAATCAGCCGCTTGACTATTTACCAGGAGCAGCTTGAAAAAGAGCAGCAGGCGCTGCTGGAATATACCCATGTGGAAGATGTTTTTGACTTTTACCGGACGGCGGATACCTGGGAGCGAAAACAGCAACTTGAAAAAGAGTGTGCACTTGTCGATGGGCAGTTGGAGTCTATTGGAAAAATTGATTTGCCGGCTGGCTGGCAGCCAGATGATGCTGAAATGGCTTTAGAGCGCTGGCAGATTCATCTCGCAAAGCTCAAAGCGGAGCGGAACGAGCTGCTGGCGGAACAGGCTGATAAGCAGCAATTGACCCGTTTATTATTGTCGGATAGTTCTTATGAAGAAAAGCAGCAGGAATTTGAAGAGAAGAAAGCGGAATTCATCGATTTGGCCCACCAGTGGTCCATCAATAAAGCTGTTGTGGAAGCAATCAGCCAGATAATGGCTGAATTGAAAGACAAGAAATTGCCGGCAGTGCTGGACAATGCACAGCTTTATTTCAACCGGTTGACCGCCGGTGCTTATCAGAAATTGTCCATGAATATGTCAGGTTATTTTGAAGCGGAGAGACAGGATGGAACGTATTTCCGGATTGCTGAGCTCAGTCAGGCGACGAAAGAGCAGGCTTATCTGGCGTTGAGGCTGTCTTTAGCTGTATCGATGAAGAACAGCCATCCGTTTCCTATTATTATGGACGACGCTTTTGTCCATTTTGATCGCAGTCGGCTGCAGCAAATGATAAACTTAGTAACAGAGCTGCAAAAAGAGCATCAGTTCATTTATTTCACTTGCCACGAAGGCATGCAGCAGGCTTGGCCTAATGCGCAGATCATCAAGGTGGCCAATACCGAAAGGAGCGTTCATTCATGACTAAAGGAATCACACAGCGTGCAGTCGGAGAGACGATTGATGAATTCCTGCTGATCAAGCAGTCAGTCAAAGGAGTCACAACTACTGGAAATCCGTTTATTTCATTGGTATTACAGGACAAGAGCGGAGATATTGAAGCAAAATTATGGGATACGAAAGATGAACAGGAAAAATTATTCGCAGCGGAAACAATTGTCCGTGTCGGTGGCGAAATCCACAATTACAGAGGCAAAAACCAATTGCGCATCAAAAGCATCCGGCCGGCGAAACCAGAAGAGAACCAGTTAATTTCAGACTTGATGCCGTCGTCTGAGAAATCAGCGGACGAGTTGCTCGAAGAAGTGATGAAGTATCTTTTCGAGATGGAGAATCCACAAATTCAGCGGATTACACGTTTTATGCTGAAAAAATACCAGCAGCAATTCCTGACATTTCCGGCAGCAACGCGCAATCATCACGACTATGTTTCCGGTTTGGCAGATCATGTCGTTTCCATGCTGAAGTTGGGCAAGGCATTGATCGATATCTATCCGGGCTTAAACAAGGATTTGCTGTTTGCGGGGATTATTTTGCATGATATCGGCAAAGTAATCGAGCTCTCCGGTCCGATTGCAACAAGCTATACTGTGGAAGGCAATCTGATCGGACATATCTCCATCATGGTGACAGAAGTGGCGAAAGCTGCAGAAGAGTTGGAGATTGAAGGGGAAGAAGTTATGCTGCTGCAGCATATCATCCTTTCGCACCATGGCAAGGAAGAGTGGGGCAGTCCGAAAAAACCGATGCTTAAAGAAGCTGAAATTCTGCATTATATCGACAATATCGATGCCAAGATGATGATGATGGACCGCGCTCTTGGAAAAACCAAGGAAGGCGAATTTTCTGAACGTGTCTTCGCATTGGATAATCGCTCATTCTACAAACCGAAAATTTGATAAAAAACCTCCGCTTCCTTTCTCGGAAGCGGGGGTTTTTCAGTCTATCGAGAAACTTCTAACAAGTCGTGGATTTCCGAAGCTTACCGTTCGCTTTCCGCGGGCTCGCGTCCAAGCCTCCTCAGTCACTCTGTTCCCTGCGGGGTCTCGGCCGTCTCGCTTTCCTGCAGGAGTCGAACGGACGCTTCTCCAACCCACTTAGTAAATGCTTTCTTCCTTAATGCAGCGGAAGGCGGCGACTCCAACGGGAACAGTGACGGAGCAAAGCGACAGAGCGACACGAGATGGAGCCACTGGACTCAGAGTAGCGAGGGGAGCGGCAGAAGTCGTGCCAGTAAAAGCGTCCGTCTGAAGCGAAATGAAAGCGTGAAGACTTTTTCAACAAGCTGAAAACCCCTCGCTTCCAGTAATGGAAGCGAGGGGTTTTTAAGTCTTCAGTTATTATTCTGCAGGGGCAGCTTCTGGAGCAGGAGCAGGATTCAGGATATCTTCCAAAGCGCCTTCGAGATCTTCATCTTGAATCTCTACATTTGCTTCTTCCATCAATTCAGCAACTTTCGGCAATAAAGTGGTTTGATCCGCTTTTGAAAGTGCTATTTCAGAACGAATCTCTTCTTTCTGGTCTTCCAATGCCGGTTGGTCTTCTACTTGACGTTTCTCAAGAACCTGGATGATGTGGAATCCAAATTCAGATGCTACAGGCTCACTTATTTCATCAACTTCAAGGCCATAAGCGACTTCCTCAAACTCAGGAACCATAGCTCCTGGTCCGAACCAATCAAGGTTACCACCGTTTGCACCAGAAGCTGTATCAGTTGAATTTTCTTCTGCTAATGCAGCGAAGTCACCGCCTTCATCCAATTCTTTCTTAAGGGAGTTGGCAGTTTCTTCATCAGGCACAAGAATATGGCGTGCGTTCAATTCAGTGCCTTGGCGGTCATATTGTGCTTGTATTTCTTCGTCGGTCACTTCAACGCCTTCAGTCAACGCTTTTTCCTGCAATAAATTTAAACGGATGACTTTTTTATAGCTGTCTTCAGTTTGGTTATTTTGAGCAAGAAACTCTTCAAAGCTTTCTCCAAGCTCTTCTTTATTGCTTTCGTACTCTGCATTTACTTCTTCATCGGTCACTTCGTAGTTTTCAGCAAGTACTTTTTCAATCATAAGAATCTGTACCGCTTGTTCGCCAATTGAGGTTTTCATTTCTTCGTAAAGCTCATCTTTTGTGACATCTCCAGCATCGGAAGTGATAATAACTTCCCCTTCGCCGCTGTCGCTGCAAGCGGCTAAAGCCAGTATGGATGCTGCCAATGTAATTGTTAAAAAGGATTTTTTCATTAAATTTCGCTCCCAACTTTCTATCTAGATGCAGTAGTTGCTAATAGTATAAACGTTTTGAAATCTTGAATGTTCCTAAAAAAAGACACTTGCCAGTAGGCAAGTGATTTAAGGTGTAAATTCTACGCCTACATACAACGATACCAGTAGTATTGTGATTAATATATTAATGGTACGGAATATTTTTTGATGATTTTCTTCCGGGATTTCCCGAGAAGTAACTAAGGCCAATGTCATCCGGTTGATCTGGAAAAGATAAAACACGGAGAACATAACAATGAATGCGATAATCATGGATTTCCTCCCCTCTGACTTTACTTCCTAGTATAACAAAGACGGGAAGAAAAAGCAGGAATCAGCTGACTACTGGAGGCACAAGAATCTCAAAACCGGTTTCTGTTTCTTCTATAAACGCATATTTGGGAGAATGCGCTAAATTGCGGAGGTAGATGATGTCCGTCAAGCATAAAGCACAATGATACGCTAACAGCATAGCGAAATAATGGCTGAAGGCAGGCATCAGGATACTTAACGTGACAATGGCTGTGTTTAGAATAAGAAAAGGTGTGGCCAATGACAAGAGAAAACGTACTTTGGGAACCGGTTCATTAATATGAAATGAAATGGCCGGGCAAACCTTCATCTGTTTTCGAATGATAAGTTTCAATGATTTGTGGCAACCAATCATTGGAAAGAAATGTAAAACTTTATGGATTGGATAGATAGCTAATAAAGCCAAGACGAAAAGTAGAAAATACTGATCGGATAGTGGTGTGGCATAAGCAATCGCAAGCCCGACGTAAGAGGCCATAAAAACAGCGATTCCAAAAAGTGCTGATATCATGAAAAGCCGGTCAAATCCATATTGTTTTTTTACATTGATTGTTTTCCAGCAGTGCATGTATGCATCTCCTAACTACAAAATTCATTTTTGAGTCGATACATACAATACAATGATTTATAAGGAAATGCAACCATAAATTAAACAGCGGAATTTGTTGATTATTGTTGGCTTTCTTGGTGCACAATGACATGGTTTTCTTCACTGAATCTGTTCTCGATATTTTTAAAGGATGCTTCGAAAATTTCCATGAAATCATCTCCATAAATATTACGGATTACGGCCATGATATCCATAAACTCCGGGAATTTTCCATACATCTCTCGCAAGGGCAGAGAGCCGTCAATGACAGAGTGTGGAGTCTTATGATAATTTTCAATCATTTCCTGCATCAATTTCTCGCCTTTTTCGGTTAACTGAATGTAGGTATTGCGTTTATCCGTATCGCGTTTTGAAAAAGACAGAAGTTCGCGTTCTTCCAACTTTTTTGAGAAATTAAAGGCAGTAGAAACATGCATGACACCGAATTTGGCGACATCCGATATAGAAGCTCCCTTTAAGTGGTAGGAGATCCAAAGAATGTGATGCTCATTAATATTCAAGTCATAAGGTTTTATCCACATTTGCCAATCTTTTTCTACCGCTTTCCACAGCGCTTTCGATAATTGCCCGATGCGTTGGCTAAACAACATAGCCTCTTTCATGGTATATTCCTTTTCGCTCACACAAGCACCCACTTTCTTCCGAAATATTTTCTTTATTATAGCAGTAAAGCAAACGTAATAAAAGTAAGAATAGTAAAATAATTTACAGCAAAAAATAAAATCAGAGAAAGTCTTCAAAAAAGACTGTATAAGCGGTACTTCGATACCCTTTAGATTCAGATGCAATAGAAAATTCAAAAAAAACAGCCGCCTAGTGGCAGCTGTTTTACGCGCTTTGTGTATCGTCGTCGACTTTTTCCTTTTTAGGCTTATCATCGTCTTTGTTTTTTTTGTCTTTGCTGAGGGTGTTTTGCAACTCTTCAATGGCATTTTGGATAGCCATGATTTCAAGCTGAAGGTGCTCTTTGGCGGGAGCAGTGCTCTCCGTCCAAGTTTCAAGTGATGCTTTTAATCCATCGACTGCTTCAGGCAGCTGTGATTTGGCTTCCTCGGTCAAGTGATTGACCGATTCTTTCAGGCCGTTCACTTTTACTTTGAGTTCATTCAAATACTCTTTCCATTCAGATGACGTTGATTTCACAGTTGTACGGAACTCTTGTCCTGATTGTGGAGCAGAGAATAAGGCCGTTGCAGCTCCAACTGCCACCCCTGTAGCAAGTCCTAAGAAAAATCTTGATGCTTTCATGTATAAAACGCTCCTTTCTTCCTATCAATCTCTTTTCCTTTATTTTACCTAATTAAAACATAAAGAGGAATGACTGTTCAATGAAAAAAGCTTTTCGCCATAAATAATGACGAAAAACTTCTGTGTTATGCGGCTTGTGAAACCGCTGTTTCGAATTTGGAGCGCTTGACCAATGTGATGACAATTGGGTAGATAAAGGCGAAAGCGACTCCGTTCATCAATACTGCAGGCAAGACCACCGTTACAACCAACAGGCTGAAAGGGATATTGGCACCAATTACAAAAATGGCTGCAGAAAGAAATATTGTTCCGGACAATAAAGTGCCGACTGCACAAAGTGCAATAGTAACCGGCAGTTTAGAAACGAATTTCTTCAGGATCATCACTAAAGCCAGAAATACAAAAGCGGTGATGAACTTGTCGATGATATTTGGAAAGAATCCACCCGGGAATGTAGAGAACAGTCCTGATAAGACACCAGTCGTTACCGCCAATAAAAATACGTTTTTCACATTCGGGAATAAAAGAATGCCAATAAACATCATCGTCAACATGAAATCAGGTTTCATTCCTCCGTTGATGCCTGGAATCACCACATAAAGTGTGGCTCCGACGCTTACCAGCAGCGCCATTAAAACTAGGTTCTTCGTATTCATTTCTCATCTCTCCTCAGCTAATGTGTTAGTTCTTTTTCCCGGTCGTGTCCTCATGACCGCCGGCGAAAAAACTTATTCTGATTCTATCCTGTCCACTTCAGAAAATCAAGCGTCAGCGGTTAACTTTTGTTTTACACTTTCTGCAAGCTCTTGAATGCGTTCGGAAGTGAATTCTTTCTCTTTGGTTATCCATTTTGCCCCAAAGCCATCAGTTTGCCCGTAGCGTGGGATAAAGTGCAAATGGAAATGGTATACGCTTTGGCCAGCTTTTGCGCCATTGTTGTTCAGCAGGTTCATGCCTTCAGGCTGAAACGTATCGTTGATGGCTTTTGCGATCTTCGGTGCCACGGAAAACAGCTTGCCCGCTTCTTCGGGTGTCATATCATAGACAAACTCACGATGCGTTTTGGGGATAAGCAAAGTATGGCCTTTTGACAAGGGCATGATATCCATAAAAGCAAAGACATGTTCATCTTCATAAATTTTCACGCTTGGGATCTCACCTGCAATGATTTTGCAGAAAATACAATTTGTCATTGGTATCATCCTTTCCATTTTTCCCATTTTACCATATTTGCCATATCAGAAAAGAATTCGACAGCTGATTTTGATACAATAGGTAAATGTATAAGTTAAAGAGTTTATGGGTTGCGTAACAATGAGATTTTCCTTCATTGTTGATTGTATGATTTTTAAAAGAAAGAGGTGTTGTATATGGCTATTTTGGAAGTTGACGCGTTGACAGGCGGGTATACACGCAAGCCGGTCCTGCAGGAAGTGACGTTTTCGATCGGAAAAGGGGAACTTGTTGGACTGATTGGTTTGAACGGTGCCGGCAAAAGTACTACAATCAAGCACATTATCGGATTGATGCAGCCGAAATCGGGGGAAATCCGATTGAACGGAAAAACCTTCGAAGAAGATATGGACACATACCGTTCATCTTTTTCATATATTCCGGAAACGCCGATTTTGTATGAAGAACTGACGTTGCGGGAACATTTGGAGCTGACTGCGATGGCTTATAATTTGGATCCCGAGCTGTTTGAAAAACGTTCTGCAGAACTCTTGAAGGAATTTCGGATGGAAAAGCGGCTAAAATGGTTTCCATCGCACTTCTCGAAAGGGATGCGCCAGAAAGTGATGATCATGAGTGCATTTCTTGTGAATCCGGCTCTTTACATCATCGACGAACCTTTTGTCGGACTGGATCCACTGGGCATCAAATCCTTATTGGATCAGATGGAAAAACAAAAGGAAAAAGGGGCGTCGGTGCTGATGTCGACCCACATCCTGTCTACTGCCGAACGCTATTGCGACCGGATCATCCTGCTTCATAACGGACGGATTCGGGCCAGCGGAACGATGGACGATTTGCGGAAGGCTTTCAGTATGCCCGGAGCGTCACTGGATGATTTGTATATTGCGATGACCGAGGATGAGCTAAATGAAGAATTTGCATGATATCTGGTCGAAACGGCTTCATAAGTACACAGTTGAAGTCCAAAATTACTTGAAATATATTTTCACCGGCCATATCGCAGTCGTGCTGCTTTTCGCACTTGGAGCTGCAGGATTCGCCTATAGCGAATGGATTCAGAATATCCCGCCAGAATTCCCGGGAGCGCTCGTGTTGGCAGTGATTTTCGGATTGCTGTTGGCCATCAGTCCACCGTCAACTTTATTGAAGGAAGCAGATTCGGTGTATTTTTTGCCTTTGGAAAGCAAGTTGGATGAATTTTTAAAACCGGCTTTGAAATGGTCGTTCTTTTCCCAATTGTACTTGCCGGCCATCGTCTTTATCGTGTCGTTGCCGATGGTCAATGCCCTCTATGGTCTGCCGTCGTCCTTTTTAATTGGTTTTCCGATTTTGCTGCTGCTGATCAAATGGTGGAATGTCCAGACGGAATTCGTTTTCCGCAGGCAAGGGGCAGGAGAAGCTGTCTGGCTGGACCGGCTGCTGCGTTTCTTGCTGGTCGGGCTGTTTGTATACTTTTATATAGAAGAGCAGTTGGTTATTGCTGTCCTGGTGCTGTTTGCCATCATTTTTTATGGCAAATGGATAGCCCGCAAAGCGGTAGGTAAGCCTTTCGCTTATGACCATTTTATAGGGCTGGAAGAAAACCGCATGTTGCGTTTTTATCAGTTCGCCAACTACTTTACCGATGTCCCTCATCTGAAGGGCAAAATCAAGGCCAGAACCTGGCTGAATTGGGCTTACGGGTTTATCAAGCCGGGTCCGAAAAACGCACATTTATATTTGGTTTGGAGAACTTTTGTCCGATCGGATGAATTGTTTTATTTATGGGTGCGGCTGACGGCCATCATCATGGTGGGGGCGTGGTTCATTCCATTCCAGATCGGGGTCGCATTATTTGCCGGTGCCTTGGCATTCGCGACGGTGATTCAAATCTGGCAAGGGTTGACGCATACCCAGCATTTCAGGATGGACAACTTGTTCCCGCTGACTCAGTTCAGCAGGCAGCAAGCTGTCCGGAAACTCATCATGGCAATGCAGATTTTGCAAAGTATAGCTGCAGCAGCTGTCCTGCTGCTGATAGGGGAAGCTATTACTGCCTTGTTGACTTTTGGCGTCATTCTGGCCGTTTCTCTCATTACGGTTATAGTTTTAAAAAGCAGGGAAAATTAAACCAAGCCCGGCATCTAGGAATAGATGCCGGGCTTGGTTTTTGGTTTACTTATGGAAATTAACGGCTGCAGCGCCCAGGGTTTTAGCAGCCAGCAACATGGCTTCTTCTTTAAAATCGAACTTTGGATGGTGATGAGGGTATACATCTCCGTCAGGCATCGCACCTGTAAAGAAGAACGCCCCCGGAATTTCCTCCAGGTAATAGGCGAAATCTTCTCCGCCCATTTGAGGCGGGCAGTCATAGACTTCTCCCACACCAGGAACGGTTTCTGCGATACCTTTTACATATATAGTTTCTTTTTCATGATTGACGACTGGTGGGTATCCGCGTTTGAAATGGAATTCATAGCGGCTGTTATTGGCCATACTGATTCCTTCGATGACGCGAGCCATTTCCGCTTCCATCAGGCTTCGGACATCTTCCTTGAATGAGCGGACAGTTCCGGACAAAACAGCCTGGTCGGCAATAATATTGAATGGGTTCTGTGCTACAAACGAACCGACCGACAGGACCGCGGATTCCAAGGGATCCACACGTCTGGATACCAATGACTGCAGGTTCGAGACGATCTGGGAACCGATGACGACCGCATCAATCGTTTCGTGAGGGCTTGCGCCATGGCCGCCCCGTCCCTGAACTTTGAGTTCAAAGCTGTCTGCAGCGGCCATGATCGGGCCGACGCGCGTATCGATTCTGCCAAACGGCGTCGTAGACCAAAGGTGGGTACCGAAAATGACATCAACACCGTCCAGCACGCCTGCTCTAATCATCGATTTTGCGCCTCCTGGAACCAGTTCTTCGGCATGCTGATGAATCAAAACATAGGTTCCTTCCAATCTATCACGCAGATTGTGCAGGGTTTTTCCAAGCACTAGAAGTGTAGCTGTATGGCCGTCATGGCCGCATGCGTGCATGACGCCATCGACGGTTGATTTATAGGGCACACTTTCTTTTTGGTCCTGAATCGGCAAGGCATCGAAATCAGCGCGCAACGCCACGGTTTTACCAGGTTTTGCGCCTTGTATTCTAGCGACTACACCGTTTCCGCCAACACTGTGTTTAACATCGATCCCCAATTTTTCATAGTAATCACGAATATAACGGGCTGTTTTGATTTCATGAAACGATGGTTCTGGATTCATATGCAGGTGACGGCGGATTTCCACCATTTCCGGATAAGCGGCATCTAATTCTGCGTATAATGCATCAATCATTTTCAAAACCCCTTTCTTTTTTCAAGCATATCATAAATGGCAGTGGGTGAGAGAAGGGACACCAGTCCCATGGCAGATACAAGATGCAGAGAAGGTCTTAGGGATTTTTTAGAGTCCTCCAAAATTAAAAAAGCGCAGCCGCTCCTAATTGCTGGAGTACGGCTGCGCTTTTTTTTGGTTAGTAAGTGAAGTTCATGTAAGATGCTGCAAAGTACACAATAAGAATAATCACAGATGGCAGTGCATACGATAGTGTAGAAGCACTTTCTTTTCGGTAAAGCGAAAACAAAGCAAGCAACGACATGATCAGAACACCGACAGCGATAATCATATTCGCGCCGGAAACACCTGAAATAATGGTTCCTGCAGTGTACACAGGATCAGACAGGGCAAGGATGATCATATTGAAGATATTGCTTCCGAGAATGGCACCGACAGCCATGTTGACATTGCTCAATCGCAGCGCCACAAAAACAGAGATGGCTTCCGGAAGGGAAGTTGCTGCAGCAATCAGGAAACTGCCGATAAAGCTGGAGCCGATTCCGGTAATGATAGCAATTTGGTCTCCGGTAATTGATAAGGCAGTACCAGCAGCCAAAATAACAAGAGCCGCGATAACAAAGCGGAAAATTGCTGCTTTTGGTGACAATGAAGCACTTGGATTATCAGGTTCTTCTTCCGACTCTGCAATCGCTTCTGCTTCAGGGTCCAGTGAAGGCAGTTTGTTGATGGCGACCATACCGATAATATAGGTGACTGCGATGATCAATGCATCCAGACCAACACCAAAAATTTGTGTGTCAAGACGCAGCCAAAGGGCCATGATGACAAGAACGGTTAAAAAAGTCCCGAGAATGGCAGTGTAGATATTGTTGCGCGAAGCCCGATTCAAAATCCGGCGTCTCCGGAGAAGGAAATCAAATCCAGCAAGGATGAACAAATTGAAAAGGTTTGATCCAATCATGTTCCCGACAGCGATATCAGCGTTGCCGATAGCTGCTGCCGAAAAACTGGTGGATACTTCAGGCAGGGAAGTTGCCCCTGCAAGTAATAGGGTACCGACCATCATGCCGCCCATTGCCGTTTTTGAACTGATAACATCGGCATATTGGGACAGCTTGATGGATGCGAATACGGTGAGTGCAGCTGCTAATATGAAAATAACGAAAACCAAGTAACTTCCTCCTTAAATTTGCAACAAACCAGCTCTGCATGGTTTGAGGTCATCATTCTTCTTCAGGTTTTGCTCGATAGGTACTGATATAGGACACACCCGAGAAAATATTCGGGCGCTGCGCACTGAGTGGGCTTTCCGGCTTAGCAGAATGTGCTTGAGAAAACGCTTGCGACTCTTTCCATTTTTCATAAAAAGCAGGTGACTCCCATTCAGTCAGGACGACATAGGTGTCTGAATCAAGTGGTCTCAAAACACGGAATGCGATATATCCAGGTTCGTTTTCAATCGCTCCTGCCCGATTTTTAAAGCGGTGTTCGAAAACAGGGCGCCCTTCGTCAGAGACCGGGATATTATTAAAGACAAAAAATCCTTTTTCCTTGAATTCTCCTGTTCCATCAACCACTTCATAACGCCGGGGTGTTTGGAAAATGGTCTTCCCCTCTGTTTCATGGATCATCAAGGTTGTATTTTCACCTTGCATGAGGACCATTGTCTCTTCCGAATGTTTTTCACGCATTTTCTTCATGTAATCGTAAGTTCCTGTCGTCATGTAAAAATTCATCGATACCCCTCCTTAGGAAATATACATGCTTTTCTTTTTCTTTATCCTTCCCTTTAGAAATCTACACGAAACAGGTATTGACAATCAAGTGAAAAGGAGAAGCGTCTAATTTATGACAATTGCGCCGGAAATCTATACAATAAAGTATGGAGCGTCTATAGTATAGACGGATATAGGTAGACAGACAAGATAGCAGCAGACTGAAGGGATGAAAAATTCATGACATTCAATGATACGTATCTTCGCGCAGCGCGAGGAGAAAAAACCGATCATGTGCCGGTTTGGTATATGAGGCAGGCCGGACGTTCCCAGCCGGAATACCGCAAAATTAAGGAAAAATATTCGTTGGAGGAAATTACACACCAGCCGGAGCTATGTGCATACGTAACGAAGCTTCCTGTTGATCAGTATAATAATGATGCAGCGATTCTATACAAAGACATCGTTACGCCATTGCCTGCAATCGGAGTTGACGTAAAAATCAAATCAGGGATCGGTCCTGTCATTGATAATCCAATCCGCAGTATGGCGGATATTGAACGCTTAGGTGAAATCAACCCGGAACAGGATGTTGATTTTGTCCTTGATACAATCCGCCTGTTGACGCAGGAACAATTGAATGTGCCGCTGATCGGATTTTCAGGTGCGCCTTTCACATTAGCTAGCTACATGATTGAAGGCGGTCCTTCCAAAAGCTATAACAAAACCAAAGCAATGATGGTGTCAGAACCGGCCATGTGGTTTGCACTAATGGACAAATTGGCAGACACTATCATTCCTTATGTAAAAGCACAGATCAAAGCAGGCGCAAAAGCCATCCAGATTTTTGACTCATGGGTCGGGGCACTGAATGTTGAAGATTACCGGATTTTCATCAAGCCGGTGATGGATCGCATTTTTGCCGAATTGCGCACAGAAGGTGTGCCATTGACGATTTTTGGTGTGGGAGCAAGCCATTTGGCAAAAGAATGGCATGAGCTTCCAGTGGACGTTGTTGGGTTGGATTGGCGTTTGCCGATTTCAGAAGCGCGTTCGATGGGATTGACCAAGACTTTGCAAGGCAACCTCGACCCCTCTTATTTATTGGCAGACTGGCCGGTAATCGAGGAACGTACGAAAAAGATTTTGGATATGGGCATGCAAAGCGATGGCTACGTCTTCAATCTGGGGCATGGAGTGTTCCCAGAAGTTAATCCGGATACGTTGAAGCGATTGACTTCATTTGTACACGAATACAGTACGGCTCATAAAAGTAATTTAAAGTAAGACCAAATTTCATGTTGAGGTGATTATGTTGAAGAAGACAATGGGATTATTAGTAATGGCATATGGAACGCCATACTCAGAAGACGATATTGAACGTTATTACACGCATATTCGCCGCGGCCGCAAGCCAAGCGAAGAAAGTCTGGAAGACCTGCGTAGCCGTTACAAAGCGATTGGCGGGCTGTCACCACTTGCAAAAATCACACTAGACCAAGCAAATGGCTTATGCGAGCGCTTGAACGAAGTGCAGGATGACATTGAATTTAAAATGTATCTTGGCCTGAAGCATATCGAACCGTTTGTTGAAGACGGCGTTGAAGAAATGAAGAAAGACGGCATCACAGAAGCTATTTCGATTGTCCTGGCTCCGCATTTCTCAACTTTCTCCGTGAAATCGTATAATGGCCGTGCAGCAGAAGCTGCTGAAAAAGCAGGGATTTCATTGACATCTGTCGAAAGTTGGTACACAGAGCCAAAATTCATCCAGTACTGGAGTGAGAAGATCAGTGCTTCGTTCGCTGAAATGTCAGAAGAAGAACGGGCGAAATCTTGCCTGATTGTTTCTGCGCACTCATTGCCTGAGAAAATTATCGCGAATGGCGATCCTTACCCGGATCAATTAAAAGAAACAGCTGACATGCTCCAACAAGCTACTGGCGTGAAAAACGTGGAAGTTGGCTGGCAAAGCGCCGGACAAACTGGCGAACCTTGGATTGGGCCGGATGTCCAGGACTTGACCCGCGAGTTGTTTGAACAAAAAGGATACACCTCTTTTGTCTACACACCGGTTGGTTTTGTAACAGATCATTTAGAAGTTCTTTTCGATAATGATTACGAATGCAAAGTGGTTTGCGACGAAATTGGCGCAAATTACCGCCGTCCCGAAATGCCGAACGTCCAGCCTTTGTTCATCGACGGCTTGGCAGATGTGGTATTGAGAAAACTGGCAGAAAAATAAATTTTAATGAAAGTGAGGATTAAACGTGGCCGAACAAACGCATAAAGTAATCATCGTGGGCGGGGGCATCACAGGCCTGTCTGCGGCATATTACTTACAAAAACAAGCGATTGAGCAAGGTTTGGAGATTGAAATCACATTGGTTGAAGCAGCCCATCGTCTCGGCGGGAAAATCCAGACTTTGCACAAAGACGGTTTTGTAATTGAGCGTGGTCCGGATTCGTTTGTCTCACGAAAAAATAGCATCCAGCAACTAGCTAAAGAATTAGGAATAGAAGACCGATTGGTTCAAAGTGCTCCGGGTAAAACATATGTGGCGGTCGAAAATCAGCTGTATTCGATACCGGCTGGGACCGTCATGGGTGTGCCGACGAATTTTGGGTCGTTTCTCACTTCTGGCATTACCTCCTGGTTCGGCAAAGCCCGGGCTTTGGGAGACTTTGCCCTGCCGATATCCACAACACTTGAAGATCAGCCACTCGGTAAGTTTTTAAGGCGCAGATTCGGCAATGAATTGGTCGAAAATTTAATTGAACCTCTATTTTCGGGCGTGTTTGCCGGGGATATTGACCGTTTGAGCTTAAAGGCGACTTTTCCCGAGCTGCTTGAAACCGAACAGCAGCACCGCAGTTTAATACGTGGCTTAAAGAAAAACCAAGTATCGGATTACCGAGCATTCAATACTGAAAAAAAGGGCATGTTTCAAACATTTACGGGTGGACTTGAAACACTCGTACGCACCCTGGAAAAGGAACTTGAAAACTGTACAATCCTTAAAGGTGTGAAAGTTGAAAAATTGGAACAGCATAATGGCCGGGCTAAATTACAGTTGAACAATGGCTCTACTATAGCGGCGGACGGTGTGATCCTGGCCTTGCCGCATTCCGCTCTGCCAACATTATTTGATCCTTTAGGATTGTTGAAGGGCCTGAAAGACATGCCTTCCACCTCGATTGCGACAGTATCAATTGCATTTCCAGAGGGCGCCGTCGCTCCGGATAAGGATTTTATGGGATTTGTGGTGGCACGCAACAGTGATTTCACCATTACGGCGTGTTCAGCAGCCCACCTCAAATGGCCAAGCTTAACACCGCCTGGAAAAATCGTCTACCGGTCATTTATTGGGCGCGTTGGTGATGAGGCAGTCGTAGAATTATCCGATAAGGAAATTGTCAAAGCTGTTTTAGAAGACTTGCATAAATTGTTGGACATCCAGGCAGAACCTGAATTTACAGTCGTTTCCCGCATGAAAGAAGCGATGCCTCAATACGTCGTCGGCCATGAAGAACGGATTGCCTTAGCGAAAAAAGAATTGCATGAAGCCCTTCCGATGGTACAGATTGCGGGTGGTTCTTTCGAAGGATTCGGATTGCCTGCCTGCGTCGACCAGGGAAAGGCTGCTGCTAGTCAATTAATCGAACAATTTACTGCTGAATCGTTCAGTAGAGAGGAAACCCCATTATGAAGAAATTTGTATGGCTTGGATTGCCGTTTTTGTTGCTGGCTGCATGTGGAACAGGAACAGCTGACTCTCCCGGAGCTGGCGATCCAATTGAAGAAGTGATGGTGGCATTTAACACCGAAACACAAACTGACCCAGCTGAGGAAATTGTGTTGTCTGTTACAGTGACGCAGGGAGACGAAGCAGTGGAAGACGCAGATGAAGTCATTTACGAAGTATGGGAATCCGGAGACCGCGCTAACAGCGAAATGATTCCGGCTGAACATGCGAAAGATGGCGTCTACGAAGCGCAAACAAGTTTTGAAGAAGAAGGACTGTATTATATGCAGGCACATACCACAGCTCGAAGCCTGCACGTTATGCCGAAACAGGAAATTACAGTCGGCACTCCAGACCTGGATTCCATTGTTCCGGATGACAGTGCTGATTCACAAGGCATGGATAAAATGGAAGGCCATTCCGGCCATTGATACAGAACAACAAAGGCATCGCTTAGGCGGTGTCTTTATTTATGTGAATAAGGGGGGCGATTTTTACTGCAGTTCTATAGCCGCTCCGGTCGCTCTGGAGGGGACTCCCGCGATAAGCCAGACAGCGGAAGGACGCTGCCAGTATTATCGCTCCGTCCCCTCCGTTGCCGTGCCTCAGCTGGATGTGTATTTGATAAGGTGGCAATCCTACTTGTTTGGTATAGATAGATGGATTGGAGTTCTGGAATCGCTCGGCAGCGATAGTGCACGCGCCTTCGCTCGGCTTGGGGTGGATGTGTGTGGATTTCGAGGCTTTACCTTACCAGTTCACGTTTCTACCTTAACTTTTTACTTTTCTACATTAAGTTTTTGTATTTCTACACGGATTTTTGGAAATATGATGTGAAAATAATCTGTTTAGTGATTGACCCATTACTTGGCGTGGGCCATGTTCCGTTAGAAAATATTGCTTCCATAGAGAAAGAGTGAAAGGCGGCGACTCTTGCGGGAATAGTGCGAGACGGAGCCACTGGACTGAGCGCAGCGAGGGAAGCGGCAGAGTCCGTACCCGCGGAAAGCTTACGCCTGAAGCGATTTCTCCAACCTACTCAAATTATTCTAAATCTATTTAATATAAAAATTCAACCCAAAAAACGAAGCAGCGCCGGCAAGCGCTGCTTCGTTTTTTATAAGCATGTTTTAGTTGATCTTATAATTCGTTGCAAGAATCACATTGAGTACCATAACACTCATGTTGCTCTTCCATTTTTTCTCCACAAGACGCGCACTGTTTCGGGGGCAAGTTCTTGAAAAATTCGACTACGTTTTCAATCATAACTTCCATCTCCTTTTGTTATAGTACTGTTAGTATTTAAACCAGTGTATTATAACAGTTTGGATTCGTCAACCCTAAACAATGAATTTATTCAAATAATCCGTTAAACTAGAGAAAAGAACGCAGCCAAAAGGAGAGAGATTATGTATTTCGTAGACAATAAAGGCATTACAGATCCACGGATTAACCTGGCAATTGAAGAATATCTGTTAAAGTCGATGAATGTTGAAAAGGATCCCTTCCTTCTGTTCTATATCAACGAACCTTCCATTATCATCGGGAAGAACCAAAACACTTCAGAAGAAATTAATACCGATTATGTGGATTCCAATGGCATTCATGTGGTGCGCCGCTTATCAGGTGGCGGAGCAGTTTACCACGATCATGGTAACTTGAACTACAGCTTTATCACTGTGGATGATGGCAACAGTTTCCGTAACTTCCGTAAATTTACGGAGCCTGTGGTAAAGGCGCTGCAAAGCTTGGGCGTTAATGCAGAACTTTCCGGACGCAATGATTTGATGGCGGAAGGCCGGAAAGTATCGGGCAACGCACAATTTTCAACGAGAGGGCGCATGTTCAGCCATGGTACCTTGTTGTTTGATACACAAGTGGAAGAAGTAGTGTCTGCACTGAAAGTCAGCAAAGAGAAGATCGAATCGAAAGGCATCAAGTCGATCCGCAGCCGCGTGGCGAATATTTCTGAATTTCTGAAAGAGCCGATGTCTGTGGAAGAATTCCGCAATGCTGTTCTGCACTCGATTTTCGAAGGCGAAGAAAATGTCCGCTATTACGAGCTGACGGACGAGGATTGGGAGAACATCCATGAGTTGTCGAAAGAACGCTACGGCAACTGGGGTTGGAATTATGGAAAGTCACCTAAGTTCAACATCAAGCATTCCCATCGCTTCCCAGTAGGCGGCATTGATGTCCGTTTGCAGGTGGAAAAGGGCATTGTGCAAGACGCCAATATTTATGGCGACTTTTTTGGTGTCGGTAACGTATCTGAAATCGAACAGGCGATCATCGGCTCGAAATACGAGCGTGCTTCTTTGGATAAAGCGATAGAAGGAATTGATATCCCGAAACTTCTTGGCGGCATCACGACAGACGAGTTTTTGAAATTAATTTATTAAGGATTTCCGGGAGCCTGCTTTTATGCAGGCTCTTTTGTTAAAATGGAAAGAAAAAGGAAAGGGGGGAATCATTGTGGCTGTTCAACGGATCTTCATTGTAGAAGATGATTTAAAAATTGCGGAGTTATTGGCAGAGACCCTGCGGAAATACCATTACGAAGTAGAGACCGCAAAAGACTTTGATCAAATAATCGAAGAATTCGAAGCTTTTGATCCCCATTTGATTTTACTCGATATTAACTTGCCTTCTTATGATGGTTATTATTGGTGCCGCCAGCTTAGGCAGCAAACCACTTGCCCGATATTATTCATTTCAGCCCGTTCAGGGGAAATGGATCAAGTCTTCGCGTTGGAAAACGGGGGCGACGATTTTATTACGAAACCTTTCCATTATGAAATCGTCCTTGCAAAAATAAGAAGCCATTTGCGCAGGGCTTATGGCGAGTATGCGCCGAAGCAGGAAGAGCGGTCCATCAAAGCAGGGCGCATTGTGCTGTACATGGAACGCATGGAGCTGCATGTAAAGTCAGAAGCCATTCCGCTGCAGAAAAAAGAATGCACCATTCTTGAACTCCTGCTCACCAATTACCCGAAAGTGGTTTCACGCGAGCAGCTGCTGGAGGAGTTATGGGATGACCAGGCATTTGTGGATGAAAACACCTTGAATGTCAATATGACACGCGTCCGGAAAAAGCTGTCCGATTACGGCGTACTATCCGCCATCGAAACTGTCAGAGGGGCTGGATACCGGTTGCTGCTCCATGAGGAGGAAGCATAATGCTGCGACTATTCCTCAGAGAGCATGCGGCTTTCATCGTCTTTCAGATTGTGTTGGTGGCGTTCATCATGCTACTGTACTGGCTGGACGGCTTCCGCGATCTGGATACGGCCATCTATTCTTTTGTCATCAGCAGTGTATTGGTCATTACCTTCCTGACGGCCCGCTTTACCAAACGCTATCAGTATTACCAACGGATTTTGGCTACACCGCAAAGCATGGAACATGTGCTTCAGCGTGAAGGGAAATCACCCGAACAGATTCAGAACGAAATTTACCTGCAAAAACTGTATCGCTTGTACCAGCACGAAGTGCAATCCTTGTACGCCACCCAAAACCGTCATCTGCAGTTCATGAACCAATGGGTGCACCAGATGAAAACGCCTTTGTCGGTAATGCACTTGTTGCTGCAGGAAGAGCAGGAACTCGATAAAAACAGTGTGCGTGAAGAAATGGACCGGCTGAAGACAGGATTGGATACCGTGTTGATGAATGCGCGTTTGGATACATTTGAGCAGGATATGCAGATCGAACAGGTGTTTTTACGTTCTTTGGTCAGCGAAGTCGCCACAGAGAACAAGCGGCTGTTCATATCAAAGCGAGTTTATCCGGAAATCTCAATCGGAGACGAGCATATTGTTGCAACCGATCAGAAGTGGATGAAGTTTATCATCGGCCAATTTTTGACCAATGCAGTCAAATATACGTTTGAACCGAATAAAAAAGTGATGATCGCTGCCGAATGTTCGAATGGCAATACCCTTCTGACGATTCGGGACGAAGGAATCGGCATTCCCTCTTCTGACTTGCCACGCGTAACCAAAGCATTTTTCACTGGGGAAAATGGACGGAAAACTGGAGAGTCTACAGGTATGGGGCTGTTCCTAGCGAAAGAAGTTTGCCGGAAACTGGGCCACGAACTGTCGATTTCATCAGTTCAAGGAGAGGGGACAACAGTCTCAGTGCTGTTCTTCAACCAAGATCTTGCAACACAGGAGGAAAATGATGACAGTAGTGAAAATCGACGAAGTGACAAAAGTATACGAGGGCAAAGTGACGCACCGGGCAGTCAACCAGCTGAGCTTCACAGTGGAAAAAGGTGAATTTCTGGCTGTGATGGGACCTTCAGGAAGCGGAAAAACGACGCTGCTGAATTTAATTTCCACAATTGACTCGCTGACTTCCGGAGAGATTTTGATTGATGGCATCAATCCGCATCTGTTGGATAAGAATGAGTTGGCATTGTTCCGCAGAAGGGAATTGGGTTTTGTTTTTCAGGACTTTAATCTGCTGCAGATGCTGACGGTCGAAGAAAATCTGGTGCTGCCGTTGACGCTCGACTATGTTCCTATCGATGAAATGGCGCGTCGGGTGCTGGTCGTTGCCAAACGCCTGGGGCTGACTTCGATACTTCATAAGAAGCCAAATGAAATTTCGGGAGGAGAAGCCCAGCGGACGGCAATTGGCCGGGCACTTATTCACCAGCCTTCGCTCATTCTGGCTGATGAACCAACAGGCAATCTGGACTCTAAATCGTCGCGTGACGTGCTTGAAATTTTATCGAAGGCGGCCAACGACAGTGAAACGACAATTATCATGGTGACGCATGATCCGATTGCTGCAAGTTACTGCGATCGCGTTCTGTTTATCAAAGACGGTGAATTTTTCAATGAAATCTATGGAGATGAACGGCGCCAGACATTTTATCAGCGGATTTTAAATGTCCTGTCGTTGCTAGGAGGATCCGTGAATGACCTTTCGGCAACTCGCTTACCATAACGTTGTCCGCAACCGGAGAAACTATGCGGCTTTCTTTCTGGCCAGTGTTTTTTCAGTCATGGTATTTTTTGTCTACTCGATGTTCATTTTTCATCCGGCGTTTGAAGAAGAAGGTCTTTGGCTGCTTGCTATTCGGGGGATGCTGATTGCGGAAGTGGTCTTGTATATTTTCACCTTGTTTTTTCTGTTTTATTCAATGAGCGCCTTTTTGCAGGCCCGATCAAAGGAATTTGGGGTGCTCATGCACTTAGGAATGACAAAAAAACAATTGTATAAATTGATTTTCTTTGAAATGCTCATCATCGGTACGATTTCAACTGCGACAGGAATCGCATTTGGTTTCGCTTTTTCCAAGTTCTTTTTTATGATCGGACGGGAAATCATGGAACTGGCGATCTTGCCGCTATATGTTTCATGGGAACCATTTCTGCTGACAATTGCGGCGTTTGCCAGCCTATTCGTCATTATTTCGTTTATCAGTGTCGGATTTATCCGCACAAAGCGGGTTGTCGATTTGCTGCAGGGCTTTTGGAAGGTGGAAGAAGAGACGAAATCGTCGACGGTGCTGTCTATTATGGGGATTGTCTTTTTGGCCATCGCCTACACATTCGCTGCAAATGTTTCAGACCGAACCGTTTATCAGATGATCTTCATCGTTCCGCCGCTTGCCACGTTTGGCACGTATTTATTTTTTACCCATACGATTCATTCTTTATTGCGGCTGTACAAGCGAAAAAAGAATATCTACTGGAAAAAAACACGTTTGGTGTCGCTGGCGGAAGCTTCAGTCAAACTGAAAGACAGTGCCCAGATGTTCTTCATCGTCACCATCGTATCCACAGTCGCTTTTTTGACAGTGGGAACATTGGCGTCTTTCATGTCCTATACAGGCGATTTTCGCGAGTCAAATCCGCTTGGTCTTGTCTATATTTCATTTAATGGCAATGAACAGGAAACAGAGCATATCGAACGCCTGACGAGGCAATTGGAAACTGAGCAATTGTCCTATGACCTGGTGGAACTGACCGTCAAGCGCCAAACGTCGGAGGCTACTGGAAACGATGTAGATATCTTATCACTGTCTTCATTCAACCGTCTGGCAGGTGCGCTTGATTTTGAACCGGCACAATTGCAACAAGGCGAAGGGCTGTTTGTCCCGTTTTCATTAGACTCGTTAAAAGAGCTGGAAAGCACCAGTGTCGATACAGTACTGTTCGAGAGCGACGTGCCCCTGTCGATCCGCTCTACTTATCCACATGTAGTCTTTCCCATCCATACTTTGAATGTCAATACGATTGTGGTCAGTGACGCCGATTATGAAGCGATCGACCAGCCCCTATTGGGATATGAAGCTGGAACATCGGACTTTACGTATTACGCTTTCGATGTGCTGAATTGGACAGAGACGGTGAATATCGGAAGCAGCCTTACAAATACCGTAAACGAAGCAGTGGAAACTGCTGATTTCGGTGAAGTAAACTTTTTCTTTGAGAATCCCGGTGATGATTACCGCTGGTTTAAATCATCATTTGCCTTGCTGCTGTTTATTGGCGTGATGGTGGCTGCTGTTTTCCTGCTGGCGGCTGGCAGCTTTATTTATTTTAAACTTTATACAGGCCTTGAGCGAGATCGGAAGCAATACAAACTGTTGGTTCGCTTGGGTATGACGGAGAAGGAATTGGGCAAAATCGTCAACCGTCAGCTGATTCCCCAATTCTTCTTGCCATGGAGTTTAGCCTTGCTGCATAGTGCATTTGCATTTATTTCGCTGCAGGTAGTGTGGGAGGAATTTGCCGAGCTGTCGATTCTTGGCGAGATGGCGCTGGTACTCGGAGGATTTACCGTTGCACAAATTCTATATTTTTTCTTGATCCGCTGGCGCTATGTCGCCCATCTACAGGCACCGTAAATTTACGGTGCCTGTTGTATTGTCTGAAGATTTATTTTATAATGAAAACAGGGTAAAATATGAATGAGTATTCATTCAACACGAAAGAGGGATGGAAATGAATTTAATGTCACGCGTTCACGAAATTGCTGAGCAAGATTCTGCAAGAATCGCTTATAGCTTCATGGGGAAAGACACAAGCTATGGTGAATTTGATCAGTCTGTTGCTGTTTTTGCAGGTGCTTTACAGGGGTTAGGCGTGGAAAAAGGGGACCATGTCGCATTTCTTCTCGGCAACACACCGCATTTCTTAATTTCTTTATATGCCACGATGCGGCTTGGTGCTACAGCTGTGCCGATCAATCCGATTTATAGCCCGGATGAAATCGCTTACATAGTCAATAACAGCGATGCTAAGGTAGTGGTGGCACTCGATATGCTTTTGCCGCTTGTCGAAGGAGCGCATAACGCCTTGCCGGCTGTTGAATCGTATATCATTTGCGAGACAAATCCATCAACACCGGAGAAAATGGCACAATTGCCTGAAGATGTGAAAGGTAAAGTCCATTCGTTTACAGGACTGTTGGGCAAATCAGCACCGCAAACCGAATTTGCAGAAGTCCAAAAAGACGATAATGCGGTCATTTTGTATACATCCGGTACGACCGGGAAACCGAAAGGCGCGATGTTGACACATCAGAATTTATATTCGAACGCACGTGATGTAGGTGAATACCTTCAGATCGGTGCAGATGACAGGGTGGTGGCAACTTTGCCGGTATTCCATGTATTTGCGCTGACGGTCGTTGTCAACGCCCCTCTTTTGCAGGGTGCGACAATTATTTTAGTGCCGCGCTTTAATCCGAAAGAGGTATTCGAAGCCATCAAGACGTCAAAAGCGAGCGTTTTTGCCGGGGTGCCGACCATGTTCAATTTCATGAATCAATTGCCGGACGTCGACCCTGCGGATTTTGCTTCTGTACGTTTAGCGGTATCGGGTGGCTCCGCAATGCCAGTAGCTTTGCTGCATAGTTTTGAAGAAAAGTTCAATGTCCGCATTTCAGAAGGCTATGGTTTGTCAGAGGCTTCGCCAGTCACTTGCTTTAACCCGATTGACCGCGAGCGGAAAGCCGGTTCGATCGGTACTTCCATCATCAATGTGGAAAATAAAGTCGTCAATGAGTTGGGTGAAGAGGTGGCAGCGAATGAAGTCGGTGAACTGATTGTCCGCGGACCGAACGTCATGAAAGGCTATTACAAAATGCCAGAAGAAACCGCTTCAGCGATTCGTGATGGCTGGTTATACACAGGTGATTTGGCCCGTGTCGACGAAGAAGGCTATTTCTATATTGTCGACCGTAAAAAAGACATGATCATCGTGGGTGGCTATAATGTATACCCGCGTGAAGTCGAAGAAGTGCTGTTTGCGCATCCGTCGATTCTGGAGGCAGCGGTTGTCGGCTTGCCGGATCCCGATTTTGGCGAAGAGGTCAACGCTTATGTTGTGTTGAAAGATCCATCCGTCTCAGTGGATGAATTAAAAGCGTATTGCGCAGAGCATTTAGCGAAATACAAAGTTCCAAGACAAATTGAAGTCCTGGAAGAACTGCCGAAAAACACAACAGGAAAAATCCTGCGTCGTTCATTAAAAGACCAGGCTAGGCAAAAATAAGTTGTTTAAGAGTGGCTCCGGCAGAAAATCCGGAGCCTTTTTCTATGCGTGCCAGGCATGGCAACTATCTAGGTGGTGAAGGTCCGCTGTTGGGGACACATCGACCAACCACTAAGGAAGCGCAAGGTGCTTATCGTGAGGTGAGGGCTGGAGAAAGCGTGGAATAAAATCTTGGCTCGACGAACAGAAACCTGATACAAAGGCTTTATAAAGGGATAAGGCTCCAACACAAGTCGAAGTCCGAAAGATGTGCGTAACTTTGTTGGGTAAATCAGGCGAGTATGAATTGAAACGCCGTATACGAGAACCGTACGTACGGTGTTGTGAGAGGGGCGAAAATAAATCACTTTATTTTCCCTCTACTCGATTTGTAGGAAGAAATCGAGCCAGGCGAGCCTCTTAGATATCGCTTTGCTGTTTTTGAGGAAAGCGTAGCTGATTTATGGAATATCTACAAGAAAAAAATCTGCTATATAACTTGAACTTAAGGTTTTCGCCTGCTGACTTGCTCCAACTTTTATGAATAAGCGAAAAACATAAGTTTACTTTGATATTCACTCCATCTCTTAGCGCCGGCGCGTCCAAGGGCGAGGCGAAGCAAGGAGACTGGCGTCCTTTGCCTGGCTTCTTGCGGGAGCCCTGCCCAGAGCGGCCGAAGCGATGGGGAAAAGTGGGCTTCTTTAGTTCAACATATATATTTATAAATTATAAACTCGAAATAGAGTCAGTTTGGAATTTGATTGAAAAAACTGACATTTTTTATTATAGTTAAGGAGTAGTATTACGAATTTCGAAATAGTTGGATCCAAGGAGGAAACAGAATGGCGAAAAAAGCAATCGAAATTAAAGATTTAACAAAGTTGGTGTCAGTAACAGATCCCCGAATTTCACCGGATGGCAAAAGAGTGGTATTTGTCCATACGCAAATCGATGAAGAAGAAAATACATATACAGCCCATCTTCACCACATCCATCTGGAAACCGGACAGCAGAACCAGTGGACGCACGGCAAAGAACGGGTAAGTTCGCCGAGGTGGTCGGCAGATGGAACAGCTGTCGCTTTTTTATCGGATCGGAATGAGAAAAATCAAGTGTTCGTGATGTCTGCGAATGGCGGGGAAGCGCGTTCGCTGACTGATTTTGAAAAAGGGGTCAACGGATTTGAGTGGTCACCATGCGGGACGAAGATCTGGTTTAATGCTTTGGCAAAAGAAGGAAAAACCTTCACCGACAAGGAAGAAAAAGAAGAAAACAAGCAACCCGAACCTTACCATGTAGACAAAATGAAATACAAGATGGACGGCATGGGCTTACTGCCTAAAGAATTTCATCGCCATATCGGATCCGTGGAGATTGATTCGAAGAACGTCGAGCAGCTGACGGAAGGAAGCTACCATTATAGCCTTGAAGCCGTTTCGCATGACGGCAAGAAACTGATTTACGGCGTGACACGTGAAGAAAACCTAGATTTTGTTTTCCGCCAGCCTCTTTATATATACGATGTTGAAACAAAACAAGAATCGGCACTGATAGAAGAAGAAGGCTATTTTGGTGGTGCGGCTTTTTCATTTGATGATTCGCAAGTCGCTTTTGTAGGCAGCATGCGGCAATATGAAAATGCGACGCATACTGAAATTTATGTAGCGGATTTAAACGAAAATACCCACATCTGCCTGACCGAAGGGCTGGATGTCCCTGTCGGTGATTATGTAGTAGCCGATCACCAGCAGGGAGCAACTGCACCGGGGGTGGTCTGGACAAAAGACGATCATTTGTATTTCCAGGTGTCGACGATGGGGGATGTGCGCCTGTATTTCGCCTCGCTTGACGGCATGATTTTTCCGGCGTCTCCTGACATGGAACATGTTTATGGCTATGATATTTCGCAGGATGGCGAATTTGCAATCGCAGCCATCAGCAATCCGGTCAGTCCGGGTGAACTGTATCAGTTGACGATTGCGACAGGTGAACGCCAGATTTTGACTGGATTCAATCAGAAATTCCTGGAAGAAACAGAATTGGTTGAAGCACAGCCGATCATCACAAAAGGTTCAAAGGATTGGGCAGTCCATGGCTGGCTGATGAAGCCATACGGCTATCAGGAAGGCCAAAAATATCCGTTGGTCGTCAATATTCACGGCGGCCCGCATGCGATGTACGCCAATACTTTTGTCCATGAAATGCAATTGCTGGCAGCACGCGGTTTTGGTGTGCTGTATGTTAATCCGCGTGGCAGCCATGGCTACAGCCAAGAGTTTGTAGATGCAGTGCGCGGTGAATATGGGGAAGGCGATTACGAAGACATCATGAATTCTGTAACTGAGACAGTGGAATCGAACGACTGGATCGATGCCAATCGTTTAGGCATCACAGGCGGCAGCTATGGCGGCTTTATGACCAACTGGATTGTCGGCCATTCAGACCGTTTCAAAGCAGCGGTGACCCAGCGCTCCATCTCCAATTGGGTGTCGTTTTTCGGTGTTTCGGACATCGGCTATTATTTCAGTGAATGGCAGATTGGTGCGGATATGACGGATGTCGATAAGTTATGGCAGCATTCGCCATTGAAGTACGCCAAGAATGTCCAGACACCGTTGCTGATCCTTCATTCTGAAAATGACTATCGCTGCCCGATCGAACAGTCGGAACAATTGTATGTGACATTGAAGAGTATGGGGAAAAAAACAGAATTTGTCCGTTTTCCGGAAGCCGACCACAATTTGTCGCGGACCGGCAAACCGAATCTCCGCTTTGCGCGTTTAGAGCAGATTACGGATTGGATGGAAAAATATCTGTAAGTAGGAAAAAACGGAGCGGCTGATAAAAGCCGCTCCGTTTTTAATTTGGGAAAGCATAAAGGTTAGTTTTTTCCTTATCTTCCTTTAAATACAGGTTTGCGTTTTTCGCCGAAAGCGGCAAGTGCTTCCAACCGGTCTTCTGTTGGAATAGTGATCTCATAGGCCTTGCGTTCGATTTGGAGTCCCGTCTGCAAATCAGTGTTCATGCCGTTCTTGATGGCAAATTTTGCCTGTTGAAGAGCGATCGGCCCATTGGCGAGAATTGAATCGGCAAACGCACCTGTTACATCTGCAAGCTGTTCACGCGCTGCCAAACGTGTCACTAGTCCATACTCCAGCGCTTCCGCTGATTTAAGGCGGCGGGCAGTCAAAATCAGTTCCAATGCTTTTGCTTCGCCAATCAAGCGCGGCAAACGCTGTGTGCCGCCAGCTCCTGGAATAATGCCCAGGCTGGTCTCAGTCAGCCCGAGCAGGGTATCGTCTGCGGCAATTCGGAAATCGCATGCCAGCGCCAGCTCCATGCCGCCGCCGAACGCAAAGCCGTTCATCATGGCGATGGTCGGCTGCGGCAAACTCTCAATTGTGGAAAATACTTCACCAATCTTGAAGATATTGCGTTTAACATGCTGTTCCGTCAGATTTTTGCGTTCTTTCAAGTCTGCTCCGACACTGAATGCCTTTTCGCCTGCTCCTGTGAATACCACGACGCGGATATCCGGATTGATGCGGATTGCTTCCACAACCTGGCCAAGTTCGAGAAGCATGTCATAATTAAAGGCATTCATTGCTTCCGGACGATTTAACGTAATAAAAGCTAAATTGTTTCGCTGTTCGTAATGAATTGTGTCCATTTCCATCCCCCTTGTGTCGTTCCATCCTTTAAAAACATACCACTTTTTGGACTATTTCGCCATCAGACTCTATAATGAAAACCATGGGAGGGACAGCACTTATGAATCAAATTACGTTTATCCGCGTCTTCCGGATTGTCTGGCTGGCAGTCAAAATCTTTTGGCAAGTGACGTTCTTCCAAAAGCGCAATCGTGGCAATTGGAACCCGCTGGTTGAAAAAAGATGGAACGAGATGATAACAAAACAAGCCAAGGAATATAAGAACCTGGCTCTGAAGCTGGGTGGACTCATGATCAAACTGGGCCAGTTCCTATCAACGCGGGCGGATATTATGCCGCCGTCATTTCTTGCAGAATTGGAAGGATTGATTGACCGCGTGCCGTCTGTTCCAAGAAGTAGCATCGTCTCTGTGCTTGAACAGGAATGGAATACACCTCATACCGATTACCTGGATCACATGTCGGATTCGGCAGTGGCTTCAGCTTCCATTGGTGAGGTGTATAAAGGCGTATTGAAAAACGGCATGGAAGTGGCCGTTAAAGTACAGCGGCCAGGAACAGACCACATTTTGCGTGCCGACTTTAAGGCGATCCGCATTGTCATCTGGTTGGCTGAAAAATTCACTCCGTATGCGAAACAAATTGATTTTAAATTATTGTATGCGGAAATGACGGAAACGATTGGCGCTGAATTGAATTTCCTGAAAGAGCTTCAAAATGGCCGTTCTTTTGCCGATCGCTTTGATGCCATGGAAGGTGTCCGCATTCCGATGTATTTCGACGAATTTACGACACGTCGTGTATTGGTCATGGAGTGGATTGAAGGGGCGCGCATCACAGATCTGGCCTTTATTGAAAAAAATGAACTAGATCGCCATGAAATTTCAGAGCGCCTGTTTATTTTGTTCTTGGAACAGGTTTTGTACGGTGGACAATTCCACGCCGACCCTCACGGAGGCAACATCCTGCTGGAACCGGATGGCGGCATTGTTTTGATCGACTTCGGAATGATCGGCAACATCAGCAAAAAGGATTCCCAAGCAGTATTGCGTGCAGCTGAAGGAATCATCTTCAAGAACTACGATCAAGTGCTGGATTCACTGGAAGACCTCCGGTTCTTATTGCCACAGGCTGATCGTGCAGTTTTAGGTGATGCCATTTCGCGCCTGATCACTGCCTACGAGTCGAACGAGCTGTCGCAGATGGACAGTTTTGTTGTTGAGCGCTTGCTGAATGATATTCAGGAAATCGTCCGGACACAACCGGTCCAATTGCCTGCAGAGTTCGCCTTTTTCGGTCGAGCCACCTCTATTTTTGTCGGTGTCCTGCATGTTCTGGATCCCAATGTGGATTTGCTGGCGCTTGCCCGCCCGCGAATATTGGAATGGGCGTCTTCACAGAAAGAAGGCAAAGGCATCTTTGGCAAAGAGGATGTTCTGCGCTGGGCGCTGAATGCTACGGGGCCGTTGCGTGTATTGCCCCAAAAGGTCATCAGTTACCTGGAGGAACCTGAACGTCTCCGGCATTATTTCGAGAATCGGGATGGCCGGGAACGGGAGTACCGGCGTGATTTGCAGTCACGAATGTTTGCGGGTATTTTCACCATCATTTCATTTACAGGGATTTCTGTATCGGTGTGGTTTTGGAACGAACCGTATTTGTGGGTCTCATCGGTATTCTTTGTAGGCTCTTTGTGGGCCTACCGATCAATCAAATAAAACAAAGAGTTGTCGCCCAAAGTCACTTACATGACTTCAGGCGACAACTCTTTTTATAGTTGGAACTGATAGGTAGAGAGGGCAAGCATTTGCAGAAAGAATTGAAGGGAATGAAGATCCATATGCAGTGGCTTCACATGAAATAGGTTGAGCGGCAATGAGGATAGAACCTTTCCAAGAAACTTTTGCCATGTTGCACAAACGGAATTACTCGAGCGGCTGTTGTTTGCGCGGAGGGAATGTCCGTTTTGTCACATAGGCCATAGGGTGATTATGGACACGCTGCGCCTTTTTGAAATAGCGGCGGAGAGAACCGGCAAAAGAATGCTGATTCCGCAATGCGATGGGGGATACATCCAGGTAAACCGTCTCGCTATTGCTTAAATAAATGATGCTGCCTTTGCCGCTGCTGTCGCTTTCGATCAGGTCAATGGCATCGTAATTAAACCAAACACATTCTTTGTTTTTTGGAGAGTGGGTCGGGAAGAAAATTAGTGGGTTGCCGTAATACTCGCCTATGATGATGGGGGGCTTGTGTTTTACGCCGACCGCTTTTTGCGCATAGAGTGTAGCACTTTCCAGTGAAGCACGGTAGAATCGGCAGGAAGTTGTCACTGTTTTATAAACAGCTTCTTCAACCACCAATTCACTGCGGTCTTCAATCACTCGCATCCAGGTACGATGGCCGTCTGTATAGGGCAAAAGGGCATACGTATTTGTGCAGATTGTATACGAGGACGGTCTATGATTCTTTTTACTCATGAAAATTAACCCCCTAAATTTACTTTACATACCTTATTATAATAAAAAATGGGAATTTCGCAATGCACATTAGATTGAAAATAAAATTTTTTCTATTTCATCGGAATTTTCAAATAAATCTTGATTTCTTCAGTGTCTCTAATGTATACTAATGAAAAGCATTCGGGGTGAGGAAGAATGGAAAACTATTATTCTTATGCTGATTTCATGAAAGCGATGGCCCAAACAAAGAAAATTACAGAAGCGGAAAAACTGCTGAACGATATCTACTTGGATCTGTTCTTGAAGCATGTACACCGTTCTCAGCAGGAAGAACGATTGATGACTCTTATCAACGAAGCCCTGGATAGTCATGATCAAAAAGCGTTCACCATATATGCTGCCCAACTGCAGACTTTAAAGCACGAAGAAACTGAATAGACGTCTGCCGCAAAGAGGCCGCTGAAAAAAAGGAAATTGGATTAAATCCAATTTCCTTTTTTTCTGCCTGCAAATAAAAAGGATGTCTGGAAATGTTTATTTCAGCAGAAACCTTTTCTGGCGCTTCCCACGGCAGTCAATCGATCCATCAATCTCAACTATATGCCATAATTTTTATTTGTCTTCACACAAAAAACATACGTTCGCTTTTTGTTAGTGGTTTTTTAGGGCATATGGTAAAGTAGAGGTATTGAAAAAACGGGAGGACATCTGATCATGAAACAGGAATTTAATCTTCAAGCCCCTTATGAACCAGCTGGCGATCAGCCCCAGGCCATTGCCGAACTGACACAGGGCATCATCAATGGCAAGCGCTGCCAGACATTGCTTGGAGCCACAGGTACGGGAAAAACCTATACTATGTCAAATGTCATCCAGCAGGTGAAAAAGCCGACGCTCGTCATGGCTCACAACAAAACATTGGCCGGCCAGCTCTACAGCGAATTCAAGGAGTTTTTTCCTGACAACGCAGTTGAATATTTCGTCAGTTACTATGATTACTATCAACCGGAGGCTTACGTGCCGCATTCGGATACGTTCATCGAAAAAGATGCCAGCATCAACGATGAAATAGATAAGCTTCGCCACTCTGCGACCAGCTCATTATTTGAACGGGACGATGTTATCGTCATTGCCTCTGTGTCCTGCATCTATGGACTTGGTTCACCGAAAGAATACCGTGAACTGGTCGTTTCCCTTCGTAAAGGGATGGAAATTGAACGCAATCAGCTGCTGCGGAAATTAGTCGATGTTCAATATGAACGCAACGACATTAATTTCATCCGCGGAACATTCCGCGTACGCGGAGACGTCGTTGAAATTTTCCCGGCGTCGCGTGATGAAAGATGCCTGCGCGTCGAATTTTTTGGTGATGAAATTGATCGGATCCGTGAAGTGGATGCCCTGACTGGTGAAATTATCGGCGAACGCGATCACGTCGCCATCTTCCCAGCTTCCCACTTCGTAACGCGTGAAGATAAGATGGTCAAAGCAATTGAAAACATCGAAGCGGAATTGGAAGAGCGCCTAAAGGAAATGCGTGCAGAAGATAAACTGCTTGAAGCGCAGCGTCTTGAACAGCGGACGCGCTATGATTTGGAAATGATGAGGGAAATGGGCTTCTGCTCCGGCATTGAAAACTATTCACGGCATTTGACGCTTCGTCCGGCAGGTGCCCAGCCCTATACATTGATAGATTACTTCCCTGAGGATTTTCTCCTGGTAGTGGATGAAAGCCACGTGACTTTGCCACAGGTGCGCGGGATGTTCAATGGTGACCAGGCACGTAAAAAAGTGCTGGTCGACCATGGTTTCCGTCTGCCGTCAGCGATGGATAACCGGCCGTTGACTTTTCATGAGTTTGAAGAACATATCAGCCAGGCAGTGTTTGTATCAGCAACGCCGGGCCCTTATGAATTGGAGCATACGCCGGAAATGGTCGAACAGATCATCCGGCCAACGGGCTTGCTTGATCCGACCATCGAAATCCGGCCGATTGAAGGCCAAATCGATGATCTTATGTATCAAATCCGCCAGCGGGCTGAAAACAACGAGCGTGTGCTGGTGACCACATTGACGAAGAAGATGTCGGAAGATTTGACAGCTTATCTGAAAGATGCCGGCATCAAAGTCAATTACCTGCATTCCGAAATCAAGACGCTGGAACGGATTGAAATCATCCGGGAGCTGCGGCTGGGCGTATACGATGTTTTGGTCGGCATCAACTTGCTGCGTGAAGGACTGGATATCCCAGAAGTCTCGCTGGTAACTATTCTGGATGCCGACAAAGAAGGGTTCCTGCGTTCAGAACGTGCACTGATCCAAACGATGGGCCGAGCCGCGAGAAACTCAAACGGCCACGTTATTATGTATGCTGATAGAGTGACGGATTCGATGCAAAAAGCGATAGATGAAACGACACGCCGCCGTACAATACAGGCCGATTACAACGAAAAACATGGCATTACGCCAATTACGATACAGAAAAAAATCCGTGATGTTATCCGCGCGACAGCTGCAGCGGAAGAGTCAGAGGAATATATTTCAAAAGCGATATCAGGCAAAAAGCTCAAAAAAGAAGAGCGCCTGAAACTGATCAGCTTATTGGAAACAGAAATGAAAGAAGCGGCAAAAGCACTCGATTTCGAACGGGCTGCAGAGTTGCGTGATACAGTGCTTGAATTGAAAGCGGAAGGATGATGGAGAGTGAAGAAGCAGGAAATTCGCATACAGGGCGCACGTGCGCATAATTTAAAGAATATTGACGTTGTCATTCCGCGTGACAAGCTTGTTGTAATGACCGGGCTGTCAGGATCCGGAAAATCCTCCCTGGCATTCGACACGATTTATGCAGAAGGGCAGCGGCGATATGTAGAATCATTATCTGCCTATGCCCGCCAGTTTTTGGGGCAGATGGACAAGCCCGATGTCGATTTGATTGAAGGGTTGTCGCCAGCTATTTCAATTGACCAGAAAACCACCAGTAAAAATCCACGTTCAACAGTGGCGACAGTAACGGAAATCTATGATTATATGCGCCTGATGTTTGCGCGGATCGGCAAGCCGATCTGTCCGAATCATGGAATTGAAATTTCATCTCAGACAATTCAACAGATGGTGGACCGAATTGTGGAGTACCCGGAACGCACCAAGATGCAAATTTTGGCCCCCATTGTATCGGGCCGCAAAGGCACTCACGTCAAGCTGCTTGAAGACATCAGAAAGCAAGGTTATGTGCGCGTCCGTGTTAATGGAGAACTAATTGATTTGGACGATAACATTACACTGGATAAAAACAAAAAACATAATATTGAAGTGGTCATTGACCGCATCATCATTAAAGAAGGCATTGCGCCACGTCTGAGCGATTCTCTGGAATCAGCTCTAAGGCTAGCGGATGGGCGAGTATTAGTGGATGTAATGGAACAGGAGGAACTGCTGTTCAGTGAACATCATGCATGTCCGATATGTGGATTTTCCATCGGAGAATTAGAGCCGAGAATGTTCTCGTTCAACTCGCCTTTCGGGGCGTGCCCGGAATGCGATGGATTGGGAATGAAGCTGGAAGTCGATCCTGAATTGGTGATTCCGGATTGGAGTGTATCGCTCAATAAAGGAGCCATTGTTCCGTGGCAGCCAACCAGTTCGCAATACTATCCGCAATTATTAAAAGCAATCTGCCAGCATTACAAAATCGACATGGATATACCCGTCAGTGAACTGCCGGAAGAACACATCAATGTCATTATGCGCGGCTCTGGAAACGACAAAATCCGTTTCCGCTATGAAAACGACTATGGCCAGATTCGCGACAATCATATTCATTTTGAAGGGGTGCTTTCCAATGTGGACCGCCGCTACCGTGAAACTTCGTCTGATTATATCCGCGAACAAATGGAGAAATATATGGACGAACAGCCATGTACGGTCTGTGAAGGCTATCGCCTGAAACCGGAAACGCTGGCTGTTAAAGTCAATGGCCTGCATATCGGTACGGTCGCTGAGTTCTCCATCATCGAAGCCAATCAGTTTTTTGATCAATTGAAGCTATCTGAAAAAGATATGCAGATCGCCAAATTGATCTTGCGGGAAATTCAGGAACGTGTCGGCTTCCTGATCAATGTCGGGTTGGATTACCTGACCTTGAACCGGGCATCAGGAACTTTGTCCGGAGGGGAAGCACAGCGTATCCGTTTGGCGACCCAAATTGGATCAAGGTTGACCGGCGTATTGTATATCCTGGATGAACCATCGATTGGACTTCACCAACGCGATAATGAACGGCTCATTGAGACTTTGAAAAGCATGCGGGATATCGGCAATACACTTATTGTCGTCGAGCATGATGAAGATACGATGCTGGCGGCAGATTATCTAATTGATGTCGGACCGGGAGCAGGCGTTCACGGAGGGGAAATCATTGCAGCAGGGACACCTGACAAGGTGATGAAAAATAAAAAGTCGTTGACTGGCCAATATTTAAGCGGCAAGAAGTTTATTCCATTGCCTGCACAGCGAAGAACTCCAAGCGACCGGAAGATTTCCATCCGTGGCGCAAATCAAAATAATTTGAAAAAAGTGGATGTCGATATTCCACTTGGCCTATTTACAGCTGTGACAGGCGTTTCGGGCTCAGGAAAAAGTACACTCATCAACGAGATCCTTTACAAGACATTGGCACATCGATTGAACCGCGCCAAAGCGAAGCCTGGCCATTTTGACTCAATAGAAGGCACAGAAGAACTGGAAAAAGTCATTGAGATCGATCAGTCGCCGATCGGCCGGACACCGCGATCAAATCCGGCAACGTATACCGGCGTTTTTGATGACGTCCGGGATGTCTACGCCACAACGAACGAAGCGAAAGTCCGCGGCTACAAAAAAGGCCGTTTCAGTTTTAATGTCAAGGGCGGTCGCTGTGAAGCTTGCCGTGGAGATGGTATTATAAAAATAGAAATGCACTTTCTTCCGGATGTTTACGTGCCTTGCGAGATTTGCCATGGCAAACGCTATAACCGGGAAACGCTGGAAGTGAAATATAAAAACAAAAGCATTGCTGATGTACTGGCGATGACGGTGGAAGACGCCTATTCATTTTTCGAGAACATTCCAAAGATCAATCGGAAGCTGAAGACCATTGTTGATGTGGGACTCGGTTATATCACCATGGGACAACCTGCAACAACCTTATCCGGAGGAGAAGCGCAGCGCGTCAAACTGGCATCCGAGCTTCATAAACGTTCAAACGGCAAGTCTTTCTATATTCTGGATGAGCCAACGACCGGTCTTCATGCCCATGATATCTCCCGGCTGCTGACCGTTCTGCAGCGCCTTGTCGAAAATGGCGATACGGTATTGACCATCGAACACAATCTGGACGTCATCAAGACAGCGGATTATGTCATCGATTTAGGTCCCGAGGGCGGCGACAAAGGCGGAACCATATTGGCGACAGGCACTCCGGAAGAAATTGCTGCTGTTGAAAATTCCTATACCGGAAAGTACCTAAAGCCGATTCTTGAACGGGATCGCGCACGGATGGAAGCAACGGTCAAAGGAGCCAGCCGGAAGAAAAAAGTGGTGAAATGAAACTTTTCACGCTGCCAAACGTAACAATTAGAAGAACAGATCTGTTTGTTCCGGTAAGCTTTTGCTTATCGGCATTCAGGCAAAGAGGAGGCCAAAACACATGCAAAGCGAAAAAGAACGCATTTTAGACATGGTTGAGAACGGCACGATTTCAGCGCGGGAAGCAGTTGAATTGCTGCGCGCTATAGATGGCAACAGTTCTTCTTCGAATGAACCGAATTATGGCCGCAACAACCAGAAAGAAAAATCAGGCAAACGCGGTTTTTTCAGACCAGAAGACATTATGAAAAAAGTATCAAAGGATTTTTCGAAAAATGTATCGAAAAACGTTTCGAAAAATGTATCGCGTGATTTCAACGATTTTGGCAACCGAATGATGGACTTTATGCACTCTTCAGTAGACAAGCTGAAAACCATGGATTTCGACTCGCCATTCGGTGAAGCAGTTCAATTCAGCCATACCTTTACTGATGAAATGACAGACTTGAATACCATTATTGCGGATATTGCCAATGGGCAATTGGAAATCTTCCCATCGCAAGATGGCTTGCTTCGCGCAGAATGCAGCGTGAAGGCCTATCGTTCGGAATCGCCGGCACAGGCAAAAGAAGAATTTCTGGATAAGTTCGTCTTCATCGCTGATGAACACAAGTTGCGAATCATAAGTGATTTCAAGACGACCCAAGTAAATGTCATTCTTTATGTGCCTCAGGCTTCCTATGACCACATCACGGCTCGCTTATTCAATGGCGGATTCACTATGAAACGCATCGATGCTGCGCTAATCAAAGTAAAGACGGCAAATGGCAAAATCGATTTGAAGCACGTGGAATTTGACGATGCCGAACTGGAAACAGCCAATGGCGCGATTCATGTTCAGGAAACAAAAGGCAAAGTGCTGGAAGCCGAAACCTTGAATGGCCGCATCTATATTGATGGCGATATTCAAACGATTGTTTCCAAGTCTTTGAATGGCAATATTGTAGCCACCACAAGATGCAAAGAAGCACGCAAGTTGGAAACAAAGACTCTTGCAGGAAATATAGAAATTTACATTCCAGCGCATTTGCCGCTGAAAGGCGAAGTTTCATCAAATCTTGGCAAGATGGATGTTCTGCTTTCCGATATCGACAGCACGCATGAGCAAGGACAATTCATGCAAAAATCGATTAGGTTCTCAAAACAGGGAACTGAACCGGCTGCAGCTCCATTATTGGTTTATGGCGAAACCAAAACAGGTTCTGTCCTGCTTCGCTATTTAACAATCGAATAAAAAAATTCCAAAGCCGGCGCAGGTATCTTGTGCCGGCTTTTCTTATGAAAGCCTCGTAGTTGGTGTTTTTAAAATTTTTAACTTACTATGTGAATAAAAGAAAGGTTTTGAGGTATGGTAGCTACTATTTTAATTGGATTAACAATCTTGGTGATGCTGATTAACTTGTATTATTTCTTCTCGAATAAACAACATAAGGAAAGTTACATCCATACTTCGCTGTTTACAAAATTATTTCTTATAATGACGGTAGTCACTTTTGGCTTTGCTGTAATTTATTACTTACTGTCTTTTAACATGGATGCTTTAAGACTCAATGATGAAACAGGCAGAAGAGCGGGTAACGATTTTTGGGATTATTTATACTTTAGTGGAGTGACGATGCTATCCATCGGTTATGGCGATATGGTACCGATGGGCTCTGCCCGCTTTTTTGCTGTCGTTCAAGCGGCATTGGGGTTGTTGTTGCCATCTGCCTATTTTGTGAAAGCATTCAATGAAATGGGCAGCCATGAAAAAGAAGGACAAGGAAATCGAAGCGATAAAAAAGGCGAAGAATAATTAGAGGGGCCAGGAGTGGAAGAATGGTCAATAAAGATGTGTCCCCTACGAGTTACGTATAGCTGTAGAAAAACAAAAAAATCCGGACAGCCATCAAAGGCTGTCCGGATTTTTTTCATTTTTTATCTGGATACAATTCCTGCAGAAAATCAATGGATTGCCTGATCAGTTGCTGCAGAACGTCGAGGTCAACGTCTTCGGTTTTATTGATGTAGACGCAGGCCTTTCCACTGGTGTGCTTGCCGAATTTCTCGAGCAATGGTCCGCGTGCATCGTCTCCGGTTGCAAAGTACAGGCTGATTTTCGCTTTGCGGGGAGAAAAACCGACAAGCGGTGCATCGCCTTCATGGCCCGTTTTGTATGCATAGTGATAGGAGCCGAAGCCGATAATGCCAGATCCCCACATTGTTGCCGGAAAGCTGCTGGTTTGCTCGAATAGCCTCAGTAATATATAGGCATCCTGCCGTTTTTTGGGATTATCTACCGATTCGATAAATCGAATGACATCAGCATCGGTTTCTTTTGTTTTGTGTTCGTGCATGGCCAATCCCTCTTTTCCTTTAGATGGATTCCTACAAACAATGCATCGCTTTTTCTGCTCTATCCCATGGCACTTTATAGCCCTGGCCTTTGGCACAGAAAATGGAAGTGGATGTATAGAGAGGATCTGCGGTTTTGACATAGCCAATCCGGGCAATCACTTTTTCTTCATGATGACAGAGATCATAGCCATCGAAGAGCAGGCTCAGTGCTCCCTTGCCATGGGTGCAGGCAGCGAGTTCTGAACCGTAATTCATGAATGTGGCAACCGGCACACGGCCTTCAATCGTCGTTTTCCCATCTTTTGTTTCAGGCGCTTCAAAGCTTCCGTAGGCCTGCTGAATGTCGGACAGCACCTTGCCCATCTGTTCGAGGTCGACTTTGATCTTGAAGCGGTAAAACGGTTCAAGTAGCCGGTTTTGTGCCTGTTCCAGCCCTTGGCGAAGTGCGCGGAAAGTGGCTTCCCGAAAGTCGCCGCCTGAGGTGTGTTGATTGTGTCCGCGGCCGGTCACTAACATCACTTTGACATCGGTCAAGGGGGAGCCGGTCAATAAGCCGTGATGGTCGCGCTCTGTCAGGTGATGGAGGATAAGGTTTTGATGGCCGACAGATAACGCATCGGCATGGCAGTTGTTATCTACCTGAAAGCCGCTGCCGCGTTCACCCGGAATGATTTTCAGGTGAACTTCCGCGTAATGCCGAAGCGGTTCGAAATGGCCGTAGCCCATGACAGGCGAGCCAATGGTTTCCTTGTATAGAATTTCCGGCTCGCCAAACTGAATGGCATGGCCGAACCGTTCAAAAACCACCTGCTCCAGGACTTCCAATTGAATGGCACCCATAACCTGAATTTGGATTTGTTGAAAATATTCATCCCAATAGACAGACAGAGAAGGGTCTTCAGCACCGAGAGTCTTGAAACTGGCCAGCACTTCTTTTGCATGGGTGGAAAGATCAAAAAGGACAGTCGATTTTAAAGTCGGCATCACATTAAATCCGGTGCTTTCCTGCCGAGCGCCAACGGCATCGCCAATTGCTGCTTCCGTTAATCCGGCGATGGCGAACAATTCACCTGCCCGTGCTTGTTCGGCAGTGTGGAATTTATGGCCATTGTAAACGCGAATCTGTGTGACTTTTTCTTCAAGATGATTCGGGCCATACCTCAGTTTGTCGCGAACCCGCAGCGTTCCGCTGAACGCTTTCAGGAAGCAAATCCGATTGCCGTTTTCATCGTGGCGGATTTTGTAGATTTGTGCTCCGAAATCTTCGTGGTCAGCGTAGGAGCTGACCGTCAATTGATCGAGTTGCGTAAGAAATTCCAGTATGCCGGTGTCCTGTAGGGCAGAGCCGCTGGCGCAGGGGAAAACTTGGGCGTCCGCAATCATGTTCCGAAAAGCCTCCAACCAAAGTGCCTCATCATAACCGGGCTCCAAATACTGTGTCAGCAAGTCCTCATCCCGTTCGGCAATAAATTCAATCAGCTCTTCGCTCATGTTCCCGTTTTGAAAAGAGCTCTTGATGTCACAGGCATCCCTGGAAAAATTCAAGCGGATTTCCTTCAGGACCTGATCGGGGTCAGCCCCTTCACGATCGGTTTTATTGATGAAGAAAAAGACCGGCACTTTGTGTTTCCGAAGAAGCTGCCACACGGTTTCGGTATGTCCTTCGATGCCATCGACTGCGCTGACGATGATGATGGCATAATCCATCACTTGGATCGAGCGCTCCATTTCAGGAGAAAAATCGACGTGCCCGGGGGTATCAATGAGAAAATAAGTGGATTCGTTAAATGAAAAGTTAGCTTGGTCAGCGAAAATCGTAATGCCGCGACTTTTTTCGATGGTGTGGCTGTCGAGGAACGCGCTTTGGTGATCAACCCGTCCACGCTGGCGGATACTTTTTGTATGGTACAGCAATTGTTCTGAGAATGTGGTCTTGCCGGCATCGACATGCGCAAGAATTCCGATGGTTTTGTTCATGTGGTCACCTCTTTATCTCCAGTTTAGCAGAAGTTGGTTTTAACAATAGAGAAAAACGCGAAAGCCGGTGTGGCTTTCGCGTTCAGGTATCATGTGTTCAACTAGAACGTAATCAACGGCTGGCGTCGTAACAAGCGATGCCGAAACAAATGCCAAGTGCGCAGCGTTTCCGGTAAGCGGCAGATTTGAGCAGTTCCATCTCCTGTTTATGTGTCATAAAACCACATTCCACTAGGATGGCCGGCATATGCGTATCGCGAAGAACAGCAAAGTCACCATGTTTGACTCCACGATCTTTCCGGCCTGTCACCAGCAACAGGGAGCGTTGGACTAAGACTGCAAGTTCTTTGGTTGCTGGCTGTGGCCGGCTGTAAGTGAAGGTTTCCAGACCATTGGCCATGTTGAAAGTGTGGCCAAAGGCATTTGCATGAATGGAAACGAACAGATCCACCTTCAAACGATTTGCAAGTGCTGTCCGCTCGTGCAATGGAACGTCCAGATCGTTTTGATGGGCGAAAAAAACAGTGTGGCCTTCCAGCACCAAACGCTTTTTGACCTCTTCGGCAACGGCCGAATTAAAATGGAATTCTCGCAGCCTGCCATCGGGCGAGCGCTTTCCAGGCGTGTCTGGACCATGTCCGGCATCGATCATTATCTTCATTATGAAAAACCTCCTTTTGTGGTCTATATAGTGGAAGAGACCGACAAAGGGGACAAAAATCTTCAAATTTAATTTTTACATGTTAAAATAAAAGCAAACCGCATACGAAAAGTACAACTTCGATGAAAATTCGAAATAATGTGTGGATAAGGAATGAGGGGGAACATATGGGACAAGTAACGACGAAACAAGTGATGGAAACGTTCGAGCTGGATTTGATCAGTGGAGAAGAAGGCATCGGCCGTCATATTCCCATCAGTGATATTTCAAGACCCGGTTTGGAAATGGCCGGATATTTTACCCATTATCCAGCAAACCGTGTGCAACTGCTCGGCAAAACCGAGCTTTCTTTTTTTGCGATGCTATCGCCGAAAGAACGGCTGGACCGCATGATGAAACTATGCACCGACGATACGCCGGCCATCATCGTGTCGCACGGTGTTCCGGTTCCGGAAGAATTGGTCATCGCTTCAAGTAACCGTCATGTGCCGGTTATGACCACACCGATGTCAACTACTCGCTTTTCCAGTTTGCTGACGAATTTCCTGGAAAGCCAATTGGCGCCCACGACGGCTATCCATGGTGTGCTGGTGGATATCTATGGTGTAGGTGTCCTGCTGACAGGAAAAAGCGGCGTCGGTAAAAGCGAGACGGCATTGGAACTTGTCAAAAAAGGCCATCGCCTGGTAGCTGATGATTGCGTAGAAATCCATCAGGAAGGGGAAAATACATTGGTTGGCCATCCACCGAAGCTGATCGAGCATTTGCTCGAGATTCGCGGAGTTGGCATCATTGATATCATGACTTTGTTTGGTGCCAGTGCAGTTCGTACGTTCAAGCGGATTTCCCTGGTCATCGATCTGGAACTATGGGATCCGGATAAAACTTATGACCGCCTTGGACTGGAAGAAGAGAAGATGAAAATCATCGATACGCACTTGACGAAACTGACAATTCCTGTTCGTCCTGGACGGAACTTGTCCGTTATCATCGAAGTCGCGGCGATGAATTATCGCTTGAAACGAATGGGTGTCAATGCCGCTGAAGAGTTTTCAAAGCGTCTGGATGATGTCATAGCACAAGATACAAACTAAGCGAATGGGAAGGTGCACAACATGTTTTCAATATTGGCTTCAATAGACCCGACCGCTTTTTCACTCGGCCCGATTTCGGTCCAGTGGTACGGTGTCATCATCGCTGCAGGCATTGTTATTGCCTTTTTGGTGGGGCAGCGTGAGATGGTCAAACGGGGACTGCATCCCGAATATTTAACAGATCTGCTGATTTGGGCGGTGCCGCTGGCGATTGTCGGTGCCCGCATTTATTATGTCGCGTTTGAGTGGGAAAGTTACAAAGACAATCCCGGCGAAATTATTGCTATCTGGAACGGCGGCATCGCGATACATGGCGCCTTGATTGCATCTGTGATTGTTGCGTATCTGTTCACCAAAAAACGCAATACGCCTTTTTTGAAAGTGGCGGATATCCTGGCACCGAGCATCCTGATCGGCCAAGCGATTGGCCGATGGGGCAATTTCATCAACCAGGAAGCACATGGCGGAGAAGTATCCCGTACCTTCCTGGAAAATCTGTTTATTCCTGATTGGATCATCAATCATATGTACATAGATGGAGCTTACTACCATCCGACTTTCCTTTATGAATCCATGTGGAGCCTCGTGGGCATCATCATTCTGCTGCTGCTCCGGAGGGTCAATCTGGTGCGCGGCGAAATGTTTTTCTTCTATATGATCTGGTATTCGGTTGGCCGCTTTTTTATCGAAGGCATGCGGACAGACAGCCTTTATGTGGTCGGTGATCTTCGGGCCGCACAGCTGGTGTCGGTGATTGCCATTGTCATCGGCGTGGTATTTATTGTTTACCGCCGCGTGGCAATCAAAAACCCGCCGCACTATAAAGACAAATAACCAAGAAAAGAGCGATCAGATGTCGACGTTAAGAAATGGATTGAAAGCGGGGCTGAAAACGACCTGGTCATTGGGGAAAATCATTTTTCCCATTACCCTGCTCGTCACAATGCTTCAATACACACCGGTTCTGCCTTTTATCATCGATTTGGTGGCACCGATCATGGGCTTGTTCGGCTTAAGCGGCGATGCCGCCATTCCGCTGGTCCTCGGCAACGCGCTGAATCTCTATGCCGGAATTGCCGGTATCCTATCGCTGGAATTGACTGTCAAGGAAGTTTTTATTCTGGCCGTCATGCTGTCTTTTTCACATAATATTTTTATCGAAACCGGCGTAGCATTGAAGGTGGGCGTCAAGCTATGGGTGGTTCTGGTTGTCCGCTTCGGCCTTGCTGGACTGTCGGCGATCATCATCAATCTGCTGTGGAAAGGCGGGGGGGAAGTGGCACAATACGGCTTCGCGCCTGAAGCGGCTGCTGCACCTGAAAGCTGGTTGGGGATTTTGCTGATTGGGCTTGAAAAAGCTTCGTTCGGCGTCCTGCAATTGGCGATGATCGTTATTCCATTGATGATCATGATCCAAATTCTGAAAGACAAACAATACCTGCAAAAGATATCGAATCTGCTGGGACCTTTGACACGCTTATTGGGTGTAGAAAAAAATGCGTCTTTGACACTTGCTTCGGGATTGGTTTTCGGCCTGGCGATGGGAGCGGGTGTTATGATCCAGGCAGTTCAGGAAGATGGCGTCAGCAAAAAAGATGCGACGTTGGTATTCATTTTCCTTGTCGCCTGCCATGCCATCGTAGAAGATACACTGATTTTCATTCCGCTGGGCATCCCGATATGGCCTTTGCTGGCGATCCGTGTCGTCACGGCAGTCCTGCTGACCATCTTTGTTTCTTATATGTGGCGTAGAGCAGAAGAAAAACAGAAGGAAGTGGTTTCTACATGACGGTAAAACAAATCAATACCCTACTATTCGATTTTGATGGTACCCTGCTGGATACCAATGAATTGATCATCCAGACTTTTTTGTTCGTTTTGGACGAGCATTACCCGGGACGTTATGATCGGAGTGAAGTGCTGCATTTTATTGGTCCATCGCTGGAGCAGACATTTACAGCCATCGATCCGGAGCGTGTTGAAGAACTGACAGTTCAATATCGCACCCTCAACCGGACGATGCACGATGAACTGGTTGAAGAATACGATGGCGTGGCGGAAACGCTGCGGCTACTGAAAGCACAGGGCTTGAAGATGGCGATCGTATCGACCAAAAGAAGCGAAACGATCCGCCACGGCCTGAACTTTATGGGCGTCAGCGATATTTTTGATGTGCTGGTCGGCCTGGATCATGTCAGCAATCCAAAACCGCACCCAGAGCCTTTGCATCTGGCATTAGAGCAATTAGGTGCTTCCCATGATGAGGCTTTGATGATCGGCGACAATTCGCATGACATCGAAGGCGGAAAAAATGCGGGGGTCCGGACGGCTGGTGTTGCCTGGACTGCAAAAGGCGAAGCCTTCCTGGCCGGCTTTAATCCTGACTATATGCTTCAGCACATCAGTGATTTGTTGGAACTGACTAAAGAGGCTGTGAAATGAGAAACACACAACGCCATTTTGTGGAAGGTCCCAATTCGCTTTGGCATATATACAAAACCGTACCATTCTGGAAGGTCACCAAAAACTTTTTGGTGATTCAGACAGCCAGGTATACACCGTTTTTACCGATGAAAAACTGGATGTACAAAACTTTCCTTAACATGAAAATCGGAGAGCATTCCTCTTTTGCGTTGATGGTCATGCCGGACGTCATGTTTCCGGAAAAGATCACGGTCGGAAAAAATTCTGTAATCGGCTATAATACGACCATTCTTGCACATGAATATTTAATAGATGAATACCGGCTCGGCGATGTGGTCATCGGAGACCGCGTCATGATCGGAGCAAACACCACGATTTTGCCCGGCATCACCATCGGAAACGGTGCCATTGTTTCCGCTGCCACGCTCGTCCATAAAGATGTGCCAGCTGGAGCTTTTGTCGGCGGAAATCCGATGAGCATCATCTATACAGCTGAACAAATGGCGGAGCGCCAAGCAAAATCCTGAAAGCATCCTATGCTTTCAGGATTTTTTCGAGTATATCCCTTGACGATGGATGGAAAAATGCGCTAAAATAATAATTACTTCACCGCATTAGCAGACTAAAGTAAAATAACCAATATTAGGGAGTTTTATAAATGACCATTCAAATGTTCGAAAAACCGTTAGGCATGAGAGATGATTTTCCATTCATTGCGAAAAAGAAAGCGGAGCTCCGCGCAAATGGAACGTCCATTATCCAACAGGCAGGCTATGACCTGCTGCAGACGCCAACTTTGGAGTACTACGAAACGATCGGAAAAATCTCGGCAATCGCAGATAATGCCTTGTTCAAATTATTGGACAGCCAAGGAGAAACTTTGGTTTTGCGTCCCGATATGACTTCACCGATTGCCCGTATCGCTGCATCCAAGCTATTAAAAGAAAAGATGCCGGTACGGCTTGGCTATTATTCGAACGTTTTCCGCGCCCAAAAGCGTGAAGGCGGCCGTCCAGCTGAATTTGAGCAGATGGGCGTCGAACTGATCGGCGATGATTCTTTATATGCCGATGCAGAAGTCATCATTCTGGCATGGAACGTCTTGAAGAACCTGGATATCAAATCCAGCCGCTTTGTGATCGGCCACACACAATTGCTGCAGCTGATCCTGAAAGATTTCGGTTTGGATCAGGAGCAAATCGAGAAAGTGCATAGCACTTTCGTCTCGAAAAACAGTGTCGGCTTTGAAAGCCTGGCAAAGCAATTGCCAATAGAACCATCGCGTTGGGAATCGTTTATCGGGTTGATGTCAACATCCACTGTGGAAGAATGGCAGCAGTGGATCGACCCTCACAACGCCAAACAAAATTCTTTATTCGAAGATATGAAAAAACTGAAGAAAATATTGGATCGCAGCGGCCTGGCCGACTCGGTAACTTACGATTTATCATTTAACAGCCACATGACCTATTACACCGGCTTGGTGTTTGAAGTATACGGAGCAGGCAACGGCTTTCCGCTGGGCAATGGGGGACGTTATGACGGCCTGATGAAGCAATTCGGGCTGCAGGTCGGTGCAACAGGCTTCGGACTGCGCGTTGACCGGCTGCTGGAAATCATTTCCGCTGTTCCGGAAGAGGAAGATCATACCTTGATCTTGTTTGATGAACAAAATGAAGACCGGGCGTTTGATCAAGCACAAGAGCTTCGCGAGCAGGGTGCCCGTGTCACGCTGCAATTTGCGCCAGCCGTTTTGGCGGTTGATAAATTCAGCGGACTGTTCAGCAATGTCCTACGATTGGAAGGTGCCAACTGATGGATGCATTAACGATTGCAATGCCCAAGGGCCGAATATTTGAAGAAGCCTATGAATTATTGGTAAAGGCTGGTTATGACTTGCCGAAAGAATTGGACGACTCACGGAAGTTGATCGTCGAAGCGCCAAATGAGAATATCCGCTTTATTCTGTCCAAACCCATGGATGTTCCTGCATATGTGGAACATGGAGTAGCGGATATCGGCATCGCCGGTAAAGACGTCATGCTCGAGCACGACCGGGATGTCTATGAACTATTGGACCTTGGCATCAGCCGCTGCTATATCGCGACGGCCGGTATGCCGGACACACCGATGAATGAAGTAACGCCGCGTGTAGCGACCAAATATCCAAAAGTGGCGTCGCAATATTACAGAGGCAAAGGCGAGCAGGTCGAAATCATCGAATTGAACGGTTCGATTGAATTGGCGCCGATGATCGGTCTGGCCGACCGTATTGTGGATATCGTCTCCACCGGCAAAACCTTGAAGGAAAATGGATTGGTCGAATACGAAAAAATCGTCGACATCACGTCGCGCTTGATTGCCAATCCGGTCAGCTACCGTTTAAAGCAGAAACGCATTACGGAACTTGTGGAAAAGTTAAGAAAGCAGGCGAGCGTATGAAAGTGACTCGTTTATCAGCAGGAATCTCCATCAGAAGAACGATTGCCGAAGGCACCGGCCAGCAGGTCGAGGCTGTGAAAGGCATCATCCAGGACGTACGGGACAATGGAGATGAAGCGATGTTCCGGTATGCAGAAAAATGGGACGGCGCAAAACTGTCTTCGCTGCGTGTAACGAAGGAAGAAATTGCACAGGCGGTTGATCGCTTTGACCGCCAATTGCTGGAGGATTTGACGGAAGCGGCAACGAACATCCGCAGCTACCACGAAAGCCAGCAGCAGCAGGGCTACCGGCAGGACAACGTAGACGGCTCGTATGTGGCCCAGCGTGTCACGGCCATCGAATCCGCTGGACTGTATGTGCCAGGCGGGACAGCTGCTTATCCGTCTTCTGTGCTGATGAACGTTATTCCGGCTCAGGTCGCAGGCGTTTTGCGCATTGTGCTGATCTCGCCTCCGGGAAAAGATGGCACCTTGTCGGATGGCGTACTGGCAGCGGCCCATATTCTGGGCATCACAGAAGTCTATAAATCGGGCGGGGCCCAAGCCATTGCGGCTTTAGCATATGGTACGGGGTCCATCGCGCCGGTCGATAAAATTACCGGCCCCGGCAATATTTTTGTGGCTTTAGCGAAACGGGAAGTGAATGGCGATGTCGCGATCGACATGATTGCCGGACCAAGCGAAATTGCCATCATTGCCGATGATTCCGCCTATGCCGATGAAGTGGCGGCGGATTTGTTATCACAGGCAGAACACGATCCGATGGCCAGTGCGGTGTTATTGACGACCAGCGAAGACTTGGCGGACGCGGTTTCCAAAGAAGTGGAACGGCAACTAACAGCTTTACCGCGTCAGGCCATTGCCAGCCTGGCGATTGCAGACCACGGCATGATTTATTTGGGAGATACGATGGAACAACTGATCGAAGCTGCCAACCAATTGGCTCCGGAGCATTTGGAGATCATGACGGAAGATGCAGAAGCGGTAGCGGACAAAATCCGCCATGCCGGTGCTATCTTTATCGGGCGCTATTCGTCCGAACCGATCGGCGATTATTTTGCGGGAACCAATCACGTCCTGCCCACCAACAGCACGGCACGTTTTTCAAGTGCATTATCTGTCTATGATTTTGTTAAGCGAACCAGCATTGTCCGCTACAGCGAACAGGCCTGGAACAACAATAAAGAAAAAATCGCCCGTCTGGCGCGTCTTGAAGGCTTGGAAGGCCATGCGCGTGCAGTCGAGTCGCGATCGTGGGAAAAGGGGAATGAACAATGAGACAAGCTGAAATTAAACGAAACACCAATGAAACCAAAGTAGCCATCAATTTCTCATTGGATGGAGAAGGCAAATCGGCAATCGATACCGGCGTTCCGTTCATGGACCATATGCTCGATTTGTTCATCAAGCATGGCTTGTTTGACGGCGATATCAAAGCAGATGGCGATACCCATATCGACGATCACCACACAACAGAAGACATCGGCATCGTGCTGGGCCAGGCAGTTAAAGAGGCACTTGGTGATAAAAAAGGCATCCGCCGTTACGGCAATGCATTTGTGCCGATGGACGATGCGCTGGCACAAGTGGTCATCGACTGTTCGAACCGGCCGCATCTGGAATTCCGCTGCGAACTTCCGAACGAAAAAGTGGGCACATTCGATACAGAGCTGGTCCATGAATTTCTATGGAAATTTGCGCTCGAATCTCGCATGAATGTCCACGTCATCGTTCATTACGGGAAAAATACACATCATATTATCGAAGCGGTGTTCAAGGCATTGGCACGGGCACTTGATGAAGCGACGAGCATTGATCCGCGCGTTAAAGGAGTGCCATCGACAAAGGGGCTGTTGACATGATCATCGGCATCATTGATTATGGCATGGGCAATTTGTTCAGTGTCGAGCAGGCCTTGAAGAAACTGGAGTGTACGGTCATCATATCGGACGATCCGGCTGTCCTGCTTGAAGCGGAAGGGATTCTTCTTCCGGGCGTCGGTGCTTTCCCGGATGCGATGGAATTGCTGAACCAAAAAGGCCTTTCTGAATTTATCCAATCGCTGCCGGAGAAAAACATTCCGCTACTGGGGATTTGCCTCGGCATGCAGTTATTGTATGAAGACAGCTCGGAAGTAAAACCGACCAAAGGGCTGGGCTTATTGGTAGGACAAATCCGCCGATTTGAAAAAGGTACGCACCGGATCCCGCATATGGGCTGGAACCGGCTTGAATTTTCGCGTGTACCTTACTGGTTGGATGAGGTATTGAGCGATACCCATGTCTATTTTGTCCATTCCTTTTTGGCGGTCAATACAAAAGAACAGGAAGTCTGGGCGACAGCAAGCTACGGAAATCACGACGTTCCAGGAGTGGTCGGCAACGGGCTGATTACAGGAATGCAATTTCATCCGGAAAAATCAGGCGATTTCGGCCATTATTTATTAGAGCAGTGGATTGCAAATGTCAGGAGGAATCTAAATGACTGAGTTTCAAATTTTTCCCGCCATCGATTTGCGGAACGGCAAATGCGTGCGTCTTTTCCAGGGGGATTACGCCCAGGAAACCATCTATGGTGATTCACCGGTCGAAATGGCGAAAAAATTCGTCGAAGCCGGTGCACAGTGGATACACATGGTCGATTTGGACGGCGCGAAAGACGGCGTCCGGATCAACGACCAAGTTGTCATCGAAGCTGCAAAGCTCGGTGCCAAGGTACAGGTAGGCGGAGGTATCCGGACACGCGAAGACATCGAGCATTATTTATCGAATGGCATTGAACGCGTCATTATCGGCAGCCTTGCTATCCGCAATCCGGAACTTGCGGTGTCATTTATTGAGGAATTCGGCGCCGACCGGATCGTCATCGGCATCGATGCCAAAAACGGCATGGCTGCAACAGAAGGCTGGATCGAAACATCCGGACAGGCGGCGACCGAAGTGGCAAATTATTTTGCTGCTAAAGGCGGCAAGCATTTTATCTACACGGATATCGCAACTGATGGCACGTTAGCAGGGCCAAATATCGAAGCCAACAAAGCATTGGCTGATTCTGAAGACGCGCAAGTTATCGTCTCCGGCGGCATCGGTTCACTAGAAGACGTCCGGAATGTCAAACTGGCTTCTATCCACAGCAATATTGCAGGTGTTATCATAGGGAAAGCCCTGTACGAAAAACGCTTTACACTGGAGGAGGCCTTGTCATGCTGACAAAACGCATCATCCCGTGTTTGGATGTCAAAGAAGGTCGCGTCGTCAAAGGCGTCAGCTTCGTTTCGCTGCGTGATGCGGGAGATCCTGTTGAACTGGCTCGTTTCTACGACAAGCAAGGAGCGGACGAATTGGTGTTTTTGGACATCTCAGCTTCTCATGAAGGCAAGGAAACCATGGTCGAAGTGGTCAAAATCGTCGCGACGGAGCTTTCGATTCCCTTTACAGTAGGAGGCGGAATCCGGAGTCTGGATGATATGAAACGCATGCTGCGTGCCGGCGCCGATAAAGTGTCGCTGAATACGGCGGCTCTCGATCGTCCGGAACTGATCAAAGAAGGAGCGGACTTTTTCGGTTCCCAGTGCATCGTCGTGGCTATTGACGCCAAAAGGAATGGCGACAGCTGGGACGTCTATACGCATGGCGGCCGCAATAAGACCGAGTGGAATGCCATTGAATGGGCGAAAAAGAGCGTTGAGCTTGGAGCCGGTGAACTGTTGTTGACGAGCATGGACAAAGATGGCTCAAAAGACGGCTTTGATCTGGAATTGACGCAAGCTGTGCGTGAAGCGGTAGAAGTGCCGGTCATTGCCAGCGGCGGAGCAGGAAACAAAGAGCATTTCAGCGAAGTTTTTAAAACGGTGGATGCTGATGCCGCTTTGGCCGCATCTATTTTCCATTACAAAGAAACCAGCGTAGCTGAAGTAAAAGAGTATTTGCGGAAAGAAGGAGTGAATGTCCGATGACAACAATACAATATGACCAAGACGGGCTGATTCCTGTCATTATCCAGAATGCCGAAACAAAAGAAGTACTGACTTTGGCTTATGCCAATGAAGAAGCAGTTCAAAAAACGATGGACACCAATGAGACGTGGCTGTATTCACGAAGCCGCAGCGAACTATGGAACAAAGGTGCAACCAGCGGCAACACCCAAAAAGTGGTAGCTGTACGTCTGGACTGCGACGGCGATTCACTCATCTATGAAGTAGTTCCAAACGGACCGGCTTGCCATACCGGCAAGGACAGCTGTTTCTTTGAGACCATTCACGGCGAACGCAATGATTCTCCAGCAGATATGTTTGCGCAATTGACTTCATTGATCAAAACACGCGAAGAAGAAATGCCTGAAGGAGCGTACACGACTTACCTGTTTGAAGAAGGGGTAGACAAAATTTGCAAAAAAGTAGGCGAAGAAGCTTCTGAAGTCATCATTGCAGCGAAAAATCGGGATGCTGAGGAATTGGCTATGGAAACAGCCGATTTGTTCTATCATACATTGGTGCTCCTGCAGGAACAAAAAGTAGACTTCAGCCAAGTGGTCAACGTATTAAAAGAGCGCCACGCTACAAAAAACGACAAGTAAATAATAGGGGAATATGCTATAATTACAGCACATTTGAGTATAGGGACGATTTTAATCGTTCCTTTTACTTTTTCGGAGGCATATTTTGGAGAATAAAAAAATAAACTACAAGAACGTGCTGTCTTTTATTCCGACAGGGGAATTTTATTACAGAAAAGCGCTGAAAGAGCTTCAGCGCGAAAATTATCCGAGAGCACATAAATATTTGCGACGTGCTTCAGAGTTGAGCCCGAAAGACCCACTCATCCTGACGCAATACGGCATTGTGCTGATGGAAATGCAGGAGTTCGAGCAGGCAATGGATATGCTGCACTCGGCACATGAATTGGATTCGAAAGAACCTGATATCTTGTTTTTCCTCGCCGAAGTCCATGCACACATGGGCTTGTTTTGGGATGCGCGAAAATATGCCAAAAAATATCTGGTCTATGAAACGCAGGGTAAATATGCGGCAGAAGCGATGGAAATCGTTGATTTTGCGGAACAGGAAGATTGGCAACTTTTTGATGACGACGGAGAAGCGCAGGACAGCGAATACTATTATCGTCAGGAAAAGGCGCGCCGGATGATGGAGCAGGGGGATTTTGCCGGAGCCATCGAAAAGCTGGAAAAGCTGGTCGAAGAAAAGCCGGATTTCTGGGGTGCCTATAACAACCTCGCTTTGGCTTACTTTTATATCGGTGAAGCGGAAATGGCAAAAGCTCTGCTGCATGATGTGTTGCGGAAAAATACCGGCAACCTCCACGCGCTCTGCAATTTGGCGGTCTTTCATTATTATGAAAAAAACCCGGAACTGGACGATGTTCTGGAGCTGCTGAAAAAGATCCAGCCCTATGTCTTTGAGCATCGCTATAAATTGGGTGCGACGTTTGCACTGGTCGGCAAATACAAGGAAGCCTACCGCTGGCTGAAAAGCCTTCAGAAACGGGGCTTTGATGGAGATCCGGCTTTCTATTTCTGGCTGTCGCATGCCGCTTATCACTCAGGTTATGAAGAAGCGTCCCGCCAAGCCTGGGACCAGTTGAAAAAGATGGATCCCGGCAAAGACGGCTATGAGCCATGGAACGACCATTCGGCTATGCCGCATGCAGATGCGCTCGAGCATGACCGCGATTATCTGGTGAAAAAATTAGATCACGTGAAAAAAAGTGAACGGATATTCGGTTTGTTTTTGCTTGGCAAATCTGCACATAAGCAGGAGATCATCTCGCATCCGAATTGGCTGGCATCCGATCAGCCTTCTGTTTTGGAAACCTTTGTGTTGGGATATGCTCTTGGCCATCCGTTTAAAAAGGAAATTCCTGCCGAGCAGGCGTTCATGCGGGCTATGGAAGCTGCAGAGCATCTTTATGCCCGACACGGAATGGTGACCCAGCAGCAGGCTGAAGTTTTCCAGCTGTGGTTCCTGCTGGTCGAAGAGGCCTTCAGCCGGAATTATCCGTTCAAGAATCCGGCCGCGTTAGCTTCAGCTGCCGACTACATGGTCAAATCCGCCAAAAATGAAAAAGTGACAAAAAAAGAGCTGGCGGACAACTTTGGTGTATCGGTCGCTACCTTGACAAAGTATGTAAAGGAAATGACCGCCTACTTGGCGGATATGGATTCATAGGCATAAAAGTTGAAGCTTTTGCCGGAATCTTATACGATTTAGCTACTGAGAAATAGGAGGCCTATGATTATGACTGAAACGAATACAATTTATGATGTAGTTATTATTGGAGCAGGACCAGCAGGCATGACTGCCGCTGTTTATACTTCCCGTGCGAATTTGACGACCTTAATGTTGGAACGCGGCATTCCGGGCGGCCAAATGGCCAATACAGAAGAAATCGAAAATTATCCAGGCTTTGATCACATTCTAGGGCCGGACCTTTCAACGAAAATGTTTGAACATGCAAAAAAATTCGGTGCTGAGTATGCATATGGCGACGTAACTGAAATTACCGACGGCGAAGAATTCAAGACCATCAAAGCCGGGTCGAAGGAATACAAAACGCGTGCCATCATCGTGACAACCGGTGCTGAATACAAAAAAATGGGCGTACCCGGTGAAAATGAACTGGGCGGCCGCGGCGTCAGCTATTGCGCCGTGTGTGATGGAGCTTTCTTTAAACAGAAAGAATTGGTTGTTGTCGGTGGGGGAGATTCGGCAGTTGAAGAAGGAGTCTACTTGACCCGTTTTGCAGACAAGGTAACAATTGTCCACAGACGTGACGAGCTTCGTGCCCAAAAAATCCTTCAGGACCGTGCATTTGCCAACGACAAAATCGACTTTATCTGGAGCCATACCGTCAAAGAAATCCACGACGATGGCAATGGCAAAGTCGGAAGTGTTACTTTGGTATCCACTGACGATGATACAGAAAGAGAATTCAAAGCAGACGGTGTCTTTATCTACATCGGCATGTTGCCGTTGACGAAGCCATTTACTAAGTTAGGCATCTTGAACGATCAGGGCTATATTGTCACCAACGAGAAGATGGAGACCAATGTGCCTGGCATTTATGCAGCAGGCGATGTTCGTGAAAAAACATTGCGCCAAGTCGTTACAGCAACAGGCGATGGCAGCATCGCAGCGCAGGCGGCACAGCATTATATCGAAGAGCTGATCGAGAAAATCAGCATGAAAACACAAGCTTAATTGTTTCTTAATCGTTCTGTAACGTGCTTGTCATGAATAGGGGCTATAGTAAGAAGAGTAAATTGAACCCCTTTTTATAAAGAAGTTTTGATGGGCCGTTTTTCGAGCAACTCGAAAGGCGGCCTCTTTTTTTGCATTTTTTTGCATGACACACCAGGATAGATGTATAATGGAGTAAGTTTACAATAGATGCGGAGTGTCGAATGTGCAGCGAATCGCAAATTTATTAGTTATTAAAGATAGACAAGTCTTATTACTGAAGAAGCCGCGGCGTGATTGGTACGTAGCACCGGGCGGCAAAATGGAAGCCGGGGAGTCGATTTTCGAAGCGGCAGTCCGTGAATTCAAAGAAGAGACGAACGCAATGCCAATTGGCACGCATTTAAAAGGCGTCTATACGATGATGATCCAGGAGCAAGAACAAATTGTGGACGAATGGATGCTGTTTACATTTGCAGCGAACAATTTAACCGGTGAATTATTTGAAGAAACAACTGAAGGCCTGCTGGAATGGCATCCTGTGGAAGAGCTCGCATTTTTGCCGATGGCAGAAGGCGATCGTACCAATCTCCAGTTTGCGGCGCACCACCAGGGAGTCCAATATGGTACTTTCTATTACACGCCAGAATTCCAGCTGATCAAAAAGAACATCCAATCATCAATCGAAGAGGTGAACCATCAGAATGGATAACCGTCAAGAAGAAACAGAGTTAATCATCATCACAGGCATGTCGGGTGCAGGAAAAACCGTGGCAATCCAAAGCTTTGAAGATCTGGGGTTTTTCACAATCGATAATTTACCCCCTGCACTGCTGCCTACTTTTATCAAATTGATGAGAGACTCAGGGAAATCGATGAAGCGGGTAGCGGCAGTTATGGATTTGCGCGGCGGAGACTTTTTTGACAGCCTCGTAGACGCAATCGACGATTTGTCACAGGAACCGAACGTCTCCATCACCGTTTTATTTCTCGATGCGGAAAACCAGACATTGGTGAGCCGATACAAAGAAACGCGAAGATCACATCCTTTGTCGCCCGGCGGATTGGTATTGGGCGGCATTAAAAAAGAACGTGATATGCTAAGCGACCTTCAAGGAAGAGCAAAGTACTTCTACAATACGTCCGAAATGACGCCGCGCCAGTTGAAAGAGCGAATTACCACCGATTTTTCAACAAAGACCAGCAATGTCTTTACGGTGAATGTCATGTCTTTCGGATTTAAACATGGTATGCCGATCGACGCCGATTTGGTGTTCGATGTGCGCTTTTTGCCAAATCCCTATTATATCGAAGAGTTAAATCCGTTGTCAGGCCTTGATGAGCGGGTGTCAAGCTACGTCCTGAAATGGCAGGAAACACAGACCCTTCTCGAGAAATTGACAGATCTGCTGCAATTCATGATCCCGCAGTATAAAAATGAAGGGAAAGCGCAGCTTGTTATCGCTTTCGGCTGCACCGGTGGCCAACACCGTTCAGTGACCTTAGCTGAATACTACGGCAAGCTTCTGACTGAAAACAATAAAGTCATTGTTACGCACAGGGATGTCAAAATAAGAAAGGAATGAGTGCATGGAACACAACCAGCACCGGAAACGCGTCGTTATTTTAGGCGGAGGCACAGGACTTTCTACACTATTGCGTGGATTGAAGCTATATCCGCTGGATTTGACGGCCATCGTAACCGTCGCAGACGATGGAGGAAGTTCAGGCCGCTTAAGAAATGACTTGGATATTCCTCCTCCTGGAGATATCCGAAATGTCCTCGCAGCATTATCGGATACGGAACCTTTAGTTGCTGAAATGTTCCAATACCGTTTTAAGCAATCCTTAGATCTTGATGGCCATTCCCTGGGCAATTTAATGCTTGCCGCTTTGACGGACATTACAGGGGATTTTTCCCATGCGGTCCGTGAAATGAGCCGGGTATTAAGTGTCAATGGAACAGTGCTGCCTGCGGCCAATCAAATCGTAACGCTGAATGCCGAATTAGAAGATGGCACCATCATCAAGGGTGAGTCCAAAATCCCTGCCTATCTCCAGCCGATCAAACGGGTTTTCATAGAGCCTCATGACGTCAAAACCCTACCCGCTACCATAGCAGCGATTGAAAATGCGGACGTTATCGTAGTCGGACCGGGTTCGCTATATACCAGCATTTTACCAAACCTGTTAGTGAAAGACATAAAAAAAGCGGTGCTTGCTGCCAAAGCCAAGAAAATCTACATCTGCAATTTGATGACGCAAGCGGGCGAAACTTATAAATACACTGCCTCTGACCATGTTCAGGCGATTTACGACCATGTCGGCGAAAATTTTCTCGATGCGATTCTTCTTGATAGAGTCCAGATGCCGCCGATTGTAGCCGAACGCTACAAAAAAGAGATGGCATCGCCGGTCGAATACGACGAAGAGCGACTAAAGCAGATGGGTCTTGAAGTGTATAGAAAAGACATTGCCAATATTTTTGGGGAAATTGTCCGACATGAGCCGCTGAAAGTGGCAGAATGGTTATTTGAATATGCTGGGGGCCGTGCCAGCGAAGATTCGAAGCAGCTTTATTTTTAGTGCTTTGAAAGGAGGAACGAATTTTGTCTTTTGCATCCGAAACAAAAAAAGAAATGACTCAGATCGAAGTGGACGATTGCTGTGGAAAAGCAGAACTTTCCGCAATGATCCGGATGAACGGCACCTTGTCGTTTTCCAACCGGCAGTTGAGCCTGGATATTCAAACTGAGAATGCAGCGATAGCGCGGCGCATTTATACGCTGTTGAAACGCTTTTACAAAGCTTACCCGGTTGAATTGCTTGTCCGAAAAAAAATGCGCTTAAAAAAGAACAACATTTACATCTGCAGAATTCGTGAAGGCGCCAAACATGTCCTTGAAGACTTGGAAATCCTGACGGAAGGTTTTCAATTTCAGCACCAGATCGTCAAGAGCCTGATTGAGAAAAACTGCTGCAAACGCTCTTATTTACGGGGAGCGTTTTTAGCAGGCGGATCGGTCAATAATCCGGAAACCTCATCCTATCATTTGGAAATCTACTCTCTCTATAAAGACCATGCCGACTCTTTGGTCAATTTGATGAACGAGTTCCATTTGAACAGTAAAACGATAGAGCGGAAAAAAGGCTTTGTGACCTACCTGAAGGAAGCGGAAAAAATCGCCGACTTTTTAAGCATCACAGGAGCCCATTCCGCTTTATTGAAATTCGAAGATGTCCGAATCATTCGGGACATGCGCAACAGCGTAAACCGTCTTGTGAATTGTGAAACCGCTAACTTGAATAAAACCATCGATGCCGCTTTACGGCAGGTGGAGAATATCCGTTTTATCGATGGAGCAATTGGAATCGACCAATTGCCTGAAAGGCTGCGTGAAATTGCCAGACTTCGGGTAGAGTATCAAGACGTGACTCTTAAAGAGTTGGGTGAAATGGTGTCTGGTGGTTCGGTCAGCAAGTCGGGTGTCAACCACAGGCTGAGGAAAATCGATGAGATTGCAGCGTCACTGAGAAAGGGAGAAATGATCGGCCGCTAACTGGCGGCTGTTCTTTCATATATAAGAGCGAAGTTTCAGAGGAGGGTAAGCATGGTTGAAAAACAAGTGAAAGTACGGTTGAAAACAGGTCTTCAAGCAAGACAAGCCGCATTATTTGTTCAGGAAGCGAACCGATACAGTGCAGATGTTTATTTAGAAAAAGACAACAAAAAAGTGAACGCCAAAAGCATCATGGGAATCATGAGCCTGGCTATCAGCAAAGGAACAGAAGTCAAGATTTCGGCAGATGGATTGGATGAGGAAAAAGCGGTTCATTCCCTGTCGGAAATCATTGAAAAGGAAGCATGAGAATAGCGGTCTCTGTAAGCTGAACCGACGTTCTTGCCTGGCTTCTCGCGGAAGGCATGCCAAAGCGGCCGACGCAGCGGGCAAAAGGTAAGTTCTTAAGCTCGAATTCCAAAATTGAAAAACTACAAAAAAACTCACAGCGCAAAGGCTGTGAGTTTTTTTTAGACATCTTTTTTGTGGTTTTCAGGTAATTTGCTGCGTGTGATGACCTGATCGATCAAACCATATTCAAGCGCGCGTTCTGCTGTCATGAAGTTATCACGGTCTGTATCTTTGGAAATGACGTCCATTGGTTGCCCAGTGCGTTCAGAAAGAATCTGGTTCAACTTTTCGCGAAGGTGGAGAATGCGTTTAGCGGCAATTTCGATTTCAGTTGCTTGGCCTTGAGCACCGCCAAGAGGCTGGTGAATCATGACTTCGGCATTTGGAAGCGCCAGGCGTTTGCCTTTAGTTCCGGCTGCAAGTAGGAAAGCTCCCATTGAAGCGGCCATACCGATACAGATGGTCTGGACATCCGGACGGATAAACTGCATCGTGTCATAAATCGCCATACCGGCTGTGATGCTGCCGCCTGGGCTGTTGATGTAGATTGAAATATCCTTATCTGGATCTTCTGCTTCAAGGAACAAAAGCTGTGCAACAATTGAATTCGCAACATTATCATCAATGCCGCTGCCTAGCATGATTACGCGATCTTTCAACAAACGTGAATAAATATCATAAGCACGTTCGCCTCGGCTAGTTTGTTCGATTACTGTAGGAATTAAGTTCATAGAATAGTTCCTCCTCGATTAAGTGGTTTGTAAACAGTGCTGAAAGTCTTTTCAGCTGTACTATTATCATACACATCATGGTCAATGAAGGTCAAATCTAACGAATTATAGAAATAGACTTGCTTAAGTTAAAATATTTTTGTATAATAGTAAAGTCGCTAATAGCGAAAATGCCCTCGTAGTGTAATGGATAACACGTAAGATTCCGATTCTTGAGATGGGGGTTCGATCCCCTCCGAGGGCATAAAAAACAGCATGGCCCATTTTGCCTTCACCGGCAGGATGGGCCATTTTTTTGTTTTTGAATTAACTTCTTTAAATCGTTTGATAGAAGCGGGTTGGAAGAAACTGCTCCAGTTATTGTTCAGGATTACTCAGTGGATGCTACTTCCAAAAACGCTTTAAAAAGAGACGTTTAAAAGAACTGCTGTAAAGGGAAATGACTAGTAGTACCTACTAGTGAAGAGGTGGAGCATTTGAAGAAATTATTGATTCCCATTATTATTATAGTCGCATTTATTGCCATTGTTGCAGCGATTCTTGTGCCAAGCTATAACGGCTTCGTACAGCTTGAAGAGGATGTCAACCAGTCCTATGCCCAGATTGAAAACCAGCTGCAGCGAAGGCTTGATTTGATTCCCAACTTAGTGGAAACGGTGAAAGGCTTTGCTGATCAGGAACAAAGCGTCATCGACAGTGTGACAGATGCACGTTCGAATTTGGCGGGTGCTGAAAGCGTCAGTGAGCAGGCCGAGGCAGATGCCGAGCTGAGCGGTGCGTTAAGCCGGTTGCTTGTCGTTGTAGAAAATTACCCGGAAATTCGTTCCAGTGAAAATTTCCAGCAGCTGTCGGATGAACTGGCAGGGACGGAAAATCGCATTGCAGTAGCCAGACAGGATTATAACGGAACGGTTTCTGAATTTAACCGAAAAGCCAGAAGCTTTCCTGGAAACATGATTGCCGGCATTTTCGGATTTGAAGAAAAAGAGTATTTCGAAGCGGATCCGGATGCCTCTGAAGCACCGGAAGTTGATTTTGGAACGGATGAGGACGAACAATGAGACGCAGTATAGCGCTTCTATGCTTCCTGCTGCTGATGGTCAGCGGGCGTGGCTTGGCAGCTGACTTTTCGGAATTGACGAATGATCTTTACATTCAGGATGAAGTCGGTATTTTGTCGGAGCAGCAAAAAGAGCAACTGCGACAATTGGGCCGTGGGCTGGAAGATGCCACAACCGCACAAATAATGGTGTTGATCATTCCTACACTGGAAGGCGAGCCGATCGAGAGCTATGCCAACGAAGCTTTTCGCCATTACGGCGTCGGTTCGGAAGAAGAAAACAATGGGGTCCTGGTAGTGCTGGCGCTGGATGAACCGGATAACCGGGAAATCTACGTGGAGATCGGCTACGGGCTCGAAGGTGCTTTGCCGGATGGAAAAGTCGGCCGGATTTTAGATGACTACGCCATCCCTTACCTAAGCCAGGGCGACTACAGTGAAGGCGTCATCAATTTGTATGAGGCGCTTTACCAGGAAGTGGCCGCTGAATATCAGTGGAACGGTGAACCGGTGGAACCACAGGCTGCAGCTTCCCAGCAGCAGGAAGAGGGGCTTCCGCCATTCATGACCATCTTGATCGTGTCAGCCATCCTTATATTGATTACGGGGGGTGGCGGAGGCAAGGGCGGCGGCCGAGCCCGACGTTCGCGCAGAGGCGGCTACATGGGGCCTGGAAGCTTTGGTGGTGGATTTGGAGGCGGTGGTTTCCGCGGAGGCGGAGGCGGTTCAGCCGGAGGCGGCGGAGCAGGCCGAGGTTTCTAAAGGGTTTAAAAAGCTTAACTCCCAACCGTACATTCTTAATCTGGAAATGACCGTCTGGATTGATAGGTGCTCACTCTTCCATATAGAAAGAAGGAAAATCATGTTTACTTTGTACACCCGTTCTAACTGCCCGCTCTGCGATGAAGCTAAATTGATGATTGGACTTGTCAATGAGGATTTTCCTTTACCATATAAGGAAGTCGATATCGAAAGTGATGATGCATTGCATGAGAAATACATGCTGATGATCCCGGTGCTGGAAAAAGACAATGAAGTATTGTTATATGGCAATATCGGTTATGTAGAATTACTGGAAGCGTTAGAAATTTAACGCTTCTTTTTATTTGCAATTAAAAGAATGATTAGGTAGAATGATTTTAGTGGGACACAAAATTATTCAATGGGATAAAAAACGTCCAGCTAGAACGGAGTGAAAGTATGGATGCATTATCTGTCGCTCAGCGAAAACTGATGCCGGAAATGTCCGAACTCCTGAAAAAGCGATACCAGATTTTACAGACAATAAATTTTGAACAACCAATTGGCAGGCGCACGTTAAGTGAGATTGCCGGAGCAACAGAGCGTGAAATCAGGAAAGAAACCGATCTGCTGCGCAATCAGCAGTTGATTGAAATGAAGACAGCAGGCATGACAGTCACTTCGCAGGGATTGGAAGTGCTGGAAAAGCTGAAAGTTTTCGTTCGTGAAATGTCGGGACTGACAGATATGGAAATACAGCTGCAGACAATCTTAGGAATCTCGAACGTGGTGATTTTGCCGCAGGACAGTGATGAGATTCTAGCGGTGAAATCCCATATTGGCAAAGAAGCTGCCCGTCTTCTGGAAACATTGTTTGGCCGTTATGAAAAAATTGCCGTCACTGGCGGAAGTACCATGGCGGCTATCTCAAAAGAGTTGTCGATCGGCAAACCCAACCGGGCGCTTCAATTTATCGCAGCCCGCGGCGGACTGGGAGAGGATGTCCTGCATCAGGCCAATACCATCGCATCTGCATTTGCCGAAAAAACAGGCGGTTCGTTTAAAACCCTTTACTTGCCGGATCATTTGAGCGCTGAAGCTTTTGAGATGATGATGAAAGAGCCGGTGATCAAGGAAATGATGGACTTGTATGATCAGACGGATGTAGTGGTCCATGGCATTGGCAATGCAGAGGAGATGGCGGTTCGCCGCCACTCTTCTCTGGAAGAAGTAGAGAAGATACGTTCAGGCGGAGCGGTAAGCGAGGCTTTCGGCTATTATTTCGATAAAGATGGAAAGATTGTTTATCGCATCCGCACAGCGGGGATTCAATTGGAGCAGGTGCAAAATGCTTCAACAATTTTGGCAGTTGCCGGTGGAGGTTCCAAAGCAAGAGCGATTTTATCTTATTTCAAAAATGCGCCAAACCCGACAGTGTTGGTCACAGACGAGGGTGCTGCACGAAAGATTATCGAACTGACTAAAAAATTGGAGGAATTATAAATGACTTTAAAATTAGCAATTAACGGATTTGGACGTATTGGACGCATTGTATTTCGTGAGGCAATGGCAAACAAAGAAGTGGAAGTCGTAGCAGTAAATGACTTGACTGACGCTAACATGCTTGCTCACCTTCTAAAATACGATTCAATCCACGGAACATTGGATGCTGAAGTTTTTGCGGAGGGCGATAACATTGTTGTAAACGGCAAAACAATTCGCGTATTTTCTGAAAAAGATCCATCAAACCTTCCATGGAAAGATTTTGGCGTTGATATTGTTGTTGAATCTACTGGATTCTTCACGGACACAGAATCTGCTTCAAAACACATCGAAGCCGGAGCGAAAAAAGTCATCGTATCAGCACCAGGCAAAAACGGCATGAAGACACTTGTTATGGGTGTTAACCACGAGTCGTACAACCCGAAAGAACACAATGTTGTATCAAACGCATCTTGTACAACTAACGGCTTAGCTGGCATTTCTAAAGTATTGAATGACCGTTTTGGCATCAAGCACGCTATGATGACAACAATCCATTCTTACACGAATGACCAAATCCTTTTGGATTCACCGCACAAAGATTACCGCCGTGCACGTGCAGCTGCAGAATCGATGATTCCGACAACAACTGGAGCAGCAGTAGCTGTATCACAAGTATTGCCTGAATTGAAAGGCAAAATTGACGGAATGGCTATCCGCGTACCAACATCAAACGTTTCATTGATTGACTTGGTAGTAGACCTAGAGCAAAAAGTAACTGCTGAAGAAGTCAACAAGGCTTTGAAAGAAGCAACTGAAAACGAGTTGAAAGGTTACCTGGAGTACAGCGACCTTCCATTGGTTTCAAAAGATTATAACGGTAACACTGCTTCTTCAACAGTTGATGGCTTGTCAACAATGGCACTTGGCGATAACATGGTCAAAGTCCTTGCTTGGTACGACAACGAATCCGGCTATTCAGCACGTTGCATCGACCTTGCATTGCATATGTACAAAACGGGATTGTAATCCCGAAATCATAGCTTAATTACCAATGAACCTCTATAATAAAAGAGGGTAAAAGGGGCGGGGACATACCCCGTCCCTTATTTTTTTGAATACAAATAGGAGGTATTTTCATGCAGCAGAAAATGACCATGAAAGATTTGGATTTGAAAGGAAAACGTGTATTTTGCCGTGTCGATTTCAACGTACCGATGTCTAAAGGGAAAGTGACGGATGATACTAGAATCCGTGCAGCTGTACCAACTATAGAGTACTTGATCGAACAAGGTGCGAAAGTGATTTTGGCCAGCCACTTGGGCCGTCCAGATGGTCAGGTCAATGAAGACTTGAGACTTGCTGCGACAGGCGTCCGGTTGGGTGAGTTGTTACATAAAGAAGTTAAGAGCTTGGACGAATCGATTGGCGAGAAAGTCGAACAGGAGATTTCAGCGATGCAGGAAGGCGACATCATCCTGCTTGAAAACGTCCGTTTCCATCCGGGAGAAGAAAAGAATGACGAAGAGCTTGCAAAAGCATTTGCTTCGCTGGCGGATGTTTTTGTCAATGATGCATTCGGCGCAGCTCACCGTGCACATGCTTCTACAGCAGGCATTGCCAGCCATCTGCCGGCCGTATCAGGCTTGCTGCTGGAAAAAGAGCTTGATGTACTGGGCAAAGCGTTATCTGAACCTGAACGTCCGTTTACGGCGATTATCGGCGGCGCCAAAGTAAAAGATAAAATCGGCGTCATTGATCATTTATTGGATAAAGTCGACAATTTATTGATCGGCGGGGGACTTTCGTATACCTTTATCAAAGCGCAAGGCTTTGAAATCGGAAACTCTCTTGTGGAAGAAGATAAATTAGACCTGGCTAAATCATTCCTCGAAAAAGCGGAACAAAAAGGCGTTAAATTCTATTTGCCAATTGATGCAACAGTAGCCAGCGAATTTTCAAAAGACGCTGATACGAAAAGCGTCAATATCAAAGAAATCCCTTCAGACTGGATGGGACTGGATATCGGCCCTGAAACTGTGGAGTTGTATTCGGATGTTATCAAAAACTCGAAGCTGATCATCTGGAACGGACCGATGGGCGTCTTTGAAATGCCGGCCTTTGAAAACGGCACAAAATCCGTTGCGCAGGCGATGGCTGAAACGTCGGGCTACACAGTAATTGGTGGCGGTGATTCTGCAGCGGCTGTTGAAAAATTCCATGTGGCCGATAAAATGGATCACATCTCTACGGGCGGCGGCGCTTCCTTAGAGTTTATGGAAGGCAAGGATTTGCCGGGTGTCAGTGCATTAACGGATAAGTAAAGCGATTAATTGAAAGGGAGTGTTTTTGTGAGAAAACCAATTATTGCAGGAAACTGGAAAATGTATAAAACAGCAACAGAGGCAAAACAATTTGTCGAAGAAGTAAATGGCTTAGTACCGGATTCTGAAAAACTGGATGCCGTTATTTGCGCACCTGCGATTTTCTTGGCGCAGCTGGTCGTTTCTGCAGAAAACAGTCCGCTTCAAATCGGGGCACAAACAATGTCCGAAGAAGATGAAGGCGCATTTACCGGAGAAATAAGCCCTGTCCAACTAACGGACATCGGTGTTAAATACGTCATTATCGGCCATTCAGAGCGCCGCCAATACTTCAATGAAACGGATGAGTCAGCCAACAAGAAAGTGAAAGCCGCTTTTAATCATGGGTTAGTGCCGATTCTTTGTGTCGGTGAAACACTGGAGCATCGCGAAAACGGCAAAACAGGCGCTATTGTCGAAGCACAAGTGGAAAAAGGGATTTCCGGTTTGACTGAAGAACAGATCACCCAATTGGTCATCGCCTATGAGCCTATCTGGGCAATTGGCACAGGAAAAACCGCTACTGCAGAAGACGCTAATGAAGTTTGCGGGATTGTCCGCAAAAAAGTGGCAGCATTGTACGACGAACAGGCAGCTGAGCAGCTTCGCGTTCAATACGGCGGCAGCGTAAAGCCCGCTAATATCGACGAACTAATGGGCATGGAGCATATTGACGGAGCATTGGTTGGAGGCGCAAGCCTGGAAGCCGGTTCTTTTGTCAAATTGTTGGAGGCGGGTTCACATGCGTAAAACCGAAAATCCGGCTGCTCTCATCATCTTAGATGGATTTGGTTGTCGCGAAGAGAATTTCGGTAATGCCGTTGCACAAGCTAACAAGCCAAATTTTGATCGTCTGTGGGAAACTTATCCGCACGAACTGCTGACAGCTTCTGGAGAAGCTGTCGGTTTGCCGGAAGGCCAAATGGGAAATTCCGAAGTAGGGCACTTGAATATCGGTGCTGGCCGAGTTGTTTACCAAAACTTGACGCGTATCAATAAGTCAATCCGTGAAGGCGATTTTTATAAAAATCCCGTATTTCTTGAAGCGATTGCCAATGCCAAAAGCCGTGGCAAAGCGCTTCACATTTTAGGGTTATTATCGGATGGCGGAGTCCACAGCCATTACGAGCACCTTTTCGCTTTACTGAGACTTGCAAAGCAACAAGGATTGACTGAAGTTTATGTTCACGGTTTTCTCGACGGCCGTGATGTCGGTCCGCGCACTGCGCTTAAATACGTAGAAGAAACCGAGCAGCAAATGAAAAAAATCGGTGTCGGCAAATTTGCATCGATCAGCGGCCGCTATTATGCTATGGACCGTGACCAGCGCTGGGAACGTGCTGATCTGGCTTATCGTGTATTGGTTGACGGCATCGGCAAAACGGCTCCTTCAGCAAATGCCGGCATTACGTACTCCTATGACCAGGATGTTTCGGATGAGTTTGTTGTACCATTTGCCATCGTTGAAGATGGCAAACCTGTAGCGACTATCGATTCGGATGATTCGCTGATTTTCTTCAACTTTCGCCCGGATCGTTCGATTCAACTGACATCCGCGTTTATCCGGGAAGATTTTACGGGTTTCCCGTTAAGCGCTAAACACCCGAAAGGTTTGACTTATATCACCTTTACTTCGTACAGTGAAGATTTGCCGACACATATTGCATTTGAGACGCTGAACCTGGAAAACACTATTGGAGAAGTGATCTCAGCTAATGGATTGACGCAGTTGCGGATCGCAGAAACTGAAAAATACCCGCATGTAACGTTCTTTATGAGTGGCGGGCGTGAAAAAGTCTTTCCTGGAGAAGACCGCATTCTCGTAGCCTCTCCAAAAGTCGCCACGTATGATCTGCAGCCTGAAATGAGCGCATACGAAGTAACAGATCGCTTGGTGGAGCAAATTGAAGCTGGTGCACACGATGCCATTATCCTAAACTTCGCAAATCCGGATATGGTCGGACACAGCGGCTTGTTGGAACCGACCATCCGTGCCATCGAGGTTGTAGATGAATGTTTGGGTCGTATCGTTGACGCACTGCATGCGCAAGGCGGCTCGGCATTGATCACAGCTGACCACGGCAACGCTGATGAAGTCCGTACGGTTGAAGGGCTGCCGATGACCGCACATACTACCAATCAAGTGCCGGTAATTTTAACCAAGTCAGGACATGTACTCCGAAAAGACGGAATTCTTGCCGACTTGGCACCGACGATCTTAAAAATGCTGGATATTGAACAACCGATCGAAATGACAGGAAAACCATTATATTAAAAGGGAGCTGTTTTAATTGCCAATTATTACACAAATTCAAGCACGCGAAGTATTAGATTCACGAGGAAACCCAACAATCGAAGTTGAGGTATTCACAGAAAGCGGTGCATTTGGCCGCGCAATCGTACCATCAGGCGCTTCTACTGGCGAACACGAAGCAGTCGAGCTTCGCGACGGCGACAAGAGCCGTTACCTTGGAAAAGGCGTATTAAAAGCAGTAGAGTTTGTTGATACTGAAATTGCAGAAGCAATAGAAGAAAAATACTCAGTGCTTGACCAAGTATCAATCGATAACGCGATGATCGAGTTAGATGGAACAGAAAACAAAGGGCGTTTAGGCGCTAATGCAATTCTAGGTGTTTCATTGGCCGTTGCTCATGCTGCAGCCGACTACTTGGACGTTCCACTTTATCAATATTTGGGCGGCTTTAACGCAAAACAATTGCCGGTTCCAATGATGAACATCTTAAACGGCGGCGAACATGCTGACAACAACGTGGACATCCAGGAATTCATGGTAATGCCAGTTGGAGCAAAATCATTCCGTGAAGCGGTTCAAATGGGCGCAGAAATTTTCCATAACTTGAAAGCCGTATTGAAAGAAAAAGGCTACAACACTTCTGTTGGAGACGAAGGCGGATTTGCTCCGAACCTTGGTTCGAACGAAGAAGCGTTGACGACTATCCTTGAAGCTATTGAAAAAGCTGGCTACAAAGCCGGAACAGACGTCTTGCTGGCTATGGACGTGGCTTCTTCTGAAATCTATGATAAAGAAAAAGGCGTTTACAACTTGCCAGGCGACAACACGGTGAAAACATCTGCAGAGATGGTTGACTGGTACGAAGAACTTTGCAACAAATACCCGATCATTTCAATCGAAGATGGATTGGACGAAAATGACTGGGCTGGACATAAACTGTTGACAGAACGAATCGGTGACCGCGTTCAATTAGTTGGAGACGATCTTTTCGTTACCAACACGAAGAAATTGGCGCAAGGAATCGAAGAAGGCATCAGCAACTCGATCTTGATCAAAGTAAACCAAATCGGAACATTGACAGAAACTTTCGATGCGATTGAAATGGCGAAACGCGCAGGGTACACAGCAGTCATCAGCCACCGTTCAGGCGAGTCTGAAGATGTTACGATTGCAGACATCGCTGTTGCAACAAACGCTGGACAAATCAAAACAGGTGCACCGTCACGTACGGACCGCGTTGCGAAATACAACCAGTTGTTGCGCATCGAAGATCAGCTGTTTGAAACAGGCCAATACTTAGGTCTAAAAACTTTCTACAACTTGAAAAAATAAAATAGAGGCTAATGTTTCTATTTTCACAATTTATCAAAAAAGTCTTTAGGCTTTCATTTCGCTTCAGGCGGACGCGTTCCACGGGCACGGCTTCTGCCGCTTCCCTCGCTGCGCTCAGTCCAGTGGCTCCAGCTCGTGTCGCTCTGTCGCTTTGCTCCGTCACTGTTCCCGTAGGAGTCGCCGCCTTCCGCTTCATTCAGAAAAGAGAACCTTCACTAAGTGGTTTGGAGAAGCGTCCGTTCGACTCCTGCGGGAAAGCGAGACGGCCGAGACCCCGCAGGGAACAGAGTGACTGAGGAGGCTTGGACGCGAGCCCGCGGAAAGCGAACGGTAAGCTTCGGAAAACCAGGCCATATTAGAAGTTTCTTTACAAGCTGAGAAAATAGAGGCAAATGCCTCTATTTTCTATTGCTATTGTCACCGGTCACAATTTTTGGTAAACTTAGATTTGTTGTGAACGTTCTTTTCAGGAGGTGGAATTTATGTATACGTTGTTAATGACATTACTCGTCATCGTATCGCTCGCATTAATCGTAGTCGTTTTATTGCAATCTGGAAAAAGTGCGGGTCTTTCAGGAGCCATCTCCGGTGGAGCAGAGCAACTTTTCGGCAAGCAAAAAGCTCGTGGGCTGGACTTGGTCCTTCACCGCGTAACGATCGTACTTGCTGCCTTATTCTTTATTCTGGCTGTTGCCGTAACGAAAGTTTAATGTAGATGATTAAATCGCCTGACCATACATGGTTGGGCGTTTTCTTTTAGTATTGGAATGGAGGGATTTTCATGCGTGTTTCGCAGCCAAAACCATTTTTCTTCAAAGCGGGCAAGCGGGCAGTTCTGCTGCTGCATGGATTTACAGGAAACTCGGCAGATGTCCGGATGCTGGGCCGTTTTTTGGAGACCAAGGGGTACACGAGCATTGCACCGCATTATGCGGGCCATGGCGTCGCACCTGAAAAACTGGTTGACACCGGTCCCGTGGACTGGTGGAAAGACGTAGAACAGGCATATGAGACATTGCTTGAAGAGGGCTATACTGAGATTGCAGTAGCGGGTCTGTCGCTTGGCGGCGTATTCAGCCTGAAATTAGGGTATACAAAGCCTATCAAGGGAATTGTCAGCATGTGTGCGCCGATGTATATGAAAACCACTGACCTTATGTATGAAGGTGTGTTAAAATACGCGCGCGAATATAAAAATTATGAAGGAAAAAACGATGAGCTTATCGAAGAAGAAATGAAGGCCTTCCAGGAACGGCCGATGGAATCGCTGGCTGATTTACGTGCCTTGATTGCAGATGTCAAAGAACATGTGGACCATGTCTATGCTCCCTTGTTCGTCGTCCAAGGCAGACTAGATAATGTTATCAATACGGATTCGGCCAATGTCATTTATGATAATGCCGAATCGACTGATAAGCAAATCAAGTGGTACGAAAAATCAGGTCATGTCATCACGCTTGATAAAGAGAAAAAGCAATTGCACGAAGACATTTTCGCATTTCTTGAATCACTCGATTGGAGTGTGTGAACGGTCATAAAGGAGGAGTTAGACTTGGGAAATACCGGAAGTTCATTGGAACAGCGCTTATTGGTCTTCATGCGCGAAGAAGCATACAAGCCGCTGACTGTACAGGAAATAGAAGAACAATTCGGTTTTGAAGATGCCGACGAATTTAAGGAACTGGTAAAAACATTAGTACGCTTGGAAGAGAAAGGGACGCTTGTCCGTTCAAGATCCAACCGCTACGGCGTACCGGAGCGTATGAACCTGATGCGCGGGAAATTCATCGGACATCCAAAAGGGTTCGGCTTTGTCGCACCTGAAGAAGCCGGTCCGGATGATGTCTTTATTCCGCCGACTGAAACGAATGGCGCGGTGAACGGCGATAAAGTGCTGATCCGCATTTCAGAAGGATCTTCAGGAGACCGCCGCGAAGGTGCGATTATTCGAATCCTCGAACGCGGCACCACAAAAGCTGTCGGAACCTTCCAGGAAAACAAAGGCTTCGGCTTTGTCGTTACAGATGACAAAAAAATGAATATGGATATCTTTATCGCCAAGGATGACACGTTAGGCGCAGTAGACGGCCATAAAGTTGTCGTGGAGATTACCGGATGGCCCGAAGGCAGAAAGTCTGCAACAGGTATGGTGACGCAAATTCTTGGCCATAAAAACGATCCAGGTGTCGATATTCTTTCAATCATCCATAAATACGGCATTGAAACGGAGTTTCCGCCGGATGTGTTGGAGCAGGCAAATAATGTGCCGGATGAAATTGACCCGGCAGACCTTACAGATCGCCGTGACCTGCGCAATGAAAAGATTGTCACGATTGATGGAGCCGACGCCAAAGATTTGGATGATGCTGTCCAAGTGGTGAAGTATGAAGATGGTACGTATAAATTAGGGGTACATATCGCTGATGTCAGCCATTATGTGACGGAAGGGTCTGCAATTGACCGTGAAGCTTATGACCGCGCTACGAGCATCTACTTAACAGACCGTGTTATTCCGATGATTCCGCATCGCCTGTCAAACGGCATTTGTTCATTAAACCCACAGGTTGACCGTTTAACTTTATCTTGTGAGATGATTTTCAACGACCAAGGCGAAGTAGTTTCTCATGACATTTTCCAAAGTGTCATCAATACGTCAGCACGTATGACGTATACAGACGTTTATGAAATTTTAGAGCAGGACAACCAGGAGCTGAAAGAACAGTACAGCGAATTGGTGCCGATGTTTGAGTTGATGAAAGAGCTCGCGGAAGTTCTTCGTACCAAACGGATGCGCCGAGGAGCCATCGATTTCGATTTCAAAGAATCCAAAGTGCTGGTGGATGAAAACGGCTACCCGACAGACGTTGTTGTCCGTGAACGCACCGTTTCTGAGCGATTGATCGAAGAGTTTATGCTGGCTGCCAATGAAACAGTGGCTGAACACTTCCACGGCTTGGAAGTTCCCGCGATTTACCGGATCCATGAAGATCCAAAACCGGAAAAACTGCAGCGCTTTTTCGAATTCGTTACGAATTTCGGGATTGTGGTAAAAGGATCCGGCACACAGATTCATCCAAAAGCTTTGCAGGAAATTGTCGAATCAATTGCAGGAACTCCGGAAGAGCCGGTTATTTCCACGATGATGCTTCGTTCCATGCAACAGGCGAAATACTCGTCTGAGAGCTTAGGGCATTTTGGTTTATCGACCGAGTTTTATACGCATTTCACTTCGCCGATCCGCCGTTACCCGGATTTGATTGTGCATCGCCTGATTCGCACATACTTGATCGAAAAGGATTTGTCACAAAAAACAATCGCTTATTGGGATGCCAATATGGATGACATTGCTACACATACGTCAGAACGCGAACGCCGTGCAGTGGAAGCTGAACGTGATACAGATGCTTTGAAGAAATCACAGTTTATGGCTGATAAAATCGGAGAGCAGTTTACCGGTATCATTTCTTCTGTGACGAATTTCGGTTTGTTTATTGAATTGGCGAACACCATTGAAGGCTTAGTTCACGTTTCCAATATGACGGATGATTACTACCGTTTTGACGATCGCAGCATGATGATGATCGGCGAGCGCAATAAACGCCAATTCCGGATCGGTGACGAAATTGAAATTAAAGTCATCGGCGTAAAACCGGAAGAATCATCCATCGATTTTGAAATTGTGGGTATGGTGCAAAACACTCGCCAGTCGAGAAGAGAACAGCCGAAAGTGATCCGTGCTACGAAAAAAGACGGCGGCGGAAAACCTGGACGCGATGGCAAAAAAACCGAAGGCGGCGGACCTACACGCAAGCCTAAAAACCCGAAGAAAAAGTTCTATGAAGACGCAGCAAAACAAGGGCGCAACAAGAAAAAATAAAATAGCGGCTCGAGGGCCGCTTTTTTGAATCTAGCTGAGGTGAAACCGTATGGCCAAAGGAGAAGGCAAAGTAATCGCCCAAAACAAGAAAGCCGGTTTCGATTATTTCATTGAAGAAACAATCGAAGCGGGGATTGTCTTGCAGGGTACAGAGATCAAATCTGCACGAAACGGCAAAGTCCAGTTGAAGGAATCATTTGTACGGATCCGCAACGGCGAAGCTTGGATTTCAAATATGCATATCAGCCCATATGATCAGGGCAATCAGTTTAACCATGACCCAACACGGTCGCGTAAACTGCTGCTGCACAAAAAGCAGATTGCTGATTTAGAGGCCCATTCGAAAGTGCAGGGTTCTGCAATCATTCCACTGAAAATATATTTGAAGGATGGCTTTGCCAAGATTTTGCTCGGCGTCGGTAAAGGGAAGAAAAACTACGACAAACGGGAAGATTTGAAGAAAAAAGATGCGAAACGGCAAATTGATCGTGCGATGAAAGAATACAACCGCTAGGACTTGTAGTCTGACCAATGTTGTCTTATAATAAGGATATAGCACATGAAGCTGTTTATTCATCTTCCGTGTCTCTTTTTAATAAGGGGGACGTTACGGATTCGACAGGGATGATCTGGGCTTGGGTCGCGCGTCGGAGGGTCGGCTCCGTCATCAACGTATTTATAACAACTGGCAAAACAAACCAAAACCTAGCATTCGCAGCGTAAGCTCGGATCTGCTTTATCTATCCATCGCCCATGTGGCTGGGTAAAGCTCAACTTTAGTGGGATACAACATTTGCTGCCATCTGAGGCAAATGTGAGAGATTCGCAGATTAGTGCCCAGGACGCCTGCTTATTGGCAGAATGGTGCATGAAACCCCAATGAATAAGCTACACGCGTAGACGCTCAAGTAGCGGAATTTCTGGACGCGGGTTCGACTCCCGCCGTCTCCATAGTGAGATTGCTGCTAAATGCAGTGGTATTAAGTTTTAAGAAGTTAGGGATATTAATGGGGAGTTAAACTAAGGTGAAAACTCCCTAATAAACGCCTTTACGAATTTGTTTCAAATGACCTTCTAATTTATTTGAATTAGGAGGTTTTTGTATGGGTAGAAAACACGGTATTTTTTCCATTTCGTCAGAAGAAATTGATATTTTTACAAAGAAGAATAAAAATGAAAGAACCGACATTACTATTTCCTCTTATAGTTGTTTATGACAAGCAACTATAAGAGGGTCTTTTTGTTTTGGTCAAAAGTAGCGAGTCAGTTGATAATTTTAAAATTTATTAGCAAATCCAAGAATTTAAAGATAAGCATAAGGAATACCAATTGACGATGAATTATTTTACTAAGTTTTTAATGATATATGTAAGGTTAGCAAGAATCTAATAAGGTTTACTTCAGTAAAATAAGGTATATTATATTTGTTGAATAGATTCTCTTTAGAGACAAGAAAAGTAGGTGGAAAAAGTGGGGAAATTTGGATTGGATAGCAAAGGTCAGGTAGCTGTGACAAAGTATCATGAAAAACACAAGCCTGCCAAATTTGATAAAAAGCAACAACTTGAAAAAATACGTGCTGAGTATTTGAAAAAGAAGCAAAAACAAACAGATAAATAATATGAATGAAAATATAGGAAGACTAAAATCTCCCTATGTTTTTCTTATTCGAAACACTTTTTTCAATCGAGGACAAAGTGTTATTGATGCTTGATTTTGTCTAAAAACTGACGGTTCTTTTAAATAAGTATGAAAACGCCTAAAACCTTTGTGGCTGTAAGTCTCATTGATTGAGGCATGAAACTTTCCTAAGTAAGCTACACGCGTAGACGCTCAAGTAGCGGAGTTTCTGAACGCGGGTTCGACTCCCGCCGTCTCCATAGTGAGATAAAAAAAACGTCAAAACCTTTTACGAGGTTTTGACGTTTTTTTGTTGTTCTATTAAATGTTGATTTTTGCTGCGGCCAGACGCTTTCGGACCCGCAGGACGTGGTCATGCAGCAGGGAGGAAGCACTGAGGCTCCTTGTCACAGGCTCCTATGGGGCTTGATGAGGGCGCTGTGCTGCTCCTGATGAGTAGCTAACCTTCTCGTACTAATCAGCTGAATTGTCTCTACATGGATACATGAGAGGTTCTGTAGAATATATTAATAAAAAAATGTAGTTCAAAATACATTTTTGAAGAACTTTTTATGAAAAATAACGTCATCTTATAATATGGCTTTGAAAGAGGGGCGTAATAGGAGTTTGGTATTTTTTACTGCTGTTTATAGGACTGTATTTAATGTTCGCAGGACTATTCATGAAAAAGCGATTTTCCTCATTGATTAAAATAGGCTTCGTCTTTACAGGGTTAATATGTATAGCTTTCTCATTATTTATGTTTTTCACCAGGAAGTGCTGAAGTATCTCAATAGGTACATTAAAAAAATCCGGATTTTCTTTGAATAAAATAGTGTTTGTGTTGTTTCAGCTAGACACTGTCACCTGGCTTTTTAGTAAGTTTGAATAGACAAAAGCTTGATTTACAGCGAAGAAGTTGCCGTACTTTTCTTCCTCAATGGGGTCGGGCAATGGTTTATGTTTTTACAGTTGGATTGAATATGCTACAATAACGGACATTATGTTCGAAGGGAGAACACATATGATTAAAAAATGGTTTTTGACAATAGTACTTGGAGGATCCATGGTAGCATTGGCTGCTTGTGGTGATGAAACTGCAGAAGAAACGAATGGTGAAGAGACGCCTCAAGAGGAAGTTGCAACAGATGAGGAAAGTGAAAGCGGTGAACAGCCAGAAATGCCGGAACCTGACTTAGAAGGCGTTCCAGATGTGGTCGCAGAAGTAAATGGTGAAGAAATCGCGAAAGAAGAGTTTGAAATGGCTTATACGGGACAATTCCAACAGATGGCTATGCAGGCACAGATGTCCGGACAGGAAGTTGACCAGGCTCAGTTAAAAGAGCAAGTTGCGGAAAGCTTAGTCGCTCAGGAATTACTTGTTCAAGAAACTGAAAAACAGGAAATCACTGCATCAGAAGAACAGATTAGCGCGACATTAGAAGAACTTTCCCAGCAAAATGGACTTGAATCTTCAGAAGAATTTTTGGCTGCACTTGAAGAGCAGGGAATCTCTGAAGAAGAAGTGATGGAGCAGGTGGAAGCCCAAGTAAAAGTAGATCAACTGATTGCAAGTGAGACCGGCGAAATTAATCCGACGGATGAAGAACTTCAGACGTTTTATGATGAAGCACAGGCTCAGCAAGAAAAGGCTGGCGGTGAAGCTCTTCCAGCATTTGAGGAAGTAAAACCTGAACTTGAAGAACAGATTAAAGTGCAAAAAGAAGGAGAAGCTGTCCAAACCTTAGTTGCTCAGCTTCGTGAAGAAGCAGAAGTTACAATCAACCTATAAAAAAAACCAGATCCCCGTGGATCTGGTTTTTCTTTGCCTAATTTAGACCATTTGATAAATCTGTTCTGTAACTTCTGCCACCTTCACAGCATATAGATAGATCAGGCAAAGCAAGGTGGCAAGTGGGAATGCCACAAAAATAACTGTTTTTAGCCGATTGCTGATAGCAAAAAAAGACAAACGATGCCGTTCGAAAAACAAAAACAGCCAGGCGGGGACTGCAAACACCATGACCAGCAGAATGTTGTGAATAAAATCTATTTCATCCTTCAGCAAAGCAAACCGCAATTGGTCGCTGGTTTCCCATAATTCCTTGCTGAACCGAAAATTTTCCTGGTTTAAATAGCCGACTTGCAACGCAGATCGTGTTTCCGTTTCGCTGTAATCAAGGATATAAGGGAAGATTTTCAGTGTGTAAATCAGATAGTACAGCAACAGAAACAAAACAAAATAAGCTGAAACCTTTACAAGCAGTATCGTTTTATTACGCCGATGAATGGATGTCATAGCAGCCTCCTGACGAGCTAGATATGTAAATTGAATAAAGCGGCATGTTAAAGTTCTTTTTGATTTTTTAAATCCCTGAAGATTTCAAACCTCTTGCAGTAAAGTCCGTGAACAATCTTTTCTCTTTGTTCTGTTATAGGGTCTCGAGCTGAAATGACCAATTTCCAGAATCTGATATTTCCCTCGTCTTCTAGATGGTATCCTAGCGCATAGATTTTTTGTCATTCACCCTTTTGCAGTAATCTTTGGAATTTATTTCATCCTCTACAAAAAGAAAAGTAGTAGACTTCTGTTCCAATAAAGAAAAAACGCCTGATTTGTTTATGGACTGCATCCCGTTGCCAGGGCAAGCAGAAGAGGAGTCCTGCTGAAATGTATAGAATTTTTTTCGTTTGGTGAACTTCCGTCTCCTGCTTTTTCACCCCTATGTATTTCTAAATTACCCTAATATTTGGGCGCATAACAATCATATGCCATTATCTTTACTTTTATGAAACGCTGACAGGAAAATAGAATTTAATTTTTAAATTTTTGTAAGTCCGGGTTTGTTGAAATTAGGAAGTAGTTAAAGATCTTTAGCAGAAGAGCAACTTCCCCGCAGGAACTTCAGTGCTTTACCTGGAGAAGTGTTTGGCTGTAGTGGTTTCGTCTATATCCGATTTTTCTGAAAGAAAACGATTTGCATCGTCCTATCGAAAAGACGTTAAAATCGCGAATTTTCAGTAAAATTATTTCCGTGTTTTCTTGAGTTCTTTTGGGAACAACTGGTTTGACAGGACAGGAAATTTTCCGTATCCTTTACACTTGTGATATAGAGAAACTTCATTCAGTGGGGATTCTTCATCCGCTGCTGGTTTTTAGTTGATCAATTCGGTCTTTAAATGTCAGTAGGCCCCCGCTATAAAAAGTGGGGGTCTAGCTGGCCGTTAAAACGGGATAAAAAAAGGAGGGTACTATATGAAAAAAGTAACCAATGTTTTTTGGATAGCTCTTGCACTTGTATTATTGGCCATTGGCTACGGCGCATTTGCACCCGATAATTTTGCAGGAGTTACAGGGAATATAAAATCGTTCTTGACAACTTCGTTCGGGTGGTATTATTTATTGATTGTTTCCATCATGGTTATATTCTGCCTATTTTTCGTCGTCAGTCCGATGGGACAGATCAAACTGGGTAAAGATACAGATAAACCCGAGTTCTCGTTCGGGACATGGATTGCCATGCTGTTTTCAGCAGGAATGGGGATCGGTCTTGTTTTCTGGGGAGCGGCAGAGCCGTTGTCGCATTTTGCGATCGACCCGGCAACTGCTGAACCTGGAAGTGCTGAAGCAATGCGCGAATCAATGCGTTTCAGCTTTTTCCACTGGGGGATTCATGCGTGGGCAATTTATGCCGTAGTGGCATTGGCACTTGCTTATTCCCAGTTCCGAAAAGGGGAACCTGGATTGGTTTCCGCGACCTTGAAACCCTTGTTCGGAGATAAAATGAAAGGGCCTTGGGGAACGCTTGTCGATGTTATCGCTGTTTTTGCAACAGTTGTTGGTGTCGCAACTACCCTTGGGTTTGGCGCTATCCAAATCAACGGGGGCCTTGCCTACCTATTTGATGGTATTCCGGGAGACAGCTTCGCCATTCAATTGGTCATCATCGCCATTGTAACGGTCCTGTTCATGATCTCGGCTTGGTCTGGATTGAGCAAAGGAATCAAGTACCTGTCCAATATCAATATGGTGCTGGCAGTCACCTTGCTTCTGGCAGTTATCATTCTTGGACCTACCTTATTGATTATGAATATGTTCACCGATACGATCGGCACGTACTTCCAGAACCTGGTTCAGATGAGTTTCCGTGCAGGTCCTATTGATGAGGAAAATCGTGCCTGGATTGATGGATGGACCATCTTCTATTGGGCATGGTGGATTTCATGGGCGCCATTCGTCGGTATATTCATTGCCCGCGTATCCAGAGGACGGACGATTCGCCAGTTTCTATTAGGCGTCCTGCTGATTCCGACCTTCATCAGTTTCCTTTGGTTCGCGGCTTTTGGTACGACGGCTATCGATGTACAGAATAGCGGAGTGGATTTAACAGGATTGCTAACAGAAGAAACGCTGTTTGCAGTGTTTAATGAATTGCCTCTAGGTGTTATGCTATCAGTCATTGCGATTTTCCTGATTACGACATTCTTCGTCACTTCTGCCGATTCCGCGACATTTGTTCTCGGAATGCAGACAACAGGCGGTTCGTTGTATCCGCAAAATGCAGTGAAATTTACATGGGGGATTGCCCAATCGGCAATCGCTGTGATTTTATTGTCAACTGGTGGGCTTGGTACATTACAGACGGTGCTGATCATTGCGGCGTTCCCGTTCTCGATCATCATGCTGTTGATGATGGCATCCTTCTACAAAGCATTGAATATCGAATACAAAGCTATAAAACGCAAACGTTAAAACCGCCGCTTCGGCGGTTTTTTCATTGGAAAAGCGTTATAATGGAAATCAGGCAACGACAGGATGGGGGATTTTTAGCATGGAGAAACCGCATGTATTATTAGTGGATGGTATGGCGCTGCTGTTCCGCTCATTTTTCGCGACATCGGCCGTCGGACAATATTTCCGGACGACTGAAGGCTTGGCGACGAATGGCGTACAGGGATTTGCTAGACACGTGTTGGCAGCGAAAACGATGATGAAGCCGACTCATATGGCAGTTTGCTGGGACATGGGAGCACGGACGTTCCGGACGGATCTGTTCGATGGCTATAAAGCGAACCGGCCGGCACCTCCAGAGGACATGGTCCACCAGTTTGGTCTGGCTCAATCGATCTCCGAGCAGCTTGGCTGGATGAATTATGGCGAGGTGGGAATCGAAGCGGATGACTTTATCGGTTCTTTTACCAAACAATGGCAGGACCAGGTGGACTTTACCATTATCACAGGCGACAAGGATATGCTGCAACTATTGTCGCCTTCAGTCAGTATCGCATTTATGAAAAAAGGATTTCACATTTACGATGTCTATACCGAAGCACGATTCATCGAAGAGTATGACATACAGCCTGGGCAATTTGCAGATGTCAAAGCGTTCATGGGCGACCCGAGCGACGGCTATCCCGGAGTCAAAGGAATTGGTCCGAAGACAGCACTACAGCTGATCCGGGATTATGGCTCAACAGACGGTGTGCTCGAGGCCATCGATAAGTTAAAACCGGCACAGAAAAAGAAAATCGACGAGCATAAGGAAATGCTGCTGCTCTCAAAAAAACTGGCTGTCATCAAATGTGACATCCAGCTGGAGGTGCCGTTGGAGAAACTGATTGTTCCTGCATACACCCAAGACCATATTCAATTATGCCGTGACCAGCAATTGCTGCTGCTTGCCAAACAACTGGAGAAAGATGTTGGGGTCACTGCCGATCCTTGGGCTTAATCTTCACAAAGGTCAGCACTTTACGATTTTCCAGATAAGAAACCGTCCGCATTTTGCTGGGACGGTTTTTTTGTCCGTTGTCATGGATATAGAGAAGCAGGTCGTCTGCTTCCTGTTTAAAACCGATCAGCGGCACCCAATGATAGCTGTAAAGCGGCTTTGAAAACCATTGGAAGGTGAAATAACGGTCAAACTTCATAGCAAGCGGGCGGCCAGCCAATAATTCTTCTTTCACTTCCTCAATGCTCCGGACTTTTTGTACCTCGTAGCGCATGCCAGAGATTTTGTGGAAATTCCGCAGCAACCGCCAGGTAAACAAACCAATAGGAGTCGTGCCAAGCAGCCGGTAAAGCTGGTTGACGCCAAGTTCTATCCCTTCATGAAACTGGAGGATGGCAGCGGCTGTCACAGGGCCGCATGCGGAAGTACGGTACTTTTTGAGGATAGCCTCATTATGCTGGGAAAGCCCCTGAAAAGCGATTAGTTTCTTCACCTCTATCACCTCCGAATCTTATTCAGCGTTAAAGTTTGGACAGCAATTGGTCATTTTCAGTGAGCAGCTGCTTCAAAGCGATACGGAAAGTCGTGTACACTTCCAGCTCGACTTGAATTCCGGCATGGACGATATCACGGACAAATAACGGATTGGAACCTGCATACATTTCACGCAGACCCATCAGGCCCAAAGCGGAATTCAGCTGGCTCAATTCACTGGCCGATCCATTATAATCGAATCCGGTGGAGTTTTAATAGTAGGTTTGGATAAGTTAAATGAAACAATCTGTATGCCAGATAAAAAAACCAAGTTCTAAAATATTAACGACTGATATCAATTAGCTCAATTTAATTGCAGCGAAAAAAACGAGCAGGCGTGAGCCTACTCGTTTTGGTCATTCAGAAATTCTGTAACCGATTCAGGTGACTTGGCATTGGCGCTGTGAAGATGAGCTGTTTTTTCGCCGTCTTTAAAGATCAGCAAGCTCGGTATGCCCATGACGTCATATTTTTCAGCAAGGTTGGGAAGCTCGTCGCGATTGACGTCAACCCACTGATACTGATTGAATTCTTCGATGATCGGATCGATGAACATATCCATGCGCGTGCAGTCTGGGCACCATCCAGCCTGAAATTTCACAACGACCGGTTGTGTACCGTTTATAACTTCATTGAATTGCTCGTTCGTATTGAGTGATTTCATTTGTATTGCCTCCTTATAGGTTCTCTTTCAGTTTACCGTGCTTTGGCTAAATCGCAAAGAATTTGTTCCTGAAAATTTTTGGGAGTTTTTAACGATTAAATATTGCGAAAAAACGGAATATAACTTACACTAAGAGACATAGAGAACGTTCTATTTTTTTTAATTAAAAAATGAATGAGTATTCATTCAAAAATTCAAGGAGGGTTTGCTAGTGGCTTACCAAATTAGAAAAGCGGCTGTACTCGGTTCAGGTGTAATGGGTTCGGGAATTGCAGCGCACCTTGCAAATATAGGAATCCCTGTATTATTGCTTGATATTGTTCCGCGTGAATTATCGAAGGAAGAACAGGCAAAAGGGTTAGCTCTTGAAGACAAGGCGGTACGCAATCGAATTGCAACCGGCTCTATACAGAAACTGCTCAAGCAGAAACCTGCTCCATTAACAGCTAAAAAGAACCTTCAATTGATCACGCCAGGAAACCTGGAAGACGATCTGGAAAAACTAAAAGACGTCGACTGGATCATTGAAGTCATCGTTGAAAACCTTGACGTAAAAAAATCCCTATATGAAAAGATTGATGGTGTCAGAAAAGACGGCACCATCATTTCATCCAATACATCAGGCATCAGCATTAATGCGATGGTGGAAGGTCGCTCAGAAGATTTCGGCAAGCATTTCCTGGGAACTCACTTTTTCAATCCACCGCGTTACCTGAAACTGCTGGAAGTTATTCCTGCGACAACAACTGCTCCAGAAGTAGTGGAGTTTATGACAGCATTTGGAGAAGACCGTTTGGGCAAAGGCGTGGTTATTGCAAAAGATACACCGAACTTTATCGCCAACCGGATCGGAACTTATGGTTTATTGGTGACCTTGCGTGAAATGATGGCACGCGGCTATTCAATTGGGGAAGTGGACTCGGTTACCGGACCATTGATCGGCCGACCGAAATCAGCGACTTTCCGCACTTTGGATGTTGTTGGACTGGATACTTTCATGCATGTGGCAAAAAATGTCTACGACCAGACTTCTGGTGAAGAACAAAAGGTATTTGAAGCGCCTGAGTTCATGACTAAAATGGTTCAGAACGGCTGGCTTGGAGCTAAATCCGGGCAAGGATTCTTCCTGAAAAAAGACAAAGAGATTCTGGAGCTTGATCCGGAAACACTTGAGTACCGTGCAGCCGGCAAATTGAAAACACCTTCACAGGAAATGGCGAAGCAACAAAAAGGCCTCGCAGCTAAAATGAAGACGCTTGTATATGCAGAAGACCGTACCGGTGAACTGCTTTGGAGCATCTTAGCTCCAACATTGCGCTATTCAGCCCAATTGAACGGGGAAATCGCAGACGATATCGTGGCCATCGACAATGCCATGAAATGGGGCTTTGGCTGGGAACAAGGGCCGTTTGAAACCTGGGATGCGATTGGTGTTAAAAAATCAGTTGAGAAAATGAAGCTGGAAGGGCATCCAGTTCCGGCATTCGCTCAGGCTTTGCTCGACAGCGAAAACGAAACCTTCTATAAAGAAGAAGACGGTGATCTTCATTTCTTTGACGGCACGTCTTATCAACCAGTCCCGGTCAATGAAAAAGTTATCGACTTGAAGCGCTACAAGAAAAAGCATGGCGTCATCAAATCAAATTCGGGGGCAAGCCTGATCGACTTGGGTGACGGCATTGCCTTGCTGGAATTCCATTCACACTCGAATGCGATCGGCTTGGATATCATGCAGATGATCAATTACGCGGTCGACGAAGTGGAGAAAAACTTCAAAGGGCTTGTCATTGGCAACCAGGGCAAGAACTTCTGCGTCGGTGCAAACCTCGGCATGATCCTGATGGAAGCACAGGACGACAATATTTTTGAGCTGGATTTCACAATCAAGACTTTCCAGAATGCCATGATGAAAATCAAATACAGCAATAAACCAGTTGTAGCAGCTCCATTCGGCATGGCCCTTGGCGGAGGTGCAGAAGTGGCGTTGCCGGCAGCGCATATCCAGGCTTCTATGGAAACCTATATGGGCTTAGTGGAAGCAGGCGTCGGGCTGATTCCTGGCGGCGGCGGAAACAAAGAACTTTATATGAAGCAATTGAAAGGTCTGCCAAATGGCGTGACAGTCGATTACCAGAATATCGCCAGCAAAGTGTTCGAATCGATTGCGATGGCAAAAGTCTCCACTTCAGCAGAAGAAGCACGCGAAAACAACTTCCTGAATTTTGTGGACGGTATCAGCGTTAACAGCGATCACTTGATCTATGATGCAAAACAAGCGGCTTTGTCGCTGTATGAAAATGGCTACCAGGCGCCTTTGCGCGAAAAAGTTCCAGTCACGGGCGAACCTGGCTATGCTACCCTGCTTTTGGGTGCGGAAGGCATGTTCATTTCAGGCTATATCAGTGAATACGACTTGAAAATCGCCAAAAAACTGGCGTTTGTGCTGTCAGGCGGGAAAGTTCCATATGGCACGAAAGTAGATGAGCAATACCTGCTTGATCTTGAGCGACAGGCATTCTTAAGTCTGGTAGCTGAACCGAAAACCCAGCAGCGCATGCAGCATATGCTGGTCAAAGGAAAACCGTTACGCAATTAATCGTTGATCATAAAAGGAGGAAATATACATGCGTGAAGCAGTAATCGTGGCCAGTGCTCGGACACCGGTCGGAAAAGCAGGAAAAGGTTCTTTAGCGACTGTACGTCCGGATGATTTCGGCGCATTGGTTGTAAGAGAAGCTCTACAGCGGGCTGGCGGATATGATGGGCCGATAGATGATTTGATTATGGGCTGTGCCATGCCGGAAGCCGAACAGGGCATGAACATCGCCCGCAACATCGGAGCACTTGCAGGATTGCCGGATACGGTTTCAGCCGTTACCGTCAACCGCTTCTGTTCTTCAGGCCTTCAGTCGATCGCCTATGCAGCAGAACGCATTATGGTCGGTTCAGCCGAAGCAATCATTGCAGGTGGTGTGGAATCAATGAGCATGGTGCCAATGATGGGCAACGTCATCCGTCCAAACGCGAAATTGGCTGAAACAGCTCCTCAATATTATATGAGCATGGGCCACACCGCAGAACAGGTAGCGACGCAGTACGGCGTCAGTCGGGAAGACCAGGATGCCTTTTCTGTCCGATCGCATGAAAAAGCGGCAGCAGCCATTGCAGCCGGAAACTTTGATGAAGAAATTGTTCCAGTCGAAGTAATCAAACGATATGTAGATGAAAACAATAAATATCAGGAAAAATCCTCTATGTTTGAAATGGATGAAGGCGTCCGCCACGGAACTAGCATCCAGACTTTAAACAAATTGCGTTCAGCCTTCTCAGCACGCGGAACGGTTACCGCCGGAAACTCCTCACAAACTTCTGACGGCGCCGGTGCATTACTGGTGATGGACCGCGAAAAAGCAGAGGCATTGGGGTTGAAGCCAATCGCTAAATTCCGTTCATTCGCAACTGGCGGCGTACCGCCTGAAGTTATGGGAATCGGACCGGTTGTCGCGATTCCAAAAGCCTTGAAATTGGCCGGATTGACCATTGAAGACATCGATGTCTGGGAATTGAACGAAGCTTTCGCTTCTCAGTCGCTTGGTGTTATCCGCACGCTTGGTCTGGATATCGACAAAGTTAACTTTAACGGGGGAGCCATTGCACTGGGCCATCCGCTGGGTGCAACAGGTTCGATCCTGACGATTCGCATGATGAGCGAATTAAAACGCCAAGGCAAACAGTTTGGCGTCGTCACCATGTGTATCGGTGGAGGAATGGGCGCAGCTGGCGTCTTTGAAATGCTGTAGAAATAAATTTGATAAATATTTTGTATGGATATTCCGCAAATCAGCTCCGCTTTCCTACGGGCTTGCGCCGAACTAACTCGGGCTAAACGCCCGAGTGGATTTCTTGTAGATCGTTGCACTGCTCCCTTAGGAGTCTCCGCTGATTTGCTCCATATCCCAATAGTTCATTAAGAAAAAATATTTCTTTATTTATAAGAAAGTCTAGAGTCATAGAAGAAAGAGCGGAAGGCGGCGACTCCTGCGGGAGCAGCGAAGCGATATAAAGTAGACCCCACAGGGCGTAAGCCCGAGGAGGCTTAGCGCTTCGTCGCAAACGAGTCGGGCTGTGCCTGACTCGCTTTCTGCCGGAAAGCGTCCGCCTGGAGCGATTTCTTCAAAATGAAACATAATAAGCAATTACAAAATAGGAGGAATACAAAATGGAGCAATCAAAAACATTGATCAAAGGCGGCAGTTTCTTAATCGAAGATGCGGACCTGTCACGTGTGTTCACACCGGAAGATTTCACGGAAGAACAAAAAATGATCGCAAAGACGACGGAGGATTACGTCAATACAGAAGTAATGCCGGTTGTTGAAAATTTGGAAAACCACGAGTTCGAGCATTCGGTTCGTTTGTTGAAAACAGCTGGAGAACTTGGTCTTCTAGGTGCCGATGTTCCGGAACAATACGGCGGTTTGGGCTTGGATAAAATCGCATCTGCGTTGATTGCTGAAAAAATGTCGAAAGCAGGCGGCTTCTCGATCACTCACGGAGCGCACGTCGGCATCGGTTCATTGCCAATCGTCCTCTTCGGAAATGAAGAACAAAAACAAAGCTACCTGCCAAGATTGGCAACAGGCGAAATGATTGCAGCTTACGCATTGACTGAGCCAAGCTCAGGATCGGATGCACTTGGTGCAAAAACAGTAGCCAAACTGAACGAAGCGGGTACGCATTATGTCTTGAACGGTGAAAAGCAGTGGATCACCAACGCTGGATTTGCGGATGTGTTCGTGGTCTATGCAAAAATTGACGGAGACAAATTCTCAGCCTTTATTGTAGAACGTGAATTCCCTGGTGTTTCTGTTGGGCCGGAAGAAAAGAAAATGGGCATTAAATCGTCTTCGACACGTACATTGATCCTGGAGGATGCTGAAGTTCCTGTGGAAAACCTATTGGGTGAAGCGGGGCGTGGACATATTATCGCGTTCAACATCTTGAACATTGGCCGCTACAAATTAGGAGTGGGTACAATCGGCGCATCTAAACGCGCTATGGAATTGACGATCCCTTATACAAATCAGCGCCAGCAGTTCAAGATGGCGATTTCTTCATTCAACTTGACGCGCGAAAAATTGGCGACGATGGCATCTAAATTGTATGCTGTGGAAAGCTCAGTTTATCGCACCGTCGGTTTGTTCGAAGACCGCATGAGCGGATTTACGGATGAGCAGCAGGCAGATGGCAAACTGGTAGCTGACTCGATCGCTGAATTTGCTGTGGAATGCTCACTGAATAAATTTTTTGGTACAGAAACATTGGATTACATCGTGGACGAGGGTGTTCAACTGCATGGCGGCTACGGCTTTATGCAGGAATATGAAATCGAGCGCATTTACCGCGACTCACGCATCAACCGTATTTTTGAAGGTACCAACGAAATCAACCGTCTGCTGGTACCAGGAACTTTATTGCGCAAAGCGATGAAAGGCGAATTGCCTTTATTGCAGCATGCACAGCAGCTTCAGGAAGAATTGTTGATGATGATGCCTGAAGAAGTGGGCACAGAAGCATTGGCGCAGGAAAAATACCTGGTGAAAAACGCCAAGAAAATCGCATTGCTTGCAACCGGGCTTGCAGCTCAGACCTACGGCACGAAACTGGAAGCGGAGCAGGAAGTTCTTGTCAATATCGCAGACATCGTCAGCAACGTCTTTGCAATGGAGTCGGTAGTGCTTCGTACAGAAAAAGCGATTGCTGCTTCAGGTGAAGAAAAAGCCAAGCAAAAACTTCTATATACACAGATCTACTGCCAGGAAGCATTTGATCAAATCGAAAAGGATGCAAAAGAAACATTGATCGCTGCAATCGAGGGCGACAACCAGCGCATGATGCTTTCTGCATTGCGCAAATTGACTCGCTCAACGCCTTACAATGTCATCGCGAAAAAACGCGAAGCAGCTGTCAAGCTGATCGACGTTGAAAAATACGTCGTATAATGAATGAGGAAAACAGGCAAACCCGATAAAATCGAGTTTGCCTGTTTTTTATTCATCGACCGACTGCCTTCTTTTTGGTAAGCTTGAAAAAAGGGGGTTCTAAATTGATTACGTATTACGCATATCCAAAATGTATAACTTGCCGCAAAGCGAAAAGCTGGCTGGAACAAAATGGCGTGGAGTACAATGAAGTTCACATTGCAGAGAATCCGCCAACAAAAGAACAAATGGCTGAAATCCATCAGGCAAGTGGTTTAGAATTGAAGAAGTTTTTCAATACGAGCGGTCTGGTTTATCGTTCGCTGAGCTTGAAAGACAAGCTGTCTGACATGACACAAGAACAGCAATTAGAGCTTCTAGCTTCAAATGGCATGCTGATCAAACGCCCGTTGGCTTGGGATGGCAAAAATGTGACACTTGGCTTTAAAGAAGCAGACTATCAAAATAGCTGGTTGTAAGGAGGACCTCGTCATCTTGTATTTCACAGCTGTTTATGTCAAACTGAACTTGAATGAACTACATAATTTGGAGGGGTCAAGATGAGCACACCAGCAGAACTTCGTTATTCAAAAGAACATGAATGGGTCAAAGTCGAAGACGGCAATGCGCGTATTGGAATTACTCATTTCGCACAGGCTGAATTGGGAGATATCGTTTTCGTGGAGCTTCCACAAGTTGGCGATGAACTGAAAAAAGACCAGCCTTTTGGTAGTGTTGAATCCGTTAAAACGGTTTCGGAATTGTATGCGCCAATCAGCGGCAAAGTGATCGAGGTCAACGCTGAGCTTGAAGACAGCCCGGAATTCGTCAACGAGTCACCATACGAACAGGCTTGGATGGTCGTTATTGAAGCCCCTTCTGAAGAAGAAGTCAATGAATTGATGACAGCAGACCAATACAAAGAAATGATCAACGAGTAATCCCTTAAAAGCGCCTGTGTTTTGGCGCTTTTTTTCGTTCCGATTCTTTCGTCTGTTTTGAAGGTGCGATCTTTTGTTTACGTATCGAGGCCTGAAAAAGTGTTGAAAATAGACTAAAGCCAGATTCATTGTTATTTTAAAAGTACGGATTAAGCCGCATATGCACAAGCTGAAAAGTGAAGGGAATTTATGGACTGGCAATAGCAGCAGTATTGTGGGAAGTACAAAATCGTTTAGTATTAATGGACATCAGAACTTTTCTTATTCTATATTCAATGGGGTGGGTGTTTATGGGAAAGGTGATTGTGGTGGAGGGGATCAGTGATAAGTCGAGGATTGCTCCGCTCATTGCAGAACCCGTGACGATTCTTTGCACAAATGGTACAGTAAGTGTATCGAGACTTGAAGAATTATTGCTGCCTTACGAAGGCCAGGACATTATCATATTAGTGGATGCAGACTCTTCAGGAGAAAAACTGCGGAAGCTGGTTAAGCGTGAATTTCCCGAAGCCCGCCACTTTTACGTCAATCGGAGCTATAAGGAAGTCGCGGCAACGCCGCTCCGAATTCTGATGGACGTGCTCATCACAGCGAATGTCCAGGTCAAAAAGCTATTGATAGAGGGATGAAGAAGATGAAGGAATGGACACATAAAGAATGGATCAAAGAAAAGAATACCAAACACATCACGGCGTTTTATCTGTACACGCCGATGTGTGGAACCTGCCAGGTGGCTTCAAAAATGTTGACTGTTGTCACAGAATTGTTGCCTGACCTCCAGATAGGCAAAGCGAACTTGAATTATGTTCAGGAAATCGCGGGCTTATATGAAGTGGAAAGTGTGCCGTGCCTGCTGATTACGGAGGATGGCAAACTGAAGGAAAAGATTTATGCCTTTCAGTCGGTGCCATATTTATATGGCAAATTAAAATCTGTTGACGAATATAGCCCGACATGGTAAATTGAAATTCTGATAAGAAAAGTACAAGCGTCTTTAGAGTAGCAAGAAGCGCTGTAGCATGAACAAAAAATTCATACGTTCTTATGCTTTCAAATAATTTCATATCGAAACTCTTATTAAGAGTGGTGGAGGGAAGTGCCCTATGAAGCCCGGCAACCGTCATGAAAATGAAATGGTGCCAAATCACACGAAGCGAAAGCTTTGGAAGATGAGAGATTGGTTTCCGTATAATATACGTTTGCCCTTCTGCTCAGTTCTGCGCGGAAGGGCTTTTTATTTTTAGAATGTAGGGGTGTTCAAGAAATGATTGAGTTAAAAAAAGTGACGAAAAAGTTCGATACGGGCAAAGCGGTCCTTACGGCTGTCGACCAAGTCGATTTATCCATTTCTGATGGTGAAATATTCGGCATCATCGGATACAGCGGAGCCGGTAAGAGTACATTGATCCGTTTGCTTAATGGATTGGAAAAACCCAGTTCAGGGACGGTAGAGATTAACGGGCAGACGATTACAGCGATCAAAGGCGGGGAATTGCGCAAAGCCCGCCAGAAGGTCAGCATGATCTTCCAGCATTTTAACTTGCTGTGGTCCCGTACGGTAAAAGAAAACATCGAATTTCCACTTGAAATTGCCGGAGCGGCAAAAGCACAGCGAGGCAAACGGGTTCAGGAGCTGATCGAACTGGTCGGATTGACCGGCCGTGAAAATGCTTATCCATCGGAGCTTTCAGGTGGCCAGAAACAACGCGTCGGCATTGCCCGTGCACTGGCAAACGACCCGGAAGTCCTGTTATGTGATGAAGCGACTTCTGCACTTGACCCTGAAACAACAGATGCGATCTTGGATTTGCTGGTGGACATCAACAAGCGATTGGGATTGACAATTGTCTTGATCACACATGAAATGCACGTCATCCGAAAGATTTGCCACCGCGTGGCAGTCATGGAGGGCGGCCGGGTTGTTGAACTTGGCGATGTACTGAATGTTTTCCAATCACCAAAAGAAGAAATCACCAAACGATTTGTAGCACAGGTGACCGATTCCGGCGATTCGCAGGAAACCATCAAAAACCTGCGGGAATTATACCCGACAGGCGAATTGGTGAAATTGGTTTTTGTCGGTGATCAAACCGAACAGCCAATCCTGACAAAACTCATCCGCAGCCATTCTGTGGAAGTCAATATTGTTCAGGGCAATATCTCGCACACACAGCGCGGGGCCTATGGAACGCTGATTCTCCAGTTAAAAGGCTCAATAACAGAAATTGAAGAAGCACTGGCATTCCTTCGCTCAGAAGATGTTCAGGCGGAGGTGATGCACAATGATTGATTCGTTATTCCCCAATGTAGATTGGGACAGCATGTGGGAAGCCACACTTGAAACACTGTATATGACAGCCTTATCGACCGTATTTACGTTCGTCATCGGTTTAGCTCTCGGGATTTTATTGTTTTTGACGGCACCGAAGCAATTATGGGCAAATAAAATCGTTAATTGGCTGACAGGGGCATTCGTCAATATTTTCCGCTCGATTCCCTTTATTATCCTGATCATCTTATTGATTCCTTTTACTTTGTTCCTGATGGGTTCTATTCGTGGACCCAATGCAGCTTTGCCTGCATTGATCATCGGTTCAGCTCCATTTTATGCGCGTATGGTACTGATTGCATTGAAGGAAATTGATAAAGGCGTCATCGAAGCAGCTCGTTCAATGGGCGCGACGACCGGCACGATTATCTGGAAAGTATTGTTGCCAGAATCGAAACCGGCGTTGATTTCCGGTATAACGGTCACGGCCATTGCATTGGTCGGCTATACAGCCATGGCAGGCATCATTGGTGCTGGCGGCCTTGGAACCTTAGCTTTCCTGGACGGTTTCCAACGGAGCCGTGAAGACGTCACCTTGATGGCGACGATTTTGATCCTGATCATCGTCTTTGTCATTCAGTTTATCGGTGACTTGGTAACAACAAAAGCAGACAAACGGTAATAGCGGATTTTATTTTCCGAGATATATATAAAACACAACAAAAGGGAGAGATTCAACATGAAGAAATTTGTAGCAGGAACAGCATTAACAGCTTTGGTACTCGCAGGATGCGGAAATGGTGGGGAAAGTGAAGAAGAGTCGAACACATTGCGTGTAGGCGCTTCAAACGTGCCGCATGCTGAAATTTTAGAGCAGGCACAACCGATTCTAGAAGAGCAGGGTATTGAGCTTGAAATCGAAACCTACCAGGATTATATCCTGCCGAATGAAGATTTAGAGTCAGGTGAAATTGACGCCAACTATTTCCAGCACATGCCTTATTTGGAGTCTCAAGTAGCGGACCATGGCTATGAATTCGAAAACGCCGGCAGCATCCATATCGAACCGATTGGTGTCTACTCTCAGGATCATACTTCTCTTGATGAACTTCCTGAAGGTGGAACAATCTTGATGAGCAACTCGGTTGCGGATCATGGCCGCATTCTTTCTATGCTTGAAGCTGAAGGCTTGATCACGTTAGCTGAAGGTGTAGAAAAAACAGCTGCTGAAGTGAGCGATGTTGTTGAAAATCCGAAAGATCTTCAATTTGATGCCAACTATGAAGCAGCATTGCTTGTTCAAATGTACGAGTCAGGTGAAGGCGATGCAGTTTTGATCAACTCAAACTATGCGATTGATGCAGACATCAACCCGTTGGAAGATTCGATTGCTCTTGAATCTTCGGATTCACCATACGCCAATATTATTGCGGTGCGCGCTGGTGATGAAGAAAACGACAACATCACAGCATTAGTGGAAGTATTAAAATCCCAGGAAATCCAGGATTTCATTTTGGAAGAATGGGGCGGCTCAGTCGTACCAGTAGAATAATCTTTTAAAAAAGCATCCTCCGGGATGCTTTTTATTTTGTTCAAATAATAAAAATATTTCGTGTTTTAATGTATACCTTACATTTTGAGAAGGTCTGTGCTACTTTTGAATAATGTAAAAGAAGCATTTGTTCATATGAGGGGGACATGTTCATGAAGTTCAATTTTGGTTTGTTGCCGCGTATCGTTGTGGCAATTATTTTAGGGGTGCTAATTGGGTTGATTGCACCAGAAGGTTTGGTGAGGGTCTTTGCGACGTTCACATCGATTTTCGGTAATTTCTTAAACTTTGTCGTGCCGCTGATCATTCTCGGGTTTATTGCTCCGGGAATCGCAAAATTAGGAAAAGGCTCTGGAAAACTCTTGGGAGTAGCTACCGGAGTTGCCTACGCTTCTACGGTTGTAGCAGGAATTATGGCATTCTTTGTTGCGACAATGGTGCTGCCTAACTTTATGAAAGCAGGATCTCTAAGCAGTATGGCAGATCCGGAACATGCTTTGGCAGCTTCGTTAATTGCACTTGATATGCCTCCTGTTTTTGGCGTCATGTCTGCTTTGATCCTGGCTTTCCTTCTGGGTATCGGGATGGCATCGACAGGCAGCAAGACCATGGTATCGTTTTTTGATGAATTCCAGGCGATTATTGAAAAAACGATTTCCTATATCATCATTCCTTTGTTGCCGTTCCATATTTTTGGTATTTTTGCCAATATGGCATATGGTGGAGCAGTCTTTGAAATTTTATCGTTATTTGCTATCGTCTTTGTGATGATCATCATTCTTCACTGGAGCATGCTTTTGCTTCAATATTCAGCTGCTGGAGCTTTGAAAAGCAGAAATCCATTTTCAATCCTGAAAACCATGATGCCTGCTTATTTCACGGCATTGGGTACTCAGTCTTCTGCAGCGACAATCCCGGTTACTTTGCGTCAAGCCCGCAAATCCGGAGCCAATGAACGGGTAGCGGACTTTACAGTTCCGTTATTTGCGACCATCCACTTATCTGGTAGTACTATCACCTTAGTCTCGTGTGCCATCGGTGTTGTACTGTTGACAGGTGGGGTACCGACATTTGGAAGTTTCTTTCCCTTCATTCTAATGCTGGGTGTCACGATGATAGCGGCACCTGGAGTTCCAGGCGGTGCTGTAATGGCAGCAATCGGATTACTGGAAATTATGCTCGGATTTGACCCTACAATGGTTGCTTTGATGATCGCGCTTTATATGGCACAGGACAGCTTTGGTACGGCAGCCAACGTCACTGGTGACGGCGCATTGGCACATATTGTCGACCGTTTCACCAACGGCCGAAAAAGTTTAGAATAGCAGGACTATTCGCCTTATTATGACTGTTTAAAAAGGTCTATTCTATTGGTAATTTCTGTGCTATTATAGCGAAGATATTATACAATAGGGGGAACCAATGTGAAGAAATTATGGGCAATCGGATTAACGGCAGCAGTTCTATTAACTGCCTGTGGAGAAGAGGAATCAACTGAGCCGACGGAAACAACAGCCGGCGCTGAAAGTTCTGGAGACAGTAAAGAAGTTAAGCAGGAACTGATGAAATTTTATATGTCGATTCCAAATGCGATCAATGCGGTGGATGCTGACTTGAATGCATTTGAGATGAATCAGGCAGAAGGCACCTTGCCGGAAGGTGAAGAACTTCAGACGATGAAAAATGCAGCAATCGCTTCTGCTGAAGAAGCAGCGGGCGCTGTCGATACTATAGAAATTCCAGCAGCATTGGAAGAACGGCAAGGAAAGATTGAAACTGCGTTTGCGGCAATGCGCGAATCGTATGAAATGAAAGCCGAAGAATTGACGAAAGATGCATCTTTTGAAGCAGCTGACGAAAAATTCGGAGAAGCCGATGCAATGTTAAACGAATTGCTTGAAGAGCAGGAGTTAGCTGCATCAAGCATTTACAACGAAGTTTCACAATAGATAAAGTGGCCCCTGACAAGCAATTGTCAGGGGTTTTGATTTTAGATCAATGCGAAAAAGTTAGTTTTTCAGTCTGATTTATTCATTCCAACCTATAGAGTGTAACTGTAAGACAAAAGTTCTATTTTCAGATTAATTAGACTATTTATGTGTTTATTTGATATTCCGTGGGGTATAATAGCTAAAGTAATCTACAAAACCCCAAGATTGAAAGGAATGGTTCAATATCGAATCGAACGGAATTGAAAAGACCGAGAAAATGGAACAGGCATTCAGAAATGCACATGGTTTCGGGATTGACGAATATCAAAATGACCCTGATAAAATACTTGAAGTTGAACAGCGCCGTGAACAGGATTATCAGCTAGGCCAAAAAGTAGCCAGTCAAATCGAGCGGCAGGTACATCGAGACTAAATATATGAAAATGAAACCAGCATCTCAAGATGCTGGTTTTTTTATTGATATAATTTCTCAATTAGAACTCTATTATTGAAAATAACGAAGCATGACAGTTATCATGTAGCGCTTTTGCAAAATACTAAGGAATCCAGTATTTTAAAATGTTTTGCCACAGCTTTTTAAGTAGTTTAATGATTTGCCAGTAGGATGGATATGGGTTAAGATTAGAATGATACTAATTAAGAATGGTTTGCCATTCAACATCAACTTTATGGAGGTATTTACATGTCAACTTTGGTCATTAAAGATTTACACGTTAAAATCGAAGACAAAGAGATTTTAAAGGGTGTAGACTTAACAATTAATACAGGTGAAATTCACGCAATCATGGGACCTAACGGTACTGGGAAATCCACTTTAGCATCAGCTATTATGGGCCATCCTAAATACGAAGTTACACAGGGATCCATCACTTTGGACGGCGAAGACGTTCTAGCAATGGAAGTTGATGAACGGGCACGCGCTGGCCTTTTCCTTGGAATGCAATACCCAAGCGAAATTTCTGGGGTAACCAATGCTGACTTTATGCGTTCTGCAATGAATGCACGACGCGAAGAAGGCGACGAGATTTCTTTGATGAAATTCATCCGTGAATTGGATAACAAGATGGAAGTGCTTGATATGGAACAAGAGATGGCACAGCGTTACTTGAACGAAGGTTTCTCAGGCGGGGAAAAGAAACGCAACGAAATTCTTCAATTGATGATGATCAAACCAAAAATCGCGATTCTCGATGAAATCGACTCCGGATTGGATATCGATGCATTGAAAGTCGTTTCAGATGGCATCAACCAAATGAGAAGCGAGAACTTCGGCTGCCTGATCATCACTCACTACCAACGTTTGCTGAACTACATTACGCCTGACCATGTCCATGTAATGATGCAGGGACGCGTCGTGAAATCTGGTGGAGAAGAACTTTCCCAGAAATTGGAGTCAGAAGGCTATGACTGGATCAAAGTGGAACTTGGCATTGAAGACGAGACTGTAGGACAAGCATAATTGAAGGGAGAGACTAGCATGACGGTTGAAACAAATTTAAAAATGACCGAGCAGGACGTGCGCTCCTTTTCAGAAATGAATGGTGAACCTTCATGGTTTACTGAGCTTCGTCTTCGTTCGTTTGGTGAAGCGCAAACTTTGCCGCTGCCAAAACCAGACAAAACAAAAATTCTTAGCTGGAACTTTACTGATTTTCCAGTGCATACAGTAAAAAGTTCAGTTTTTGGTTCCATTGAAGATTTAACAGAAGATGTTAAGTCTATCGTGGACTTAGAGCAAAAAAACCTTTATATACAGCACAATAATACCCCAGCATTTTCACGCATTTCTGATGAACTTGCAGCACAAGGCGTTATTTTGACGGATATTTTCACAGCTCTTCGTGAACACGGCGATTTGGTTAAGAAATACTTTATGACAAACGGCGTAAAAACGGACGAGCATAAATTGACGGCATTGAATGCGGCCTTAATGAACGGTGGCGCATTTCTCTATGTTCCAAAAAATGTCGTTGTGGAAGAGCCTGTACAAGTGGTTTTCTATCACGATGATGCTGAAGCTTCATTGTTCAACCATGTAATTGTAGTTGCAGATACCAGCAGTAAGGTGACGTATGTGGAGAACTATTTCTCAACTGTTCCGCATGCAAACGGACTCGCTAATATTGTTTCCGAAGTATTTGCTGAGGATAATGCACAAATTACCTATGGCGCAGTGGATACACTGGCAGAAGGGTTCATTACGTATGTCAACCGACGCGGCAGAGTGGCTCGTGATGCACGTATCGAATGGGCATTAGGAATGATGAACGACAGCGACACGATTTCTGAAAACACGACAAATCTGATCGGCGATAATTCTTACGGAGATACGAAAAGCGTAGTAGTTGGACGTGGGTCGCAAAAACAGAACTTCACGACTCAAGTTGTCCATTGGGGCAAAGATTCCCAAGGTTTCATTTTGAAACACGGTGTGATGAAAGATTCAGCCTCAGCCATATTCAATGGCATTGGTAAAATCGAACACGGTGCAACAAGATCAAACGCAGTGCAGGAATCACGTGTGTTGATGCTAAGCCAAAAAGCTCGTGGAGACGCAAATCCAATTCTTTTGATCGATGAAGACGATGTAACGGCAGGACATGCTGCATCAGTTGGCCGTGTAGATCCACTTCAATTGTATTATTTGATGAGCCGCGGTATCACAAAACAAGAAGCTGAACGTCTTGTTATTCACGGTTTCCTGGCACCGGTTGTTCGTGTACTGCCAATCGAAGGCGTTAAAAAGCAATTGACGGAGGTTATCGAAAGGAAAGTCCGCTAATGATTAACCAAGAGATAAAAAGCTATTTTCCGATACTCAACCAAGAAATAAATGGCCATCCACTGATTTATCTGGACAGTGCAGCCACTTCACAAAAACCAGTTCAAGTTATTGAAGCATTAACGAATTATTATGAATTGGATAATTCCAATGTGCACCGTGGCGTACACACGCTCGGTAACCGTGCAACTGAAAAATACGAAGGCGCACGTGAAAAAGTCCGGAAATTCATCAATGCCAATTCAACGGAAGAAATCATTTTCCTGCGAGGAACGACAACCGCCATCAATCTCATTGCACAAAGCTACGGCAGAGCCAATGTAGAAGAAGGCGACGAAATTGTCATAACATATATGGAACATCATTCCAATATTATTCCCTGGCAGCAATTGGCGAAAGAACGCGGCGCCATTTTAAAATACGTGGAACTAGAAGAAGACGGTACGATTTCTTTGGAACAGGTTCGCGCAGCTGTTACGGAACGGACGAAAATTGTTTCGATGGTATATGTCTCGAACGTTCTTGGTACCATGAATCCGGTCAAGGAAGTTGCACAGATTGCCCATGAAAATGGAGCGGTCATGGTTGTGGATGGTGCCCAGGCGGCGCCGCATCTGAAAATAGATGTTCAGCAGCTGGACTGTGATTTCTTTGCCTTTTCCGGACATAAAATGTGCGGCCCTACTGGAATCGGTGTCCTTTATGGCAAGAAGGAATTATTGAACAATATGGAACCGGTGGAGTTTGGTGGAGAAATGATCGACTTTGTCGGATTGTATGATTCGACATGGAAAGAGCTGCCTTGGAAATTCGAAGGTGGAACACCGATCATTGCAGGCGCCGTGGGATTAGGCGCAGCCATTGATTTTCTAAACGAAATCGGCTTGGATGAAATTGAAAAGCACGAACATCAAATGGCTGCTTATGCAATGGAAAAAATGAGCAGCATCGAAGGACTGGAAATTTACGGTCCGGCTGATCCTGAGCAACGGGCGGGGATTGTCACGTTCAACTTGAACGATGTCCATCCGCACGACGTCGCAACTGTCCTCGATATGAGCGGCATTGCGGTTCGTGCAGGCCATCACTGCGCTCAGCCTTTGATGAAATGGCTGGAAGTTACAGCAACAGCACGCGCGAGCTTCTACTTATACAATAGCGAGTCAGATGTTGATCGCTTAGTGGAAGGGCTGCGTTCGGCAAAGGAGTATTTCAACGATGTCTTCTAATAACTTAGATCAATTATACCGACGGGTCATTATGGATCATTATAAAACGCCCCGCAATAAGGGGACGATTGAAAATAACAGCGTCAATATCGAGATGAATAATCCGACTTGTGGAGACCGCATCCACTTGACTTTGCAGGTCGAAGACGGCATCGTCAAAGATGCGAAATTTGACGGTGAAGGATGTTCGATTTCTATGGCTTCTGCTTCCATGATGACGCAGGCTGTCAAGGGGCAGGAAATTGATACGGCATTAAAACTTTCCGGAATCTTTTCAGATATGATGCTTGGCAAAGAGTACGATGATTCGATCGACCTTGGCGATATTGAAGCATTGCAAGGTGTCTCTCAGTTTCCAGCCCGTATCAAATGTGCGACTTTGGCATGGAAAGCCATGGAAAAAGGCGTACAAAATGAAGAAAAATCGTAACATAGAACGGAGGAACGACGATGGCCAAACAAATGCCAGAAATCGGTGATTATAAATATGGGTTCCACGACAAGGATGTCTCAGTTTTCAGGTCGAAACGTGGCTTGACTGAAGGAATTGTAAGAGAAATCTCGAAAATCAAAGAAGAGCCGGAATGGATGTTGAATTCCCGTCTGAAAGCATTGAAATTGTTTTATTCAATGCCGATGCCACAATGGGGCGGCGATTTAAGTTCGTTGAACTTTGATGAAATTACGTATTACGTAAAACCATCAGAAGCGAGCCAAACTTCATGGGATGAAGTTCCTGAAGAAATCAAACGCACATTCGACAAATTGGGAATTCCAGAAGCAGAGCAAAAGTATTTGGCTGGCGTATCAGCTCAATACGAATCTGAAGTGGTTTACCATAACATGAAAGTCGAATTGGAAGACATGGGGATCGTCTTTAAAGATACTGGTGCTGCTCTTCGTGAAAACGAAGATCTTTTCAGAGAGTATTGGCAGTCGGTTATTCCGGCAGCCGACAATAAATTCTCGGCATTGAATACAGCGGTTTGGTCGGGTGGATCTTTCATTTATGTGCCAAAAGGCATTAAAGTGGAATCACCGCTTCAGGCTTACTTCCGCATCAACTCGGAGAACATGGGCCAATTTGAGCGTACCTTGATCATTGTCGATGAAGGCGCAAGTGTCCACTACGTTGAAGGCTGTACGGCTCCTGTTTACACGACGAATTCACTTCACTCAGCTGTTGTTGAAATCATCGTGAAAAAAGATGCTTATTGCCGTTATACAACAATCCAGAACTGGGCAAATAATGTCTTTAACCTTGTAACAAAGCGTGCGTTTGTTGACGCTAACGGCACAATGGAATGGATTGATGGCAACATCGGTTCAAAAGTGACTATGAAGTACCCAGCGATTTACTTGAAAGGTGAAGGCGCTCGCGGCATGACCCTGTCAATCGCAATTGCTGGCAAAGGCCAACACCAGGATGCTGGAGCGAAAATGATTCACTTGGCTCCGAACACCTCTTCATCCATTGTTTCGAAGTCTATTTCGAAACAAGGCGGTAAAGTTTCATACCGCGGGATGGTCCATTTTGGACGCAAAGCAGATGGCGCACGTTCAAACATTGAATGTGACACGCTGATCATGGACAACCAATCAACTTCAGATACAATTCCATACAACGAAATCTTAAACGATAACGTTTCTTTGGAGCACGAAGCGAAAGTTTCAAAAGTATCGGAAGAGCAATTGTTCTACTTGATGAGCCGTGGCGTTTCTGAGCAAGAAGCAACAGAAATGATCGTAATGGGCTTTATCGAACCATTCACAAAAGAACTTCCAATGGAATATGCGGTGGAAATGAACCGTTTGATCAAGTTCGAAATGGAAGGCTCTATCGGTTAATAGATTAATAAAATAACCCTTGGCATGATGACTTTCATGCCAAGGGTTATTTTTGTGGATTTTGCTCAATGCAAATCTAGGTCCTCCCATGCAAGAAATTATGCCGTTTTAGGTTTCAATCAACGGGTATAGAAACGTAGAAGGAAATTTCAAGGAGGTATACCGGATATGAGTCAAACATTTGATGCACTAAAACAGAAGCTCAGCAATGCAGATTTGGGGCAAGCAAAAGAAGTATTTGAGCAAGCCAAAGTAGCTTATGAAGATGGGAAAATCGATGAAACCGAAAAGAAAGAGTTGATGGAATCGGCAAAATCCATCTTTAGCGGCGGCAAAGGGCTCGGTGGATTGTTCTAAAAGCTTGAAATGAAAATTTAAGTAAGATAAGCTTTGGCATAATGTATGCCAAAGCTTATTTTTTAATGTTTTTCAGTGCTTCTCGTTCGCTTAGAGGCATTAAAAAATGTTCTGATACAAATGACAGGGCCCACTCAGCATCCGTTTTGGCATATTCGCGAAGCGCCCAGCCGATGGATTTTTGGATAAAAAACTCAGGGGATGCAGTGTGCTGCAAAATGATGCGGCCCAGTGCTGCTGCATCCGTCTGTTTTTTGTATTTTAATTGATGGAGAATAGCCGCACGGTTTATCCACATGTTTTGGGCTTCAGACCACTCAAACATGGTTACTGTTCCAGCAGTCCGTTCTGTCTGAATGACGTGGCCAAGTATTCGTGAGACGATAGAATCAACACTGTCCCACCAGGACTTGCTTTCAATCAGCTCTCGGAGAAAAGGCAAATCCTCAATGGTCAACTGCTTCTGCATTTTTCCCAGCAAGGCGATGGCCGCATATTGATATTCCCGTTCCGGCAACTCGTACAAATTCCAAACTTCTTCAGCCAAATGCTCCGGTTCCGGCAGCTGATACTCCAGAAATTGTTCTCTCAGCAACGCATTCCGCAATGGAGTTTTAATGCCCAGAAAGTCAAACTGGTTCCGCATATAAGCAGACATCGGTGCTGCCAGTTCAGTGTTGCGGTGTGCCTCGAATTTCTCGACGATTCCTTTATGGTCCCACGTTTTTTTCACCACCGTTTCATCTCCCTGTTCTTTTTAAAAAAAGTGTAGCACAATCGAAAGAAAGCAACGAAGCAACAACTGATAAAGTTGAACTGATGATATTCAGCGCCGGCGTGTCCGCGAGGAAGCCGAAACACTTCAGCCTGGCCATCCTGCATAAAGCATCCTCATAGCGACCGAAGCGGCTTTAAGAAGAGGATTGTTCTTAAGACCTGAAACAATAGTTCTTCTATAAATCCTCAATTGCCATAAAGAGAATCTTTTTTAAAAAAGACGTTCTATTTTTTCTATGCTATCATAAAATAATAAAGAAAAATGGAGGCGGAACGATGATTTATGTAGGTTTGACGGGTTGGGGAGACCATCCGGATGTCTATAGCCCAGGCTCAAAAAAAACAGAGAAATTGATTGATTATGGCGCACATTTTCCGATTGTCGAACTGGATTCCTCTTTTTACGCGGTTCAACCTGAACGCAATATCCGGAAGTGGATTGCAGAAACGCCAAAACAGTTTCAGTTCGTGGTAAAAGCCTATCAAGGGATGACAGGCCATCAGCGTGGAGAAAATCCGTTTGAGTCGCGCGACGACATGTTTGATGCGTTCTGCAAATCCATACGGCCGTTGAAAGAAGAGGGCAAACTGGCGATGGTGTTGCTGCAATTTCCGCCGTGGTTTGATTGCCAGAAAGACAATGTCGAACAGCTCCGGGAAATTACGGGGCGCCTGACGGAATTCGATTTGGCGATAGAGTTTCGCCATCAGTCCTGGTATGCCAATGGCATGAGTGAGAAAACGCTGGACTTTCTGCGGGACAACAACCTGATCCATTCGGTCTGTGACGAACCACAGGCAGGGGATGGTTCGATTCCGTTGGTTCCCATCTCTTCGAGAAAAGACAAAGTGCTGTTGCGCATCCATGGGCGCAATGTTCATGGATGGCTGAATCCAGGGCATGGACAAAAATGGCGGGAAGTCCGTTACCTGTATGATTACAACAAAGAAGAGCTCGAGGAAATCAGCCGTGCAGTCGAGTCATTGACCGACACTACTGAGAATGTCTATGTTATCTTTAATAATAATTCGGGAGGCCATGCAGCAGGTGATGCAAAGCAGTTCCAAAAAATGAATGAATTGTCGTTTGATGGTCTTTCACCAAAACAGATGGATTTATTTGAAGGAGGATTTTAATGGTTTTCTTGATCATGGCGCTTGTCGGAATAATTTCGGGCATTGTGGGCGCTTTGATAGGGCTGGGTGGAGGAGTGATACTGGTTCCAGCCTTGCTGTTTCTGGGCACCAGTTTCGCATTTTTCCCTGAACTTTCACCCCAAAAAATTGTTGGATTGTCCGTCATCATGATGATTTTCACTGGTCTTTCTTCCACGTTGGCTTATATGAAAGTTCGGACCGTCGATTACAAGAGTGGGCTCATTTTCTTTGCGGGCAGTGCGCCAGGCACGGTGATCGGCGCTTTTGTCAATAAAAATCTGGATCTGTCCTCATTCAACCTGTATTTCGGTATTCTTCTGGTATTCCTGTCCTTGCTTTTGCTGCTGCGTGATCACCTTAAGGCTGTTCATTGGTTCGTTGATAATGGACGCAAGACGACGTTTACGGACAAGCAGGATAAACAATACGTTTACGGCTATCCCATTTGGTTTGCCTTGCTGTTGACCTTTTTTGTGGGGTTTGCCTCAGGGTTGTTCGGTATAGGTGGGGGATCGATTATTGTGCCTGCTATGATTCTTCTGTTTTTATTTCCGCCACACGTGGCGATTGGCACATCAATGTTCATGGTTTTTTTGTCGGCTCTTGTCAACTCGGTTACCCATATTGCGTTGGGGCATGTGCCGTGGATCTATACGATGGCAGTGATTCCAGGTGCATACATCGGTGCGAAAATAGGCGCCAGATTAAATAGGCGCCTCGATTCGGAAATGCTGGTGACAATTTTGCGGCTTGTGCTCCTCGTTCTGGGGCTGCGATCAATTTACGAAGGAATATTCAGTTCTTAAAGAGGTGTTTTCATGAACGAAACCATTCATATTTATCATACCAATGATTTGCATAGCCATTTTACGAATTGGCCCCGCATCAAGTCTTTTTTAGCCGAACGAAAAAGATGGCATGAAGAAGAAGGCGATGTCTGTTTGATTTTGGACATCGGCGACCATGCCGACCGTTCGCATCCTTATACGGAAGGCACTGCCGGCAAAGGCAATGTACAGCTGCTGAACGAAGCGCAATACGATGCGGTGACAATCGGCAATAATGAAGGAATCACACTGTCTAAAGAAGAATTGGATGATTTGTATGTCCAGGCTGACTTTGAGGTGGTTGTATCGAATTTATTCGATCTGGAGGGCAATCGGCCAAATTGGGCCAAGCCGTATCACATCATCCGTGCGAAAAACGGGATGCGCATCGGGCTGGTAGGTGCAACTGCAGAGTTTACCCCATTTTATCGGAAGTTGGGCTGGCAAATCACCGATGCAAAACAATCAATCATTCAGGCAGTAGAAGAAATTAAAGAGGAGACGGATTTGATCGTCTGCTTATCGCATCTTGGCATCAAGGAAGATGAGCTTTTGGCAGACCTTTGTCCGCAAATCAATATTATTTTGGGAGCACACACCCATCACATCTTCCACGAAGGAAGATGGCAGGGAGACACGCTGCTCGGGGCTGCAGGCAAATTCGGATTCTATGTTGGACACATCGCAGTGGAAAATGTATTTGGAAAATCCTCCGCACAGTTGATTGAGACTTCCAGTTTACACGAAGTGGAAGAGGGATTTGATGCATTTTTGGTCGAGCAGGGGAAAGTACAAATGGAAGAGCTGGTTTTTCATAGCACAAAAATCCTGAAAGCGGAATGGTTTAAGGATTCAGAGCTTGGCACTTTATTCGGACGTGCGATGATAGAGTTTTCAGAAGCTGATTGCGCCTTGTTCAATGCAGGGATTTTCATGGAAGACATGCCCAAAGGTGATTTGACACGCTATGACTTTCACAAGATGCTGCCCCATCCGATCAACCCTTGTCTTGTTGAGTTGAGCGGAGCGGAATTAAAGGAAATTTACTTGCAGTCCCTGAACTCAGAATGGCCGCAGCTCGAATTGAAAGGCATGGGATTCCGGGGTGTCGTGTTCGGCAAGATGCTTCATCTGAACATGGAGGTTATCGACCATCGATTTTACATCAATGGGCAATTGGCGGTGCATGACCAGGTTTACCGGTTGATCACGCTGGACATGCTGACGTTCGGTTATTTTTTCCCAAGCCTAAAACGAGCTGCTAAAACTTATTTTATGCCTGAGTTTTTGCGGGATGTGTTCGGTGATTATTTCCACAGCAAAGCCTTAAAGTAGAAGGAATATTCGGAGTATATAAGCATTTGATTTTGCTTAGATTTTGAGCTATGCTAACAAAGAAATATATATTGGTGGGTAGAGGCTGCAGAATTGATCAGTAGGATGCGCGAGTTTGACCGCGAGGAACGCATCTGAAAGGAAGTTTTGCCGAAATCCATTTTCTGGGGTCTAAGGAAATGGATTGGGGTCATTCTGAACAAGAATGTCACTGTCATTCAAGCGGTAGCTTGAATGGAGAGCTACAGGGTTGTTTGACGTTTTAACGCACAGACGAATTGTAGAAGGCTGACTTATCCAACTGGAGAGGTCGGCCTTTTTTGTCTCGTTTTTTACCCATCAAAAACAAGGAGGAGTTTTCATGGAAAATACGATTTATTCGATTTTGCCGCCGATTATTGCAATTGTCATGGTGCTGCTGACGCGCCGTGTGCTGTTGTCGTTGGGTACCGGTATTGTCGCGGCAGCTGTAATCTTGACTTGGTTCGCACCGATTGAAGCCTTGCAGGAACTTGTGTCATCTTTTACAATTATCTTTTGGGACGAAGGCTTTAACGCCTATAATGTCTTTATTATTCTTTTTCTTTTACTACTGGGGATCATAACAGCATTTGTTAGTTTATCCGGCGGCAGCCATGCTTTCGCTGAATGGGCTTCGACGCGGATCAAGTCACGAAGAGGCGCTAAAGTTTTGACAGTGGCTTTAGGCATAATTATCTTCATCGATGATTATTTTAATGCATTGACAGTGGGCCAAGTAGCACGACCGATTACTGACCGCTACAAAGTGTCGCGTGCGAAGCTTGCCTACTTTATCGATTCAACCGCTGCACCTGTCTGTGTGGTCTCGCCGGTCTCAAGCTGGGGTGCTGCCATCATCGGCATCATCGCGACTATCCTGGCTGGCCAGAACTTCGTTGAGTATTCTGCGTTGGAAGCATTCCTGTGGATGGCGCCGATGAATTTCTACGTTGTCGCTTCACTGGCCATCGTCTTTTTTGTTGCAATCCGCGATGTCGATTTTGGCGAAATGAAGAAACACGAAGTATTGGCAATTTCTAAGGGACAACTTTTTGATCCGGACAAAACAATTCCTGGTGAAATGAAAGAAGAGTTTCCGAATCATTCGTATGGGCATGTCAGAGACTTGTTGCTTCCAATCGTGCTGCTGATTGTCGGGACGGTTGTCGCGATGATTTGGACCGGCTACCAGAATGCCGGGCAAGTTTTCGATATATGGTTAATTTTTGAAAATACCGATGTACCGGCTTCATTACTTGCAGGGGGTATCTTAGGTGCATTGACATCAATCATCCTCTATACACTGCAAATTAAAAAGAACGAAACTGCCAATGCCGGATGGATTGGCAAAGGCATCTGGGCAGGCATCAAATCCATGATGGGTGCTGTACTGATCCTGATTTTTGCCTGGTCACTGACTTCATTGATCGGATCGCTTGAGACAGGGGCTTATCTGGCAAATGTTGTTTCTGAAGGCAATGTGCCGACAGCCGTTTTGCCGGTTCTATTGTTTGTCTTAGCGGGCATCATGGCCTTCTCCACAGGAACATCATGGGGCTCATTCGGTATCCTTCTCCCGATTGCAGGAACAATCATGATAGAAGCCGATCCATCCCTGTTGCTGCCGGCTTTATCAGCTGTTCTGGCAGGAGCCGTGTTTGGGGATCATTGTTCACCGATTTCCGATACGACAATCTTGTCATCTACAGGAGCCGGAAGCAATCACATGGACCATGTCTTAACGCAGATTCCATACGCATTGACGGCTGCGGGCATCGCTGCGATAGGGTATATTGTCATAGGTTTTACCGGTTCCCTACTAATATCACTGGGAGTGGTCGCAGTAGTTCTGGCTGGGCTCTTCATCTTCTGGTCACAGCGGACAACTATTATTGAAAAACAACAAAATATGTAATTGAAACGAGGCAGAGAAGCTATTTCTCTGCCTTTTTACTTTTGCCGCAATAGTTTTTTTGAAATATATCGCGAATTCATCTTTACTTTGTGAGAGCCTCTCGGTATACTATTTTTAGATTAATTAATAATCTGAATATAATCAAAATTCCTATTTTTATGTTAGTAAAATGGGAAAAATCAAAGGGGGAAGAGAGATGGAACGTTCACAATGGGGTACACGTGCCGGTTTTATCATGGCAGCCGTCGGCTCTGCAGTAGGTCTAGGTAACATTTGGCGTTTTCCGTATGTTGCATTCGAAAATGGCGGAGGCGCATTTTTCATACCGTATCTTTTTGCATTATTGACTGCTGGGATTCCGATTCTCATACTGGAATTCACAATTGGCCATAAGTACCGTGGCTCAGCACCGTTGTCATTCTTCAGAATGGGCGGTAGGAAATTAGAATGGCTTGGTTGGTGGGCAGTATTTGTGTCCTTTATCATATCTGTGTACTATGCCGTTATTATCGCCTGGGCAATGCGCTATACTTTATTTTCTTTCAATCAGGCATGGGGAACAGATACCGAAGACTTCTTATTCAATGAGTTTTTGCAGCTGACAGCTCAACCAGGAGAAACTGGTGGGATTGTATGGGGCGTTTTCATCCCACTTGCTTTAGTATGGATCATCACTTTAGGGATTTTGCTGGCAGGAGTCAAAAAAGGAATTGAAATGGCTAACCGGATTTTCATTCCTACGCTAATTGTTATTTTCTTAGCGGTTGTCATCCGGGCTGTCACATTGGATGGATCTTTAATAGGATTGGAAGCCTTCTTCCAACCGGATTTTGATGCCATAATGGATCCAACGGTTTGGGTTGCGGCTTATGGGCATATATTCTTCAGTTTATCTGTAGCATTCGCGATCATGATCACGTATTCAAGTTATCTTCCCAAAAAATCGGATATTACGAACAACGCATTTATCACTGGATTTGCCAACTCAAGTTTTGAGTTGCTTGCCGGGATCGGTGTTTTTGCCGCCCTTGGGTTCATGGCTTCTCAGCAGGGGGTAGCTGTAGGCGATGTTGCTACAGCAGGTGTCGGGCTCGCATTTGTCGTGTTCCCGCAGATTATCAATGAATTTCCTGGCTTTAACGGATTGTTCGGGTTTTTATTCTTCCTATCCTTAACACTTGCCGGACTTTCTTCATTGATTTCAATCACTGAAACCTATGTTGCCGGATTCTCAGAGAAGTTTGGAATTTCCCGCAGAAAATCGGTGATTTTTGGTGGTGGGATTGCTGCTTTAATTTCAATCCTATTCGCAACACAGGGCGGTTTGTACTTCCTGGATCTTGCAGATTACTTCATCAACCAATTTGGTGTTGCAGCAATTGGCCTTGTGGAAGTTGTGCTGGTCGTCTGGGTATTCCGGAAAGCAGATCTGCTCAAAGGACATGCCAACGAAATTTCGGATATCAATCTTGGAGCATGGTGGAAGTTCAGCCTTGGCATCATTACACCAATCGTTCTAGGCTACATGATGTTCGGTTTGCTGAAGCTGAATATCCTGAAAGAGTTTGAAACGGAAACTGGAAACTACTCAGGTTATTCCGACATGTTCACCTTAGCTGGTGGTGTGTCAGTAGCAGCTGCAGCAGTGATCTTCGGGATTCTGTTCTCAATCGGAAAATGGCATAAAGATCAGGGACAATATGACGAACGCAATTAAAAGGGGGAGCTTCATATGACTGTAAGTTCAATTGTGGTAATGATTATCGGAATGGTCATCATTTGGGGTGGCTTGGCTGCAAGTATATTGCACGCGGTCAGCAGCAGTAAAAAGAACAAGGCGAGAGACGCTGCAAATGCAGCAAATAACGTATAACTTAAAGGCCTGGAAACTTATTGTTTCCAGGCCTTTCTGTGTTTTCTGAGGGATAAGCAAACTTGTGAGGAGCAGGTCTTTGTGATACATTTGAAAGAGAAGCGGATTCCATACATAAATCAGATAGATAGGGGACGATGTGCGTGTCAACTAAACAAGAACATCTCAGAAAGCCCGATTGGTTAAAGATCAAACTCAATACCAATGAAAACTATACAGATTTGAAAAAAATGATGCGGGAAAACAATCTGAACACCGTCTGTGAAGAAGCGAAATGCCCGAATATCCACGAATGCTGGGGGACGCGAAGAACCGCTACTTTTATGATTCTTGGGGCTGTCTGCACGAGAGCATGCCGTTTTTGTGCGGTAAAAACAGGTTTGCCGAATGAATTGGATCTACAGGAGCCAGAACGTGTGGCAGCTTCCGTAAAAATGATGAACCTCAAGCACGCAGTCATTACTGCAGTTGCGCGGGATGATTTAAAAGACGGAGGATCAGCTGTTTTTGCTGAAACCATCCGGGCGATCAAACGCGCCAATCCATTTACGACGGTTGAAGTCCTGCCATCTGATATGGGTGGAAGCTACGAAAATCTGGAACGGCTAATGGATGCGAAACCGGATATTTTAAATCACAACATTGAGACTGTGCGCCGCCTGACGCCAAGAGTCAGAGCGCGTGCCAAATATGATCGGTCGCTTGAATTATTGAAGCGTTCGAAAGAGATGCATCCGGAAATTCCAACAAAATCCTCTTTAATGATTGGCTTGGGCGAAACAAAAGAAGAAATTATTGAAGTGATGGATGATTTGCGCGCCAATGATGTTGATATTATGACGATTGGACAATACCTCCAACCTTCGAAAAAACATTTGATCGTACAAAAATATTATTCGCCAAAGGAATTCAAGGAGTTCTGGGAAATCGCGATGACTAAAGGGTTCTCGCATTGCCAGTCAGGCCCTCTGGTTCGAAGCAGCTACCATGCGGATGAGCAAGTCAATGCAGCTGCCAAAGAGCGTCAGCGCCTCGGAGAAGTGCAAGCAGCTGCTACAAACAGCTAATGGATGGTGAGAAAATTGATCACATTAGATCAGTGGAATTATGACATATTAATTGATTACCGGGAAGGGTTCCAGGAAGAAGCAATAACCGCTCGTTTCAGTGAAATTCTGTCCAAATATGATTACATTTTGGGTGATTGGGGATATGGCCAGCTGCGGTTGAAAGGTTTTTTTGAAGATGCCAACCACAAAGCTACCTACGATACGAAAATCAGCACCCTGAAGGATTATCTCTATGAGTATTGCAACTTTGGCTGTGCTTATTTCGTGATAAAGAAAGTCGGTAAAGCAGTTCCACCGATCGAAGAACCAGAACAGCAAACTCCCGAAGCGGACATTTGATCCGTCGGGGGTTTTTTGTGCATCATGATAGGATAAAGGGAAAAATGAAAGATTTTCAAAAGCCTATTGGAGGGTATTTTTATGTATTTTATTGATCGCAGCAAAATTACTGAAACGATTCAGTATATGAATTCTTTACTGGACTTTTATGAAAAACAGCAACAGTGGACGTCATTTGGTGATCAGCTTGCGCTGGAGCGTTTAGGAGCCAACATCATCGAGTCGATTATCGATGTCGGCAACTCGATGATTGACGGGTTCATCATGCGTGATCCGGGGAGCTACGATGACATTATCGATATTTTAGTAGATGAAAAAGTGATTGCAGCAGAAATGGATCAACCGTTGAAGCAGGTAATTGGATTACGGAAAATGCTGGTCCGGGAATTTATGAAAGTGGATCAGCAGGCAATTACAGCTGCGATCGACAAAAATCTTGAGTCATTAAAAGCGTTTGGACCGAGAGTTGAGCATTATCTTGTTCATGAACTGGGGCCGGTTTCGGCATTTATCCCGGAGACAGACGATGGCAGTTAAAAAAACGTATCGAGCTTATTGCCTGGATTTGGATGGAACAGTTTACCGCGGAACTGAAGCGGTGGAAGAGGCAGCAGGTTTTGTTCAACGGCTGCAGCAACAGGGAATCGAACCATTTTTCGTAACCAATAATGCATCCATGACCCAGCAGCAATTAAAGGATAAAATGGCTGCTTTCGGCATCAATGCAAAAAAAGAACGCATCATGTCGTCGGCGATTGCAGCAGCAAAATACATCAAGCGCTGGTACCCAGAACGGACCGTTTATATGATTGGGTCGGATGGTTTGGAACAGGCGCTTCAACAGGAGGGGCTCGAGCGAGTAGAAAAAGATGCTGGTATCATGTTGATGGGGATTGACCGCAACATCACCTACGATAAACTGGCGGCAGCCTGTCTGGAAATTCGAAAAGGCGCGGTCTTCCTATCGACCAACCAGGATCTGGCCTTTCCTTCGGAAAAGGGGTTTTTGCCGGGAAATGGAGCATTTACCACGCTGGTAGCGGCTTCAACCGATGTCAATCCCGTCTATATCGGCAAGCCGGAAATTCATATGCTGGAAGCGATTCAGCATGAATCCGGTTTTGGAAAAAGTGATATGGTGATGATTGGAGATAATTATGATACCGATATTCAAGCGGGCATCCGCTTCGGAATCGATACCATTCATGTCAACACCGGAGTCAGCCGTATGGAGACGGTGCTGGAAAAAGAACAGCCGCCGAGCTTTGCGATTGAAAACCTTGGATTTTGGGAAGTATGAGCAAAGAATGGGCATGACACAAAGGGCCTGCCCTTGCATCCTTCTGCCAGAATTGTGGACTAGTCCGCATATCGGATGTTCAGCGAATTTTCAAATGGCATATCCTGCTTTTTAAGGCATCAAAAAAAGCCGTTTTTCAACGGCTTAAAATAATGGGTTTTCCTCTATGAATTCGTAGACTTTTTTTGTCAGTTCATCGGGAGATTCCGCTTCGACGATTTCCCCGTTGACCAGGGCATAGAGAGAATTGGAACATTTTGTGCAATAGCTTAAACAGCCATATTCCAAAACATCGAGATTGGGATCCCGTTCGAGTTTTTCAAAAGAATCTTGTGCGCCATTGGCAATATTACTGATGCAAAATTCAACAATCGGTTTCATTCTAAGTCACCTCACTACAACGAAATCCTACCTTTTTTCGAGGCTGGAGTCAATTAATTGATTTCTGGCTAAAGCATTGTGAAAGTTATCACAATCAGCTATACTCATATGTGAGAAATTGATGAGACAGATGAAATTTAAAGGAGATTTTTATGCGAAAACTAGTCTTACTTGGAGGCGGTTACGGCAATATGCGAATTTTGCTTCGTTTATTGCCAGCCAGCCTTCCACAGGATACCGAAATAATTTTGATTGACCGGACCCCTTTCCACAGCATGAAGACAGAGTTCTATGCCCTTGCAGCAGGCACTGAGTCAGACCATGATGTACGCGTACCTTTTCCCGAACATGAGCGTTTAAAGGTAGTCAACGGTGAAATATTGGAAATCGGCCTTCAGGAAAAATGCATTTTCATGGAAAATGGCGAGCGCATCGACTACGACGATTTAGTGATCGGCTTGGGCTGTGAAGACAAATACCACTCTGTGCCGGGAGCGGATGAGTTTACTTACAGCATCCAGACTATCGGCAAATCACGTGCCACTTATCAGGCATTGCTTGGCTTGCCAGCAGGTGCAATCGTTGGTGTTGTGGGAGCAGGACTCAGCGGGATTGAACTGGCCAGTGAATTGCGGGAAAGCCGGAAAGACTTGAAAATCAAGTTGTTTGACCGCAGTCCCCGAATCCTCCGCGATTTTCCTGAGCGCCTAAGTAATTTCGTCAGAAAATGGTTTGAGAACAATAACGTCGATGTGGTATCGAATGCTAATATCACGCAAGTAGAGCCGAATATGCTTTATAATCACGAAGAAACGATTCCTGTAGATGCAGTCGTTTGGACGGCAGGAATTCAACCTGTCAAGCCGGTACGGGATTTAGGACTCGAAAGTGATGCCAGCGGACGGGTAGTCATTAACCAATACCACCAGCTTCCCAACGACGAGCATGTCTATGTAGTTGGTGACTGTGCTGCATTGCCGATGGCGCCTTCTGCTCAATTAGCGGAAGAGCAGGCAGAACAAATCGTCAAAGTATTAAAAGCCACATGGAAAGGCGAGGGGTTGCCTGAAACCATGCCGGAGATCAAGCTGAAAGGCTTCCTAGGATCTTTGGGCAAAAAACAGGGCTTCGCTTACTTAGCGGATCGCACCGTAACCGGCCGCATCGCCCGTTTGATGAAATCAGGCGTATTGTGGATGTACAAATGGCATAACGGGTAACAAAAAAAGCGCTCATGCTCGAGCGCTTTTTCTATTTCACTTCAGAAAAACCATGTTTTTCAAGTTCGCGGTAAATAGGCTTTAGTTGCACATAGCCTTCACCGACCACTTCTCCTTCGATTAAAACAAGCGGATAAAAGAATTCATCATCCAATATGCGCTGGGCATAATCCTTTTGGTGCTCGAGCGCCATGGGTTTCTCAATATCGATATAGGTAATTGAAAATGGCTGATCTTTGTATTTCCTAGAGATGGCGGCTTCCAGCCACTCATAGGTATCGATGGAAGAAGGCGCGTTGACACAGCTTGCACAGATTACATCGGTTCCATAGACTTCAATGGATAATTCTTTCTGCATGGTTTTAGACCTCCTGTGAATTCATTAGTGGCTTTTTCTCTCTAATCACATTATAATGATTATAATGAAAGGAGTCGATATAAATGACTGAAGCTTTAATTGAAGATCAAGTAATGGAAGTCTTAGATAAATTGCGTCCATTCCTTTTGCGTGACGGGGGAGACTGCGAACTTGTTGATATAGAAGATGGGATCGTAAAACTTCGTCTGCTCGGTGCATGCGGAAGCTGCCCAAGCTCGACAATTACATTAAAAGCAGGGATTGAACGCGCGTTAGTGGAAGAAGTTCCTGGAATAGTGGAAGTAGAACAAGTATTTTAATGCCAAGGGACCTTTTTGGGTCCCTTTTTCTGTATAGAATATAAATAGCTGCGCAGCAACTTGTTTTCAGTAGCTATTTTGTGGCTTGACAAAGTTGTCTAGTTGTTTGAAGGTGGACGGCTTGAATAGTAGAGGAAAAAGTTGCTATGATAATCTCTATAGGAAGGTGATTTAATTGACAGAAGTTGTTGAAATTACAGAAGCTGCTTCATTTCAGGTAAAAGAGATGATGCGCCATAATGAAGAAGAAGGATCATTTTTACGTGTTGCTGTTAAAGGCGGCGGTTGCAGCGGATTGACGTATGGCATGGGATTTGAAAAGGCCAAAGGCGAAACCGATGATCTTTATGAGCAATTCGGGATCCCGGTTCTGATTGCCAAGGAAGATGCCCCAATTTTAAAAGGCACAGTTGTTGATTACAAACAGTCGCTGATGGGCGGTGGATTTACGATTGAAAATCCGAATGCCATCGCATCATGCGGCTGCGGGACTTCATTCCGTACTGCAAAAAAAGCAGGTACTCCGGAGAATTGTTAACAGTCGGTCACAAACCGGCTTTTTTTGTTGTGGATAAGTCCCACTAAACGCATTAGCCGGTTGAAATCATAAGGTATTAGGTCTAGTATAGAAGATAGATGTTTATCGATGCTTCAAGGTTTGATCGCTTTGTTGACATTCGATTAAAAAATGACTTGAAGGTGGTTGCGATTGTGTTGAAAAGACAGTCAATATTAGTATTAGGAGCAGGTTATGGTGGATTGACCACTGTAATAAATCTGCAAAAAGTTCTTGGCGCAGATGCTGCGGACATTACATTGATTAACAAAAACGAATACCATTACGAAAGTACATGGCTTCATGAAGCAGCTGCAGGAACATTGCTTCCAGAGCAAGTACGTTACGATATCAAAGATGTTATCGACAGTGTCAAAGTGAAATTTGTACAAGCGACTGTTGAAGCAATTGATGTAGTAGGCAAAAAAGTTACCACGGACAATGGCGATTTTACATATGATTACATTGTCATTGCACTTGGTTTTGAAGGCGAAACGTTTGGAATTGAAGGACTTGATAAATACGCCTTGTCAATTGCCAACGTAAAAGCTGCACGTTATATCCGTGAGCATATTGAGTTCCAATTTGCGACTTGGTCTGCAGAACCTGTAAAAGACGATAGCCGTTTGACGATCATCGTTGGCGGAGCCGGATTCACTGGCATTGAGTTTCTTGGGGAACTGGCCAACCGTGTACCTGAGCTATGCAAAGAGTATGATGTCCCGCGTGAAAAAGTGCGCGTTGTTTGTGTAGAGGCTGCACCTATGGTATTGCCTGGCTTCGATCCGGAGCTTGTCAATTATGCGGTGAGCCATTTAGAGTCTAAAGGAATTGAATTCTCAATTGGTACACCGGTTGTGGAAGCGACTCCTGAAGGCGTTAAGATCAAAAAAGGCGATGATAAGTTTGACTTTATCAAAGCCGGTACAGTTGTTTGGGCAGCAGGTGTCCGCGGCAATAGATTGATCGAAGCGACTCCGATTGAAAACATGCGCGCTCGCGTTAAAGTTGATAAAGACTTGCGTGCACCAGGATACGATGATGTCTTCATCATCGGTGACTGCGCATTGATGATCAACGAAGAGACAAACCGCCCGTATCCGCCAACTGCACAGATTGCTATGCAGCAAGGTGAAAACGTAGCGAAGAACCTGAAAGCGTTGATAAACGATGAAACGACTGTTGAGTTCGTTCCGGATCTAAAAGGAACTGTTTGTTCACTTGGTGATGACGATGCTATCGGCGTTGTATTCGGCAAAAAAGTAACAGGCAAAAGAGCTTCATTCATGAAGAAAATGATCGATAACCGTGCATTGTTAATGATCGGTGGACCTATGTTAGTACTGAAAAAAGGTAAATTTAACGTTCTATAAGCTGGACGATTCAAAGCTCCCTTAACGGGGAGCTTTTTTTGTAACAGAAAAAGTAGCTATATAAGTTGAACTAATGATCTTTGCTTGGCTCATTTGCGTGGGAGCAATTGTCTTTGCTCTATCCAGAGCGGCCGAAGCATTGGGTAAAAGCTAGTTTCTTTAGTTCAACGTATCTAGCCGAACTATTGGACATTTGTTTATTGCCATCAAAAAAGGAGGCGAAATTCGTGGCAACTGCAAAACGTGGAAATGTTTGGCTCGGAGCAGCCGGACTTGTAGTGAACTCCAAAGGCCAATGGCTGGTGGTGAAAAAAAGATATGGCGGGCTGCATGGGAAATGGTCGCTTCCGGCAGGATTTGTGAATGGAAACGAAACCGTCGACCAGGCTGTCCTGAGGGAAGTGAAAGAAGAAACCGGCATGGATTGTCGGTTGATGGGGATGATCGGTTTCCGTTCTGGTGTCATACGGGAGGAAATCAGTGATAATATGGCGATTTTCTTATTGAAGGCGCTGAATGAAAAACAGCCCATAATTGCACAATTATCGGAACTATACGAGGCAGGTTGGATATCTCCGGAAGACTTGTCCAATGAAGGAGAGGCTTCCGTAATGCTGCATGAAATGGTCTCATATGTACTGGAGGAAGGGCTGGAACCGATAGAAGATGTAGATCCGGGCAAAGTTTTCGGCTATTCTGACTACAAACTGTTTTTTAAAAAACAGAGCATAAATCATTAAGATAGAGAATAAAAGAGAAAAGGATGATTGTCACCGTTTACATTCTTTTCTTTCTAGTTGCGCTCTAAAACATTCCATGCTATATTATCAGAATATTACAAACAGGAACAGAAGGAGGTGTTTCAGGTGACGATCTTCAAAAAAGCTGAAAACGTCAATCAATGCCCTTATTGCTCAGGACAAGGTTATTTTCAATTGCGACTGGGCGGTTCAGAAACGTGCTCCTGCTGTTCAGGTTCGGGTAAAAAATAAAGATATAATTCAGGAGCGAACGGATGGAGCAACGCCGTTCGTTTTTTTTGTATGCAGAGAATTTAGGGAAGAGCTGTGCGTTTGTTCAGCACTCTAGCTTTTCCTAGTGTCCAGCTCTAACGTCTCGAAAAACTGAACGTCCGCTTACGCTTTTCCATGATAAGTGACAAAGCGATGAACTCTGTTCTGCTAGATTGAAAGCCTTTGTTTTTTCGGGTAAACTGATGAAAGGAATAACGGAGGTTAGAGTTCATGAACAGTTCATTCACAATTGTGCAATTGATTATTTCCATGTTGCTTTTTTATGTCATGTTTTTCGGGATCGGCTTTTTATTGAATATGCTGCTTCGTATGACTTGGCTGATGGCTGTCGTTTATCCGGTCGTCATCTTGCTGGTCGTGGATGATGTGGGCATTTTCGATTATTTCACAAATCCTGGTGAATCCTTCTCGATGCTTGGAGATACCATCACTTCTATGACAGGTACTGATATTGCCGTCTTGCTGGCTGGTTGGGCAGGCGCAATCACTTCGGGCTTTGTCATGAAAATCCTGCGCAAAATGGGTTATCAAATGTTTTAATGAAAAATCGCCGACTCCGTTTATCTGGAGTCGGCGATTTTTTATTTATGTCTGTTTTTTTCTTTAGGCTACCTAAGCTTTTGTTGGTTGTCCAGACTCCAGCAGCCAGCTCATCGGTGCATAAGGCAGAGCTATACGGGCGCGTCCGTTTTTTTTGTTAACTCAACATTCCATAGAAGATGAAGGAAATTGCTATACCCGTCAAAGCTCCCATTAAGACTTCACTTGGTTTGTGGCCAAGTAGGGTCTTCAATTCTTTGATCTTTTCTTCTTCTTTTTTCTGTGGCCATTTTCTTGTCTCATCCATAAAGAGGTAGATATCCTGTCGCATCTTGTTGATGGTCAAAGCCTGTTGTCCAGCCTGGAAACGGACACCTGTGGCATCGTACATGGTGATGACGGCAAACATGGTTGAGACAGCGAATATCGTCGAGGAAACACCATGCTCAAAAGCCACTGCAGTAGTTAACGATGTCACTGCAGCCGAATGGGAGCTGGGCATGCCGCCGGTTGATGAAAAGAGCTTCCAGTCAAGTTCGCGTGTTACGGCGTACTGGATGGGGATTTTAACAAATTGAGCAAATACGATAGCGAATAGCGCGATCATAAGGGGATGATTAGAGAAAATTTCCATGCGGAGCACTGCCTTTCTGTCTAAAGATGTTCTCATAGTATATCACAGACAGAAAAAATGCTACGGCAGTTTTTTCCTTCGTCTCCCGAACTACTCGGCACCCAGATTACATGCTACACTTGAAGAGAACATAAAAAGGAGGAATTTTATGCAAATCAAACTACAGCAGCATTCACAGGACAGTGGAGCCGAAATCCTTATTGTCGGCCTTAGCCGGCATCCAGAAAACAGTAAAGGCTGGAGCGGATTCGCGCAGCGCTTTGAAGGCAAATTGGAAGGGTGGATCAAGCATGATTTATCATTCGATCTAAAATCTCTGATTACCTATCCAACGCTGTCAGGAGATATTCCGCGCGTTTTGTTCGTTGGGTTGAATGACCGCAAAAAATTAACCGAAGAAGATCTTCGCTCCTGCTTCGGACTAGCTGGAAAGGAATTGGCGAAGAAAAAAATTAAACACGCAGCTGTCTATATGGAATCGTTCGAGAACGATAGGATTACAGCGGAAGACGTCGCTTTCTTGGCTGCTGAAAGCATCACGATGGGTGGCTACAGCTTCGATGATTACAAGACCACATCCAATGAAACCCAGGTCGATTTGGAGTCGTTGACTTTCTTGGTGGAAGAGTCTACAGAAGATCTTGAATCGGCAGCGATCATCGGTTCTGCTTTTGGACAGTCGGTCAACGAAGCACGGACTCTTGTCAATATGCCAGCGAACATCCTAACTGCCACAGCAATGGGTGAATATGCACAGGAACTTGGGGAAACTTACGGCTTTGAAACGGACATTTTAGGCAAAGCTGAAATTGAAGAACTGGGGATGGGTGCAATTCTGGCTGTCAATCAAGGATCTGTTGAAGAGCCGCGTTTGATTGTCTTGAAATACAAAGCGACAGAAGGCTTTGAAGACCCCTTGGCGCTTGTCGGCAAAGGAGTAACCTTTGACACCGGCGGATACTCGATCAAGCCGAAGGACGGCATTGTGGGAATGAAAGGCGATATGGGCGGTGCCGCTGCGGTGCTGGGTGCAATGAGGATCATTGGTGAACTGCAGCCGGAGAAAAACGTGCTGGCAGTTATTGCAGCAACGGATAATATGATTTCCGGAAATGCCTTTAAGCCGGACGATGTCATCACGTCCATGAGCGGGAAGACCATCGAAATCCTCAACACGGATGCTGAAGGACGCCTCGTATTGGCTGATTCCGTCAGCTACGCGAAGCAATTGGGTGCAACCCATATTGTGGATGTGGCGACTTTGACAGGTGGAGTCATTGTGGCTTTAGGAAAAGACAAAACTGGTGCACTGACAAACGATGAGGCATTTTTCGAGACCTTCCTGGAAGCGTCCCTGGAAAGCGGCGAATTTGTCTGGCGGCTGCCATTGACGGAGAGCGATAAAAAGCGCATCCGAAAAAGCGAAGTCGCAGACTTGAATAATTCACCGGGGCGCGATGGCCATATGATTTTTGGCGGTGGGTTTGTCGGAGAATTTGCGGGAGGCACCCCTTGGATTCATTTGGACATTGCCGGCACTTCCGACGCGGACGGTCCACATGATCTCGGACCAAAAGGTGGGACTGGCGCTATGGTCAGAACACTGGCGATGCTGGTCGAAAAGATGGCAGACGAACAATAAAAAAATGAAAAATAGCCTGCAGGCACATTGCCTGCAGGCTATTTTTATTGTTCGGTAGTTTTTTTGTCCATAAGTTTTTTCTTATGTTCCTTTAGTGCATCTGCCATGTCGTCACGCACTGTTTCGTCGGCCACTTTGATGCCGGACATATAAGCTGCACGTCCAATCAAATGTCCGCCTACCGGTGCTGTGATAAACAGGAATGCAATGGCGATGACCATCTGTGTATTGAAAATGCCCTCAATCAGCCAAAAGTGGATGAAGGTTGCAGTCAATACACAGAGAACACCAAGTGTCGAGCTCTTAGAGGCCGCGTGAGTACGTGTATAGACATCAGGCAGGCGGATAAGCCCCAAAGCTGTGACGAGGCTGAAAATGACCCCTGTGCTCATTAATAGGATGATGAGGATATTAACGATTATTGTTTCGATCGAAAATCTCTCCTCTCTCAAGGAATTTCGCAAAAGCAATGGTCCCGATAAAGGACAAGATACTCAACAATAAGATGATTTCGAGAAAGAACTCTGTCTCGATAATCAATGACAGCAGAGCGACAATTGACACCAACGAAATTCCGATGGCATCCAGCGCCACTACGCGGTCGGCGATCGATGGTCCTTTAACAAGCCGGAACAACAGCCCTGTAAATCCTATGCTGACAATGATAAGTGAGATCCAGTAAAACATCATCATGGGCGGCTCACCTCCAGAATGGCTCGTTCGAATGTTTCTTTGATTGAACTGACAGCATCATCAATGTCTTCAAAGTCAAGTGCATGGATATAAAGTTTTTTCTGATCGTTTGAAATACCGATAACCAGCGTTCCAGGTGTCAAAGTAATCAGAGCGGACAGCAAGGTGATTTCCCAATCCTCTTGTAATTCGGTTTCCAACTCGAATATAGCTGGTTTCAAGTTCATATTCGGCTTGATGACAATCCGCAAAACCTGGATGCTCGACATGGAGAGCTCCTTTAGGAACAGTAGGAACAGCTTGACGACAGCCCAAGCCCGTGAGGTATAAAGCCGGTATGAAAAGAACCGGCGCATCAGGGTGATGATGCCAAGGCCGACGATAAAGCCGATTGCGAATCCGGCGGGGCTGAAAGAAACGGTCATAAACATCCAGACAAAGGCCAGGAAGAAATTCAATAAGATTTGTAAAGCCATATATCATCTACTCCTTTAAGACCGCATCGATATAGATGGATGGATTCAGCAGCACTTCACCCGCGCCTGAAATGAACGGCATGAAGAGTTCCGCGCCGACCCCGAATACCACTGTAATGGCAACAAGGATTACTGTCGGAATGAACATTTGATTAAACACTGATTTTTTCAATGGGACGGTTTCAACCGGTTCTCCCCAGAAAGCATAGATGAAAATGCGCACAGCACTCAACAACACGATCAAGCTGGTTGCAAGAATGACAATGCTGCCCCAGAATTGCGGGCCTTCAAATCCACCCTGGACAATGAGCAGCTTACCTGGAAATCCGCTGAGGGGGGGAATTCCCGCCAGTCCAAATGCTGCAACAAGGTAAGTCCAGCCAAGAACCGGGTAGGTTTTGATCAATCCACCCATTTTCCGGAGATCTGTTGTGCCGAACAATACGGCGACAATTCCAACCAGGAAGAACAGAGCAGCCTTGATCAGCATGTCATGGAGCAGATAATAGATAGAGCCATCAACTCCAGGCTGGTTTAGCTGTGCGATTCCGAAAAGAATCACACCAACAGCGATGATGATGTTATAAATGATGATTTTCTTAACATCAAAATAGGCAAGTGCGCCGACGCAACCGGCAAGAATAGTTAGGATGGCAATAATTCCGAGCAATTCATGGGTAAAGCTGATATTCATCGTAAAGAACAATGTATATGTACGCATGATTGCATAGACGCCGACTTTCGTCAGCAACGCCCCGAACAGCGCCAATATTGGAATTGGCGGTGAATAATAGGAGCCGGGCAGCCAGAAATACAACGGGAAGATGGCTGCTTTAAAGCCAAAGACAACCAGGAACATGACGGCTATGACGGTCAAAATTCCAGTTTCTTCAATTTGTGGAATCTTCACAGCCAGATCGGCCATGTTCAAAGTTCCAGTGACTGAGTAGAGGAAAGCTACAGCTGCCACAAACAAAGCGGATGAAATGATGTTCACCAGCAGGTATTTGATGGATTCACGCAGTTGAGGCTTTTCTCCGCCATGCACAATCAATGTATAAGATGCCATGAGCAACACTTCGACGAATACGAATAAGTTGAAAATATCACCAGTCGTGAAAGCGCCGTTGACACCGACCATTAAAAATAATACGGCCGGATAATAATAAGATTGTTCACGTTTCACGCCAATGGTCGGAAAGCTATAGAATATGACGAACAACGTGATAAGTGAAGACGTAACAACCAGCAGTGCCGACAGCGGATCCGATACCATCGAAATGCCGAAAGGTGCCGGCCAGCTGCCGAGCGTCACAGCTTGGACACCATCAGCGTCGACTTTTGCCAACAGGAATAATGCGGAGACCACAGTTACTCCTGCAGCAGCAGCAGCGAGAATTCGCTGAAGCTTCAGGCGTTTTGGAAAAATCATCAGGATAATAGCAAAAAAGAACGGGATGATGATTGGAAATAGAAGCAAATTACTCATAATCTTCAGTTCCTCTCAGCAAATCCATATTGTCGGTACCAAGTTCCTGATAAGATCGGTACGCGAGCACAAGGAAAAATGATGTAACGGCAAATGAAATGACAATGGCAGTCAAAATCAAAGCCTGGGGCAGGGGATCTGCATAATCGCTGACACTAACCCCTTCTGCGACAACAGGTGGTGAGTTGCCCCCAAGGCCCCCCATTGTCAGTAGTAATAGATGGGCGCCATGGCTCAGCAGCCCGCTCCCGATAATAATGCGTATCAGGCTTTTCGAAAGCATTAAGTAAACAGCTGCCATAAAGAGAAATCCGATGGCAACCGACATGATTATTTCCATTATCCATCCTCTCCAATCGTTTGAATAATGGTCATCGTTACACCGACAACAACCAGGTAAACACCAACATCGAACAGCAAGGCCGAATGCAGGGAAGTGTTACCGAAAAGCGGTAAATCATAGTAATCATAAGCATGGGTGAAGAAAGGGACATCAAAGATGATGGACGCAGCGGCTGTGGCAAGCGCCAGCAATAAGCCAACTGCAGTCATTGACACGTAATTTATCGGCAGTATTTTTTTGACCGTTTCAAGATCAAAAGCAAGCATCAGCAGGACAATCGCGCTAGTAGTCAATAACCCGCCGACAAATCCGCCGCCCGGTGTGTAATGCCCTGCAAAGAAAATATGGACAGCGAACATCAAAATGATGAAGGTCACTACTTTTGTGGCCGTTTGAAGCATGACATCATTTGTTCTCATGCTGATCCTCCTTTTTGGACAACCGCAGTTTGATCATGGTGATGATGCCGATGGCGGTAATGCCCAGTACAGCAATTTCAAACAATGTATCAAATCCACGGTAATCAACCAAGATAACATTGACAATATTTCCTCCGCCCGCTTCCGAGTAGACAGTTTCTTTGTAGAACTCAGAAATGGAAGGCAAAGCCTTCTGTGAATGGGACGATAAGGCAATTAAAGTCATAGTAACGCCAACGCCCACTGCAACGAGGGCATTTCCTAGCCGGAAGCCCATGCGCTCTTCTTTTCGGCTCATTTGAGGCAAGTGATAAAATGCCAGCAAGAACAGTGCAACCGAAATGGTCTCGATTACCAGTTGGGTCAATGCCAAATCCGGCGCGCGGAAAATGACAAAGAACAAGGCGACTGAATAGCCGACAGCCCCCAAGGCGATAATTGCCGTAAGCCTCGATTTTGAAACGAGAATGGTCATCGTTGAACCAACTAAGGCAACCAAAATGACAATTTCATAAAATCCGACTGGTGCCAGGTTAGTTAGATCTAGAGCAAAAGCCTCGGTCAGATACATAGTCCCAAGAAGGATGAAAATCATGAAACTGAACATATACACCAAGTAGGAACGGATAAAGCCTGTCATATAAAGCATCGAGAAACGGTTTGCACCACCATCGCTCAGGAACATCAAGTTATCGTATAAAGCGTTCAACGAGATAGCATCCGGGAAACGGTCGTAGCTCTTCTGCCACCTGTGCAAGGTCCAGAACATCAGTCCACCAACGGCAAAGATGCCGAGGGTCATAAAGAGTTCAGTGTTAAAACCGTGCCAGGCGGATACATGGATATCAACTTCTGCCGGTGAACTGTACAGGAAGGGTTGGATAGCCATGACGGCCGGCTTCACGAGCCAGTCTCCGACAAGATTCGGGATGAAGAAAATCACGATCACAAGTATGGCAAGGAACACCGGAGAAATGAGCATCCCGATTGGAGCTTCATGGGCCGGCTTCGGCAATTGCTCCGGCTTGTGCTTGCCGGCAAAGGTATGAAACACAAAATAGAAGCTGTAGATAAATGTGAAAACCGATCCGAGCCAAGCGACAACAGGGAATAGGACACCCCAGACGTCCATGGAGAACAAGTCGAATTCCGTCAATGACAGCATGGCAGTCAGGAACATTTCCTTGCTTAGGAAGCCACCGAATGGGGGCAAGCCTGCCATCGAGAAAGCTCCGATCATGGCAACGGTGAAACTAACCGGCATCAAGCTCATCAACCCGCCCAGTTTGCGGATGTCCCGTGTACCAGTTTCGTGGTCGATAATGCCTGCAATCATGAACAGGCTGCCTTTAAAGACAGCGTGGTTGATCAGATGGAAAATCGCGGCGAATCCGGCATACTTGAAAGTGGTTTCCGCAATATTGTCAACGTGGTAGCCAGCGGCCGAAGCCCCAAGCAACGACATGATCAAGCCAAGCTGGGAAACCGTAGAGAATGCCAAAATGCCTTTCAGGTCTTTTTGTTTTAAGGCAAAAAACGAACCCCAGAACATGGTGAACAATCCGACTCCGGCAACCAGCCACATCCACGTACCGGATATGGCGAAAACAGGGGTCAAGCGAGCAACCAAATACAAGCCTGCTTTTACCATGGTCGCGGAGTGCAGGTAAGCGCTGACTGGAGTCGGGGCTTCCATTGCATCGGGAAGCCAGATATAGAAAGGGAATTGGGCTGATTTGGTGAATGCGCCAAGCAACACCAGCACAAGAGCCCAGATGAAGAAATCATGTGTCGCCATTTCCGGCGCCAACGTAATTAATTCACGTATCGAGTATGTATTGCCCATAATACTTAGCAGCACAAAGCCCCCGAGCATCATCAATCCCCCGAAAACGGTGATCATCATGGATTTTAATGCACCAAACCTTGAACGGTCGCGGGTATACCAATAACCGATCAACAGGAAAGATGATATCGATGTCAATTCCCAGAACAGGTAAAGCGTGATCAGGTGATCACTTTGGACAATGCCGAGCATCGCCGTCATGAACATCAAGAGATAGACATAGAAATTATGTAATTGTTCACGGTGTTTGTCCAAATAGAAAATGGAGTACAGCACCACTAAAGCTCCGATGCCAGTAATCAGCAAGGTGAACAGCAGACTCAATCCATCGATATACGCGACAAATGCGATATCAAGTGAAGGAATCCATTGGAATTCAGAAACCAGGTTGCCGCCATCGATGGTGGTAGGGAGCAATGAAGCGTAGTAAATGAATAAAATGACGGGCACGGTCAACACAAACCAGCCTGTATGGATCTTTCCGACTTTCTTAAATAGCAGCGGAATAAACAGAGCTGCAAGCAAAGGTAAAAAGATTAAAAATACAAATGACAAATGAATCCTCCTTCCAGCATATACGTGATGAGTTTCTAATTAGAAATTATAACGCAAATCGGGTGGATTTGCACCGTTCATCCACCAACGGAACTGAATCGAATCTATTTTCGATAAGCTTTTAAGATAGGAAGAAAGCCGATTAAATTAATTTTGTGAATTTGGACCAAAGCAATAAAAAAGCCGTTTTTCAGTTGAAAAACGGCTTTTTTTACGTATTCTTCAGTTCCTGTTCAAGCAATACATCTTCAAAATCCTGCTGAGGTTTGGCCAGCGTGAACCGCAGGAAGGAAAAAGCGATGACAAACAGCACACCCGTAACGATAAAGACGGAGGAGATGCCGATAAAGCCGCTGACAATCCCGCCAAACATCGGGCCGATGATGTTTCCAAGAAACCGGAAGCTGGTATTGTAGCCCATGATTTCCCCTTGAATTTCGATTGGCGCTTCCCGGCGCATCAAGGCGGTTGTCGTCGGAATCATTCCGCCGACTGCGATGCCGAACAATAAGCGCAAAACGATCAATTGCCAAAGTTCAGTGACGAAGGCCTGAGGAATGATAAAGACGAATGCCAGTAACAGCAGCATGCCAAGAACTTTTTCATAGCCGATTGAGTCACCGAGTCTTCCCCAGCGGCGGGCGAACAGCAGGTTGCCGACACCGGTGGCGCTGAAGGTGATTCCAGCAAGAAATGCAACCTGGGCGCTGCCTTCCGTTAATTCTGCCACATACAAGGATAACAGGGGCTGAATGCTGAAGGTGCCAATTTGGATCAATGCGGTGATAATCATGACATTAAGCATCAAACGGTGGCTTAATATTCCGCTAATGATCGTTTTCGGGGCATAGACATGGGCATCTTTCAATTTGACACGCTTGATTTCATGCAGGCCAAAGACCACAAACAATGCCGCAATGGCAATCACACTGGCTGTAATCAGGAAGGTATATTCGAAACCGAAAGCGTCTGCCATCAACCCGCCGAGAACAGGTCCAAACAGCGTACCTGAGACACTGCCCATCTGCAGCGTTCCCAGCGTTTTTCCTGCTGTTTCCTTAGAGGTCTGGGAGCTGACAAAAGCCAGAGATGTCGGAATGAACCCCGTCACCACGCCCATGAACAAACGGATCATGAACAGTTCCGAGACAGAATCGGCTGTTCCCATCAGGAAGATGCTGATGGCGATGCCGAATCCGTTGATGATCAAAATGGGCTTGAAGCCATATTTGTCGGCAATGCGTCCCCAAATCGGAGACATGATCAAAGCGGCAACAAAAGTCACACCGAAAACTAGGCCGGACCAGCGCTGTACATATTCGTCTGTGAAATTGCCGAGCGATTCAATATAAAGAGATAAAAAGGGCATAATCATGGTAGTGCTTCCGGCGACCAGGAAATTGGTGAACATGATAATAAAGAAATTCTTTTTTTGAGTATCCATAAGGAACCCTTCTTTCTGAGAGAAGCAACTGTTCTTATTATATAATACTTCGTCACACGAAAAAAGCGCTAAAAATTACCAATGAATTCAAAAAACTTCTATGCTAAAATAAGGCGGGGTGAAAAAGATGAAAAAAATAATGATGACGCCGATTTTATTGGCATTATTCCTGGGCGCATGCTCAGGGCAGGAAGCGGAAACGGAAACTGAAGAACCAAACCAAAGCGAAGTGATAGAAGTGGACGGCTACCCGCAACTGTCGGCAGAAGTTGCCGACAACGAAGCGCTTGTAGAGCTCAATACATCCATGGGAACCATGCAGGTCAAATTGTTTCCTGATATTGCGCCAAAAACGGTGGAAAACTTTTTGACGCATGCAGAGGAAGGCTATTATGATGGGCTGACTTTCCATCGCGTCATTCAGGACTTTATGCTCCAAACGGGAGATCCGACCGGAACGGGTGGTGGTGGCGAAAGCATCTACGGGACTCCATTTGAAGATGAATTCAATGACCATCTTTTCAACATTCGTGGTGCCTTGTCGATGGCAAACGCTGGACCTGGCACAAATGGCAGCCAGTTCTTCATCGTCCAGGCACCAACAGTGGACGAAGATATGTTGACCAGCGACCATCCGGAAGAAATCCGGGCGGTCTACCTGGAAGAAGGGGGCACACCTTGGCTTGACGGCAAACACACCGTATTTGGCCAAGTGATCGAAGGCATGGATGTAGTCGATGCCATCGCGGCAGTTGAAGTGGCAGATTCCAAGCCAGTCGAAGACGTGACTATCGAGTCCATCGAAATTCTGGAGCAATAAACGGAGGCAGAAAACCTGTTATAACAGGTTTTCTGCTTTTATTTATGTGCTTTCATAGCTTTTAACAGTAGATGTTTCTTACAAATGGCTTGCGCTCAAATACGAAGCGAATTGCATCACCTGAAATGAAAAAAGAGCTTTCGGCAGAAATCGCCGAAAGCTCTTTTTTGTCATGATCTTATTTTGATCCTAAACCGTCCACTAAGTTGGAAGCAGGTACTTCCAATGCATTTGAAAGAATAAGGATGGTTTGATTTGATGGGACTTCTTCCCCACTTTCATAGGCTTGAAGCTTGGCAACACCAATTCTCGTTTTCAGGGCCAATTCATCTAATGATAAGTTACGCTCTTCGCGAAGCGCTTTTAATTGGGCGTGTAAATCTTTTTTCAAATTCATGCACTCCTTCTTATATGGAACTTTCTTCTATTTATATACTATCACGCACAGATATTTTTCGATAGGATAAGTTATGGAATTTTTCGAAAAACTGTATTAGAAAATGGCGATGATTCCACGGATAAAGACGACGACAATAGCGATCGGCGCAACATAGCGAACAAGTACACGCCAGACGTCAACCCATACCTTCTGCTGTGAAAGCTCATTGTGCGCTTCTTCCTTCGTCAGGACATAACCTGCAAATAGCGCAGTAAATAATGCCCCAAGAGGCAATCCAATTCGGCTGGTCAAGGTATCGACGAAGTCGAAGAAGGTCAAGCCAAAGAAAATTTCCTGTGGCATGACACCGAAAGACAAAGCGCTTGGAATGCCGACGATGAAAATCATCAAGCCGAAAATAAATGCGACACGACGGCGGCGATCGTATTTGTTTTTGACGCCTATGGAAACCGTGATCTCCAGCATGGAAATGGATGAAGTCAAAGTTGCGAAAAGCAACAGAACAAAGAAGATGATCATCAGGAATTCACCCATGAACAATTGATCGAATATGGCTGGCAAAATGATGAATACCAGTCCTGGTCCCTGATCAGGAGTATAGCCTAGAGAGAAGACTGCCGGGAAAATGATTAATCCTGCCATGATTGAGATTACAATATTCAGTGACACAACGCTGACGGATGAGCGTGTCAGGTTTTCAGATTTAGGCAGATAGGATGAATAAGTGATCATCCCGGCGACACCAACACTCAACGAGAAGAAGGCTTGTCCAAGTGCAATCAATGCTGTCTCGAAATTAAAGAAAGACCAGTCCGGAACAAACATGAAGCGTACGCCTTCCATGGCGCCATCAAGTGTTAATGAACGGATCATCAGCACCACGAAGAAAATCAATAAAGCAGGCATCATGATTTTGCTGGCTCGTTCAATGCCACCCTTGATGCCACCTTGTACGATCCAAATCGTCAATCCCATGAAAGCGGCCTGTGCAAGTAGAACTTCCCATGGATTTGTAATAATGCCGGTGAACAGTTCAGCAAACTCAGCATCTCCTAAATCGGATAACTGGAACAGAATAGAGCGGCCCAAATAAGATAAGACCCAGCCGCCAACAACACTGTAAAAAGACAAAATCAGAAACGAAAAGATAAATCCGGACCAACCGATCAAATACCACGGTTTTCCAGGAGCTTGTTTCCTTAAACCGCTGACGGCATCCGCCTGTCCTCTGCGACCAATGACAAATTCAGCTAAAAGGACCGGCAATCCGATTGCCACTGTACTGATAATAAATAGCAGGATAAAGACACTGCCGCCATTTGCACCGGTTTCATATGGGAACTTCCAAATGGCCCCCAAGCCGATGGCACTTCCTGCTGCTGCAAGAATAAAGCCCAGCTTGGAACTCCATTGTTCACGTTTTTTCAAGTTCATCACTCCTATTTCATATAGATTTCCTCATTTTACACGAGCAACACTAAAAAAAATAGCAGTTTTTGAAACGCTGCGCCGTTTGGTCCGTATAGGTACCATTAAACATAATAAAATGATTATTCCGACGAATCAGGGAGTGAGGCAATGACTTTTGCAACTGATCTATATGGACAGGCACAAAAAGGGGACAAATCCGCTTTTTATAAATGGGCCGAAGAGATTCAGCCGGATACAGGTCGCTTTGCCTATCAATTGGGCGTCTCTATTGAAAAACTGCCATATTTCCAACAACTCAGTCTCCGGCGACTGCATAAACAACTAGAACACTTTGCACCTGAGGAAGCAAAGTGCCAACTTTACAAGCTGATGATTCAGCAGGCAGAGGCTAACAACCCACCGCTTGAAAACCTGGGAGACCAAGCAGTTTTTGGATTTCAGGAAGACCAGGAACTGCATGCTGAACTGCAAAAACTGGAGATGGATCAGCGTATTCCACTGGCTTTATTTTATTTTCATGAAATTCCTTTAAAAGACATCTTGGCGATTACAGAGATGTTGGAGCACCAGGCGTTAGAGTCAAAGGACATAGGCCTGCAGGCATTGCAGAAACATCTGCAATTGGATGAGAGGCAGCTTCTGCAGCGGCTGGCGATGCTGCATAAATCCTATCGGCGTTTTCTGCCGCCTCCACCATTTGAACAAGCAATTCCGAACAAAGAAGAAAAATTCCCTGTTGCCGAATCCGCTATAGTAAGTGCATCTCCACAACGTAAAAAGAAAAAAACAACAATCATACTGGGAGCTGCCAGCCTCTTTTTAGCAGCGGTCATCAGCATCAGCTTTTCTGCAGACGATCAGCAGGCGGGAACGGCAGGCATTACAGAGTGGCAGGAGGCGGATAGCGTAACAGATGAAATGGTGGCAGACTGGCGCAGCCAATACGAAGAGATTAAAAAAACTTCACCAGAACGTTTGGGAATGACTAAAGAGCAGTATGAGCAGTTGGAGTATATCAAACTGGCCGACGCCGAGATGGAACGGGTTTTCAGCGCTGATACGCTCGAATCATTAAGAGCGGATCCTATTAAAATGCAGCTTGAAGCCGATCGCCTTTTCCGGCAGGTCGAAACGCCACGCGGCATGGTTGATTCCTTATCTGGCACCAGTCCGATGCTGGCTGCTGAAACGGAGAATTTTCTCCGGAATTACGCAGCTAAGACTGATGAGCTGCGCATATTTGCGGATGGTGTGCTGGTGAAGTACCGGCAGGAATTGGAATCGACGATTGTGATGGGTCAGTTGTCTCCGGAAAAACTGCTGGCACAATCTGACAGCTATCCCGAAGAACTGCGTATGGTCGTGGAGGCTTTGCCTGAATACAACCTGTTCGCAGTCGTACATCCAAACGATAATCGGTTCAGAACCATACGAGACGTTCATATACTCAATCAGCAACAGCCGATTATGAATGATCCCTATGCATGGCACTACTTAAATTTATTAAGTAGTGAACCTTATTTTGATAGCAGCGGATTTTTGATGCCAATCGAAACGATTCCGCAATACTTGCTTTCCATGGAACTGGCACTATTGGAAGAAGGAGGGGAAACAGCCTTGTTTGATGGAATAGAAGTGGCCTATCAGCAAGTCTTTTGGCAATTGATAAAGGGAAGCGGCAATTCTCCAGTTTTTGATGATGAAGGAAAAGTTAAACCGAATTACCGTAATGCCTGGAATGGTGTAGCTTCTTCTAATCCGATGGCATTTTTGATGTTGCCGATTCTGGAAGAAATGGAAGCCAGTGGCTGGACAGTTTCGGCGAATTACGATGAATTGCAGTTTTCCGATTTATTGGATGCTTTAGAAATGGAAAAATCAGGTAAGCTCGCGGATAAGCTGCCAAATGGCAATTTGGTGATTGAGGACGAATTTGTGGATATGGAGGATTTTGACTGGAGCCGCATACAGCCTTTGTACAAATCATTCAAAGCTTCTTATGATTTGGAGCTATTGGCGGGTGTACCGCCTCTGGATGTACTGTTCATGTACCATTACGCCAACAAACTCAATGATACGGAAACCCTGTGGCATTTGCTGGCAGACAGTCCGTTAAAACCGGCGCTCCAAGTGTTTCAAGAAGAGTGGCAGCCGATCCCCGAATTGACGGAAAATGCAAATTGGATCGAACTCTCTGAGGGATTTTATAAACAGCGGGTGAAAGACAAGGTCTATATTTATCCACAAATCGATTCGGATGAATTTATTGAACGATTAGATGTACTGCTGGTCACGGAGAAAGACCAGATTTGGCAAATCGACTACCAGCAATACGATAGTTATGATTTAATGGGGGAAGATCAACAGCTTAAGCAAAGGGTCGAAAAACTGTATGCGTCAATTTCCAATGGATCTCAGAACCAACTACCAACTGAAACAAAAGCTGGCGAAGTGGCTGGTGTATTTTTCAAGGCCGTCGAAAACGAAGATATAGCCACCATGAGAACACTGATGGCAGATACTGACTGGACAAATGATGAGTTGACATCTTTTTTGGACCTTCACAGCTTTCGGCCATTTTCTGATTTGGAGCAAATAACATTCAGGACCCATTTCGGCCTGGATCCGGCTGCGAGTCTGAGAGGCGGTATTGAAATAAAATACGCCTCGAGATCTCAGAATAGCCTGGTTCAGGAAATGTTTTTCATGAAGAAAACCGAGGATGGCTGGCGGATGACAGACTTAAAAAATTTCTGATTTTGCTCTCAGCATATACCTGTGCTATAATATACAGATGCCAATAGGTGTACAGGACAATTAGATATGACTAGGAGCGGGTAAACATGACAAAAACATACCAAACAGGCGATACGGTTTCAGGTAAAGTAACTGGAATCCAGCCATACGGTGCATTCGTAGCTTTAGATGACCAAACACAAGGCTTGGTCCACATTTCAGAAATCACTCACGGTTACGTTAAAGAAGTAAGTGAGTATTTGGCAGTAGGGCAAGAAGTTGACGTGAAAGTATTGGAAGTTGATGAGAAATCTAAAAAAATCAGCTTGTCAATCCGCGCACTTCAAGAGCAGCCACCAGCAGCTCAGAAAACTGAAAAACCAAAACAATCTCTTCAAACCCACGTTAACGAAAGTGATTCTGAAGGATTCAACTCATTGAAAGACAAAATGCAAGAGTGGATCAAACGCTCTGGACAGTAAGAAATGAGTAAGTGCCTATGTAGATTCAGGCGCTAAAGCTAGACTATAAGAAAAAAACGAAGCGCGGACATTATGTCTGCGCTTCGTTTTTTTTGATTTTCCGCAACCGGTACTGCAGGTTTTGGCGGCTCATGCCAAGGGCAGCAGCAGCTTTCGTAACATTTCCACCATGCAGATCCATCGCCTTCTGCAAGTAATACATTTCAGCCTCGAACAGATATTCCTCCAATGGCAGTAAATCCGTATTCGATTGGACGATAAAATCCTCGGGCTTATGCTCTCCCTTCAAATCGGTTTTAAGCTTAAAATGGTAAGGTAGCATGTCTACAGTAACTATTTCCTGCGTTGTCAGCATGGAAGTGGTCTCATCGAGCAGCAATTCAAGCTCTTTTAAATTGCCTGGCCAGTCATAGGCATGCAGTAAATCCGTAACTTCTGGATCCAATCCGCGGACAACCGAACCGACCTTCATCCGGTGGCGGGAAAAGTAATCGTCAACAAACGGCAGAATGTCTTCTTTCCGAGAGCGCAGCGGTTCCACTTTGATGGTCATCGATGAAAAGAAATAGTATAGATCCTTCAATAATTTATGCGAAGCAATCAACTCAACTGGATCATCGCCGACACTGGCAATAAAATATGTGTTGCCACGAGAACTTTCTTCAGCCATCTCCAATAGTTGCTCCTGCAAAGACAGCGGCAGCAGGTCGATTCGTTCACAGTAAATCGTGCCCTCGCCTATCTTCTTGATGTCTTCCCCTAATTGATCGATGATGGTGCCGTCCGTCCCGTGGCAGTAGAGTGTGTACATCTGCCGATTAGAGGAATGTGCCGAATGGATCGCTTCCGCAATCAATTCCTTGCCGGTTCCTGATTCCCCGACCAGCAGCACCGGCAATTTAGCCGTTGCCGCTTTTTCGGCTGTAGCAATCACTTTTTTCATGCTTTTGGATAAAGCGGTAATGGTCGAAAAGGTGATGGGCTCGTCATATTTTCTCAGCGGCTGATAAATTACTTTTTCAAGGGTGGTGACGTCACGTGATAATTCGATGGCGCCAATAAGAGTTTCTTCATCAAGAACAGGATACGTATCATTGATGGTGGTGATTTCCTGTCCTTTGCGGTTCCAATAGGTCTGTTTGACGTTAAAAACAGGCGTCCCGCTTTGCAGAACCTGCAGCAGGGTACTTTCGTGTTGGTCGAAACGAAACATCTCGAGCAGCGAACGATCCGCCAGCTCATCAAAATCAAAGCCTTCAATTTCCCGCATTTTTTTATTGTATAAAATCGTTTTTCCTTTTAGATCGATAGCATGGATCCCAACGGCCACTTGTTCTCCAGCAAATTTATAGAACGGCGATAAATCAGTATTTTCGGGTTTCAAAACGTTCACTCCAAAATTATTTTGACTTTTTAAATAAAAACACTTGAATTATGCAACAATCTTTTGCATTATTATAAGTGGAAACAGTTTGAAAGTGCAAATTTTTTTTGCGCTTACTTAAAACTCAAGGAGGAATAACATGATTCCCTACAAACACGAACCATTCACAGATTTCTCAATTGACAAAAACCGCACAGACTACCTGGAAGGCATGAAGACAGTTAAAGCATACCTAGGTCAGGACTATCCGTTGATTATTGGTGGAGAACGCATCACTACTGAAGATAAAATCATTTCATTCAACCCAGCAAATAAAGAAGAGCTAATTGGCCGCGTGTCAAAATCAACAAAAGAATTGGCTGAACAAGCCATGCAGTCAGCTGATGAAGCTTTCAAAACATGGAAAAAAGTGAAACCTGAAATTCGTGCAGACGTATTGTTTAGAGCTGCAGCAATCATTCGCCGCCGCAAGCACGAATTCTCAGCTCTTTTGACGAAAGAAGCAGGCAAGCCTTGGAACGAAGCAGATGCAGATACGGCAGAAGCAATTGATTTCCTTGAATACTACGGCCGCCAAATGCTGCGTCTGAAAGATGGTATGCCAGTAGAAAGCCGTCCAGGCGAAGACAACCGCTATGATTATATTCCTTTGGGAGTAGGCGTTGTCATCTCACCTTGGAACTTCGCGTTCGCAATTATGGCTGGAACAACTGCTGCAGCGATGGTTGCAGGAAATACGGTTCTATTGAAGCCGGCTTCAACAACACCGATTGTGGCTTACAAATTCATAGAAGTTCTTGAAGAAGCGGGAATGCCACCAGGCGTGGTCAACTACATTCCTGGACCGGGCTCAGAAGTTGGAGATTACTTGGTGGATCACGCGAACACGCGCTTCATCTCATTTACCGGTTCAAAAGAAGTTGGCCTTCGCATCGCGGAACGTTCTTCAAAAGTGAACAAAGGACAGCTTTGGATGAAACGCCTGATCGCTGAAATGGGCGGGAAAAATACAATGGTGGTGGATAAGGAAGCGGATCTTGAGCTTGCTGCACAAGCGATTGTTAAATCTGCTTTTGGTTTCAGTGGACAGAAATGTTCAGCTGGATCACGTGCGGTCATCGTTGAAGATGTTTACGATACAGTACTGGAACGTGTTATTGAATTGACAAAAGAATTGACGATCGGTGACCCGGTAGATCAGTCCAACTACATGGGACCGGTTATCGACGGAAACTCATACAAAAAAATTATGAACTATATTGAAATCGGTAAAGAAGAAGGCCGTCTAGTTGCAGGTGGAGATGGAGACGATTCCAAAGGTTATTTCGTAAACCCGACCGTTTTTGCTGATCTTGATCCGCAGGCACGAATCATGCAGGAAGAAATCTTCGGTCCAGTCGTTGGTCTGATGAAAGCGAAAGACTTTGACCATGCAATCGAAATTGCCAACAATACGGAATATGGTTTGACTGGCGGAGTAATCACAAACAATCGCGCAAACCTTGAAAAAGCCCGCGAAGATTTCCACGTAGGAAACCTTTACTTCAACCGCGGCTGCACAGGAGCCATTGTTGGATATCAGTCATTTGGCGGATTCAACATGTCGGGAACTGATTCAAAAGCAGGCGGCCCAGATTATCTTGTTCTTCATATGCAAGCACAAACTACTTCTGAAATGTATTAATCAATCGTAAAATGGTATAATAATTCACCAAAAGGCAGACGTAGGTCTGCCTTTTTTAAAAAAGGAGGAAATTGCATGACACAAACACAAACTATTATCAAACAAACAGAAAAATACGGGGCGAACAACTATCACCCACTACCGATCGTTATTACGGAAGCAGAAGGCGTTTGGGTAAAAGATCCAGAAGGTAATAAGTTCATGGATATGCTATCAGCTTATTCAGCTGTCAATCAGGGACATCGCCATCCGAAGATCATCCAGGCGTTGAAAGATCAGGCAGATCGCGTTACTTTGACTTCACGTGCGTTTCATAATGATAAATTGGCTCCTTGGTACCAAATGATCTGCGATATTTCCGGTAAGGAAATGGCGTTGCCGATGAACACAGGCGCTGAAGCTGTAGAGACGGCTGTCAAAGCTGCACGCCGTTGGGCTTATGACGTTAAAGGCGTTGCTGAAAACCAGGCAGAAATCATTGCTTGCGAAGGCAACTTCCACGGCCGTACGATGACAGCTGTATCATTATCATCAGATCCTGAATACCGCAGAGGGTTCGGACCGATGCTTCCAGGTATCAAATTGGTTCCTTTCGGTGATTTGGAAGCATTGAGAAATGCCATTACTCCGAATACAGCTGCCTTCCTGATCGAGCCGATCCAGGGGGAAGCTGGTATCATCATGCCTCCACAAGGATTCCTTAAAGCCGCAAGAGAACTTTGCCGCGAAAACAATGTTCTTTTTATTGCTGATGAAATCCAATGTGGCCTGGCGCGTACTGGAAAAATGTTTGCCTGCGAATGGGAAGACGTTACTCCAGATATGTACATCCTGGGCAAAGCACTTGGCGGCGGGGTGTTCCCGATTTCATGCGTAGTAGCCGACAAATCCATATTGGGTGTATTCAATCCAGGCTCACATGGTTCTACGTTCGGTGGAAACCCGCTGGCCTGTGCAGTATCAGTTGCTTCTATGGAAGTCTTGGTTGATGAAAAGCTTTCAGAGCGCTCTCAGGAACTTGGTGAATACTTCATGGAGAAATTGCGTGAAATCGATCACCCGTCTGTTAAAGAAGTCAGAGGCCGTGGTTTATTCATCGGTATGGAATTGACTGAAGCAGCAAGACCGTACTGCGAACAATTAAAAGAATTGGGCCTATTGTGCAAGGAAACACACGATACGGTTATTCGTTTTGCTCCGCCATTAGTCATTTCAAAAGAAGAGCTTGATTGGGCAATCGAACGCATTCAAAAAGTATTCTCTAAATAGCATTCACGTGGCACATAAATATTGACATGTGTTACACTAGATGTTGAGTAATTACTAAAATATAAAGAGGCGAAATAATACAATGGCTGAAAACTTGAACTTGTTGACGTCTACGCAGAATGTTATTAAAATTGCATTGGATAAGCTTGGATACGAAGATGCAATGTACGAACTTCTAAAAGAACCGATGCGGATCTTGGAAGTGCGCATTCCGGTACGGATGGATGATGGCAAAACAAAAGTCTTTACGGGTTACCGCGCTCAACACAGTGATGCGGTCGGACCGACAAAAGGTGGAGTCCGTTTTCATCCGGATGTAAATCGTGATGAAGTTATTGCTTTATCAATGTGGATGACGTTAAAATGCGGAATTGTGGAACTGCCTTATGGCGGAGCAAAAGGCGGCATCATCTGTGACCCGCGTGAGATGTCCATGCACGAAATCGAGAAATTGAGCCGTGGGTATGTGCGTGCAATCAGTCAGATTGTCGGACCGAACAAAGACATTCCAGCACCGGATGTGTTCACAAACTCACAGATCATGGCGTGGATGTACGATGAATACAGCAAACTTGATGAATTCAACTCTCCTGGTTTTATCACTGGCAAGCCGATTGTACTCGGGGGCTCCCAAGGCCGTGACAAAGCGACGGCTCAAGGCGTAACCATCTGTATTAATGAAGCTGCCAAAAAGCGCGGCTTGGATATGCAGGGAGCACGCGTTGTCATTCAAGGTTTTGGTAATGCCGGAAGCTTCCTGGCGAAGTTCCTGCATGATGCTGGAGCAAAAGTGGTCGGAATTTCGGATGCCTACGGTGCTCTTCACGATCCGGATGGCTTGGATATCGATTATTTATTGGACCGCCGCGACAGTTTTGGAACGGTTACGACCTTGTTTGATAACACCATTACAAACAAAGAGTTGTTTGAATTGGATTGCGATATCCTAGTACCAGCAGCTATCGCGAATCAGATTACAGAAGAAAATGCCAACGATATCAAAGCTTCTATTGTTGTCGAGGCAGCAAATGGACCAACGACTGCTGAAGCGACTAAGATGCTGACAGACCGTGGAATCCTTTTGGTTCCTGACGTTTTGGCAAGCTCTGGTGGAGTAACGGTTTCTTACTTTGAATGGGTGCAAAATAACCAGGGTTATTATTGGACACAGGAAGAAGTGGACGAGAAACTCAACAAAAAACTGGTTGATGCATTTGATAATGTCTACAACGTTGCCACTACACGCAATATCGACATGCGTCTGGCAGCTTATATGGTCGGCGCCCGCAGAACTGCAGAAGCTTCACGCTTCCGTGGATGGGTATAAGACTCAAGAAAACCGCCTGGATCTGGGATCCAGGCGGTTTTTCTGTCTCAATCTTTTGCTTTTTGATTTGAGAAACTTCATAATATAATCTGAATAGAGGAGGATGATTGGATGAATGCATTTTCATTTTATAACCCGGTAAAATTGATTTTCGGTGAAGGCCAGCTTCAGGCGGCCAAGAAAGAATTGCCGAAATTCGGTAAAAAAGTATTGCTTGTATACGGTGGTGGCAGCATCAAGAAGAATGGCCTTTATGATGACGTCATTCAAATGTTGTCAGAAGCTGACTTAGAAGTTTTCGAATTGTCAGGAGTAGAACCGAACCCACGGATTTCTACTGCCAGAAAAGGAATCGACATCTGCAAAAAAGAAGGCATTGAGATGATTTTGGCAGTAGGCGGTGGCTCAGTCATCGACTGCACTAAACTCATTGCTTGTGGTGCTAAGTACGACGGGGACGCATGGGATTTCGTTTCCCGTAAAGCACAGCCAAAAGAAGCTTTGCCTTTTGGAACAGTCTTAACAATCGCTGCAACCGGTTCTGAAATGAATGCAGGTTCGGTTATCACTAACGAAGAAACACAGGAAAAATATGGATGGGGAAGCCCGTTATCATTCCCGCAATTTTCAATTCTGGATCCGACTTATACATTATCGGTACCTGAAAACCAAACGGTCTACGGAATTGTGGACATGATGTCCCATATTTTTGAACAATACTTCAATGACGCCAGCAATACGCCTGTCCAGGACCGGATGTGTGAAGGTGTTTTGAAAGCAGTCATCGAAACTGCACCAAAATTGATGGAAGATCTTCAAAGCTACGAACACCGTGAAACGATCCTGTTTGCCGGAACAATGGGTTTGAACAAATTCCTTGAAATGGGCTATAGAGGCGACTGGGGTTCACACAATATCGAACACGCCGTTTCTGCTGTCTATGATATTCCCCATGCAGGTGGATTGGCGATTCTCTTCCCACAATGGATGCGCCACAATGTAAAAGTGAATCCTGCACGTTTTGCTCAAATGGCAGTCCGCGTTTTTGATGTGGACCCGACAGGCAAATCAGAATCTGATATTGCACACGAAGGTATCGATCGCTTATCCGCGTTTTGGACTTCTTTAGGAGCACCAACACGTTTGGACTACTACGAAATCGATGATTCCAAAATCGACTTGATGGTTGAAAAAGCCATGGTCTATGGAGAATTCGGCAACTTTGCGAAATTGAAAGGCGAGGACGTCAAAGAAATTCTACAGGCGTCTCTATAAGAAAAAAGGCTCGGCGCTTAGCGCCGAGCCTTTTTTTGTTTATTTTTTATCAAGCGATGCCGGACGTTTGCTCAAATGTTTCCATTGAGTTTGGCCGTCATCTGCATCAAGAGAGACAATTACGTCATCGACGCTTGGCTGGCTGAGGATGATTTCCGCTAATCGTTCCTGCAATGCATCGGCCTGTGTCACATTCAAATGTGAATCAACTTCAATTTTGGTTTCGACATGAAGAAACTCACCTTCTTTAACAACTTCCAGTGTTCTAATATCCCGGACATCAGGGTGATTACTCAATATATGTGCGATATGGTTTACCATCTGCTCATCTGTTTCGCCAATGGCTCCACGGGCATTATCCAAAAAGACTTTCCCGACGACGTATAGCATCATAAAGCCGATGGCGATGGATGCCGCACCTTCAATTTGCAGAAAGCCGGTATAATGGGCGATCAATACCGCAGTCAAAGCCAATAGACCACCGGCAGTAGCTACCAGATCTTCGAGAAAGACCAATTTCGTTGCTGGCTTCGCTCTGTCCAAATGTTTGAAACTGGTCGTCAGCGGAGCCATTGCTCCACCTTTGACGCCGGCCTCATGCAAAATTTCCTTGCCAGCTTTATATAGGACAAAAAATTCAAGGATAATTGCAATAGACAATACTACAACACTGATGATGAATCCTTCTGCTTGCACAGGCTGAGTCATTTGATGCCATCCTTCGATGATAGTTTCATAAGCCATGATTCCGACGATCAATACCGCGCCAAGGAGAACGATATTCAATAGACGCCCGAAACCATTCGGGAATTGTTTGGTCGGCGCTTTCTTCGAGAGTGCTGAACCGATGAAAACAAAATATTGGTTGGCTGCATCGCCGATCGAGTGCATGGTTTCTGCAAACATCGCAACGTTCCCTGTAAGGGAGAATGCGACCCCTTTCATTATCGCGATAAATGTATTAATGATTGCTGCCGTCAAAGATGGCTTATTGCCATTTTTCAATAACCCAAAAAATTCCTTCATAAAAATTCCTCCTCAATCAAATCAGTTCAATTTCAACTTGCACGACTTCTTCCATGTCTGATATTTCTTGGTACAAATCGATTGTGTCTTTCTCATGGGAAAAGGACATGCGAATCGATAGTATGTGGAACGAAGCGGAACTCTCCTTATTTGGATGGGTTATGGAAATGCTCTCGATAACCGATCCACCTGCTTTTAACTCATCTAACACCTCCCGGATCGCCGCTCGATCACCGACAACCACTTTTAAATTTGCTTCCACCATCATCAAGCGCTTTGGTCCGAACTTAAAGAGCAGGGGAGGCAGAGTTTCTATCCCAATCAAAACTAATAGAACTGCGGTTATTGCTTCAATATAGAAGCCGGCCGCAACTGCAATGCCGATTCCGCCGGCGCCCCAGATCATGGCGGCGGTCGTCAATCCGGAAATAGAATCATTGCCGCGTTTTAGAATAACTCCAGCCCCCAAAAAGCCGATACCTGAAACAATCTGTGCAGCGAGGCGCAGCGGATCCATTGTAATATTAACATTGTCATACTCGCTGCCTTGTGCAATATAGGCGGATTCAATCGAGATGATAGTTAATAGGCAACTGAAAGTCGAAATGACGATGCTTGTCTTTAACCCGACCGGCTTTCTTTTTAGTTCCCTTTCCAATCCAATAGCTAAACTTAAAAGAGCAGCTATTACAAGTTTAAAGAAAGTTTCATATGAAGAAATTTGCATTGCACTGAAAAACTCCATAAGGAAAGCCTCCATTTCTTTATCTTGTATTGATTCTGCTTGATGAAAGTGGCAAACTTATTACGTGCATCGTCGGTGAAGTTGGAGAAGAAGAGGTGTTTGAATGGAAAAACCGGCTGTCCACCCATATATCCCTATTATAATAGGAGTTTTCTCTGTAGCATTGTCAGCTATTTTCGTTAAGATGACATCTGCTGATTCTGGAGTTACTGCTTTTTACCGTATGCTGTTCTCCATACTGATTATGAGTCCGGTCTTCTTTCTCAAATATACCCATGAAATCAAGAAGCTAAGCAAAAGGGACTGGATCTTCACCACCATTGCAGGAGTATTTTTAGCATTCCACTTCATCTTGTGGTTTGAATCGCTGAATTATACATCGGTAGCCAGTTCAACAGTGCTTGTGACTCTGCAGCCTTTATTTGCTTTTGCGGGTACGTACTTTTTCTTTAATGAGAAACTTTCTAAAAAGACACTCATTGCTGGAGCTATTGCAATATCGGGCAGTGTGTTGATTGGCTATGGAGATTTTAAAGTAAGTGGAAGTGCTCTTTATGGAGATCTGCTGGCGTTAATTGCTTGTGCATTGATTACAGCCTATTTGTTATTTGGTCAGGATGTTAGAAAGAGATTGTCTTTGGTAACCTATACTTTTGTAGTGTATGGGGTGAGCACCGTAACGTTATTCTTCTATATTGTATTCAAAGAAGAATCTTTCGGTCCTTATCCGGCTTCCGAATGGATGTGGTTTTTATTATTGGCACTCATTCCGAATTTGCTTGGGCACACATTATTCAACTGGGCTTTGAAGTGGGTAAGTACCAATGTCATATCAATCGCAATACTTTTTGAGCCGATAGGGGCTGCTATACTTGCTTATTTTATACTTGGGGAGTATTTGAGCATCTCTCAAATAGTAGGTGGAAGTATAGTGCTGTCAGGGATTACGTTGTTTGTTGCAGACTACCAAAAAATTAAAATACGCTTTTTAAAAATAAAGGCTTGATTTTTTGCTCGTGGCGGTTTATATTTATATATGTCCTTAAAACAACTCGAAAAAAATATTTTGAAATAGTATTGACAGCGAGATTGAATTAGGATATATTAATGGAGTCGCCAAAGAGCGCGGCAAACAAACTGAACCTTGAAAACTGAACAGCAAAACGTCAACAAACAGCAACGGCCGTTGAACGCGGCCCGCGCACAACTTACTGATCAGCGTTATGCAGATCAAAGCGAATCGCGCGTCTTCGGACGGCGATACGCCAGCAAGTTAAGAGCAGTCAAATGTTCTCTATAATGGAGAGTTTGATCCTGGCTCAGGACGAACGCTGGCGGCGTGCCTAATACATGCAAGTCGAGCGGAACCATTGGAGCTTGCTCCTTTGGTTTAGCGGCGGACGGGTGAGTAACACGTGGGCAACCTGCCTTGCAGAGCGGGATAAC
>NZ_JAGGPX010000003.1:0-20511 GCF_018613575.1 Planococcus sp. ISL-110
AGGCGGACGCTTTCTTATCATTAGTCAAGGATCTTTCTCGTTGGTATTCCAGGAGAACAGAAGAAGCAAGGAGCTTAGAATGGCTGCTTTCCGTTCCAGCGCTCGCTTTCCGCGGGTTCGCGCCCAAGCCTCCTCAGTCGCTGCGCTCCCTGCGGGGTCTCGGTCGTCTCACTATGCCGCAGGAGTCGAGCACCTGCACTTCAAGCAGCCGGTGACAGGGGAATACAGTTTAGTGGACATGCCAAATAAACCTGACGGTCCTTCTTTTTTTCGCAGGGGATTTTGTGCTATAGTGTAGGGGAAATACGGTTACGAAGCCTTGCCGGATTCGTACTGGTAGAGAAGTCCGTGTTGGATAAGATGAAATGCGACTTTCAAGAACTTATTCACACAGGCGATCACCGCAACCTGATGGAGCTTTCCATTGGGTTGTTTTTTTAATTGGTCGTAATGATCCACAATGGTATTTTGTGTCTTGGCCCGCCAGGAGATCATGTTCATCACCATGTTGTACAGGATTTTCCGCAGCCGCTTGTTTCCGCGTTTATTGATCTTGTCCTGATACTGGAGCTTGCCTGATTGATGCCGTCTGATGTCAATGCCGATATAGGCATTGATCTGTTTGGCATTTTGGAAGCGTTGGATGTCGCCTAACTCAGCGATGATTTGGACGGCTGTGATATCGCCAATCCCGGGAAAAGACTTGAGCACATGGAATTCCGCGTGGTCCTTCGAGAGATCCACCATTTGTCGGATGACCTCCTTCTTCTGGTTCCGCAATTCCAGGAGCCGTCTCGCATAGTTCTTCAAGTGCTGGCACCGCACATCTTCCGGACCGATGGCTGCGTAGGAGTTTTCCGCAGCGGCGAGAAGTTGAACCGCTTTCTTTTCCGCTTCCACCCGCGACAACCGCTTGCGGGTCGCCTGTAGGATCTGGTCCTGGAGCGCCTCTTTCGTTGCCTTCTCGAGGCATGCCGGATGTGGAAAGAGCTGGACGAGGTTCAAAAAGAGCGCTGAACTCTTCGTAAACATCGTTTCCAAAAGCGGAAAGCTCAACTGCAGGAACGCGTGCAGCCGGTTGTTGTGTTGAGAGATTTCCTTTTCAATGTCCTCGCAGTAACGGCCTAGCGCCCGCATCTGTTTATAGTAGGCGCATTGAACGTAGGTCTCCTTCCGGGTCGTCCGGAAATGCGATTTGGCCAATTCATGGGCATCGCTGATATCCGTCTTCTGTCTGCGCATCGCGGCCGTTTGGATTTTCGCTTCCAGTGGATTCAGCCGGCTGTAAGGATAGCTGTTTTCCTGCAGGAAGGTCTCCAGTGGTTGTGAATAGACGCCGGTGGCTTCGAAAACGATTGCCGGCAATCGGCCAGCCTGTTCGCGCAAAGCACCGATGCGCTCGTTTAACGCGCAGAAACCGGCTTGTGTGTGCTTCAATTCCCCTTCGTATTGACAGTATTGGTTGTGGTCATAGACCACCATGGAGCTTTTGCCCATACTGACGTCAAAAGCAATGACGTGTCTCATCAAGCTTCCTCCTGTTCTCCATTTTTATAGAAGTTCTTCACAGTGCCTTATCGATTCCACTTTCTTATACGGTCTCGAGGACCCAACATACTAACCTGATTCGGATAAGGGTGTGAAGCGAGTCGGTTTCCTGGTTCGGATTCTCAGATCCCCGCGTCCGCACGACTTCACTCCACTTCTACAAAAAAATAGTAGCACAAACCATGGCCATGGTTTGTGCTACTAATGTTAGTATGTTTCCGCGGGCTCGCGCCGAACTAACTCGGACTATCGCCCGAGTGGATTTCGGCACTTCGCTATTCCGCAGGAGTCGCCGCCTTGCGCTCCGGATCCTTGAGTGAAGGGATTACTAGATTTTTTGGGACTATTTTCATCTTGGAACCGACTAGCAAGTTTTTCTCTTTCATTTAAGCGTATGCTCCCAACCGGGCTGGCCACGAAGACTCCTGTGGGAGCAGCGAAGCTGAGCCCAGGGAAAGCAAAGTGGCCAGAGCGATTGGGATTATGCACCGTTAATCATTTTGGAAAGACTTTGTCTAGAGCCTGATGCAGAATGGGGACACTTTATAAAAAGTGTCCCCATTCTGCATTCAGTTCAGGAAACCAAGCTTCTTTCATTTATTTTTATATTACTTCTAAGTATTGGTTCTCGGCAGCTTCTATCATGTTCTCTGGGGAAATTTTTGATTCGCCATAGGGGTAACACCCATTTTACCGGAGTTTAAATCTACCTCTACAATAGCTACCTACGCATTCTACTGACATTTTGCAGTGGCCACAAGTCATTTCTCCAACATCTAAAGTTTTGATTTGGATATTTTCTCACCTCCCTTTTTAAAGTATACAAAATCAACTATGTCAATTAATTTTCATTTAATGATTTTAGCAAAATATTCAGTCAAACGAATCAGATTCGATACAAATCCATATTCGCTGTCATACCAGGAAACAGTTTTCACAAGCTGCTTATCCCCATTTTCAACGATATCCGTTAACGTTGCATCATAAATACCTCCTGCCGAAGTACCGATAACGTCTGAGGACACAAGCAGTTTTTCCGAGTATTCAAATGATGGAGTCGCAGCCTCCTTCATGGCTGCATTCACTTCTTCAATTGTTACTTTTCTTGCTAAATTGGTGTAAAACTCCACGATTGCCCCACCTGCCAGTGGTACTCGCACCGCTGTTCCATCAACAATTCCCTTTAACTCCGGAATGACTCTTCCGACGGCTTTTGCTGCACCTGTAGAGGTCGGAATTGCATTCATCGCCCCTGCCCGCCCGCGTCTCATATCCGACTTGGGACTGTCATGCAATTTTTGCGATGGGGTATAGGCTTTAATTGTCGTCATATAACCCGTTACAATCCCAAAGTTATCATGCAACACTTTCGCCACCGGGGCTAAATCATTGGTTGTACACGAAGCTGATGAAATTATCAGATCATCTTTTGTAACGATACCCTCATTAACTCCGTAAACGATTATTTTCGTTTCCTGATCTGCTGGAGCCGTTATAATCACCCGTTTAGCGCCTGCCTCAAGATGTGCATGTGCCTTATCGGCAGTGGCATACAAACCGGTCGCTTCCAGCACGATATCAATTTGCAGTTCCTCCCATGGCAGATCTTTTGCATCCGCTTCCTGGTAACATTTAATTTCCTTGCCACTGACAACCAGGACATTTCCAATCACCTTCACCTCATGTTTTAAACGTCCATAATTGGTGTCAAATTCCAATAAATAAGCCAGGTTTTCAGCATTCGCCAGATCATTCACCGCAACCAGTTCCAGTTCCGAATCCGTGTCCAATAATCTTCGCAACGTCGTTCTTCCTACACGTCCAAATCCATTAATAGCCAATCTTGTCGTCATTTATTTTCCTCCTCCAGTATGGACAGTTATTTTCAGGTGCTTTTTCAGTGCAACTCGAAGCTAAAGTGAATCCACAGATCAACATCCAAAATGTCCTTCATAGTGATGGTGATTGAGCTTATTCATGAGTTTACTCCTTTCGTTAGAATGTTATGGCACAGCTTTTTTAGCTGTCTTTTTATCTGATGTTCACCGATTTCCAGCAGTTCGCAGAGTGTACCGGAGACAGGGACACTCTGTATTTCTCAGAATATTCCAATAATTAAACTCGTGCCGACGCTCAAAATTCCTGTAGTTCCAGAGTCTACTCTTTTTTGGCGTGCATTTGCAGACTTGAAACCGAGTTCCCCCTGACACCGGGCTGCGATTCCTTATAGTGTAGCATCTCTGCTGCACAAAAACCTGTATTCGACAGCCGTTAATCAATAGGAAAAGGTTTCCATACAAAAATACCCCTCCATCCACTGGAGGGGTATTCGCTTATTTCCCGTCTAATAAACGCAGGATTTCTTCTTTGTTGCGTTCAAAACCGATAAAGTTGTCGGCCAGTTTTTTGCCGAACAGGCCTTTTTTATAGAACGCGAACACCGGCACGATTTTGGCGCCGGATATTTTCTTCATGTCCTCTTCGAGTGCCGGGTTGTCACCGACGTCCTTATGCTCGTATGGGATATTCTCCTGTGCCAGGTATGCTTTGGCGTCCTGGCAGTCCGAACAGGTCTGGCGTGTATAGAGGACCAGTTCCATCCCTTTGTCCATTTTGCTTCACACTCCTTCTATATAAGTAGCTTTGCCGTAAAACGGTTGCCTTAAACCGTCACGGGTTTGAAGTTTTTCAAACGCAGCGCATTGAGCAACACCGAGACAGAACTGAAACTCATCGCCGCAGCAGCAATCATCGGATTCAATAGCGGGCCGCCAAACAGATACAGGATACCCATCGCGACCGGGATGCCGAGTATGTTATAGGCGAACGCCCAGAACAGGTTTTGCTTGATGTTTTTGATGGTCGATTTACTCAGTTGGATTGCGGTTGGCACGTCCATCAAATCGCTGCGCATCAGGACGATATCTGCGGATTCCATTGCGACATCCGTTCCCGAGCCGATGGCGATGCCGATGTCGGCTTGGGCAAGTGCCGGGGCGTCGTTGATGCCGTCGCCCGCCATTGCCACTTTATTGCCTTTTGCCTGCAATTTCTTGACTTCGTTCGCTTTTTCTTCCGGCAGCACTTCGCTCAATACGTGCTCGATTCCGACTTGCTTGGCGATTGCCGCAGCGGTCAGTTTGTTGTCACCCGTTAGCATGACCACGTCAATCCCCATGTCCTGGAGTTTTCGAATGGCGTGGACGCTCGATGGTTTCACCGTATCGGCGACCGCGATGATGCCGGCAAATTCGCCGTCCATCGCGACAAACATCGGCGTCTTTCCTTGGTTGGCCAAGCGGTCGGACGCGAATGCAAAGTCACCCAGTCCAATCCCTTGGTCATCCATAAGTTTGCGGTTACCGAGCCGCACTTCTTTTCCTTCGATGACGACTTCGATGCCGTGTCCCGGAATGGCCGTAAAGCGTTCAACCTTTTTCAGCGGCAGCTCTTGTTGTGCTGCGCTTTTGACAATCGCTTCGCCGAGCGGATGTTCCGAGCCTTTTTCAGCTGATGCGGCGAGGGTCAAAAGTTCATCTTCTGACAACCCGTCTTTTGCAACAAGCATATCGGTCACCGTCAGTTTGCCTTCGGTGATTGTCCCGGTTTTATCGAAGACGATTGTGTCGATGGCGTGTGTCGTCTCGAGCGCACCACCGCTCTTGATCAAGACGCCATGCTCCGCGCCTTTCCCTGTCCCGACCATGATGGCGGTCGGTGTTGCAAGACCAAGTGCACATGGGCAGGCGATAACAAGGATAGAAATCGCGATTGTGAAAGCGAACAAGCCTGTCTGCCCGCCCAAATACCATGCAAGTCCGGAAATGATTGAAATCGCGATGACAATCGGCACGAAATAGCCGGAAATGATGTCCGCCATTTTAGCGATTGGCGCTTTTGATCCTTGCGCATCTTCCACCAATTTGATGATCTGCGCCAAAGCGGTGTCTTTGCCGACTTTCGTCGCCTCATAGCGGATTGTGCCGTTTTTGTTGATGCTCGCTCCGATGACACGGTCACCGGCAGCTTTTTCGACCGGCATGCTTTCGCCCGTCAGCATCGATTCATCGACCGCTGTCGCACCTTCCACGACGACGCCGTCGACCGGAAGTTTCTCGCCCGGCTTGACGATGATCACGTCGCCTGTTTCAACGGCGTCCACGGAAATTTCCGTTTCCACGCCGCTGCGGACGACGATCGCCGTCTTTGGTGCCATGCCCATCAATTTCTTGATCGCTTCAGACGTTTTCCCTTTCGACAACGCTTCAAAATACTTCCCTAAAGTAATCAAGGTCAAAATGACTGCAGCCGATTCGTAATAGAGATTCATCGTGAAGCTCGCATTGCCCATCAGGACAAAGACGGTCGCAATGACACTGTAAATAAAGGCCGCACTGGTTCCGAGCGCAATGAGGGAGTCCATATTCGGATGGCCTTTGAACAAAGTCTTAAAGCCGACCGTGAAGAAGCTCTTGCCGAGAATCATCACCGGAATCGTCAGCATCAGCTGCACCAGCACAAAGTTCACCGGGTTCACAGCCGGATCAAGTACGTCCGGCAGCGGCATGCCAATCATATGGCCCATCGAAATCAATAACAAGGGAATTGTCAAGACGCCGGACAGCCAGAAGCGCCGCCACACCGAATGGATATGCTTTTCTTTTTTCGCACGGTCCTGGTCGGCAGACGATTCGCCGTCCACATCTTCAACCGCACCGTAACCGGCATCTGCTACTGCCGCTTTGATGTCGTTAACGGTAACTTGCTGCGGGTCAAAGCGGATGACCATTTTCTCCGTCGCCATATTGACGTTCGATTCGGCGACACCATCCCGTTTTCTTGTTGCTTTCTCGACTGATTGCACGCAGGACGCACAGGTCATCCCTTCGATGGTGAAGGTTTTCGTCTCGGCTGGGGCAAGCGCTTTATAACCGGACTGTTCCACCGCATCGTATATCTCTTCTATTGAAACCGTCCCTTCATCAAAGCGGACTTTCAGTTTTTCTGTCGCGAGATTGACGCTCGCTTCGTCCACGCCGTTTAATTTTCCGGCGGATTTCTCAACGGACTGGGCGCACGATGCGCACGTCATCCCTTCGATTGTCAGTAATTTCTCCATGTCGTTTCACCTCATCTATGAATTATCGTTGTGTGCTGCAGTTGCACTGCCCCGGCACACAATTGCATGCCACTTTATCGACCGAATGTTTCTTTTTGTCATCCAACACGGACTGGAGGAGTTCAACGTCTTGATGGCTCAATGTTGCACCCGCCAGCATATCAGCAATCGTCTTGCCCGCTTGCTTATGACAAATTTGCTCAAAAAAACGTTCCGCCGCTGTTTTCACACTGTCTTCTTCACTGATCGCGGCTGTATAAATGTATTTATTGCCGTGTGGTTCCGCGAAAAGAATGCCTTTTTTCACAAGCCGCCCAATAAAGGTTTTGGCCGTTGCCGGCTTCCAGTCCCGTTTCCGCTCCAACACATCCACGATGTCTTTGCTCGTCGCATTGCCGAGCGTCCAGACAACTCGCATGACTTCCCGCTCCGAGGCGGTCATTTCCACTTTCTCTCTTGTCACCATCTAAATCACTCCATTTCGTTTACATTTGTAATCGCTTGACTTTAGTTTACAACTGTAATCGTTTTTCGTCAACCCATCAGCTTATATTCACAATCCGCCTTAGCGATTCGCGTTCAAAATTTTCTTCCTTCTATATAAGAAAGCATAAAAAAACCGTCTCCAGCTTTCGCCAGAAACGGTGTTCTCCATCTTAATCCTAAATAAAACCTGAAATAAAAGTTTGTTTTATTTTATTAACTGCAAGACCTGTTCTTTAGTGGGAAGCGAAGGGATGGCCCCTTTTCCAGTAGTCACCAGCGCTCCGCTGGCGTTTGCAAATGCCAGTATTTCTTGGTGATGCTCGCTTATTAAATCCTCTAAATCATCTTGACCTGCATTCAAATTCAACAGTTGGTACAGGAAACCGCCGATGAACGCATCTCCTGCACCCGTCGTGTCCTCTACTTTTACAGAATATCCCGCGGATGAATATTTTTTGTTCTGGACGTAAAGATCTGCACCTTTCGCACCTTTACTTAACACTACTACCTTTACATCCCCTGTAAACAAAGACGCAATTGCTTTTTGTTCATCCGCTAAATCTGTAATAAACTCCAGTTCATCATCAGAGATTTTGACAATATGCGCCATCGGAAGGAATTCCAGTATGGTCTTCCGGCATTCCTGCGGGTCGTTCCACAGAGGCAGACGCACATTTGGATCAAAACTAATAACCCCGCCACGCGCCTTGGCAGCTCCAATCGCTTTAACATGGGCGTATTTCATCGGACTCTCGACTAAATCCACAGAACAAAAGTGCAAAAAATCCCCTTGATGGAACCAGTCGGCATTTACTTCAGAGTCTTCAAGCAGCAAATCTGCAGAAGGGTTTCTGTAAAATGAAAAGTCGCGTTCTCCATCTTCGCGCAATGATACAAAGGCAAGGCCCGTGTTCGCCTCTTTTGTTCTTACAATCTTATCGGTCTTCACACCGGAGTTTGTCAGTTGTTCCAAAAGAAAATCACCAAAGGCATCTTCCCCTAACTTGGTGATCAGTGAAGCAGTTCCGCCAAACTTTGCAACGGCAGCTGCCACATTTGCAGGAGCACCACCAGGCACTCGTGTAAAAGAATCGACATCTTTTAAGGCGATTCCTTTTTGGTGCGGGATAAAATCTATTAATATTTCGCCAATAGAAAACAAATTTCCCATTCAGCACATCTCCCTCTTCGAATGTTCCTCTATTAATAGTCCCACTTTACTGCTTTAAAAGTCACAGAACCGCCAGTTGCATAAAACCGGATTCCCTTGCTTCTTACATCAGGAAAAATCCGGGAGGTAAAAACTTCTTCTCCATCGTTCACAAAAATCTCTACTGATGAAGAATCGACGAACAGATGAAACTTGCGAACCCCTCCAACAATCTGGCATTTTCTTTCTGTTCCATACTTGCTTCCAATCACTTTGCCCGATAGAGTGCGGTCCAGTATAACTTTCCCCTGGACTGCATCATATTTGATCACCGTTTTTTCTTCTTCACCAGCTCGGAATTCTATGCCATATTCCAAGGCGTCTCCTCGTTCAAACTCACAAACCAGCTCATAAGTGGCCCCTGAGAATCCATCATACATTTTCTTTTCATCCCAAATTGTATCTTCTGCTTCGACTTTGTTCTTACGGAGTGACTCCAGTTCCGGAACAGGTTTTTGAATAAGTTTTCCATCGCGAAGCGATAATTCTCTCAGGATGGTCAAGCAGTTTGCCCATCCATTGATATCGCTGGGGTACTCAATTTCAGGCAAACCCATCCAGGCGACCATAAGACGTCTGCCACTCGGATCCTTCATTGTATGCGGGGCATAAAAATCAAAACCACGATCAAGTTCGATAAAACTTCCGTGAGTCAATTCCCGTCGTTGCAGATCGATCTTTTCGCCCATCACATAACCCGCCTGGTAAATGTTTTGATAAAGATCCCCAACAGGCTCCAGTCCTTGCGGAGAGAAGATCAGGATACCTTGATCTTCCATTTCAAAATAATCCGGGCATTCCCACATAAAACCGAAGTCATCCAGGTTTGTGGCCAGCTCACCTTCAAATTTCCATTCCAACAAATCAGACGAACTCAACAAACAGACAGCCCCTGTTTTATCGGTTCTTTGGGCGCCTATTACGGCATAAAACTTTTCTTCCTCTTTCCATACTTTCGGATCGCGGAAGTGCTCTGTATACCCCTCTGGAACTTTATCAAGAACTGATTTTTTCGATTGGATGATATTTCCTTCATCATCCATAAGGGCTATACATAGATAAGGATGTCTCTCGAGATTCTCATCCCTTGTATTGCCTGTGTATAACAAATATAAGTTTCCGTTATGCTCAACGGCACTTCCCGAATATGCGCCATGGCTGTCAAAATACTCGTCCGGTTTAATGGCAATCCCGACATTTGTCCAGTTTACGAGGTCTGTTGATTTGGTATGGTACCAATATTTCAAGCCATGAAAAGGCCCTAACGGATGCCATTGGTAATACAAATGATATTCACCGTTGTAAAAGCAGAAGCCGTTCGGATCATTGAGAAGCCCAGAGACTGGTTGGATATGAAACGTTTGCCGCCACGTACAGCTATTAACCCTTAAAATCAACTTATCAATATCTTCCTGGCTGACCTGATCAAGTCGGATGTAACTTTTCCCCCGTGGTAATTCCATTTTATTTATGCTCCTTTTGGTAAAAGTAAAATTTTTCCTTGCCACATGTACCAAAATATTAACTTGTCAAAGAACCCTTCCCCTTGTCGAAAGCTCTTTATCGAATCGGTTCCATTCCATTGCGAATGAAAGCGCTTTCTTACCTAAATTATATTATTTCCAAGATTTATTATCAACGCTCCCTCTTTCAATAATCTGATATTCAGACAAATTTATGAGCGGAATGTGTCCACCATTCAGTAAGGTGACTAAACCGGCAGCTGCTTTTCGTCCTGAGTTATGCCGGTTCGTTCGGCATCACTTATATAAAGGAAAAAAATCAACTTTTAAAATTCTTTATCGTCCGATAAAGGCTGAAATTATGAATAAAACAAAAAAAGAGGCCGTGGCCTCTTTTTTAAATGAACCGAAAAGGTTCTGTATTTGTTTGTGACGGCAGAAATTCACATTGCCAGTTTGGCTGCTGCTTGGCCATATGGTTCACCACACCTTGTATCATCACTTTTTCCACATGATGGCCCGGATCGACAATATTCAGCCCTATCGCCTGTGCATCCTGTGCAACATGGAAATACATATCCCCTGTGACGTAGACATCCGCCCCTGCGCGCTTGGCCTGTTGGATATATTTGTTGCCATCGCCTCCGAGCACGGCCACTTTTTTGATGGCAGCACCCGGATCACCCACTACACGAAGAGTAGGGACATCGAGCTGTTGTTTTGCCCAATCGGCAAATTCCTTCAATGTCATCGGGGTTTCAAGCGTTCCGACGCGGCCCAATCCCATGGCGATTTCCTTGTTTTCCAAGGTAAAGACGTCATAGGCAACTTCTTCATATGGATGCGCTGCAAGCATGGCTTTGATGACGCGATCTTTTTCGTTCTTGCGGACAACGACTTCCACTTTTGTTTCGGCCGTCACTTCCATTTTCCCAGCTTCACCGATATATGGATTCGCCTCATTCGTTGGACGGAAACGGCCGGTCCCTGATAAACTATAGCTGCAGTATTCATAATCGCCGATCGCTCCGGCTCCAGCTTTTCCGAACGCCTCCCGAACTGTTTCTTCATGGCTTTCGGGGACAAATACAGCGATTTTCACCAATTCCGCTTCATAGGTCGGAACCAGTACACTGGTGTTTTTCAATCCCAGCGCATCCGCCAATAAATCATTGACCCCACCCGCAGCCACATCCAGATTGGTGTGTGCTGCATAGACGGCAATATCGGATTTGATGAGTTTTTCCATCAACCGCCCCTGCGGGAAATCCGTCTGCAGGTTTTTCAAGGGACGGAAAATCGGCGGATGATGTGCGATGATCAATCCTGCGCCTTTGGCAATCGCTTCATCGACAACTTCTTCATTGACGTCCAAGGTCACCAGGACCCGATCAATTTTCTTGTTCAGGGTTCCCACATGCAAGCCGATCGGATCGCCCTCCATTGCCAAGTACTTGGGCGACCATTTCTCGAACTCTGCGATGATCTCCTGGCCGTTAGGAATTTTCACGTTGCAGCACCTCTTCCACCAATTTTATTTTTTCAATCAGTTCTTGTTTTTTTTCCATGATTTCCACTGTCTGGGTAGTTGCTTCCATCGAAGCGACAATTTTCTTCCATTGGTCACTTTCGCGCGTCCATTTTTCATGGAAAATCGCCGTTTTTTCCTTCAGCAGTTCCGGCCCCATCAACAATTGCTGCGGTGTCCATAAAACAGCTGATGGGGCTTTTTCAAGCACCAGAATTTCATAGATTTTTTCATTTTCCTTTAATATCTCTTCTTCGGCGATGGTCCAGCCATTCGCCACCGCCCACTCACGAATGGATTTGGCATGAACATTCGGCTGCAGGATCAGTCGTTCCACTCCAGCCAGCCGTTCTTTGCCCTGCTCCAGAATCGAGCAAATCAATGGACCGCCCATGCCTGCGATGGTGACAGCAGTTATGCCGTCTTCCGGATGGATGGCATCGAGCCCACTGGCCAGACGGACGTCAATCTGTCCGGTCAGGCCTTCCTGCTGCACCTGTTTTTGAGCCGATTCATAAGGGCCTTTGACGACTTCCCCTGCAACGGCTTTATCTATGGTACCGGTCAATACTAGATAACAGGGCAAATAGGCATGGTCACTGCCGATATCTGCCACCACCGCGCCTTGTGGCACATGATGAGCGACTTTTGTCAGCCGATGTGATAATTGTTGAGCATTCATTCAGATCCTCCTAATTTGACAGAAAAACCCTTAGCTCCAGAAGAACTAAGGGTTTTTTAGATGCTATTCGAGTGATAATACCCACTCAGCCATTGCTGCTGCGTTCTCTTCTGCTACAAGACCGCCAGGCATAGTGCCTTGACCATTGACCAAAATGTTTTCAATGTCTTCTTGTGCAAGTGCAGTGCCGATCAAAGATGGACCTACTCCGCCTTCATAGCTTGAACCGTGACAAGAAATACAGTTTGCTTGTGCGTGCGCTTCAGGATCGAAATCCGCCTCAGCGGTTTCTCCGCCTTCTTCACCTTCAGCAGCTGTTTCTCCGCCGCCTTCTTCTGTTGCTTGTTCTTCTGCGATTTCAGCTTCGTCGTTTACTCCTTGTACTGACAAGAAGAAAATTAAACCAATACCGAACGCCATGATTAAGATATAAGGTACAATTGCATTTTTTTGCATCCGTTACCCCTCCCTCTACTAAGTTCTGCTTGATGATATTATTCGTATCATTCATTATTGTACTGTATTATCAATGAAACGAAAAGTCTTAACAGATAACTTTTCCTTGTTTGTGACAAAAACGGTAATTAATTTTTATTTGAGACAGTTCCACACTGGTTTTTCACGATACTTTTCTAATAAAACTTATTTTTTTAGGAACATGCTCCGTCATAAGAAAAGCCCTGCATATTGCAGGGCCATAATCAATTTTCTCAGCAGCCGATTTGGCGTGCAATGACCATGCGTTGAATTTCAGATGTGCCTTCACCGATCTCTAATAATTTCGCATCGCGCATATAGCGTTCAACTTCGTATTCCTTCATGTAGCCATAGCCCCCATGAATCTGGATCGCTTCGTCAGCCACTTCCATGGAAATTTCGGAAGCATACAGCTTTGCCATTGATGCTTCTTTTGTGAACGGCCGCCCCTGATCTTTCAGCCAAGCGGCTTTATAGACCATATTGCGTGCCAGTTCAATTTTCATCGCCATATCCGCCAGTTTGAACTGTGTGACCTGGAACTCAGACAATGTTTTGCCGAACTGCTTGCGCTCTTTGGAATAAGCCAAAGCTTTGTTAAACGCCGCCTGAGCAATGCCTACAGCCATGGCTGCAATGCCTATGCGTCCGCCATCCAATGTCACCAGAAACTGCTTAAAGCCATCTCCACGCTTGCCTAACAGGTTTTCCTTCGGCACACGGACATTTTCCAGCACCAATTCTGTCGTGTTTGAAGAATGCAGCCCCATTTTCTCGTAATTATCAATAATGGTAAAGCCTTCAGCGTCGGTCGGTACGATGATGGCACTGATTTCCTTTTTGTCGCCATTCATTCCTGTAATGGCTGTAATCGCCAGGTGCTTGGCATGGCTGGCGTTGGTGATATAGACTTTCGAGCCGTTGATGACCCAGTCATCCCCATCTTCGACTGCACGCGTTTCCGTCCCTCCAGCATCAGATCCGGCATTGGGTTCTGTCAATCCGAAAGCACCAAACGATTCGCCAGTGCAAATCGGTGTCAAGTATTTTTCTTTCTGTTCTTCAGTTCCAAACAAATTCAGCGGCGCCCCGCCAAGAGAAATATGCGCAGAATATGTGATTCCTGTAGATGCACAGGCACGGCTCAACTCTTCTGTCACAATTGCAAAACTGGTGGTATCCGCTCCAGCTCCGCCGTATTTTTCATCAAACGGCAAGCCCATCATCCCCATGTTGGACAGCTGTTTGAAGATTTCGGTCGGAAATGCCTTGGAACGGTCACGGTCAATGGCACCTGGTGCCACCACCTTATCGGCAAATTCCTTCATGGTCTTTTTGATCATCTGTTGTTCTTGTGTCAAATCGAAATCCATTTGTGTACATCCCCTTTGTTATGAATACGCTTACAACTTTCATTATATAGGGAAAATTAAGACAAACTCAAGCTTTAACTGGAATTCCTTTTTCAGTCTCTTTAAAAAAGAGCCGCTTTCCGGAAAATCCGGTAGCGGCTCGAGCTGTTATTCCTATTCAAGAAAATCTTTCAAGCGTTTGCTGCGAGAAGGGTGGCGCAGTTTGCGCAAAGCTTTCGCTTCAATCTGACGAATTCGCTCGCGCGTAACGCCAAACACTTTTCCGACTTCTTCCAATGTCCGCGTACGGCCATCGTCCAAACCGAAACGAAGACGCAGAACGTTTTCTTCACGATCGGTCAAGGTATCCAAGACATCTTCCAATTGCTCTTTCAGCAATTCATAAGCGGCGTGGTCAGATGGAGATTGCGCATCCGAATCTTCAATAAAGTCGCCTAAATGAGAATCATCTTCTTCGCCGATCGGCGTTTCCAATGATACCGGCTCTTGAGCGATTTTCAGGATTTCACGGACTTTTTCAGGCAACAGGTCCATTTCCTCCCCGATTTCTTCCGGAGAAGGCTCACGGCCAAGATCCTGAAGCAGCTGGCGCTGCACACGAATCAATTTATTGATGGTTTCAACCATATGAACCGGGATGCGGATTGTCCGCGCCTGGTCAGCGATGGCGCGTGTAATGGCCTGGCGGATCCACCAGGTTGCATAAGTACTGAACTTGAACCCTTTTGAGTAATCAAATTTTTCAACTGCTTTGATCAAGCCCATATTCCCTTCCTGGATCAAATCCAGGAACAGCATGCCGCGGCCGACATAGCGTTTGGCAATACTGACGACTAGTCGCAGATTGGCTTCAGCAAGGCGTTTTTTCGCCTCTCCGTCACCCTGCTCGATCAATTTCGCCAAGCGGACTTCTTCTTCCGCTTTCAGCAAATCGACACGTCCAATTTCTTTCAAGTACATGCGGACAGGGTCATTGATTTTGATGCCTGGCGGTACGCTTAAATCATTCAAGTCGAATTTGTCTTCGGTTGGTTTCATCAAACGATCCAAATGTTCCTCGTCATCGGATTTACGTTCCAATTCGATGCCGTGGCCCTCCAATTGGTCGATAAATTCTTCTACTGCATCGGATTCCATTTCGAAAACCGCTAATTTGTCGGCAATTTGTTCGTAATTGAGCTCTCCGGTTTTTTTACCTGTTTCGATCAGCTGTTTTTTCGCTTCTTCGACAGTTGCTTCCGGACCTTCAGTAGTCAATGGTACATTGCTTGCTTCAACTTCAGTTTGGCGTTCAGATTTCTCAGCCATGTGACTTCCTCCTTTAAAAAAACCGGAATTAACTTACAATGATTTCCGTAAAGCAATCACTTCTTGTGCAAGAAGTAAAGCGCGCTTAAGGTCATGCTGTTTTTCCGCTTCTTTTGATTGCTGGATTTTTAGATTGATTTGCTGTTCGACCCGATGTTTTTGCAGATGCTTCAAGCAATCTGCAATTTCTTCATCTGCATATTCGGGATCACGTTCGGATAACGCAGTTTCCATGACAAGCTTGCGGAGTTCTGCATCCTGCAGGGTTTCCAGGAATTTATGGAAATCCGCTTTGTCCCATTCTTCATAGAAACCGAGCAATTGAACGTACAGCGCCTGGAATTCTTCACTGACAAATGGTATGCCGTTGTCTTCGTCCGCCAATTTATCCATGACTGACGGATCTGCCAGGGCATGTGATAAGAGCATCCGTTCCGCCCGGTGCAATGAAGTGATGCGCTTCGGCTCTTTTTTAACCGTTTTCACTGCCGGTGGTTCGGGGCGGTTCCGTTCGATCGTCTTGTTTTCTAATTTCCGATAATGCTGTAGGATAGCTTCCTGAGATAATCCCGTTTCCACTGATAATTGCTTTATATATAAATCCCGCTCTAAAGGCGAGGATCTACCGGCTAGAAGTTGCAGCACTTCCTGGATGTACTGCAGCAGGTCGTTTTCATACTGGAAATTCTTATGCCTGCGGGCGTGCATCATCGCAAATGCAATAAAAGCATGCGGCTTTCCGATAATCTGTTCTTTGAAGGCTTCAGCCCCGTTTTCACGGACAAAGTCATCCGGGTCCATCTTGCCTGGCAGAACAGCCACTTCCACTTTGAAATTATCTTCGTTTAAGGCAATTGCCGCTCTTTTAGCCGCTTCCCAGCCTGCATCATCACCGTCAAAACAGATCACGACTTCCTGGGCAAAACGTTTCATTTGCCGGATATGCTGAGAAGTGAGTGAAGTCCCCATTGTCGCTAAGGCATTGTCAACTCCTGCTTTACCCGCTGCAATGACATCCATAAACCCTTCAAACAAAATGATTTTCCTGTTTTTGCGTATAGCGCCTCTGGCATGATGCACATTATAAAGCACTTGGCTTTTTTGGAAAATCGGAGATTCCGGGCTGTTCATATATTTGGCTTCCTGTTTGGTATGCTCAAGGACCCTTCCCGAAAAGGCGATTACTTTGCCGCTTTCGTTCATGATCGGAAACATGATTCTACCGCGGAATCGATCAAAATAGCCACTTGATTGCTCACGTGGAATTGCCAAGCCGCTCGTCTCCAGCTCTTCTTCACTAAAGCCTTTTCGCTTTAGTGAAGATGCCATGTAGTTCCACTCCGGAAGCGACCAGCCGATCCTGTTTTTTTCGATAATTTCACGGGTAAAGCCCCTATTTTCCAAATAGTCCAATGCCACTTGGCCTTCCTCCGTATTCAATAGAATATGGTGGTACATATCTGCAGCAAACTCGTGCATCAAAACTAATTGATGATCGCTTTTTGATTGCACCGGACCGGATTCGGCAGGGCTCTGTATATCAACATCTATACCTGAGCGGCTTCCGAGTCTCGATAAGGCTTCCTGAAACGTTAAATTTTCAATATCCATCAGAAATGTGATGACATTGCCACCCGCTCCGCAGCCAAAGCAATGAAAGATCTGCTTATCGGCAGTAACTGAAAAAGATGGTGTGCTTTCTCCGTGGAAAGGGCAAAGACCGAACCAATTGCGGCCCCTTTTAGTTAACTGGACGTACTCACCGACGACATCCACAATGTCTGTGCTGGAACGAATTTTTTCAATCACTTCTTCAGGAACTCGATTGGACATTATTTTCACCATCTTTGTTTGCTTAACTTACTTTATTCGTGATAGAAAGACAAAATCCTTCATTTTTCGACAAAAAATACAGCAAACTACTTTCTCTAATAGTAAGCTTTAGCCACAATTCTTGATTATAAAACGTTTTTATCAAAAAATCCATCAAAAAGAAAGAAAAACCACCTATGCAGGTGGTTTTCCTGAAATCATTTTTGGAGTTTGCTTAAGATTAGATTTGCAGTTTCTTCTACTGCCCGATTTGTCACATCCACTATTTCGCAGCCGATGCGATCTACCACTTTGTGGAAATGACCGATTTCTTCGTGGATGCGGTCGATTTTCGCGTAATTGGCATCATCGTTCAAGCCGAGGGCAATCAACCGTTCTTTGCGGATATTATTAAGTTTATCCGGCGAGATGACCAAGCCGAAGCATTTGTTCGGGTCTACATGGTACAGCTCATCCGGCGGGTCGACTTCCGGCACCAATGGTACGTTGGCGACTTTCAGCCGCTTATGTGCCAAGTATTGGGAAAGCGGTGTTTTGGAAGTTCTTGAAATTCCGACCAGTACGATGTCGGCCATCAGAATGCCGCGTGGATCCCGGCCGTCGTCGTATTTGACGGCGAATTCAATGGCTTCCACTTTTTTAAAATAATCATCGTCCAGTTTGCGGACCAGACCCGCTTCCTGCAACGGCGGAGCATCCAACTCTTTTTCCAGCGCATCCAGAAGAGGGCCCATCAAATCCACTGCCGTGACATGGAATTTAATTGTTTCAGACTGCATATAGTCCCGCAGTTTCTGGGAAACCAGGGTATAGACGATAAAAGCCTTTTGTTCGACAGCCAATTTGACGATTTCCTGCACGTGATCGATCGAATCGATATAAGGAAAACGCTTGAGGACTGCATTTTGATCTGCGTTCAGGTATTGGCTGACAGCTGCTTTTGCGACCAGTTCCCCTGTTTCTCCGACTGAATCGGAGACAATAAACAAACGGAGTGAATTCATAGTTGGCACCTCACAAATCGTGGTTTTCTGATAATGATAAAAACGCACGAGTAATATTCGTTTTTGTTAACCTGCCGACGACTTTAAAGCCATCTGGCTGTTCTTCCACCACTGGCAGAGCATCGATTTGCTGATTGATCAGGCGATGCGCTGCCTGGATCAGTGATTCGTTTTTTGCGCAATATGTAATGTTCGGCATACGCGTCATGATGATATGTACAGGGATGCCGGCTAAGTTCTGGCTGCCCAGACTTGCACGCAGCAAATCCTTTCTCGACAGCACTCCGGCCAGGTATGATTTTTTGTCCACGACAAAAAGCGTGCCGACATCATCCAGGAACATCTGGCTGATAGCGTCGTATACACTGACATCTTCCCTGACGACAACCGGAATCGATTGGAAATCCTTGACCTTCATATTGTTCATCGTGTCTGTAACATCCTGACCCGGTTTTTTTCCCGAATAAAAATAGCCAACACGCGGACGGGCATCTAGAAAGCCTGCCATTGTCAAGATGGCTAAGTCAGGTCGTAAAGTCGACCTTGTTAAGTTCAAGCGATCTGCTATCTGTTCGCCAGTAATCGGACCGTTGCCTTTAACGATTTGCAGAATTTCCTCTTGCCGTTTATTGAGTTCGATTGGACTCACCGCCTCAAAATATATATATGTTATACTCAATATGAATTATTATATACTAATTAACGGGATATTGCGAAGAAAACATTGTCGTGGTATAATATGAACGAACTTAACAGAGGCAATGACGGATAGAGAAGTACTGTACATGAGAGCGAGCAGAGATAGTGAAAGCCTGCACCTACAGGAAAAGGCGATCCAGAGCCATTTTTTATTTTAAGCGGGCTGCAATTTGCAGTCAATCGAGGTGGAACCGCGGGTCTTAACGTACTCGTCCTCGGACATGATGACATGTCCGTGGATGGGTACGATTTTTTATTTTATGGAGGTAATTTTATGTCAATGGAAGATGTAGTAACTTTAGCGAAACACAGAGGATTTGTATTTCCAGGCTCTGAAATTTATGGAGGATTGGCGAATACATGGGATTATGGCCCACTTGGCGTCGAACTGAAAAACAATATTAAAAAAGCATGGTGGAAAAAATTTGTCCAGGAATCCCCTTATAATGTTGGATTGGACGCAGCCATCCTGATGAACCCTAAAACTTGGGTCGCTTCAGGGCATGTCGGCAACTTCAACGATCCGATGATCGACTGCAAAAGCTGTAAAACGCGCCACCGCGCGGATAAATTGATCGAAAACGCATTGGACGCCAAAGGCATCGAATTGATCGTCGACGGCTTGTCCTTTGACCGGATGGCAGAACTGATCCAGGAACACGAAGTGAAGTGCCCGACATGCGGTGCACAGGACTTCACAGAAGTACGCCAGTTCAACTTGATGTTCAAGACATTCCAAGGCGTCACTGAAGCTTCCACCAATGAAATCTTCCTGCGTCCGGAAACGGCCCAGGGAATTTTCGTCAACTATAAGAACGTCCAGCGTTCAATGCGCAAAAAAATGCCTTTCGGGATAGCACAGATCGGCAAAAGTTTCCGAAATGAAATCACACCGGGCAATTTCACTTTCCGGACGCGTGAATTCGAACAAATGGAACTTGAATTCTTCTGCAAGCCTGGCGAGGATTTGGAATGGTACGCCTACTGGCGCGATTTCTGCAAAAAGTGGCTGCTGGATTTGAATATTACCGAAGACAATATCCGCCTGCGCGAGCATGAAGAAGATGAACTTTCGCATTATTCAAATGCCACTGTGGATATCGAATACAAATTCCCATTTGGCTGGGGCGAACTTTGGGGCATTGCAGACCGCACCGACTTTGACCTGAAACGCCATATGGAGCATTCCGGAGAAGATTTCAATTACATCGATCCGGTGACCAACGAGCGCTTTGTGCCTTATTGCATCGAGCCGTCCCTTGGAGCTGACCGCGTCACATTGGCATTCCTGGTAGATGCCTACAGCGAAGAAGAACTTGAAAACGACGACAAACGCACCGTCTTACGATTCCACCCGGCTTTGGCTCCTTATAAAGCAGCTGTCCTGCCACTTTCCAAAAAATTGGCAGAAGGCGCAACTGGCGTATTTGCTGAGTTGGCCAAGCATTTCATGGTGGATTACGACGAGTCCCAATCCATCGGCAAACGCTACCGCCGTCAAGATGAAATCGGTACACCGTTCTGCATCACCTACGACTTTGATTCTGTCGAAGATGGCCAGGTAACAGTCCGCCACCGCGATTCCATGGAGCAGACACGCATGCCGATCGCTGAAGTCCAGGCTTATGTTGAAAAGCATATTCAGTTTTAATTAAGAAAAGCGGAAGCAGCCGTATAGATTTGACGGGCATAAGACGCGCTTGCGAAGCGGCGTTCTTTGCCGCACAGCAAGAGTGGCTTATGACCCTAGAATCTGGCTGCTGGAGTCTGGACATCAAAGA
>NZ_JAGGPX010000003.1:20613-137640 GCF_018613575.1 Planococcus sp. ISL-110
CCCGAAGAGCTAGGCACTGAAGTCTGGACATCAAAGAAAAGCGGAAGTGCCTGATCAGCTCTGACAGGCATAAGGCAGACCGGCAGAGCGGCGTTCTTTGCCGCACAGTCGGGTTGACTTATGACCCGAAGAGCTAGGCACTGGAGTCTGGACATCAAAGAAAAGCGGAAGTGCCTGATCAGCTCTGACAGGCATAAAGCGATTTCTTCACTCCTTTTCAACTAAAAGCAAAACAAAAAGAGTTGCCAAAAGACTATTCGTCTTTTGGCAACTCTTCTTTTTTCGGTAAAAATTCAGGTGTCCGTTCCAGTTGCTCAAGGAACTTCCTGGATTTTAAGCGAATCCCCGCCTTTTCTTCGTAAATCGTGCGGACGATTTGTTTGAGCAGGGTCTTGGATTCTTTTTTCAAAGTCAAGGAGCCTACCCGTTCAATCGGCACAAAATAGAAAGTGCGGATCAACTTCACCAAAGCCGGGCTTAAGCGGATGATGAAACGGTCGATATGGAAGCAGCGGTGGCAGAGAAAACCCAGTTCCTGAAAAGAAAAGGCGAATTCCCCTTCTGTTGCTCCGCAGTTGGCACATTGATGCAGCGTCGGCGTCAAACCCGCCAATTGAAGCATCTTCCACTCGACAAACAAGGTGATCGCTTCCGGATCATAGCCTTCGTCAATCGCGTGCAGTGCCTGATAAAGCATATCAAAAACGACGGGCTGCGGCTCGTCCTGCTCTGTCAAACGGTCAATCAGTTCAGTCACATAACTGGCATAGGCGGTCGACATGATGTCTTCCCGGATATGCCGTAGCGATTCCAGCGGATCGCCTGCCTGCAACGTGCCCATCCCTCTTCCTTTATAGATCGAAAAGGTGCCATGGGTAAAGACCTGGGTGATCGCCGCCAGCCGGCTGGCTGGCTTTTTGGCACCTCTTGCCATGCAGGTTATTTTCCCCGCTTCTCTCGTAAACAAGGTGACAATCTTATTCGTCTCACCGTATGGCATCGTACGAATGACAATTCCCTCTACTTGACTTTGCATGGGAAGGACTCCTTAGTATTCGTCATCTCTGAAGCCGAAATCACGTAAATGCATCGCTTTATTGCGCCAATCCTTTTGCACTTTGACCCATAGTTCCAAATACACTTTAGATCCAAGCAGGTTTTCGATATCCTGGCGTGCACGTGTACCAATTTGTTTTAGGAGCACACCTTTTTTGCCGATGACGATGCCTTTTTGGGAATCGCGCTCGACCATGATGATTGCCTGGACACGGATCATGTCCTTGTTTTCAGAATCCGGTGCAATCTTTTCAATGACAACAGCAATAGAATGCGGAATTTCTTCGCGTGTCAAATGCAGGGCTTTTTCACGGATCAGCTCGGAAATGATGAACCGCTCCGGGTGGTCTGTGACTTGGTCAGCCGGGTAATATTGCGGGCCTTCTGGCAGGCGTTCGTTAATTTTCGCCAATAAGGTCTCGACATTATTGCCTTCGAGCGCTGAAATCGGAATCGCTTCTGCAAAATCGAATTCTTTGCGGTACGATTCGATGATCTTCGGCAAATTATCAGGATGCACCTGGTCAATCTTATTGATGACCAAAAATACCGGCACATCGATGCCTTTCAGCATGTCAAGAATATAGCGGTCTTCCTTGCCGACACGGTCCACGCCGCTTGCGACAAACAGCAGCACGTCCACTTCACGAAAAGTGTTTTTGGCCACTTTCAACATAAAGTCTCCCAGTTTATGGCGCGGTTCGTTAATGCCTGGCGTATCGATGAAAACCATTTGGCTGTCATTAGTGGTCACGACGCCTTGAACTTTGTTCCGTGTGGTTTGGGGCTTGTCACTCATGATGGCAATCTTTTGGCCCACCACCCGGTTGAGGAATGTCGATTTGCCGACATTCGGGCGTCCGATGATGGAAATAAATCCTGATTTGAATCCGTTATTCTCTGGCTGCATATTTTAAATCCTCCGTTGAAAATGCGCCAGGAAGCAATTCACTGATTGTTGTTTCCTGGACGTCACCTTTTAAGTTTGTTAAGTAAACCGGCATATCCGGCGCGCAGAACTCAGCTAACACTTGTCTGCATGCACCACAGGGCGATACAGGGCCCGGCGTGTCTGCAGATACCGCTAATGCCTTAAAGGTCTTGTCGCCTTCAGATACCGCCTTGAACACTGCTGTGCGCTCTGCACAATTGGTCATAGAATAGCCTGCGTTTTCGATATTGCAGCCTGTGTATACTTTGCCGTCAGCTGTCAGCAAGGCTGCACCGACAGGAAATTTTGAATAAGGCACATATGCATTGCTGCGTGCCGCTATCGCTTGCTCCATCAATTGTTCTTTTTCCATGTTTATCACCTCTGTGAATTTATAGCCATTTAGGTAAAAATATCAGTAATCCAATTATAGCACTTGCCGCGGCAAATACCAAAACTGCACCTGCAGCCATATCCTTGGCCTGTTTAGCCAAGGGATGAAGCTCGGAAGTCACCAAGTCAACGACCCGCTCGATAGCGGAATTGACCATTTCCAATGCAATCATGCCGCCAATCAGCAGAATGACCACCAGCCATTCCATATAAGACAAGCCCGTCAAAAATCCTGTAAGCACCACTACCACAGCTGCCAATAAATGAAAGCGGATGTTCTGTTCACGCTTTATGGCGGTGCTGATGCCCTGGGCTGCAAACTGAAAAGAGCGGAAAAATCTACGCGCCGCCATGTTTATCACGCGTTATACCGAGTGAAATCAGAATTTCCTCTTGACGGGCAAACATTTTCTTTTCTTCTTCTTCTGTCATATGGTCATATCCCAGCAAATGCAGAAAACCGTGAATGGCCAGAAACCCCAGTTCCCGCTCGAACGAATGGCCATAGTCTGCAGCCTGTTCTTTCGTGCGGTCCAGTGAAATGATAATGTCTCCGAGCATACGCGGCTCTGGAGAACCGATGATGGCCGTCTCTCCTTCACCCAGTTCCTCCATAGCAAACGAAATAACATCGGTCGGCTGGTCTTTGCCTCGGTATTCGCGGTTGATGTCACGGATCATTTCATTGGTGACAAAGGTCACCGACACTTCAGATTGTCCTAAGCCCTCTTCTTTCGCTGCGTGCTCCAGTATTTTTTGCACAAAATCAAGTTCCTGCTGGTTCAGGCTTTCTGTTTCGTCCATAAAATCAATAGCTATCATAGCTGCTCCTCCTATCAATTGGGTTCTTTCGGATACTCGATGCGGGAATGGAAGATGCCATTTAAGGTTTCGCACATAACCGCCTTCACCGTCTTCAGCTCTTTCAAGGATATATCACATTCCTCGAATTGCCCATCTTTCAGTTTATCTTCTACTATCGATTCCACTAATTTTTTTATCTTTTCAGATGTTGGCTCTTTCATCGAACGGACCGCTGCCTCAAGGCTGTCTGCGATGCAGATGATGGCATTTTCCTTGGTCTGCGGTTTCGGCCCCTCGTAGCGGAAGGACTCTTCCTCGATGCCGGGATCGTTTTCTTTCGCTTTGTAGTAGAAAAATTTCAAAAGACTAGTACCGTGATGCTGCGCAGCAACATCAACGATTTCCTTAGGCATTTTATACTTTTTGAGCATGTCAGCTCCTTGTACGCCATGCGCCAAGATGATATCCCGGCTTTTTTCCGGTGGCAGGCGGTCGTGCGGATTCTCGATATTCACTTGGTTTTCAATGAAAAACTGCGGCTTTTTGGTTTTGCCGATATCATGGTAATAGCAGCCGACTCTCGCCAGCAGGCCATTGGCTCCGATCGCCTCACAGGAAGCGTCCGCCAAATTGGCGACCATCAAGCTATGGTGATAGGTGCCTGGCGTTTCCATCAGAATCTTTTTCAACAGCGGATGGTTCGGATTGGACAGCTCAATCAAACGCATCGTCGACAACATGCCGAAAAGGGATTCGAAAAACGGCAGCAAGCCGATTGCCAATGCGCCGGACAACAGACCCGAAACAAGTGCAGCTGTAAAATAAAAGCCGATTTCCGACCAGCTGTATTGTGTCTGGCCGATCAATAGATAAAAAGCGACAAACAGCAGATTGACTCCAGCCACTGCCAAACTGATTTGCATCAGCCGGCGATGGCCGCCATCCCGGTCGATCAAATAAATCGCCGCTAATCCTCCCAAAAGGATATAGAGGGCGACATCCACCTGCAGGGAAGCAGAATATCCACTTTGCAGCATGATGCCAGCTGCCGCACTAATAAGGATGGTCACATAGACAGCTGCCCGTTCATTGACCAGCAGCCGGACCAGCATGCCCGCCAGTGCAGTAGGAAAAATAAAGGCGATCACCAATTCAAAATTTCCGCTAACGGCATATAACAACTTCATAAGCGCCAATGAAATGGTGAGGACCACGATCATAACCAGTAATTCAGTGATTTTGCTCTGGTCATCTTTCTGTGAACGTGACACCACAGCCACCATGAGGCCCATAGCGATCACTACAAAAATCAGCAATCCCAGCAACGGCTTGTAATTCCGCTGTTCTTCTGTCATTCCAGCCAGTTCGAGCTGACGGTAGACTTCCCTGTCCACTACCTGGCCTTCCTGTACAAGCACCTGGCCTTGCAAGATACGCGTCGGCTCTACACTGTTGCGAACCTGCTCCACCTGCCCGGCGGTCAACTCTTCGTTGACCAGCTCGTTCGGAATAATTCCAAACCTCCCAATCGTCACTGCCGCCAGGACAATATTATCTGGAATTTGTTCGCTTCGGCGGATATCTTGTTCAATTTCAGTCCGGATCCGTGCAACTCCCTCTACCCGTATCGGCTCATTTAAATAAGACTGCAGCAAACTGTCCAATTCTTCCTGGACATCCAGCAGACTGCTGTTTGAGAGCGACAATAAAGCGTCCAGCATTTCGTCCGTCAAGCGCAGGCCATTTTCACTGGTCTCCATCAGCCGCAGATCTTCCTGCAGTTGGGCCATCATCGCTTCGGAAGAACTTTCCGCATCTTCATCTTCCGGTACGGCTTTTGCCTCCACAAGGTAGCCGAAAAGGGATTTGATCACCGCTGATTGATTGGCAGCAATTTCATCAACAAACTGATAGCTCGGTGCCACTTCTTCGGCAAGCCTTTGCCTTTCCAACTCGGTTTTGATTGGATCTTCCACTGTTTTTTCAGAGCGAATCGTTTCTGATGACAACTGAAAAAGGTTGATGTCGTAAGTATTTCCACGGACAGAGTCCATTAAAAAAGCATATAGAATCAGGCCGGTCATTAAAATGCCCGCCATCATCATTTTACGATAGCCCAATTTCCCGAAAATCTTTTGTGCTTTTTGACGCATGCCCGTACACCCCGCATTTCTTACTTCCATCATAACAACTAAAGAAATGGATTTCACGGTGTATTTCTAAAATTTTGAAATTATACCCAAATTTCGGTGTGACAACAGATAAGTTGAATAGGCATACAAGCTTATTTACGCAAAAAAAGTGCAGGAATATGGATTCCCGCACCTTTTTTATAAAACTGTTAAGTAGGCTGGTTTTCGTACGCTTCGATAATTTTCGCCACCAGCGGATGCCGGACCACATCGCCGCTTTCAAGATACTGGAAATGGATGTTTCGCACACCTTTCAAAATCGTTTCAGCAGCAATTAAACCGGATTCAGCTCCGCGCGGCAGATCGATCTGTGTTTTGTCGCCAGTAATGATCATTTTCGAACCAAAACCGAGACGTGTCAGGAACATTTTCATCTGTGCCTTCGTGGTATTCTGCGCTTCATCAAGAATGACAAATGCTTCATCCAATGTGCGGCCTCTCATATAGGCGAGGGGGGCAATTTCAATGGTGCCGCGTTCGATAAACCGGTTGGTTTGCTCCAATCCCAGCACATCATGCAGCGAATCATAGAGCGGGCGGAGGTAAGGATCCACTTTTTCCTTCAAGTCGCCGGGCAGGAAGCCGAGGCTTTCTCCTGCCTCCACAGCGGGCCGCGTCAAAATGATTTTCTTTACTTGACCATTTTTAAGCGCCTGGACGGCCATCACCACTGCCAGGTAAGTTTTGCCCGTTCCAGCAGGACCAATCCCGAAAACCAGATCTTTGCTGCGGACAGCATGGATGTAATGGCGCTGGCCAATGGTCTTCGCACGAATCGATTTGCCGTTGGCATTGCGGGCAATTTCTTCATCGTAAAGTTCTGCGAAATATTCAATCGTGCCATTTTTGGCCATTTCAATGGCAGAAACAATATCCCGCTGATCGATATTGATATTTTTGCGGATGACCCGCAGCAATTGTTCTATTAATAATTTCCCCGTCTGTTTGCCTTCTTCGGAACCTGATAGCTTGATGACTTCTCCGCGGGTGATAATTTGAATATCGAAAGCTTCTTCGATCAATGTTAAATGGTTGTCTGATATCCCGAGCAGCTGAACCGCTTCATTTGGGTCTTTCACATGTAATTCTAGTAAATTATTTTCTGTCATGTGGACGCTCCTTGGAATCGAGTATTTACTGCTATTTTCACTCTATCACTAAAGATAATCACTTGTAAAATATTTACCTTATTTAAGTCAGAGCCCAGAATTCCCCTTTCATAAATTGCTTTATTTGAAAACAGCATACAGGGTCAGCATATAAACACCACCCTCATTAAAGTTTACATAATACTATTATATAAAATAAAAAACCGACCAATTTTCACCGGCCGGCTGCTGCTATCTCTTGGACTTTGGCGGCATCAAAATCTCCGCCATGATGATTCCTCTTCTGACGTCCTCGCTGCTCAAAGGCAGGAGTTCATCGGTGTCTTTTTCCACTTGCGGGGCGGACGAACGACCTTGCAAAGACCTTCCTTCGGTTTCCTTAATGCGGTCGTGTATCTCGTTCCGTGATTCCCTTGGCGTAACACGGCGCTGTACTTCCTGGCGCGCTTCCCGGAGCGGTTTCCGATTGACAGCTTCTTCAATTTTTCTTTCGGCTTTTTCTGCAAGTTCAGGCCGTTGAGTTTTCTGATTCTGCAGTTCCCCATAAATTTCTTTCGCATAATCTTCTACTCGTTTGAACGTTCTTTGTCCGGAATGCCTGTCTGTACCAGTAGTTGGCCTTGTCGAGACAGGTGTAGCCGGAGCATCATTGGCTGAATCTTTTTTGCTTTTATTGAAAAAAGCGCCTACCGCCATGATCACCAGTCCAAATATGAGAGCTTCCATACGACAAACCTCCCTTATGGCTACCGCCGATTATTTATCGCCGGATTTGTCCATTCCTGTTTTCGAGATGGACTCTCGCATACCTGTATCAGCTTGGATATTTTTGTAATTGACATAATCCATGACACCAATATTACCAGTACGGAGTGCTTCAGACATTGCCAATGGCACTTCCGCTTCCGCTTCGACAACTTTCGCTCTCATTTCCACAACTTTTGCTTTCATTTCCTGTTCGCTTGCTACAGCCATTGCGCGGCGTTCTTCGGCTTTAGCCTGGGCAATTTTCTTATCTGCTTCCGCTTGTTCCGTCTGCAATTCTGCACCGATGTTTTTGCCGATATCAACGTCTGCGATATCAATCGATAGGATTTCGAAAGCTGTACCTGAATCCAGTCCTTTAGACAGGACTGTTTGAGAAATCAGGTCCGGATTTTCAAGAACCTTTTTGTGGCTTGTGCTTGAACCAAGTGTCGAGACGATACCTTCACCAACACGGGCAACGATCGTTTCTTCACCTGCACCACCGACTAAACGGTCGATGTTTGCACGAACAGTGATTCTCGCTTTTGCTTTTACTTCAATTCCGTCCATCGCAACACCTGCGATAAATGGCGTTTCGATCACTTTCGGGTTTACCGACATTTGAACAGCTTCCAATACGTCACGACCTGCCAGGTCGATGGCTGCTGCACGTTCAAACGGCAATTCGATATTAGCACGGTGTGCCGCAATCAATGCATTGACGACACGGTCAACGTTACCGCCGGCCAAGTAATGGCTTTCCAACTGGTTGATGGTTACTGACAACCCAGCTTTTGATGCTTTGATCAATGGATTTACGATCCGTGATGGAATAACCCGGCGTAATCTCATACCGATCAGTGTAAAGATGCTGATTTTCACTCCAGCGGCCAATGCTGAAATCCATAATGTAATTGGCACGAATGTGAAGAAAATCGCCAAAACGATGATGATACCTATTATTGCTGCACCTAAACCAATTGTTTCAAGTCCCATTCCTCTATTCCTCCTCTTGTTTTTCAAGTTCCCGAACAACGATACGTGAACCTTCTACCTTGATTATCTTAACATCTTTTCCGCTGTCGATGAACCTGCCTTCAGATACAGCGTCTATACGTTCATCGTCCAACCTGATAGTGCCGGACGGACGAAGCGCCGTCACTGTATAAGCAATTTTGCCGACAAGCTCTGGGCGATTTGTAGTCGACACATAACCATGTTCCGTGTCGGTGGCATCAGTCAAGATAATCCGTTTGAACAAATCCAGCCGTTTACCAAAAAATTTCACTACAATCACCATCCCTACTGTTGCTGCAATCATTGCAATAAGTACTGCTATGGCGGTGGACTTAAGGTCTCCTCCCGCCAATAATATGCTGCCGAGAATGGCAGCAATCCCCAGGAAGCCGGCAACACCTCCAGGTATGATGAATTCTGCCACCAAAAGCCCGAATCCGATGACCAATAGAATAATGGACTCATAACCAGCCAAGCCTGCTACCAGATGTCCATAAAAAAACAGCATCAGAAAAGTCAGGCCGAACATTCCGGGGATCCCGACTCCTGGCGTAAACAGCTCAAGAAGCAATCCAAGACCTGCAAATGACAAGAGGATGGGCACCACAATCGGGTTGGTCAGAAAACGGGCAAGGCTTTCTGAAAAAGTTTCATCGATCGTCACAATAGTGGCATTTTCAAAGCCTTTCAAAACGAGCAACTCATCGAGAGTGGATACAGTTCCTTCTGAGTAACCCACCTGCTCAGCTTCTAGTGCACCCAAGGTCAATAATTCTCCTTCAGCCACTCCCAGTTCAGGTAGGCTGGCCGAGGCATCTGCCATCGCCAATGCATACTTCGGATCACGTTCCACTGTCTGAGCTGCACTTCTCATGGAGGCTAGCCAGGCACTGTTCGCTTTGTCGGCAGCTGCGTTTCCAGCCTGATCAATCACCTGTGCGGCTCCCATGCGGCCATTGGGATGCATATATATCTCATCATTGTGCAAAGCCAGAAAAGCTCCGGCAGAAAGCGCATCCTGATTGATAAAGGCCAGTGTTTCCATTGACGTTTTGTCGAGCAGACGGGCTATGCCATCTGCCGCATTTACAAATCCACCAGGTGTATCAATTTCAAAAATAATGGCTTCGGCTCCAGCATCTTCCGCTTCTTCAATGCCCCGTTCAATAAAAGCCTGCAGTCCTCTTTCAACTTCATCTTCGATGGGTATGACATACACTGTCGAAGTGTCAGCCTGGATAGCCGGGAGCATGAGCAGAAACGATAACAGTAAAAGTCCAAAACCCAGATAGACTTTGACTCTGCTCAATGGGATCTCTCCTTTCACATTACAGATTTACTGTTTGTATATATACGGATGACCAGAAATTAAGTTTCATTTTTCTGGGCTGAACATATAGAAAGAAAATATTCGCTGTCGATATCCAAATGGGTGCCGGGTCTGTTGCGCACAAGCACTTGACAGTTAGAACCTGAAACCTCATACCAGCTCAGCAGGTTAGATCCAATGCGCCTCGTAGCAAAGTCGGTTTGCGGAATGTCCACAAACCAAACTGATACAATTATGCGCCCGACGTATCTATTTTTATTATAAAGGAAAGCTTCCCCAATAACGAAAGAATGCGCTTACAAATGTTGCAAATGTGACAAATAGAAAAACCGCCACACGTTGATCGCGTTGGCGGTTTAGGCTGGTCGTTCATATTTTTTAAAAGTCATTATACTCGTTAAAGTCAATTAAAATTTACGTTTACGGGCAGCTTCTGATTTTAGTTTACGTTTCACGCTCGGCTTATCATAGTACTCGCGCTTTCTAACCTCTTGCATTGTTCCAGATTTAGAAACAGTGCGTTTGAAGCGGCGAAGAGCATCTTCAATCGATTCGTTTTTACGAACAGTAGTTTTTGACATCTCTTTTTCCCTCCCTCCGAACACACGTTGAAGCGAAGAACAACAAGTGTTATATACTCTAAAATTATATCGTATTCTCAAAGAAAGGTCAATAGTTAATAATCGGAATCCGAAGTTAAGCCCTGCATGATCTTCACACCAGAGCTAGCGCCGATGCGCGTAGCTCCAGCTTCGATCATCGCTTCAACATCTTCCAGGCTGCGGACCCCGCCGGAAGCTTTGACACCCAAATCAGCTCCAACTGTCTCGCGCATCAATTTCACATCTTCAATAGTTGCTCCACCGGTAGAAAAGCCGGTGGAAGTTTTGACAAAGTCAGCTCCTGCTTCTTTGGCCAGACGTGAAGCAGTGACTTTTTCTTCATCCGTCAGCAGGCAGGTTTCAAGAATCACTTTCACGATGGCTTTGCCTTTTGCTGCGTTGACGACCGCTTCGATGTCCTTTTTCACGTGGTCGGTATTGCCGCTTTTCAATGCGCCGATGTTCAGGACCATGTCAATTTCACCGGCGCCTTTTGAAAGAGCGTCCGTTGTTTCAAAAGCTTTTGTCTCAGAAGTAGAAGCGCCAAGCGGAAATCCGATAACTGTGCATACTTTCACATCACTGCCCGTTAGCTCCGCCGCTGCTGTTTCCACCCAAGTTGGATTGACGCAAACAGATGCGAATTTAAACTCAGCTGCTTCTTTACACAGTTGAACTACTTGGCTTTCTGTCGACTCAGGTTTTAATAAAGTATGGTCAATAAAGGATGCAATGTTTGTCATGAATAAAATCTCCATTCTTTTAAAAAGTCATTTTGTTTATCAAGCCATTTCCCCCAACCGGGAAACATTGCTGCCGTTCAGTGCCCTGCATTTTTGAGGATGTCCGGAAGCAGCACAAGGCTTTATTCGAATTCGCAGGAAATGGCAGCCAGTGCATACAAAGGTGCTGTTTCTGTCCGCAAAATCCGCGGGCCAAGAGAAGTAAAGGTGGCGCCGGCGCTTTTTAGTGCCGCCACTTCCCTTTCAGAAATACCGCCTTCCGGACCAAAAACGATAAGAGCTGAATCTTTATCATACAATGATTTCAAAATTTCGGCAAACCGCGTCCTATCGCCTTGCCGTGCCTCTTCTTCATAGGCCACGATCACCACACCATAAGATTCGGCTTTGCTCAGTAACTGCTTGAAGCTGTGGAGGTTGTGGATTTCAGGGACATGCGTCCTATGCGACTGCTCCGCAGCTTCCTTGGCGATTTTTTGAAGGCGTCCAATCTTTTTTTCACTTTTGGAATTGTCCCATTTGACGATGGACCGTTCTGCCGTAAATGGCAGCAACGCGTACATCCCCAATTCTGTCGCTTTTTGGGTGATCAAATCAAGCTTGTCGCCTTTCGGGAGTCCGCAGGCGATGGTCACTTTTTTCGGCGATTCCACCTGCGTCTCCAATACTTCACCAAGTTCAACTTCCACATCAAAGTCAGCTGACCGGATCTTCGCAAGATAGGCCTCGCCTTCCATGACTGCGATCAAGTAGTCGCCGGGTGTTTGGCGCATAACTTTGGCGATGTGCTTTGCATCATCGCCGGTTATCGCCACTATTCGATTTTCAGGAATTTTGCCTTCTATAAAATATCGCTGCATGGTGGCACCCCGTTATTCAGGTTTTTTTGAAACGATGGTAACCCAGTCTTCCATCATCATGACGTCTTCAATGACAAAACCGGAAGTCTCAAGCGCGGCTTTGACATCATTCTTTTTCGCCGCGATGATGCCTGAAGTGATATAGCGGCCACCCGGTTTAACGATATTGAACGCGTCATCGGTAAATGACATGATGACTTCGGCGAGAATATTGGCGACCACCACGTCACCCGGCTTGTCTATCTTATCTACCAGATTGCCTTCTTCCACCGTGACAATATTCTGGACATTATTCAACTTCACATTAACGTTCGCTGCTGTTACAGCAATATCATCCAAATCAAGTGCATAGACTTCTTTGGCGGACAATAACGCCGCTCCAATGGCCAGCACGCCGGACCCTGTCCCAATATCGATGACCCGGTCACCGGGGCGGATCGTCTTTTCCAAAGCCTGGAGGCTCATGACAGTGGTTGGATGGGTTCCTGTTCCGAATGCCATCCCTGGATCCAATTCAATGATCAATTCATCGCTTGAGACCGGATTGTAGGTTTCCCATGTCGGAACAATCGTGAAGCGTTCAGAAATTTTTACGGGATGGTAGTATTTCTTCCATGATGTCGCCCAGTCTTCTTCGTTCACTTCACTGATGGTCACTTCGTTTTTGCCCAGATTGATGCCAAACGAGACCAGATTATTGATGGCCAATTTAATAGCATCGACCGTCTCTCCCAGAAAGCTGTTGACTGGCAAATAGGCTTTCAAGATAACCCCATCCACCGGAAAATCATCCGGATCAAGCGAATAGATTTCACCGAAACGATATTCTCTTTCTTTCGTCAAGTCTTCCGAATCCTCAATGACAACCCCGCTGGCTCCCGCCTCGTGCATAATATTGGAAACTGCTTCAATCGCTTCGTTTGTCGTATGAATCGACAGTTCTAACCATTTCAATTCCGCCCAGCTCCTTTTTCGTCTTTACAGTCAGTAAGACTCCTGCTTTTCGCAAGAGTCTTCTGTTTGTAAAAATTGGATTGCCTTAATTGGCAACGAACCAATAATGCCCTATTTTTTCCAGCTTTTATTATTCACCTTTGATAGTGCGTTTGATTTTTTCAAAAAGAGAACTGCTGTGTTCTTCTGGAATATCTCCGCTGATTTCAGCAAACTCACGCAATAGCTGTTTTTGTTTCTCGCTGAGTTTTGTCTGTGTTTTTATGCGGACAATGACATGCTGGTCGCCAGTGCCATAACCATGGACGTTTTGAACACCTTTGCCTTTCAGGCGGAAACGTGCTCCACTTTGCGTGCCGGCTGGAATTTTCAATTTCACTTTTCCAGAAATCGTCGGCACTTCAATTTCGTCACCCAATGCAGCCTGCGGATAGGTAACGGAGATATCCAAATAGATATCGTCGCCTTCCCGCTGGAACTGTTTATGCGGTCTTACGCGGAATACCACGTACAGATCCCCGTTCGGCCCTCCATTGGCGCCTGGTGCACCTTGGCCCGTGACACGCAATTGCTGGCCATCATCGACACCGGCTGGAATCGTGACTTTGATTTTTTTGACTTTGCGGACTTTTCCTTCGCCGCGGCAAGTCGTGCATTTCTCTTCGATAATCTGACCGGTGCCTTCACAATGCTGGCAGGCACGGCGATTGACCATTCGGCCGAAAGGCGTGTCCTGTGTCACATTCATCTGCCCAGAGCCTCCGCAATATGGACATGTTTTTTTCTTTGTTCCAGGCTTAGCACCCGAACCGTCACAAGTACCGCATGTTTCATCTTTTGGAATTTCAACTTCTGTTTCCTTGCCGAACACGGCATCCATGAAATCGATGGTCATGGAATACTGCAGATCATCGCCTTTGCGTGGAGCATTCGGGTCGCGGCGTCTCGTACCGCCGCCAAAGAACGTGCTGAAGATGTCGTCGAAACCGAAGCCATCCCCTCCGCCTCCAAAGCCTTGATTTGGATCCTGATGGCCAAACTGATCATATTGCTCACGTTTCTGCTCGTCACTTAATACTTCATAGGCATCTTTTACTTCCTGGAATTTCTCGGTAGCATCGGCCTCTTTATTGATATCCGGATGGAACTTTTTTGACAAGGTCCGGTAAGCTTTTTTTATTTCTTCTTTAGAAGCAGACTTGGATACGCCTAATACTTCATAATAATCTCGCTTATTCATAAGTCACTCTCCCTCTAGCAATCAACTGTAATTGTACACGGTTTAAATCGCTGTTGCAAAGACATTGAAAAAGCCAAAGCATGTTGCTTTGCTTTGACTTTTCAAGGTCTTACTTATTGTCGTCTTTTACTTCTTCAAACTCAGCGTCGACTACGTCGTCGTTGTCTGGCGCTGCGCCGTCTTCCTGTGATGCTTGCTGAGCTGCTGCTGCCTGCTCATAAGCTTTCATTGACAAGCCTTGCAGGATTTCCTGAAGTTTGTCTTTTTTCTCACGGATGTCGTCGATGTTATCCGACTCCAATGCAGCTTTCAATTCATCGCGTGCATCTTCCGCTTGTTTTTTCTCTTCTTCAGAAACAGCTTCACCAAGATCAGTGATCGTTTTGTCAGTTGTGAAGACAGCTTGATCCGCTTCGTTGCGAAGTTCCACTTCTTCTTTTACTTTCGCATCCGCTTCAGCGTTTTCTTCTGCGTCTTTGATCATGCGATCGATTTCGTCGTCTGTCAAAGAAGTGTTGGATTGAATTGTGATGGTCTGCTCTTTTTGTGTACCAAGATCTTTCGCTTTAACGCTGACAATGCCGTTTTTATCGATATCAAAGCTTACTTCGATTTGCGGTACGCCGCGCTGTGCTGGTGGAATATCAGCCAATTGGAAACGGCCGAGCGTTTTGTTGGCTGCTGCCATCGGGCGCTCCCCTTGCAGTACATGGATATCTACAGCTGGCTGGTTGTCAGCGGCAGTTGAGAATGTCTGTGATTTTGAAGTCGGGATTGTTGTGTTGCGCTCGATCAATTTCGTGAACACGCCGCCCATTGTTTCGATACCAAGTGACAATGGTGTTACGTCCAATAATACAACGTCTTTTACGTCGCCAGTCAATACGCCGCCCTGAACTGCTGCGCCCATTGCTACAACTTCGTCCGGGTTAACGCCTTTATGCGGCTCTTTGCCTGTTTCTTTCTTGACTGCTTCCTGTACAGCCGGGATACGTGTAGATCCCCCGACAAGGATAACGCGGTCAAGTTCAGAAGCTGAGATGCCAGCATCTTTCAACGCTTGGCGAGTAGGTCCCATTGTGCGTTCAACCAATGAAGAAGTTAGCTCATCAAATTTCGCACGGCTCATTGTAACTTCCAAGTGAAGCGGTCCCGCTTCTCCAGCAGTGATGAATGGCAATGAGATTTGAGTTGAAGAAACACCGGAAAGATCTTTTTTCGCTTTTTCAGCAGCGTCTTTCAGGCGCTGTGTCGCCATTTTGTCTTTAGACAAGTCGACGCCGTTATCTTTCTTGAATTCCTGTACCAAATAATCGATGATCAATTTATCGAAATCATCTCCGCCCAGACGGTTATCGCCGGCAGTTGATTTTACTTCAAATACGCCGTCGCCAAGTTCAAGGATCGATACGTCGAATGTACCGCCGCCAAGATCATAAACAAGAACTGTTTCGTCTGTGTCCATTTTATCAAGGCCGTATGCAAGTGCTGCTGCAGTCGGCTCGTTGATGATCCGTTCCACTTCAAGACCTGCAATGCGTCCAGCGTCTTTAGTTGCCTGGCGCTCCGCATCATTGAAATAAGCAGGAACTGTGATAACCGCTCTTGTAACTTTTTCGCCTAAATATTCTTCAGCGTAGCCTTTGATGTATTGAAGAATCATTGCAGAAACTTCCTGAGGCGTATATTCCTTGCCTTCAGCTGTTACTTTTTGCTGAGTGCCCATCAAGCGTTTTACAGACTGGATCGTGTTCGGGTTGGTGATGGATTGGCGTTTTGCCACTTCGCCGACTTGGCGTTCACCGTTTTTGAAAGCTACTACAGAAGGTGTTGTACGGTTGCCTTCTGGATTTGGAATGATTTTTGGTTCGCCGCCTTCTAATACTGCGACTGCTGAGTTAGTTGTACCTAAGTCAATACCGATAATTTTGCTCATGTTTAAATTCCTCCAATAATTTTTATTTGTTTCTTTGCTCGTCTACTTATTCGTTTACTTTTACCATTGCTGGACGCAGAACACGGCCTTTCAGCATATAGCCTTTTTGCAACTCCTGTAAGACAATTCCCGGTTCAGCGGATTCATCTTTTTCCTGCATGACCGCTTGGTGGAAATTCGGGTCGAATGGTTCGCCGACCGCTTTGATTTCTTCCAAGCCTTCACGGCTTACAGCTTCGGTCAATGATTTTTGCACCATCTCGACGCCTTTCAGCAAGGAAGCCGATTCTTCACTGTTTGTTTGGAGCGATAATGCACGCTCGAAATTATCCAGTACTGGCAGAAGATCCGACAGCAGGGATTGCGAGCGGAATTTATTGGCGATTTCTTTGTCTTTTTGAGTACGCCGTTTGAAATTATCATAATCTGCCATAAGACGCAAATATTTGTTTTGTTCTACTTCAAGCTGCTTGCGAAGCTCTTCTGCTTCATCTACAGTTTCTTGTTCTGCTTCAGCAGAAAAATCAGCTTCCGGTGTTTCTGTATCCGCGAATTCTGATTGCTCTTCCATATCTGCTTCCGAGACTGGCTCTTTCACTTCAACATCTTCAGCATGCTCTTCTGTTTTCATTGTTTTATTTTTTTTAGGCAAATCTGTTCCTCCTTTGTTCACGTTCCTTTAAAGATACGGGTCAGCTCTTTAGACAAATCGCCGCTCAACAAATCCAATATGGAAACGATGCGTTTATAATCCATCCGTTTTGGACCGATTATGGCGATTGACCCCGTCTGTTCTTCTCCGATATTATACGACACTGTAATGACACTGCAGTCTTCCATTGCCGACAGCGCGTTTTCCGAACCGATGCGAATATGGAGGCCTTGGCTTCCCACTGGCAGGATCATCGGAATGTGCTTGGATTCTTCCATGACATCCATCAAATCTCTGATTTTCTGAAGGTCATGGAAATCCGGTTGCTTCAGGATGTTCAGCTTTCCACCATAATAGATGTTTTCATCATCATGAGGCAGCAAAACCGCTTTTCTGAACGTATGGAAAAGTTCACCGTAACGTTCAACATGCTGCTTTAAAATCGTCAGCGTCTCTTGTTCCAGCCGCAGGTGCAGATTATTCAGCGACACGCCGACAAGCCGTTCATTGAGGATATTGGCCATTTTTTCAATATCCGATGGATTGAGGCCCGGCGGAATGGCAAACATGCGATTTTCCACATGCCCTGAATCGGTTACGATGATCGCAACCGCCGTATCCTGCGTCAATGGCACAATCGACAGTTTTTTGACGATATGCCTGCGCACATCAGGACCCAATAAAATGGACGTGTAATTGGTCAGTTCCGAAAGGATCATCGCAGAGCGCTTGATGACTTGCTCAGTCTCTGTCAATTTTTCTTCGAAAACCGAGCGCAATTGCACAATGTCCTGCTGCGGCAGCGCCCTTGGTGTCAGCAGGTGGTCGACGTAATAGCGGTATCCCTTCTCCGACGGAATGCGCCCGGAAGACGTATGGGTCTTTTCCAGAAAGCCCATGCCTTCCAAATCCGCCATTTCGTTGCGGATGGTCGCCGGACTAAAAGGGATTTCGGGTTTCTTGGAGAGTTGGTTCGATCCTACCGGCTGAGCTGATTGAATATAATCATCTACTGTCACCTTTAAGATGAGCAGTTGCCGTTCTGTTAACATGATCATCACCTCTGTTAGCACTCTACGTACCCGAGTGCTAATACTACATTAAAATTAACAAATATAATGATCCTTGTCAACGGAAGAGCTTTACGCCAATAAAAATTGCTCAAAAACTTCATTGCCGACAAATCGGCCTTTTCTGGTCAACCGGACAAAGCCGCCGGAAATCTCCAAGTTTTCCTTGATGATTTCTTTTTCCAGTATGGTGCCGTAAACATCCTGAATCGGTTTTTGGAATTTCTCCTGGAAGTGGATCAAGGACACGCCATTTGTTTTCCGCAGCCCCAAAAACATTTCTTCTTCCATCTTTTCGTGAACCGGCACTTTGTGCGTATTTAGAATCGGCCGTTCGCCGCTATCCAACGGCTCCATGTATTTTTTCAACGGACCGGCATTCGAGTAACGGACGCCATCCACATAGCCATGTGCCCCGGCTCCAACACCGATGTATTCGACATTGTCCCAATACAATAGGTTATGGTGAGATTCATGTCCTGGACGCGCAAAGTTAGAGATTTCGTATTGCTTCAAACCTCTTTTGTCCATCTCATTCATCAGTTTTTCGTACATATCGGCTTCCAGATCTTCTGTGACAGTATTGAGCTTGCCTTTCGTCATTAAATTATAAAAAACGGTTTTTGGTTCAATGATCAGCGAATAAGCAGAGAAATGCGGCAAGTCGAAAGCAAAAGCCTGCTCGAGCGTGTCGTCCCATTGCTGCATGGTTTGCCCAGGCAAGCCGTACATCAAGTCAAAGCTCAAATTCTCGAAGCCGACCAGACGGGCTGAATCGACCGCGCGTTTGACGTCTGAATTGCTGTGGGTCCGGCCAAGCCGTTTCAGTAGGTCTTCATCAAAAGACTGGACGCCCATGCTTAAGCGATTGACGCCTCCGTCAAACAGCACCTGCATCTTATCTTTGGTCAGTTCATCCGGATTGGCTTCCGATGTCCATTCCAGATTTTCTGCCATCGGCACGTAGCGATGGATATGGCCCAGCAGTTTCTCTAACTGGGCAGGCGTCAGGGATGTCGGAGTACCGCCACCTAAAAAGATGGTTTCCAGCGGCTTGTCGAGTGCACCCTGCTGCTTCCATAATGCCAGTTCTTTGCCCACTGAATCGATGTAGGCATCCACAGGCTGATCTTTGAAATAAACTTTATTGAAATCGCAGTAAAAACAGATTTGGTGGCAGAATGGAATATGGATGTACAATCCTTTTACCATTTTATTTCCTCTTTTCTAATAAGAAAAGGAGGCTGAACTTCCCGCCTCCTTTTTTTCGTTTATTTTGATTGGTCGTCCATTTTCAGGATCGCCATGAATGCTTCTTGTGGAACTTCGACAGATCCAACCTGCTTCATGCGCTTTTTACCTTCTTTTTGCTTATCAAGAAGTTTCCGCTTACGGGAAATGTCTCCCCCGTAACATTTAGCAAGGACGTTTTTACGTATCGCGCTGATTGTTTGGCGTGCAACGATCTTCTGGCCGATGGCGGCTTGGATCGGCACTTCGAACTGCTGGCGCGGAATCAAGTTCTTCAATTTTTCGACGATGACTTTGCCGCGTTCATAAGCAAAGTCTCGGTGAACGATAAAGCTCAGTGCATCTACCTGTTCAGTATTCAAGAGGATATCCATCTTGACGAGGTTGGATTCCTTGTAGCCGATCAATTCATAATCAAATGAAGCGTAGCCTTTTGTGCCCGATTTCAATTGATCGAAGAAATCGTAGACAATTTCAGCCAGCGGCAACTCATAGATGATGCTTACACGGCTGTCATCGACATAATCCATTGTTAGGAAATTGCCGCGTTTGCGCTGGCAGATTTCCATGACCGCTCCAACATAATCATTTGGTACCATGACAGTCGCTTTGACGTAAGGCTCTTCGACCATCTGGATTTTCTGTGCATCCGGCATCATGGCAGGGTTATCGATTTTTAAAATTTCCCCGTCCGTCATGTGGACGTCATAAATTACGCTTGGGGCCGTGGTGATCAAATCGATGTTGAACTCGCGCTCAATGCGTTCCTGGATAATTTCCATGTGCAACAGGCCAAGGAAACCGCAACGGTATCCAAAACCAAGTGCTTGGGAAGATTCCGGTTCGAACTGCAATGCCGCATCGTTCAATTCCAATTTCTCCAATGCGTCACGCAAATCGTTGTATCTCGATGTATCGATCGGGTACATACCGCAATAGACCATCGGGTTTAATCGGCGGTAGCCCGGCAATGCTTTCGCTGCCGGATTGTTGGCCAGCGTAATGGTATCGCCGACAGTTGAATCGCCGACATTTTTAATGGACGCGGTCAAGAAGCCAACATCGCCGACTGTCAATTCATCGCGGAGAATGGCATGTGGGGTGAAAACACCCGCTTCAATCACTTCAAACTCTTTTCCGGAAGCCATCATCTTGATGCGGTCGCCGGGTTTTACGGTGCCTTCGACAATCCGGATATACGCTACAATGCCGCGGTACGGATCGTAAAGAGAATCGAAAATCAGGGCTTTCAATGGTGCACTTGGGTCACCGGTTGGCGCAGGAACTTTCTCGACGATCTGTTCAAGAATGTCTTCGATGCCGATTCCTGCTTTCGCTGATGCCAAAACGGCTTCAGAAGCATCCAGTCCGATCACTTCTTCGATTTCCTGGCGGACACGCTCCGGATCTGCAGCCGGCAAATCGATTTTATTGATGACCGGCAGGATTTCCAGGTCATTGTCCAATGCCAGGTAGACGTTTGCCAAGGTCTGGGCTTCAATTCCCTGAGCTGCATCGACAACCAAAACAGCGCCTTCACAGGCAGCCAGGCTTCGTGATACCTCGTAGGTGAAGTCGACATGTCCCGGCGTGTCGATCAAATGCATAATATAGATTTCTCCATCTTTGGCTTTATAATTAAGCTGGACGGCATTCAATTTAATGGTAATGCCACGTTCCCGTTCAAGATCCATGGAATCCAGTGACTGTGCTTTCATTTCTCGGGAAGTCAGTGCTTCCGTCATTTCTAAAATTCGGTCTGCAAGCGTAGACTTGCCATGGTCAATGTGCGCGATAATCGAGAAGTTGCGGATTTTGCTTTGACGGGATAATCTTTCCTCATTATTCATTCTCTTCACTCCTATATAAACTACTATGAATTATAGCAGTACAGCAGACATTGAGCAATGAAAGCTCCTGAAATCATTTAACTGTCAAGGGAAACTTCTTTGCACGTAACTATTGCATTCCTTTCGCTGATTTGATAAAATAACTCATGTTGTATAGAGACATTAAAGAGTTGGGATGATTTCCTCTCTTTCATATTGTCTAGGAGGTGAAAGATATGCCAAACATTAAATCTGCAATCAAACGTGTGCGTACGAACGACACTAAAAATGTTCAAAACTCACATGTAAAATCAGCAATGCGTTCTTCTATTAAGAAAGCTGAAACAGCTTTGACTAACAAAGACGATAACGCTAGCGATACTGTAAAAGCGGCGATTAAACAGGTGGAAAAAGCGGCTTCTAAAGGCTTGATCCATAAAAACACTGCAGCTCGTAAAAAAGCTCGCTTGATGAAACAAGCGTAAAACATTTAAAAAGCCGGTTCCTCCAGGGGAACCGGCTTTTTTCTATGCATTTTTCAGCGCTTGGCATGCCCACTGCGCTTCATCAGGAAAAATTCCAGGATGCGATCGCGATTGCCACTGACTGTTTTCAGCTGCAGATCGATAGCCGCCAAATCACCCAGCACCTGCAGCAGCCTTTTTTCGGAAATCTGCTGGCGCTTTTCCACCAGCAGTTTGACCCGGTAAGGATGGGCTTTCAATTGCTTGGAGATCTGTTGCGCGTGATAGCCTTTTTTCTGTAAATAATACACTTGGATCATAAAGCGGATCTGCGAAGCCAACAATGCCGTCAGCGCAACCGGTTCTTCTTTTTGCCGCAACAGGTCGTAATAGACGCTGAGCGCTCCGCTGACATCGCCGTCCAGATACGACTGGAGCATCTTGAAGGCATCCTGCTCAAGCGTCCGTGCTGTCATCACTTCCACAAGCTCTACCGTGATATCGCCTTCTGCTGCCCCTAGGTAAAGAGACATCTTCTCGATTTCCGAAGACAGCAGCGTCAGGTTGGTGCCCGCCATCTCCATCAGCCGACGAGCCGCCTTCAGGTCAATGCCTTTGCCGAAACTTTTCGCTTCGTGCATCAGCCAGCTTTCCAGATCATTCACCTGCAGTGATTTAGCTTCCACCAGTACAGTGTGCTGCTTCATCAGCTTGGTAACTTTTTTGCGTTCGTCCAGCTTTTCATAAGGCGCTACGAAAATCGTCACTGAGCTGCCCGGTGGATGTTCCAGCCAGGCCTCCAATGCCTTCAGGTCATGATTGATTTTTTCTTTGCCGCGCTCCGCCGCTTTCAGAAACGACGCATTCCTTGCAATGATCAGCTTGCGGTCGCTGAAGAATGGAATGGTATCCGCTTCATCGATGACGTGATCGACCGGCACTTCATCCAAATCAAAAAAAGTCAGCTCCAGTTCGCCGCCGTCCGTCAATTTATCTTTTAATAAGTCCAAGGTTTTTTCAATAAAATAGCTTTCTGTTCCCACAATGAGATAAACAGGGTCTATTTGTCCGCTGCGCATGGATTTCCACACGGAAGTAATCATCGTATCAGCCTCCCCTCCCTCTACTATATCGGATTTTCACCGCTTTGTGTATTTGTCAGATATGTGTCAACGCATAATTTCATCTCTTTATGTTTACTTCAATCTAGATTTTTGTGTAGTCTTCGCTTATAATTAGAAGGAATTAGGAGGGATTTCAATGAATGAATTTGAACAGAATGTACAGTCCAAGCGTAACGATGCAATCGACGCTGGTATGGGCTTTGTCGTATCCTTTGGATTTTTCGCCCTTATCTTTATCATCGCTGGAGTTGTACAATTCGCAGCACGGTAATTAAATCAAAAAAGGTTTCGGTCATATGACCGGAACCTTTTTTTGCTGTTCAGCACAATTTTTGTTTGCTAGAGCTTTATCAGGGTTAACGCATAGTCTCCAGCTCTAACTCCCCTTTTTCATAAAGCAGCCGGATAGTGCCATTTTCTGCGGTGTTCAGCGTATCGAGTCTCATTTCATTAAACCGTTCCACTACCTCAGGACTCGGGTGGCCATAGCGATTGTCTGCGCCTGTCGAAAAAATCGACAGAGTAGGCTTGAGAACAGCCAAAAATTCCTCACTGCTGGACGTCTTGCTGCCGTGATGGCCCACTTTCAGCACCGTCAGCCCCGCGAGTTCGCTGCCATAAGGCGCCAGCAACTCCCTCTCGCCTCCTGCCTCCAGGTCGCCAGTAAACAATACCCGGTAATCTCCAGTCTTCATCAACAGCACCAGCGAATCGTTGTTGCCTTCATACTCAGCATCCGTTGGCGACAAATAGGCAAACTGCGTCTCTCCGACGGTCCAGTTCGACCCGGCACCCGGGAAGACCACTCGAGCTTCTGCCGCGTCCGGTGCCAGCTCGACCATCAATGCATTCGATGCCGATCCCGGTGTCAGATGCAATTCATCGACCGGAAACAGCCGGAAGATTTCTTCGGCTCCTTCAGCATGATCCGCATCTGGATGGGAAATGATAAACGCGTCGATCGATGAGATGCCATTGCCTTTCAAGTAAGGTGCCACAACCTGCCGGCCGATTTCATATGGCCGCTTTTTCTCTTTGAAAGCTTCCGTATCAAAACGCAGAACTCCGCCGCTGTCAATCAAATAAATCGCCTTCCGGTGAGGCAGTTCAATCAGTGCGCTGTCACCCTGGCCGACATCCAGAAAAGTCACCTTCAAGCGCGGATCCAGATAAGGCAGTGCAGTGAACAGCAGAGCCGGCATCAATAAAATCAGCAGCTGCCAAAAGCGGAATTTCCGTTCAGCGACGCAATAAAACAAGTAAACACTGGCTGTCAGTATAAAAACCATAACAAAACCGGGCTTTCCTGGATTCCACAGCTGATAGGGCAATCCAGCCAACCACCTCATGAATCGGTCGATCCCCCCGCGCAAAGGTTCATAAAAGTAAAATACAAAGTCGGCGGCGGGCTGAAATACGGCTGTCAGAAGGAGCAGCAAGAAGTTAGCCGGCAGGATGAGCAAAGTAAACAAAGGGACAAACAGGCTGTTGACCAAAAATGCCGACAGCGACAATTCATAAAAGTGGAACAGCAGCAAAGGATACAGCGTCACCTGCGAGATGAACGTAATGGCAAATCCCGTTTTGACAGAGGATTGAATTCCGCCCAGAAACTTCAATGAGTAAATAATGCCGAATGTCGCGCCGTAGGACAGTTGAAATCCGATTTTATACATGGCATACGGATTCCACAGCATGAAAACAACCATACTTGTTAACATAATAGATGCAATAGGCAACCGGAAACCGAACAGCTTTCCGGCCAACACGACGGACACCATGCTGGCTGCACGCCAAACAGAAGGAGCTCCGCCTGCTATGACCGCATAAAGCGGCAGAACAATCAGTAAAATGATGATTGCCGTTTCTTTCCGGACATGGAGACGGATGAGAATCACATACAGCAGGCCTGACGCAATTCCGACATGCAATCCCGAAATGGCGAATAAATGTGAGATGCCGAGTGTCTGGTGCACCCGCTGATCTTCAGGATCCATGTTTTCCCGTTCACCGATCAGCAGGGCTTCTGCTTCCGCTACCAGGCTTTCGGGAAAATGCTCACGGATGTGGTGCTTCAAGGCATCTCTTCTGCCCAATAACCGATTGGTCCACGTATCGTTCGCCTCAGCGCCGTCAATCGACTGGACAGCTAACAGCGAAGCGGCTCCATTGTGCTTCAGGTAGTCGGCCATATTGAATGAATAGCGGTGAGAAGGCGGTGAGGGCGCTTCAAAAACACCAGACACCTGAAATACCAACTGATCCATCAGTTTTTCCATTTGAAGCTTTTCTTTTTCTGAACTTACGCGGTAACGGGCATAGACGACTGTCTCATCCGCCAAAGCCGCAAATCCTCTTAAGCTATCGCCGTCGATGACTGCACCCGCACGGAATGTCAATTCTCCGGAATAAGGCTGTGAGTAGTCATAATTATCCTGGCTGCGGAAATCCTGCACCAGGTAAACAGCGCAGCCAAATACAACGACAGCAACAATCAGTGCCGGGCTTTCTTTTTTCCAGTACATCCAACAAAAAAGCAGCGCCATGAACACGAGTTGAACCGCTGTTTCATGCGCTGCATATGTGGCAAGAGCGGTCGCCGCTGCCAGGTATAAAAAATGTGTGGCTGTTACATTTCGATTTCTCCGAATAATTGATTCACCCGTTCGCTATAATGGGCCAATTCTTCTTCGCTTCCGCCTTTTTCACGTAATTTCTCCAGCATCTCCACATAAAGAGCCGATTTTTCGACACTCAAAAAGTCGATTTTCCGCTCATCGAATACCACTTGCACCACTTCTACACCAGACTGTTCCAACAATTCGATGGCGTACTCATGGTTTTTATAATCGGTGGCGTAATACAGCCGGGAAATGCCCGCCTGGATAATCGATTTCGTACATTGCAGACACGGGAAATGGCTGACGTACATATCGGCTCCATTAACGCTGACACCGTATTTTGCGCATTGCAATAACGCATTCATTTCTGCATGGATCGTCCGGACACAATGTCCATCGACTACGTAGCAGCCTTTATCAATACAATGGTCGCCACCGGAAATCGATCCGTTGTAGCCGCCCGCCATGATTCTTCGGTCGCGCACAATGGTCGCTCCGACAGCCAGGCGTGTGCACGTGCTTCTGAGTGCCAGTAAATGGCTTTGTGCCATGAAGAATTGGTCCCAAGTTATTCGCTTCATTTAATTGCCTCCTGCTTGTGTAGTTAAAATAAGTGTAGCAGAGGCAACAGTTTCGTCAACAGCCTTTATTATGCGTTTTTCTATTTAGTGGTGATGAGATCTTTTAATTGTTCAAAGGTTTTGTCGCCAATGCCGGTGACTTCCGTCAATTCTTCCGGGGTCTTGAAGCTACCGGCTTCGTCCCTGTAGGCCAGGATGGCAGCGGCCTTTGAAGGTCCGATGCCTGGCAGTTCCATCAATTCCGCTTCAGTTGCCGTATTGATGTTGATCAGGCTGCTGCCACCTTCTGAAACAGTCTGTGCCGTTGCAGGCAAAACGGTTTCTTCGCCGGTTGCGGGTATATACAGACTGGTTTCATCCACGACGATCAATGCCAAATTGATGGCGCGGCTGTCCGCTTCAGGCGTAAATCCACCAGCGGCATCGATGGCATCCTGCATGCGGGAACCTGCCGGCAGTTCATAGACACCCGGATTCACCACTTGGCCTTTCATATCGATCATCAATGTTGCTGCAATTGCGGGATTTTCTTTTTCAGGGGTTTCTGTCTGCTGAGGGGATTCAGCGTTGATCAATTCGAGAGAAGTAGCAGGAGTTGTTTCTGTCTCCACTTGTGGAAAAAAGAAGTAAATTAAGAGCAGCGCAATAGCGGCAGCGGGGATCAGCAGCCATGCGGGTTTGTTCTGAAGCTGGGAAAGTTTCAGCTGGCATTCCTCGTTTCTTCAGAAGGCAATTAAATGGAAGCTGTTTGAATTATATAATAATTGGAATGTCTTTGTCTATCCTTTTTAAATACATAAAAAACCACCTGCACGGTGCAGATGGTTTGGATCAATCTTATTTTTTTCTGGCATGAAAGAAAATACGTTCACTTTCTTCGTCCGGTGCCTGATCCGAAAAATCGGCCGTAACCGACTCAATGGAAAATCCAGCGGCTTCCAGCCATTTCTTATAAACTTCGACCGGGAAGGTCTGCTGCTCATGGGTTTCTTCAAAGCGTTCGAACAAATCATTGTGGCGAACGAAAAAAGTCATATCATGAATCACGCTGTGCTCCGCTTCACCCGGCTCTGTATGCCAAATATAAGCGATTTCTTCTGCATCGTAGACAAATGGACTGGCCATGTAGACCACATCCACTTTGAACACAGAATGCACATCAAAGAAAAAATGGCCGCCCGTATTTAATGCATCATGAACTTCCTTGAACGTCTGCTGGACCTGCTGGCCGCTCTGCAGATAATTCAGCGAATCGATGGCGATGGTGACAACATCGAATCCGCCAAGTCCCTCCAAGTTGTCCATAGACAATTGAAGCACCGGGATCGCTTGGTTTGCTTCCTGGAAACGTTGATTGGCAACCGTCAGCATGTCTTCTGACAAATCACTGGCGGTCACGTCATAGCCCAATTCAGCAAAAAGCTGTGACAATGTGCCGGTTCCGCACGCCACATCCAGCAACTTGCCGGATGGGACGCAGGACGCGACCCACTCCACATACTTTTCATAAGGAATATCCTCCATCAGTCCATCATAGACTGAGGCAAATTTCCCGTATTTCATATTTCCATTTGCGGAGCTTCTCTCCACAGGCGTTCAAGGTTGTAGTACGAGCGCTCATCTTTATGGAAAACATGTGCCACTACATCGCCAAGATCGACGAGAATCCAGCGTGCAGAATCAAATCCTTCAATGCTTTTCACTTCATGGCCCTCTTCGTGTGCTTTGTCCATGATTGCTCTTGCGATCGACTGAACCTGGCGATCGGAGTTTCCTGTACAGATAACGAAAAAGTCAGCCAACAGCGAAATTCCCTCCATATTCAAGACTACGATATCTTCTGCTTTTTTATCTTCTGCAGCGTTATACGCCACTTGTAGTAAAGTTTCTTTAGTCATTCTTTCACTTTCCCTTTCTGTTGCACGAAGTAGTTGTAGCACTTCAGTGAATCCGGAAATACCGGTTGATTTTTCGATACTAAAAATTCGATGGAATGTTTGACCGAGGCTTCCATCATAACATCCAATCCTTGTTCTTTTAATTGTCGCAATTCTTCAACACCTGAAAACTTGCGGTTGGGTTCGATGAGGTCGGCAATATAGACCACTTTTTCCAAATCGGACATATCCTCGCGGCCTGTCGTATGGTAACGGATGGCGTTAAGGACATCTCTATCTTCCACACCGAATTCGGTTTCCGCCAAATAAGCGCCTACCGGTGCATGCCAAAGCTCCGAATGATACTCAAGCAATAGAGGATCCAGCTTTTCAGAGACGATAATGGACTTCATCCAGTCACGATCCGAAAACTTCGCGACATCGTGAAGAATCGCCGCGATTTCTGCATCGGACTCGGAAACACCAAATTCCCTGGCCAGCTCGATTGCCGTATCCACCACGCCAAGCACATGGGTAAAGCGCTTTTCAGGAAGCCGTTCTTTAACGGTCTCAAGCATTTGGCTGTGATCCATATAAACGCTCCTTTCGAATAAACACTTCCACTTTTTCCGGCACCAAAAAAGTAAGTGGCCGATCAGCAGCAGCGCGTTCTCTCAACATCGTTGATGACAACAGCAATTCAGGCGCGTCGATCATCATGACCGGGTACGGAGTCTCTGTATTATAACCCGGACGCTTGACTCCGATAAAGCGAATCAACTTCACCAGTTCGTCGATGCGATGCCAGGAAGGCAAACCTTCCACCATATCGCCCCCGATGATGAAATAAAATTCTGTATCCGGTTCTTTTTCGGTCAGCTTCGTCAAAGTATCAAAAGAATAGGAAACTCCGCCGCTGTTGATTTCAAACTCTTCCACTCCAAAATGCGGATGGCCTGCAATCGCCAGTTGGGTCATCATTAGCCGCTGCCGTGCACTGGCTCCTGCCACTTCTTTATGGGGCGCAATAAAATTAGGCATAAAGCGCACTTCATCCAATTTGGCTGAATAGTACGCTTCATTGGCCATAATCAGATGGCCGAGATGGGGCGGATTGAAAGTTCCACCCAATATCCCCACTTTTTTCATCTTTTAACCGGCAGCTCAATCTTTTTGTTATGGACCGACTTTTTATAAAGAATCACAGTATGGCCAATCAATTGAACCAATTCTGATTTTGTGCCTTGGGCAAGAGCTTTTGCCACTTCGTCTTTGCCGTCTTCATTGTTTTGAAGAATGCTGATTTTTACCAATTCGCGTTTTTCCAATGCTTCTTTGATCTGCACGAGCATGGTATCGCTGACGCCGCCTTTGCCTACCTGGAAAATCGGATCAAGATGATGTGCTTCGCTTCTCAAAAAGCTTTTTTGTTTAGTTGTTAACATAAGTGCCTCCTAGTTTTTCTGTGATCAATTTGATCATTTTTTCAGTATCAGGCTGTACGCCTGTCCATTTTTCAAATGCAATTGCACCTTGATAGACGAACATGCCGACACCGTTTAATGTAACGCATTTTTTTTCTTCAGCCTTTTTCAGAAAAGGTGTTTCAAGTGGATTATAGATAATATCCGCCACCAAAGTACCGGCATTGACCCTTTCCAGGGAAATCGGCAAAGCTTCGCCCGCGGCCAAACCGACGGATGTGGTTTGAATAATAACTGTAAACTCATTCATGCGCTCTTCGGCCGTTGCAAGTGTTACAGCGGAACCTCTGGTTTCAGCGGCTAATTCCTCTGCACGGCGGAATGTCCGGTTGGTGATCGTGACATCCGTGAATCCTGCGCGCTTTAAGGCAAAAGCGATGCCTCTCGCCGCACCACCAGCTCCGATAAGCAGTACTTTTGATGCTTTATCAACAGGATGGACAAGCATTGACCGAACAAAACCATCGCCATCGGTATTCGAGCCGATATAATGGGTTCCGTCGTAACTCACCGTATTGACGGCATTCATCTGCATGGCGCTTTCTTCCAGCCTGCCAAGAAACGGCACGATGGATTGCTTATGCGGAAGGGTGATATTAAAACCGCTGATGCCCAAAATCTTCATGGCTTCGAACGATTTTTCCAGCTGCGACGGTTCCACATGAATCGGGATATAAGCCGCATCAATGCCGTGTTCCTCGAACCATGTATCGTGCATGAATGGGGATAGGGAATGGGCGATCGGATCACCGATCACCGCGTACCATTTCTTCATCTAAAAACCTCCTAGATCAAAGATGGGCGCAACAGAACTTCTACACCTTTAGGTGCATGGGCAGCAACAACGGCATTGCCATGCTGAATCGTAATCCAGCCAAGCCCGGAAAAGACGATATCGGTCTTTGCATCCTTGATGCTGAACTCATGGCGGACCAATTCCGGAAAGTCATCTTTGTACTCTGCTGAAGGCGGTGCCAGCATATCACCCAGATGCTGCTCATACAAAGCATCTGCATTATCCAGTTTAGTCCTGTGAATCGGCAGGTCGTTGGCGATATGGACCGTAAAGGACGAGCGTTCCCCTTGAATAAAGTCGAAGCGCGCCAATCCGCCAATGAATAGCGTCTGCTCTGCATTCAACTGGAAAACCCGCGGCTTGATTTCTTTTTTAGGCATGATCTGCTTGAGGTCTGCCGTTTGAAGATGATGGGCCAATTGATGATGGTTGATGATGCCTGGTGTATCGAATAATGAACGTTTGTCATCCAATGGAATTTCGATCATATCCAGTGTGGTTCCTGGGAAATGCGAAGTCGTAATGACATCCGCCTGTCCAGTTGCCTGTTTGATGACGCGGTTGATGAAAGTCGATTTGCCGACATTCGTACAGCCGACCACATAGACATCTTTGCCTTTTCGGTATTTCTCTATCGCTTCCATGGCTTCCGCAATTCCAGTTCCTCTATGGGCACTGACCGTCAAAACATCAATTGGCTGCAACCCCAGTTTACGGGCTTCCTGTTTCATCCAATGGATCAATTTATGCTGTTTGACCGATTTCGGCAACAAATCCGCTTTATTGGCAATCAGCAAGATATCGTTGTTTCCGACAAAACGGTGAAGGCCCGGGAGCCAGCTGCCGTTAAAGTCAAAAATATCGACAATCTTCACAATTAATCCATCACGTTCCCCTAATCCGTTTAAAATACGAAGAAAATCGTCATCGGTCAAAGAAACCGGTTGAAGTTCATTGTAATTCTTCAGGCGGAAACAGCGCTGGCAAATAATTTCGTCTTTTTCCAATGAAGACGGCGGAGCGTATCCTACCTCTTCTTTGTTTTCAGTTTGAATCTGTACACCGCATCCGATGCAAGTTGGTATTTCACTCAATTTTCTTCCTCCCACATCAATTGTCCTTTATCTTTCAATCTCTTCATGATTCTGCGTTCGACCCTCCGGTTAAAGCGTGTGAAGAAGCCATCAGACTGAGCCACTGGCAACACCAGGATCGTATGCATTTTGTTCAGATTGCCGCCGAAAATATCCGTCAGCATCTGATCGCCGATCACCACCACCTGCTCGCGCTTTGCTTCCATGATCCGAAGCGCTTTGCGGAAAGCACGCCCCATCGGTTTACGAGCCTGGTGAATAAATGGAATTCCCAAAGGATCCGCGAACGACTTGACGCGCAATTCTTTATTGTTGGAAACGATCACTACCTGGATGCCGGCATCCTTCATCGATTTCAGCCATTCAATCAATTTCGGCGTCGCATCCGGACGATCCCATTCCACAAGGGTATTATCCAAATCCGTGATGATGCCCTTAATATTCTTTTCGATCAATGTTTCCGGCTTGATGTCAAAAACTTCTTTTACATATTGGCTTGGTACAAAATTCTGGTACACTGCAACCCACTCCTGTTTTCCGAACTTAATGCTATTGATTATATCATATTTCCTAACGCTTCTCCCACCTTGATCCGTTGGCCAACGGACATATTTTCGACAAATTTGATGGAATCCTCTTCAAAAAACAGGACAACGGTGGAACCGAAACTAAAATAGCCCACTTCTTCACCTTTTCGCCACTCGCTGCCGTTTTCGGTCAGCTTGATGGAATTAACGAACATGGCACCGACTTTGACCACCAGCATCATGCCGAATGCCGTTTCCAGCTCAGTGATCATGCGGTAATTGCCGCTGATTGGCGCTTTTCCATATTGTAATCCAGCTGCATTGACTGGATACGATTTTTTTCCGAGTACATATTGCTTGTTCACTGTTCCGTCTGCCGGACTGTGGATCCGGTGATAATCAGCAGGGGATAAATACAGCACTGCATACTTACCGGACTGATACCGGTCCGCCAATGCTTTGTCCCCCAGCAGGTCAGCTAAGGAATAGGACTGGCCTTTCACCAGAAACTGGGTACCTTCCCTCATGTCTCCAGCAATTTCGATTTTTCCATCGACGGGCGAAACCACCGGCGCATCAGCAACCGGCCGGCTGTCGGCAGTCAATTTCCGGACAAAAAAGTCATGGAGCGTTGGAAAAGAATCCATGGGCGCTTCGACTTCATCCACTAAGATTTGATAGGCTTTAATATAGCCTGGAATAAACCTGCGGCTGTTTTTGGATTGAGCAAACTGTCGAATCAGATTCGAAGTAAAAGCTCCGTTCGTCAGTTCGATTGAACGCTGGTACAGATATTTTTTCATAGAGAAGCCTCCGTTGCTAAAATAGTCTACCATTTTTTGACCTTTCACAGTATAATAGAGTGAACAAGTTTACAAAAAAGAAGGAGTGTTTTCCATTGTTAATTACAGAAAGAATGGATCACACCATAAAAAAGCTGAGGTCGCAGACCGCTAATACCATCACAATCGGCAATATGCTGTTTGGTGGTGCTTCACTCATGGCCACTTTAAATGGATCTTATAGCTATAGTGTGCTATTTATATTTATTGCGGCTTTTCTGGACCGCTTTGACGGTATGGTGGCAAGAAAGTTCAATCAGGAATCTGATTTAGGCAAACAGCTCGATTCGATGAGCGACATAATATCTTTTGGTGTTGCCCCCGCAATTTTAATTTATCAGCTTGTCTTGTCGGACTTTGGTTTTATCGGAATGGTTTTTACTGTACTTTATATTTCGTGTGGCGGTTTTCGGCTGGCACGTTTCAATATCTCAGACGCTACGGGGTATTTTACCGGTTTGCCGATCACCGCAGCCGGCACGATCATCACCTTATCCTATTTCGGGCTGGCGGTTTTTTCTCCGGTCGTCTACATGTTCCTGTTCGTCATTTGCTCGTTATTGATGGTCAGTACCTTCACCTTAAGAAAAGTATAAAAAAGCTGAGTGACGTTGAGAAAACGTCCTCAGCTTTTTTATTTTGGCCTATGCTGGTTACGAGCTTAAATGCGCGCAGCCAGCTGGCTGATTACATTGAAGACGATTTCCGTTGAATGCTTAGCTGCCATCGGCAGGAACTCATCGAATGACACAGAAGATTCTTTTCCGGCAATATCAGACAAAGCTCGGATGACCACGAATGCTACGTCAAATTGATAGCAGACTTGAGCGACAGCTGCCGCTTCCATTTCAGCAGCTTTCATCGATGGGAAATATTCACGTACTTTTGCAACGCGCTCCGGGTCGTTCATGAACGAATCCCCCGTTGCAATCAGGCCGACCGCGTAATCATGCTCGCCCATTTCCTTAACAGCTTTGACCGCCAGCTCGATCAATTCTTCATTGGAAGTGAAAGCTGCCGGTAATTGAGGAACCTGGCCCATTTCATAGCCGAAGACGGTGACATCCACATCGTGGTGACGGACTTCGTCTGAAATAACCACGGCGCCAACTTCAAGCTCCTCATCAAAACCACCTGCCGAACCGATATTGATGACAATATCCGGCTTGTATTGCTGCAGAAGAATCGTTGTCGACATCGCTGCATTGACCTTGCCGATACCGCTTTTCAGCAAGACGATTTCCTGTCCTTCGTATGTACCCATTGTAAATTCACATTTAGCGATTTCTTCAGTTTGGGGATTTTCCAATCTGCTTCTCAATAATTGAACTTCTTCTTCCATTGCACCAATTACACCGATTTTCATTTTGCCATTCCTCATTTCATAATCAATTTATCTTATCCTTATAAGCGGACGCTTTCCTGCGGAATATCCGCAGCAGAAGAGTCCCTATTATAAATAATTAGTTCAACTTATATATTTTCAATACCCCATTATAGCAAAGAAAAAGACGCCTTTATCAATAGGCGCCTTCCAGCGTTTTTAATACGTCCATCTTCACTGGCTTCCAGCCTTCGCCGTCTACCCATTCCATGTGGACACGGTATTTTTCAGACTCATCTTTAGACTGCACAGTCGCAATTGACTTCTGCGGACCGCCGCCATTTTTGATCATCATGACATACATATTATTGGCATCAAGCCCTGTCGCATAGGAAACAGCGTTGACTTTTTCGTTCCAGTCTGCAGAATCCTTTTGGTAGACAGAGACATGGTCACCTTTTTGCTTTGTGCCAACCGGCTCCCAGCTAGTGTTGATGATGGTTTCTTCCACAATCGGATCGCTTGAGTCTTCACGTGTAATGGTTCCGCCTTTTGTGACAGACCCTTCTTTTTCCTCTTCAGCTTTTTTAGCTTCTTCTGCTTCTTTTTTGGTTTTTTCTTTTTCAGCTTTTTCTGCCGCTTCTTTTTCTTCATCAGACGCTTCAGTATCTTCTTCCGGTTCTTCTTCAGCGCCGGCGCTTTCGCCTTCACTGTCTCCGGAGCCGCTCGTTTGATCTTGAGTTTCAGGTGAAATCGTTACTGCCTCAGGATCTTGAGCCTGATCGTCCCCTCCACTAAACAGCATGGATACTCCTATGATGAGAATCAATGCAAATACCAAGCCGATCATAATATTCAAAATGGAATTTGACCGGTTTTTCTTTTTCTTCAAACGAGAGGGATACGGTTTTTCTTCGTTAGTCATTGGATGTCCCCCTTTCTAAATAGTTTACCATAAATCCAGTATGACAAATTTGACGTTTCAACGATAATTTTGTTTCATTTCCCGTTTCACTTAAAGCCTATTTAATGAGAAACGGCCATCCTTTTTACAGAATGGCCGCTCGATCACGTAATTGAAAGAATCTTGATTTCCATTTCTCCGCCTGGTGTCAACACTTTGACGTTTTCACCGATTGTGCGGCCGATCATGCTTTTTGCAATAGGAGAATCATTTGAAATGCGGCCTTCTAAAGGATCCGCTTCTGCTGATCCAACGATTGTGTAGGATTCTTTATCACCATCTGGAACTTCTATAAATGTAACCGTCGTCCCTAAACGAACGATATCCTTATTTGATTCATTTTCATTAATGATAACCGCATTGCGGATCATAGATTCAAGTGTTGAAATACGCCCTTCTACAAAAGCCTGATCTTCTTTAGCGGAGTCATACTCAGCGTTTTCGGATAAATCACCGAAATCGCGGGCGATTTTAATTCGTTCAACCACTTCTTTGCGTTTGATCGTTTTCAGAAAGTCCAGTTCATCTTCTAACTTCTGCTTTCCTGCAGCTGTCATCGGAAATTGTTTTTCGTTAGCCATTTCTTCCCACTCCTTCAACTGCTGACATGGATGCCTCTGTGCATCCGTCAGTCTGGTCTCATCATATTATAGTTTAGCAATCTATTCAAGAATAGTTTTGATTTTTGTAACCATCAAGTCGATTGCCACTTCGTTCTGGCCGCCTTCGGGAATAATGACATCCGCATAGCGTTTTGTCGGTTCGATAAACTGATTGTGCATCGGACGGACAACGGTCAAGTATTGTTCGATGACGGAATCGATGGTCCGTCCCCGTTCGTTGATGTCGCGCAGCAGACGGCGGATGATGCGCAGATCGCCATCCGTATCGACGAATAATTTGATATCCATCAATTCACGCAAGCGTACATCTTCCAGCACCAAAATCCCTTCCAGAATAATAACGTCTTTTGCTTCAATGAGAACCGTTTCTTCTGCACGCGTGTGCTCGGCATAATTATAGACCGGTTTTTCAATTGGCTGGCGCTCAAGCAAACTGTTGATATGCTCGATCAGCAGATCCGTATCAAATGCCAATGGGTGATCGTAGTTTGTTTCCAGGCGTTCTTCAAAGGCCAAATGGCTTTGGTCTTTATAATAGTAATCCTGTTCGATTACCACCACTGAGTTTTCTTTAAATACTTCATAGATGGAATTCGTTACACTCGTTTTCCCCGAGCCCGAACCCCCTGCGATCCCGATTACGACCGGCCGTTTGTTAGACATGTTGTTTAGCTCCTTGCAAACCTCTTTTTAGTGTATTCATTTTTTCCTGCAGATCATAATGCCGTCTCCCGATGACAATAATTCCGTGTCATAGCAGGGATGATTGAGCATATGCTCTTTAAAGGCCGCCAAGTTGCGGATCATTGTCCGCTTTCTTCTCGGTACTTCCGACAACGGCAAATCTGAAAGTCCATGCATGGCCATATTATCGCAATATATGATTCCGCCTTTTGGCACAAGCTCTTCGTACTTGTCGAAAAAGCGTTCGTATTGTCCTTTTGCTGCATCTATAAAGATGGCGTCATACTTTTTTTTCAGGTCAGCCAAAGACAGCTCCAGCGCATCTGCATGGAAAATGCGTATCCGATCCCCAAATCCCGACTGCGCAATAAACTCAACCGCTTTCCGGTACCTGGGATCATCGCGTTCAACCGTATCTATCGTGCATAACGGCAATGACTCAGCCATTTTAATCGCTGAAAAGCCGATAGCCGATCCAATTTCAAGGATCCTTTCAGGCTGCTGAACTTTTAATAGCTCCACCAGTTCATGTATGCCCTGCTCTTCCATAATCGGTACATGCTGCGCAGCGGCATAAGCTTGAATCGCTTCAAGCGTCGCTGATAATCGTTCATTCACCATACTGAAATGCTCCTTTTCGGCCCAGCAAAAATTACTTCAAATCTTACCATAAAAAGAGAAGGAAAGCGAGGTGCTTCCTTCTCGGTAGTCTTAATTTCCGATATATTCATCCCGGTTGGCCAAATGCTCTTCGTAGGTTTTGGCAAAATGGTTCTCACCTGTCGAATCAGCCAGGAAGTAGAAGTATTCGGTTTCAGCAGGGTCCAGCACTGCTTCGATCGAAGACCCTCCGGCGTTGGCAATGGGCCCTGGCGGCAACCCTTTGTTCTGGTAGGTGCTGTAAGGATGTTCAAATTCATAATCTGTATTGAATAACCGGTCTTTGTGCTCGCCCATTGCATAGATGACTGTCGGGTCCGTTTGCAGCGGCATATCATCATCCAGACGGTTATAAAAGACACTGGCAATGGTCTGGCGGTCTGCCTGCGCGGTTGCTTCTTCTTCCAGCAAGGAAGCGAATGTCAGCAGCCAATGCGGCGATTGATCGAGCTCGTCCAGCACGGTCTGGTACTGCATGACATTGGCCTGCGCCGTATCAAGCATCTGCTCAATCAACAGGGTCAGCGAAGGATCTTCTTCATAAATGGGGTAAGTGGCCGGGAACAGATATCCTTCGAGTGCATAACGGATATCCTCGCCCCGTATTTCATCTGACAATAAATCAGGATATTTGATCATCAGTTCGTCAAGATATGCAGGATCCTGGATCTTCTCCAGGAATTCCTCAGCCGTAAACGAGGTTTTCTCGGCAATGACATTTTCGGCAATTTCCTCCACCGTCAGTCCTTCCGGGACATTGATCGTAAAGAGCGGCTCCCGGTATACTTTACCAGTTTTCAGGCTTTCCGTAATTTCATCCAAGGTCATAGATGACAGCAAGCCGTATGTCCCTGCCTGGAATTCGGACTCGTTGTTTAATTTCACGTAGTATTTATAGATTCGTGCATCTTTGATGACACCGTTCTCTTCAAGCAATGCTGCAATGCTGTCCAGACTTGAACCGATCGGCACTTCAACGGTAATCACTTCTTCTGAATCGGGGTCAACCGGTTCTAGTGCATTGGTGACGTAACTATAGGTTTGAAAGCCTGCGATTCCGATGATGATCAACAAAACCAGCGCGACTATTAATACGATGCGTCGGACGACTCTCACTTCCTTCTTCTTTTCTGTCATGCGTTCGAACATGATCTCTTTTTTTGACTGTTTCTCCACGGGTTCCCCCCCTAGCTTTTCTGTACTGCAGAAGTTGGACTGCTAATGTTCAACTTCTATCAGTATACAAGAAAATCGCACAAAAGAAAAAGACGGAATCAGCAATCAATTCCGTCCTTTCATTTTTAAAGCTCTTCGTTTTCTTCTTCTTCGTCAAGGAACGTGTTCAACATTTCTTCGATCATGTCCCATTCTGCATCAGTTTCAACCGGGAGAAGCTCGCCCCCGCCTACTGTTTCGTCTGAGTTAGCATTTTCAGTGAAAGAAGATGCATGAATTTCGATCTCGCCTTCTTCATCTTCTTCAGCGCCTACCGGGAAATACAAAACGTATGATTTTCCGAAGTCAGCTGATTCAAATGTAAACAATACTTCAAATAATTGTTCGTTGCCGTTTTCATCAACGACTGTAATGTGCTCTTGTCCGTGTTCCATTTGCGTCACCTCATTATTTTTTAAAATCAAGATAGCCCTGCAAAATCATGACTGCTGCCATCTTGTCGATCACTTTTTTGCGATTTTTACGGCTGACATCTGCGGAGATCAACATCTTCTCTGCTGCCGACGTTGTAAGCCGTTCATCCCATAGGACCACCGGTATACTATACGCTTCTTTCAGCAAAGCTGCAAATCTTTCAGATGCTTGAGCGCGCGGTCCGATTGAATTGTTCATGTTTTTCGGGTAACCGACAACCGCTTCGGTCACTTCATATTGCTTGATCAGCTCACCAAGGCGAACCATTCCAAATTCTTCGATCGCTTCATTTATTTTGACGGTTTCGATTCCTTGGGCTGTCCAGCCCATCGGATCGCTGATTGCGACTCCGATTGTTTTCGAACCGACATCAAGTCCCATTATACGCATCATTATTCCTCGTTATTCTTCTTGATGTAGAAATTTACAAGCTCTTCCAGAATTTCATCCCGTTCTATTTTGCGAATCATATTTCGCGCATCCTGATGGCGAGGAATATAAGCCGGATCACCTGATAATAAATATCCGACAATCTGATTGATCGGGTTATAGCCTTTTTCTTCAAGTGCAGCATGGACTTGGAGCATGACTTGCTTTACTTCCTGCTCCATCGACTCATCAGACGAATCGAATTTCATAGTACGATCAAATGAACTCACGACAAGCACCTCGCTTTCGGATTTTAAATAAGAATAATTGCTCCCGCTGTCTATTTTTCATTATAACCGATAGCGCAGATTTATTAAACCTATTTCACTAAGCTGTAAACTGATTGGAGCGCCGACTCCAATTTCCCGGCATCTTTTGCGCCAGCCATCGCCATATCCGGACGGCCTCCGCCTTTTCCGCCGCAAAGTTCTGCAACGTGTTTGACGATTTGCCCTGCATGGTAGTTCCCGCCAGCCAAATCTTTTGTAACGCCAGCAGCCAGCATGACTTTGTCTCCATCTGTTGCGCCGAGAACGATGACCGCTTTGTCGATTTTCGTTTTCAGGTCGTCCATCATCTGGCGCAGCTGGTTATTGTCTTTCGCTTCCACTTTGACGGATAAGACTGTAATATCGCCGACTTTCTGCGCGCTATCCAGAATATCGTCAGATTGTGCATTGGATATTTTTGCAAGCAACGACTCGTTTTCACGCTGCAGCGATTTCATTTCCGCTTGGACAGACTGGACTTTTTGGACGATGTCTTTTGGAGAAGACTTCAGAAGCCCTGAAGCCTGTTCCAAAATCTGTTCGCTGTCTTTGAGGCTGTCGTATGCGCCTTTGCCAGTCACTGCTTCGATTCTGCGGATGCCGGCACCGATGCCGCCTTCAGAAACGATTTTAAACAAACCGATTTCAGAAGTATTGGCCACGTGGACGCCGCCACATAACTCCAGTGAATAGCCCCCGACTTCAACAACACGGACAACATCGCCGTATTTCTCGCCGAACAATGCCATCGCACCTCTTTCTTTTGCTTCCTGAAGATTGTGGTAGCCGGTTTGGACTGCAATGCCGTCCCATACTTTCTCGTTGACAATCCCCTCGATCGTCTCCAGTTCTTCTTTGGTCACCTGGCCAAAATGCGAGAAGTCAAAACGCAGACGGTCTGGACCTACGTACGATCCTGCCTGGTTGACATGTGTACCCAGAATATCTTTTAACGCTTGATGCAGCAAATGTGTCGCAGTGTGGTTTTTCACTGTGTGGCGGCGTTCAGACGCATCCACCTGTGCATGGACGGCCGATTTCGTCAATTCCCCGGTCTCCACGCGCACAGAATGCAGGTTCTGGCCGTTTGGCGCTTTTTTGACATCCAATACTGCCGCTTGCACCAAATCGTTGCGCAAGGTTCCGTGGTCTGCAATCTGCCCGCCGCTTTCCGCGTAGAATGGCGTCTGATCCAGGATAACCTGAACTTCTTCGCCTTCGTGCGCGCTGTCTGCCAGTTCGCCGTCTTTGATGATGAACAGCACATCGGCATCCGATACCGTTTGGCTATAACCGATAAATTCGCTGGCTTCTTTGATATTGCCCAGTACTTCGGATTGGGTCTGCATCGAATTGACATTCTGGCGCGCTTTTCTTGCACGGTCACGTTGAGCCTGCATCGCTGCCCCAAACCCTTCGTGGTCGATCGTCATGCCTTCTTCTTCCGCGTATTCCTCTGTCAGCTCAACCGGAAAACCGTATGTGTCATACAGGCGGAATGCATCTTCACCCGGAATTTGTGAATGTCCAGCCGCTTTTTGCTTTTCAATGACCGATGATAAAATTGCCAATCCGTCGTGAAGGGTTTCGTGGAAACGTTCTTCTTCGAGTTTCATGACACGGACAATAAAGTCCTGCTTGTCGTTCACTTCCGGATAGAAGCTTTTCATGATATCGCCGACAACCGGAACCAATTCAAACAGGAACGGTTTCTCGACGCCCAGTTTTTTCGCATAGCGGACAGCCCGGCGCAACAGGCGGCGCAATACGTAGCCGCGGCCTTCATTCGACGGCAACGCTCCGTCACCGATCGCAAATGCCACGGTGCGGATATGGTCGGCAATCACTTTGAAAGCCATGTCCATATTGGCATCTTCACCGTATTTCTTGCCGGAAATCTCTTCGGTTTTCCGGATGATCGGCACGAACAGATCGGTATCGTAGTTGGTCGGTACGTCCTGAACGACAGAAGCTATGCGCTCCAAGCCCATTCCCGTATCGATATTCTGTTTCGGCAGCGGCGTATAAGTATGGTCCGGATTGTGGTTGAATTGCGAAAAGACCAGGTTCCAGATTTCCAGGTAACGGTCATTTTCACCGCCCGGATACAATTCAGGATCGTTCAAGTCGTTGCCGTAGCTTTCGCCGCGATCATAGAAGATTTCAGAGTTGGGTCCGCTTGGCCCTTCGCCGATGTCCCAGAAGTTGCCTTCCAGGCGGATGATGCGTTCAGCCGGCACGCCGACTTCGTTCAACCAAATGCCATAAGCTTCTTCGTCTTCCGGATGGATGGTCACCGATAATTTCTCAGCATCAAAGCCGATCCATTTGTCGTCAGTCAAAAATTCCCATGCCCAGTGGATCGCTTCCGTCTTGAAGTATTCACCAATGGAAAAATTGCCGAGCATTTCAAAGAACGTATGGTGGCGTGCTGTTTTGCCGACATTTTCAATATCATTTGTGCGGATCGATTTTTGTGCGTTGACGATCCGCGGGTTTTTAGGAATGACACGGCCATCAAAATACTTCTTCAAGGTGGCCACGCCGCTGTTGATCCACAATAAAGACGGATCTTCAAAAGGCACAAGCGGGGCACTCGGCTCCTGGTCATGGCCTTTCTCTTTAAAGAAATCGAGATATAATTGTCTGATGTCTTCAGCTTTTAAATTTTTCATCTGTTTTTCCTCCTCTGCATAATAAAAAGCCTCCATCCCAAAAAAGGGACGAAGGCTTTAATTCGCGGTACCACCCTAGTTACACGGACCATGAAGCTCCGTGTCTCTCGAACACCTTAACGCGGTTCAACGGCAGGGATTAGCTGCACTCCAGAGTAGCTTTCTAAAATCAGATCTCGTCGGGGCCTTTCAGCCTGGGGCCCTGTTTCTGTCCGGATGCGATTTTATACTGTCTCCATCAATGTGTTTGTCTATCAGTCTAATTTGAATTATAGAAAAAGCTTTGGATGATGTCAATAGTGGGACTTTTTTATTGTGTCCGTGTTCAGTTCACATGGTGTGTGGTTATTCCACAAAACAACTTCGCTTTCCTACGGGCTTGCGCCGAACTAACTCGGGCTAAACGCCCGAGTGGATTTCGGCACTTCGCTATCCCGCGGGAGTCTCAGCTGTTTTGCTCCATAACCTATAAGTGCCATGTTAATAATAAAACTCATCTTCCTCTTAAATCTTTTCAAATCAGCTAGTCAACTATCTTTTAATTTTACTACTTCTGTTTTGCATTACCTTTAAAGAAAAACTGGAAGGCGGCGACTCCTGCGGGAGCAGTGATGGAGCAAAGCGACAGAGCGACATGAGCCGGAGCCACTGGACTGAGCAGAGCGAGGGAAGCGGCAGAGGCCATGCCCGCGGAAAGCGTCCGCCTGGAGCTATTTCTTAAGCTCAACAATAAATTCTAAAGTGCCTTTAACAAATCAAGCTTCCATAAACTTCTGTGGTGTGATGCCTTCCATGCCGATCATCGGGTGGATGGCGTGGACATTTTCATTTGTTAGGCTGACGGGTCCGCTTTGTTTGGCTTCGGCTTTTTGTTTCGTCTGCTGTTCGGTTTTCGGTTCTTCCGCCGCCACTGCCAGCCGGTTTTTTAAGGTGGTCATCCGCTGCGCGTCGTCCGTGCGTTCAACGCCGTAGCGGAAAACGCTCGGGTCGCCGCACAGGATGAGAAAATCCTTGCTTCGCGTGATGCCGGTGTAAAGCAGGTTGCGCCGCAGCATCTTCATATAGCCACGGACGACCGGCATGATGACGGTCGAGAATTCAGAGCCCTGTGATTTATGGATCGAGCAGCAATAGGCCAGCGTCAGCTGGTTCAGGTCGCTGCGTTCATAGGTCACTTCAATGCCGTCAAAAGATGCCACCAGCATGTCCTGTTTTTCGACGGTTTCTTTCGCCTTGAGAATTGCCACAACTTCGCCCATATCGCCGTTAAAGACATTGCTTTCCGGCTGGTTGACAAGCTGCAGGATTTTGTCGCCGATGCGGTAGGTGATGTCGCCGAACACCAGCTCTTTGCGTTTGCCTTCCGGATTCGGATTGACCATTTCCTGAATCAACCGGTTCAAGGCATCGATCCCTGCCGGACCTTTGTACATTGGCGCCAGCACCTGGATATCCTTGATCGAATGGCCTTTTGACAAGGCACTCTTCACTACTTTTTCAACTACGGATGGAATTTGATCGATTCCCGCTTTGATGAATGAACGGTCTGCCGTTTTTACGGTGATGTCTTCCGGCAATTGGCCGCTTTTCATTTGATGGGCCAGCTCGATGATTGAAGAGCCGGAGGACTGCCGGTAAATATCGGTCAATTCCACAGTCGGGATCCGTTTTGATTCGAGCAGATCCCGCAGCACTTGGCCAGGTCCGACCGGCGGCAATTGGTCCTGGTCCCCAACGAAAATCAGCTGGGCATCTTCCGGCACTGCTTTCAGCAACTGATGCGCAAGCCAGGTGTCGACCATCGACATTTCATCGATGATGATCAATTTGCCTTCGATTTCCTTTTCGGTTTCTTCGTCTTTTTCCTGTCCGTTAAAGCCAAGCAGCCGGTGAATGGTCATCGCCGGCAAATCGGTTGATTCGCTCAGACGCTTGGCTGCCCGCCCTGTCGGTGCTGCCAGGATGATCGGAAATGGCTCTTTTTTCTTGGCGTATTCTTTCGGATCCAGCGACAAGCCGTGCAGCTCCGCATAGATTTCAACGAGTCCGCGGACCACGGTAGTCTTCCCGGTACCCGGTCCGCCGGTCAGGATCATGACAGAGGAATTGATGCTGCTTTCAATGGCGTCAATCTGCGTTTCCGCATAGCTGACTCCGAGCCGCTCTTCTGCCTCGCCGAGCGCTTTGCGGACCTCCGAACTCGGAAACTTCGTGCGGGTTTCCTGTTCAGCAAGCAGCGTTTCCAGCTTGGTGGCTATACCGACTTCCGAATAATACAGCGAGGGCAAATAAAGGCGAGTTTCTTCGCCCACCACTTTGCCTTCTTCATTTAATTCGATAGCGGCTTTGGAAATCGCCTCAATCGGAATGTCGCCCTGCTGGCGCGCTTCAAGCATCCCTTTGACCATGGGGATCAAGGTCTTGGCATCTACATAAACATGGCCTTCAGACAGCGAGGCCTGATTGAGGATGTGCAGGATCGATGCTTTGATGCGGTCCGGATGGCTGCCGGTGATGCCGAGCTTCAATCCCAGTTCATCGGCACGCTGGAAGCCGATCCCTTCGATTTCCTCGATCAGCTGGAACGGATTTTTCGTCAGGATATCAATGGTTTCCTCGCGATATGCCTGGTAGATTCGCATGCCGACCTGCGGACCAAAACCCCAGTCGTTGAGCTGAATCATGACACGCTCAAGGCCGAGGTTCATCTGAAGCGTTGCACGGATGGTATCTTTTTTATCATCCGACAGACGCGGTACTTTATCCAGTGCATCCGGATTTTCCAAAATCTTCTTGATGGCCTCTTTGCCGAGTTTTTTGACAATTGTTTCCGCAGTTTTCTGGCCAATGCCGTCGAACATGTCACTTGACAAATAATGGATAATTCCTTGTTCGGTTTCCGGCACTTCCTTAGAGAAGGTCTCTACCTGAAACTGAACGCCGTAGCGCGGGTGGTTTTTCACCACGCCGGTAAAGCGGTATTGCTCTTCAAGCGACAACAATGGAAAATAGCCTGACACAATAATTTCTTTTTCAGTATATGGGGTATTGGTTTCCTGGATTTTCACTTTCGCGATGGAGAATAAATTTTGGGGATTGTGAAAAATCGAGACGACAGGACGCCCTAATACAAACTGCTTTTCTTCTTGAAACAAATCGATTTGTCCGGTCATTTCTGTCGTCTCCCTTTCACGTGGCTATTCCAGTGTCGTTGCGATCATATCGTAGGCGTAGCGCGCCATTTCATTTTGTTCATCAAGTGTAAAAGCCTGTTTCAAGTGATGCATGGCATCTTCTGTGCGGTTTGTGGAAACCGCATAAAGAACACCCAGATTATAATGGGCGTCCGAATGATTCGGATCTCTTTCGAGCACCTGCAGAAATTGCGGTTCTGCCAGTTCGAACAATTCCATGGATGCCAACGTAATGCCATAGCTCAGGCGGGCCTGGACATCGTTTTCATCAAGTTCCACTGCACGCTGCAGGTAAGGCAGCGCCAATTTGGGCTTATCCAGCTTTTCAAAGCATTTGCCGACCATGAAATGCGCATCTGCGCCTTCCAGTTCATATTGCAAGGCTTTTTCGTATAGCTTTAATGCTTCCGCATAGCGCTCTGAATTGAAATACAGATTGGCCAGGCCGTAAAAGGCCGTCGCTGATGTTTCATCCAGCACAATGGCTTTTTGGAAAAACCGCTCTGCACGGTCGATTTCGTCCATGGAAGTCAGCACGTGGCCAAAATTGATATAGCCAAGCGGATCTTCCGGCTGTTCTTCGATGGCTTGTGTGAAAGCCTTGATCGCTTCTTCGGTGTTGCCTTCCTGTAATGCCTGTATGCCGATTTCGTTGTAATTCATTGTTGTCTCTCCCATTAGCCTACATATTCCAGACGTGCGCCATTTTTAAAGACGCGGTCGATGGTTCCGCCACCCAAACATTCTTCACCGTCATAAAAGACGACTGCCTGGCCGGGTGTGATTGCGCGAACCGGTTCTGCAAAGGTCACGATGGCTCTTTCGCCTTTAAATTCCACAGTCACGCCCACGTCCTGCTGGCGGTAGCGGAATTTCGCCGTGCACTCCAAAATGCCGGTTGGTGCTGTGTTTGACGTAAAGCTTAAGTTTACCGCAGTCAGACTATCCGAGAACAATGCATCGTGATGGATATTTTGTCCAACGTATAAAACGTTCTTTTTCAAGTCTTTGCCGATCACAAACCACGGGTCGCCGGCGCCGCCGATGCCAAGGCCCTGGCGTTGGCCGATTGTGTAATACATCAGCCCGTCATGGTTGCCCATTTTGACGCCTTCCAAAGTTTCCATCCCGCCAGGCTGCGCTGGCAGGTATTGTCCCAGAAATTCCTTGAAATTGCGTTCGCCAATAAAACAGATGCCGGTGGAATCTTTTTTCGTTGCTGTTGCAAGACCGGCTTCCAATGCGATTTCACGGACTTTTTTCTTTTCCATGTGGCCGATCGGGAACATCACTTTAGACAATTGGCTTTGATCCAACTGGTTCAGGAAATAGGTTTGATCTTTGTTATTGTCTTTGCCGCGCAACATTTTCGTTTCTCCGTTTTCCGCTTGCTCCACCTGTGCATAATGGCCGGTCGCCAAATAATCCGCACCCAGGCTCAAAGCATGCTCCAGGAATGCCTTGAATTTGATTTCCTTGTTGCACATGACATCCGGGTTCGGCGTGCGGCCCGCTTTGTATTCTTCCAGGAAATATGTGAAGACTTTGTCCCAATATTGCTTCTCGAAATTCACGGCGTAATACGGAATGCCGATCTGGTTGCAGACGCGTATGACGTCTTCGTAATCTTCCGTCGCCGTGCAGACGCCGTTTTCATCGGTGTCATCCCAGTTTTTCATGAAGATGCCGATAACATCATAGCCCTGTTCTTTCAATAAATAAGCGGCAACCGAAGAGTCGACCCCTCCGGACATGCCGACGACAACGCGTGTATTTTGTAGTGATTTTGCAGTCATTTTTTCTCACCTTTTCATTTTAACGCCAAACGCTGGCTGATTTGCGCTGTCTTATCGGCAGCTTGTTCAATATCCTCAGACGTCAATCCGATGCCGAAACTGAAGCGGATGGAATTGCGGATTTCAGCCGCCTGTTCACCATACATGGCAACAAGCACATGGGAAGGATCAATCGAACCTGCTGTACAGGCAGATCCGCTGGAAGCTGAAATTCCCGCCAAATCCAAATTGACCAGAAACGACTCGATTTCAATGCCCAGGATGCTGAGATTTAAAATATGAGGCATTTGATTGCTGCCGTTTTCCTTATAGTCGACGCCCTTTTTGTCCAAGGCCGATTTAAAGATGGTTTTGTATTGTTCGAAAGCCGCTGTTTTTTCTTCCATCGTTGAAAGTGAAATCTCCACAGCCTTGGCAAATGCAGAAACAGCCGGTACATTTTCCGTTCCTGCACGGCGTTTGCGTTCCTGTTCTCCCCCGTACATTAACGGCATCAATGCCGTTCCTTTGCGCTGGTATAGAAACCCGATGCCTTTGGGGCCATTGAGTTTATGTGCGGAAACCGACAGCAAGTCGACGTTCAGGCGGTCGACATCGATCGGCAAAACACCGTATGCCTGAACAGCATCGGTATGGAAGGTGACATCTGTCCCTTTCAGCAGCTCGCCGATTTCAGCGATAGGCTGGATCGTGCCGACTTCGTTGTTGCCCAACATGACCGACACTAGAATTGTATCGTCACGCAGCGCATTTTTCACGTCTTCTGCTCGCACGCGGCCATTTTCGCCAACCGGCAAATACGTCACGTCGTAGCCTTCACGCTCCAGCTTTGCACAGGCATGCAGCACGGCATGATGTTCGATCACCGTTGTAATGATATGCCGACCCATTTTTTTGGCAGCTGTACCGAAGATCGCCAAATTGTCCGCTTCCGTTCCGCCACTCGTGAAAATGATTTCATTGTCATCGGCATGGACGCTCGCTGCCAGCAATTTGCGGGCATCATCAAGCGCTTTACGCGCAGCTCTTCCGGTTCCGTGAATGCTTGATGGATTGCCATAGACCGTACCAAGCGCCTCGGAAAAAGCCGAAACGACTTCCGGATGCATCGGTGACGTCGCCGCATGGTCTAAATAAATTTGATTCATGATGAGTTAACTCCCTTATATATAATACATATAATTTTCTGTTTCACCGTTATTGGCATTCGCCAAATCTTCAATGGTGGTTGTGTCGAGGACATTTTTCACCGCATCGCGGATGCGTACCCATAGCTCACGCTGAGGCTGCTTTTCGTCTTCGATTCCTTCGACCGGCTGGATTGGGCCTTCCAGGACTCGGATCACGTCTCCTGCAGAAATTTCTTTCGGATGGCGCGTCAGCATATAGCCGCCATATGCTCCACGGACACTTTTGACAAGACCCGAGTTGCGGAGTGGCCCCACCAGCTGCTCCAGGTAAGCTTCAGACAAATCATTTTCTGCCGCGATTTTACGAAGCGGCACTGGGCCTTCTCCGTATAGTTTTCCTAATTCGATCATAATTGTCAGACCGTAACGGCCTTTGGTTGATATTTTCATCATTACACCTCTAAGTTTAATAAATTTAACGAAAAATCTTTCTGTTTAAAAATAAAGAAATCGCTCCAGGCAGACACTTTCCAAGAGATGAACAAAAGGTAGTTTGGGGCATCTCTTTGTGACGAAGCTAGCGCAGCGATGCAGGCAAGGTTTTACCACTCATCAAGATATGGAGTAAATCAGGTGCGACTCCTGCGGAACAGCGAGACGACTAAGACCCCGCAGCGACTGAAGAAGCTTGGGCGGGAGCCCGCAGAAAGCGCAGCTGATTTGCGGAATATCATTAGCAGAACAATGCTAATAATAAATAACTGATTCACTCCAAATAAATACCAATATTCTTCAAAACAGTATAGCATAATTTGAGGCGAATGGACTTGCAATGACTTTTGAAACTTCAAACGCTATACTGATAGAACGAATGCACGAAAGGAGTTTTTTGATGCACAACGAACCTTTAGCTTTCCGTATGCGTCCCCGGACAATCGATGAAGTCGTCGGACAAAAAGATGTCATCGGGCCGCATACGGCTCTATATAAAATGATCAGCAACGGCCATGTGCCGTCCATGTTGCTTTACGGCGAGCCTGGAATTGGCAAAACCTCCATTGCCCACGCTATCGCCGGCACATCCAACCTGCCGTTCATCGCTTTGAACGCCACCACTTCCGGCAAGAAAGATGTCGAGGAAGTGGTGGCCGAATCACGGATGACCGGAAAAGTCCTGCTGTTCCTCGACGAAATTCATCGCTTTAATAAATTGCAGCAAGATGCTTTGCTGCCACATGTCGAAAGCGGTTCAATCGTCCTCATCGGTGCGACGACGGAAAATCCGTTCCATGACGTCAATCCAGCGATCCGTTCACGCTGCGGCGAAATCAAGCAGCTGAAACGGCTGTCGCAGGATGACATCATCGAGCTCCTGAACGCCGCTTTGACCGATCCGAAGCGCGGCCTTGGCAGCGAGCAGATCGACATTTCCGAAAAGCAGGTTGAACGAATCGCCGAAGGCACCAATGGCGATGCCCGAAAAGCGTTGACGATGCTGGAATCGATTGTCATCGCTTCTGATGAACGCGATGGCAAATATATCGTCGAAGATCAGATGGTCGAACAGATGATCAAGCGTGTCGGTGTTTTTGGCGATAAAAAAGGATCTCATTTCTTTAACTTGTTGTCTGCGCTGCAAAAATCGGTGCGCGGCAGCGACGTCAACGCCGCGATGTATTATTTGGCGCATCTGCTGGAAAACGGAGACTTGACGGCTGTCACACGCCGCTTGCTGGTCATGGCTTACGAGGACATCGGACTTGCAAATCCGGCTGTCGGCGGCCATGTACTGGCGGCATGCCAAGCAGCTGACCGTCTGGGACTTCCGGAAGCACGCATTCCGCTCGCCCAGGCCGTCGCTGAAATGTGCCTGTCCGAAAAATCCAATTCGGCTTATAAAGCCATTGATGCCGCCGCGGCCGCCATCAATAAAGGCGAGGTCGGCGACATCCCGATGCATTTGCGGGACACCCATTACGCCGGGAGCGCGGACCTTGGCCACGGCGGTTACAAATATCCGCATGACACGCCGATCGGATCATTCGGCGGCTGGGCCGATCAGGATTATTTACCAAAAGAAGTGAAATCAGCCGAGTTCTACAAACCGATCATCGCCGGCGAAGAGAAAAAATTTGCCGGAATCTACGAAAAGCTGAAAAGCTTCCGGAAAAATAAAAAATAAAATAAATTGAGCACAGCTATTTCCTTAAACGGAGATGGCTTTTTTCATGCACGGATCTATGGAAAACAGCACAGAAAAGCCGGCTCATGAAAAAAGCCGGCAGCTGATTGCAGATAAAGTCTACGAAGAATGAATAGACAGGTATAGCCCCACCGGATAATGCCTTTTCTTTGGTATCTTCAGCCTAAACTGATTCTATACCACAGGAGTCTCACACCCAGCCTGGTTAGAGATGTCATATTGAATCAGGGCGACGAGTCCAATCCACTGTTTCTATTTCTTAACTAGCTGGAAAAAAATCCACATGTTAACACATCCACTCCAGGATCCGGAGCGCAAGGCGGCGACTCCTGAGGGATCAGTACGAGCTGAAGACCCTGGACTGAGCAGAGCGAGGGAAGCGGCTGAAGCCGTCCCCCCCTGGAAACAAGCGGCTGCGGACCATCCTGTATTTTATGGTGATGACCATGATTTCCCTCCGCAAAAAAACGCACAACACCATTGCCGACCATTACGACCAATTAAAAAAGCAACCCAATGGAAAGCCCCATCAGGTTGCAGTGATCGCCTGTGTGAATAAGTTCGTGAAAGTTGCATTTCACCTTATTCGCCACGGGCTTCTTTACCAGTACGAATCTGGCAAGGCTTCGTAAACACAATTCCCTTTCACTATAGCACAGACAACCTGGTGAAAAAAACAGGAATCGCCAGGTTTTTTTGGCATGCCCTTTTTGGCACGATCAGATAGCTTGTAGTGCAGGTGCATGACTCCTGCGGGAATAGCGAGACGACCGAGACCCCGCAGGGAACGAAGTGGACGAGGAGGCTTGGGCGCGAGCCCGCGGAAAGCGTGCACCGGAACGAAAAGCAACCGCTCCTCAGCCCGCTCCCTCTATTTTTTAATAAACTACGAGAAAAAACTTGACTGCAGATAAGAAAGCATCCGCCTGGAGTGAAGGATCCGGTATAAAACCAACTGATTGCTCGTTCATTCTTCTAACTAATAACTCTTTTGTCTAAAAGCTAAAGCCGGCTCATGAAAAGAGCCGGCTTTCGTTTAATTCATACGGACGCGTGTGATCGGGATGGATTTGGTGATGTCGTTGACGACCCAGCTGGCAGCGATCAACCCGACGGTCGAAGGCACGAAGGCATTCGAGGACGGCGGCATCTGCGCTTTGCGGATGGTGGCATCTGGCTTGCCGACGTTTCCTACCACATCTTCACGGACGATAATCGGACTTTCGTCTGAAAAAACGACAGGAATCCCTTTATAGATTCCGGCCTGGCGCAGTTTTTTGCGGATGATTTTCGCCAATGGATCGGTATGTGTCTTGGAAATATCGGCGATTTTAAAGCGTGTTGGATCGGTTTTATTGGCCGCTCCCATGCTGGCGATGATTTTGATGCCACGCTTATAGCATTCCTCCATCAAATGGACTTTGTAGATCATCGTGTCGGATGCGTCGATGACGTAATCCGGATTATAGCTGAAGAACTCCTCGTAGGTTTCTTCTGTATAGAACATATGCAAAGAAATTACCTTGCATTCTGTATTGATGTCAGCGATACGGTCTTTCATGACGCCCGCTTTCGATTGCCCCACCGTCGATAGGTTGGCGACCAGCTGGCGGTTGATATTGGTGATGTCGATATTGTCTTTGTCCACCAGGATAATGGTGCCTACGCCGCTCCGTGCACAAGCTTCAGCCGCGAATGACCCTACGCCTCCGATGCCCAAAATGGCGACCGTCGCATTTTTCAATAAATCAATTCCTTCTTTTCCTACTGCTAATTCATTTCTCGAGAATTGGTGTAACATTAAGCCACTGCCTTTCAAATTTTGTACGCATAAGAGAAAGTATACACATTAAAAATCCCTTCGACAATAAATTGTCGAAGGGACAAAAATGATTTTTTATTAGGAATCCCAATCGTGCCGTTTTTGTTGGTGCGCATCGTTTGAACCCGCTGAAAGCAGGTGGGTGACCTCTTCACCACTTATAACTTCCCGTTAAGGCATGTTAGCCATGGTAAAATGTGATCTCCCGACGACATAATGTTGGGTCAAAATCGAATTGCTTAAAACGAACACATCAGGATTCTCTATACCCGTATGTTAGCACACCTTTTTTGTTTAAACAAGTCTTTTAATCTAATACTTTTTTATTATTCTGAATGTTCAGCGATAAGCTCAATTCTTCAAGCTGTGCACCGGAAACCGGGCTCGGCGCGTCTGTCAGCAGGTCGCTGGCGCTGGCAGTTTTCGGGAATGCGATGGTATCGCGCAGGTTGGTGCTGCCCGCAAGCAGCATAACCAGGCGATCCAAACCAAATGCGATCCCGCCATGCGGAGGCGTTCCGTATTCGAAAGCTTCCATCAGGAAACCGAATTGCTCATTGGCTTCTTCTTTGCTGAAGCCCAGCACTTCAAACATCTGCTCCTGGATATCACGTCGATAAATACGGGAAGATCCCCCGCCCAGTTCATAGCCGTTCAAGACAAGGTCATAAGCCTGTGCACGGACGTTCTCCGGCTCAGTGGCCAATTTATCCAGGTCTTCCTCAAATGGCATCGTGAAAGGATGATGTGCTGCATAATAGCGGCCGTCCTTGTCATCGTACTCGAGCAGCGGCCAGTCAGTGATCCAAAGGAATTTATAAACCGAGTTGTCGATCAGGTCGAGCTCTTTGCCGAATTTCAAGCGAAGTGCACCAAGTGCATCTGCTACAATAGTCTTTTTATCAGCCACGAACAGCAACAAATCTCCAGTTTCTGCTTCTGCACGTTCGGTCAAAGCGGTTGCCGCTTCGCCTTCAAAGAATTTGGCGATCGGCCCTTTGACGCCTTCTTCTTCGACTTTCAGCCATGCCAAGCCTTTTGCTCCATAAACTGCAGCAAAAGCGCCCAGCGCGTCAATGTCTTTGCGTGAATAATTGGCTGCCTGCCCTTTGATGTTGATCAGTTTTACCTGGCCGCCGTTTTCGATGGCGCCGGTAAAGACTTTGAACGCCGAATCTTTTACCAGATCCGATACGTTGACCAGTTCCAGGCCAAAGCGCACATCCGGTTTATCCGATCCAAAACGGTCCATTGCTTCTGTATAGCCCATGCGTTGGAAAGTCGGCTCGATGTCAATTTTTTTAACATCCTTCATCATCTGAACCATCAGGCGCTCGTTCATCCCGATAATGTCTTCCATTGTCTGGAAGCTCATCTCCATATCGATTTGCGTAAATTCCGGCTGGCGGTCTGCGCGAAGGTCTTCGTCGCGGAAGCAGCGGGCAATCTGGTAATACTTATCAAAGCCTGACACCATCAGCATTTGCTTGAACAGCTGCGGCGACTGGGGCAAAGCGTAGAATTCACCGTCATGGACGCGGCTTGGCACCAAATAATCGCGTGCGCCTTCAGGTGTCGATTTCGTTAAAATCGGTGTTTCCACTTCAATGAAGCCTTCTTCATCCAAAAAGCGGCGGATCGATTTGGTGACGTCTGAACGCATTTTAAATGTTTCGTACATAGCAGGACGGCGCAGGTCCAGGTAACGGTATTTCAAGCGCAAGTCTTCATTGACATCGGTGTTGTCTTCGATGGCGAACGGAGGATTTTTCGCTGCATTGATGATGGACGCATGATCCACCTGCACTTCGATTTTCCCGGTTTTCATTGCTGCGTTGATTTGGCCTTCTGTCCGCTCTACAACAAGCCCGTCGATATGTACTACAAATTCATTGCGAAGCGATTCGCCGATTGCGGCCGCTTCTTTCGAAATTTCAGGGTTGAAGACCACTTGGACAATTCCTGAACGGTCACGGATATCGACAAAAATCAAGCCGCCCAAATCCCGGCGTTTTTGTACCCAGCCTTTTAATGTAACACGCTGCCCAGTAGCTGTTTCGTTGACTTCCCCACAATAATGCGTTCTTGACATATTTATTCCTCCAGTGATTTCTTTTTCAATATGGTTCCAGCGATTTCTTCGAATGCCATTTCCTGCTGCTCACCCGTCGCCATTTCCTTCAATGCCACTTTGCCGCTTTCCAGTTCCGTTTCGCCGATGACGATGACAAAGCCGGCACCTTTGCGGTCGGCAGATTTCATCTGCGCTTTTACTTTACGTCCAGCAAAATCCATGTCCGCTGAAATGCCATTCATGCGCAAGTCGCGTACGACCGAAAACGCTTTTTTCTTGGTCGTCTCATCCATCGCCACCACGTAAACTTCCAGGTTTTGCGATTGGCCGATTTCCACTTTTTCCATCTCAAGCGCTAACAACAGCCGCTCGATGCTCATCGCAAAGCCGATCCCTGGAGATTCCGGTCCGCCGAGATCTTCAACGAGGCCGTTATAGCGTCCGCCGCCGGCCAAGGTCGTGATGGCGCCAAAGCCTTCCGCGTCACTCATGATTTCGAATGCGGTGTGGTTGTAATAATCCAGCCCGCGGACCAGATTCGGGTCGACCACGAAGCTGATGTCCATGCTTGTAAGATAGGATTGCACTTCATCAAAATAAGCCTGTGATTCCCCGTTCAAATAATCGGCAAGTGAAGGCGCAGTTGCCATCAGCGGATGGTTGCGGTCCACTTTGCAATCCAGGATGCGCAAAGGATTTTTCTCCAGGCGCGTCTGGCAGTCGCCGCAGAATTCATTGATGCTCGGCTCGAAGTGCTTGACCAACGCTTCTTTGTGCGCCACACGGCTTTCCGTGTCGCCCAGCGAGTTGATGACCAAACGCAATTGCTTGAGGCCGACAGAGCGGTACAGCTCCATCGCCAATGAAATCACTTCCGCGTCGATGGCTGGATCTTTGGAACCGATCGCTTCGACACCGAATTGCACAAATTGGCGCATGCGGCCCGCCTGGGGACGTTCATAGCGGAACATCGGGCCCGTATAGAATAATTTCACCGGCTGGTCCGGCATGCCGAATAATTTATTTTCCACGTAGGAACGGACAACAGAAGCTGTGCCTTCAGGGCGCAAAGTCAGCGAACGGTCGCCGCGGTCCTGGAATGTATACATTTCCTTTTGGACGATATCGGTCGTGTCACCGACACCACGCTGGAATAATTCCGTGTGTTCGAAAATCGGTGTGCGGATTTCCTTGTATTGGTAGAGCCTGCACAACTCATTGATCTTTTGTTCGACTTCCTGCCATTTGGCGGATTGGTCAGGCAGCACATCATAAGTGCCGCGTGGTGCTTGAATGTTCATAATCTCTCTACTCCTTTATTTTTCCATATAAAAAAGCTCCCGCCCCTTGCTTTACGCAAGGGACGAGAGCTTGTATAAGCTTCCGCGGTTCCACCCTAGTTGATGCAAAAAGATGCATCCTCTCATTCCGGGTAACGGCCGGTTCCGTCTCTTCCTAATAAGCGGCAAGCGCTTTTCAGAAAAAAGCCTCGAAAGTGTTATTCGTCGCAGTTGTCTGCAGGAAAGTTTACAGCCCGAGACTTTCCCTCTCTTTTCAGCCAAATCATGCAATTACTTTCTTCGTCGTCAGCAAATATATAAGTATAATAAACCAATCTTAATAACTCCCCGATGGCTTGTCAACCTTTTTGACACAAGCCGCCCTTTTTTTGATACTATTGAATAGAAATTGTTTTAAGGGGGAATGGCATGAAACGCAAAGGATCCATCGCACTTATTTTATTCTTTTTATTTATAGCTGGCAGCTTGCCGCTGCTCGATAAAGACCATGTACAGGCCGATACCGGCACCGTCGAAATTTCTGGGACCACGATCAATATCAGGTCCGGTCCGGGGTTGTCATACAGTGTGACAGGCGATTTAGAGCAAGGGCAGGCCGCTTCCGTCATTTCAAAACAAGGCGATTGGCTGGAAATCCGTGTCGATAACCAAGAAGGCTGGATCGCTTCATGGCTGACAACAGCTACCGATGCAGACCAAACGGCATCCGGACAAACGGCCGTATCTTCGGTCAATGGCTTGAATGTCCGTGCCCAAGCTGATTTATCGGCTGCTGTGCTGACCAAAATGAATGCCGGCGAAGAGGCTGAAGTGATCAGCACAACTGGTGAATGGATTGAAATCAGCTTCCGCAATACGCGCGGATTTGTCTCAAAGCAATACATAAGCCTAGCTGAAGGAACGGCTGACTCCGAACAATCGGCTGACAAAACAGAGCCCTCACAGAAGAAAGACGCAATTTCAAAAGTCTCTTCTTTCGAAGTTGCTGTCAGCGCATTGAATGTCCGTTCAAAACCCGACCTCAGCTCGAAGATCCAGCAGAAGGTCAATCAAGGACAGGTCTTCCCTGTCGTTTCCATGACAGGCAATTGGGTGGAAATCAAATTGGCTGAAGACAAAAATGGCTGGGTTTATGCTTTCCACGGCCAATTATCCGACCAGACGGCAGAAACTGTAGAGAGCGATGCAAAAGAGTCCGTTACCATCCTGACTGATGGAACCAATCTCCGGACCGAAGCTTCAACCGCTTCTGAAGTTGCCAGCCGAGCTGATGCCGGAGACAAACTGGCTGTGACCGGCAAGCAAAACGAATGGTATCAAGTATCCTTGCCGGATGGGCAAACTGCTTTTGTAGCTGAATGGGTCGTATCTTCAAACGACGCAGCTGGCGAAAAAGAACAGACCGATTTGCCTGAACGCAAAAAAGGCACTTTGAACGGCATCACCATCGTCCTCGATCCGGGGCATGGCGGCAATGACGGCGGTACAGTCGGCGCCCGCAAAACAAAAGAAAAAGATTTGACCTTAAAAACGGCAGAAATTCTGTCCCACCATTTGAAAGCGGCAGGAGCTGAAGTCGTCACGACAAGGCAATCCGACACGTATGTCGATCTCCGCAAACGGGTCAGCGAAAGCCAACAGGCTGGAGCTGATGCTTTTATCAGCATCCACTATGATGCCACCGACGACAGCAGCGTGTCCGGATTCACATCTTATTACCAGCACGATTTCCAAAAAGAATTGGCCGAATACCTAAACTCCGGCCTTGGCGGCAAACTAAGCTTGCGTGACCGCGGCGTCCAGCACGGCAATTACCTGGTGCTCCGCGAAAACCAGCTGCCGGCCGTTCTCGTCGAGCTTGGCTTCCTCAGCAACTTCAACGAAGAACGCGTCCTGACCACCAATCAATTCCGCGAACAGGCGGCGCTCGGCCTCTACACCGGCATCATCAATTATTTCGATGCCCAATTAGCCCAATAAAAAAAGCACGGAGAAAATTTTCTCTGTGCTTTTTTGTGCGTATTTTTGGTTTTCGTGCGTATCTTCTGCTGAACGTGCGTATTTTTAAAAAAACGTGCATATCCCCGGCCACCAAAGTGCGTATCGCGCAGGAAGTGTGAATAAGCCGGACAAACCAAAAAGAAGCACAGGCTAAATCGCCTGTACTTCTCAAAATTCATCTTATTTGATGCTGCAAAACTATTTTTCCTTAGCTAACAGATGCAATACACTTAGAAAAATAAGCGTAAGGCGGCTGCTCCCGAGGAAGTCGCCGCTTGAAGCGAATTCTTCAGCCTTGAACCTATTTAGACTCCACCAGGATCGTCACCGGGCCGTCATTGACCAGCTGGACGTCCATCATGGCGCCGAAGATGCCGGTTTCCACAACCAGTCCATGACCTCGCAGCGCGTCGTTAAAGGCCTGCCAAAGCGGTTCAGCCGTTTCCGGCCGGGCCGCCGAGATAAAACTTGGCCGGCGCCCTTTTTTGACGTCGCCGTACAGCGTAAACTGGGAGATCGACAGGACCTCGCCGCCGTTGTCGAGAATCGACCGGTTCATCTTGCCTTCTTCGTCTTCGAACAGGCGAAGCTGTGCAATCTTGCCGGCCAAATAATCGGCGTCTTTTTCTGTATCTTCATGGGTGATGCCGACAAGCAGCACATAGCCGGAGCTTATGGCGCCGGTGATGGCGCCGCCGACTGTCACCGATGCTCTTTTGGATCGTTGCAAAACTACTCTCATGCTGCCTCCTTAATTCGTCACACGCTGGACCGAATAGACATCTGAAATCGATTTGATCCGTTCGACAACACGGTTCAAGTGTGAGATGTGCGGGATCATAATGGACAGATTGATGGTTGCGATCTTGTCTTTATCCGCACGGCCGCTCACTGCGGTAATGGTGGTTTTCGTTTCGCTGACCATGTGCATCACTTCATTGATCAAACCGGTGCGGTCGTATGCCTGCACTTCGATATCGATCTGGTACGACTTGTTATCAGGCGAACCTTCGTTTTCCCATTCGACCGGGATCAACCGGTCATTTTCCTCGGAGTGGATATTCGGGCAATCGGTGCGATGGACCGAAACCCCACGCCCTTTTGTAATAAATCCGATGATGTTGTCGCCTGGTACCGGGTTGCAGCATTTCGACAGACGAATCATCATATTGTCGATGCCTCTGACGATGACACCTGATTCGGTTTGCTTTTTCGGCACATTGGACTTCATTTCAACGGTGATTTTTTCAAGTGCTTCTTCTTGCTCGCGCTTTTTGCGCATCTTTTCAGCCAGGCGATTGACGACCTGCTGGGCAGTGATGCCGGTAAAGCCGACGGCCGCATACATATCATCTTCGCCTGCAAAATTGAACTTTTCACAGACGCGCTTGATGTTTTCGTTCGTCAACACTTCTTTAATCGGGAAGTCCTGGGACTTGATCTCTTTTTCGATCATGTCCCGCCCTTTTTGGACATTGTCTTCACGCAATTGCTTTTTGAAGAATTGCTTGATTTTGTTTTTGGTCTGAGTCGACTTGGCGATTTTCAGCCAATCACGGCTTGGTCCGAATGACTGCTTGGACGTCAGGATTTCCACAATGTCACCCGTATGCAACTCCGTATCGAGCGGTGCCATCTTGCCGTTTATTTTGGCGCCGATGGTTTTATTGCCGATTTCCGAATGGACACGGTAAGCGAAATCGATTGGGCAGGAGCCTGCCGGCATTTCGATGACGTCGCCTTTTGGTGAAAAGACGTAGACCATATCAGAAAACAGATCGTATTTTAAAGACTCCATAAACTCCTCGGCATTGTCGGATTCGTTTTGGAAATCCAGGATTTCACGGAACCAGGACAGGCGTGAATCGACCGAGCTTTTTGGCTTGTCGATGGTTTTGCCTTCTTTATACGCCCAATGCGCCGCCACTCCGTATTCGGCGATGCGGTGCATTTCTTCCGTGCGGATCTGCACTTCGAGCGGATCGCCTTGCGGACCGATTACGGTCGTATGAAGCGATTGATACAGGTTCTGTTTCGGCATGGCGATATAATCCTTGAAACGGCCCGGCATCGGCTTCCATGTGGAATGGATGATGCCAAGTACCGCGTAGCAATCCTTGATGCTTTCTACGGTAATGCGCACTGCCAATAAATCATAGATTTCGTTGAACTGCTTGTTTTGTACCGCCATTTTCCGGTAAATACTGTAAATGTGTTTTGGGCGGCCGAAAAGATCCGCCTTGATGTCGACTTCGTCGAGCTGTGTGCGGATCTCACTCATGACATTATTCAAATACTCTTCCCGTTCGGTCCGTTTCTTTTTCATCAAATTGACGATCCGGTAATACTGCTGCGGGTTCAAATAACGCAAGGCTGTATCTTCCAGTTCCCATTTGATGGTATTGATTCCAAGCCGGTGCGCAATCGGGGCAAAGATCTCCAGCGTCTCATTGGCTTTGATGCGCTGCTTTTCAACGGTCTGGTATTTCAAGGTCCGGAGATTGTGCAGACGGTCAGCCAGTTTGATCAGAATGACACGGATGTCCTGTGCCATCGCCACAAACATTTTGCGGTGATTTTCCGCCTGCTGCTCTTCTTTAGACAAATACTTGATCTTGCTCAATTTGGTCACGCCGTCGACCAGCATGGCAACTTCCTCGTCGAAATCACGGACGATGTCTTCGCGGCTGACTTCTGTATCTTCTACCACATCATGCAAAAAGCCCGCTGCCACAGTGGCTGGATCCATCTGCAATTCTGCAAGGATCCCGGCCACCTGCACCGGATGGACGATATACGGTTCCCCCGATTTCCGGAATTGTCCCATGTGGGCATCGTACGCCACCTGATACGCCTTTTTAATCGTTTTCACATGATCGGCATTCATATAAGACGCAACCATTTCGAATACATCTTCAGCTGTTCTCACTTGATCTTTAGCCATAATTGCCCACCTTGCTTTAAATTTTTCCAAAAGTATATCTTTCTATTATAAAAAACAAAGGGGCTAAATGTAAAGCTTTGTTAGCCCTTCTCCATCACTTTAATAAATTCCCGGAGATAATCCGGCAAATCCGGTGGACGGCGGCTCGATACCAAGTGGCCATCGACCACTACAGGCTCATCCAGCCACTCCGCACCGGCATTGATCATATCGTCTTTTATGCCCGGCGTACTGGTGACTTTTCGGCCATTTAAAATATTGGCGGAAACGAGCACCCAACCGGCGTGGCAGATTTGGCCAATGGGTTTTTTCTGGTCATCCATATGGCAAACCAGCTCCAGAACTTCGGGGAATCGGCGGATTTTGTCGGGTGCCCACCCTCCAGGAACGAGAATTGCATCATATTCCTTGGCGAGTGCTTCCCCGTAGGACAAATTAGAAGTCGCGGGAACGCCATATTTGCCGATGTAATCGACGCCTGCCTCTTCTCCTGCAATGTCTACTTCAGCCCCTTCTTCACGCAACCTTAAAATGGGATACCACAGTTCCAGATCCTCGAATTCATGGTGAACATAACTCAGCACCTTTTTTCCAGTCAATCTCATTTTATTGCCTCCTTTTTATACTTTTAAAGCAGATGGGCGCTTCGCTTTCTGATACCTTCCAGATAGACCAGCTCGCTGCCTTTTCCGACAGCGACAGCCTGTTCGGCCGAGCCGATGCTGACCAGGTTTTGCACCCGGACATTGCGGGCGCTTTGCTCGCCGCCAGCAATCGATACGTCAGCTCCTGCCGTCGTAAAATCACGGATGACCCCGTTGGTCAGGGAAACACAGCCGGCCCGGTACTGAATGGCGGCAGCAGGCTGCTGCTTGTAATCATAGTCCGGATTGCCCACAAACAAAAACCGGTTGATGGCGACGTTGCGGTAGCCGGACACCACCAGACAGCGAGGCGTGGAACCTTCGTATAAGGGAGTTTCGATGGGTTCAATCGATACGAGGCGCTGCGCCCGGATATTGAACGCCGACCGTGATTCCGGATCGTCTTTTTTATGATGGCCAATATGGCGGAAATTAAACGAACGGTTGTCATGGACCGATAAATGCCCCGAGATATGGATACCTGATGCTGCCGAGGAATTGGCATGCGCTTTGATCTCGATGCCGCCAAAACAGCGGGTGCTCGAATTGTTGACGAGCCAGACATGGCGGGATCCGTCATCCACCTCAAAGCCGTTGGAATTGGAAAAGCCCTTGTCGTGCGCCCGTCCGCTCGGATCGCTGAAATGCGAATTGGAGACAAAAATATAGTCGCTGTGATGCGTCGTCAGTCCATCATCACCGAAACCCGAGCCGCTGACGCCATCGAGCCAGACAAAGCGGCTGCCGCCTTTACCACGCTGGCCATCTCCGGAGTAATTATAGAGAGGCCCGGTGATGTCGAAGCAATGAAGCCCTGGATTGAGCGCCTCCACGTCTTTGACCCAGCCGTAGGTGACGTGTGCGTAGGTCAGACAGCTGGAATGGTTGCCGCCTGCGCTGGTGTTTTCGGTATCCCCAAGGCGTTCGACATGCCAGTCCAAGGTCAGCCCTTCCACGGAAATATTGCGGTTGCCGGACAAGTAATTGCTGTTGGTCAACAGACGGGCCTTCCGCGGCGCTTTTGCTTGCAGCTTTAATACGGTCCGCCCTTTGCCTGCACCGACCAGCCGCGTCCACGAAGGGAGCCGCAAACCGTCCACCAAATAGACGCCCGCCGGCACCTTGACTTCCACCCCCCCTTTGCCGAACGCTTTTTTAAAAGCTGCCGTGCAATCGGTTTCCCCGTCACCCACAGCACCGTAATCCCGGACATTGACGCGGCGCTGGATGGTCGATTCGAGTTTTCGGTATTCGGCGTCCAGCCGCTCTTTCCAAGCCGGAAACAGCTGCCGTCCGGCTACTCGCGTTTCAAAACTGTGTTCATCTTCCGGGGAAAATTCTTCTGCGAATAATGACCATAGCCGTTCAGTGAAGTTCTTTTTCCGCTTCGCGTGCTTGCTGACTGCAAAGTCTTTTTTGATGGCGGTGAAGAATTGTTCGGTCTCACGGGTGATTTTTTCAAGAGGTGTGCGATCGTCCAGGCATTGGTCAATCCATGCAGCATTTCTGCGGGGGTCGTGCTCTTTTTCCAGCTTCAACTTCCAATCACCTCCATTCAAAGTCATTACTGTGTCCATACCCTTGATGCTAGAAAAAAATCCCTCCGCCCCAAAAGGCAGAGAGATTTATTATCAGTATTGCATTAAGGTCGTTACATCATAGCCATCCAAATTCTTGCGGCCATCCAAATAAGTCAATTCGATTAAAAATGCGCAGCCGACAACAATCCCGCCAAGCTGTTCCACCAAATTGATGGTCGCGCCGATTGTTCCGCCAGTAGCAAGCAAATCATCAGTAATCAGCACACGCTGTCCCGGTTTGATGGCGTCTTTGTGCATCGTTAACACGTCCGTTCCGTATTCAAGGCCATATTGCGCACGAATCACATCGCGTGGTAATTTGCCTTCTTTGCGGACTGGGGCAAAGCCAAGTTCAAGCGCATAGGCAACCGGGCAGCCGATAATGAATCCGCGTGCTTCAGGCCCTACAATAATTTCGGCATTGACTGTTTTTGCGTATTCAACAATCTGGTCTGTTGCATACTTATAAGCAGTTCCGTCATCCATCAACGAAGTGATGTCTTTAAAACGGATTCCTGGTTTTGGCCAATCTTCAACAATGGTGATGTACTTTTTCAAATCCATATTTCTTCCTCCTTGGCAGACACTTTCGCATCGAACCACTCTTTTAAATCTTTATAAGATGCATACAAAAGCTTCTGCTCCAAGGCAATCTGCTGCTCGCGCTCCTTGTAGATCGGCGCTTCCGACAAATCCTGTTTGCTTGGCGATTGGGCAATCTCGGTAATACCATTGTTAAGTGTAACAAAACCGAGTTCAAAAAACACCTGCAGCATGAAAAATAATGATTCACGCGTCCAGCCCTTGTGTTTTGCCAGCTCGTCGCAATGCTTATTGAAGTCGAAGGATCCGCGTTTCTTGACGAACGCGAAGAGCCATTTGAATTGCTCACGCGTTGGGATCTGCTCGAAATACTGCGAATCCTTGGCATGGAAATGGGCATAAATCCGTTTCGGTTTTAATGCTGCCAAGACGGACGCCAATTGCTCTTCCGATTCCGGCAGGTCGAGCAGCACAAGATAGTCTTTATTGCCTGGCAATGCATCCAATTGTGCAACTGTGCAGATCGGCTGCGACAGGAACGATTGGAACAAGGCTGGCGTATCCTCTTTAAAAGCCAGGAACACCTGATTTTCCTGAGGGATCAGCTTTGACCAGCGCGACACTTGGCGAATGCCACGGATATCAAATAATTGCCATTGATCGGTACGGACATCTTCCACCATCAATTGTGGTTTTTTACGGCCGTTCCATTCATTGATCTGCAAATCACCGATAACATCGATTTTGACATCCGGCGTCAATTCGTCTCCAATCGGCCCGATGCCGAAACCGACAGCATCAAGTGTTGCGGCATGCTGCGTCAGCTCCATTTTCAAATGGTTCTGCGCCGCTCCAATTTTGCGGATGGATGCCACTTTAACGCCTTCAAGATAAAACTTCGGTTTGGCGAATCCCATACCAAATGGTGCCAGGAGGCGCATAGATTCAATGGCCGTGATATCGATTTCATCCAGACGCAGCGGGATGTCGATTTCCACAACAGGCAACAGGTCTTCTTCCGTCAAGCTGGTTTCAGCCTGCTTGTTCAGCCGGTCACGCAGATCATCCACATCGCTGGCCTCGAGTGTCATGCCGGCGGCCATCGGGTGTCCCCCAAAATGAGGCAGGATGTCCCGGTTCTTGGCCAGCTCGTTGTACAAATGAAACCCTTCGATGCTGCGGGCAGAACCCTTGGCTTTGCCGGTTTCAGGATCCAGCGACAAAACGATCGATGGACGATAGAATTTTTCTGTCAGTTTTGATGCTACGATGCCGACAACGCCTGGATTCCAGCCTTCCTGAGCCACCACAATCACATGCGGCGAACCGTCCGGATAGCGCTGCTCCACTTGCTGCATCGCCTCTTCTGAAATCTGTTTGACGATGGCCTGCCGCTCTTTGTTCAGAACGTCCAGTCCTGAAGCCAAAGAACGGGCTTCTGCCGGGTCTTCTGTCAAAAACATCTGAACAGCGGGATCGGCATCCTGCAGGCGGCCGATCGCATTGATGCGTGGGCCGAACATAAAGCCGATGGTCTCTTCCGTAATGTCCTGCTGCTTGACGCCCGCCACTTCACACAATGCCGCAATTGCCGGGCTCGGCGAATCGATCAATGCCGCAAGTCCTTCTTTAACAAACAACCGGTTTTCGCCATGCAGCGGAACCAGATCGGCGACTGTGCCGATGGCGGTCAGTTCAATCAGATGATCCGGAAGTTCTTCGTACAAGGCGTGCGCCATTTTAAACGCCACGCCGACGCCCGCCAGCTCACCAAAAGGATAGTTGCCTTCGGGATGGCGTGGGTGGATAACCGCCAATGCATTCGGCATTTGGTCGCCGATGTCGTGGTGGTCGCTGATGATGACATCCATCCCCAGCCCATTGGCAAAATCGACTTGCTCAATGCCGGAGATGCCGTTATCGACGGTAACGATCAGTTTTGCCCCGTTGTCGAATGCCTGCTGGAACAACTCGGTGTTCGGCCCGTAACCATGCTTGAAGCGGTTCGGTATCATAAAGGACACATCAGCCCCAAGATCCTGTAAAACGGTCATCATAACGGTGGTGCTGGTGACACCATCCGCATCGTAATCCCCATAGACCACAATTTTTTCCTGTCTGTCGATGGCTGCGCGAATGCGCTCCACTGCCACATCCATATCTTTCATCAGATAGGGATTATGTATGCCGCTGACGTCCATTTCCATAAACGTACGGGCTGCTTCTGCAGTATCCAAACCGCGCGTCACCAAGATTTTCGCCAATACGGATGATATTTTCAATTCGTTCTGAATTTCTTCAACTGTTTTTTCGTCCGGCGTCGTCAAACGCCATCTTTTTTTGGATTCAATCATCAGTATCACTTCCTCACCGGTTCATTATACAGCAAAAAATCGCAGACAAAAACCTTTCGGCAACTGCACCGAAAGGTTCATTTTTTCAGATTTCTTCTTTTTTCAGTTGTTCGCTGGTAACGATTTGGGCATCCGGTACAACGCCAGCTTTCTGGTACTCGCCAATTTCGTTCTGCTGAGTTGCGATCAAGTTTTCTTTGACCGCCATCTCTTTCTGCAATGCTTTGATTTTGCGCTGCATCTGGTATTGGCGCATGATTGCCAGCACCCCGCTCAGTAAAAATCCGAGCAAAGCGGACGCTAGAATGACCAGGATCAACGGCCATTCGGCTTCACCGAATACATAGTTGACCAGCACTTCATCAACGTTGACAACGGCAAATACTGCAATAATTACTGCAAAAACAAGTCCAAGTAAAATAAGCCATTGTGATTTCATTGTGGTTCCCCCTTTCAAAATAAAAAAATGGAACAAGGTCATCTTATCTATACCCTGTTCCATTTCTATTCTAAACTTATACGACAGGCTCGTCAGAACCCCATTTGTTTTCCTGGTCTTTCTTCTCGATATCGATTGGCCCTTTCTTCTTCAGCTCGCCTTTTTTCAAGACCAGCCATAGCTGTGCAGCAATGAAGATGGACGAATAGGTACCGGCAATCAAGCCAATCAATAACGCGATGGAGAAGTTGGTGATCGATGGTGCACCGAAGATCAATAGCGCAACGACCACCAGCAGCACTGTCAGCACTGTATTGACGGAACGGCCGAGCGTTTGGCGAAGCGATCCATTGACCACGTTCTCCAACTGCTCCACGGAATCGATTTTCTTCTTACGCTTCATGTTTTCACGGATCCGGTCAAAAGTCACGATGGTGTCATTGATCGAATACCCGATAATGGTCAGGACAGCTGCGATAAAGGTGATGTCCACTTCAAGGCGCAGCAGGCTGAAAATGGCAACGATGAAGAACGCATCGTGGATCAATGCAACGACGGACGCCACACCCATGCGCCATTCAAACCGGAAGGCTACATAGATGATGATGCCGATAGCGGCAATCGACAAGGCGTACAGCGCGTTTTTCGCCAGTTCCTCGCCGACTGTCGGCGATACGGTCGAGACGTTCGGCTCTGCACCAAACTCTTCTTCGGCCACCGCTTTCAGGTTGTTGATATCTTCCTGGCTGAATTCTTCGTTGAAACGGGCTACCCCGAGATTGGACGCATCACCCGAAATGACGATGTCATCTGTTTCATAGCCTGCGCCGTCCAGGAAGCTTTGCACTTCCTCTTTGGTCAACGCCGCTTCTGAAGCGATTTCAACTCGGGTACCGCTCGAGAAGTCGATGCCGAGATTCAGGCGGAACACGCCAATGACGGCCATACCCGCCACAATCAGGACAATCGAAGCCAAAAAGAATTTATTGCGGTGTTTCGTAAAATTAAAACGGTCAAAACGTGTGGTAAGGTCCGTGATTTCCAACTCTTCTTCTTTTTCATGGATCATCGATTCTTTCAATCCGAACAAACCGAATTTATTGTCAAGCGCACCACTGTGGACCCACAGGCCAAGCAGCAGGCGTGAACCCCAGACAGCTGTCAGGAAGCTGGCCAAAATGGAAATGATCAACAGCGTCGCAAATCCTTTGACAGAGCTTGTTCCAAAATAGAACAGTACAATTGCGGCCAGCAATGTTGTGATATTGGCATCGACAATTGCAGAAAACGATGAGCGTGCGCCCACACGGAAAGCGTCTTTGACGGACTTGCCGACACGCATTTCTTCACGGATCCGCTCGTAGGTGATGATGTTGGCATCTACTGCCATACCCACACCCAGCATAATCGCTGCGATTCCCGGAAGCGTCAGAACGCCGCCGATCCATTCGAACACCAGCAGGATCAGGTAGACATAAGCCGATAAGGTAACGACTGCGACCATTCCCGGCAAGCGGTAATAAACCAGCATGAACAACAGAACCAAAGCAATACCGACAGCTGCAGCGACCATTGTCTGGTCAAGCGCCTGTTCACCAAACTGGGCACCGACAGAAGTCGAATAGATTTCTTCCAAACTTACCGGCAAGGCGCCAGCGTTCAGGATACCTGCCAGGCTTTGCGTTTCTTCAACCGTGAATGATCCCGAAATCTCGACGGACGGCGACGAGATTCGTTGATCTACACTTGGTGCCGATACAAATTTCGGATCCGCCTTCAAGCGTTCTTCCGCGAAAGAATCCACGCCTTCTTCAAAATCAAGCCAAATGACCAGCACATTATTCGGTGCCGGCATTTGAGCGACCTCTTCTGTCACTTCAGCAAATTTGCCGGGATCGTTCAATTCCAGCGTGACAATCGGGTTGCCATTCTGATCGAATGTTCCGGTTGCGCCGCCTTGTTTCAGATCATTTCCGGCAAGCAGCAGATTGTCTTCTGCATCACGGAAGGTCAGATTGGCTTCAGTCGACAGCAATTCACGCGCCGACGACTGATCCTCCACTCCCGCCAGTTGGACCCGGATGCGGTTATCGCCTTCAATCTGGATAACCGGCTCGCTGACACCGAGCACATTGATCCGGTTCATCAACGCATCCGTCGTATCCGTCAGCACATCTTCCGTAATTTCCTGGCCATCTTCCAAAGCTTCCACTTGGTAGAGCACTTCAAAGCCGCCTTGCAGGTCAAGGCCTAATCTTATGTCTTTAGCAATGGGTAAACTTGTGGTGCCAATAATTCCTATCAGTACAATAACCAGTAAGAAAAAGGCGATGATGCGACCTCTTGCTTTCATATGTAAATTTCCTCCTCGGGTGCGTAAAACATAGCACTATCATTATGAAACAGCCGCTGATTGCTGTCAAATCGGACTGGATAAGTTGAATAAAAATCAGTTTTCATTATATGAAGAATTCGCTCCAGGCGGACGCATCCTGGGAGAGTCGCCGCCTTTCGTTCATTCTTCCAGGGGTCGTGGTGCTACAAATCAATTATTTGTTAAGAACTTAGCGCACATTATCCAACGAATACAGCGAAAAAATATGGGCTCGATTTGAATTCACTAAATTTCTTAGCGCCGGCGCGTCCATGGGCTAGGCGGAGCCATGCCCGAAGCGGCCGAAGCGGCGGGTAAAAGCTAAGTTCCCAATCTCAACTTACATCGTTTTTTTCGGGGACGGGCGCAAGAGATGTTCGATGTTTTCGAGTGTACTATCGTCGTTCCAGCGTGCCTTTTTTAACGCTTCGACCTGATGGTAGGCCAAAAAGTCGGAAGCGGTCATGTCCATGATGTCATTGATCATTTCATACAGGTGCATCGCGCTTATATCTTTTTTTCGCCATTTTTTCTTGATGCAAAAATCCCATAGGTCTTGTTCGGTAAAGGTATCGTATTGAAAGTGATGAAATTCGCTGCATTTGCTTTGAAGCGCCGGCAATACGAGTTCAAAATGGTCTGGATAACTCGTCATGCATGTTCTCCTTTCCGTTGTTCTGTATCCATTGTACCTTGTAACTGGAAAATTTAGAATAAGGACATTATTTTTCATTAAAAAAACGCCTTCAAAATCGAAGGCGGCTTTCACATTTTTAGATTGTTGATTTTGCAGATTCCACTACACGTGCAATTGCTTGGCGCTCAAACTGCATGCGCGTGCCATCGGCTACAGTGATGTAGATGGTTGCATCGTCAACTGCATCGACAAGGCCGTGCAATCCGCCGATTGTAACGATACGGTCGCCGCGTCTCAGTTCCGTCTGCATGTTCTTCGTTGCTTTCTGGCGCTTTTGGGCAGGACGGATGATGAAAAACCACATTAGCAAGAACATTAATAGTAAAGGTGATAACGCAATTAAAGTTTCCATTATTCATTTTCCCCCTTTCACTTTCTCTATTCTAATACATACTCAGAAATTTTTAGCATTGGGTTTATTGAAACCGTAAGCTTCAAAAAATTCTTCGCGGAAATCTCCCAGGCGGTCTTCGCGAATCGCTTGTCGCACCTGTTCCATTAAGTTTAACAGAAACTGCAGGTTATGATAACTAGTAAGTCGAATTCCGAAGGTTTCGTCTGCACGGATCAAGTGATGGACATAGGCACGCGAATAATTTGTGCATGTATAGCAATTGCATTTGTCGTCGATTGGTCCGAAATCACGTTTGAATGCGGCATTTTTGATGTTCAATCGGCCGGTGCTCGTCATCAAGGTGCCGTTTCGGGCAATGCGCGTCGGCAGAACACAGTCAAACATGTCAATGCCGCGGATCGAGCCATCGATCAGGGAATCGGGTGAACCGACGCCCATCAGGTAACGCGGCTTGTCGGCAGGCATCAACGGTGTCGTGAATTCGAGTGCGCGGTTCATGACGTCTTTCGGTTCGCCGACCGATAAGCCGCCGATTGCGTAGCCCGGAAAATCAAGCGATACAAGGTCTTGTGCACTTTGCTTGCGCAGGTCTTCAAACTCGCCGCCCTGGATGATGCCGAACAGTCCCTGATCCGCTTTGCGTTCATGCGCTTCGAGGCAGCGTTCTGCCCAGCGGGATGTCCGCTCAACACTGGATTTCATGTATTCATGCGTCGCTGGGAACGGTGGGCATTCGTCAAAAGCCATCATGATATCAGAGCCGAGGTCGTTCTGGATCTGCATCGCTTTTTCCGGGCTGAGGAACAGCTTGTCGCCGTTCATGTGGTTGCGGAAATGGACGCCTTCTTCTTTGATGTTGCGGAATTCGCTCAAAGAAAACACTTGGAATCCGCCGGAATCGGTAAGAATCGGACGGTCCCAGTTCATGAATTTATGCAAGCCACCCGCTTCTTTGATAACGTCATTGCCGGGGCGCAGCCATAGATGATAAGTATTGCTCAAGATGATGCCAGCGTTCATAGCCTTTAGTTCTTCAGGTGACATGGTCTTGACCGTCGCCTGCGTGCCGACGGGCATGAATGCCGGTGTTTCAAACGAACCGTGAGGCGTGTGGACGATGCCCAGGCGCGCGCCGGTCTGTTTACAGGTCTTGATGTGTTCATACGTTACTGCTTGAGTCATTGGTGAGTCTCCTTTTTCTGTGGTTCAATGAACATCGCATCCCCGAAACTGAAGAAACGGTAGCGTTCATCAACGGCTTGTTGATAGGCGTTTAAAATGTGGTCGCGGTTCGACAATGCACTGACCAGCATGACCAAAGTAGATTTCGGCAAATGGAAATTGGTGATCAGCCCATCGATTGCTTTGAATTCGTAGCCCGGGAAAATGAAAATGTCGGTCCAGCCGCTGTCTTCCTGCAGCTCGCCGCCAAATTTCTGGGCAACGGATTCCAAGGTGCGCGTCGACGTCGTGCCTACTGACACGATGCGGCCGCCCTGTTTTCTTGTTTTGTTGATCAAATCGGCGGTTTCCCGGGTAATGCGGTAAAACTCTGAATGCATTTCATGGTCTTCGATGGAATCGACCGATACCGGACGGAACGTTCCGAGTCCGACGTGAAGCGTGATAAACGCGATATTGACGCCTTTGGCACGGATTTTCTCCAGAAGCTCATCGGTGAAATGAAGCCCGGCTGTCGGTGCTGCAGCGCTTCCCCGTTCTTTAGCGAAAACGGTCTGGTAGCGGTCCTGATCCTCCAGCTTTTCACGGATATAAGGTGGCAGAGGCATTTCGCCCAATTGGTCCAAAATCTCGTAGAAAATGCCGTCGTAAATCATCTTGAAATGGCGTCCGCCATGGTCGAGGATGCCGATGCATTCTGCACGCAGCAAGCCTTCGCCAAAAGCAACAATGGTGCCAACTTTGACTTTTTTCGCCGGTTTGACCAAAGTCTCCCAGACATCATCTTCGATCCCTTTCAACAGCAGCAATTCGATGTTGGCACCGGTATCTTCCTTGATGCCCATGAGGCGGGCGGGCAGCACACGCGTGTCGTTCAAAACGAGCGTGTCGCCGCTATGCAGATAATCCGTAATGTCACGGAAATGGCGGTGCTCGATAGCTCCGGTGACTTTATTCATGACCAACAGCCGGCTCGACGTACGGTCAAGCAACGGTGTTTGGGCAATCAATTCCTCCGGCAGTTCAAAATCAAAATCCTGTACATTTAACGTTGTGGGTGGTGTGTTTAATTTAGTCATTCAGGCATCTCCATTTTAAAGTGTTCATAGGCAAGTTGCGTAACGGTGCGGCCTCTCGGTGTACGCTGGATAAACCCGATCTGCAGCAAATACGGTTCATAGACGTCTTCAATCGTCGTCGACTCTTCCCCGATGCTCGCAGCAATGGTATCCAGGCCCACTGGACCGCCTCTGAAACGCTCGATCATGCCCGTCAATAATTTATGGTCAATATGGTCCAATCCAAGCGGATCGACCTGCAGCATTTCCAGTGCCTGCTCTGCCATATCCATCGTGATAGAGCCGGTTCCGCGCACCTGCGCATAATCGCGCACCCGCTTCAGCAGACGGTTGGCGATACGCGGAGTTCCACGGGAGCGTCGGGCGATTTCAACAGCGGCGTTCGGGTCGATGTCCGCTTCGAATAGTTTCGAGCTGCGGACAACGATTTCCGTCAAAGCTTCTGTGTCGTAATAATCAAGCCGTGAAAGCACGCCGAAACGGTCGCGCAGCGGTGCCGATAAGGCTCCTGCACGCGTTGTCGCCCCGATCAAGGTAAACGGCGGCAGATCCAGCCGGACAGATCGCGCGGTCGGCCCTTTGCCGACGACGATGTCCAGACAGAAATCCTCCATCGCCGGATACAGCACTTCTTCGATCGAACGGTTCAAGCGGTGAATTTCATCAATAAACAAGACATCTCCAGGCTCCAGCGACGACACGATGGCCGCCAAGTCACCCGGGCGTTCGATGGCCGGCCCACTGGTCATTTTGACATTGACTTCCATTTCATTGGCGATGACAGCAGCCAAGGTCGTTTTCCCAAGTCCAGGAGGCCCATACAACAGCACATGGTCCAAACTTTCCTGACGCATTTTTGCGGCTTCGATGAAGATCTGCAGATTGCGCTTTACTGTTTGCTGTCCGATGTATTGAGACAGCAATTGCGGGCGAAGCGATTGCTCAAAGCGTTCATCAAACTCCGAAATCTCACTGTCTATGATGCGTTCTTCCATGCCGTTCGCCTCCTTTCATCAGTTTTGTTTAAGCAGCAGCTGCAAAGCTTTTTTCATGAAGCCTTCTGTATCCAAATCCAAATCCCGCAGCTGCGGTTTAACTTTCGTGATTTCACGTTCCGAGTAGCCCAGTGCACCCAGCGCCAGCATCGCTTCTTCCAGCTCTGCCTGATCGTTCGACAGCAGGATGTTCGTTTCTTCCGGATCGAAAGGATCGCCGAAAAACTCGGCCAGCTTGCCTTTCAAGTCCAGAATCATCTGGCGGGCCGTCTTTTTGCCGACGCCCGGGAATTTCACCAAATAGGATTCATCTTCCCGTTCGATTGCTTCGATGACGTGCTGCGGCTGTCCGCTTGCGAGTATTGCCAGCGCGCCTTTCGGACCGATGCCGGATACCGAAATCAGTTTGCGGAACAACTCCCGCTGCTCTAGTGTCGGAAATCCGAACAACAGATGCGCGTCTTCACGGACATGGTAATGCAGAAATACCTGCAGGTCGTCCGAACCGAACGAATAAGGATTCGGCGCAAAAATCTGCCAGCCGATCCCCTGCTGTTCTATCACTAAATATTCGGGCGTTACGCGTGTAACCTTGCCTTTTATGTAATCGTACATGGACAGTCTCTCCTTTAATTCAACTTATTGATTATACCATATTCGGCTGCTTTAGACGAAATAAACCCGTTGCTGTTCGGCACATGATAAGATGGAGATAACGATTCGATAAGTGAGGGATCCACATGAAAAAATTACTCGGCGAACAGCGGCGCCAATTTCTGCTGGAAACAATAAAAGCTTCAGCACAGCCGATGACCGGCAGCGATTTGGCTGCACTTGCGAGCGTATCACGCCAGGTCATCGTCGGCGACATGACGCTGCTAAAAGCCAAAGGCGAGCCCATCATCGCCACCAGCCAAGGCTACCTGTTCCTCGCTGACCGCGTGACCGCAGAAGCCAGCCGGCGCATCGCCTGCCGCCACCAGCCCGAAGACACCGAACGCGAATTAAAGCTGCTTGTTGAAGCAGGCGTCACCGTCAAAGATGTATCGATTGAGCATCCGGTCTACGGAGAACTGACAGCTGGCATCCATGTCTCGAATGTTAAGGAAGTCGAAGCATTCATGAAGCGCGTCCGTGACACCGGGGCCAGCTACCTGCTGGAGCTGACCGACGGCACGCACCTCCATACCATCACCGCCCCCGACAACGCGACACTTGAAAAAGCCGTCAGCCGGATGCGGGACAACGGATTTTTGCTGATGGAAACAGATTAAGTGATTGATAGAGCCCATGAATCCGCATTTTGCGGGTTGTGGGCTTTTTGTTTATTTAAGTAGTTTGAATAAGTTGAGCTAAGGAAACAACTTTTACCCAACGCTCTGGCCGCTTTGGGCATGGATTCCGCAAGAAGTCATGAAAACCGCCTGTCTTCTTGCTTCGCTCAGCCCGGGGACGCACTAGCCACATAAAAAAGTCCCGCAGCGAAAACGCTGCGGGACTTTTTATTTTTTATTTATACGTATAATACGAGCCTAAAGTTTTCACTGTACAGCCAATTGCTGCGAGCTCTTCGAACGCACCGCGCATCATGGTGTCCTTTTCGTCAGCCAGCACATCCGCGATAAAGAAATAATCGCCGAGGCCGGTTTTCAGCGGACGCGACTCGATCTTGCTCAAGTTCAGCCGGCGCCACGCAAAGACGGACAGGATCTGGTGCAGGACACCCGAACGGTCATCATCCGGCGGCGTGATCATCAAGGTCGTTTTGATTTGATCGTCATGGGTCGGATCTGTCAGCTTATGATCAGATTTCGACAACACGAAAAAGCGCGTGTGGTTAAAATGGAAATCGTGGATATCGCGTTGCAGAATGTCCAGCCCGTATTTATGGGCCGAAAATTCATTGCCGATGGCCGCGATATTGCGTTCCGGCAACTCGGAAACCATTTTCGCCGCAGCAGCCGTCGAGCTGTACTGCTCCAAAGGCGTGCTCTTATACGTGTAAAAAAGGTATTTATGGCATTGCGCCAATGCATGCGGATGCGAATAAATCGCTTCAAACGATTCCGCGTTGCGGTTTTCAGGGTGTACCAGCAAATGCTGTTCGATCGGCGAAAGGACTTCCGCCGTCACATACAATTGCGCTTCGTGGAATAAATAATCCACCGTTAATGGAACTGATCCTTCCAACGCATTTTCCAACGGCACGACAGCGTAGTCCACGCTGCCTTCTGCTACTGCTTCTATGCATTCGGGGATGGTTGTAAATGGTACAAGGGTCTCTTCAGAGAAAACTTTTTTTGCCGCAAGGTGAGTAAATGACGCTTCCGGCCCCAAATATGAAATTCGTTTTTTAACAGCTTGTCCAGTCATTTAAACATTCCTCCATTAAGATGATCCGCTTGATACCACATCAGCCGACTCGACAAAATCGAGCTTTTTCAGCTGCTGCAAAAATACATCCAAATCCCCTTCCATCGCAGTTACGTCAAGGGACAAGGTAACATTCGCCCGTCCCTGGATTGGAATGGTCTGGTGGATGGTCAAAATATTGCAGCCGTTTTCGGCGACTGTCTGCAAAAGCGTCGCGAGCGTTCCCGAGCGGTCCTCCAATTGCAGGAAAACCGTCAGGATCCGTTCTTTGACAATCGAATGGAACGGAAATACAGCGTCCCGATATTTATAAAACGCAGAGCGCGAAAGACCTGTCTTGTTGACTGCATCCATAATGGAAATGCGGTCATTCTGCAGCATTTTTTTCACTTCGAGCGTTTTTTGCATCGCTTCCGTCAAAACGTCTTCACGCACTAAATAATACCGTTGTTCCGAAATATCCTTCATTCAAGCTACCTCCGCATCAATCCATAAATTCGAATTCGAACTCAAGCAGGCGAACCGTGTCGCCGTTTTCCGCTCCGCGTTCACGAAGTGCATCGTCAATTCCCATGCCGCGCATTTGGCGGGCAAATCGGCGAATCGAATCTTCACGCGAGAAGTCGGTCATCTTGAACATCCGTTCTATCGCATAACCGGACAAAACGAATGCTCCATCAGACTCACGCGTGATGCTGAAGCCATCTGCATCGGTTTCGTGCTTGTAAAGAACCGTGCTTTCTGAATCTTCTTCCGTATCGTCGATCAATGGGAATTCCGGTGTCACTTCGATCACGTCGGCAATCGCGAACAATAAATTGTTCAAGCCTTTGCGCGACAATGCAGAGATTGGGAAAATGCGGGCATCTTCCGGCAACTTTTCACGGAATTTTGCCAAGTTCTCTTCAGAATCCGGCATATCCATTTTGTTCGCCACGATCAATTGCGGACGTTCTGTCAAACGCATATTGTATTGCTTTAATTCTTCATTAATAGTGACATAATCCTCGTAAGGGTCGCGTCCTTCAAGACCGGACATATCGATGACGTGGATGATTACGCGCGTCCGTTCGATATGGCGAAGGAATTGATGGCCAAGGCCGATTCCTTCATGAGCGCCTTCGATCAATCCTGGAAGGTCGGCCATGACAAAGCTGCGCTGATCTTCTGTTTCAACCATTCCGAGGTTCGGAACGATTGTCGTAAAATGATATTCAGCAATTTTCGGTTTTGCAGCTGACACAACTGACAACAAGGTTGATTTTCCGACACTTGGGAATCCGACAAGTCCGGCATCCGCCAACACTTTCAATTCCAGGATGACGTTGCGTTCAAAGCCCGGTTCGCCTTTTTCAGACAGCTCCGGTGCAGGGTTTGCAGGCGTCGCGAAACGTGAGTTTCCTCGGCCTCCGCGTCCACCTTTTGCGATGACTGCTGTTTGGCCATGCTCGACCAAATCGGCAATCGTTTCGCCAGTGTCGACGTCTTTAACAACTGTGCCCGGTGGAACTTTGATAAAAGTATCCTCAGCTTTGGCACCGTGTTTATTGGAACTCATGCCGTGTGTTCCGCGATCTGCTTTAAAGATCCGCTTGTAACGGAAATCCATCAGCGTCCGCAATCCTTCTTCGACGATAAAGACGATATTTCCGCCTTTCCCGCCATCTCCGCCGGCAGGTCCGCCGTTCGGTACATATTTTTCGCGTCGGAATGCAACCATGCCATCTCCGCCGTCGCCACCTCTAACATAAACTTTTACGTGATCGACAAACATATTATCCCTCCATCTGTGCGCGAACAGCTATCAATGTGCTATCTTCGCTGCACTCTTTTCGTACCGTAAATCCTTGTGTTTCCAATAGTTCCAAGTCCAGCCAATTTCCTGGACATGTGATGTTCATTTCAAAAGATGCGGCACTGGAAACCAATAGGATGGCACAGTCGAAAGCCTGATATGGATCCAGGCGCTCTTTGGCCGCTTCCACAAACTTCTCCAGAAAATCCCGAAACACTGCATCCAAATGCGCGGGCGCTTTAACCGCCGGACATTCCAAATGAAAGTGAAATCCAGGAAAGCGCCAATTGGCAGTCAACAGCCATTCCTCAGTCAGCGGCAGCCCGATGTCGGACAGCCGGCTAGCATGCATAGCCGCTTCGGCATGCGAACGAATTATCGCCTGTGCCTCCTGGAGACGGCCAAGATCCAAATTCATTTTGATCAATTGCAGTTCATTTAAATAATCATGGCGCGCATGCCGAAGCGATTGTGCCACTGTGATTTTTTTCCCCATAAGTCACGTCCCGATTCAGCTTCTTATTCTAGTATACCAAGAGTGTGCAGTAAATTCCTAAAATAATGCGTACAGCCGTCCCAGGAACCGCACTTATTATGTTCAAAAGAAAAAGGACTGCGAAAGCAGCCCTTTTCGTTTTGTATTAAGCTTCTTGTGCAACTGGATATACGCTAACTTTTTTCTTATCGCGTCCGTAACGTTCGAAACGTACGACTCCGTCGATTTTAGAAAATAGTGTATCGTCTCCGCCGCGTCCAACGTTCTCACCTGGATAAATTTTAGTCCCGCGTTGACGGTATAAAATCGAACCACCAGTAACTTCTTGGCCGTCTGCACGTTTTGCGCCAAGGCGTTTAGATTCTGAGTCACGTCCGTTTCTCGTTGAACCTACACCTTTTTTAGATGCAAAAAACTGAAGATCTAATCTTAACATTCTGTCCCACCTCCTAAGCTGTGAAGGTTATTTTAATATATTCTTCATAGTCTTGTTCAATCGTTTTCAATGAAACAATCATTGCGCGTACCAGCAGTTGAACCTGCTCGTCCGTCTTATCATCCAGGTTCTCCGGAAAACTGACTTTTAAAAAGCCGCTGTTTGCCTGCTGAATGTCAGGTTCGATTCCCGTCAGCTCCATGATGGCGTTCACCGCTCCAAATGAGACAGCGGACGCTCCAGCACATACGAGGTCTTGCCCGTGTTCAGCATAATCCGCATGGCCTGACATTTCAAATGACGAAATGCGTTTCGACGTTTCTTTTACAATTACTCGTATCATTCTTACAGGTTGATCGCATCGACAGTCAATTTTGTATATGGCTGACGGTGACCTTGTTTTTTGTGATAGTTCTTTTTAGCTTTGTATGTGAATACTGTGATTTTTTTCTGCTTGCCGTTTTTTACAACTTTAGCAGTAACGGTAGCTCCTTCAACAAAAGGAACACCTACTTTAGTATTGTCTCCACCTACAAATAGAACTTTGTCAAATGTGATAACATCCCCAGCTTCTCCGTTCAATTTCTCAACGTAGATCTCTTGGCCTGCTTCAACTTTGATTTGTTTTCCACCAGTTTCAATAATCGCGTACATATCCTTGCACCTCCTCTTAGATTAAGACTCGCCTATTCAGGTGACTCGCCGGAGCGAATTCTTAAGGCAACCTGATTCGAGCGGTTGCAGCACGGTACGCTACAAACATAACATTAAAATAATACCACGCCAGAACATGCCGCGTCAATAGAAAATATCAGGTTTCGGGAATTCGGTTATGGGGTGCGGAGTTTTCCCTGTTGAGGTGCGGTTTTTGCCTCTTGAGGTGCGGTTTTCGTGTTGCGAGGTGCGGTCTTTGCCTCTTGAGGTGCGGTCTTGGGCGTTTGAGGTGCGGTTTTCGCCTCTCGAGGTGCGGTCACCGATAAACGCGGCCGAAATAATCGCGCAGCAAGTCCCGGTCCTCTACAATTCGGCGCGTTCCGCGCTTACCACTTTGAAGAGCCGTCTTTTCCAGCAGCCGGTAGAGAATGTATTTATTCTTGATTCCGAGCAAACGGTAAGCTGTCCCCGTATCGAGTTCGCCACCAAACAGCAAGGCATATTCCTGCAGCGTCACTCTATGCGCATCCCGCGAATAAAATCCGCAGCCGGCACAACACCATTTGCGCTCCTGCCATTCCAACGAACGAGTGCGGCAGGTTGGACAGGTGACGCCGAGGCGCAATGAATCGAAAGTGATGTTGTGGCGTTCGAGCCAGTGGCGGCTGGAATTGTGTACCGGCAGCGCTTCCAGCTTACTGGCCAGCGCCGGCGCGTCGAAAAGCTTTGATCCCTGTGCCAGCCCTTCGAGATGAAACGGCAGGTAGTCGAGCGAGACGACTGGATAATGCTTGGGGGCTTCCACCACTTTTCCCGACCGGCTCGCGAGGACGATGACGCCATGCACCGGCACGCCGAGAAACCCGCTGGCTGCCCGCACTGCCCGGTGGAGCTGCGCTTCCGGATTGCGCATCCCTTCCCTGCGGCCGTCGACGATTCGGTGAAACTGGAAATTTACCGAATCAAAATAAAATTCGCCGACCATGTTCTTGACTTCCAGCACACAGACCAACTCCTCATGAACCAGCAGCAAATCGATTTGTGCCGTGCCATCTTTATACGGGATATGCACATCATTCAAAAAAATCGCTTTTCCCGGCAGATCCAGCTCTCTTTTCAGCAACGCCGCCGTACGCTGCTCCCCATTGGCACCCGCCAGAGAATTTTTCAGTTCAGACAAAACATTAGGTTTGGAACTATGCGCGGCCGGCAATCGTTCTGCTGCCACCATCCCCGCCAATAAAAAATCGTTCATTCTACACCTCCCCAAAGTTTTAAAAAAGCCCCCGCTTGGAAAGCGGAGGCTGGAATAATTTTATTTTGTGAATACGGCTTTGATTTTTGTGAACAGGCTTGGCGGTGCTTTTTCCATGCTCATGAGTGGAACCGATTCCCCGAGCAGGCGGCGCGCAATATTGCGGTAACCGAGCGCAGCCGGGTTGGATGGATCCATGACGATCGGTTCGCCTTTGTTCGAGCTTGAGATGACGCGTTCGTCGTCTGCGATAATGCCCAACAAGTCGATCGACAAGTGAGTGGTGATTTCATTGACATCCAGCGCTTCTCCCGCTTTCATCAAATGTGGACGGATACGGTTGATGATCAAACGCGGTGCGTCGATGTTTTCTTCCAGCTCAAGCAAACCGATGATGCGGTCAGCGTCACGGACAGCTGAAATTTCAGGTGTCGTCACGACAATCGCATGGTCTGCTCCAGCGACCGCATTTTTGTAGCCCTGCTCGATTCCGGCCGGGCAGTCGATGATGACGAAATCATAGTCTTTCTTCAGTTCCGTCACCAATTCTTTCATCTGTTCCGGGTTGACGTCGTTTTTGTCGGCAGTTTGCGCAGCCGGCAAAAGATACAGCATGTCTTCAAAACGCTTGTCTTTGACGAGTGCCTGATGCACTTTGCAGCGGCCTTCCAGCACGTCGATCAAATCATAGATGATGCGATTTTCCAGACCGAGGATGACATCGAGGTTGCGCAATCCGATGTCGGTGTCGATCAGGCATACTTTTTTCCCTTGAAGAGCCAATGCAGTGCCGAGGTTGGCGGTTGTCGTCGTTTTACCGACGCCTCCCTTGCCTGATGTAATTACGATAGCTTCTCCCACACTAGCTTCCTCCTTTAAACGTTGAAATTTGCGGACGGATAAACCGCAATTCCTGCAAACGGTCAATGATAATGGTGCCGTTTGTATGTAAATAAGCACATTCCATTTCCGGTTGCTCTGATAAACTGGACAATTCGTCCGTCATCGTTTCCAATTCGTCGTCGATCTTCAATTGTGTCGCTTCCAACCACGACGCCGCAATCACGGCTTCGCGATTGCCTTTTGTTCCGGCATGCGCCGCGCCTTTCAGCCGGCCCAGCACGTAAACGCTGCCGCCTGCTTCCACGCGGCCGTTCGGATTGACATCGCCAATGACGACCAAGTCGCCTTCAGCTTTGATGACCTGTCCGGACCGCACAATGCCGACGTACGTTTCCGACTGGCGTTCGCGGATCATCTGATCGCTTGCTTCGACTGTCAGGATGTCACTGGTCGTTGCAACCACCTTCAAATGAGGGTTGGTTTGGACCACTTTGCTCAATTCCTGAATCTGGCTATCGGTGCAATAGCGTTTATTCAGATGCACCGTCACTTCGGTATCACTATCAAGCGCAGGATCCGACACCTTTGCTTTCAGCTCGGCCAGTAGATCAGTATATGCACACTGGTCATCAAGATACAGCACAAGCCCTTTATTTTTCCCTTTAATATTGACGAGATTCTTCAAAAAATGTGTCACCTGCGCTTTCATTAATATAACCCTATCTTATTGTCACGCTCTGATAATTGCGTGATGATCACCGATTTGAACATCCAGCCGAGCATCACCAGGAAAATGGAGTTGGCGACCATCGTCGGCCAAAGCCGTGTCGATAAAAATGTGCCGAGCGGCATTTCCGTCAATGAAATCAGCAGGAAAAACTGGTAAAGCACAAATTCAAACACGGCCAATAAAACGATTGTCAATACGGTCGCTGATACTAAATTCCGAGGAATTCTTTTAAAGGCAAACGATGCTGCCAGGCAAATGGCGGGATACAAAAAAGAATATAATCCAATAATATCAATGTAAAAGACATCATACAAGAGCCCGAAAAATAATCCATAGAACATAGCGTGCTTTAAATCATAGTAAAGCGCCAGGAAAATCAGGAACATAATGAGGAAACGCGGCACGACATAATTCAGCTCCCCGCCAATGTTCAGCGGCGAAAAAAGGCCGAAAACCGGTTCCATGAAAAACAGGACGAGACAGACCAACGGGATAAGAAAACGGATCATGATTCATCGTCTCCTGTCACGCCATTGTCTTCACCGTCCACTTCCGGCATTACGCGGTCCGCTATGATGACATGGTTCAATAAGGAAAAGTCCGCCGCCGGTTTGACGTAGGCAAGCTTTGTCAAACCGAATTCATCGATGGTGATTTCGGTAATGGTGCCGATTAAAATGCCTTTCGGGAAAATGCCGCCCAGTCCGCTGGAAATGACCTGGTCGCCTTCTTTCAGCTCAATATCAGCGTCAATTCGTTTCAGCAACAGCTCGCGGCGTTCGGCGTCATAGCCTTCGATCAGCCCGAAGACATCTTTATCCCCGCCGACGACCATCGCGGAAACGCGGTAGTTCGGGTTGAGCGTGGAAATCAGTTCCACAGTGGATGTGGTCGGCGTCGTCAATATCACTTTGCCGATCAGGCCACTGGCGGTCATGACGGCCATGTTTTCCGTCACTCCCTGATTCGAGCCGCGGTTCAAAATGACTTTTTCTTCCCATTGATCCGGATTCCGCGCAATGACGGTCGCCTGGATGGGATTGTATTCGCGGAGGTCTTTTTCTTTCCCGACGATTTGTTTCAGTTCTTCGTTTTCAGAACGCAAGTCTTTGACTTCAGCCTGCACGCCCGCAAATTCCTCTAAGCGCGTTTTCAGATGCTGGTTTTCCTCAAATGTATTTAATAACGAATCGACATTATCGAAAATTCCAGTGACAAAATGAGCAGGGCGTGAAAATACCGACTGCCCGGCTCCAACAGCATCTTTTATGATTTGTTCCGGCAGCGATACATTGCTGCGGTCACGGAGCGAGAAAGAAATAAGTGCAACGAGCAGGATGACTCCCAACAGCAGCAAAATCAGCCGCTTGTTCGTTAAAAGCTGTGGCATATCGCCATCCTCCTTATTTGATTGATAACTGGCGGCGGAATTGGTCCATGTTCTCCAACGCCTTGCCCGTGCCGAGTGCGACACAGTCCAATGGATTTTCGGCGATAAACACCGGCATGGACGTTTCAGCTGAAATGACGCGGTCGAGGTTCTTAAGCAATGCCCCTCCACCTGTCAGGACGATGCCGTTTTCCATGACGTCCGCGCTCAACTCAGGCGGCGTCTGTTCCAGTGTCGCTTTGACGCCTGCAACAATGGCGGATACCGATTCACTCAAAGCTTCCGCAATTTCATCGGAAGTGACTTCCAGTGTTTTCGGGAAACCTGTCAACAGGTCGCGTCCGCGGATTTCCATGGTGACTCCCTGTTCAGAAGCCTCCATGATGCGCGCCGAACCGATGCCGACTTTCAGCGCTTCCGCTGTCCGTTCGCCAATCAACACATTATAGGTTTTGCGGATATACTGGGTGATTTCCATATCCAGTGCGTCACCGGCAACACGGATCGATTCGCTTGAAACGATGCCGCCCAGCGAAATGACCGCTACTTCAGTTGTTCCGCCCCCAATATCGACGACCATGCTGCCCATAGGTTCCCATACCGGCAAATCGGCTCCAATAGCCGCTGCGAAAGGCTCTTCGATCGTGAACGCTTCTGCTGCACCGGCTGCCCGGGCAGCGTTCAAAACGGCACGACGCTCGACAGATGTGATGCCGTACGGGACACAGATCATGACCGTTCCGCTTTTCCATTTGCTGCCGGCCGCTTTTGAAGCTTCGACAAGGTAATGCTTGATCATCGTCAACGTCGTATCGTAATCGGCGATGACGCCGTCGCGCATCGGACGGATGGCGATGATGGAGCTTGCGGTGCGCCCCATCATATTTTTGGCCTGGCTGCCGACTGCGACGATTTCGCCGGTCTTTTTATTTTTAACGACAACGGAAGGCTCGCGAAGAACGATTCCTTTGCCTTTGATATACACCAATGTATTTGCAGTACCTAAGTCAATTCCAACATCTTTTGAGCCAAATCCAAACACAGGTTTTCTTCCTTTCTGTAACAAGCCGGTATTTCGGCAATTGCATTGACACAATACCACTCATTATAGACGAAAAGGAAAAAAATAAACAGTGCTACATGAACCCCTTTTCTTTCAGGGAAATGAATTGGTGGTCTCCGATGATGACGTGATCGAGCAGTTCGATGCCGATGATGCTGCCGGCTTCGACGAGGCGTTTGGTCACGTCGATGTCTTCCGGCGAAGGCGCCGGATTGCCGGAAGGGTGGTTATGGGCACAGACGATCGAAGCTGAAGAACGGCGTACTGCTTCACGGAAAATTTCACGGGGATGGACGATGGAGGCATTCAGGCTGCCGACAAAAATGGTCTGCCGGTGCATGACCTGGTTCTTGACATTGAGAAACAGGACGACAAAATGTTCCTGCTTGAGAGAGGTCATGTCGGCCATTAAATAAGAAGCCGCATCTTTCGGGGAGCGGATGGTGAATTTCGTATCGGTCTGTTTCGAAGACAAGCGGCGGCCCAGCTCCACAGCGGCAAGCAGCTGCACGGCTTTTGCCTGGCCGATGCCGTTGATCGCCACCATCTCTTCGATGGTGGCGTTTTTCATTTCCTGGATCTGTTCAAAATGGGTCAGCACGCGGTTGGCCAGATGCAGCACCGACTCCTGCTTGCTGCCGGTGCGCAGCAGGATCGCGATCAACTCCTGATTGGACAAAGCTGCCGCCCCCTGGTTGACCATGCGTTCACGGGGGCGGTCGGCGATATGGACGTCACGGATCATCAACGGCGCTTCGTTCAGCATCGGACACCGCTCCCTTCCAAAGAAATAAAACCGGCTGACGCTAACTTTTGCGTCAGCCCCGCAACCGGCAAGCCGACCACGGCGTTGTAATCGCCCTGGATCTCTTTGACGAACAAGCCCGATACCGTCTGGATGCCATAAGCGCCCGCTTTGTCGTATGGATCTTCGGTTGTGACATAGGCTTCGATCCAGGCTTCGGGCAAGTCGTAGAACGTCACGTTGACCGCTTCATGAAATGACAGCTCGCTCTGTCCTTGAATGACCGTCACAGCAGTGATCACTCTGTGCGTGCGACCGGATAATTTCTGCAGATAGCCCTTCGCCTGATCTTTATTTTTCGGCTTCAGCAAAATCTCACCGTCGAGCACGACGATCGTATCAGAGCCGATGACGACGGCTTCCGGGTGCCCCTCTGCGACTTCCTGCGCTTTTTGCGCGGCGCAGGCCAGCACATAGCCGAGTGCGGTTTGGAATCTGGCTGGATCGGGTTCGTCCTTTGTGCTCGGGACGACCTGAAAGTCCACGCCCAACATGCCAAGCAGTTCCTGGCGGCGCGGCGACTGTGAAGCTAAGATGATGGGGAATTCGGATTTGAATTTCATAGATGGAATCTCTCCTTTTTCAAGAATCATACCATCTCCAGAAACACGGAAACAAATGGCAATAAATGAATTTTGCCAGGATGCAGGGATCGAAAAATGAGATTTGGAGGGTTCGCTCCCTGCAAAGCGCTGCGTAGAGCTGTTTGCAATTCTAATTTGCGATAGTTTGGGTTGATATTCCACAAACTATTTAAGTTGAACTAAAGAAAACAGCTTTTACACAACGCTTCTGCCGCTTTGGGCATGGCTCCCGCAAGAAGCCAGGCAAAAAACGCCAGTCTTCTTGCTCTGCCTAGCCCCTGGACGCGCCGGCGCTAAGAGTTGGAGCAAATCAGCGGAGACTTCCAAGGGAGCAGCGCAGCAACCTAAGAGAAATCCACTCGGGCGTTTAGCCCGAGTCCGTTCGGCGCAAGCCCGCAGGATATGGATTATGCAGTTGGCAAAAAAAAGATGAAGCCTCAGCTTCACCCCAGAAAATTCATATACCATGCGAGCAGACGATCGCCCCAGAAATAGACGATGACGGCTGCGGCCGCAATCGATGGGCCGAACGGAATCGGAGTCTTGCGTCCTTTTTTCGTGACGCGCAATTGGATGATGCCGACGATGGCGCCGATAAACGACGCGAAAAACAAGGTCATCAAGGTGCCGGCCGTACCGAGCACCAGCCCGATGACGAAAAACAGCTTGATGTCGCCGCCCCCCATGCCGCCTTTGGAAACGACGGCAATCAGGAACAACAAGGAAAAGCCGACGGCAGCGCCGAGCAGGCTGTCCCACCACGGGTCAAGCGGAATCGCGATGCGAAGCCCGAGCAGCACGACCGCAAACGGCAACAACACTTTGTCGGGTATCAGCATATAGGCGATGTCCGACACGGTAATGATGACCAACAGCGAAACGAACAGGATCGCCACGATCAGCTCAGGCGTAAAGCCGAACACCAAGTAGGATGCGACGAATAAAACTGCGGTGACCGCTTCCATCAAGGGATAAACCCAGTGGATCTTCGAGCCGCATGTCCGGCATTGGCCTTTCAAGAACAGGTATGAAAATACCGGCACCAGGTCGAGTGCCGTCAAGCGCCGCTCGCAGTTGGTGCAATGCGAAGGCGGATAGGCGATCGATTCTTTTTTCGGGACACGCAAGCCGACGACGTTGAAGAACGAGCCAAAGACGAGCCCGAACAGCGAGAAGAAAATAGAATAAGTCAGTACCATAAGAACCCTCTTTGCTATAGTTTTTTAGTTTATTATTGATATTCCGTAAAACAACTCCGCTTTCGGGCCCACAGGATGTGGGTCATGCAGTTGGCGCGCCAACTGCCCAGGGCTCGCGCTATCCCGCGGGAGTCTCCGTTGTTTTACTCCATACCTTAATGAGTAACGTGGAAATAAAAAACTCAGACTTATTATAAACAAATATCCTAGCACCACCGCGTCCAACCCACGACACAATGCTGGAGAAACAGTACTGAACGGATGCTTTTCGCAGGCGAAAAGCGAGGGGCAGCGCTTTTGTTTGCGGAATACCGGTTTTATTTGCGGAATAACCTAGTTTGTTTGCAGAATACGCTGGTTTGTTTGCAGAACGCTCTCCGGCTTCCGCTAAGGGAGGCCTCCACCCCGACTCTAGCAAAAGAGAGAAATCGCAGTGATTTCTCTCTTACTTTTATTACTCGTCTGCAGCGTCTGCGTTTTCTTCCACATTGGCTTCAACGTTTATGTCGACATCTGCGTCTTCTTCGGATTCTTCCTCTTCAGCCAAGTCCGTTCCATCGTTTTGCGGCAATGGATTGATCTTGCCTGCCGGGGCAGGAGCGTCGATTTTTGGCAAGGTGTCTGCCAGGGCGAAGAGATCCGGGCGGAAATACGCCGAGAAGGTCACGTTGACATCGAGGGGTTCGCCCACTTGGTCAGCCGACGTGATTTCTTCATTGGAACCGAAATCGACGGCTTCGACGATCATGATGCGCTCCATCGCTTCAACTTCTGTGATGAAGGTGGTGATTTCCTGGTAGTCATCGGCTTTAATGGTGACGGTCGTCAGCACTTCCTGAAGGTTTTCAAGCCCTTCAACCGGCACCGGCATTTCAACGAGGCCTTCTGTGATGCCGATATTGTCGATCAATGTGCCGGAAATCAATTCTGCCTGTTCGATCTGCAGAACTATTTGCTCGGTCAAGGATTCGACGGAAACTTTTTGCTGCAGGTCGCTGGTGCTAATCCTCTCGCCTTCCGGCAATTCCTTCAGCTGTGTCTGTAACCCGATCAAAACGTCGCGTTCAGAACTCAAGGTCTGTTCAGCCTGCAGCCGAGCTTCTTTTGCTGGTGCATACAGGAAAAAATACGAATACGCTGCGAGCGCCAACAGGAAGATGACGGATAAGAAGATCAGGCCTTTTTCTTTTTGGCTCTTTGATAAACTGCTCATTGGCCATCGCCCCCTGTTTCTGCTGGAGCGGTTTCAGCCGGTTCGACTGTTTCGGCAGGTGCTCTGGTTTCGGTATTGACTTCAACATCCACTTCGACGTCTTCCGCAGGTTCTTCCACAACTTCTTCTGCGGGTTCCTCGACGACAGCTTCGCCTTCTACAGGAACTGCCGTATCGTCTGTCGGAATGCGCTCATCAACAAAGATGATTGTGTAACTTGCGATGTAACGGGGCATTTCCTGGATAACGGCTTCTTGGACAACCACGCCTTCTTCGGTTTCAGCAGGCTCAATTTCGTTTTGCGCAATACTGTCAAGCGTCGCTGACTCGATCAGTCCAGACGCTTTTAGCTGCGCCAAATAATAAGCCGCTTGGCGTGCGGTATCAAACTGGACCGACAAGATTGCCTGGTCCAAACCCGTATAGGAAAAGCTTTCAAAGTAGCCGCGTTCCGGCAAGATGGATACCAGTTCTTCCAATAACGGAACGGTATCAAATTGATAACCCTCTGCCCAGTCGACAGTGGCTTTTAACTGCTGTTCTTCGTTCAGGCCTTGCGCCGCTTCCAACTGGCTGCGGATCGTTTCTTGTTCAGCGGCAACCTGCACGGATTCTGCGGCAAGGACCGCTTGTTCCTTTTCGTGGGAGCCTGCCAGAAATGCCAAAACCGCCCAGACAATGACGGCTGCCAATAAAATCGAAATCGCCACAATCAGAAAAGCGGGACGGTCCCGTTCTTTTTGCGGCAATAGGTTAATATCTACTAACATGAACTCTTACACCTCTTTCAGCGCGAGACCGATGGCCCGGTTAAAGCGTCTTGAAACATCTTTTCTGTCGCCGCACGGAATAACATCGATGACCAGCGGCAGGACCGGAATTTGAAAGCGTGTTTCCAGGCTTTGCTGGAAGGTCTGCCAGTCGTAGAATTCACCGTTGCAGATGATTTTCGTAATGCCGATTTCCCCGCTGTTCATATTGTAGCGGTAAAAGTTCGCCAGTTTCTCGGCTTCAATTTCAATCGTCTCCATCACAGCTGTCCGGTCTGCTGAATCTGGATCTTGGACTTCCAGATCGACTGGCCGCATGAACATTGGGAAATGTTCGTGGAAAATGGACACGGTTATTTTTTTCGACTGCAGGTCGATGAGCATGATGTGCTCGTCTTCCTGGAAATCGTGCTGCAAATAGCCTAAGCGGTATAAAGCGAGCGGTGTAATGTCTGCAACGACCGCTTTTAATTTCACTTCGTCAAAAACATCCTCGTAGGATTGCATGACCGATTCCTTGGAAGCGATGATGATCGCTTCCGGCTGTTCTTCTTCCGGGTGGTACGGCACCACATCAAAGACGGGATCTTCAAAGGGCAGGTAAAGCGTCGAACCGATTTCAATGAAGAAATGGCCTTTTAGTTCATCGGCTTCGACATCTTCGGGGTATGGTACTTTGCGGATAATAACGAATTCGTCAGGGGCGAGGAAGCGGACTGACTTCTTAGAGAGACCCCACTGATTGACAGCCTTACCGAGTTCCGAGGCCAGCGCTTCCGCGTCGACGATCTTGCCCTCTTCGATGATGCCTGCAGGAAGAAAGGTTTCTTCCGCACAATTCAGCTCGATCGGCAGGGAGGATTTCAAGTCGACATGACGGATCGCGTCTTCTTCTATTGTAATCGTGACGACGCGTGCTTTTCTCGATAAAAACGATAAGGCCATGTTTTCAGCTCCTAAAATTGTTTGCTATATTAGCGGTATTGCTTAACGAGTTACAGTAATAGTAGCAGTACCTGCAGCAGGGAAATCTTCTCCTGGTGCTTCGTCACCAGTTCCATTAGGCATTTCTGAAACTTGATCTTGCGTAGCCTCAGCAAACACCAATTGTACTCCACTGATAGTTGCTGTACCAGATATCAATAAATCTCCATCTGTATTTATCGTAAAGCCTGTTAAAGTATTAGCTCCACCGGTTGCTTCGAAGCTGCCTAAATCATCTAGGTATCCCCCTGTCACTAATTCTGCACCAGTAATACCATCTTGACCAGTTGCGGTAAATGCATCTCCATTTTCAGCCAAGTATAACTCAGCAGCAGAAAAAGCACTTAAAGCATCTGATTTGGCAGCTCCTACACGACTATTTTCAATAATGTTAGAAATCGCCGGAATAGCAATCGCCGCGATAATCGCGATGATAACGATGACTGCCAAAAGCTCGATCAATGTCATCCCTTTTTCGTTGTTCAATTTCTTCTGCAAGTATTTTTTCATTTTTCTTTCCCCCTATTTTTTTACTTTTATATACTACTTTGAGTACACCTCAATTATAACAATAGTACCAATTATAGCAATAGCCTTTTCTTGTTTTATTGCAAAATATTTTAAACAGAATGTATGTATATACCTACAAATTGTCTACATTCTGGAACATTTCGAACATTGGCATCATGATTGCCAGTACTATAGTCCCAACTAATGCTGCAAGGAATACGATCATTAACGGTTCGATCAAGGCTTTCAAACGATCGGTCTCGGCGTCGACTTCTTTCTCGTAAAATTCCGCTACTTTGCTGAGCATGTGATCGAGTGAACCGGTTTGTTCCCCGATGGAGATCATATGCGGAATAAGTGGCGGGAACGCCCAATGCACGCGCATGGGCTCGGTCAAGGAACCGCCGCGTTCGAGTGAATCACGTGACGCCAGGATGACTTTCGACATGACCGCGTTGCCGACGACTTTCTCGGTCATCGTCAAGCATTGCAGGATCGGCACGGAACTGGAGAACAAGGAACTTAAAGTTCTGGTCAAACGGGCGAGTGCCGACTTCTGGAGGATCTTGCCGAAAATCGGAATCTTCAGCAGCATGGTGTCCAGGATCATATTGCCTCGTGGATCTTTGCGCATCAGCCAAATGACGGCGGCAATCGCAAATCCGCCGAGCACCAGCAAATACCAATAGCCCATGACAAAGTCACTTGCGGCCATAACAATCTGCGTGATCATCGGCAGTTCGCCGCCAAAGCCTTCGAACATATCAGCAAACATCGGAACGATAGAAGACAGCAGGAAAATAACGACGCCAATCGCCAAGACACCGACGACCACTGGATAGGACATGGCCGAAACCACTTTTTGTTTGGTTTGGTAGGCTTTGTCGTAATGCGTCGCCAAACTTTCCAGCGAGTCGTCGATGTTCCCTGACATCTCCCCCGCTTTGACCAGGTTGATGGTCAAAGGTTCGAAGATTTTCGGGTATTTCGCCAGCGAGTCGGACAAGGAATTGCCTTTTCGCAGTTCTTCGGCGATTTCCGAAAGGGCTTTTCGCAGCGCTTTGGATTCGACTTGCTGGGACAGGATGTGGATCGAATCGACGATGGTCACCCCTGCACGCATCAAGGTCGAAAACTGGCGCAGGAACATGATAAACTGGTCGCGTTTGACCGGATTGCCGAATGTGATGTCTTTTTGCAAAGTAGTCGCCGGCATTTCACGGATTTCGATGACACGGATGCCTTCATCGCGCAGTTTTGCCACAGCTTCTTTCCGGCTGTTAGCAACAGCGATGCCGGTGCGGATCTTTTTGCGGTCGCGGCCTTCATATTTGTAACGGGCCACGTTATTCCGCCCCTTTCAAGTATGGCTGAGCGATTTCACGCGTGATCTTGCCTTTTTTCAGCAGCTCCTGCACAGACGTTTCCATCATGTGCATGCCGGACGCCCGGTTGGTCAGGATGACGTTCGGGATTTGGTGGACTTTCTCGGAACGGATCAAGTTGGCGATGGCCGGATTGGAAATCATAATTTCAGTTGCGGCGACCCGTCCTTTGCCGTCAGCCGTCGGCAATAGGCGCTGGGAAATGACGGCTTTGACGATACCGCCGAGCTGCGTCCGGATCTGCGCATGCTGTTCGTGCGGGAAAACGTCGATGATCCGCTCGATGGTCGAGGCAGCACTCGACGTATGCAGCGTCCCCATGACCAAGTGGCCGGTTTCTGCTGCAGTGATGGCGGTGGTGATCGTTTCCAAATCACGCATCTCACCCACCAGAATCACATCGGGATCCTGTCGAAGTGCTGCACGCAAGCCGTTGGCGAATGAATTGGTATCAAAGCCGACTTCGCGCTGGTCGATGACCGATGTGCCGTGTTTGTGCATATACTCGATCGGATCTTCCAAGGTGATGATGTGTTTGGTCATGTGTTCATTCATATAACGGATCATGGCAGCGAGCGTTGTCGACTTACCAGATCCCGTAGGACCCGTCACAAGGATCAGCCCTTGATGCGTATCGGCAAGCTTTTTCAAAGTATCCGGCATCTGGAGGTCGTCGATTGACGGAATTTTGGAAGGGATCGTCCGGAAGGCGTGCGAAATCGAGCCGCGCTGATGGAACGAGTTGACGCGGTAACGTGCCACGCCGGCGATCGAGTAGGAATAATCCATCTCGCCTTTTTCCAGGAACGTGTCCCATAAGGATTCCGGCATCAACGCTTTGGCGATGGCCATGGTGTCATCCGGCATCAGCTTTTTGTCGCCAAACTGGATCAAGGTGCCGTTCATCCGGAAAATCGGCGGGATGCCGGTGGTCATGTGGATATCGGAAACATTGCGTTCTTTGGCTTCGGTCAATACGTGATCGATAAATGTTGTAGTAGGCATAGGCTAGTCTGTCATGGCAACGCGAAGTACTTCTTCCGTCGTTGTCATGCCCTCCTTTACTTTTAATAATCCGTCGTCGATAAGGAAGATGGTTTTATTCCGGATGGCGATTTCACGGATTTCCGCTGCGGTGCCGCCGCGGTTGATGATATCTTTGATGGCTTCGTCCACCACCAGCACTTCGTGGATCGCCATGCGGCCTTTATAGCCGCTCATATTGCATTGCGGACAGCCTGTGCCGCGCGCAATGGTCTCGATGGAAATGCCGCGTTTGGCAAAAATCGCTTTTTCGCGCACGGTGGCCGACTGGATTTCCCGGCAGTCCCGGCAAACCCGGCGAATCAAACGCTGCGCTACGACGGCGTTCAAGGAAGCCGTTACGAGAAACGGCTCGATGCCCATATCCATCAGGCGGGTGATCGACGCAATCGAATCGTTGGTATGGATGGTACTGAGCACCAAATGCCCGGTCAAAGAAGCCCGTATAGAAATGTCGGCCGTTTCCTTGTCGCGGATTTCCCCGACCATGACAATGTCCGGATCTTGCCGCAAGATCGACCGCAGCCCGGCCGCAAAGGTCAGCCCGACATTGGCGTTCACTTGGATTTGGTTGATGCCTTCGAGCTGGTACTCGACCGGGTCTTCGACGGTGATGATATTGACTTCTTCGGAATTGAGCTTGTTCAGCGCCGCATACAGCGTCGACGATTTCCCGGATCCCGTCGGACCGGAAATGAGGATGATGCCGTTCGGTTTATCGATTTCGTGCATAAAACGTTCCATGTTCAAATCATTAAAGCCGAGCTTGGAAATATCGGTGAGGTTTTGGCTCAAGTCCAAAATCCGCATAACGATTTTCTCACCGAAAACGGTCGGCAAAGACGACACGCGCAAATCGATGGCACGGAAGTCGACCGTGGTCTTGATGCGGCCATCCTGCGGAATGCGGTTTTCGGTAATGTCCAAATTCGCCAGGATCTTGATGCGTGCGGTGATCATCCCTTGCATGGTCTTTGGCAGGATCCGCTCGGTGCGGAGTGTGCCGTCAATCCGGTAACGCACCAGAATGCGGTTTTCCTGCGGGTCAAAATGGACATCGCTGGCTTTTTGCGAAACGGCGTTCGATAGGATTTGGTTGACCAACCGGACAATCGGCGCATCCAGATCATTCAAATCGCTTTGCTGTTCTTCTGCCGCCTGCGGCAATTCCTCCAGCAGCTCGTCATAGGATTCCTCGTCATAGTATTTCGCAATGGTCCTAACGATATCTTCTTTTGAAGCGATCGTCGGTTCGATCTGGAAGCCGGTCGTCAGCCGAAGATCATCAATGGTGATGAAATCCGTCGGGTCGTTCATGGCAATAAACAGCCGGTCGCCTTCTGTCTTGAGCGGCACCAGCAATTTGCGTTTGGCAAACTCCTTCGGCACCACATTGAACAGCATCGGATCGAACGGATAGCGGAACAGCGAGACATGCGGAATGCCGAGCTGGACTTCCAGCGTCTCGATCAATTGCTGCTCGGTGATGATACCGCGTTGAAGCAGGGCATCGCCCAGCTTTTGATCATTCTGTTTGCCATTCAGCGTTTCCTGCAAATCCGCTTGGGTCAACAACCCTTGTTCGACCAATATATCGCCTAACCTTCTTCTGACTATCGCCAATCTGATCTCTCCTTTCTTACAGTTACTTGATGACGGGCTTGCCGCCTTTATCATAGACAGGTGTTCTGTCTGTTTCGTTTTCATCTTCGTTTGGAGTTGTTGGTGCCGGCACATCATGGATGCCGTCTCCATTGGTGTCTATAAAGCCTGGCTGGCCTTCTGTTGGAACAGTAGTTGTCCCGTCATGAATGCCGTCTCCGTTGACATCCACAAAGCCTGGTTGGCCGGCTGTCGGTACGGTAGCAGCTGGCGTGCCGTCATGGATACCATCGCCATCCGCGTCAATAAAGCCTGGCTGGCCGCTTGTCGGAACAGTGATTGGCCCGTCATGAATACCGTCGCCATCGGCATCCACAAAGCCCGGTTGGCCAGCTGTCGGTACGGTTGTCGTGCCGTCGTGGATGCCATCGCCATTGGCGTCGATAAAGCCGGGTTCACCGGCGACCGGCACTGTAACTTCCGCTGCTGCCGGCTGCGTCAATGGATAAACTTCAACGCGGTGGACAGGCGGGTAGAAATCGTTCGAGACCGTCTGGACTTCCAATGCCTCGTTGCCTTCGAAAACAGTTCGGATCACATTCAGGCGTTTACCGGAAACGCCTTTTTCATCAATTTGATTGCCGCTCGTGACAAACGCGCTGTATTGCTTGATCAAACGCGGTTCGATGTCCGTTTCTTCCGTAATGCCGATCGCATAGGCATACACCAACGGATAGCCGGTGATGGACGCATTCAGGGAATCGCTGGTCTGCGACAGCCCCAAAGTGAACGAACTGTCGTTTGGATTGGTAAACACAAAATCAATGTCGAGCTGGCGGTTGATCGCCGCTTCCTGCCCGAGCGGAATAGAAGCAGGCACCTGCGAACCGATACTCCGCTCATCCACCAGGAAATTGGTCTGCAGCAATGCGCCGTAGACCGCAGAAGCGATTTGCGTCAGCTCCCCATCGCTGACACCGGTCAGCGGAAGCTCCGCAATAAATTCAAGAAAGGAAAATCGGCTTCCGGGTGCCAATTGAACACCGTTCAAGGCATCAATGACCATGGAACTATCCATGCTTGAAAATGCGGTCGGGAATACTACATCTGCCACTTTTTCACGATCGAGGCTCAGGCTATCGTCGCTGATAGAAACTTGCGTCTTGGTCTGCCCGCCTTGAAGTGCTGTTTCCAGTTTTCCGTTGATCGCTTCGACATCCGCTTCGGAAAAATCAGCAACCGGGAAATATTCAGCTAAAAACGCCCGCGTTGTATCAGTGGACAGCTGGAAGACAAAGCTGTTCTGTGAGCCGGTTTCGGCATTGCGGACAGTTTCATCCAACAGGATTTCGGCGTTTTCAAGCGGGTAGGTGGCTGTTGCATCCTGGTAGGTGACATGGAGTTCCGCATCTGCGCGCCACGTCTCCGACTGGCCGGCGAACATCATCTTGGCCGATTCCACTTCCATATTGGAAACATCGGTCGTGCCGATATAGGTGTTGTCGCCGAATTCTTCTGTCGGAAACAGCCAGTTGTCTACAGCGTAAGCGCCGGCATTGGCCGCTCCAAATACAGAAAACGCTAAGCCGAATATGGCTGCAAAAACCATTCCAAATAATTTATTGTCCACGGGTAGTCTCCTCTCGCTCAGCATCGATCGACTGCATGCCGAACGGTTTCGGCTTTTCAGTGGATACTGGCGCTGCTGGCGTTTCTTCAGTTGTCGCTAAATACGTTTTCGTTTTTTGCTGCTTGAGTTCTCGGCGTTCTTCCGCAAGGCGCAGCTTTTCCTTTTGCTCTTTTTCAACCAGCTTCATGTAGATGAACGCGGCCAGAAATGACACCCCGAGCAAAGCCAAAGCCACCATATACCAGGCATAGCTTCCCTGCATGACAAGGGCAATCGCCGCCGCAGCCAGTCCGCCTCCGGCAATGGCCATCCGTTTGGCAAACGGCACCTGTTTGAAAAAGTAATAGGCAAGCGGCAAAACCACTGCCGCAAGAATGACGAAAATCAGTATGCGTATCATGTAAATCCTCCTGTTGGTCTGGCTGGTGTTAGTATTCCACTTCGAAATCAAACTCAGGGTCTAAGACAATTGGAACGGCTACTTCTGTCGACTCCGTAACGGTATCTTTTAAACTTACTCCGCAAGCATTAAGAAACGTTGTATAGTCATCCATTCTTTGGACGTATAGTTCCGTTCCATCAACACCCTTGCCTGCATTATGCTTTCCAGTCAATTCGAAGGTTTTTTCAAGCGATTTCGTATAGTAAATCAGGATTCCACTGTTGGTGAATTTAATTTCTTCAGCCAGCCTTGTAAGATCAGCGGGTAAAATTTTGTCAATGTCGATGCAAAGTTTTGAATAATTGTCGACTTCAAAGTTTTGGCCCCAATGGATCCTCGATATATTTTCAGATGTACCCGCCGGCACTTCTTTTCCGAGAATCAGAAAATTGGTATAGTACATATTTTGAATATTGTTACTTACATTCAGTTCTTCCACAATAATCGTTTGCTTGTTGCCGTTTTTACCTAAGTTAATCAAATTATTTCCTACTCCCAGTTCACCATTCACCTGCAGGTTGGCATTGATTAAGTTGTTCATATTATTGAATGCGTCTAGATCGCCTGGATTGACTACGACCGTAATCCCTTTAAAGTCCAAGGAATTGCAATTGGTGGTGCATATATTATTTGAGAAGCTACTGGTATACACTTTGAATTGTTCAGGGTCCAACCCTTCTTCTACAATCAATCCGATTAAACTTTGGAGACTTCCCCCATCTGCCAGCTGGCATTCGTAAGGAGAAATAATACCATTTCCTGCAACTGTAAGTTGAGTGACCAATTCGTTACAGTCTACTGTGGGAAGGGCCTTACTAAAGATATCCTCATAGGTAACACCTTCTTTTTCCACTGAAATTTCAGTTTCAATGATCAACGGCTCTGATGCATTCAAAAATGTGGCTGGCACTTCGATTGTAAAGAACGCTTTCAGTTTTTTGCTTATTTCCTTAGAAGTACCTTTCATCTCCATTCCGACTTTTATGGATTTGACTTTTTCTTCGGGCGTAGCCGGATCTGTAATCATTTGTCCAGCGCTATCCAGTTTAGTCGCTGTCGCAGATACAACTGTGTATTTTATCTGATCTGCTGAAAAAGGAACGATTTCGTTTCCGCTCATGGCATTCAGTTCTGTTACTTTCGTCAGGATTTTCTGCATATAAAGTGTTCGCATGTCTTTATCAATGTTATTTTCTATGGCAGTGATTTTAGTTTCGTTGTCGCAACTGCTGTCTGTTTTGGCCTGTATACATGCAATCAGCTGGTTTACTCTTTCTTGCGTATCGGACGAAATTTTCATTTTAATCAATTCAAGTTCTCTTTCAAAATCCGTACTGAAATATCTGGCACCCATCTCCGCTGATGCAATCGATTGATTGGATGTATCAACAGTCTTTTCCTGTGCTGCATTGCTGAGTGAACCGGCAATAAATGTGGCAGAGAAACCAAGAAATAGTACAACCATCAATAACACGATAAGAAGCGCATAACCTTGTTGGTTTTTCACAGAGCCCATCCCCTCGCCCCCTTTAATTCATACTGGTTAATATTCTGGTTAATGTGGTTTCGACAGTAATTGTATTTTTAGGGTTATTCAAATCTGTCAGGACCAGCTTCACCACCGTATGGTTTTTTTCAGGCTCCAAATCAGAGATGACGTCCGGTACGCTATCATGTGAATCGATAACTATATTGTTTACCATGGTACCTGTAAAATCATAGGATTTTTCAATCACATTGTCATTGCAGGCTACAGCGTCAACACAAGAAACTACCTTTAATTTATTCGCTTCAAAAATTAATGAGTAACTGGCACTTTGGCGATGCACACCCGTTAAAGTACTAATAATCAGATTAGCGTCTTGCTGAATCAGTGTTTTACGCGTTTCAACTGCCGTATGCTTAAATCCAATAGACAATGAAGTCCAAGCAACCACTGCAATGACTGAGACAAGAACCAGAGCCGTCAAAACTTCAATCAGGGTGACTCCTTTTTGGTTTTTTTTCAACTTACCCACCTCCGCTCGGTGGAGTTTCTTCTTTATAAGCTGTATAAGGAATAAACGAAAATGTCTCGCTGCTTAACCGGTATGTTCCACTTGCAGTTTCACTTTCTTTAAACACTTTCAAGTGAATCTTATAAAGCTTTTTCTTTTCCATCTTGCTGCATGTTTCAGGCGCAGGCTCTTCCCCGCCGATCAAAGCTGGATTCAAAAATGGCAAGCATTTCACATAAATATCCGCTTCGTATAAATAGTTATCTTTCTTATGGAATCTCAATAAATTATCAGACTCTGGCGCACTGACCGGTTCCAGCAAATAGTTGAGCGCTCCCATTTCAGCTATTATCTTTGTTTCCGCTAAATAGTCTGGTATGCCAGTATTTGGTGTTACTGCACTTGAGACCAATTGCTTTTTCCATTTATCTGCAGCCACTATTTCCGCCATTTCCTGCCGGGCCAGGTTCATGGTGTCCAGCTTTGTTTCTGTCTTGGCATTGAACGCGGTCATTTGAGGGAAGATGGACATGATGCCGATAAACAGGATGCCCAAAATAACCACTGCAGCCAGTACCTCGACCAGGGTCAATCCTCTGTCATTCATGCTCATCAGCTTCTGCCCCCTTAAACATACATGAATATATTCCTTTTTATTCCTATTAAAAATATCTTTTTATCTAAAATTTAACTTAGCTACATTATTACACTCTTCTTGTCCCTCTGAACAGTGTTTTTTCATGAAGATGAATGTTTTTTGCTAAAATTTCACTAATTCCTATTTTGAAATAGGAAAAAAGACTACAGTTTGGCATTAGCCCTCCTGTAGTCTCATTTTGAATATGCTGCAACTTTGTTGCGCCCTGCCTGTTTTGCTCCGATATACAAAGCGCGGTCCGCATTGCGGATTAGCGACATGCCTTCATCGCTGTCTTCCGGCGCGGTTGACACGCCGATGCTCATGGTAATGTGGACAATTTGTTGCTCCCGGTCGGCGGCCAGGTCGCTTTCGATCAGGAACTCATGTTTTTCGATGTGCTTGCGCAGGTTTTCTGCAAGCAGCATGGCCAGGTCCTTGCTGTAATCCGGAAGCAGCACGACAAATTCTTCACCGCCATAGCGGGCGATGGTTCCTTCGTCGCCGATTTCTTGCCGGAGGATATCCGCCAACTGAACGAGGATGTCGTTGCCGCTTTGGTGCCCGTAACGGTCATTGATGCCCTTGAAATGATCGATATCCATCATGATCAGCGACAATTTTTCTAGACGCCCTCTGTTCATTTCTTCGATGCAACTTTCCAGGCTTTCTTCCAAATAGCGGTAATTGTACAATTTGGTCAATCCGCAGCGCTCACTTTTCGCGATGACTTTCTGCATATAGCCGGCTTTTTCCAGCGATACGGCAAAATAGGTGCTGAGGATTTCCAAAATCTGCAGCTGGTGTTTGGCGAAAGCGTACTTCTTTTTCGATGCCAGCACCAGTACCCCTTCTGTTTTGTTGTTGCGGGCGATCGGGGTCGCCATCAGGCTTTCCGTGCCTTTTGGAAGGTTGCCGGTGACCAAATCCTGCCACTGGCTTTTTTCATCGTAGATATAGGAGCTGTTGGTGACGATGACTTTCCCGGCAATTCCTTTATTGTACGGAATTGATGCAATTTCACGGGGCTGCAGTTTATTGTTTTCATAGATGCGCAGTATTTGCTGTTGTTCGTCCCGGTAATCGATGACGTAAGCGTATTCGACTTTGAACATCTTGGCGACCTGCACGACAAATTGGTCGAGCACTTCTCCTGGTTCTAATCGAGTGGCAAGCTGATGGCCGATCGCCCCCGCTTTTTTCAAGTCGATATTGACCTGCTCGGAGTTGTTGTACATTTTCAGCACAGCGGTCATGATGAAAAACGGAACTCCCAGCAGGACCAGTGCTGTAATGCCAATATAGGATTCAAAAATATACAATGCAATGGCATACGGAAAGATTACCAGCATCAGCACAAAATCCCAAACGGCATCGATTGAGAAAAACTTGTTGCGGTTGCCTGTCGTATAATCATAAAACTGATAGATGATCTGGTTGCTGAAAACCGACATCACCTGAAAAATCAGGCCATAGAAAATAACATGGGACAGCTCCAGCGAGCCGATCTCACCGCCAGCCGCCAGAAAAGCCAGCCCGGCAAACAGCGAAACCATGAAAAGCATCAGTGAGTTGAAGGGAATCCGCAACGACTGTGCTTCATTCGTGCGGCTTCGGTAAAGCACAATCAGCATGCTCAACTGAGAAACGAGCATCTCGATAAAGATGCCGTATTTCAGGAACAGCGCCACCGTCACCCATTGCACCAAAAATGTCGACGCGCCATTGATGCTCATAGGCATCAGGCTCATTAAGACAAAAAATAGGACATAGGCCACTAAGTTCCAGGGATCTGCTACAGTGGGTGGAAAAAACCTAAAGATGAGCATTAAGCCTGCCGGAACAATCAATGTCCACAAGCCCCAAAGAATCATTTTGCGTGTGATTTTTTCCCCCATAACATCTTCCCTTTCCAGACAACGGAATCTATTGCGAAATTAACGGTATTCAAGACTGATAATGTTGAAAAAATGAATGCGCAGAGTTTCGCAAAACAGCCAAAAGGTAAAGTGAACCCATGACTATAGTCTCTTCCCTTTTACCAGATACAGGTAATATATCACATAAATTTGTAATTGTCTTTCTTTTGCTTCTGCTTTCATTAAATAATACCTCGGCCGGCAGCGCGCGTGCATTGTCAAAGTCCACAAAGGTAAAGTGGTCACTGACGGTTTCCAGCTGGCGCAGGATGTATACATAGTCCTTGTCCTTGAAAATTCCCATGACGATGTGGATCGGCTGTCCAGGAAATGTCTCTTTTATGGTAGCAACCAGTGCATCGGCGCTCGCTTTGTTGTGGGCGCCGTCAAAAATGACCCTCGGCAGCACTCTTTCAAAGCGGTAAGCGAGTGTGGCGGATGCCAGGCCAGCATGCGCCTTTTCTTCGCTGAAATCCAGGCCCAGCAATTCTTTGGCGGCTTCCAGCGCCAGGCTGGCATTTTTTTGCTGATGCAGCCCTTTCAATTTCAATGGTGCGCCTATCAGCCCGTCCGGCTCGATCACTTCGGCATGGAGCCGGTTCGCAGTTTCCTGAACGATGTTCATCGCCTCTTGAGGCAGTTCGCCGACGACGACCGGCTTCCATCTCTTGATGATCCCCGCTTTATGCCGGGCGATTTCTTCTATTGTCCCTCCGAGGAAATGGGTATGGTCAATGGAGATGGAAGGAATGATGGCAATATCGGGACTGATGACATTAGTGCTGTCAAGCGCTCCTCCCATACCCGCTTCAATGATGGCAAAGTCAGGGGCGCGTTTTTGGAAAATGACAAATGCCGCAGCAGTCAAAAGTTCAAAATCAGTCAACGGCGTTTCCACACTACTCAATTGTTTCATGGCCCATCCGAGCTCTTGCGGACCGACGGGTTTTCCGTCGAGCTGGATTTGGTCATGGAGGTCCTCAATGCACGGCGAATAGAAATTTCCGACGCTTCGGCCATGTGCCTGCAGGATGGCCGACAGAAAAGCAGCCGTGGAACCTTTGCCGTTGGTTCCGGCCAGGTGAACGAACCTGCCGCCCTGATGCGGGTTCCCAAGCTCCTCCAGGGCAGCTGTGATCGCTTCCAAGCCCGGATGGATGGCTGAGTCTGTATGTATATTCCATTTGTTTTTGTATTGTTCAAGTCCAATTATCATAAGAAACCTCTTTTCCCCAGTAAACATGATACACTTTTTGAGTATGATTATAGCACGAAGGTGGAATGGATATGATGAGTTGTTGGGTTATTTACAACGGAAGCCTAGTTTCCGATAAATTTGCAGACCAAGCCAGGCTTGTCGCCGAAGCGGCTGAAAGAGCCGGCATCGCCGTAACAATCCTGAAAAACTACGAGACTGTGATGGATTTATCAGTCAATTTAAGTATACCTGATTTTGCAATATTATTGGATAAAGACATCTTGCTTGGATATTTTTTGAAAAGCCGAGGCGTACCGGTTTACAACGATCCCGCCGTCATCGACTTATGCGACAACAAAGCCACACAATATGTCCAATTGGCCGCACAAGGCTTGCCGATGCCGCGGACCATCGTCGCACCGAAAGTCTACCCGAATTTCTCTATAGCAGATTCCGGTTATTTCGAAGAGGTCATCCACCGGCTGGGCCTGCCGATGATCATCAAAGAAGGCCATGGCTCGTTCGGCATGAAGGTTTATTTGATCGAAACCGAAGAGCAGTTCTATGAAAAAGTCGATAGCCTCCGAGGCGTCGATTTTGTGTTTCAGGAATTTATCGCCACCAGCCGCGGACGTGACATTCGCGTCAACATTGTCGGCGACCGGATTGTTGCAGCCATGTACCGCCAGTCGGAAACGGATTTTCGCGCCAACATCACCAATGGCGGTGTCGCTTCTCCGATCGAACTGACACTTGCTCAAGAACAGCTGGCATTGGCTGCCGCTCATGCCGTGGGCGCAAGGTTTGCCGGAGTCGATTTGCTGTTCGGCGAAAACAATCAGCCCTTAGTGTGCGAAGTAAATGCGGCTGCCCACATCCGCAATATCCTGAATGTCACGGGAGTTAATGTCGCTGATGCCATGATCGCTTATATATTGGAGGACTTGTCATGAAACTTCTTTATGAAGCGGCGGACGCCAAGCGCAACCGCGGCTTTATCGATGAGCTGCAGCGCTTTGGGGATTTCGAGCTGATTAAGTGGGACGACTGGAGCGAACAGGGGCTCGAGTCGCTTGTCGATAAACTGGCCGGTCAAAGCGTCCTGTTCCGCGCACGCCGCCCTGAAGCTGCCCGCCATTTGGAAGACCGCGGCATCCGCCTCGTGAACCGTGCTGAAGTCAATCGAATCGCCAACGACAAATGGCAAAGCTATAAGCTATTTCTGCTGCTGGGCGTTCCGGCCATCCCGACCTACCGGGAAGCAACGGAATTCCCGTGCATTGCCAAAACGGCGGATGGCCACGGCGGATCTGAAGTGTGGATTATTGGTTGTGCTGAAGAAATTCCAGAAACCTCTTCCCCACTGATTTTCCAGCCGGTTGTCCAGCACCAGGCGGATGTTCGTGCTTATGTGATCGGCACGGAAATCGTAGGTGCCGTCAAACGCAGCGCCAATGGCTCTTTCAAAGCCAATTATTCGCTCGGCGGAAGCATCGAGAAATACGTCCTGACCGCTGCACAGGAAAAAGACGTCCTGCGGATTGCGCGCGCTTTAAACAGCGACTATATCGGCATCGACTTTCTGCTGCTAGAAGACGGACAGCACCTATTCAACGAAATCGAAGATCCCGTCGGCGCCCGCTCGTTTTACGAAACACATGAAGAAAATATTGCAGAACTGCTCTTGGCGCATGTACGTAAGCTGGAAAAACACGCACCATTTCGAAGAGAAGATCGGCCCAAGTAACACGTGGATAAGTTTTGTGATTTTTTTACCTGTAAATATTCTGCAACATAGCGCCGGCGCGTCCAGGGGCTAAGCGAAGCAAGAAGACTGGCGTTCTTTGCCTGGCTTCTTGCGGGAGCTATGCCCAAAGCGGCCGAAGCGGTGTGTAGCATGTATAATTCTTAACTTCAACTTAATGGCTTGTAAAACACTATAAACCGAAAAAACCGCTCTCCCATTTGGGAAAGCGGTTTTTTGCATCTATTACAGGTTCTGCAATTCTTCAATGCGTTTTTCAACCGTTGCGTGTTTTTCCACGTAATCGGCCTGTTTCGCACGTTCTTCTGCAACAACGGCTTCTGGTGCTTTGGAAACAAAGCGTTCGTTCGACAATTTGCCGCTGACGAGCTGGACTTCTTTCGCCCATTTTTCCAGTTCTTTCTGCAGACGCGCAAGCTCTGCATCAATGTCGATCAAGCCTTCAAGCGGCATGAACAATTCAGCACCGGACACAACAGCAGACATCGACTTTTCAGGAGCTTCGATGTTTTGGCCGATTGTCAAGGTTTCGGGGTTGCAGAAACGTTCGATATACGCTGCGTTCGCTTCAAGCACGGCATGCGTACCCGCGTCTTTTGCTGAAATCGTCAATGGCACTTTTTTGCTCATCGGCGACTGCACTTCTGCGCGGATGGTCCGCACAGAACGGATCACGTCCATCAACAGCTTCATGCTCGTAGACTGGCTTTGGTCGGTCAAAGAATCATCCACTGTCGGCCATGCCGCAATGGTAATGGATTCGCCTTGGTGCGGCAGATTCTGCCAGATTTCTTCCGTGATGAACGGCATGAACGGGTGCAACAAACGCATCGTGTTATCAAGTACATACGCAAGAACCGAACGCGTCATTTTCTTCGCTTCTTCATCTTCACCGTATAATGGCAGTTTCGACATTTCGATGTACCAGTCACAGAAATCATCCCAGATAAAGTTATAAAGCGAGCGCCCAACTTCACCAAATTCGTAGCGTTCTGCAAGATCAGTCACCTGTTCGATGGTTTCATTCAAACGGGTCAGGATCCATGAATCGGCTACGGATTTTTTGCCGGAAAGATCGATTTGGTCGTAAGTCATGCCTTCCATGTTCATCAACGCAAAACGGGAAGCATTCCAGATTTTATTGGCAAAGTTCCAGACAGACTCGACTTTGTCGTTCGCGTAGCGAAGATCCTGTCCAGGAGACGAAGCCGTCGCCAGGAAGTAACGCAGGGAATCCGCTCCGTACTCGGAAATAACATCCATCGGATCGACGCCGTTGCCGAGCGATTTGGACATTTTGCGTCCTTCTGCGTCGCGCACGAGTCCGTGGATCAAGACGTCTTTGAACGGTTTTTCACCCGTAAATTCAAGTGCCTGGAAAATCATCCGGGATACCCAGAAATTGATGATGTCATAGCCTGTCACCAACGCATCGGTCGGGTAGTAGCGGCTCAGGTCATCGTTTTCTTCCGGCCAGCCGAGTGTCGAGAACGGCCATAGGGCAGAGGAGAACCACGTATCGAGAACGTCTTCGTCCTGCGTCCAGTTTTCAGCGTCAGCCGGCGCTTCGTGGCCTACGTAGATTTCACCCGTTTCGTTATGGTACCAGGCCGGAATTTGATGCCCCCACCAAAGCTGGCGTGAAATACACCAGTCGCGGATGTTTTCCATCCAGTGCAGGTAAGTTTTCTCGAAACGGTCCGGTACAAAATTAACACCCGCATCCGTTTTCTGTGCTTCCACCGAAGCGGCAGCAAGCGGCTTCATGTCAACAAACCATTGCGTGGACAGGTAAGGCTCAACAACTGCCCCGCTGCGCTCAGAATGGCCAACCGAATGCAGGTGTTCTTCGATTTTGAACAAAACATCCATGTCCTGCAGGTCTTTGACGATTTGTTTGCGGCATTCGAAACGGTCAAGCCCTTCGTATTTGCCGGCGTTTTCGTTCATCGAACCGTCTTCGTGCATGATCAATACGCGTTCCAGGTTGTGGCGATTGCCGATTTCAAAGTCATTCGGGTCGTGTGCCGGCGTGATTTTCACGGCGCCGCTTCCGAATTCCATGTCCACGTAATCGTCCGCAACAATTTCCATTTCGCGGCCGATAATCGGCAGGATGACTTTTTTGCCGATCAAATGTTGGTAGCGCTCGTCTTTCGGGTGTACCGCAACCGCTGTATCGCCTAGCATCGTTTCGGGGCGGGTCGTCGCGATTTCGATATGCCCGCTGCCGTCTGCTAGCGGGTAGCGCATATGGTAAAACGCACCTTGTACGTCTTTGTAGATAACTTCAATATCGGAAATGGCGGTTTTGGTATTCGGATCCCAGTTGATGATGTATTTGCCGCGGTAAATCAGTTTTTTCTCATACAGTTTCACGAACACTTCGCGCACTGCTTTTGACAAACCGTCATCTAAGGTAAAACGCTCACGGGAGTAGTCTAGCCCAAGGCCCAGTTTTGCCCATTGCTCACGGATATGGCCCGCGTACTGGTCTTTCCATTTCCATGATTCTTCAAGAAACGCTTCACGGCCTAAGTCATAGCGTGAACGCCCTTCTTCTTTCAGCTTGCCTTCCACTTTCGCCTGCGTTGCAATGCCGGCATGGTCCATCCCTGGAAGCCATAGCGCGTCAAAGCCCTGCATGCGTTTCATGCGTGTCATAATGTCCTGCAAAGTCGTGTCCCAAGCATGCCCTAAATGCAGCTTGCCGGTAACGTTCGGCGGCGGAATCACAATGGTATACGGCGTTTTTCCGCTTTCCGGTTTTGCTTCGAAGAATTTGTTGTTGACCCACCACTCATAACGCCCTTTTTCAATCGATTGCGGATCATACTTGGTCGACATTTGTTCAGTCATTGGAATTCCTCCTCTAATTTCTGGCAAAACGCAAAAAACTCCTATCGTCTGTAAAGGACGAAGGAGTTTTTCGCGGTACCACCTTTATACACAGGTCCACTTGCACACCTGGCTCTCAAGTTTCATAACGGATGTTAAATCCGGTTCCCGCTACTCGTTTCACGGCAACTGCTCCGAGGTGACATTCAAATGTGTGTTCATGAAAACCTCTCACCACTCGGTCTTCTCTCTGAAATGCACGCACACCCTACTATCCTCTTCAACGCATGAATATCTAATTACTCCCATTGTACTCAATATCAGGTTTTAGCGTCAAGCTTTTTTACAACGTACGCGACGACCGGCGCCGCCACCAGCAAGATGAAAAACAGGCGGAACAGCTGGAAGCCGGTGATGAGTGCCACATCGCCTCCGACCGCCAACGCCGTAATCGCCATTTCGGCAATGCCGCCGGGTGCTGCGCTCAGGAAAAAATCAAGGAATAGGTATTCAGGCAGCCACTGTGCAAGGACCATCGCAATCAGTACGGTAAACCCGATGAGCAGCACATTGTTCAAGACAATCGCAGCGCCCAGCCGGAACGTCAGCTTGTCGCCGATCCCTTCCATCTGAAGGCCCAGGCTTGCACCGATGAAAACTTGCGCGATGGCAATGAGCCAGTACGGCATGTCGATCAGGACATCTCCCGACACCGTCTGGACAACGGCCAGCGTCAAAATTGGCGCCAGCAGTTCAGCCGCCGGAAAGCCGATCCGTTTCATTCCAGTGAATAGCACTATCCCTACAACGAACGCCAACAGGAACAACAAGGGCGAAAACACGAATATCCGCTGTTCCATTTCCCCTGCGCTTCTGCCGTTCAGAAAAATCGTCAAGAACGGCACAATTGTCACCACCATGAAAATCCGGATGGTCTGCATCATTGTCACGACGGTAATGTTCGCTGAAGGGATGTCTTCGGCAAGGACCACCATCTGTGCCAAGCCACCGGGAATCGACCCGAGCAGGCTGGTCGCCAGGCTTTCATGGACCATGCGCTTGAACAACAGCCCCAGCCCAATCGACAGCGCCACGACCGAAACCGTCATGAACGCCATATACGGCAAATCCACCGCCATCAATAACACCGCATCCCGCGTAAACGACGACCCGATCTGAATGCCCAGCATCACCAAACCCGCTGTCCGCAATATTTTGGGCCAGTGCAAAGGGATGTTGGTGAATTGATTGACCAACAGCAGGACGAACATCGGCCCCAGCAGCCACGGCAGGAACATGCCGATCGCTTCAAACAGCGCTCCCGCTGCAGCCGCAATGATTGCGGTCGCTCCTAATGGCCTCATCATCATCCCTCTTTTCCACGTGTCCTCGATGCTTTCTATGTTACACGAAATAAAGGGATGCGTGGGCGGTGGACGTTTTCTTGATGCAGTCATTCCATTAAAAATTCCCGAAAATAAAAAAAACGCTGAAGCATCCGGATTATCCAGACGCTTCAGCGTTTTTGAATATATTAAATTAAAAAAATTCCCTATTATAGAAAAATCATAAACTATTCCGTGAAGCCAGCCTATCTTTTATTACTTCTACATAAAAGATATGGAGCAACACAGCGGAATATCCGTAAATAACGAATACTATTAAACTTTATTAGCGTGCCAATTTAGCAAACACGGTATGGAATGCTTCCACGGTTTTCGCAATATGCTCTTCCGTATGGGCAGTCGATAAGAACATGCCTTCAAACTGGGACGGCGGCAGGAAGATGCCTTCTTCCGCCATCAAGCGGTAATAATCCGCGAACAGATCAGTGTCCGAAGTTTTTGCTGTTTCAAAATCGACCACGTCTTTGTTGGTGAAGAAGAAACCAATCATCGAACCGGCACGGTTGACGGTATGCGGGATATTGTATTTCGTCGCCGCTTCCCGGAAGCCTTTTTCAAGCTGATCGCCGCGTTCGATAAAGAATTCGTAGCTTTCTTCCGTCAAGCGGGACAAAGTTTCAAAACCTGCGCGCATCGCCAGCGGATTGCCGGACAAAGTGCCTGCCTGGTAGATCGAACCGCTTGGTGCGACCTGCTGCATGATTTCACGCTTGCCGCCGAACGCGCCGACCGGCAAACCGCCACCGATAACTTTGCCGAGGCAAGTCATGTCCGGTGTAACGCCGAAATAGCCCTGTGCACAATTAAAGCCAACGCGGAAACCGGTCATGACTTCATCAAAAATCAGAATCGTGCCGTTTTCTTTTGTCAGATTGCGCAGCTCCTGCAAGAAGCCTTCGTTTGGCGGCACAACGCCCATATTGCCGGCCACCGGCTCAACAATAACTGCAGCCAAGTCGTCGCCGAATTCCTTGAAAGCCAGTCGCAGGCTTTCGAGGTCGTTGTACGGAACCGTAATGGTGTTTTTGGCAATCGACTCTGGAACGCCCGGTGAATCCGGCAAACCTAAAGTCGCAACGCCTGAACCTGCTTTGATCAACAGGCTGTCGCCGTGGCCGTGGTAGCAGCCTTCGAATTTCAGGATTTTGTCGCGTCCGGTATAGCCGCGCGCCACGCGCAATGCGCTCATCGTCGCTTCTGTTCCGGACGATACCATGCGGACCATTTCAATCGATGGCACGCGTTCCATGACAAGTTTCGCCATGGTGTTTTCCAGGACAGTCGGTGCGCCGAATGACGTGCCGAGTGCTGCTGTTTCCTGAATCGCTTCCACCACTTCCGGATGGGCATGGCCCAAAATCAGCGGCCCCCATGACAGGACGTAATCGATGTACGTGTTGCCGTCAATGTCGGTAATGGTTGCTCCGCTGCCGGATTGCATGAAAATCGGGTCCATATTGACCGATTTAAAGGCACGGACCGGGCTGTTGACGCCGCCCGGCATTAATGTTTTTGCTTCAGTGAATGCTGCCAATGATTTTTCGTATGTCATTTGGTTCCCTCCAACCAGCGTGCTGCATCTTTTGCGTGATACGTCATGACGATATCCGCTCCTGCGCGCTTCATGCTAAGTAGCGTTTCCAAAACGATTTTCTCTTCGTCGATCCAGCCGTTTGCTGCAGCTGCTTTGACCATGGCATACTCGCCTGATACGTTGTAGGCGACAATCGGAATATCGAAATTATCGCGGACTTCGCGGATGATGTCCAAATACGACAGCGCCGGTTTGACAATCATGAAATCTGCGCCTTCCTGGACATCGGAAGTTGCTTCACGCAAGGCTTCCATGCGGTTTGCCGGATCCATCTGATAAGTTTTGCGGTCGCCGAATTGAGGCGTGCTGTGAGCCGCTTCACGGAATGGTCCGTAATAAGCGGATGAATACTTGACGCCATAAGACATGATCGGCGTATTTTCAAATCCGGCCTGGTCCAGTCCGTAACGGATCGCTGCCACAAAACCGTCCATCATATTCGATGGTGCGATGATGTCAGCCCCGGCTTTTGCCTGGGACACGGCCGTGCGCGCCAATAGATCAAGCGATTCGTCGTTCAGGATGACGCCGTTTTCGATTACGCCGCAATGGCCGTGATCGGTGTATTGGCATAGGCAGGTATCAGCGATGACCAGCAATTCAGGATGGCGTTCTTTTGCGAATCGGATCGCTTCCTGGGTGATGCCGTGGTCGTGGTAAGCCTGCGTGCCGAGTGCGTCTTTGTCGTTCGGTACGCCGAAAAGAATGACGGAAGGAATTCCAAGATCAACGACTTCGTCCAGTTCTTCGCCCAATTTATCCAGTGAAAAATGGAAAACACCCGGCATCGACGAAATCTCATGTTTGATGTTCTCGCCTTCGACAACAAAAATCGGATAAATGAAATCCTCTTTATGCAAGCTCGTTTCGCGGACCATTGACCGGATATTGGCTGAACCGCGCAAACGGCGGTGACGGTTAAAATTCAATTCTTTCATTTCGACAAACTTCCTTTCGCTATTTCGTTGATGACTTCTATATAAGTATATTTTTCAGGAGTAAAATCCACCGTTCCACCGTTTGCTAAAATGGCTTGTTTCGTGACATGGCCAATTGCAGCGGTGCGGATATTCGACCAGTTGCCCCCTGCCTGACGGTAAGCCGACACAGCAGAAGGGCTGGCAAAAAGAATGATGATGTTTTCCAGCCCCACCAGTTTTTCGGCGTTTTCCAGATTCAGGACCGTGTCGTAGACCGTCCATTCATCCACCTGCATCGGCATCGAGGCGATGGTATTTTTCGCCATGGATCCTTTGATGAAGAGGCATTTGGCATTTCCAGCAATAGCAGGAAATTCCTGAATAAAATGGTCGGCGCTGAAAATCTGCGGAATAAACTCGGGGGTGTAGCCATGCTGCTGCAGAACAGCAGCTGTCTGGTCCCCAACCGCCGCAATTTTCGCCTGTATGGTTTCATGAAGCTGGCAAAACGCCTGTGCGCTGGTGCGGCTCGTGAAAATCAGCCAGTCGTAACCATTAAAATCGGGCTTTTCCGACTGGCGGATTGAAGTTGTAACAAGTGGCAGGTAAAGCGTTTCCGCTCCCAGCGATTGCGCATGGCGAAACGCTTCCACCGGTTCTCTGGAGCCGGTGAAAACGATTGTTTCGCCTGCGAGCAACTGTTTTTCCTTAGACATTGCTCTCGGCTTTGACGCGCTGGATCAGGTCATAGCCACCTTGTGCAGTGATTTTCTCAGCTACTACACGGCCAGCTTCGATCGGGTCTCGGCTGATGGACATTTCCTTGAATACTTGATCGGCTTCTGGTGAAGAAATCAGTCCAGTAAAGGTGATTTCTCCATCGTTGACCGTCGCATAGCCCGCAATCGGCACTTGGCAGCTGCCATCCATATCCCGAAGGAATTTGCGTTCTGCGCTGACTGCCAATGCGGTGTTTTCATCATTGACTTTAGCCAGTTCAGCCAAAAGTTCCGTGTCTTCTTCACGGCATTCGATTGCCAAAGCACCTTGACCGATAGCCGGCAGGCATGCATCAACTTCCATGAATTCGGTAACCAAGTCATCTTTCCAACCCATCCGTTTCAAACCGGCTGCCGCTAAAATGATGGCGTCAAAATCGCCCGCTCCCAGTTTTGAAAGGCGCGTATCGATGTTGCCGCGGATCCATTGAATGTCAAGGTCCGGACGCAGCAGTAGGAGTTGTGAACTGCGGCGCAGGCTGCTGGTTCCAACAACCGCTCCAACCGGAAGCTCCATTAATTTTACATGGCCGTTTGCAATATATGCGTCACGTGGATCTTCACGATCTGGTATACAGCCGATTGCTAGGCCTTCAGGCAATGCAGATGGCATATCCTTCATGCTGTGGACAGCAAAATCGATTTCATGGTCAACAAGCGCCTGTTCGATTTCTTTGACGAATAAGCCCTTGCCGCCGACTTTCGATAGCGTTACGTCGACGATGCGGTCGCCTTTAGTGACGATTTCCTTGATTTCAAATTCAAAAGGCGCTCCTGCCGCTTTTAGTTTCTCGATAAACTGGTTGGTTTGTGTCAACGCCAGCTTGCTTCTTCTTGAACCTACAATAATTTTTCTCAAATGAATCCTACCTTTCCTTAATACCAAAAATGAAATTCAGATAATCGGCTGCCCAAAAAGAAATTGATCAGCAGCAATAAAAATGCATAAGCATGGGCCAAGGCATAATTCATGCCGTTCAAAGAGCCCTTGCGATGCCACCACAGTATAAAGCTGTATACCACCAGCAGGATGAACGACCCGACGATTTTCATGTCGAATAACGAAAAATCAGCAAGTGAAATATACGCCCATTGCAGCCCCAGCACCAATGACACGAACAGCAGCGAAATGCCGACAAGAATTGAAATCGTCATGAATTGCTGGGTTTGGCCGAGTGACGGCAGACTGCTCCATTGTTTTGTCCATTTCTTCTGCTTCAACATCCTGTACAGGATCATATGAAGCACCGAAAAGACGAACGACAAAGAAAAAGCCACATAGGACAAAATCGCGAAGCTGATGTGGATAAACAGTAATTCCGACACCAGTGCTTCCCCGATAGGTGAGCGTTCGATCTGGACCGGCGCAAATGTATGAATCGTCATAAAGATGAACCCGATGATATTGATGAAAAATACAGCAAAGTCAAAACGGTAAAAAATCCTCAGGACGAGCGACAATGTCACCAGCAGCCAGGCATAGAAATAAATGCCTTCAAACAAGGTCAATATCGGGAATCGCTGGGTTTCAATAATGTATAAGCTCAGGAATATGGTTTGCAGTACCCAGACAATGCCGAGCAGCGTCATCGCAATCCGACTGGCTTTCTTCTCTTTATATAAGTAATCTATAAAATAAAAAACAAGGCTGACAGCATATAGAATAACCATAGCTTCGTGCAGCCTTGCCATTGTTATATCAGCCATCCCATTCCCCTTCGTTTCCATAGTTAAAGGCGTTCCGTATCTACATTTTAACATATAGATTCGAAAACGCCTCTTTAAGAAATCTTAAAATGAATATCCGGGAGTTTCAGTTGTTGATTGCTGGGTTTGAAGAACGGCTTTATCCGTTTTCTGTTGTGGTGCTTTCGATTGTTTTTCAATTTCCTGTTCAACTTCATCTTCGATTCCAAAGATTTGCATGAATAATTCCAATTGCTCACGTGATTTAGGCGCTCCGCCCATTTCCTTCGCCTGCAGAATCGGATCCTTCAGTAATTGATTGATGATCGATTTGGTATGTTTGTTGAGAATTTTCTTTTCACGTTCAGTTAAATCCGGCATTTTGTTTTCAATGCTCGCCATCGTCTCAGCCTGTATGCCAAGTGCTTTTTGGCGAAGCGCAGAAATTACCGGTACAACGCCAAGCGTTGTCAGCCAGTCGTTAAACTGAATGGCTTCCTGGTCGATCATGGTCATGATTTGGCCAGCTGCGCGTTCACGCTCTGCCAAATTCGCTTCCACAATTCCCTGCATGTCATCGATGTCATATAAGAAGACATTCGGCAAATCGCCGATGCGCGGATCCATATCACGCGGTACTGCTATATCCACCATAAACAAGGGCTTGCCTTTGCGAAGCTTCTCCACAAACTGCATCAATTCAAGATCGATGACAAAGTCAGCCGATCCCGTTGATGAAATCAGGATATCCGCTTCAAGCAATGCGCATTGCAATTGGTTTAAAGGTTTTGCGTTGCCGCCGAATTTGCCGGCGAGCAGTTCAGCCTTCTCGAAGGTCCGGTTAATGACCGTTACACGGTCAGCGCCGCTGCCTTGCAGGTTTTTGATCGCCAATTCGCCCATTTTTCCGGCGCCAAGGATGACAACATGCTTGTTTTTAAGCGTGCCAAAAATCTTCTTGCCAAGTTCAACCGCTGCGTACGATACAGATACTGCATTTTCGCCGATGGCTGTCTCAGAATGAGCTCTTTTCGCCAAGGTTACGGCTTGTTTGAACAGTTGATTGAACACTGTCCCGGTCGTTCCGTGTTCCTGGCCTGCAAGAAAGCTGCTTTTTACTTGGCCCAGAATCTGCGTTTCGCCCAGAACCATCGAATCGATGCCGGCCGTTACACGGAATAAGTGCTCAACTGCCTGATCCTGCTCATGGACAAATAAGTACTGCGAAATCGCTTCTTGCGGGAGGCCAAAATAATCGGCAAGAAACTGCTTCACATAATACTTTCCTGTGTGAAGCTGATCCACGACCGCATAGATTTCCGTCCGGTTGCAGGTGGAAACGATGACGTTCTCCAATATGCTTTTTTGTTCTTTTAACGCCTGCATCGCCTGTGGCAGCTCATTTTCGATAAATGATAGCTTTTCACGGATTTCCACGGGTGCAGAACGATAATTCACCCCAACGACTATTGTATGCATGGGTACAAAACACCTTTCACGTTCAATATTTCATATGAACTTAGTATAACACTTATCAGCTTTAATATGCTTTTGAAATTGTGAACAAGACATGAATATAGTGCTTCTTTATAATTATTATAAACTAATACTAGCAAAGGTATTTCGCATCGACAAGTATAACGCTCTTAGTCAGAATTACCTGTTAACTCCAGGTATCGTAGGGTAGAGAATTCGCTCCAGGTGGACGCTTTCCGGGGGAACGGCTTCAGCCGCTCTCTTCTCTTTGCTGCTCATTCTTCTAATAAAAAGTCATATCTTCTTATTTCCCTATATAAGAGATGTAACAAACTAGCGGAATAGCCTATTTAGAATCAAATTCCCTCTTCACAAAAAAAAGCGCAACCCGGAGGCTGCGCTTGGAATTTATTCCATTCTGCTTTCAATTTCCTGCCACGCTTCGTCTTTGCCAAGTCCGGTTTCGGATGAAAAGATGATCAGCGGGTCGGATTTGTCCATGTCCAAAGTTGTGCGGACAATCTTCTTGTGCTTGTCCCATTTGCCTCTAGGAATTTTGTCCGCTTTGGTCGCGATGACGATGCATGGAATCTCAAAATGCTTCATAAAGTCATACATGGCGATATCGTCTCGGCTTGGCGGATGGCGCAAATCGACGATCTGGATGACTGCGCGCAATGGCTCGCGGTCCGTGATATAGCGTTCGATCATCTTGCCCCATGCTTCGCGTTCGCTTTTCGATACTTTGGCATAACCATATCCAGGAACATCGACATAAAAAAGTTTTTCTTCGATTTTGTAGAAGTTCAAGGTCTGTGTCTTGCCGGGTTTGGATGAAATGCGGGCCATGCTTTTGCGGCCGATCATTTTATTGATAAAAGACGATTTGCCGACGTTTGACCGTCCGGCTAAAGCGAATTCCGGCAGGCCGTCTTCCGGATACTGATCCGGGCGGACGGCACTGATTACTAGCTCTACATTATTAACTTTCATTCATTTTCTCCTTCTAAGGCAATTTCCAATGCCTCGTCCGCTTGAGAAACCAGTTTAAAGGTCAGTTCTTCGCGGATTGATTCTGGGATATCTTCCAGGTCCCGCTCGTTATCAAGCGGCAGGATGATGGTCTTCAGGCCTGCACGGTGGGCGCTCAAGGTTTTCTCTTTGATTCCGCCAATCGGCAACACACGGCCGCGAAGTGTGATTTCACCTGTCATACCGACTTCACGGCGGATCGGGCGTTTGGTCAAAGCGGAAACCAATGCTGTTGCAATGGTAATACCCGCTGAAGGGCCGTCTTTTGGAACAGCGCCTTCTGGAACGTGAATGTGGATATCGTGCGACTCATGGAAATTCGGATCGATTCCCAGGGATTCAGCACGGGCACGGACAAACGACAACGCCGTCTGTGCGGATTCCTTCATGACGTCACCCAATTTACCTGTTAATTGCAGTTTTCCTTTACCGGCAGACAGCGAAACTTCGATTTGAAGTGTATCTCCCCCGACCGTTGTATAGGCAAGTCCTGTCGCAACGCCGATCTGGTTTTCTGTCTCTGCCATGCCGTAACGGAATTTGCGTTTGCCAAGATAAGACTCGACTTCCGCTGCTCCGACAGCCACATGCTCTTTTTCTTTCGAAATGATCTGTTTGGTCACCTTGCGGCAGATAGAAGCGATCTGGCGTTCCAGTCCACGGACACCGGCTTCACGCGTATAGTAGCGGACGATATTGAGTAAGGCTTCGTCTTCAAACTGCAGCTGTTCTTCCGTTAATCCGTGTTCCTTCAATTGCTTCGGCGCTAAATGGTTTTTCGCGATCATCTGTTTTTCGACTTCCGTATAACCGGCAATCGAAATGACTTCCATGCGGTCGCGCAGCGGTCCAGGAATCGATCCCAGATCGTTGGCCGTGGCAATGAACAGCACATTGGACAGGTCATAGGTTTCTTCTACGTAATGGTCACTGAATGAATTATTTTGTTCCGGATCCAACACTTCCAGCATCGCAGAAGACGGATCGCCCCGGAAATCATTCGACATCTTATCGATTTCATCCAAAAGGAAGACGGGATTCACGGTGCCTGCTTTTTTCATCCCTTGGATAATACGGCCTGGCATCGCACCGACATACGTCCGGCGATGGCCACGGATTTCCGACTCATCACGGACGCCGCCGAGTGAAACGCGGACAAAGTTGCGGTCCAGCGATTCAGCAATCGATTTCGCGAGAGAAGTTTTCCCGACACCCGGAGGTCCGACAAGGCAAAGAATAGGGCCGCGCAGGGAGTTGGTCATCTGCTGGACAGCCAGGTATTCCAAGACGCGTTCTTTGACGCTTTCCAGTCCATCGTGGTCGCGGTCCAGGACTTCTTCTGCATATTTGATATCCAGACGGTCTTCTGTCGCTTTTGACCACGGAATTGTCACCAGCCACTCAATGTAGTTGCGGATAATGCCGCTTTCTGCAGCTGCGGAAGGCAGTTTTTCGTAGCGATCAAGCTCTTTAAGAGCCACTTTTTCAGTAGATTCAGGCATCTTGGCTTCTTCGATCCGTTTTTTCAGGTCGACCACTTCAGCTGATTTGCCGTCTTTGTCGCCAAGCTCGGTTTGAATCGCTTTCATCTGCTCGCGCAAATAAAATTCTTTTTGTGTTTGCTCCATCGCTTTTTTCACACGAAGGTTGATCCGTTTTTCCAAATCCACTACTTCCTGCTCGCTGTGCAAACGCGTAATCAACAACTCTAATCGCTTGCTGATATCAAACGTTTCCAGTACTTCCTGCTTGGCAGCCACTTTCATGGAAAGATGAGAAGCGACCATGTCCGCCAAACGGCCCGGCTCTTCGATATCCGCTACCGTATTGTAGGTTTCTGTGCTGACTTTTTTGGAGCTTTTTGAGTAGTTTTCGAAATGCTCCAGCAACAAACGCATCAAGGCATCCTGCTCAGCGTCTCTCTCCGTTTCATCCGGGAAAGACGTCACTTCAACAACGGTGAAATTGTCAGCTTCTTCGTAATTTTTCATTTGTCCACGTTCCAGGCCTTCAACCAGTACGCGGATTGTGCCATTCGGCAATTTCAACATCTGCTTGACGTATGCCAAAGTGCCGATCTTATGCAGATCGTCCTTTTCAGGCTGCTCAGTGCTCATGTCTTTTTGGGTAGCCAAAAAGACGATATTGTCTTCCAGCAATGCCTGTTCCAGCGCAGCTACGGATCGTTCACGACCGACGTCAATATGCAACACCATCGTCGGGAATACAAGAAGTCCTCGCAACGGTAATAAAGGCACACGTTTTGTTACTTTTTTCTTAGCCATGTGGGAAGTCACCTCCGGGAATATTTTCAACAAGAATTTGTAGCCTACGGATGTACTTTTCATTGTCCAGCTTCAGCGGCCAGCTCCTCGAGTCGCTTCACCCTTTCCAGCAATGGCTAAAGAACGCCATTACCGGTAAGGCTTCCAGCGCTTGTCGGGGTTAAACGGCCGCTTCCGCTTT
>NZ_JAGGPX010000003.1:137738-177221 GCF_018613575.1 Planococcus sp. ISL-110
GCTAAAGAACGCCATTACCGGCAAGGCTTCCAGCGCTTGTCGGAGCTAAACGGCCGCTTCCGCTTTTCTTTTGTCCAGCTGCAGCACCTAGGCTCTCGGGGTCATAAGTCACCCCGGCTAAGTGGCAAAAACCGCCACTTTGCCGGTTTGCCTTATGCCTGTCGAGCCTTAACAGGTGCTTCCGCTTTTCTTTTGTCCAGCTGCAGCGCCTAGGCTCTCGGGGTCATAAGTCACCCCGGCTAAGTGGCAAAAACCGCCACTTTGCCAGTTTGCCTTATGCCTGTCGAGCCTTAACAGGTGCTTCCGCTTTTCTAAGAAAAACGGGCTAACTCAAGACCGTGCGGATGCGCACGATCAGAGTCAGCCCGTATCATCCTTTTTGATTGGTTCACCTATCACTCTGCGAGAATTTTCCGCCGGGTGAAGTTCCACTCATTATGCGGATGTTTTCTCATTATTTTCGTTAACATACACTGAGCCATCTTCTAAGATAAGTTTAGGCTGTACGCTATCCGCAACTGTTTCTTTTGTAATGATACATTCGACGATGTCTTCGCGTGAAGGCAGGTCGAACATCACTTCGAGCATAATATTCTCGATAATTGAACGAAGTCCACGGGCACCGGTTTTGCGATCAATTGCCAATTTCGCAATTTCAACAAGGGCACCAGGCTCGAATGTCAACTTAACGCCATCAAGCTCCATCATTTTCTGGTATTGCTTGATCAATGCATTTTTAGGCTCAGTCAAGATTTCAACCAAAGCTTTTTCATCCAATTGCTCAAGGCTTGCCAATACAGGCAAACGGCCGATAAATTCAGGAATCAATTGGCTAAGCAATGATTTTTCGTCCAACTCTTCTTTGTTCGGATCTGCACCGAAACCGATGATTTTGTTGCCAAGACGGCGTTTGATGATTTGGTCTACTCCGTCAAAAGCGCCACCTACGATAAACAATACGTTTGTCGTATCGATTTGGATAAACTCCTGATGAGGGTGCTTGCGTCCGCCCTGAGGTGGTACGCTGGCAGTTGTTCCTTCTAAAATCTTCAGAAGTGCCTGCTGTACGCCTTCACCGGAAACATCGCGTGTAATCGATGCGTTTTCGGATTTGCGAGCCACTTTATCGATTTCATCGATATAGATGATGCCTTTTTCTGCGCGCTCAACATCATAATCTGCAGCCTGGATCAGCTTCAACAGAATGTTTTCAACGTCTTCACCGACATAACCGGCTTCCGTCAATGATGTTGCGTCTGCAATAGCAAACGGCACGTTTAGGATACGAGCCAAGGTTTGTGCGAGCAAAGTTTTCCCGCTTCCTGTTGGTCCGATCAAAACAATATTGGATTTCGACAACTCAACATCGTCAATTTTGCTGTTGGAATTGACGCGTTTATAATGATTGTAAACTGCTACAGCCAGAGACTTTTTCGCTTTTTCCTGACCGATAACATAGCCATTCAGTATGTCTAGAATTTCTTTTGGCTTAGGCACTTCCTTGAATTCTACTTCTTCGTCTGTACCAAGCTCTTCTTCTACGATTTCCGTACAAAGCTCAATACATTCGTCGCAAATATAAACACCTGGCCCTGCGACCAGTTTACGAACCTGCTCTTGTGGTTTGCCACAAAACGAACATTTTAAATGCTCTTTCTCGTCATTGAATTTGAACAATGTATTCACCCCTATTCAAGCCATTATCTTACAAGATTATCGTAATTCTAGCAACTAATTAGATTCACCGTCAATTCTTCGGCATTGGACGCACATAATCTATGTTCTATGTAGCGGAAAACAAGGTGCGTTTCCGCACCTTGTTTCGCCTATTACTTATATATTGCTTATGTGTTATTCAGAGATTTTAGCGTTGTCCACTAGGAACTCAACTGTGTTCTGCATACGAATATCATTTTCAAGCATTTCAGTTCCACCTAGAGCAGTTTTGATCTGTTCAATGTCCATGCTGAATTGACCAGCCATTTTTTCAAGCTCTTTGTCGATGTCATCTGAAGTGACTTGCATGTTTTCAGCTTCAGCAATTGCTTCAAGCGTCATTGAAACGCGTACGCGTGTTTCAGCATCACCGTGCATTTGCTCGCGAAGTGCAGCTTCGTCCTGGCCAGAGAATTGGAAATACAATTCAAGGTTCATGCCTTGCTGAGTCAAACGCTGTTCGAAATCGCTCATCATACGGTCCATTTCTGTATGGATCATTGCATGAGGAATGTCGATTGTTGCGTTTTCAGCAGCTTTTTGAACTAACTCGTCGCGAAGCGCTGCGTCAGCAGCAGTTTTCTTCTCAGCAACCAGGCTGTCTTTCATTTTCGTGCGAAGAGCATCCAGGCTTTCAACTTCAGGGTCGATTTCTTTAGCCAACTCGTCGTTCAATTCTGGAAGTTCCTTGCCTTTAACTTCGCTTACCTTCACTTTGAACGTTGCAGATTTCCCTGCAAGTTCAGCAGCGTGGTACTCTTCTGGGAAAGTGACTTCAACGTCTTTTTCTTCTCCAGTTTTTACGCCCACCAATTGCTCTTCGAATCCTGGGATGAATGAGTTTGAACCGATTTCAAGAGAGTAGTCACTGCCTTGCCCGCCTTCAAATGCTTCTCCATCTACAAATCCTTCGAAATCGATAACAGCTGTGTCGCCTTCAACGATTGCTTCGTCTTCTTTAACAGTCAACTCAGCCAAACGCTCTTGGTTTTCTTTCAACTGATTTTCGATATCTTCGTCAGATACTTCAGTATCAGGTTTTGACGCTTCAAGACCTTTATATTCGCCAAGCTGGACTTCAGGTTTTACAATCACTTTAGCTGTAAATACAAGCGGCTGGTTTTTTTCGATTGTTTCAATATCGATTTCAGGACGGTCAACTGGGTTGATCCCTGCTTCTTCAACTGCATTCGCGTAAGCGTCAGGCAGGATGAAATCCAAAGCGTCCTGGTAAAGTGATTCAACGCCAAAACGTTTTTCGAACATTTGACGAGGCATTTTCCCTTTACGGAAACCTGGTACGTTGATTTCTTTAACAACTTTCTTAAACGCTTTATCAAGACCGGCGTTTACTTCTTCTGCAGGAACTTCGATTGTTAGAATTCCTGTGTTACCTTCTTGCTTTTCCCATTTTGCTGACATATTATAAGCCCTCCAAACATTTTCTACAAAGTCATGTTACGTTTTATACGATTTTTGACAACTTCAATATTATAGCACACATGCCCACAGGTTCAACTATTTCTACCCATTCCGCATTTCAAACCACAGTTCTGCCTGCTGGATCAGCTCCAGCAGCTTTTCATCTTCATTGAATGAGCTCATTCCCGTGAACAGGCCTTCTGTATAATCCATGTACCCTTGAGCCACTTCAGCTTCATCATAATCATCCCAGATGAACGGATACAATAGATAAATGTGGCGTTCGAACAGTTCTTTCACCAATTCGAGCCGTGTCGGGTCTTTCGCCAATGCTTCTTCCATAGTTGCCGTTATCTTCCGGATCCGGCCATTGTTCATAGGGTCCGGCAAGTCGTCGATGTTGAATGTGCCTTTGTAATGGAATTTCTGGACATTCACTTCCGCTTCGATTTTTTCCTGGTACAGCATGAATAATATGTATGTCTTCGTCAACAGATCGGCATCCGGATGCTCAATGATCGCCAACAGCCTCTTTTTAAGAGCCTGATAGGAAGCCGTCGGCAAATCCAGGATCAGCTTTTCCTGTTCAGAAGGATGCATCGCCAGAAAGGTATCGATTGCATAAAGCGATGCATCCACTAGCTCAGTCGAAACGTTCGCTGCAATCCGTTCGTTCAGTTCTCGCAATTGTTGGAATTGCTCAAGCCGCTCTTCCGGCAGGACTTTTTCTTCTATTAAAAGCTCAATCATCTTTTCCGCTTCTTCAAACTCACGGACTTGCATCAAAATACTTATGTATAGCTCCATCGTCTCCAGGTAATGGATCGGACCGACTTTCAATAACTCCTTGCATACTTCCAGAGCTTCTTCAAACTCCCCAAGCTCATACAAACAATAGGTATAGCCGCCTAAAGCAGCTGCGTGTTCAGGTTCGTAAGTCAGCACCTGATACAGGCTGTCCCGGGCATCCTCGTATTTCTCGTCTTTTAAAAAGGTCATGCCTTCTGCCAGCAAGCGGTTCACTGTTGTCGGAAAGACAATTACATTCCCCACACGTTTCAAATCTCCGTATTTCTTTCGCATCCTACCACCTCTTTTGTGTTTCATAATCATATCACATTCCCTTTTGGCAGAAAATAAAAACCTTATGGCAGACAGAGCGGTTCCATACTTACCACAAAGGTTTATATTCGTTGCTCAGCTCTATCATTTTCGGGATTAAGGACAAGCCGATGGCAAAGAGCACCAGCATCATAATGATTGTGTAGACCAGCGGGATATCTAAGATTGCCATAAACGGCAATGGCAATAAAACCAGCCAGTTGATGAGCGTCATGCGCTGACGGGATTTTGGAGTTGCATATTGCTCGTTTTGGCAATGGGGGCAGCGCATGGATCCGCTGAACTTCCACGATGCCTTGATCGATTCTTTCCAGTTCCATTCGGCTCCACAAGTTTTACATGTCGGCATAAAAACGCCTCCTTAGTTATAATAGTACGTACTGAGTGAGGAATGGTTTCAGGGTTCTCAGAATTGCTAGCTGGAGAGGTCGAGGTGTCCAGAGATCACAAGCGCAACTTTTTAATGTCGCTTCGGCCACTTTGGGCATGGCTCCCTCAATAAGCTGGGAAGAACATCCGTCTTATCGCTTCGCCCAGCCCGTGGACGCGCCAGCGCTTGGAGAGTTTATAGAAGTATACTTCTTACTTTTTATTTGAGGAAATAAAGTTGATTCTCGAAAGTTTCTATGAGGATGATACCTTTAGAGATAGTTGAAATGTTTTATCTAAAAACAAAAAACCACTCCACCGTTCAATGAACGATGGAGAGGTTTTTTGTGAATTATGTACATTCCTATAATGTCCCAGGAGGGATTCGAACCCCCGACCGACGCCTTAGAAGGGCGTTGCTCTATCCAGCTGAGCTACTGAGACCAAAGCTTTCTTAGAGTCCAGACTGTGGCGCCTGCTGTTGCGGACGGCTTTGCTTTTCTTTTGAAAGACATTTTTAATTATAGAAATGATTTGAAGAAAAGTCAATGCTATTTTAAAAAAACATTAAATTTAATGGTTAAGCTTTATTTTTTTCGTTCAACCAGGCGGGCATGCTTTCATTGAGCTTGCGCAACGCGTTGCCACGATGGGAGATTGCTGCTTTCTCATGCGGCTGGAGTTCAGCCATCGCTTTGTCCAGAGCAGGCACAAAGAATACCGGATCGTAGCCAAAACCATGATCGCCTCGGCGATCATGGAGAATGGTCCCTTCGCATGAACCTGAAAAAGTTTCGGTCTTCTGCCCGGGAGCTGCGACTGCCAGCACACAGCGGAAACGGGCTGTACGCTCGCCGTCAGGCACGCCTGCCAGTTTCTCAAGCACTTTGTCGATATTCGCACTATCGCTCTTAGCGGCACCTGCATAACGCGCTGAGTAGACACCCGGTTCGCCGTTCAAAGCATCGATTTCCAGACCACTGTCATCTGAGATCACTGGAATGCCCAGCGCTTTTGCAACCGCTTCGGCTTTCAGGATGGCGTTTTCTTCAAACGTCACACCTGTTTCTTCCACGTCCATGTCTTGTGCCACATCAAGCAACGTCAGCACTTCGTAGCCCATCGGAGACAGCATCGTTTCGAAATCCTTCGCTTTGCCTTTGTTTTGAGTGGCAATTACGATCTTTTTCATAGTCCTGCAGGCACCTTTTCACCGATGCGTGCGGACAGTTCGCCCAATGCATCCCGCTGCATAGCAATCAGTTGACTGATTCCCGCTTCTCCAAGGTCCATCAATTCGTTTAGTTGAACACGTGAGAAAGTTGATTCTTCGCCTGTTCCCTGCAGCTCGACAAAGTGTCCTGCGCCGGTCATGACGAGATTCATGTCCACTTCTGCACTTGAATCCTCCACATAGTTCAAATCAAGGATCGAGCCGTTTACAGCTGTTACACCGACACTCGTTGCAGCCAGAAAATCTGTTACCGGAAATGACGGCAACTCTAATTTGCCGATGGCCATTGTCATGGCGATAAATGCCCCTGTAATCGACGCAGTGCGTGTTCCGCCGTCTGCCTGGATGACGTCGCAATCGATCCATAAAGTGCGCTCTCCCAGTTTTTCCAGGTCAACTACCGCACGCAATGCGCGGCCGATCAGACGCTGGATTTCCATGGTACGGCCGCCGATTTTGCCGGCCGAAGCCTCACGTCGGTTACGGCTGTTAGTGGCACGGGGAAGCATCGAATATTCCGCAGTGATCCAGCCTTTGCCCTGGCCCCGCAGGAATCCTGGAACTTTTTCTTCGATGGTCGCGGTACAGATAACTTTCGTCTGCCCCACTGTGATCAATACCGAGCCTTCCGGATGAATCAAGTAATCCACGTCCACTGTTACCGGACGCAGTTCGTTAGTTTGTCTATTATCTATGCGTGTCATAAAAATCCTCCTTGTATATGCTCAAATAGTTTACCATATTTCGCTGATAACAACAAAAACCTGAGGGCTGTGAGCCGTCAGGTTTTGTGGAATCGAATGGAATGGATGATTGGCTCATCGATGCCAAGCCACTTATGGACGATCGACCCGAATATCTGTGTAGACCCCGATGTATAGAAATGATGCACTGGCGGCTGGCTCCATTCTGCAAATTGCTTTTTATAGCTCAAGTAACGCTCAACGTCTTTTGCCGTTTCTTCGGCCGACGACAGCACATTCACTGTATCGCCAAGCACTTCTTCAATAAAGCCCTGCAGCAAAGGGTAATGCGTGCAGCCCAAAATCGCCGTGTCAAACTCTTCATAAGCAATCGATGCCAATGTGTCCTGGACAATCCGGTGAGCGAATTCGCCTTCGTACTCGTCACTTTCTACTAAAGGAACAAAACGCGGGCAAGCCAGTTGCACGACATGCGCAGAAGAAACCAGCGACAGGATCGCTTTTTCGTAGGCCCCGCTCTCTACCGTTCCTAAAGTACCCAAAACAGCGATTTTTTTTGTCGCAGAAGATTTGATGGCAGCGCGTGCCCCTGGAAAAATAACCCCAATCACTGGGATCGGCAGGTTTTTCTGCAGGGAGTACAGCGCAGCTGCTGTTGCGGTATTGCAGGCGATGACCAGCATTTTTATATTCTTTTTCATCAATGCATTGGCCATTTGCCACGTGTATGTACGAACTTCCGAAAGCGGACGCGGGCCGTAAGGGCATCTGGCATTATCACCGATATAGTAAATCTGCTCATTCGGCAATAGTTTCATTATTTCTTTTGCGACGGTAAGTCCACCGACTCCTGAATCAATTACTCCGATTGGCGCATTCAACGTCATCGCCTCTATCCTATTTCATGTTTGTGTGCAGTTTCTCAAGCAAAGCAGCAAATTGTTCTGCTTCGTCTACGGTAAAATTCGCTAATACAGTCTTCAAGTATTCCTGGCGCTTCTGGATAACTTCTTCAATGACCCGTTCGCCTTCTTTTAACAATTTAATCCGGACGACGCGGCGATCCTGTTCTTCGCGGATACGGACGACCAACTCATTTTTCTCCATGCGGTCAACCAAATCGGTTGTGGTGCTGAACGCCAAATACATTTTGTTCGACAAATCGCCGATTGTCATGTCTCCGTGTTCAAATAGCCATTGCAGTGCAACGAATTGAGGCGGCGTAATCGTGTAGGAATTTAAAATTTCCCGGCCTTGTTGTTTGATGATTCCAGAAATATAACGCAATTCCTTTTCCATAAAGGCTATACGGTCTAAATCATGGCTGTTGCTGTGCTTGTCATCATTCATTACTAGTTACCACTCCTCGAAAAAACCTATCTTATTCCTATAGTGAAGGTTTTTTATTGATATAGCAAGAACTCCCTTATTTTTTTGCAGCAGTCAATTGTCCCGCCCGGAGCATTTCAATGTCCTGCTCTGTCCAAGGATGACCTTTACCCGTCTGCTTCGAAATCTGGACAATCGCCCCTCGTCCGGTAAAGCAGGTCTCCCTTTTTTCATTGACGGTCCAGTAATGGACATCAACCGAGGAAGTGCCAACACGCGCAATCTTGACATGAACGTCCAGTTTTTCATCAAAAAAGACCTGCTGGACAAAATCCACCTGCATATCGGCCACGACGGGGAACAACTCATTTCCTTCTTCGAGCCAACGCTGCATCAATCCCATTTCTTTCATAAACTCGATCCGTGCAAATTCAAAATATGCGATCGGCACCGTGTTGTTGACATGGCCGAACATATCGGTTTCAGAAAAACGTACTTGAACCGGAGCTGAAAAGGTAAATTCCCGCGTCCATTCATCAAAATTCTCAATATAATTCGCTTTCATAGAAAAACCTCCACTTAACTTTAAATGTAAAAAAACTTCTTTCTCTCACTTTTTCGGTCACTTTGGGCAAGGCTTTCGTAAACACTGGACTCACCAGTGCTAAGAATGTTACGAAACTGGAGGTTTCTGTGTACTTTCAGCAAACAGCAACATGAATCTTAGAAGAACGAGTGGAAAGCGGCGACTCCCGCAGAAAAGCGTCCGCTTAGAGCGATTTCTTCTTTAGTACTGCTTACATTATTCAAACTTTAGTTATCTGCTTCATTTTCTTAGTATATCAAAAACTCCCGTAAAGAGCAGGCATTTTCTAAACAAGACAAAAATAAAAACCCCGCCGCAGCGGGGTTTTCAGTAAATACTAGTCAACCATTCTGTCGCTTCCGAAGAAGTTACGGAACATTTGAACAGTTGTGTCGCGGTTCAACGCTGCGATTGAAGTTGTCAAAGGAATTCCTTTTGGACAAGATTCAACACAGTTCTGAGAATTACCGCAGCCTGCTAATCCGCCTTCACCCATGATCGCGTTCAAACGTGCATCGCGGTTCATGGCACCCGTTGGATGAGCATTCATCAAACGAACCTGTGAAAGTGGAGCAGCTCCGATAAAATCGGATTTATCGTTAACGTTCGGGCATGCTTCAAGACATACGCCGCACGTCATACATTTAGATAGTTCGTAAGCCCATTGGCGCTTGCGCTCAGGCATCCGTGGTCCATCTCCAAGGTCATGCGTACCATCGATCGGCACCCATGCTTTAACTTTCTTCAACGAGTCGAACATACGGCTGCGGTCAATGACAAGGTCACGGACAACAGGGAATGTTTTCATCGGCTGAAGGCGGATCGGCTGTTCCAATTGATCGACCAAAGCAGTACACGATTGACGCGCTTTGCCGTTGATGACCATTGAACATGCGCCACAAACCTCTTCAAGACAGTTCATGTCCCAGTTTACAGGAGTGGTTTTCTCCCCATCCATGTTGACAGGGTTACGACGAATTTCCATCAATGCCGAAATGACATTCATGTTCATCTTATATGGCAACTCGAACTTTTCCCAATACGAATCTTCATCCGTAGAGTTTCTGCGCTCGATTTCAAATAGTACCGTTTTTGCTGCTTCACCCATGGTAAATTAGCTCCCTTCTATATTATGCTTTTGCAGAATAATCACGTTTACGCGGCGGAATCAACGATGTATCGACTTCTTCATAATGGAAGATAGGTGGTGCATCAGCGCCATTGAATTTCGCCATCGTTGTTTTCAGGTATTCCTCATCATTACGTTCCGGGAAATCCGGTTTGTAATGCGCTCCGCGGCTTTCGTTCCGGTTGAGTGCCCCGATTGTGATTGCCCGTGCTAAATGTAGCATATTCCGCAATTGACGTGTGAACATTGCGCCTTGATTGCTCCAAAGCTGCGTATCGGTGATGCTAATATGATTGAATCGTTCAAGCAGTTCCTGGATTTTTTCATCCGTCTTCTGCAAACGATCGTTGTAGCGTACCACTGTTACATTGTCCGTCATCCATTCGCCCAATTCTTTGTGGAGAACGTAAGCGTTTTCTGTGCCGTCCAATGCCAGAATTTCTTCCCATTTGCGTTGTTCTTCTGCTTCATGCTTATCGTAAATCGCTGAAGGAAGATCTTCCGCCAACACATCAAGGCCTTTAATATAGTCAAGCGCGTTCGGTCCTGCGACCATTCCGCCGTAAATTGCTGAAAGCAATGAGTTTGCGCCCAAACGGTTCCCACCGTGCTGAGAATAATCACATTCGCCTGCTGCCAAAACGCCAGGAATGCTGGTCATCTGGTGATCATCGACCCATAATCCACCCATAGAATAATGGACAGCCGGGAAGATTTTCATCGGTACTTTACGAGGATCATCACCTGTGAATTTCTCGTAGATCTCGATGATTCCGCCCAGTTTGATGTCTAGTTCTTTTGGATCTTTGTGTGAAAGATCCAAGTAAACCATGTTCTCGCCATTGATGCCGAGCTTCTGGTTGACACAGACATCAAAGATTTCACGCGTTGCGATATCACGTGGAACCAGGTTTCCGTAAGCCGGATACTTTTCTTCAAGGAAATACCAAGGCTTGCCGTCTTTGTAAGTCCAAATACGTCCGCCTTCCCCACGAGCCGATTCTGACATTAAGCGCAGTTTATCGTCTCCTGGAATCGCTGTCGGGTGAATTTGGATAAATTCGCCGTTCGCGTAGTATGCACCTTGCTGGTAGACGATGGAAGCCGCTGAACCTGTATTGATGACAGAGTTCGTCGATTTCCCGAAAATGATCCCCGGTCCGCCAGTTGCCATGATGACAGCATCCGCACGGAACGATTTGATTTCCATAGTCGTCATGTTTTGAGCCATGATTCCTTTACTGACGCCCTGCTCATCAAGAACAAGACCAAGGAATTCCCAGCCTTCGTATTTCGTGATCAGTCCGCTTACTTCGTAGCGGCGAACTTGCTCATCTAATGCATACAGCAATTGCTGTCCAGTAGTAGCACCGGCAAACGCTGTTCTGTGGTACATTGTTCCGCCAAAGCGTCGGAAATCCAATAGGCCTTCCGGCGTACGGTTGAACATAACGCCCATACGGTCGAACATGCGGATAATTCCAGGTGCTGCATCCGCCATTGCTTTTACGGGACGCTGATTTGCCAGGAAATCGCCTCCGTAAACGGTATCATCAAAGTGAATATCCGGGGAATCCCCTTCACCTTTTGTATTTACGGCTCCATTGATCCCGCCTTGCGCACATACTGAGTGGGATCGTTTAACGGGAACGATTGAAAATAAATCGGCCGGAGAACCTGCCTCTGCAACTTTAATTGCTGCCATCAAGCCGGCAAGGCCACCACCGACGATAGAAATTTTGCCCTTCGCCATGTTAGTATTCACTCCTCTTTTAATTCACCAATGATTGAGTCATTCTTAAACGAATGCAAACAATGCTCTGATACCAATAATTGATAGTACGATAAATACTAGAAGCGTGAAATAAGTTGCATTTCGCTGTGCTGCTTCGGATTGTGTAATTCCCCAAGTCACAAGGAAAGACCAAATTCCGTTTGAAAAGTGGAAAACTGCAGCTAATACACCGACGATATAGAACGCCAGCATGAATGGGTTGCTTAAAATGTTTTCCATCATACTGAAATCAGCTTCAGCGGCTGCTCCGATCGCAACTTGGAATCTTGTTTCAAAGACGTGCCAAGCGATGAAGACTACCAGGAAGACCCCTGTATAGCGCTGTGCAACAAACAACATGTTGCGCAAATAACTATAATGCCCAGGATTGTTCTTCGAAGTAAACGCTATGTATAGACCATAAAAAGCGTGATACATGAGCGGTAAATAAATGACAAATATCTCCAGGAAAATGACGAATGGAAGATTTGCCATAAAGTGAGACGCAGCATTGAATGCCTCTACCCCTTGTGTAGCAAAATGATTGACGATTAAGTGCTGCGTTAAGAATAAACCGATAGGAATGATCCCCAACAAAGAGTGCAGCCTGCGCATTAAAAATTCACGATTGTCCAAAAATTTTACCCCCCTCAAAACATTAATTGGCAGCGTCCAGAGCAGACAATATATTACGAAAGCACCTGAAGCCGCACACCATCATGATACAATAATATGACATATTTATTGTACTCCCACCCTTTAGGAGCGTCAAGGCAACGAAACTCTTTTAAATAGATAGTTATCAAGCATTTAAAGGGTATGTGACGCCCCATCAGCAGCAAAACGCATTGGAATGTAACCGTTTTAAAAGAATTCAGCTAAAAAGCGATTCTCTAATTGAGAATCGCTTTTTCCATCCACTCTCTAATATTCCACTGCTATCAGTATTATTGCTATATTGCCATTGAGAATTTGAACATTTTGTGAATATTTTCACGAATCGTTATTTTTGTGGAGATTATGCGTTCCTTAATGTACCTGTGCGTCAGACAGTCCGTACGCTTCGTGCAAAGCATTGGCCGATTTTTTCATATCGGCTTCTGGTACAACCACCGAAATTTTAATCTCGGACGTACTGACCATCTTCACCGGAATCTCTTCACTTCTCAATATATCGAACATCCGCGCAGCCACTCCCGGATTTGATACCATTCCAGATCCGACAATCGATACTTTCGACAATCCAACCTCAATATTCAGCGATAGAAAGCCAATTTCCTCTTTTGCTTCGGTCAGGACACGGCGTGTTGCTTCCAGACTATCCTGGCTGATCGAAAAAGAGACCGAAGGCGGGAATTCATCGCTGATGCTTTGGACGATGATGTCCACATCAATTTGATTTTCTGCAAGCTTCGTGAAAATATTGGCCAAGGATCCATTAAATGGTTTTTTATAGGCCACAGTTACGCGCGCAATTCCTGGTTCAAATGCAACGCCTCTAACGATTAAGTTTTTCTCCACAGTGATCACCTCTTGTATGATTGTGCCAGGCTCATCTGAATAACTCGCTCTGACGGATAATGGGACATGGTTGTTTTTCGCGAACTCGACTGCCCGCGGATGCAAGACACCTGCACCAAGATTGGCAAGCTCAAGCATTTCATCATAGGAAATCTGTTCCAGTTTGCGTGCACCTGACACGTATCGTGGATCGGACGTATAGACGCCGTCGACATCAGTGTAGATTTCACATTTCTCCGCTTTTAATGCTGCCGCAAGAGCGACAGCCGTCGTGTCAGACCCGCCGCGGCCAAGCGTCGTAATATTGCCGATTTTATCCACCCCCTGGAAGCCGGCGACAACACAAAAATAGCCATTTTCCAGTACACGTTCAAGGCGTTCTGTATGGATCCGTTCGATACGGGCATTGCGCGGCACGGATTCAGTTTCGATCCCCGCTTGCCAGCCGGTAAAGGATAGGGCTTCGTGACCCAATTTTTTGAAAGCCATCGCCAGTAAGGAGATCGTGACCTGCTCACCAGTAGCCAACAGCATATCCATTTCCCTTTTCGGCGGCTCTGAAGAGATTTCTCCTGCCAGGCCGAGCAAGGTATCCGTCGTTTTGCCCATTGCCGAAACGACGATGACCACACGCTTGCCTTGTTCTTTTTCACGAATGGCCCGCTTGGCCACCCCGATGATTTTTTCTGGAGTCGCGACAGACGTCCCCCCAAATTTCATGACGATCGTTTCCATTCCATTCACTCCCACATTTAGTATGTGGCCCTCAAAATGACTGGCAATGATGCCAAAAGGCAGTACTGCCAGACACAAAAAGAGGCAGCTCACCGCAACCGCGGCAAACTACCTCTTTTATCATGCACGAAAAACGTCCATGTGAGATAGCCCTCCAGAGATTGACTCTGACAGCTCTGCACTTCTTAAATGCAGAACCAGCATGCGCAATAGCAGTAATACGCACACTTCGGCGACCATCCCTTTCACCATTCATCTTAGATTCTGCAAATCTCCGAATGCTTACTATTGACGTTCGCGCCTCTATCATCACTTTTCCAAGTGATTCAATTATTCTCTTACGATATCATGTTATGATTCGCTTGGCAATGTATCCTCTGCAAAATGCTGTTCAATGGACACTGCCAGCGCTTCCGGTATGCCGGCCTGCTTGATTTCTTCCACGGATGCTTCTTTGATTTTCCTGACAGATCCGAAATGCTTCAGCAGCTGCTGTTTGCGCTTCGGCCCCACTCCTTCAAGGCCATCAAGCGCCGACTGAATCGAGTTCTTGCCGCGCAATTGGCGGTGGAAGGTGATGACAAAGCGGTGCACTTCATCCTGAATCCGCTGCAGCAGGTAAAAGGCTTCACTGGTCCGCTTCAGCGGCACAATTTCAGCCGGAGAACCGTACAGCAATTGCGAAGTTTGGTGCTTCGCATCTTTGGCAAGTCCGGCAATCGGAATGGATAACCCCAGTTCATCTTCCAAAATTTCACGTGCCGATTCCATCTGCCCTTTGCCTCCATCAATGACGATCAGGTCTGGCAAAGGCAAGCCATCTTTTAGTACCCGCGAATAACGCCGGCGGATGACTTCACGCATCGCCGCATAATCATCAGGCTTTGAAGCGTTGCGTGTTTTGTATTTGCGGTAATCTTTTTTGGACGGTTTGCCATCAATGAACGTGATCATTGCAGACACTGCATCGGCTCCTTGGATGTGCGAGTTATCGAAGGCTTCGATGCGCAGCGGCGTTTCGATGTTCATCGCTTCACCCAGGTCGACACATGCACCAATCGTCCGTTCTTCCTGACGCTCCAGCAGCTGGAATTTTTCCTTGATGGCGATTTCGGCATTTTTCTTCGCCAGCGCCACCAGGTCTTTTTTCTTCCCACGCTGCGGAACCAGCACACGTACGCCGAGCCATTCTTTCAGCATATCGGGATCATCCGCTTCGGGCAGCAGGATTTCACTTGGTTTGACGTGATTGGGCTTTTCATAAAACTGTCCAAGATACGTCAAAAATTCTTCTTCCGGATCTCGGTAGAGTGGAAACAGCGATACGTCGCGTTCAATCAATTTGCCTTGACGCACAAAAAAGACCTGGACGCACATCCAGCCTTTATCGACTGCGTAGGCAAAAACATCGCGATTGGTGAAATCGTTCATCGCCATTTTCTGTTTTTCCATGACGGTTTCAATCATGGAAATTTGGTCGCGGTATTCCTTGGCTCGCTCAAATTCCAGGTTCTCTGCCGCTTCCGACATCTTCGTGACCAACTCATGCTTGACTTCACGGAATCCGCCATTCAAAAATTTGCTGATGCCATCGATCAATTCCTGGTAAGTCTCTTTTTCAACAGGCTTGACGCAAGGTGCCAGACATTGCCCCAAATGGTAATACAGGCAAACCCGGTCCGGCATCGTATGGCATTTCCGCAACGGATACAGGCGATCCAGCAGTTTTTTTGTTTCTGCTGCCGCGTAGGCATTCGGATAAGGCCCAAAATATTTTCCTTTGTCTTTTTTGACCTGCCTGGTCGTAATCAGCTTTGGATGGCGCTCTCCCGTGATCTTCAAATACGGATAGCTTTTATCGTCCTTCAGCATGATGTTGTATTTCGGATCGTATTTTTTGATCAAATTTAATTCGAGAATAAGCGCTTCTTTATCAGAAGACGTGACAATATACTCGAAATCTTCGATTTCATTGACCAAACGCTGCGTTTTTGTATCGTGGCTGCCTGTAAAATAGGAGCGCACGCGGTTTTTCAGAACTTTCGCTTTCCCGACATAAATGACGGTATTTTGGCGGTCCTTCATCAAATAACAGCCTGGCTGATCAGGCAGTACTGCCAATTTATGCTGAATCAATTCGTTAGCCATCTTTTATCTCACCCTATTAAAAAACCGGGCACCATTGCTGGACCCGGTTAAGAATTATGCGTGTTTTTCAACCAATTCAGCTAATGCTTCTTTTGGTCGGAAACCAACCACTTTATCAACTGTCTCTCCGTCTTTCAACAATAACAAAGTCGGAATTGACATGATGCCGTAATTTCCAGCTGTTTCCTGGTTTTGATCTACATCAACTTTTACAATTTTAACTTTATCGCTCATTTCAGCGTCTAACTCTTCTAGCACTGGAGCGATCATTTTACATGGTCCGCACCAAGTTGCCCAAAAATCTACTAAAACGAGTCCTTCTGATACTTCTTGTGAAAAGTTCTGATCTGTACCGTGTACGATTGCCATCAATAATTCCTCCTTATGATTAAACCAAACTATAATACAGAGTATAACATGAGCTAAAAACACTAGCTATTTATTTGCCTACTCTTGCAATACCCGGCAAATAATGGTGTTAAACGATAAAATGGTTGCTTTCCATTCCAGCGCTCGCTTTTTGCGGGCATGGCCTTTGTCGCTTTGCTCTGTCACTGCTCCCGCAGGAGTCGACCGCTTCCACTCCAAGCAAATAAGTAAAAGTAACCCTTTAAAAATCACAAATCAAAAACAGGTAAAGAAAAATGTGTAATTTTTCTTCACCTGTTTTATATGTTGAAATTCAGCAATCTGCCAACTAGCAGATTACATGACTTTCTTGAATTCTTCTGTCAGCATTGGGATGACTTCGAACAAGTCGCCGACAATTCCATAATCTGCGACTTTGAAAATGTTGGCTTCCGGATCTTTGTTGATCGCCACAATGACTTTCGAGTTGGACATGCCGGCCATGTGCTGGATCGCGCCAGAAATACCAGCTGCGATATACAGGTCCGGCGTTACCACTTTGCCTGTCTGTCCGATCTGTAGCGAGTAATCGCAATAGTCCGCGTCGCAAGCGCCACGTGATGCTCCGACAGCGCCGCCAAGAAGGCTTGCCAATTCCTGCAACGAATCAAATCCTTCAGAACTCTTGACACCGCGGCCTCCAGCAATGATCACTTTCGCTTCCGAAAGATCGACGCCTTCCGTTGATTTGCGCACCACGTTTTTGATGATTGTGCGCAGGTTCGTGATATCAACAGCCAACGAGCTGACGTCGCCTGAACGTTCCTGTCGTTCAAGCGGTGCGATATTGTTCGCGCGCACGGTGATAAAATCGATGCCTTCTTTTAGTTTCACTTTTTCAAACGCTTTCCCCGAGAAGATTGGACGGATGAAGACGGCATCATCGCCTTCGCCTTCAATATCCGTGACATCCGAAATCAATCCGGCCTGCAACTTGGAAGCGATTTTCGGCGCTAGGTCTTTGCCGGCGGCTGTATGGCCGAAAACAAGGCCTTCCGGTTTTTCCTGTTCAACGACGGCCATGAATGCCTGGCCGTAGCCGTCAGAAGTGTACGACTTCAAGTGTGGATGTTCAACGGTTACCACACGGTCTGCACCGTATGCAATCAATTCAGCGCCGAAATCAGCAACCGAATCCCCGATCAACACGCCAATCACTTCGCCGCCGTCAGAAATTTTCTTAGCAGCTGCAATTGCTTCAAATGAAACATTACGTAAAGCGCCTTCGCGCGTTTCGCCCAAAACTAATACTTTTTTCGCCATGGTCTGTTTACCCCCTAAGTAGATGTGAAAAATAGATGGAATGTTTAGTTGCCGTTATTCAAATGGAAGGACCCGTCTCTTTAGGCATTATGCCTGTAAGAGCTGAACGGGCACCTTTGCTTTTCGTTGTCCAGACTCCGGTGCCCAACTCTTCGGGATGTAAGCCACTCTGGCTGTGCGGCTGAAAACATGCCGCTTCGCCAGATCGTCTTACCCCTGTCAGAGCTGAACGGGCACCTTTGCTTTTCGTTGTCCAGACTCCGGTGCCCAACTCTTCGGGATGTAAGCCACTCTGGCTGTGCGGCTGAAAACATGCCGCTTCGCCAGATCGTCTTACACCTGTCAGAGCTGAACGGGCACCTTTGCTTTTCGTTATATAACCTTCGCTTCGTTGCGCAGCAACCCGACCAGTTCAGTTACCTGGTTGGAGATGTCGCCTTCGAGAATCCGGCCAGCCGCTTTTTTCGGTGGCAGGTAGATTTCGATGGTTTCTGTTTTCGCTTCTACATCGCCTTCTTCGATATCCAGATCATCCAATTCCAATTCTTCAAGCGGTTTTTTCTTCGCTTTCATGATGCCTGGAAGTGATGGATAACGCGGCTCGTTCAAGCCTTGTTGAGCTGTGACCAGAAGCGGCAATGACGTTTCCAACTCTTCCGCATCCCCTTCGATATCACGGACGATGGTGACGGTTTCGCCTTCAATGCTCAAGCTCGTGATGGTCGTCACATAGTTGATGCCCAGCAAATCAGCAACACGTGGACCAACTTGTCCGGATCCGCCGTCAATTGCGACGTTGCCGGCCAAAATCAAATCAGCTTCTTTGTCTTTTAAGTATTCAGCCAGTATGTACGCAGAAGTAAACTGGTCCATTTCTTCAATATCATCTTCTGTATTGATCAGGACAGCTTTGTCAGCGCCCATCGCAAGTGCTGTACGCAGCTGTTTCTCGGCTTCTTCATTGCCGATCGTGACAACCGTCACTTCGCCGCCGTGTGCATCGCGGACCGTGATCGCTTCTTCAATGGCGTACTCATCGTACGGATTGATGATGAATTCCGCTCCGTCTTCCTGGATTTGTCCACCTGAAACGACGATTTTCTCTTCTGTGTCAAACGTACGTTTTACCAATACAAAAATGTTCATGAACGTAAACCTCCCAAGTATTATTTCCCTTTAAATTGTGCTTCACGTTTTTCCAGAAATGCCTGGATTCCTTCTTTTGCATCTTCTGAAACAAAAACGGTTCCAAAAGATTGTGCTTCAGCATTTACGCCTTCATGATACGACGCAGGCTTGCTGTACTGCAGCATCCCGATCGCCGCTTTCACAGAAACCGGGCTTTTTTTCGCGATTTTGCGGGCGATTGTAAGCGTTTCCGAAAGTAGGTCATCTTCTGCATAGGCACGGTTAGCCAAACCATATTGCGCTGCTTCCGTCCCGGAGATCGGATCACTTGTCAACAGCATTTCTGCCGCTTTTGCTGCGCCTACATATCTTGGCAGACGCTGCGTCCCAGCAAACCCAGGTATTAAGCCTAATTGAAGCTCCGGTAATCCCAGTTTAGCATTTTCAGTGACAAATCGCATATGGCAACTCATTGCCAATTCCAATCCGCCGCCTAAAGCCGCTCCGTGGATTGCCGCGATAACAGGCTTATGGAAGGTTTCAACACGTTCAAAAACTTTCTGTCCGCTAGCTGATAATTTCGAGAATTCTTCTCCGGAAGATACCTGTGTAAATTCCTTGATGTCTGCACCAGCAGAAAAGAACTTGCCTTCTCCGTGCAGGACGATGACGCGAACCTCTTCATCATGCTCTACCTGGTTCAACAATTCATCGACTTCCAAAATGAGTGTACGGGACAGCGCATTTGCCGGTGGACGATTAATCGTCGCGACCGCTACCCCATCTTCTTTTTTCCAACTGATAAATTCCATCCAATGAGCCCCTCCCTTTAAGCCTGCATGCCTTTCAGCAGCAAACGCTGAACTTGTGGTGCGAGTTCGACCAGATCGTATTTATGGTCATTCATGACCCACGTCGTAATGGTCTCATCCATTGTACCAAAAACCATCTGCCTGGCTAAACGAATATCCATGGCTGCATCAAATTCTCCATCTTCCATCCCTTTAATGAGGATCTTATCCATCAGCTTCAAGTATTCACGCAGCACATTATTGATTTTTGCACGGATTTCTTGATTTGACTGACGCAATTCAAGCTGCGTAACAATCGCTAAATGAATGTCGCCGGCCAATAGTTCAAAATGGCTTTCAATCATCAGCCCCAGCTTGACAGGGGCACTTAAATCACGGGAGATGATTTGTTCCAGCTTGCTGACGAAAACACCCATCTTTTCCTGAAACACTGAAATTAGAATGTCTTCCTTATTTTTAAAATACAAATAAATTGTTCCATCGGCCACACCGGCCTGTTTAGCTATTTTTGAAACCTGTGCCTGATGATAGCCATTTTCAGCGATGACAATAACTGCCGCATCAATGATTTGCTTATACTTCGGCTTATCTTTTTTCACCATACTGTCACCACCCAAAAAAATATGAAAATATGAATGGCGATTCATTCATATTTTCATAATATAGTTTATTCTATAGAGTGTCAAGTTTTTATTCGCTTACGATGGAACTGGTTCGTTCTGCTTGGCTACCTCTTCATCCACCAGTGAACGGCGCAGAATTTTCCCGACCGCTGTTTTCGGCAGCTCTTTGCGGAATTCGTAAATACGCGGCACTTTGAATGAAGCCAAGTGTTCTCGACAATGCGTATTGAGTTCTTCTTCTGTTACAGTATAGCCTTCTTTCAGCACGATGTATGCTTTTACCGTTTCACCGCGGTACGGATCCGGGATTCCAGCTACCACACATTCTTGAATGGCTTCATGTTCATAAAGCACTTCTTCGATTTCGCGCGGATAAATATTAAAGCCGCCTGCGATGATCATGTCTTTTTTACGGTCGACGATAAAGAAATGGCCTTCATCATCCATATAGCCAAGATCTCCGGTCAGTAACCAGCCATCGACAATTGTTGCCGCTGTTTCTTCCGGCTTGTTCCAGTAGCCTTTCATGACTTGAGGGCCTTTAATGGCAATTTCACCGATTTCCCCGTTTGGAACCGGATCTGTTGTGCCCGTTTGGAAAATCTTGCAGTCGGTGTCCGGATATGGCAAGCCAATCGATCCTTTTGTCCGTTCTCCCCAAACCAGATTCGAATGAGTAACCGGAGAAGTTTCCGTCAATCCATATCCTTCGACCAGTTTCCCGCCGGTCAGCTTTTCGAATTTCTCCTGTACTTCTGCCGGCAAAGGTGCCGAACCGCTCAGGCAGGCTTCGATTGAGGACAGATCGTATTTGGCGATATCGGGATGGTTCATCAATCCAATATACAGAGTTGGTGCCCCAGGAAAAAGAGTGGGTTTTTGCTTGTTGATGGTCTTCAATGCCGTTTCAGGATCGAATTTCGGCAGCAGCACCATTTTATTGCCCAACATCACGGACAGGATCAATACTGTCGTCAAGCCGTAGACATGGAACAATGGGATGATGCCCATGATTGTCTCTTCGCCTTTTTTGCATTTGTATAACCAGCTGTCACACATCGTCGCATTGGAAATGATATTCTTATGCGTCAGCATGACACCTTTGGGCGAACCTGTCGTGCCTCCCGTATATTGCAGCAAAGCCAGGTCTTCTTCGAAGTTAAAAGGCGTTTCCTCAATAGTTGGCTGTGCGGTTTTCATAATTTCGGTAAACAGGTGGTTGATTCCCCTGTGCTCGACTTTGACCGTCATGCCGTATTGTTTTTTCTGGATAAATGGATACACCAGGTTTTTCGGGAAGGCCAGATAGTCCTTGATGCCGGTCACAATGACATTTTCCAAATCCGTTTCCTTAATTACTTTGGAAATCCTCGGGAATAGAATGTCCAGCCCGATAATAGCCTTTGCGCCTGAATCCTTCATCTGATAGGCAATTTCACGCTCCGTATACAAAGGGTTGGTCATAACGACAACACCGCCAGCATAAAGGATGCCGTAAAAACTGATGACTGCCTGCGGACAGTTGGGCAGCATGATTGAAACCCTGTCGCCTTTTTTGATGCCCAGTTTTTGAAGGTAATTGGCGAACTTCATGGAGGATTTGTACAACTCCTCATAAGAAAGTTCCTTCCCCATGAAATGGATCGCCACTTTTTGCGGATACTTTTCATAGGCTTTTGTTAAATATTCCTGTACCGGCATGCTTGGATAAGTCAGCGTATGTGGTATTTCCGGCGGATAATGAGCCAGCCAAGGTTTTTCAGTCATTCTTTTGACCTCCTATTTTTTAATAGAATCGTGCGAATATTCCTATTTTTCATTATAAAGAATAATGATACCGCTTTCAAACTTTATTTATATAAGTTGCAGTAATTGTTTAATATGGATTCTAAATGGCTTTTTGTATTTCTAAAACCTTTCCTTTTTGAACTGACTTGACCTTATCTTAAAGCGTCCGTCTGGAGCGTTTTCTTTATCCCTGCTGCTTTCAAAACGATGAAAAAAACGAACCCATTAGTTAATCCCTTCACTAAACTTGCCCAAACAAAAAAGCCAACCTAAAGGCTGGCCGTTTCATTAGAAAACAAACAGGAAAATGACTCCCACAATCAAGAAGATTGCGCAAAAGACAAACAAGATTTTAATTAGGTTTTCCATTACATCCAACTCCTATTGAATACTGGCTCCGATAACAAACGACAAACCGACAGAGATAACCATCGAAATGAGGCCGACAGAGCGGTTATCCTTTTCGATTTCGTCATCCACCTTAAATTTGGGCGTCAAAAACTCAAACAGAATATAGGCGAATATCAGCAAAGTAAAACCGAATAGCCCCCAACCGATCATTTCAAATAAGGAATTATGCTGTTCGATGGAAAAGCGGAAAATGTTGGTGACACCAAAAATCTTTCCACCTGTCGCCATCGCCACTGACAAATTCCCTTTTTTGATTTGTTCCCAGTTATTATACTTTGTCACCATTTCGAAAATCACCATGGCAACGATCAAACACAATACCACCACACTGAAATAGCCTGCCGATTCGACCAGCGGGTGCGTCCAAAATCCTGTTTCTGTCATGTCTTATACTCCTCTGCGGAAAATCACTTTAATTCGGCGACTGTAACACCAGATCCGCCTTCGCCAGCTTCACCAAAACGGTAATTTTTCACTCGTGGATGTTTTTTCAAATACTGCTGGACGCCTTGGCGCAATGCGCCGGTCCCTTTTCCATGAATGATTGATACTTGGTGGTAATTTGATAATAACGCATCATCCAGGTATTTTTCAACACGTGCAAGTGCATCTTCATACCGTTCACCGCGCAAATCAAGTTCCATCTTCACATGGCTGTCCCGGTCTTTCAACGTCGTCATTGTCCGAGTCTCTTTTTGCTTTTCCGGTTTTGTATAAGACAGATCGGACTCCGGCAGCTTCATCTTCAAAATGCCGATTTGAACAATCCACTCATCTTTGGATACTTTCTCCACCAATGTCCCTTTCTGGCCAAAGGAAATGACTTTGACTTCGTCATTTGGCTTTAAAGGTTTGGCTGCATTGTCTTTTGCCGCCTTTTTCAGGATGCGATTTTGAGGCATAGCATCTTCCAGGCGCTTTTTGGCATCAATCAGTTCATGCTCTTTTACCGATGAACTTTGGTTAAGCTGCATTTTGCGCAGATCCGATATGACGGCTTCTGCTTCAGCCCGGGCCTGATCAACAATTTTTCGGGCCTTTTCTTTCGCTTTTTCTTCCAGCCGCTCTTTTTGCTGCTCGTATTCTTCCAGCTGCTTGGCCAATTCTTTTTTCAGCTGCTCTGATTCAGATAAAATTTCTTTGGTATGCTCCGCGTCCTGTTCCGCTTCACGACGGCTCTTCTCGAGAGACGCAATCATCGAATCAACCGCTTTGCTGTCGGTTCCGGTAAAGCTCTTGGCATGATTGATGACATGCTCCGGCAAACCTAGACGTTTGGAAATTTCGAAAGCATTGCTTCGGCCAGGCACTCCAATCAGCAGGCGATACGTTGGACTCAATGTCTCCACATCAAATTCCACGCTGGCATTTGCCACGCCCGGACGGTTATAGCCATATGCCTTCAGTTCCGGGTAATGCGTCGTTGCAATGACGCGTGCGCCTCTGCCATGGACTTCATCCAATAACGAGATGGCCAGAGCTGCGCCTTCCTGTGGATCCGTACCCGCTCCCAATTCATCGAAAATCACAAGGGAATTTTCATCGAATTTGGTCAGGATATCTACAATGTTGACCATATGGGACGAAAATGTACTCAAGCTTTGCTCAATTGACTGTTCATCGCCGATATCCGCAAAAATCTGATCGAATACCGCCAATTCCGAGCCGTCGAGTGCAGGCACCGGCAAACCGGATTGAGCCATCAATGTCGCCAATCCGACAGTCTTCAAGGTTACCGTTTTACCGCCTGTATTGGGACCCGTAATGACAATTGCCGTAATGTCTCCGCCAAATTCGATATCGTTTGGCACCACTTCGTCTTTTGGGATCAACGGATGGCGCGCTTTCCGCAAATTGATATAGCCTTCCGTGTTCATGGTTGGCTTGGTGCCTCTATGGGCTGAGCCGTATTTCGCCTTTGCCAGGATCAAGTCGATTTCACCAAGCACTTCAACCAATTTGAAAAGTTCGTGGGCAACTTCCTGCACTTGCGCTGACAGCATGAGCAGAATACGGTCGATTTCTTCTTTTTCCTTCATCTTCAAACGGCGAACTTCATTGTTTGCCTGCATAACGGCATCCGGTTCAATGAACAGCGTCTGTCCTGAAGAAGACTGGTCGTGCACAATGCCGCCGTAGTGGTTGCGGTATTCCTGTTTGACCGGGATGACAAAGCGGTCATTTCGGATGGTCACAATTGAATCCGACAGCATTTTCGATGCGTTTTTGCCGCGCACCAGGCTTTCCAGGCGTTCACGGACACGGCTTTCCTGCGTCCGCAATTGCTGGCGGATCGTCCGCAATTCAGAACTCGCGCTGTCCAACACGCCGCCGTTGTCATCAATACAGATGTTGATGGCGTGTTCGAGAGCGGTCAATATCGGCATCGATTCTTTTTTCTCCAGAAAATGCGGAATTTGAATAACCGCTTCTTCCTTGATGGTTTCAAAAAACTGGCGCAGGATGCGGCTCGCGCGAATGGTCGATGAAACCTCCATCAGTTCCATCGGGCTTAGGCTGCCGCCAATTTGCGCGCGTCGTGCATGCAGGCGAATATCGAAAATACCGCCCATCGGCACATTGTTTTTGACACGCAAAACCTGTGCGCCTTCATCCATCTGCTCCAACAGACGATTGACTTCATTGATATCCGTGGATGGCAAAAGCTTGTCCACATGGGCTTTTCCGAGTGTTGAAGTGCAATACCGTGCCACTTCATCGCGGATTTTATAAAATTCAAGTGTCCTTAATGCGCGTTCTGCGATCATTCAAGACCCTCCTAACGTTTCAGATAAATTGATAAAGATATTACGAAAAATAACTCCGCTTTCCTGCGGGCTTGCGCCGAACTAACTCGGGCTAAACGCCCGAGTGGATTTCGGCACTTCGCTATCCCGCTGGAGTCTCCGTTATTTTTCTCCATATCTTGGTGTAGTTTATAAAAATAATGAAAAGCTTATTATCTATTACTTGATAACCTCATCTAGGTCGAGAGCGTAAACAGAGGAATTAAAATATAAAATAAACTTTTAATTCGTCCTATTCAAGTATGCTTTCAGTTTTTCCAACGACCATGTGTTGACGACAGTATCTTTTTTCAGCCACGCTTTTTGGGCATGCTTGATGCCGGTTTCCATGACTTCCAAGCCTTCGATGGCGTGGGCATCCGTATTGATTGCCACTGGTACGCCTTTTTCCTGTGCCATGACCAAGTATGGTACAGCAAGATCGAGGCGATATGGGCTAGCGTTCAACTCGACAATTTTGCCATATTCTTTTGCCCAGTCCAAAATCTGCTCGACATCGGGATCATAGCCGTCACGCTGGCCAACGATCCGTCCGGTCGGGTGGGCGATCATGTGGACATATGGGTTTTTCATAGCCGTCAAAATCCGTTCCATGATCTGTTCCTGCGGCTGCTGGAAGCTTGAATGGATGCTGGCAATGACAAAATCCAGTTGCTTTAGCAGGTCATCATCAAAGTCCAGTGTGGCGTCCGGCAAAATATCCATTTCGGTTCCGGACAGCACTTCAATCGCCGGGTATTGTTGGTTCGTTTCGCGGATCAGGGCATGCTGTTCGGCTAGCCGCTCTGGCGTCAAGCCGTTTGCCACTTTTAAATACTGCGAATGATCGGTGATGACCATGTATTGATAAGATTTTGCCACACAGGCGTCAATCATTTCCTTTAACGAATTGGCTCCATCCGACCAGGTGGTGTGCATATGCAGATCACCTTTGATGTCTTCAATCGCCACCAGCTCAGGCAATTCTTCCAGACGGTCAAGTTCCCGTCCATCTTCACGCACGGATGGTGGAATGAAAGGCAGGCCAAAATGCGCAAAAAAGTCCGTCTCAGATGCAAACGTTTCAACGGTCCCGTCTTCCTGCTCCACGCCATATTCACTGATTTTCTTGTTCTGTGATTTGGCCAGCTGGCGCATTTTGACATTATGGTCTTTGGATCCGGTGAAATGATGCAGCGCCGTTACAAATTCTTCAGGGGCCACCAGGCGAAAATCAACATCAATCGGTTCCAGCACCTCTACGGTGACAGACACTTTCGTGTCTCCGGACGCAATCGTTTCCTGTACCGGCAACGCTGCCAGCAATTGTTCTTTGACGAGCGCGGGTTCTGCTGTCGCGATGATAAAATCCAGATCCTTGCTGGTTTCTTTGGTGCGCCGGAAACTGCCGGCCACTGAAAACTCAGTGACTTCCGCAATCGTAATCAAGACGTCCTCGATGAACGCCACTGTTTCTTCCGTTTTCCAGATTGGCTGCCGATCCGGCTTGGTCTCGAAATCATTCAGCTCTTTCAGGATCTTTTCCTCAGATTTCGGACCGAATCCCGGGAGCTTCTGGATTTCCTGGTTCAGGCAGGCTGTCTTCAATGCTTCCATCGAATCAATGCCCAGCTCCTTGTACAGCTTAGCGATTTTCTTGCCGCCCATTCCCTGCAACTTCATCATCGGGACAAGACCTTTCGGCACTTCTTCCTGAAGCTCTTCCAGAACGGTGGACTTGCCGTCGTTGATCAATTCCAGAACGACGTCCCCTGTGCCTTTGCCAATGCCTTTCAGCTTGGTGACATCTTCGATTTCGTCCAGGCTGCGCTGATCCAATTCAAGCGCCTGTGCGGCTTTGCGGAAAGCCGATACTTTAAACGGGTTTTCCCCTTTGAGTTCCATGTATAACGCAATTTTTTCAAGCGTTCTGATGATGATCTTCTTATTCATCAAGAGCCCTCCTCGTTTCGATTAAAAAAACTTCCCTCGTAAGAGAGAAGTTCCTACTACATATAAATATACCACCATTCTTTTACTTTCTCAGAGAAATAAGGCGTGTGCTCAATCATAGACTGGGCGATTCCCGAATTCTCCAATTGGTTCTGCACAACTTCCACAGGAAGCAGCGCGAACACATAGATGAAAACAAAGAGTAGTATGTAAGCTTCAACAAACCCTAAAGCTGCGCCAAGGATTTTGCTGAAAAATCCAAGTACCGGCAAAAACTTCAAGAAATCGAACATGGACGCAATCAATTGCAAAGCAAATTTCACCACAAAGAAGATGAGGGCAAATGCCAATAATTGATAGAAGGTCTGATCCAGGTCCAACTGGTCTACGACAAGCGTAAACTGGGAATTTTCATTTACAGCCGGATAAGGAATCCATAGCACGAAGTATTCGGACAAAGGTTTATAATAGGTATAGGCCACGACCAGTGCAATAACAAATCCGATCATATGGATCAGTTGGACGACAAAACCTCTTTTGGCGCCCACAATGATGCCACCGATCAGTAAGATGATTAAAAGTATATCAAGCATTCACGTCAACCCTTCAGTTTTTTCAATTCATTTTCTAATTGTTCAACTTGCTCTTTCAGTTTAAGATAGTCATGTACCGCATTTGATGCAGTCAAAACAGCAAGCTTCGCCTGATCCAATGATGGATTCAAGGCATTGATTTCCCGCATCTTGCTGTCGACGATCGATGCAACCAGACGCATATGGCCTGAAGTTTCAGTTCCGACCATTTTATAGGTGTTGCCATAGATGTCAACGACCGTATGAATTTTATGTTGCTCTGACAATGCAATATCCCCCTTTAGAATTCTATAGACCATCATACCATGAACACAAGCTGATTGTGAATCAAAGAAAGGTGACGTATCCATGTCAAATACAGTTCTGAAACTCCCGGAGGAAAGTCTCCTGCAAGTGATTTCGCATTACCAGAAAAACAAAATCCAGACCAAGAACCCGTATGCCCGGTTCAGCGCTAAACTGACAGACACTGTCGTGACTGTCTACACCTCCGGAAAAGTCATGTTCCAGGGAAATGGCGCCGACCGGGAAGCGGCAAAATGGGGTGCAGCGTTGCCAGCGCCCGAAAAGACTATGTCCACGAAAGGCGACAAGCTGCCCGATGGCTTTGCCAGGTTATCCGTCCTCGGATCCGATGAAACCGGCACGGGCGATTTCTTTGGCCCAATCACAGTAGCTGCCTGCTACGTACCCGCGGACAAAGTCGAGCTTGCCCATGAACTCGGCGTCAAAGATTCCAAGCAGCTGAGCGACGCTTGGATGCGCCAAGTGGCTCCTGATCTGAAAGAAGCATTCGTCCACAAAGTGCTGACCTTAAAAAATGACAAATACAACCGAGTGCAAGGCCAGGGCTGGTCACAAGGAAAGATTAAAGCATTGCTCCATAACCAGGCACTCAAGCATGTACTGAGTAAGATCGCGCCCGAAAAACCGGATGCCATCCTGATCGATCAGTTTGCCGAACGCGGCATTTATTACAAACACATAAAAGAAGAATCCGAAATCATCCGCGAGAACGTTTTGTTTTCTACAAAAGCAGAAGGTCTCCACGTTTCCGTTGCCTGCGCATCCATCATCGCACGCGTCGCTTTTCTTGAAGAAATGGACCGCATGAGTGCTGAAGCTGATGTCACGTTGCCAAAAGGTGCCGGGAAGATTGTCGACGAAGCGGCGGCGAAGATTTTGCTGAAGCATGGCGAGGAGTATTTGAAAGGTTTGACGAAGGTGCATTTTGCTAATACGGGGAAGGCTAAGGGGTTGGCTGAGAAGCGACGTGGATAATAAAAGAGTAACTTCATTTCCGAACTGAAATTACTCTTTTATTTCTATTTATAAATAGCCTCAATTTTTCCATTCAAATCCCAAAACTCCTGTTTTTGAATGATACTTGGCCCAGGCAACTGACAACTTATATTACCTTGCCCTTTGTATACATTGCCTGATGGAACAGCGGTATATTCAGCAGGTTTTGGATTTTGTTTCTTCCCATTAATAAAAACATTTCCTGAGATGAAAATTTCACTGTTGTTATGAATCTGAATATCGTCAGGTAAATTTGCATCTCCATAAACAAAAAGATATATTTTATTACCAAATTTTATTTTATCTAATACCGTCAAATCGTTTCTTACCACAACACACCCTTGGTTATGTAAATCCATATTTCCGTCAATATATAGATCATTTGGTATCTCAATTTGAGATCCACCCATATTGAAGCCGGATTCTACAGTAAGATCTCCTAAAATATAGAGGTTTGCTTTTCCAAGAGGGAATGTACCATTATCAACGTCTAAGCCGTTTAATTCTTTTCTTACAGAATTGCTTGGCATAGTTGGTAATGTATTGGTGTTTCCGCTTTCTAGACCTTCACCAGTTCCTTGTCCAGAAGTTTTTTTCTCAAAGAAAATACTCGCCTCTACTATTTTTTCTTCACGAACACCCGCTGTCCCTTTACTAGTAAAAGAAAAGGTTATCTTTTCGTTCTCTATTTCACATTCACTGGCTGATATTGAATAATATTTGCCTATCACCTGCTGTTTCAAGTTCTCCAGCGAAACACAAAAAGCAGATTTATCCTCTATAACTGGATGAAAGTTTTTTTCTATTTCAGCTTGGTAATGCAAAATACCCATCTCCGCCTGATGCCTAGCCTGAACCTGTTCTTCTTTTGTATTGAATTGCTTCGCTGCATTCATATTCATCGCCAGTAAACCCATTCCCATAATCGTAAAGAGAACGACCATTAGCATAACGAGTAAAAGTGCATACCCTTTTTCATTTCGGATCCGCCTCATCCTTTTCCCTCCTAATTCAACTTACTGAATGACATCTGGACTTCAAAACATTGATTGTTTGAACAGATTTCCAAATAAAAACGTGAAGGTTCGGTTCTATCTAAAGTTATTTCTATTATTCCTGCAGTTTCGGCTAATTTATATTGATAGCCAGTAGATATGGTTTTCTTCTCGACATTGTCTATTGATGTAATCTTCAATTCATCACCAACGACTTTCACTTTAAACTGTTCAGCAACCAAATCGGATTTTTCATTTTCTAAATAGCTTGCCCGGATTTGTTCCACAATTAAATTCGCTTCTTGTTGAAGCTGCTGACGGCTTGCAGTCCGTTCAGAAGAATTCGCTCCAGTGGAAAAAACAGACATGATTACCACTACAATTATTCCTGTAATGGCCAAAACTGCTAAAAGTTCGACTAAAGTAATACCTTTTTCATTTTTCATGGCGATTCCTCAAAGTACATTTGTGTAGTAAATTCCGGCTCATCAATTCCTGTGCCCGGTGGGGATCTCACTGTAACAGTTGCAAGATTTAAATTACTTGGTCCTGCTTGTATGATGATTTCAACCAAGTAGTCATCTCTCGTAAAACTTTCATTACTCAAATATGCACCTTCTCTTACTTCTGCAATCACTTCTTCCGCAACCTGTATATTCGTCAATTTTACATTATTATGAGCTGTAAACTTCGCCGACTGGGTAAAAAAACTCATCACACTCACAAGAACAATTCCCAGAATCACTAAAGCTGCCAATATTTCTACCAGCGTCAATCCTTTTTCATTTTGCATGAGCCTCTTCACAAGAGTACCTCCGTTATTCATAATAGATAAATACTACCACATATTTTTAATTTAAATTTAAAAAATCCTATAAAAAGTAAATTTTATGTATCAGGTTACTTATAAAAACAATAAAAAGGATGAACCACATGGGTCCACCCTTTTTACTCGTTACTATTGAATCAGTTTTAGCTTCTCAGCTCAGCGCCGACTTCCGTCAAAGCTGCCATTACTTTTTCATGTGCGTTGATGACTTCTTCATCCGTTAAAGTTTTTTCAGGATCGAAGTAGGTCAGGGAGAAGGCTACTGATTTTTTGCCTTCTTCCAGTTTTTCGCCTTCGTACAGGTCGAACACGCGGACGTCTTTCAACAGTTTCCCGCCTGCGTTGCGGATGACCGTTTCAATCGTTCCTGCTTCGACAATTTTGGAAAGTACTAATGCGATATCGCGTGACATGGATGGGTAGCGCGGCACTGGCGTATAAACCAATGCTTCTGTTTCCAGATTCAACAGCGCTGCCAGGTTCAATTCCATGACAACCGTCGTTTTCAAGTCGCGCGCTTTTTGTTCAGACGGATGCAGCTGGCCCATGACGCCGATACGTTGGCCGTCATGCATGATAAATGCCGTTCTGCCTGGATGCAAATCGTCCATTTGGCCGCGTTCGAACGCTAATTGGACACCAAGCTTGGTGCCAAGGCTTTCCACGATGCCTTTCATAACGAAAAAGTCGACTGGCTTTTTCTCGCCCTGCCAGCTGTTATCGAGCCACAAGCCAGTGATGGCCACTGCCAAATGCTCCTGCTCGTTCAACAGTTCGTCGTCGCCTTTAAGGAAGACCGAACCGGTTTCATACAAAGCCACCGAGTCCATTCTTCTCGCAGTGTTATACGTGACCGACTCTAAAAGATGCGGCAACAGGCTTTGGCGCAGGATGCTGCGCTCTTCGCTCATCGGCATCAATAGACGCGTCGTTTCTGTTTCTTCCAAAGCAAACTGCTTCGCCGATTTCTCGGAAGTCAGTGAATACGTCGTTGCCTGAAGCAATCCAGCACCTTCCATCAGCGAGCGGACAATTCGGCGTTTTGCCTGGTAAGGCGTCAAACCGCCAGGAGTCGTCTCCGCTTCCGGCAGCGTTGCCGGAATTTCATCGTAGCCATAAAGGCGGGCAATTTCTTCGATTACGTCTTCGGGAATTTGAATATCCTGTCGGCGTGTCGGCACTGAAATGACCAGTTGGCCATTTGCCGCTTCGGTATTGAATTTCAGGCGGTTCAGAATATCCCACATGTCTTCAAAGGAAATCTTCATGCCCAGACGGCTGTTGATGAAATCAGGAGAAACCTTGATGACTTTCTCTTCTTTATTCAACTCATCGAATACCACGGATCCTGCCAAAACTTCTCCGCCGGCAAGCTCGGACAACAATTGTGCCGCACGCTCTGCAGCTGGAATGACGCGGTTCGGGTCAACGCCTTTTTCATAGCGTGAACTCGCATCGCTGCGAAGGCCGTGATCTTTCGAGGTCTGGCGAATAGAACCCGATTCGAAATAAGCAGATTCGATAACGACAGTCGTCGTCGTTTCACTTACTTCCGAGTTGGCGCCGCCCATGACACCGGCTATCGCCACTGGTTTTTCGCCATTGGTGATGACCAGGTGGTGGCTCGACAATTTACGTTCTGCATCGTCCAAGGTCGTAATCATTTCGCCTTCTTTGGCGTGGCGAACTGTGATATTGCCCGATCCCAACAAATCGTAATCAAATGCGTGAAGCGGCTGGCCGTATTCCATCAAAATGTAGTTGGTGATGTCAACCACGTTATTATGCGGACGGACGCCGGCTGCCATTAGGCGCTGCTGCAGCCACATTGGTGATTCCTGCACTTTGATGTTGCGTACAACTTTTGCCACATACAACGGATTGGCTTCAGGCGCATCGACATTTAATGTCAACATGGATGCTGCCGTGTCGACTGCTTCTGTGTAGCTGATTTCAGGCAGTTTGACTTCTTCAGAAAGAATGGCGCCGACTTCATAAGCTACCCCGATCATGCTCATCGCGTCTGCGCGGTTTGGTGTCAGGCCAAGTTCCAATATAGTATCATCCAAATCGAAATTCGTCAGGACATCAGAGCCGGTTTCAGCGTCTTCCGGCAACACATAGATGCCTTCAGCATAAGCTTTCGGGACAAGCTTTCCTTCAATGCCCAGTTCCTGCAGCGAACAGATCATGCCGTGCGATTCTTCTCCACGCAGTTTGGCTTTTTTGATTTTGATATCGCCTGGAAGTGTTGCTCCAGGACGTGCCACAATGACTTTTTGGTCTGCTGCGATATTCGGTGCACCACAGATGATCTGCGAAATTTCGTCGCCGACATTGACCTGGCAGATTGATAATTTATCTGCTTCCGGATGTTTGATGCAGGATTCAACATAACCGACCACAATATTTGTCATACCTTGCGTTCGGTCGATGACTGCGTCCACTTCAATACCGGAACGCGTTATTTTTTCACCCAGTTCAGCGGGTGGCAATTGTTGTGTATTTACATAGTCTTTTAACCAGTTAATGGATACGAGCATGTTTTATTTCCTCCTTAAAGTTCTGTACGTTGGAATTGGGATAAAAAGCGGACATCGTTCGTATAGAAATGGCGGATATCCTCGACACCATATTTCAACATGGCGATTCGTTCAGGCCCCATGCCGAAAGCGAATCCAGTCAAGCGTTTCGAGTCATAGCCGGCCATTTCAAGAACATTCGGATGCACCATTCCAGCGCCCAGAATTTCGATCCAGCCTGTTTTCTTGCAGACGTTGCAGCCGCTGCCGCCGCATTTAAAGCAGGAAATATCCATTTCCACAGAAGGCTCTGTGAATGGGAAAAAGCTTGGGCGAAGGCGGATTTCCCGGTCGTCACCGAACATTTTCTTGGCGAAGACGGAAAGCGTCCCTTTCAAATCGCTCATGCGGATATCTTCTCCGATGACCAATCCTTCGATTTGCGTAAACTGATGGGAATGGGTCGCGTCATCGCTGTCGCGTCGGTATACTTTGCCTGGGCAGATGATTTTAATCGGCTCGCCGCCTTTTGCTTCCATAGTCCGCGCCTGCACCGGTGATGTGTGGGTGCGCAGCAAAATATCTTCTGTTATATAGAAGGAATCCTGCATATCGCGAGCCGGATGCCCTTTTGGCAAGTTTAATGCTTCAAAATTGTAATAGTCTTTTTCCACTTCCGGGCCTTCTGCAACTTCATAGCCCATCGAGATGAACAAGTCTTCGATTTCTTCCACAACACGAGTCAGTGGATGCGGGTTTCCTGTTTTAACAGGACGCCCCGGCAAAGTGATGTCAATCGTCTCGCTTTGCAGCTTCAAATTGATCGCTTCTTCTTCCAGAATGACCATGCGGCCTTCCAGTTGTGTCGTCACTTCTTCGCGGATAACATTGACCAATGCCCCCATTTTCGGACGTTCTTCAGCCGGTAGTTTTCCCATGCCTTTCAATAAATCCGTAATTGGCCCTTTTTTGCCTAAATAAGCTACACGCACATCATTCAACTCTTTAACCGTTGAAGCCTCACCGATTTTATCCAGTGCCTGTGTTTTCAATTCCTGCAATTGTACTTCCATTTTTTCTCCTCCTTAGACAGTAAAAAGCCCCGTCCCAGAAAAGGGACGAGGCATTATTCGCGGTACCACCCTAGTTATTGCCATACAGCAATCACTCATTTACATAACGGCTCTTCACCGGCCCATCTTTACAGCATTTCTACTGGTCCCGTTGGGCAGCTCGCGGGGTGAACTTCTGAGGCGTTTACATATCCGCACTTCCAGTCAAGGTACGGAATCTCTGTAATGTAAGGGCGCAACGTACTTTTCCCGTTCTTCGCTTTTACTTATTTACTTCCTTATTATACGAAAGTTCAAGGTTTTTATCAAACTTAGTTTTTTGGAACCAGGCTATACAATAGAATGCCTGTAGCAACTGCGACATTCAACGATTCTGCGCTGCCGTAAAGCGGCACCATCAGATTTTCGTCTGTCTGCTGCAGCAATACGGGATCGACGCCACTGCCTTCATTGCCGACAATCAATGCAAACTGTTCATGTGTCTCGGCTTCGTGAACCGGCGTCGAGTCTTGAAGCGCCGTCCCGAAGATTTTGATGCCGTTTGCTTTGGCTTGTGCGGTCCAGTCGATCAATTCCCCTTTGACAACAGGAATCTGGAAATGGGATCCTTGAGCCGAACGGACAGTTTTCGGGTTAAAGGGATCCGCACAGCCTTTGCCAAGGATTACTGCATCGATGCCGCTCGCTGAAGCCGTACGGATCATCGTACCGATATTGCCGGGATCTTGGACAGCGTCGACCATCAGCAGCTTAGTCCATGTCTTTTGCTCGTCTTCTGTAAACTCAGGCTGTGCGCAATGCGCGAAAATCCCCTGTGTGTGTTCGGTTTCCGATATTTCCTTGGCCACGCCGGCTGTCACGGAATAGTGTGGAACTCCCTCAATATCCCAATCTGCCGGAATTTCCACGCCTTCTCGGACGATCAATGACTTGACAAGTTCTTTTTTGCGAAGAGCCTCTTCCGTCAAATGAAAGCCTTCCACTAGGAATTCCGCAAATTTATCGCGTTCTTTGCGGGTCGTCCCAAGCTTTTTCCAATGCTTGACGAGTGAGTTTTGGTTTGATTCGATTCTTTTCATTACAGGATCACGCCTTTATTTCAGAGTAGTTCCAGTATAGCACACAGAAAAGCGGAAGCGCCCATCTAGCCCCGACAAGCGCTGGAAGCCTTTACGGTAATGGCGCCCTTTGCCATTGCTGGAAAGGCTGAAGCGACTCGAGGGGCTGGGCGCTGGAGTCTGGACACAGCTTAGATTTCCTTCGTGAAAAAATCAAAGCCGAACGCTGTCAACACACCAAGTGCCACTGACCAGACTGCGATGCTGATGGTCAGCCAGACGGTTGTGTTCTTTTTTGTCGCCCCGAGCGTCATACCGATAAAGGCGGCGATATGTGTTCCAATCAAAATCGGGCCAAGCATGGCAAGGCCAGGCAATCCGTATTTGTTCCAGATCTGTTTGGCGCGTTCGCTTTTTTTCGAAACCGGCTTGCCTTTCGCTTCCTGGCGTTTATTGTACCAAAGTTGAAAGCGGTCAAAGCCGACGATCAATGCCAGTACCGTCAGCATATTGCCGACAAAAGCCACCACGATCACCCATAGCGGCGACAATCCCCAAATGATGCCAAGTGGAATCACCAAAGCAATTTCAAACCACGGAATGGCGGCTCCCAAAAAGATGAGAAAGTATTCGTAGATCATTGTGTTTCCTCCTTAAAATGTTTGCGTATTTCCAAATAGTAGATTACGTATTGGATAAGGGCAACCAGCAGAATTCCCCATACCGTATAGAAACGCGGCAGCGGTGAGAACATGGCGAAAATAGCCAGTATGGGCAAGCTCCAGGACATGAATGTATAGACCTTTTGAGAAGCTTTGCGTGTGATGTACGTCATCCCCTCATCCTGCTCCAGGTATTCAGGAGGACGGAACGAGATGAATGGGATTTTCTGCGTTGGATTCTGTTTGTTGTGGCGCATCAGTTGGTAAGAAAATCCTGCCAGCATCAGGAAGTACAGAATGACGGAACCTACAGCGAAAATGCCGTCTACGGATCCAATTTCGATCATAATGCTTTGTTCCATTTCTGTATTGATCACTTTTGTTGTCGGTTCACTTATACCATAAGTGAACATCCCCAGTGCGATAATAAATCCCATCATCCATAACGGATACTGCATGCGAAAGTCATTTTTCATTGCTTTCTTCCTCCTCCAGCCAAAATAGTTCATTGACGTTTGTCTGCAGCGCCTTCGCCAGCTTCAACGCTAACGTAATCGATGGGGAAAACTCCCCTTTTTCAATAAAAGCGATCGTCTGGCGCGTGACGTCCACTTGCTTGCCCAAATCGCTTTGTGTCAAGCCATAGCGAGCCCTTAATTCCTTTACTCGATTCTTGAGCATTTTCTTCATCCTTCCACACGAGATGTTCGGTTTGTATAACATAATGTACACTATACTTAACATTTAGTCAAGTATACTTAACATATCGCTTTTTAGAAGATTAGTATACTTTGTTTTATTTGCGGAATACCCTAGTTTATTTGCAGAACCGTCGCCATCCACAAAAATCCCCCTTCGCCAAAGCGAAGGGGGATTTTATTTATTCGAATGTGATGCGTGTGACTGTATCTTTGTCCAGCTTTTTGATCACTTCGATGATCAGCTTGACTGCGTTTTCGTAGTCGTCGCGGTGCAGAATTCCTGCGTGCGAGTGGATATAGCGAGTCGCTACGCCGATAGCAAGAGCAGGTACGCCGTTTGCCGTCAAATGGATAGACCCGGCGTCTGTTCCGCCCCCAGCAATTGTTTCGAATTGGTACGGGATGCCGGCTTCTTCAGCCGTATCGACGACCAGTTCGCGCAAGCCACGATGCGAAACCATCGATGCATCGAACAGCAGCAATTGTGGTCCGTCACCCATTTTGCTGGTGGACTCTTTGCTGGTGATGCCCGGTGTGTCGCCGGCAATGCCCACATCCACAGCAAAACCGATGTCCGGCTGGATTTTAGCAGTTGCCGTCTTGGCACCGCGCAATCCGACTTCTTCCTGTACCGTACCCACTCCATACACAACGTTCGGATGGTCAACGCCTTTAAGGCCCTTCAGGACATCAATGGCAATCGCACAACCGATGCGGTTGTCCCAGGCTTTCGCCATCAGCAGTTTCTCATTGTTCATCACGGTGAATTCGAAATATGGTGTGACCATGTCGCCTGGAGTGACTCCCCATTCTTTCGCTTCTTCGCGGGATGATGCGCCGATATCAATGAACATGTCCTTGATTTCGACAGGTTTCTTGCGTGCTTCCGGAGAAAGGATATGCGGTGGTTTCGAACCGATCACGCCTGTGATTTCTTTGCCGCTGCGTGTTGTTATCGTAACGCGCTGTGCCAGCATCACCTGCGACCACCAGCCGCCCACTGTCTGGAATTTAAGAAAGCCTTTTTCGTCAATTTGGGAAATCATAAATCCGACTTCGTCCAAGTGTCCAGCCACCATGATCTTCGGTCCGTCAGCCAAACCTTCTTTTTTCGCAATCAGGCTTCCCAAGCCGTCTGTTTCAATTGAATCGGCATATGGTGCTATGTATTTTTTCATAACTTCACGAGATTGGCGCTCATTTCCTGGAATTGCGTTCGCGTCGGTCAACTCTTTTAACATCAATTGTGTTTCATCTAAATTACTCATTACTTCGACCTCCTAAATAATTCATTGCTAACTCAGTATAATAGAATCCCGCCAAATTATCAAAACATTCTTTTATCAATAGCCGTTGTGCTGGCGATCGTAATTGGTTTTGTTCTTTTGGATATAGGCTTCAAGCACTTCGTCATAGCTGAATTCCAGCGCCAGCGCCAACCCGCCGTAGCAGCTCCAGATTTTCATAAAATTGGACATTGAATAATTCTCAAGAAACTCCTGAATGGCTTTTTGTGTCAGCAGGAACAGCTCTGTCAGGTCTTTATCCGCAATCGGATCCGGCCAAATTTCCAATGTATCTAAATCCTTTTCAATGCCCAACGACAGCAGGAAGTGAATAGAATCGACATATTCCTCCAGAACGACAGAACGTTCTGACGGGCCTTTGGTGCTCCAAAATTTGAAGCAGCGCGTTTCATTTGCCAGCTCTGCCAACTCCACTAATAAAGCCAGGCCTTTCTTGCGAAACACATCTTCTGTGATTTCCTGGTTTGATTGAATAAAGCGATCCAATTCTGCCTGCATTTTAAATAGTTCCTGCAATTCCATAAAAATCTCTCCTTTAATTAAAATAAATTTTGAAACCAAACTACTTTTCACTCGTATAGTTATCAATAGGACTATGTAACTTAGGAGGTAATTCAAATGGCTTTTCTCATACGCCTCATTGTACTGGCATTGATCGTCTACTTATTTTATCGATTGATCCGCTATATCGTAGATCCGAAAAGAAAATTGGATACCGCCCTTGAATCAGGAACTTACTATTTTTTGGATGATGTAAAAAATGTGCAAAAAAACTTTTTTATCGCGCTTCGCGGCGTATTGTTCGAAGGCGAAAAATACCTGGGAACTACTGAAAACTCTTTTGAAGTCGTTTCCATTTTCGTATGGGTGGAAAATCCCGATCAATTGCAAGGCTTCACCAAAGAAGATTTCCACTTTCTCGAAAAAGAAATTTTGATGAACTATCCCGAAGCCCGCATCAACTGGAAAAATCCGATAGAACGTTTAATGAAGCAAGCTGAATGAGCCGAACGCTCATCCATTAAAGAAATTCTGGTAACTCCAGATCAGAATCGCAACATCAAGCATCGCCAGCACCAGGAAGCCGATACGGAAATTGGTGTGCTTTGTTTTGTGGCGGAATGCCATCATGCCCAGATAAGCGCCGATGCCGCCGCCAAAAATTGCCACTGTCCACAGATTCTTTTCCGGAATCCGCTGGCCGCGTTGCTGTGCCTGGTGTTTGTCGACTTTCATCATGACGAAAGCCATCACCGTCAAAATCGCAAAATAACCGAAAATAATCAAAAACATAGGGGTTTTCCTCCATAAGAAAAGACTGACGAAAATTCGTCAGTCTTTTTTATTGTTTCGCTTAACGCCTGAGCGTTGCAGCTTTCTAGTTGTGTGATGTCTATGGACTGCAACGGACAGGCGCTTCTGCTTTTATTACTATCCAGCTTCAGCGCCTAGTCCCTCAGGGTCTTAAGTCAGCCCATCT
>NZ_JAGGPX010000003.1:177388-201480 GCF_018613575.1 Planococcus sp. ISL-110
GGCGCTTCTGCTTTTATTACTTAGCTACTGCTTGTTTTGCTTGGTCAACCAATGCAGTGAATGCAGCTGCATCAGATACAGCGATTTCAGCTAGCATTTTGCGGTTGATGTCGATGCCCGCAACTTTTAATCCGTGCATAAGACGGCTGTATGAAATGTCGTTCATGCGAGCTGCTGCGTTGATACGTGTGATCCATAGTTTACGGAAGTCACGTTTTTTGTTGCGACGGTCACGGTAAGCATAGTTACCTGACTTCATCACCTGTTGGTTTGCTACTTTGAAAAGGATGTGCTTTGCACCATAATAACCTTTTGCTAATTTAATGACCTTTTTACGACGCTGACGCGTCACTGTTCCACCTTTTACGCGTGGCATATCACATTACCTCCTGCTGAATATATAAAATTCGATTTTTGTTCTTGTCTAGACTCCAACGCCCAGACTGTCGGGGTCATAAGCCAAAGTGGCTGTGCAGCCAAAAGCGCCGCTCTTCCTCTTTGTCTTATGCCCGTCGAATCTATACGGGCGCTTACACTTTCTTTATTTCATGTTATAAATTAATGATTTGATGCGCTTCAAGTCGCCTGAAGAAACAAGTTTCCCTTTGCGAAGTTTACGCTTTTGCTTAGTTGATTTGTTTGCAAATAAGTGGCTAGTATGTGAGCTGTTGCGTCTTACTTTACCAGTACCCGTTTTTTTGAAACGTTTTGATGCACCGCTATGGCTTTTCATTTTCGGCATTTCGAATTCCTCCTAAACAATGATCTCTTATTCTTTTTCGTTGACTGGTGCAAGCATCAAGAACATGCTGCGGCCATCCATTTTAGGGCGCTGTTCAACCGTAGCAACTTCTTTGCACGCTTCTGCGAAACGTTCAAGAACACGTTGTCCGATTTCTTTGTGCGTAATCGCACGGCCTTTAAAACGAATAGAAGCTTTCACTTTGTCGCCTTTTTCAAGGAACTTGATAGCATTGCGAAGTTTCGTGTTGAAATCGTGATCGTCAATTGAAGGGCTTAAGCGTACTTCTTTGACGATAATCACTTTCTGATTTTTACGGATTTCACGATCTTTCTTCTGTTGCTCAAACTTGAATTTACCGTGGTCCATGATACGAGCGACCGGCGGCTTAGCTTGAGGAGCCACAAGAACAAGATCCAGGTTGACACGAGCTGCAATTTCAAGTGCTTCGTTACGTGTTTTGATGCCAAGTTGTTCACCGTTTTGATCGATAACTCGCAACTCACGTGCACGAATACCTTCATTTACATTAATGTCTTTGCTAATAGTAATCCACCTCCGGATAGTGTCGCGAATAGCTTAAATGTGTGAACCGGCCGAACCGGTTTACAGGGTTCCGATCAAAACAAAAGCGGATGGACCAAAGAGGTCCACCCGCAAATATGACAACACGCTTCTTTCTGCGTGTAAAAGTCAATCGTGTATACCTGCCAACATTCGGTCGATCAGGTGAGAAGCGGGTGCTCCTGCTTGCACATATAAGTATTCTATAACCTTATTCATAATATCACGTGCCTTAGGGCCTGTCAACCGTTCTAGCGAAGTTCGCTGTGAACCAGTTTTACAAAGTCATCGAATGGCATGCTTTCGGATTTCTGTTCACCGTATTTCCGGACATTGACAGAACCGTCTTCCAGTTCCTTATCGCCGATAACGAGCATATACGGTACTTTCTGCATCTGTGCTTCACGGATCTTATAGCCGAGTTTTTCATCGCGCTCATCAATATCCACGCGAATTTTGTGAGATTGCAGTTTTTCCTGCAGTTCTTTTGTATAAGCACTATGGGCATCAAGCGATACCGGAATCAGTTCCACTTGAACTGGCGCAAGCCATGTCGGGAATGCTCCTTTGTATTCTTCAATCAGAAATGCGACAAAGCGTTCCATTGTTGAAACGACTCCACGATGGATAACGACCGGACGGTGCTGTTTTCCGTCTTCGCCAATATATGACAAGTCAAACCGTTCAGGCAATAGGAAATCAAGCTGGACAGTCGACAAAGTTTCTTCTTTGCCAAGAGCCGTTTTCACTTGAACATCCACTTTTGGCCCGTAGAATGCTGCTTCGCCTTCCACTTCGGTATAATCGATTTCCAGTTCATCCATCGCTTCCTTCAGCATGGCCTGTGCACGGTCCCACATGGCATCATCGTCAAAGTATTTTTCTTTATCCGCTGGGTCACGGTAAGACAAACGGAATGAATAATCCTTGATGTCAAAATCTTTATAAACTTCAACCACCAGATTGACGACGCGCTTGAATTCATCCTTGATCTGATCCGGACGCACAAAAATGTGGGCGTCATTCAATGTCATTCCGCGCACACGCTGCAGACCGGACAAAGCGCCTGACATTTCATAACGATGCATAAGGCCAAGTTCTGCAATACGGATCGGCAGCTGGCGGTATGAATGAATGCCCTGTTTGAAAATCATCATGTGATGCGGGCAGTTCATCGGACGCAAGACCAATTCTTCGTTATCCATTTTCATGACCGGAAACATATCGTCCTGGTAATGGTCCCAGTGTCCACTTGTCTTGTACAATTCCACGCTGCCCATAACCGGTGTATAGACGTGGTCATAACCCAAACGCTCTTCTTTGTCGACGATATAGCGTTCGATGATACGGCGGATTGTCGCACCTTTTGGCAGCCACATCGGCAAGCCCTGGCCAACCTTCTGGGAGTTCATGAATAAATTCAGTTCTTTGCCGATTTTACGGTGATCGCGTTCTTTCGCTTCTTCGAGCATTTCAAGATGAGCTTTCAAATCTTCTTTTTTGAAGAAAGCAGTTCCGTAGATGCGCTGAAGCATCTTGTTGTCGCTGTTCCCTCTCCAATACGCACCGGCAACACTTAATAATTTAAACTCTTTCAATTTACCAGTCGATGGTACGTGAATCCCCCGGCAAAGGTCAAAAAAGTCGCCCTGTTCATAGATCGACACTTGATCATCTTCGGAAATTGCTTCAAGAAGTTCCAGTTTGTATGGATCTTCGATCGCCGCAAATCGTTTCTGGGCTTCTGCACGTGTCACGTCGTGGCGAATGATTTCGACGTTTTCATTGATGATTTTCTTCATTTCTTTTTCAATCAGCGGTAAATCTTCTGAAGTGATCGCTGACTCTGTATCGATATCGTAATAAAAGCCGTTTTCAATGACCGGGCCGACGCCAAGCTTGGCATCCGGATACATACGCTTGATCGCCTGCGCCAATAGATGCGCCGTGCTGTGGCGCAAAACTTCCAACGCTTCATCGGATTCAGGTGTGATGATGGCAATTTCCCCATCTTCCTTCAAAGGTGCGCGCAAGTCGACCAATTTGTCGCCTACTTTTCCGGCCAACGCTTTTTTGCGTAATCCCGGGCTGATCGATTGTGCAATTTCTTCAGTTGTTGTGCCCCGTTCAAACTCTTTTACCGCTCCATCAGGGAATTTTAGTTGAATCATGTCTGCCATGCCAATCTCTCCTTTTAGTTAGATCTGTTGGAAATGCCAGTGCCACAGGGTCTGGCTTGGCATTTCCTTGTTTGCTAAAGCGGCCATTTCCGCTTTGCTTTGTCCAGCTGCAATGGCCTGTTCCTCGGGGTCTTAAGTTAATCTGCCTGTGCGGCAAAGCCGCTTCAGCAGCTCACCTTAAGCCTGTCGGAGGTCCGCAGGATGCGGATCATGTAAGCGTTGCGACAGGAAGTCGCGCCTTTAGCTTACGTTCCTCTACATGGCCGCTTCCGCTTTTCTTTTTTCCCACAGAAAAAAGCCCCATCCCAAAAGGGACGAAGCTTTAGTTCGTGGTTCCACCCTTCTTCTATTCTGAACGGACAGATCCGTTCGGAATGAAGCTCTGCATCGGCTAACGGGCCGGTACCGTCAGCTGCTACTGATGGAACTGTTCACAGCTGCTGCTCGAAGGGGGTAAGCGGGATTGCCGGTACTTAAGAAGCTTGCAGCCGGGGCTTCTCTCTCTGAAAGTCGTACAAATCCGCTCATATCCTTGTCAAGGCATGTAAAATCTTGGTTAGATTGCTTTTACTATAAACCGAAATGACGCAAAACGCAATAGTAACGCGGCTTAATTTCGTCGATTGCGCCCGTCGAGCTTGACTGGCTTGGTCAACGTACGGATTCGTTCCATGATGCGCGCAGCTTTCAAATCTTCTTTTTCACCGCGCTGTGAATAGGTCAAATGATATTCCAGTTCCGAATAACTAAAGTTTGACGACATGAATGTCGGCAGTTTTTCAGACATCCGGTAATGGAGAATCGTGCCCAGCACCTCATCGCGCGTCCAGCTCGACATCGCTTCTGCACCAATGTCGTCGAGCATCAGGACGTCTGCCTTTTTGACGTAATCGACTTTTTCCTGCAGCGTTTGGTCACCGATCGCCTGTTTCATTTCCCGCATAAATTCCGGGACGAACACCAGCACTGACTTGACATTTATCTCAGCCAGTTCATTGGCCACTGCGCTCAGCAAGTAAGACTTGCCGATACCGAATTGCCCGTATAGGTACAAACCTTTTTCAGGCAAGTTATCAGGACCGGTCGCCTGATCCAGGAAATCTCCGACAGCACGGAACGCTTCCATACGGCTATCATCCAGATCAAATCCGTCCAGGGTCGCCTGCATGACTTCTTTCGGCATGTACATACTGTGGATCAATGACGAAGCATGGCGCTTATTGTCGCTGACTTCCTTGAGGCGGCATTTGGTATAGGAAATGCCGATGGTTCTCCGCTCCAACACCAGGTTTGGCTCAAAGCCTTTCAAGTGGTTGATGCAGGCGCCCAGGCTTGGGCATTTATTGCAGTCATGGGATTGATCGATATACTCGTACAATTTCCCGAGTCCTCTATCGATGATAGGTGCATCAATTTCATCGGCATGGTTTTCCAGAAATTTTTGGACTCCGGGATGTTCCAGCACTTCTTTTCGCATCTCACTGTACCGCTCAGAAAAAGCAGGCGCATTGACCACACGTTTTAAGGTTTCGCTAATCGGTTCCATTTAACCACCTTTTCCTTTCTTCAGCGCCAGTTTCGCGAGAAGTTTTTGTTTTTCCACTTCCAGGCTTTCGTTTCTCGGCTCTTCTTTAGCGGTAGGGGCATCATCTTTCTTATGGAACCATTCCGGCAGCTTTTCTTCACGTACCGGTTTGCGGTTTCCATTGCCCATAAACGGTTTGGCCACAGTCGTCGGTGAGCCTTCCGACTTCCATTTCATGTACTGCGTATGCTCGATACGTGCCAGTTCCATCGCCTCTTTGGCAGTTGTGACGTTTTTCCGCAGCCAATGCGAAGCGATTTTTTCCACATAGGTTTTGGTCAACTTCATATCGGTGCGCAACAGGACATAATGAAGCAGGACATTGACGACTGCCGGCTTCATGCCATGGCTAACGACCAATTGGTTGGCCAGCTGGACATCTGCCGGCAGCGGTTCGTTGCCGTTGGCGATGTCACGCAGCACTTGGATAGGCGGTGCTGTCTCCAAATAGACCAGCAACTCATCCTCTTTCGTTTTTGGCGCTTCTTCTGTCGGTTTCGGAGCTTCTTTATGCATTTGCACAAGCTGTGGTGCCGTGGTCGAAACCGTCAGCTTGTAATATTCAGATGCCGACTTTTTCAAGCCTTCCACCGTCAATTTATAGTCCTCTTCGATTGCCAGCAAGATGACTTTTTGCATTTCCAGCGGTCCCCAGCTATACAGGTAAGCCAGTTTGGAAATAAAATCTTTGATGGTGGCTGTCAGCACCCGCTTCGGCACCAGCTGTTCTGAAAGCCCCTGGCGAAGCAATGCGAAATCGAACTCCGCATCAGCTTCGTAGGCTCCTTGTTTCCGTTCCTGCAAATCCTGCTTCGCGGAAGGATATCCTGCTTTCGCATGGACCGGCTGAAAAATATCGGTGAAGGTCCGAGACACTTCTTCAAAATCAGACGGAAGTTCAGAATGGACCAGAAAACGGTCCCGGACTCTGCGATAGGAAGGTTCTCCGATTTTACTGAACAGGAACATCGACAATAACGGATCCATGAAAAAGGTTTTAGGATCCAATGGCGGACATAGTTCATAGATGAAGCTGCGGTTGCCATTGTCTTTCCGATAAGTCTTCAGCAGCCCGATCGCTTCTAATTGAATCCTTGCTTCAAAAATTTTCGAAATGGGGTTTCCCAATGTGTTCATCAATGTGTAATGGCTCGCCTCATCACCGGATGCTTCTCCTTCGGCCCATAGCGTCAAGTAAAACGCGATGGCCTCCGCTCCAACCATCGGCTGGTACAGGAGCGTCAGCAGCTGCCGATCGTAATTCGAAAATGGATAAGGCAGACGGATTCGATAGGGATCGGCAGGCTGCAACTCTTTATAATATGCAGTCATAAGTCACCGCCTTAGTCGATTTTCTTGTCTTCCGGACTTTTGTTCAGCAAATCCTTCAGTTCGTCGATAAAAACAGTGATGTCTTTGAATTGGCGATAAACAGAGGCAAAACGGACATAGGCCACTTCGTCGATCGCTGCCAGCCGGTTCATGACCAACTCTCCGACTTCTTCGGATTTCACTTCCGGGTTGCCCGCCCGGCGAAGGTCTTTCTCGATCGTAAAGACCACTTCTTCCAATACTTCCAGGGATACCGGCCGCTTTTCACAGGCACGAATCAAGCCGCGCAGAACTTTTTCACGGCTGAACTCTTCACGTGAGCCATCTTTTTTGACGACGATCAACGGCATCTCCTCCACTTTCTCGAAAGTGGTAAAGCGATATCCGCATGATTCACATTCTCTGCGCCTTCTGATTGATTTCATTTCATCTATTGGCCGTGAGTCGACAACACGTGTGCCGTTATGTTGGCAAGCTGGACATTTCATTTCGACATCTCCCTAACTTCTCTATCTATTTATCTGAGCTAAATTAAAATATTTACATGTTCAAGCCATTGCAAGAAGAGCAGAATGAAGAACCCTCTCCAGGCGGACGCTTTCCGCTCTTTCTTCTAGAGATTCTTCAGTTGCCTACAGCGGAGCTGGTTTGCGGAATATCCATAGAAAATAACACTCACTAAAAACGATTAATCCAACTTATATAATGTACTATCTAGTATAACAAAAATTCATCGGGAAAATAGAAAAAGCAGAGGATTTTATCCTCTGCTCTCGTGTTTTTTGTTAAACGGATTATACAGTTACTGAAACTTTGGATTTCCCAACACTGACTGGACCCATACCGCGCGGAATTTCGACAAGCTCGCTTGAAGTTGACCCTAGCGCTTCTGCGATATACTTCGCTGCAATTGTCGGATCTAAGTCGCCGCAAGTGTAAACATCTACACTGGCGTAGCCGTGTTCCGGGAAGCTGTGGATGGTTAAGTGAGATTCAGAGATGATCACAACTCCGCTGACACCCTGTGGTGCGAATTTATGAAAAGCTACCTCTCTTACTTCAGCTCCAGCTTTGAGTGCTGCATCAACAAAAGTTTGTTCGATAAAATCCATATCGTTTAATTTGTCAAAATCACACTGCCAAAGTTCTGCAATTACGTGACGTCCCATTGTTTCCATGGTTCGTTTTCCCCCTTTGATATCATTTTGGTTTTTGCGCAAAATATTCAAAGTAGACTACCACGGGGGAAAGTTAGTCCAAAGAGGTCCTAACCCTTTAAGCAGTCATGTGAATAAAAAATCTTACGCTCCTAATTCCGAGATGCATGATGGAAATTCAGAAGTGGTAGCCGTTTTTTAACTACGAATCATAGTATAAAACGTATTTATTGTAAATGCAATAATAATATCTTATTAATTCTCATTTTTTTTCAGTAAATTTTCCATAAAAAAACCGATTCTCCATTTGAAATCGGAGAACCGGGGTGAATAGACTTATTTGGATACCAGCGCCAAAGCTTTTGCGACCTTTTTGGTCAAATCGATGACGCGTGCTGAATATCCCCATTCATTGTCGTACCATGCCAGAACTTTCACTTTGCGCCCGCCGATTACCATAGTCGATAAGCCATCCACTATAGCAGATTTCGGGTTGCTGTTAAAATCGACAGAAACCAGGGGCTCCATCGTCAGGCTCAAGATCCCTTGCAAGCCATTTTCTGATGCTTCTTCGAAAGCCTGATTGACTTCCGCAATCGTCACATCCGACTCCAAATCGACGACCAGGTCGACCAGAGATACGTTTGGTGTCGGCACACGCAATGCCATGCCGTGCAGCTTGCCTTGCAGTTCAGGAATGACCAGTGATAGCGCTTTCGCAGCGCCCGTAGAAGTTGGAATGATCGATTGGGCACATGAACGTGCACGGCGAAGATCTTTATGCGGATTATCCAAGTTTCGCTGGTCGTTCGTGTAGGAATGGACGGTCGTCATCAAGCCGTTTTCGATGCCGAATTTGTCATGCAGCACTTTTACGACAGGTGCCAGGCAATTCGTTGTACAGCTGGCATTGGAAATGATGTCGTGCTTATCGATATCCAATTTGTCGTCGTTGACACCCATGACAATCGTGATGTCCTCTTTTTTTCCAGGCGCTGTTAAAATCACTTTCTTCGCTCCTGCATCCAGATGAAGAGCTGCTTTTTCGCGGGAATTAAACTTTCCGGTTGCTTCGATGACGATATCAATGCCCATTTCTTTCCATGGCAGATTCAGTGGGTCACGTTCACTTACCAATTGTACTCGTTTCCCGTTAACAATTAATGCATCTTCTTCTGAAGATACGTCACCAGCGAAAGTGCCGTGATTTGTGTCATACTTAATCAAATGCGCAAGGGTTTCAGCCGGATAAGTAGCATTGACTGCCGTAATTATGACGTCATCCATCATTATCGCTTGTCTGAAAACCATACGGCCAATACGGCCAAATCCGTTAATTGCAATAGAAACTGTCATGTAGGAGTCCTCCGTTTATAATTAAGTTATACTCATATTTTTAATTTCTCATATAGTATAACACAATTAGCTATTTAGAGAACCTCAAAAACAGGATATCTTATTATTCTTTTCCAGGACTGGCCTGCCAATTATCTAAAATCCGATTTAACTGCCATTTCGTTTCATCCAAAGTGCCGTTATTGTAGATGACGGCGTCCGCACCGTCTTCCTTTACAGACATCGGCAGCTGGGAACTGATGCGCGCCCGTGCCTCTTTTTCGGTAAAGCCGTTCCGCTCCACCAATCGGTTAAACTGATTTTCTTCCGTCACGCTGACGACAAGGATTTTGTCCACCAGATGCTGCAGGCGACTCTCGAACAATAACGGGATGTCCATGATGATTGTCTTAAACCCCTGCGCCAGGAACTCGTGGCGCTGCCGCAGCATTTCCTCGCGGATCGCCGGATGGATAATGTCGTTCAGGATTTTCCGGCTTGCCGGATCATTAAAGATGATTTCTCCTACTTTTGCGCGGTCCATTGTGCCGTCTCCCTGAATTACCTCGGACCCGAATGCCTGCGCAATCTGCGACAGGGTTTCAGAACCCGGTTCGACAACCAAACGCGCTACAAGATCCGCGTCAATAATTGGGTATCCCGAGTTTTTCAGCATTTCGGATACTGTACTTTTCCCACTGGCAATACTGCCTGTTAATCCAATGATCATCATCCATCCTCATTTCTGGCAGGCCGGGCAATACACTGATGCCCGGCCGCCGATTTTCAAGGTTTTCGTTGCAGTGCCGCAAACCGCACATTGTTTTTTGCCATACATGCCAAAACGGTTTTGCATGCTGCCCGATTCGCCATTGATATTGCGGTAATCCGAAATTGTGCTGCCTCCTGCTTCGATGCTTTCCAGAAGAATGGCGACCACCGTCTCGAACAATTCCACTTTGCGTTTTTTGCTGATGCGGCCAGCTGACCGCTTAGGATGAATTTTCATTTTAAAAAGTGCTTCTGTGGCATAGATATTGCCGCAGCCGGAAATAACTTGGCCATCCATGATGACTTCTTTGATCGCTTTGTTCTTGTATTTCGGACTTTCAGCCATCAACAGAAAATGATCAAGAGCTACTGCTTCGAAAGGCTCCGGCGCCATCAGCAGTAAAGGCGGGAAGTCTCCCTCTTCCTGCAGTACCCGCATCTCCCCAAAACGGCGAATATCGGAATAGGCCAGCAGGTTGCCGTCGCTCAACGTCAGTACAACATGGACGTGGCGCCGAAATTTGTCCTCCGGAATAGACTGAAGCTGGTCGACATAGAACCAGGCTCCGGACATCCCCAAATGATTGACCAATAAAAATTCACTGTCTTTTCGCAATGTAAAATAAATGTATTTGCTGCGCCGCTCAACGCGGACGATTTGTGCTCCGACCAGGCTATGGATAAAATGGTCGGCTTCCATCCGCTTGATGATCGCTTCCTTGCCATTTGTTTTCGACACGCGGATCGTATCTGAAACCGCTACTGCCTCAATCTTTTTTCCAATGGAAACGGGGCGGATCTGCCGAACAACACCTTCCACTTCCGGAAGTTCAGGCATATCGTTGCCCTCCTATCATTTAGTATCGTACCAAGTTTCGCCATGTGCGATGTCCACTTTTAACGGAACGTTCAGCTTCACTGCGTTCTCCATCACTTGTGGCACCAACTCCATCAGCTTGTCCAATTCCTCTGGCGGCGCCTCGAAGATCAGTTCATCATGCACCTGCAGCAGCATGCGCGTCTGCATGTCTTCGCGTTCCAAGGCTGCGTCCATATCGATCATCGCTTTTTTGATGATGTCTGCTGCACTGCCCTGAATCGGTGTGTTCATCGCTGTGCGCTCTGCAAAGCTGCGTAAATTGAAATTGGAGCTGGTGATATCCGGCAAATAACGCCGGCGATTCATCAAAGTCGTTACAAATCCGTCACGCTTTGCATCTGCCACAATGGTCGTCATATACGTTTTAACGCCCGGGAAGCTGGCAAAGTAACGTTCGATGAACGCCGCTGCTTCTTTGCGGGTAATGTTCAAGTTTTGGGACAGTCCATAATCGCTGATGCCATAGACAATCCCGAAATTAACAGCTTTTGCCGCGCGCCGCATGTCTCCGGTTACCTGTTCTTCAGGGATGTGGAAAACATCGCTGGCTGTTGTCGTATGGATATCTCGGTCATCTTTAAAAGCTTGGACGAGACGCTCGTCTTCCGACATATCTGCCAAGACACGCAATTCAATCTGGGAATAATCAGCAGCGACCATCACCCAGCCAGGTTCCGACGGGACAAAGGCTTTACGGATTTTGCGTCCTTCCTCAAGGCGCACCGGGATGTTCTGCAAGTTCGGGTTGGTCGAACTGAGACGTCCGGTCGTCGTGAGGGCTTGCTGGAACCGGGTATGAACCTTGCCATCCTCGTGGATTTCCTTCAATAAACCTTCTATATAAGTAGACAATAGTTTGCCCAGCTGGCGGTACAGGAGGATATGGGAGATGATCTCGTGCTGTCCTTCTAATTTTTCCAGAACATCGGCTGCTGTTGAATAGCCTGTTTTGGTTTTCTTTAAAGGCGGCAATCCGAGATTTTCAAATAACACAACTCCTAATTGCTTAGGGGAATTGATGTTGAATTGCTGTCCGGCCAATCCGTAAATATCCGCTTCGATTTTTTCGAGCTTATGGGACAATTCCTTGCCCATTTCGGATAATTGGTTGCGGTCGACCATTACGCCAAGCGATTCCATTTGGCCAAGCACCGTTGCTAAAGGAAGCTCTAATTTATCGTACAAATCAAACTGCTCGTTTTCCTCAAGCTTTTCCATGACCAGTGGACGCACTTTCCAGATGGTGCGCGCTTTTCTGGCAATGTGCTCATGAAGAATGAGATCCTCCGGTGTTTTCTTTTTGGCGCCTTTGCCATATACCTGCTCGTTTGACGACACATCCGTATAACCGTATTCTTGGACGATGCTCGCCATATCCGTGTACGTCAACGATGGATTGACGATATAAGCACCAAGCATCAAGTCGAAGTCGACACCTTTCAGTTCGATGCCGCAGCGAAGAAAGGCTGCTGTCGCCGCTTTGGAATCCGCCATGAACTTTTTCTTCAATGGATTTCTAAACCAGGCGCGGAATTCCTCCGAATGCTCAACAACGTCCATCGGAATCACATAGGTTTCCGTTTCCGTAGCCAAGGATACCCCAAGCAAATCGCAGCTATGGTAATGTTCATCGTACAACTCCAGATGAACCGCCATCTCGTCTTTCAGTATCGACGGATCAATGCTCGCCAGCACCTCGAACTTCAATTCTTCTTTAACGGTTTCTTCTGCAGTGTATTCCATTTTCTCCAATAAGGATTTAAATGCCAGTTCAGTCCATACCTTCACCAATTCGTCCTGGTCCGGACCTGCATAGCTCAATTCCTCAATCTTTATTTCGATTGGCGCATTGCGTTCTATTGTCGCCAATTGCTTGGAAATATAGGCAAGGTCTTCATTGGCAACAAGCTTTTCCTTCATCTTGCCTTTTTGCTGCTCTATGGCTTCGTAAACGCCTTCAACAGAACCGTGTGCCGCCAACAGCTTCAACGCCGTTTTTTCGCCTACGCCAGGAACCCCCGGAATGTTGTCGGATGCATCGCCCATCAAGCCTTTCATATCGATGATCTGGTTGGGCGTCAAACCGTATTTCTCTTTGATGTGCTCTACCGTATACTTTTCGATATCGGTAATGCCTTTACGTGTTATGTAAACCGTCGTCGAAGGCGAAGCCAATTGCGTCAAATCTTTATCTCCTGAAATGACCACAACTTCATCGCCTTCCCGCTCCGCTTCCAAACTCAAGGTTCCGATAATGTCATCCGCTTCGTAGTTTTCCAATTCGTAGCGTTTGATCCGGTAAGCGTCGATCAATTTTTTCAGATAAGGAAATTGTTCTGACAGCTCAGGCGGCGTCTTCTGCCGTCCACCTTTGTACTCGCTGAACGTTTTGTGCCGGAACGTTGTTTTTCCCGCGTCAAAAGCCACGATCATATGCGTCGGCTTTTCTTCTTCCAGTACTCTTTGAAGCATCATGGTAAATCCATATACAGCATTCGTGTGGATGCCGTTTTCATTGGTCAACAGCGGCAAGGCAAAAAACGCCCGGTATGCCAAACTGTTCCCATCTAATAAAAGTATTTTCTTTGCCAAAAAATTACCCCTCTCCATAAAAAAGCCGTCATTCCTTTTATTTTACCACGCGGGCAAATAGAAGAGAAATGACGGCCATAGCCTTATTCGAAATTGCCGGAAAGGATATCCGCGTATGGTGAATCCGATGGCAGAATAATCACCGTGTCTTCACCGATTGTTTTCTTATAGGATTCCAATGAACGGTAGAGTTCATAGAATTCCGGATCTTTTGAGAATGATTCGTTGTAGATGATGGCGGCTTCCGATTCACCTTCGGCCTGGATCAATGCCGCTTCTTTACGGGCAGTCGCAATTACTTCCTGCGCTTCACGGTCAGCCTGTGCTTCGATTTCACGCTTTTTCGCATCTCCCTGAGACAGGTAATCCTGAGCCGTGGAATCACGTTCTGAAATCATCCGCGTATATACAGATTGCTCGTTTTCTTCCGGCAAATCCGTTCGCTTGATACGGACATCCAACACCCGGATGCCGTATTGGTCTTTTTTCAGCAACTCATTGACTTTTGCTGTGACATTGTCGTTCAAGCTGCCGCGGGAAGAATTTTCATCGTTGATGATTTCATCATAATCTAATTGTCCGAGCTCTGTCCGGACCACTGAATAAATGAACTCTTCCATCCGCGATTCGGCATTGACGATCGTTCCTGCATTCGAAATCAATTCAAGCGGATCCACGACATGCCATACGGCGTAATTGTCAATGATGATGCGCTTCTTGTCTTTCGTGTTGATTTCCGCTTCTGAAACGTCATAAGTCATTTGATAGTTTGGCAAAGTCGTGACACTTTGTATGAACGGGATCTTCATTTTGATGCCCGGGTCTTCCTGAATTTTCACCACTTCACCAAATTGGCGGACAACTCGGTATTCATTTTCTTTAACTACGTAAACATTCGTCAGGAGAATGAGCAAGACAGCAAAAGCGACAACCAGACCGACGATCAGTTTCCAGTATTTCTTGAAGTCGATCGGATCTTTCGGCTCTTTTTTCTTTTTCGGCTTTTCATATGGATTGAATTTCTTTACTTCGCCTAAAGGTTTATTCGGTTCCATCAGTTGCCGCCCCCTTCTTCTTCTGTTTCAGCCGCTGGTGGAACAGCTGTCTGCAGGCCATCAAGCGGAAGGTATTTGATCGTGCCACCTTCATCATTCATGATGTATAATTTGGCGTTTGGCAGGACCGACTCCAACGTTTCCATAATAATCCGCTGCTTGGTGACTTCCGGATTGTTTTCATATTCCACAAACAGTTTATCGAAAAGTGCAACATCCCCTGTCGCCTGTTGGACCCGTGATACTTTCTGGCCCTCTGCACGCGAATTGATTGCCGCTTTTTCGCCTAATGCTTCGTTGCGTTTCTGGTTTTCGTATTTATTCGCTTCATTGATTTTCGTGTTCATCGTTTCCCGGGCATCTGTTACATTCGTGAATGCCGCCCGTACTTCTTCGTTCGGCAACTCCACATCCTGCAGTTTGACTGCCAGTACGGTAATGCCAATATCGTATTTATCGATCAATGAAGCTAGCAGGTCACGCGTTTCGGCTTCAATTTCTGCTTTTCCTGAAGTCAGTGCATCGTCGATCAGCGAACTGCCGATGATGGAACGGATGGATGCCGATGTGGCATCGTGAAGAATATCCTGCGGCGCTTCTGCATTGAATAGGTATTTTTTAGGATCGGTGATTTTCCATTGAACCACCAGGTCAGTCAGGACGATATTTTCGTCTCCGGTAATCATTTTAGTTTCCTTGTCGAAGGCGACAATTTCCCCTTCTTCGTTTTGGTTATAGCCGAATTGGAGGCTATAGGTTTCTTTTGACAAGATTTCTGCTTTCTGGATTGGCCAAGGCATCTTAAAATGCAAGCCCGCTTCAGTGATGGTTTCATTTGCTACACCAAACGTGATGATGACCGCCTGTTCTGATTCATCTACTGTATACCAGGAAGTGAAAACTGCGATGAGCAGAAGAATTCCGGCAATAGACAAACCAATTACTGCCAGCAATTTTTTTGTTGTCATGATGGGTCCCCCTTTTTCTTGTTACCCATAATACGGAACAATAGTGAAATAGTTTCATAAAAAAAGAAAAAGAGCCCGGGGAAGGGACTCTTTTTCAAATCATGCGGTTGAAGGGGGTTCTATTAAACCTTAACATCCGAGTATGAAGCTGGTGTTAAGCTTCTGTAAATTTACCATTGATTGTTCTTATACTTTTTATAATAATTTACTTGGCGCGCAAGCAGGTACATTTTGCGTTTCAGGTGCTTATCCTGTTTATAGAATAACGGATTGCCATACTGGCCTTTTTTGATTAGGCGCTTGATGTCTTTGAGCACCGCTTTATTATTGACGAAATTACGCAGGACCGCTTTTGGCACAACAGTAAACAGGAAGTCTTCATTTAAATACGTCACCGGTTTTTCGGTCTGGTAGATTAGGTCATCGACAAAATACTCGGCCATATTGTGCCCCAGGGCCGTGACATAATAACTTGAACGGCCTTGGCGAATATTCACTTCAAACACTTTGAACTTATTATCGCGTGCATCGTATTTGAGATCGAAATTAGCAAATCCGTTATAGCCGACTGCTTCCAGGAAGTTCTGCAGCTTGACCATCATATCTTTATCGAAACGGGTGATCAACGCAGTATAGTTTCCGATTGCCGTGACCGTATGCTCCTGCAGAACCACTTGTGCAAACGTCACCAGCTGCGTCTTCCCTTTCGAGTTGGCGTAGATGACCGAATCCCACATGAATGTATCGTCTCCCGGAATATAATCCTGGATGATCAATTCGTCGCGGTAACCGCCTGCTTTGATTTGCTGAATCACTTTGTGCATTTCTTTCGGGCTTTCGACTTTATAGACTTTCTGCTGCCCTTCAAACTTGTTTCTGCTGTATTCGATGCCATTGCTCGGCTTGATGATGACCGGGAACATCATCTCTTCTTCGAACGGCACTGTCGAATTACAGTCATAGAAGAAAGTGGTTGGTGTTTCAATGCCATGCACTTTGCAAAGCTCATAGAAATTCGATTTGACCTGCAGCTGATTCATCAAATCTTCATTGATATAATTAAAAACATAATGCTCGCGCAGAATTTTGGCATTTTCAATGATCAGGCGAACATAAAGATCGTTTGTGCCAATCAGCAAAAGGGTTTTGCCAGGGGTTCGGTACTTATCGGCGATATCGATCAGGATATCGGCAAACTGTGCGTCCTCCGCTAAACCGGAACGCAGTTCGATGGTTTCGGTAATTGTGCTTAATGAAGTAAATGATAAATGTTCTTTACCGACTAGAATCGGCTTGATGCCATATGCTTCGTGAAAAGAAATGGCCATGTTGTAAGCGTTCATATCTGTACCGACTATAATTGGCAAAAATGGGTGTTTGGTTTCCATGCTTTCCTCCTAAATTAACTAGCCAAAGGCAAATAAATGGTGAATGTAGTCCCGACACCAACTGTGCTGTCGACTTCCACTTTTCCATGATGTGCCTCGATTAAGTGTTTGACAATGGAAAGTCCAAGGCCGGTGCCGCCTGAGTTTCGGCTGCGAGCCCGGTCAACACGGTAAAAACGTTCAAATAACCGGCCAATTTCCGAACTTTCTATCCCGATTCCTTGGTCTTCCACTTGAATAATGGCTTGATTGTCTTTGACGAAAAGCCGGACGGTGATTTCGGTATGATTGCTTGAGTATGTAACTGCATTGATCAGAAGATTCATCATCACCTGGATTAAGCGGTTCGAATCACCAAAAACAGTCACCTGCTTAGTCTCCAGCTTTAATTGTATGGATTTTTCATTGAGTTTGGGCTGAATCATTTCTACAGCCCGTTTAATGACGGCCTTCATATCGGTCGCTTGCGCTTTTACTTCAAACCCACTTTGCTCTACCTTTGATAAATCGAGCAAATCGTTGATAAGCATCTCCAGCCGATTGCTTTCCGTATGAATAATTTCTAAAAATGACAATAAGGTCTTGGTGTCCTTATAAGCCCCATCAAGCAGCGTTTCTGAAAAGCCCTTAATGGATGTTACTGGTGTCCGAAGCTCATGGGAAACATTGGCAACAAAATCTTTGCGGATCTGCTCCAGCCTTTTCAGTTCTGTGATGTCATGAAAAACAATGACAATTCCCAACCAGCGCTGATGCTCTCCGATGACAGGTGCACCATAGACATTCAGGTTCTTCAAGTTCAGCCCCGACATAAACTCAATTTGGGCGCGCGAATGCGTTTCCGTCATGAAGACATTTTCGATAAAATCCTCGAGTTCATAAGGAACATGAATTTCTTTATAGAATTTGCCCAATGTGTTTTCCGTGGATAATTCAAATTCCTCCAGGAAGGGTTTATTGACAAGCGAAACGGCTCCTTGCCTGTCAATCATAATCAACGCACTGCCCATGTTTTCAATCAGCGTCTTCAGCCGCTCTTGTTCCATGACACGAACCGCGGTAATTTCCTGCAGATTTCGGGCCAGCACATTGATGGTCCGACTCAATTCCACACTGCCCTGGGCATTGGACTCTGAAGCGCGTGCGCGGTAATTTCCCTTGGCCAATTCTAACGCTGTCTCCGTGGCATTTTCAATCGGCTTCATGTTCACGTCGATAATCCGGCTGCCCACAATTGATGAAAAAAGCAAAGCGACGGCAAATGCGAGAAATAAAATCAGCCAAATATCGGTCTTGTTTTCAGCATCCTCGTATATGGGCAGCAATTGATGGACGACGATGAACAATCCGGCCAGCATCATTCCGATCCACACCAGCAGGGTGATCAGCAGGCGATGCCGAAAAGACCTCATAAGCTTTTCGGCTCCTCGAACTTATAGCCCAATCCCCGAATTGTTTTAATGAAAGTCGGCTTTCGGCTGTTTTCTTCTATCTTATCGCGCAAATGGCTGATATGGACATCGACAATGCGCGTATCTCCAGCGAAATCGTATTTCCATACGGCACTCAGCAGCTGATCCCGTGTCAATACACGGTTTTTGTTTTCCATTAAATACACCAGGAGTTCAAATTCTTTCGGTGTAAACTCCAGCTGCTCTTTATTGAGAAACACTTCAAATCGATCAGGGTAGACATCCAACTTCCCGAGAGAAATCGGCGCCGATGAATCTTGTTGCGGAGTCGGCACATTGTTCGCTCTTCTTAACACCGCTTTTATGCGCGCCACTACTTCACGCGGACTAAAGGGTTTGGTCATATAATCATCCGCACCCAGTTCCAGCCCCAATACTTTATCGAATTCATCGCCTTTGGCCGTCAGCATGATGATGGGTGTATTGATTTTTTGCTGGCGAAGCGACTTGCAGACTTCCACCCCGTCCATCGACGGCAGCATGAGATCCAGTACAATCAATGATGGATTCTCACTCAAAGCCAGGTCATAGCCCTGTTTGCCATCATTGGCAATAATGGTTTCAAAACCCGCTTGAACAAGATTATAGGACAACAAGGTCGCAATTGAATGTTCATCTTCGATTATCAATATTTTCTTCAGCATTTTACATCCTCCACACTCAGTTTGAAACCCCCATCTCAAACCGCGCCAGACATGATCCGTTGCGTAAGCCGCTCGTTATTCCACAATCCGCGGTGGGTTTGCAGTAATTTGTCCTTGTATCGCGATTTCACCATTTTCATCGATTCCTTCAACCTGGACGATTACTTCATTTTGCCTGACATCCACTTCGATCACTTCCAATAAAAAATCGATGGTTGCGTAATGATGGATAGGTTTTAGAAACTTCAGCTGCTGGCCGCTAATATAAGAGCCAGGACCCGGTATATATTTGGATACGGCTGAGGTAAGGATACCCGTCAACATGATGTTCGGCACCACAGGTTTTCCAAAAGCAGTCTGCGCCGCAAAATCGTGTTGAATATACAGCGGATTGCTGTCATTTGTCAAACCCAGATAGAGAAGAAGATCTTTGTCTTCAATTTTTTCTGTCAGCTTCAGTTTCTCGCCGATTTTGATTTCTTCTACTTTCCGGCCTGATTTCCGCTTTTTCCCAAGCAACAAACAACATCCCTCCATTTTCTTGATACTCCTATAGTATCAATTTAGCCAATGAAAGTGCAAGCGCCTAAGGTAACAGGAAAAACAGCCCGTCCTCACGATACTAAAAAACGGACAGGAATAAGCCCCCTGTCCGTCTTTCTTATGAATTAAGCCAACACTTTCATAACGGCTTTCACCGAATCTGCCGATTGATTCAATAAAGCCTTTTCTTCTTCGTTCAAGTCGATTTCAATGATTTTCTCGATACCGCCTGCTCCTAAGATGGTCGGCACGCCAAGGTAAATGCCAGCCAAACCATATTCGCCTTCCAAATAGGCGATGGTCGGCAGGATGCGGCGCTGATCTTTAATGATCGCTTCCGCCATTTCCACCAGTGACGCTGCGGGCGCGTAATAAGCCGAACCGTTCCCGAGAAGGTTGACGATTTCCGCTCCGCCTTTGCGTGTGCGTGCCACGATTTCATCCAGACGCTCTTTGGAAATCAAGGTCTCCAATGGAATCCCGCCTGCATAGGAATAGCGGACGAGCGGCACCATATCATCGCCATGCCCCCCCAATACGAATCCGGTGATATCTTTAACCGACACATCTAATTCTTCTGCTACAAACGTCCGGAAACGGGCAGAATCCAATACACCGGATTGTCCGATTACACGTTCTTTCGGGAAACCGGATGCCTGGAAAACGGTATAGGTCATCGCATCAACCGGATTCGTCAGGACGATGATTGTCGTCTCCGGAGAGTATTTCACAACATCTGCTGTAACAGCTTTCATCACCTTCTGATTGGTTTGAACCAAATCATCACGGCTCATGCCGGGCTTTCTTGCAATTCCTGCAGTGATGATGACTAAATCCGAGTCTTTGGTATCTTCGTAATTCGAGGTACCTGATACTCGGGCATCAAATCCCAGAACAGGGCCAGCCTCCGCCATATCCAAGGCTTTGCCTTTTACCGGATTTTCCATAGGTGGAATATCCACCAAAACGACGTCACCCAATTCTTTTTGGGCTAATAAGAAAGCCGTCGTTGCACCTGTGAAGCCAGAACCGATTACTGAGATCTTTTTACGTTTGAATGTCATGAAATATCTCTCCTTTAACAGTATTTGTGTTGAAATATTGCATTCACTTTCTACAATCGCTTTGGGCATAGCTCCAGCAGTACCGAAAGCAGGGCTGATTTGCGGAATATCCACTAGTAAAGATTATTGAGTTTTAAATACCTGATTTCAGAATTCTATCAGAAATAATTGGTACAAAAAAGGAGGGAAAAAATTCCCCTCCCTCTCTTTTACTCTTATAGGTTTTTGATCAATTCGTCAGCAAACTCAGAGCATTTCACTTCTGTAGCGCCGTCCATTAGACGTGCAAAGTCGTAAGTTACAACTTTAGAAGCAATTGTTTTCTCCATAGAGTTTGTGATCATTTGAGCAGCTTCTCCCCATCCTAGGTGTTCAAGCATCAAGACGCCTGAAAGGATTAAAGATGAAGGATTTACTTTATCAAGACCAGCATATTTAGGTGCTGTTCCGTGAGTAGCTTCAAAAATCGCATGTCCAGTATCGTAGTTGATGTTTGCTCCAGGAGCAATACCAATTCCGCCTACTTGAGCAGCCAATGCATCAGAGATGTAATCTCCGTTCAAGTTCATTGTTGCAACAACATCGAACTCGCTTGGGCGTGTAAGGATTTGCTGTAAGAAGATATCAGCGATTGAATCTTTAACAAGGATTTTGCCTGAAGCAAGTGCTTCTTCCTGTGCTTTATTGGCAGCATCTGTTCCCTGCTCGTCTTTGATTGCATCGTATTGGTTCCATGTGAATACTTTATCGCCAAACTCCTGCTCAGCGACTTCGTATGCCCAATTTTTGAAAGCTCCTTCAGTGAACTTCATGATGTTCCCTTTATGGACAATCGTCAATGATTCACGGCCTTCAGTAAGTGCATAGTTGATTGCAGCGCGTACTAAGCGTTTTGTTCCATCTTCTGAAATCGGTTTGATGCCGATACCTGAAGTTTCAGGGAAACGGATGTTTTTAACGCCCATTTCGTCCTGTAGGAATGAAATCAATTTTTTCACTTCGTCTGAACCGTTAGCATATTCGATGCCTGCATAGATATCTTCTGTGTTTTCACGGAAAATAACCATATCTGTATCTTCAGGACGTTTAACCGGTGAAGGTACGCCTGTAAAATAACGGACTGGACGCAGGCAAGTATACAAATCAAGTTCCTGGCGAAGTGCTACGTTCAATGAACGGATACCGCCGCCGATTGGCGTCGTTAAAGGTCCTTTGATTGCGATTAAGTACTCGCGGATCACGTCAAGAGTTTCTTCAGGAAGCCATTCGCCAGTTTCGTCAAATGCTTTTTGTCCTGCAAGAACTTCTTTCCAGATAATTGATTTTTCACCATTGTATGCTTTTGTTACTGCTTCTTCTAAAACGCGTGATGCTGCATTCCAGATATCCGGCCCTGTTCCATCACCGATAATGTATGGGATTACTGCGTTGTTAGGAACGTTCAAGACGCCGTTTTCTACTGAAATTTTTTCGCCGTTAGTCATGTCTAATTTCCTCCTGTGGTCAAAGTCATAGGGCTGCACAAAGTGCAAGCCCTATGAATTATATTTTTTCGTCATAATGATGAAAAGCTTCTTATCTTTCCTCAACCGGCACATAAGTCTGCATGCCAGGCCCGATGTAGTCTGCGCGCGGGCGGATCAGGCGGTTGTCCGAGTACTGCTCAAGAATATGAGCCAGCCAGCCGGATGTGCGGGATACTGCAAAGATCGGCGTGAACAAATCGTGTTCGATGTTCAGGCTATGGTAAACCGATGCTGAGTAGAAATCCACATTCGGCGGAAGGTTTTTCTGTCCAGTGACGATTTCGTCGATCTTCACGGACATGTCATACCATTTTTCTTCGCCGCGGATCTTCGTCAATTTTTGGGACATGTCACGCAAATGTTTCGCGCGCGGGTCGCCCTTGCGATAGACGCGGTGGCCGAAGCCCATGATTTTTTCTTTGTTGGCCAATTTGTCGGTGATGACTTTTTCCACGTTGTCGACAGAGCCGATTTCCGTAAGCATCTTCATAACCTGCTCGTTGGCACCGCCATGAAGCGGGCCTTTCAAGGCGCCGATAGCTGCTGTAACGCCCGAATAGATATCAGATAATGTTGCCACCGCAACACGTGCCGTGAACGTCGATGCGTTCAATTCGTGGTCTGCGTGAAGCACCAAGGCTTTGTTGAATGCTTCTTCTTCGATGGCTTCCGGCAATTCGCCAGACAGCATGTACAGGAAGTTGGCAGCAAAGCTCAAGTCCGATTTTGGTGCAATCGGCTCTTGTCCGTTGCGGATGCGGCCGAACGCTGTCACCAATGTCGAGATTTTCGCCTGGATCTTGATGGCTTTGCGGTAGTTGGCTTCCGGCTCCATCACTTCAGCTTCTTCGTCGAACAAGCCAAGCATGGAAACAGCCGTGCGAAGCGCTGCCATCGGGTGGACATGCTTGATGTCGTATGTCTTGAAATGGTCCAGCACAGCTTGGGGAACGGCCATGTTGTCTGCCAATTGCTGTTTGAGTTCCGCCAATTCGTCTGCCTTCGGCAGGCGCTGGTGCCACAGCAAGTAGATTACTTCTTCAAAGCTGGCGTTGACAGCCAGGTCATCAATATCGTAGCCGACGTATGTAAGTGTGTCATCAATAATCGAGCTGATGGCGGACTGGGTTGCTACTACACCTTCTAAACCTTTTGATGATGTCATATAAATCGCTCCTTCTTCAGTCTAATTCATCATTCCAAAAAAAAATGCAGAATGATGTCTCATCTGCGTTTATGAACTTCTGTTTTTATTCCTTACTTAGTCATTATAATCAACTTTGTAGAATTTGTGAATGGAAACGCTTATAGAATTTAAATTTCCTCGGCAAATCGATGGAAATACCCGGCATTATCCAACGATAACCCGGGTGTTTTTCATCTTTTTATGAATCAATCGATAAATGAATGGCTTATACATTTTCTGTGTCGGGCTAAAAAGCATGGTAAACCCTACTGCATCAGAGATAAACCCTGGTGTCAGCAGCAAGACGCCACCTACGAGAATGAATGCCGCATTCATTAATTGATCTCCAGGAGCCTGAAAACTGTTCATGCCCTCCTGAATATCTTTGAGGGCTTTTAATCCTTGTTTCTTCGCGAAAAAAGCACCAATCAAGCCGGTCGCCACAATGATTGCCATTGTAGCAAAAAATCCAAGCTGGCCTCCTGCCCAAATAAGCAAAGCCAATTCAAGAGACGGCACAATAATTAATGCCAGGAAAATCCATTTCATCATTTTGACCGGCCTCCTTATTGTTTTTTACAGAACACTGGCATGGCCATGGTAGACGATACCGGATTCTGAGTCCATTGTAATATCGTAGTTGTGCTTAATAAGTGAAGTTGCTTCTTTGACGCCGACGATAACCGGAATCCCAAGACTCAAACCGACAACTGCCGCGTGGCTCGTCAATCCGCCTTCTTCGGTGATGATTCCGGCACATTTGTTGATGGCCGGCATCATGTCGCGGTCTGTTCCGATCGTTACGATGATTTTGCCTTCCACATCGACTGCCAATGCTTCTTGTGCATTTCTGACTACTGCTGTTTCACCGAAAGCCACTGTTTTGCCGATTCCTTGGCCTTTTGCCAGAATATCCCCAATAACATGAACTTTCATCAGGTTAGTCGTACCGGCTTGTCCGACTGGAACACCCGCAGTGATCACGACAAGATCGCCGTGTTTTACGTAGCCATGCTTCAAGCTTTCGTCCACCGCTTTTTCCAGCAATTCATCCGTCGATTCCACTGAAGATCCTACAATCGGCTGAACGCCCCAAACCAGGGACAGC
>NZ_JAGGPX010000028.1 GCF_018613575.1 Planococcus sp. ISL-110
TATTGAGTAATAATGCCTGCAAATATGATCCTTTATGTTCTTATGTATATATCGTAGACATATTCACCTTTTATTACATTTTTGGTAAAAATAACTATTAATTTGTGTTACTCTGTTTACCGTAACTTATTTTCTCTAAAATTTCAAAAAAATAAGGAGGACTTCATCATGAAGAAAGTTATTTTTCCATTACTAACATTAGGTTTAGTTTTCTCAGGAACTCAAGCCACTCATGCTTCTACTGAGTCACCTACTCAAGAAGCCACAACTTCTACTTCTAGCACTGCTGCATTAAACAGTGGAGGTACTATTACCCCAATGGCTACAGTTGTGCGCGTCGACAAGCCTATCGCTGCCAAAGGAACAGTAACTAATTACCAATTAGGTCAGCTTATAAATCATTACGAAAACTATTCTAGTTGGTTATCAGCTGTAAATACTGTTCTATATGCTGGTGGTGTAAGTTCTCCCGCCGGAGTAGCAAACTCTTTGGCTACTTCATTCGGGGGAGATGGAATTGCTCAAATAAGAGAAGCCTATTACAGTGGTCAAAATATGTATTGGGTGTCAGTATACGCAAGTGGAGTAAACCCAAGTCTTACAACGATCTATCACCGGACTTTTGGAAATACACCTATAACTTACATTGAAGATTTATAAGTTCTAATATTAATTAACTTAAAAAAAGATACCAAATTAATTTGGTATCTTTTTTTAGAGATATTAGTTTGCTCCAGTATATAAAACAAGAGTACACATGGGCTTATAAAATAGACTAGACTTCTTGCAGAGATTACGGCGTTCTCCCAGGGTGAAAAGCAAGTGGCTGCCTCAACAGTGAGGCGCCCCCACCAAAGACAAAAGCATGGGGCCGATCGTCCTCGATGGACGTTCATTCCCCAGTAGTTCAACAGCAAAGAAGAATGGTTTAACCGAAGCTATACTTCATGGCAAAACAAGAAAAAATCGGTAAGTCAAAAGCGACTTACCGATTTTTTCTTAACTTTTATCTTCTAACCAGTTATAAAATTCTACTTTTTTCGCAGAGTTATTAGATGGTAATGATTTATGATTTTTCTTAAGTAATCTATTCAATTCTCTAAAATTCAATACAGCTTTTTGAATCAACATATTTGCCTTTTCATTCGTTATAGAAATAGGTTCATCCGTGAATTCACTCATATTTTCTATTTCTAGAATTAAATCTTTTGCACGCAGCCTATCAGATTCAACATCCAAATTCATATACTCGAACATATCTTCAAAAACGATATCCACGATGCTTTTGATTTCCTTGATCTGTTTCTTAGTAGCACTGGTCAACTTTTGTCCATTGGACCAAATTAAATCAAAACCTACAATTGCACGTCCCTCTTTTTCAACGTTGTATCTTACATCTAATTCCGTGTGCTCATTAATTTCTCTAATAGCGACATCAAGCACCATTTTTCTGAAATCTCCAGTATTGTTTATATACGTTTTTTTATTTTCAACTCCAAATAACTTCATCAATCCAGTTTTAGAAATTGGCTTATGCCAGTAACCATAATGAGCCTTTATGTAATCATATAAAGTCCATGAAAAGCTACTTTTAAACTTAGAGGCAATCGTTAAGTCGGTTGTAATATAGTATCTTTCTTTTAATTCTAAAATATGAGGAATCATTTCTTCTGCCCAAGTAAAACGGAAAAGTCCTTTAGCATATTTCATTTTCCGAAAAACATTCCAGTATTCGAATGCATCATTTTCTAAATCTTCCATACCAACTTGTAAACTTAAAATACGTTGAGAGTCTTTTTTGGCATCTTCAGTTTTATATTGTTTTATATCAAACTTCTTTTCAAAATCAACCTTATGAAATTCGGTAATACCGTCTTGTTGTGTGCAGTAAATGGAGAATGCTAGTAATTGCATTTGATTTAATGACAAACCTTGGTTCAGTTTTGCCATGGATAATTCATTGCTTTTTCGGATAGAGTTTTCATATGAAATTAATTGTTTTTTAGAATTTATTCTCGCCATTTTGTAACTCCTTTTATTAAGATTAATTTCACCTTTTAATTAAGTTTAACAGTAAAGACGAAACTTATAAATAACAAATTAAAAAGTTTTATATTTAATAAAAAACTTACAAAAGAGGGGTAAAAAACTTACAAAAGAGGGGTAAAAAACTTAATAGATAGGGGTAAAAAACTTATTTAAACTTTCAAAGCCTTGGCGCTCTAAGGCTCAAAGGTAACCCTAAATATAACTAATATAATTAATCTTTTAAAAGATAATATATATAAGTAAAATTTCATTTTGAAAAAATGAAAAGAAATAAGAAAAGAACAAAATGAAGACCAAGTTCGTTGCTAGAAAAAATAACAAACAAAAAACTCCGCAGAAAAAGGCTGGGAGTTTTACAGGCGAAACGCTTTTAAATTGCTCTCAATTTGCTCATCGGTGATGCCAATGTAACGCAAGGTAATCTGCGGATGGGCATGATTGAGGATATTCTGCAGCTCGGCAATGTCTTTGAATTGCTTGTAATGCCAATACCCAAACGTTTTGCGTAAGGTATGCGTGCCGATGCCTACCGAGATATCGACCATCTGTGCGGCCTTCTGAAGCTGTCTGTACGCTTGAACGCGCGTAATCGGTCCATTTCCCTTGCGACTCGGAAAAAGCCATTCAGCGCCCTCTAACGTACGAATATAGGCATCCAGTTCGTCGTAAATGTTGCCGAGGTGGATGGTCCGCCGTTTTCCGGTCTTTCCTTCACGCAACGACACCACTTTCTTGCCCTGGATCTCGCTCGTTTTGATTTTTAATAGATCCCCGACACGCAAGCCAGAATTGATGCCGAGAAGAAACAGGATGTAATCCCGTTTGCTGCACCATTTCTTCAAGCTCCATTTCATGTCCTCGATCTTTTCGAGCGATCGGATCGGCTGGACGTCTTTGATTTCGCTTTGTTTGGTCATGGAAAGCTCCTTTCGGTTAGCTGCTAGTTCAATTATTTCTAGAAAAAACGGATGTAATGACCTATTCAAGGAATTTCGAGAAAAGAAAAAAGAGCGCCGCCAAGGAAAAGCGAGCCCAGTAGAATCAACGATCTGAATGTATCATTTTTTTTCGTAATGTCAGTTTCGCTGGTTTTTTTCGCGAAGTCAATAGAATGGGGGTTTTGAATGTAACTTACTTGCTATTAAGTTACATTCAAAACCGGATTAGGAGTAGTATATTTGCACGTGGTGAAATTAAAAAAGGCCTTTTTTCTAAAAAGACCTTTTTTGTACTGCTATTTTTTGAAAAAAATTCTGCTAACTACTGAAATTATAAATGTCACAGCAATAATACTTAAAAGGATATTAGTAATTACTAAGCTGTCACTTAATACTCCAATCTCACTTTGAACCCGAAGCAGACTACTTTGAGTGTTATCAGCGATAGAGCCTATGCTCGAAACTAGGTTATTCCAGTCTTGTGTTGTAATTTCATTCATGATTTCTACCCCCTTTTTTTGCTTTAAATAAGTGTAGCACACTTAAATTAACATGGTTTCTATATTCCATTAGTAGAAATTAATGGATATCAATTGAAATAATATAGAAATAATTGTAACATTCTAATTATTCTAATAGGAAAGGAGTGGTAATATTTTTAATGCAAGGAAAACTTTATTTTTTGTAGCCTTAGTTTTTGGATTGCTTTTAGCAGCACCTTCGTTCTCAGCAGCGAGCACTTCTACAGACAACGATTCGTTTAAAGAAAGAATTAGTGGGATTGAATTTGAAATTCCATATAACGAATCAGACGTCTATGTTGAAAAATCAGTAGAAGGATTGGTTAGTAAGATTGAAGTATTTGAAAAGGGTTCTGGAAAATTGTTAGATACTTTTGCTGTAGAAGATGAACTTGTAGAGAATGAAAATGAATTATTTTCTGCGATGAGTAATACAGTTTTAAGAAATATAACAAGATACCGCCCAAGCGATGCTGACAATGGTTTACAGACTTGGATTAGAAGCGTAATTGAAGTTTATAATACAAGTAGCTTTACACAAATTCAAAATGTTCAAGACACTAGGTGGTTTACTGGTTCTGGAGGACATACGATAGAAAATGCTTCAGCTTATGCAGTTTCCACTACTGGTAGTTTTCCAACAGCTAGCATTAATGTTTACGGCGATACAACTATCCAAGTTATAACTTCATTATCTGCATCAGCCGGATTTGAAGCAGCCGGATTCTCACTCGGAACAACAGTTGGTTCAGACTATTATTACCGTAAAACTGTCGATCTATCCTTCTCATATTCGGTTTATTAAAATAAAAGCCATACCCGGAAATTCGGGTATGGCTTTTATTTGTTTTACTTTCTTTTGTTATGTTTCTCTCTCATAAAGACCATTCTCAGGACATCACTTCGATGCGTTATGTCGCTATCTGGCTGATGTTTTTCCAGAAGCGTCAAAATCTCGTCCAGTTCAATGACCGTAAATTCAAGAAATATCCGTCCTTTCTAAACAACATCTAGGAAGTGAATGTAACTTAACTGCACTTAAGTTACATTCGTTTCCGCTAAAACAGTACCTTTATTTGTTCCAGATTCTTGCCCATAAACCTCGGGTGTCCTTTTTGGGTGTGACCGTTTCTGGTTCGCTTTCTGGCTGCTGTGAGGACGATTCTAAGCTCTCTATCTTTGGTTGATCGGACGAAGGCGCATCCAGTGGCTGCAAACTGCCTTTCAGCATTTTTACTTCCTCTAAAATCTGCCCATTTTGCTCTTCTTGCTTTTGAATGCTTTGCGCCATCTGATCAATCGTTTGTTGCTGATGCTGAATCAGTCGCAGCAGCCGTTCCTCTATGGTCAGTTCATTTACGGTCGCTTCGTGGCGTTCTGTGTCGTCTTGTATCGCTTCAGAAAGCGTAGCTTGGCGCGCTATGCTTTCTGATTTAGACCATAAGAAAACTGCATCTGCACTGTCTTCTAAAGTCATTCCGCTGCTATCCTTGAGCGTTATGAACTTTCGTAACGCCATAAGATCTGTATCGCTGTACCAACGATGACCTTGAGCATTCTTTTTGAAGGTGTATCCACTTTGTTCTAGCAATAACGAATACTTGCGAAGCGTTGATGGTTTGATATTGAGAACCGTTGCAATATCTTCCGGTGCATGAAAGGCCATCGCTGATCGCCTCCTTTTTCTTTCATCGTAAATGACCTGCTCGAATTTGGACAGCTTAATTTTCTTAATGAATATTCTACAGAATGAAAATAAAAAAAAGAGATGGATGCCGGTTCAGCGTTCCAACTCCTGGTCTCTATTTCTAGCCATAGTTTTTTGTTTTTCTTGCTCACGCTCTTTTTGCCATTCCTTGAATTTATCCAAGTGTGTTTTTGCAAACTCCACCAACAGATTTAACTTGCTTCTCAAGGTTTTATTTTCTTTTCGCAACTCCTGATTTTCTTGTTTCAACTGGCTATTTTCTTTCTGCAGCCGTTCGGTCTTTGATTTCTCTTGATCCAGTTTCCGATCACTGGAGACAACCGCATCGAACATGTCATCAAATTGCTTCTCATGTGTTGCTATGGTGCTTTCAATGGCTTCGGTCGCTTGGGCTCTTGCTTTGAGGGCTTCAAAATCCTCCACCGGTAATTTCACGTGGTTCCGATCAAATAGAGAGGGTTTGCTGACTTGCAGCTCATCGACCTTCTTAGAAGCCGTCAGGGCATTTCTCAGGGCTTCGGTTTCCTTCTCCAGGGTTTTAATCTCTTCATTGAGCGTTAATGCCTTAAAACGGCTCATTTCGATGTGTTTCCGGTCCGAAGCAATGCCCCGTTCCACTTCAAATCCCAAGCTTTGCATATGTTTCGGAAACTCTTCCTGCATCCACTGCAATTCCTGGCGATTAAAGACATTCTTGCCCTGGAGCTTACCGTCGCGCATCGGAACGACGCCTAAATGCATGTGAGGTGTTTTCTCGTCGTTGTGAACCGTCGCATACGCGATGTTTTGTTGGCCGTAGCGTTCCGAGAACAATTTATGGCTTTCCTCAAAAAACCGTTTCTGTTCAGCCGGATCTAACCCATCAAAAAATTTCCGGTCCGACGTCACCAGCAGCTCATTCACGAGCACGGCATCTTTTCGGGTTTTTCGTTCGCTCACTTTTTGGCTCTCAATGATGGCTTTCACGTGTTTGTTGTAATCAATTTTTTCTTGATGCAGCAAATCATAATTCAAATGTTCACGGTCCGGATCGATGTCTGGATTCGTCCGACTTTCCCGTTCTCGCTGGTTGTGAAATTGCATGCCCTTTAAATCCGGGCTCTTCATTTTCTGCATCCGTACCACAGCAAAACTCACAACAACACGCCCCCTTATTCCGGTCAACTTCCAGGTAAAGTATAGCACACTATACTTTATTGCATAAAGGTGTGCTCTCCGAGGGTAAGAGCGAAGGTCAAAAGCAAGTGGCATCATCCTTTTGGATGCACCACCTAAATTCAAAAGCATGGGGTCGCTCGTCCTCGATGGACGGTCATTCCCCAGTAGTTCAAGAGCAAGAAAAGACAGCCGGCTTCGGCTATCTTTTCCGTAAATCAAAAGTAAAAAAAGACGATCCGATTACTCGGTCGCTTTTTTCTTAATCAATAAAATTTGAATGAACTCAATAACGGCTAATATTGAACCACAGATTTACCCAAGAATTATAATTAAACGATATACAAAGCTAAGATTAAGATTTTCATTTTAGCTAAAGAAAAAATAGAAGTAATAACAAAAACAGCTCCGAAACTGACCAATATTAAAATCAATATATTTAACGAGAATGGAAAGTTAATGCTGCCAATTTCCCCCAATAAAAAAAGGAATTAGCAATTGCTAATTCCTTTTTTTATTTAACTCTTTTTTAGTTTTCAAATATCCTATTAAAGCGAAAATAAAAATGAAAATATATGCATATGTATCAAAAGCTAACAATAAGGGCTCATTTTGATTTATCACCCTATAAACTTTTAATAACAATAAAATAGGTCCGGTAATTAACATTAATAAAAATATTTTTTCTCTTGCTTTTAAGTTTTGCATTTTCAGTCCTCCTAAA
>NZ_JAGGPX010000029.1:0-19690 GCF_018613575.1 Planococcus sp. ISL-110
AAGCGAGCGCTGGAACGGAAAGCAGCCATTCTAAGCTCCTTGCTTCTTCTGTTCTCCTGGAATACCAACGAGAAAGATCCTTGACTAATGATAAGAAAGCGTCCGCCTGGAGCGATTTCTTACCCTGTCTCTTCTCCCAGGAGCAATTTCTCCACCCACAAAAAAAGTTTTTTAATTCGAGAAACTAAATAAAATCAAGCGGTATCTAGTAAAAACCTCTTAAATAACATCTGATTACATGAAAATACATCCAATTATAATTTGCAACATTAAAAAAATATGGTAAATTTAAGTTGTTGTGCAATTGTAAAGATTCTTTATAATTGCAGATTAGAAACAAAGGGGGAAAAAAATTGACCAAGTTAAAACCGATTTTATTGCTGGCGATGGTCTTCATGATGACATTCAGCTCAGCTGTTTTTGGCCTTACTGGGGTCTCGGCAGCCGTGAATTCATCGGACGTACCGAATGTGGAATTGAAAAAAGGAGAACTGGAAGTACCTGGAAAATTCGTAAATCCAGAAGATCCGGAAAAACAAGTCCGGGTGATCATTGAGCTTGAAAAAGCGCCGGCGATTGAAAGCGCTACAGAAAAAGGCGTTCTCTATAAAAACCTTCCTGAAAACCAAAAAGAGTCATTGGAAGCGGCAGTTGTCACGGGACAGGATTCCGTTCAGCTATCCATCGCTTCAATCGCTCCGCAGATTACATATTTTGAAAACTTCACCACCGTATTCAACGGCTTTTCTGCTGAAGTGGAAGCAGGACTTGTTGAAGACATCGCGAATTTAAGCGGTGTTAAAGCGGTTTACGAATCGACTGAGTATCAGCGTCCTGAAGCTCAGCCGGAAATGAAGTATTCGAAAGAATTGGTTCAGGCGCAACAAGCCTGGACAGATTACGGATACCGCGGTGAAGGGCTGGTTGTCGGTGTTATTGATACCGGAATCGACCCGCGCCACAAAGACATGGTGTTGACAGACAACACAACGGGCGACATCACAAAATCCGATGTAGCGGCGTTAGTGGCTGACAAATCCATCGAAAACGGCAAATTCTTCACAGCAAAAGTGCCATTTGGCTATAACTATATGGATGGCAACAACGAAATTCTTGACCTTGGACCAGAAGCTTCCATGCACGGCATGCACGTCGCCGGTACAGTAGGAGCCAATGGCAATGAAGAAAACGGCGGCATCAAAGGGGTTGCACCAGAAGCGCAATTGCTCGCGCTGAAAGTATTCGGCAACGATCCGTTGTATCCGTCAACTTATGGCGACATTTACATCAAGGCGATTGATGATTCAATCAAATTGGGTGCAGACGTCATCAACATGTCACTCGGATCGACTGCAGGATTTGTGGATTCCTCAAACCCGGAACAAAAAGCAGTTGAAAGAGCGACAAACAACGGCATCCTGATGTCCATCTCTGCAGGGAACTCGGATATGTTCGGATCGGGCTTTTCTTACCCGCACGCCGATAACCAGGATTACGGTTTGACAGGATCACCAAGCACATCAATCGATTCATTTGGCGTTGCGTCATTTGAAAACGACATCATCACAGCAATGAGCTTTGCCTATCAAGTAGACGGTGCAGAAGCTGGACGCGGGCTGTATTTGCTTGCCAATGATGCAGATCCAACCGACTTGCCGAATGCCAATTATGAAGTATTGGCAGCGGGCCTTGGCAAACCAGCTGATTTTGAAGGCAAAAACTTTGCCGGTAAATTTGCATTGGTGTCACGCGGCGAAATCGGCTTTGTCGAAAAAGGCTTAGCGGCACAAGACGCTGGCGCGATTGGCGTCATCATTTACAACAACACGACAGGCACCATCAGCATGGCATCAGATGCAGCCATCAAAATTCCATACATGTCCGCTCTACAGGCAGATGGCGTGGAGATGAAAGCGCAATTGGATGCAGGCAAAAAAGTGACCGTTGCATTTGACGGGGAATTCCTTGAAACGCCAAACCCGAGCAAAGGCAAGATGAGCAGCTTCACTTCTTGGGGACCAACTCCGAACCTTGATTTCAAACCAGAAATCACAGCTCCGGGCGGCAACATCTTCTCGACTTTAAACGATGATGGTTACGGCTTGATGAGCGGTACTTCAATGGCAGCTCCTCATGTTTCAGGCGGAACAGCCTTGATGTTCCAGCGCATTGAAGAGCTTGGCCTCGAAGGACGCGAGCGCGTTCAATTCGCGAAAAACCTGATGATGAATACAGCAGATCCGGTCCAATTCGCAAAAGATCAATTTGTATCTCCACGCCGTCAAGGTGCTGGTTTGATGCAATTGCATGACGCATTATCAACAGATGTGATGTTGACGAATAAAGCGACAGGCGATGCAAAAGTGGCCTTGAAAGAAATCACAGGCGACAAATTCACGTTTACATTGAAAGCGGAAAACTTCTCTGATGGAGCTGCAACTTATGAAGTGGATGTAAACGTACAAACGGATAACACAGCTCCATTAGCAGGAAACGAAGTTACAGCACCAAACCTTACCGGTTCCTATGTAGTAACAGAAGACGTTATAGTTAACGCTCCTGAAACAGTCACAGTTCCAGCAAACGGGACAGCAGAAGTTTCAGTGACAGTGGATGTATCAGCTCTTGAAGGCATGGAAGAATATGCAGCTTTCACAAACGGATTTTTCGTTGACGGTTTTGTAAGGTTGACGGACGAAAACGAAGAAGTTACGGGCAACACAGAATTAGTCGTTCCTTACTTCGGCTTTAACGGCGAATGGGACGATGCCAGCATCTTTGACGAATTTACATGGGAGGATGGCTCATACTACGAGACTACTTTATTGGCAGATGACCAAGGAAACGATATCACTGGCGGCACGCACGCTGGCGATTACGTTCCTGAACGATTCGCATTTTCACCAAATGGCGATGACTTGCAGGATATGGCAGTCCCTGTCTACTCCTTGATGAGAAACGCCAAAGCATTTGAAGTCAATGTATTGGATAAAGCAGGCAAAAAACTGCGCACAATCCGCACAGCTTCAAATCTGACAAAGCATTATTCAGCAACATTGCCTTACACATTCAACCCGCTTAACGGCTGGGATGGCATGATCAACGGCGAACCAGCAAAAGATGGAGCATACCAGATCCAGCTTCGTGCAGTCATTGATTACCCGAATGCACAATGGCAGTCGATCAACTTCCCGATTATTGTGGATACAGTAGCTCCAGAAGCAGAAGCAACTTATAACGCAGAAACAAAAACAGTCAACGTAACGAAATTTGCGGATAACGCTTCTGGCGTCGGCGCAGACCGTTGGGAAGTTTACTTGAACGGCGAGGAAGTGACGGAGAACAAAACGACTCCGGCAGACGAATCTCTTGCACCGGCAACCACTTCTTATAAAGTGGAAGTGCCTGTAAAAACGGGCGATGAACTGACAGCTGTCTTCTTCGACGTTGCAGGCAACCCTACAGCAGTAGAGCTGATGACTTCATCTAAAGATGAAACCACAGCACCGGTCATTTTCTTTACATCACCAGAAGTATTGGAAACATTTGATAAGAAAGAAGTGGTAGTCGCTGGCCGTGTAGAAGACGATTCCCGAATCGTTTCCCTGACAGTCAATGGCGTTAAAGCCAAAGAGTTTGATGGCGAAAAATTCAAGCACACCGTCACATTCAAAGACGGATCTCAACACGTTGTCGTAAAAGCAATAGATGAGTTCGGCAACGAAATGGAACTTCGCCGCCAAGTATTGGTAGACACCACGCCGGCTGTCATCACTGGAGTGAATGCACCAGAAACTGTGGGCTCCAACACGACTGAAGTCGAAGTGACATTCAATGTCAAAGACAATATGGACCAAATTTACGCTTACGTAAACGGCAGCGAAGTATTCAGTCAAGACATGTCTGAGCCGTACGGCAAAGCAAGCTTTAACCAAAACATCAAAACCAAAGTGCCAGTCAAGAGAATTGGCGCAAATGAATACACTGTGTCGGTCGAAGATGCAGCCGGCCACATTACTGAAAAAACATTCACCATCACCAAAGCATCAAAAGTAACATTCACGGACATCCAGACACATTGGGCCAAAACCCAAATCGAAGCATTGGCTTCGCAAGGCATCATCAAAGGGAAAACAGACACGCTTTTCGCGCCAAAAGCCGATTTGACACGTGCTGAATTCGCTGCCTTGCTGGTCCGCACACTCGAATTGCCTCTTACAGACTACAAAGGCACGTTCAAAGACGCAGACCCGAGCAAAACCTGGGCTGCCGAAGAAATCGAAGCAGCTGCCCGTGCTGGCATCGTTCGCGGAGTGACCAACGATACATTCAATCCGAAAGCGCCAATTTCCCGCCAGGACACAGCTGTCATGATCATCCGTGCAGTTGAATACCAGGACGCAGCATTGCTTGAAGGCCTGGACACGACTCACGAATTTGAGGACGACGCAGCCATCAAAGGCTATGCAGATGAGTCCGTCAAGCAAGCATACGCACTCGGCCTGATCACAGGCCGCGATGGCAACATTTTCGACCCATTAGCAAAAGTTACTCGAGCTGAAACAGCAGTAGTCCTCTACCGCGCACTCGACAAGATGGAGCTATTGGACTAACATCATCTCCAAACAGAACAGGCAAGCAATCAGATCTTTGATTGCTTGCCTTTTTTTGTTGAATAAGTTTAGTTTGGGTAGAGAAATCGCTGCAGGTGGACGCTTTCCGGGGGGCTTGCGCCGAACTAACTCGGGCTTAGCGCCCGAGTGGATTTCGACACTTCGCTGCTCCCCCAGGAGTCGCCACCTTCCGCTCTTTCTTTAGTTTTCTTCATTTAATAAGTGGGATATGAAAAGACTTGTCCATAAAAGAAAGTACAAAGGGCGAGCGGGTAGAGAAATCGCTCCAGGCGGACGCTTTCCGCGGGCACGGCCTCTGCCGCTTCCCTCGCTCTGCTCAGTCCAGTGGCTCCGGCTCGTGCTGTACCCGCAGGAGTCGCCGCCTTCCGCTCTTTCTTTAGGTTTCTTCATATAGTAGGTGATGAGTGTAAAAGCTTCGCTGTTGTGTTCATAAAAGAAGTTAAAAGGAGAAGCAGGTAGAGAAATCGCTGCAGGTGGACGCTTTCCGGGGGGGCTTGCGCCGAACTAACTCGGGCTTAGCGCCCGAGTGGATTTCGACACTTCGCTGCTCCCCCAGGAGTCGCCACCTTCCGCTCTTTCTTTAAGTTTCTTCTTATTGATATGAAGTGTGAGGGGAAGCGTCACTGTAGTCTCTATTTCGAGGAAAGCATAAGGAAGTGATGGGCACTTAGTGCTTTTCGCCTGCGAAAAGCGGGCATTTTGGAGGAGCAGAGCGGATCGCTGTTTGTTTTTGGTTTGTGAGTGCCAGTAAGTGACGGGTTGGATGCTTTTACATCACCATTTCGTGTTTCTACCTTCATACTTTCTCTTCTTATCTCCACTCTTGAAGCGGCTACCTGAACGTTCCAGATCTCTACCTAAACCTTTTGTTTTCTTACCTGAACGTTCACCATCCTTCCTCCAATTTGATTTGTTCCACAAAGTTCAAGCCCCTGAATGGAAGCTGTTCGCGCGGCGAACAGCCGGGGAATGGAAGTGCCACTTTCTGATCTAGCCTCACTCACACAAGATGTGATTTTTTTCTTGAAATCCGTGTAGGAAGCCGAAACTTTCATGTAGAGAAGCAAGACGTTGCGGTAGCATCCTCACCTTGTACAGTAGAAACTTGAAACGGTGAGGTAGAAACATCAAATCTTCATCTATAAACACAGACCCTATTTGTGGATTCATCTACACCCAGCGAAGGCGCGTGCCCCACCGCCGCCAAGCGATTCCAGAACCACACGCCACTTATCTACCTCACAAAACAAGTTTGCTGCCTATCCCCCAACACCCAGCTGAGGCGCGTCAACGGAGTGGGTGGAGCAATAAGACTGGCAGCGTTCTCCAGCTGACTGGCTTATTGTGGGAACCCACTCCAAAGCGCCCGAAGCGACTTTTAGAATCCGCACCCAATTGCCCCACCGCCGCCAAGCGTTTCCAGAACCACACGCCACTGATCTACCTCACAAAACAAGTTTGCTGCCTATCCCCCAACACCCAGCTGAGGCGCGTCAACGGAGTGGGTGGAGCAATAAGACTGGCAGCGTTCTCCAGCTGACTGGCTTATTGTGGGAACCCACTCCAAAGCGCCCGAAGCGACTTTTAGAATCCGCAGCCAATTGCCCCACCGCCGCCAAGCGATTCCAGAACCACACGCCACTTATCTACCCCACACAAAACAAGTTTGCTGCCTATCCCCCAACACCCAGCTGAGGCGGGTCAACGGAGTGGGTGGAGCAATAAGACTGGCAGCGCTCCTCAGCTGACTGGCTTATTGTGGGAACCCACTCCAAAGCGCCCGAAGCGACTTTTAGAATCCGCACCCAATTGCCCCACACCCAGCGAAGGCGCGTGCACCATCGCTGCCAAGCAATTCCAGAACCACACGCCACTTATCTACCCCACACAAAACAAGTTTGCTGCAAGTCCCCCAACACCCAGCGGCCGGTGCGTCAAGGAGTGGACGGAGCGATAAGACTAGCAGCGCACTTCAGCTGCCTGGCTTATCGCGGGAGTCCACTCCAGAGCACCAGAGCGACCTCCAGAACCCCACCCAAAATACTCCCGCAACCGCACACCCAGCGAAGGCGCTTTGGGCTAGGCGGAGCTATGCCCAAAGCGCCCGAGGCGACTTCTAAAACTCACACTACATATTTTCTTCACCTCTTCAACTCAACTCCTACCACCTAAAAAAAGGAAAAAACAAGAGGCTCCACAAACCCGAAATACCTAAAAAATTCGAAGAAAACTAACAAATAAGATAGCTTTGGAACCATAGACTTTTGGGAAGTTAACTGGAAAAATGAAGTTGACTTAATTATTTGATAATTTAGGTAAGGATCTCAGAAAGAGGAGGAAAAAGTATGAAGAAAGTGTTAGTCTTACTTTCGATTTTATTATTAATATCCAGCAGTCTGGGTGGATTCAGCAACCCGCGGGTGCAGGCAGCGCCCGAACCAGAAGTCAAACTGGCGCAAACCTTGCTCAAGCCGGAATCGCCAAAAGAGAAAGTGCGGGTCATCATCGAGCTGCAGCAAGAGCCGACGATAGAAGCCGCGACCGCAAAAGGCGTGCTCTACAAAGAGCTGCCGGACGAGCAGAAACAACAAATCGAATCGGCAGCCGTAGCCAAGCAGCAAACCGTGCAGGCAACCATTGCCGACGTGGCTCCGAATATCGACTATCTCCAAACTTTCACTGCCGTCTTTAACGGCTTCTCGGCAGAAGTCGAAGCGGGACAGGTAGCGGAAATCGCAGAGTTGCCGAGTGTCAAGGCGGTCTACGAAGCGACCGAATACAAACGGCCGGAGGTCAAGCCAACCATGAAATATTCCAAGGAACTCGTGCAGGCGCAGCAGGCATGGCGCGATTATGGCTTTAAAGGAGAAGGGATGATTGTGGGCGTCATCGATACCGGCATCGACCCGGGGCATCAGGACATGGTGCTGACCAATAACACGACAGCTGCGCTGACGCAGGCGGAAGTTGAGGGCTTTGTGTCCGACAGCGAAATTGAAGAAGGCAAGTTTTTTACGCAAAAAGTGCCGTTTGGCTACAACTATATGGATGCCAATACGGAAATCCGCGACATCGCGCCGGGTGCGTCGATGCACGGCATGCACGTAGCCGGAACAATTGGTGCCAATGGCAATGAGAAAAATGGCGGCATCAAAGGCGTCGCACCGGAAGCGCAGCTGCTGGCGCTGAAAGTGTTCGGCAACGATGCGTATTACGCGTCGACGTTCGGCGATATTTACATCAAAGCGATTGACGACTCTATCAAATTGGGTGCGGACGTCATCAATATGTCGCTTGGTGCCACGGCGGGATTTGTAGACACTTCGAGCCCTGAGCAGCAGGCGGTCGAACGGGCGACGAACAATGGCATCCTGGTGGCCATTTCTGCGGGAAATGAAGACCTGCGCGGTTCCGGATTCCTGGCGCCGTTTGCGGAAAATCAGGATTACGGCCTGATCGGCACACCGGGAACGGCCGTTGATTCGCTGGGGGTGGCGTCTTTTGAAAACAGCGTCATCACTACGGACAGCTTTGTTTACCAGGTAGACGGAGTGGAGGCAGGGCGTGCCTTGTACCTGCTGGCAAACGACGCGGAGCCGGAAAGCCTGCCTGCCGATTCCCATGCTGTAGTCGAGGTGGGACTCGGGCAGCCAGCGGATTTTGAAAAGAAAGACGTTAACGGCAAATTCGCTTTGATTGCGCGCGGGACGATTCCGTTTACGGAAAAAGCCTTTGCGGCCCAAGAAGCGGGGGCAGCCGGTGTCATCGTCTACAACAACACGACCGGCCCCGTCAATATGGAATCCGATCCGTCGATCGCCATTCCGTTCATGTCGACGCTACAAGCGGACGGGCTGGCGATGAAAGCAGCGCTGGATGCCGGAAAAGCGGTGACGGTCGCCTTTGACGGTGAGAATTTGGAGACGCCGAACCCGAATGCCGGCAAGATGAGCGACTTCACGTCCTGGGGACCCACGCCGAACCTGGACTTTAAGCCGGAAATCACGGCACCGGGCGGCAACATCTTCTCGACTTTGAACAACGATGAATACGGCTTGATGAGCGGAACATCAATGGCGGCTCCTCACGTGGCAGGCGGGACGGCATTGATGTTCCAGCGCATCAAGGAGCTTGGCCTGTCAGGCAGGGACCGCGTGGAATTTGCGAAAAGCCTGATGATGAACACGGCCAATCCGGTCGAATTGGTGGCGGGGCAGTTTGTTTCGCCGCGCCGGCAGGGAGCCGGTTTGATGCAATTGCATGATGCGCTGTCGACAGATGTCATGGTGACGGACCAGGACACTGGCGACGCCAAAGTCGCGTTAAAAGAAATCAAGGACAACCGCATGACCTTCACGCTGCAGGCCGAGAACTTCTCGAATCTAGCGGCGACTTACGCAGTGGCAGTCAATGTCCAAACCGACTATGTGACCAAACATCCCGAGCGGAAGATTGACATTACCGACCCGAACCGCGCCGGCTCGAATGTGGTGACAGACCTCGTCAACATCACCGCACCCGAAACGGTGACGGTGCCGGCGAATGGCACAGCGGAAATCCAGGTGACGATCGATGCGTCGACTTTGCAGGGACGCCCGGAATTTGCGGCGTTCACCAACGGCTTTTTCATTGACGGTTTTATTACCTTGACCGACGGCAATGAAGGCGTTACGGGCAACACGCCGCTCACCGTGCCGTATTTCGGCTTTAACGGCGGCTGGGACGATGCCCCGGTGTTCGACGATGTGGCATGGGATCCAAGCACCTATTTTGCGTCGACGTTCCTGACCGATGACTTCGGCATGATCATCAATGGCGGCAGCCACCAAAAAGGCTTTGCTCCTGAGCGCTTCGCCTTTTCACCAAACGGCGACGGCAGCCGGGAATCGGTCATTCCAGTGTTCTCGCTGCTGCGCAACGCCAAAGCGTTAGAGGTCAATGTGCTGGATGCAGCCGGCAATAAACTGCGGACTTTGCAGACCGGCAAGAATTTGGTGAAGAACTTTACCCAGGACTTTGCCTATTACTACAATCCGATGAACGAATGGAACGGAGAAGTGCTCGGCGAAATGGTGGAAGACGGCCAATACCAGATTCAGATGCGCGCCGTCATTGATTATCCCGATGCCGAATGGCAGTCGCTGACGCTGCCGATTTTGGTCGATACGGTAGCGCCTGCCGCAAGCGCCAAGTTGAATGCGAAAACCAAAACCGTGACGGTGACGAGTTTTGCGGATAACGCGGGAGGCGGCGGTCCGGACCGTTGGGAAGTGTTCCTGAACGGGGTGGAGCTGACCGAAAGTCCCGAGACTTTTGAAGACGAGTCACTGGCACCAAGCACCACCAGCTATGTCGTACCGACCGACATCAAAAAAGGGGACGTTCTGAAAGCGGTGTTCCATGATACTGCGGGCAATAAAACCGAAGTTCCACTGACAGAAATGGCCGCCGATACCGAAAAACCGGCAGTATCCATCATTGCGCCAGGGCTGTTCGAAGTATTGAGCACCAAGCGGGTGGATGTCTTCGGCAGCGTGGAAGACCAGTCGCGCATCGTCTCTGTGACGGTCAATGGCGAAAAAGTTGATCGCTTTGACGGCATGTTTTTCCAGCATTCATTGACCATGGAGGATGGCCGCAACGACATCTTCGCCAAAGCCATCGACGAAGCGGGCAATAAACTGGAAGTGCGCAGCCAGGTCCTGGTCGACACCCAACCGGCCGAACTCGAGCTGCTGGAAGTGCCAGAAACAGTAGAGGCCAGCCAGGATAGCGCGGAAGTGAGCTTTAATGTGACGGACAACATGGACGCCATCAAAGTGTACCTGATCGACAGCGAGGTCTACAGCCAGGATATGACCGAACCATACGGCGAAGGCAAATTCAATAAAGACATCACCATCACGGTGCCGGTCGGCAATCCGGGTGACAATAAGTTCACCTTGAAAGTCGTCGACGCTGCGGGGCATATCACAGAAAAAAGTTTCACCATCACAAAACAGCAGTAGCCTAAGAAAAGCCGGGAAAAGATCGTCCCGGCTTTTTTTCTTTGCATATGGTTATAATAGAAGAAAAAAGGGGTAAACCGGATAAAACACAAGATCAAACCGGGTGTGGCAATCCTCATTATGGCGAGCTTTGCGGCCGTGATCTGGGTATTTTTCAACTTTCAGAAAGACGATAAGTTCGCTGCAGAGTTTATTGAAGAAAAGTACGGCATGGAGGTTAAGGTGGTCACTTTCGAGCCCGGCCAGCTTAGCCAGTAAAATCCGCATCTCGAAAAAGACCTGGACGCCATTTTTGGTTTCTTCGACAGCGTCAAACCCAAACTGATTGCCGTCGACTTGATGATGGTCGATCCTCAGCGGGAAGGCAACCCGGTCCGCTTCTTTTTAAGAGAGCACAACAACTACACCTCGACCAAACACTTGATTACGGACTTGGTGAAAGATTAGCCAGAAAATGAAACCATTGGCGGAGCCAGCCGTCTATACTGAAACCAGAACAGAAAAAGCGAGGTGATTGCAATGACCCAAAAACCATCACCGAAGATCAATAAAAACAATCGGCTCATCACCGTGCTATCGGTAGTGTTGCTGCTGGTGATCGGCTTAGGTGCTTATTTGCTGCTGGGATCAGAAGAAACAAGCGAGACCGAGCAGGCACCAAAAACCGAGCAGGCACAGCCAAGCCCACCGGCAAAGACCGGCGAAGAGCCTGCTGAAGCGGAAACCGAACTGTCCTCCATGATCGCCAATGCCAAAACGCATGTCTACACACTGTACACCGATCTTGAACAAGGCTCCGGCTTTCTGATCAACACACAAGGCGATATCCTGACCAACGCCCATGTCGTCCTGGACGCGTCCTATATCACTGTCAAAAATAGTGATGGCCAGGAATTCAACGGCAGGGTCATCGGCATGTCCGATACACAGGACCTGGCACTTGTCCGGGTTGACGAACTGGCCGGCAAACAATCGCTGGAGATGGAAATGGAACCGGTTGACATGGGCACACCAGTCGTCGCTATCGGCAGCCCAAATGACCAAAGCAACACGGCCACCACTGGTGAAATCACCGGGACCGATCTCGACTTTCTGGACCAATTCGAATACACCGGACTCTACGAGATGAACGCAGAAATTGCCCAAGGCTCCAGCGGCGGTCCGCTCATTGCCGCCGATACCGGCAAAATCCTCGGCATCAACTCGATTATCCTAGAAGAAAAACCGGGATCCGGCTACACGATTCCCATTTACACCGTCTGGGACCAGCTGACCAGATGGGCCGAAAACCCGATAGTTACCGAAGAGCAGGAAGTCGTGCTGCAGGATGTCAAAGACGCCTATTTTGCGGATGACTTGCTGGAAAACTTCATTTCATCCTATTACGAATTAATTCCGTACTCGTTGAATGATGCTGAATCCCTCTACTACTTGTCCTATATTTTGCCGGACAGTGAGGCGGAACAGGAGGCTACTGAGCTGATCGAGGAATACGGCGGCCAGGACCGCATCTACGACAGCGTCCAGCCGACCATCACCAGCATCGAGGTCAGTGAAGACAGCGCAACGGTCGAAGCGGAAGCCGAGTTTACGTATCATGAAACAGCGAGCGGCGAGTCATCAACGGTTTTGCATGAAGGTGTGTATACGGTGGTGATTGATGAGTATGGCGATTATCAGATTGAGGATATTGTGAATGAATGAAGAGCAGGCTCATATGTGAGTCTGTTTTTTTGTGTGTGGTAGATAGTTTGAGTGTGGTTCTGTAAGTCGCTTCGGTCGCTCTGGAGTGGGTTCCCACAATAAGCCAGGCAGCTGAGGATCGCTGCCAGTCTTATTGCTCCACCCACTCCGTTGACGCGCCTCAGCTGGGTGGTTGTTCTTATACATAGAACTGCCATTTGTGTGGAGGTGGTAGGTGGTGTGTGGTTCTGGAAACGCTCGGCAGCGGTAGGGCACGCGCCTTTGCTGGGTGTGGGGCAATTGGGTGCGGATTCTAAAAGTCGCTTCGGTCGCTTTGGAATGGACTCCCGCGATAAGCCGGGCAGCGCTTCGCTTGCCAGTCTTATCGCTCCGTCCACTCCCTGACGCACCGACGCTGGGTATTGGGGGATACGCAGCAAACTTGTAGGGTGTGGGGGAAAGTGAGCGTGTGGTTCTGGAATCGCTTGGCGGCGGTGGTGCACGCGCCTGCGCTTGGGTATGGGATGGTGGGGGTAGTTTGAGTGGGGTTCTGTAAGTCGCTTCGGTCGCTTTGGGCATGGCTCCCGCCATGAGCCGAGAAGAACACTCGTCTCATAGCTCCGCCCAGCCCGTTAACGCGCCTCAGCTGGGTGGTTGTTTAAATAAAAAGAGCCTAACTTTGTGTGAGGTAGATAGCTAGAGTGGGGTTCTGGAATCGCTTGGCGGCGGTGGTGCACACGCCTGCGCTGGGTGTGGTTGAGTCTACGAATGGGGTTTATGTTTAGATGAAGAGTTGGCGTTTCTACCTCATCGTTTCAAGTTTCTACTATAGAAGGTGAGGATGCTACCGCACTGTCTTGCTTCGCTACATGAAAGTTTCGGTTTCCTACACGAATTTTAAGAAAAAAATCACATCTTGTGTGTGAGTGAGGCTAGATCAGAAAGTGTCACTCCCTATTCCCGGCTGTTCGCCACGCGAACAGTTTCCATTCAGGGGCTTGAACTTTGTGAAACAGATCGAAGTTAGGTAAGGATAGAGAAGGTTCATGTAAAGGAGAAAAAGGTTCAGGTAGAAATCTGGAACGTTCAGGTAGCCGCTTCAAGAGTTGAGATAAGAATACAGCGTGTGAAGGTCGAGACACGAAATGGTGATGTAAAAGCATCCCACTCACCACTTACTGCCAACACCGATCCGCTCTGCTCCTCCAAGATGCCCGCTTTTCGCAAGCGAAAAGCACTGCGTGCCCATCACGTCCTTATGCCCTACTCAAAATAGAGACAACAGTGGCGCTTCCCCTCACACTTCATATCAATAAGAAGAAACCTAAAAGAAAGAGCGGAAGGTGGCGACTCCCGCGGGATAGCGAAGTGTCGAAATCCACTCGGGCGCTTAGCCCGAGTTAGTTCGGCGCAAGCCCGCAGGAAAGCGTCCACCTGCAGCGATTTCTCTACCCACTCGCCCTTTGTACTTTCTTTTATGGACGAGTCTGTCCATATCCCGCTTATTAATAAGAAGAAACCTAAAGAAAGAGCGAAAGGTGGCGACTCCCGCGGGAGCAGTGCAACGACATAAAAGAAATCCACTCGGGCGCTTAGCCCGAGTTAGTTCGGCGCAAGCCCGCAGGAAAGCGTCCACCTGCAGCGATTTCTCTACCCACTCGTCCTTTGTACTTTCTTTTATGGACGAGTCTGTCCATATCCCACGTGTTAATAAGAAGAAACTTAAAGAAAGAGCGGAAGGCGGCGACTCCCGCGGGGTAGCGAAGTGCCGAAATCCACTCGGGCACAAAGCCCGAGTTAGTTCGGCGCAAGCCCGCAGGAAAGCGTCCACCTGCAGCGATTTCTCTACCCACTCGCCCTTTGTACTTTCTTTTATGGACGAGTCTGTCCATATCCCACTTATTAATAAGAAGAAACCTAAAGAAAGAGCGGAAGGCGGCGACTCCTGCGGGTACAGCACGAGCCGGAGCCACTGGACTGAGCATAGCGAGGAGAGCGGCAGAGGCCGTGCCCGCGGAAAGCGTCCACCTGCAGCGATTTCTTCACCCCAACCCTGCTTTCAACTCACTGTTAACTCGAAAAAAACTCGAAACAAAAACTCGAAACAAAAAAAGGGAACCGGCAAAGGCCTGCTATTAGCAGGTCTTCGGGTCACCCTTTTGGAGGCTCTGTTTAATTAGAAACGTTTGAAGCTGTGGAATTTCTTGCCCCAGTAAGGGTCGTTCATGCTCTTGACTTCAGCTTTCGCTCCGCCAGAGTGTACGAACTGGTTGTTGCCGATGTAAATCCCGACGTGTGAGATTCCAGGCTTGTACGTGTTGGCGAAGAAGACCAAGTCGCCTGGCTGCGGGTTGCTTACTTTGTAAGACTCAGCAAATTGTGTAGAAGTTGTGCGTGAAACGTCCTTGCCTGCTTGTTTGAATGCGTACTGGATAAATCCGCTGCAGTCAAATCCAGCGCGAGTCGTGCCGCCAAATTTGTACGGGATGCCTTTAAGTGCCAATGCTTCTGAAACGACTGATGAAGAAGAAGCTGTTTTAACAGAAGCTTTCTTAACAGTAGTAGAAGAAAGCAATGTGCTTAAAACCCATCCTGATTTGCCGTTGACTTTTACTTTGTACCAAGTCGATTTGCCGACTTTCTTTTGGTGAGTAGCTGTAGCGATTGATCCTTTTTTAGCGACCGTGACGACTTTGTATTTTGTTCCGGCATCAGCGCGGACGTTTGTGTTGTATTTCATTTTAAAAGTACCTGATTTTGCAGTTGCTTTGCTTGCTGCAACCTGCTGTACAGATGAAGTAGTAGTTTCATATGAAGAAGAGACATTAGTTTGAACGGGTTGAGCAGCTTGTGCATCCGTGGCTGAGTTAGCAAATAGCAATGATCCTGCTGTTAGTAGCGTAAAGAATAGTTTTTTCATTGTTGTTGGTTCCTCCAAGTTTTTTATTATTCAACTATATGAATTAATAATATTTTGCTCTGCCATTTACTATATAGAGAGAGCGACTTAAAAACAACGTCAATTCAATTGCAGTTATATTACAGTTGTATAACAAAAAGATTTCATCCTCAAAAACCCTTTATTGACGGGCTTTTGAACGTCAATAAAAAATAAAAAAAGGTTTATTTCTATGAAAAATGGGTTTTTAACGGATAAATTGATTTGTTTGTTACAATTTATCTCCTAATAAATCCAAATTTAAAAATCCTTCCAACTGTATTTTAGCTATGCAAGATTGAAAGGGAAAAAATGGATGCTGTACGGATTCGCAGTAACCAGTCTACGATCAATTTTTTATTAAAATAATAATATGATATCTTAATAATTAGAATACTTTGACTGCAATAACATCCACCTTATCCAATTTTGACAGAAATCTGCTAGCTTCTTACAATTGGAGTAGGCAGAAAATTCGAAAAAGAGGGTGAGCGAGTTGAAGAAAATTCTATCCATCGATGGCGGTGGCGTACGGGGGATCATCCCGGCGATGCTGCTTGCAGAAATAGAGATGCAGACGGGCAAGCCGATCGCTGAGCTGTTCGATTTGGTTGTTGGCGCCTCAACAGGGGGCATCCTGGCGCTTGGGCTGGTTGCGCCGCACGAACAAATGCCGGCCAAGCCGCGCTACACGGCAGAACAATTCCTTGGGTTTTATTTAGAGGAATCTCATGAAATTTTCGATAAATCGCTGTTTTTTAAAATCACCCGAGGCATCTTCGCGCGTCGTTACCAAGCAAAGGCGCTGGAGAAGGCTTTAAAGAAATACTTCGGGCAAATTATGCTTTCCGAAGCGCTGCAGGATGTCGTGGTTCCCAGCTACGAAATTCATGGGCGCTTTACGGCTTTTTTCAAAAGCCGCGACGTGCATACGAAGAAAATCGAAAAGGATGTTTATATGAGGGATGTGGCGCGCGCCGCCTCGGCAGCCCCGACTTATTTTACGCCAAAAAAGATCAAAGCCTATCCGGGTGCCAGCTTTATCGACGGCGGCGTGTTTGCCAACAACCCGGCCATGTGCGCTTATGCCGAAGCCAGAGAGATTTTTCCGGATGACAAAGATTTGCTGATTGTGTCGCTGGGCACTGGCAATCCGCAGCTGACCATCAAATTCGAGAATTTCAGGACCTGGGGGCTGCTCAGCTGGGCACGTCCGCTGTGGTACATCTTGATGGACGGCAGCTCGGATGTTGTCGATTACCAATTGAATTACGTCCTAAAGGACTTGGAAAGTGCCAAACGCTATTACCGGTTCCAAATTGAACTGCTGGAAAAAGGCACCGAAAAACTCGACGACGGCTCGGATGCGAACCTCAACGCCCTGGTCAAGCTCGGCCAGGAGCTGCTTGATGCCAACCGCGAAGAGATCCAGAACTTGTGCCGGCAGTTAGTGGAGTAGCATCTGTCATACAGTTGTAATCAATTCGTATTGGTTCAAACCTTCATAACAAGCTAAGATAAGATAGGAAATAAAAGAGGCAATGTGGAAAAGTAGAGTGGAGGAAGAAATCGCTCCAGGCGGACAAAACATTGGCCGAAGGAAGTTTGGCCATTGTCTTATGCGACAAAGTTAGCGTAGCGATGTAGAAGCAGTGGTTTCAGGTTGAAGAAATCGCTCCAGGCGGACGCTTTCCGCGGACGAAGCGCTGAGCCTCCTCGTCGCAAGCTCCTGCGGGGTCTCATCACTCCGTTTTACCGCAGGAAAGCTCGTGTCCGAAGGAAGTTCGGGCATGAGCTTTGCGACGAAGCTAGCGCAGCGATGCAGGAGCACATGTTTGCCCTTCGCCGCCTTCCGCTCTTTCTTCTATAGTAAGAAGCTGATAAGGAGTTAAACTTCTCACTCCTTTTATAAACAGCGATTACTCAGATGAACCGGCTTCATTTTAAAATCACATTAGTAAGAGATGGACCTTCTCATAATTTTATAAATGAAACTATCTATAGAACCTGCTTTATTTTTTAGTTACATAATTAGGATATGGAGTGAACTGGCGCAGACTCCCGCGGGCAAGCGAAGTGCCGAAATCCACTCGGACGTTTAGTCCGAGTTAGTTCGGCGCAAGCCCGCAGGAAAGCGGAGCTGGTTCACGGAATATCCAGCCTCATATAATCTTCACGAAACAACTTACATATATAAGAAGGAGTTGCCCACATGGCCAGAAGATACGATTATATGGATTGGCTGCGGGTGTTGTCGATATTCGTGGTGGTCGGCATTCATGTAGTTTCGAAAATCATCAACAGCACCAGCACAGATGACTGGATCTGGCATTTCGCCAATGTCTTTGATGCAGGCCTTCGCTGGTGTGTGCCGATTTTCTTCATGCTCAGTGGCGCCTTGCTGCTGACGCGTGCCAAGGAAGAAAGCGTTTGGCAGTTCCTGCAGAAGCGGCTGTCGAAAGTGGTTGTTCCGCTGATTTTCTGGAGCATCATCTATACGCTGTACAATATTTACGAGCTGGAAGAATCGTATACCGCATACGAAATCCTGGTTCAGTTCCTGACCGACGACATCTATTACCACTTGTGGTTCTTGTATACCATCACAGGCCTTTATTTGATGGCGCCGTTTCTGAAGCTTTTGGTCTTGCATATGGACAAGAAAACTTTCCAGGCCTTTTTGCTGTTCTGGATCATCTTTTCCAGCTTTCTGCCGTTCCTGCCGAAGTTTTTTGAGTTTGAAATCGCCTTGAGCGCTGGATTGTTCCAACCGTACATCGGCTATTTCCTGCTCGGAGCGTATCTCGTGCTTTATCCCGTACCGAAAAAATACTTGATGCCGCTTGGCATACTGGCCGTCGCCAGCTATTTTGTAACGCTTTGGGGCACCTACTACTTGAACGTCGGCAGGCCTGTCGGCGAATTCGATGACTTTTTCTACGAGCATTATCGGCCGAACGCCTTGTTCATCACGCTGTTCATCTTTATCGGGTTCCAGCACATGAGCAATAAGATCAAACCGAATGTCCTGATCACACGGATCAGCACCGCCACATTCGGCATCTACGTAATCCATCCGCTCGTCCAGATTTATTTGAATAAATTCTTCGGGCTCAATGAAACCACCTTCAACCCGATCATCAGCGTGCCGCTGGTCTGGATTTTAATATTCGCCATTTCATTCGTGATCATCCTGGCTATGCAAAAGCTGCCGGTGATCAATAAACTGGTGCCATAGCAAAAAAAGCGAGCAGTCTTCTTAATAGTAAGAAGGCTGTTTTTAGTGGTTGCTATAAGTCGCTTTGGAGTGGTGTGGCATATTTTTTGGGAGTTCTAAAAGCCGCTCTGGTGCTCTGGAATGGACTCCCGCGATAAGCCAGGCAGCTGAAGTGCGCTGCCGGTCTTATCGCTCCGTCCACTCCTTGACGCACCGGCCGCTAGGTGTTGTGGGACTCGCAGCAAAATCGGGAAGTGTGGGGAGGGGAAGAAAGTGTGTGGTTCTGGAAACGCTTGGCGGCGATGAGGCGCGCGCCTTCGCTTAGTGAGGAAGATTCAAAAGTGGATGCGGTTTGCGGTTGCTTGGGCGAGATACAAATGCCCTTCAATTTGTGTCTCGCCCGTTGCCGTCCCTGTGTCGGACTCAAATGCCCTCCAATTTGTGGCCGACACAGGGACGTCTTCCCATGCTGGGATTCTGCAAGTAGCCAGCAATATAGAGATTAATGAGTAGTCACAGATTTCGTCAGAATAATCACTCCCTGTGTGTGAAGAAAGCTGGATCAGAAAGTGTCGCTTCCGATCCCCAGGCTGTTCGCCATGCAACCTATTCCATCCAGTTCAAGCCCTTGAACTGGATGGAATAGGTCGCATTCAGGTAGAAGTGGAGAAAATACATATAGAAGGTTGGATCGTTCATGTAGAACCTCAAAACATTCAGTTAGAACCTCCAGCCGTTTCCCAACCTACGATTTCGCAACTAGCTACTATATAAAGAGCACACCCAGTTCAACCCACAAAATGATGCAGAAACAATCGTTTCTGCGAAAGCCCTAAACCGCTTTGAGACGAGCCCATTGTCTACGTTTTCAACACTCTTCCAAGTGAATGTGACGCTCATCCTTTTTTAAAAAACTAGAAGAAAAATCAGAAGGTAGTGACTCCTAAATCGCTGCGCTAGCATCACCCCCAACTACCGCAAACCACAAGCTCTTCAAATTTTTTTCACCAAGCAAAGGCGCGTGCACCACCGCTGCCGAGCGCTTCCAGAACCCCACGCTCACTTTCCCCCACACACTCAAAAAATTCGCTGCGTATCCCACCACACCAAGCGCCGGTGCGTCAGGGAGTGGACGGAGCCATAAGACTGGCAGCGTTCTCCAGCTGCCCGGCTTATGGCGGGAGTCCAATCCAGAGCGGCCGAAGCGACT